>JBBDRD010000027.1:0-342357 GCA_040905665.1 Trueperaceae bacterium
TCATCACCATCACCCTAATAGCCGACATGCTCCGCTAGCGTGAACACGCCCTAGTCAACGGGGTTGAGCGACTAGAGTCGCACTTGAAGGTACGTGAGCAGCGAGAGACTGCCCTAAGGTATGGCCGAGCGCCGACCAGAGCTGAAGTGGACCACCTCAGGAGCCTGCTGGGCGCCCAACCACTTGACACCATGGTGGTCCAAGGCGCGGTTTTCACTCTCGATGGAGGCCAGCCTCTGGCGGGAGTTCCAGTCAAGGTATTCACCGCTGATAGGGACGCGGCAAGGGCTGAAAGGAACACTAGTCAGGATGGCCGGTTCGAGGTCGCAGGGCTTCCTGTCGGCCCCTTCAAAGTCGAGCTCGACCTTCAGGGACATCAAGGTTGGAAGGCCGTTCCAGAGATCGAAAATCCTGGTAGGCCTGGATTCGCACCGGTTCGAATATTCGTTGCGCACGAAGGACTGACGGACGGCGACATCCACCGCCTTCTCGAGCCAGAGCTGAAGCGCTTTCGAACCGAGCTCCGGGAGGAGATCCAGGGCGCTACAGCAGATCTAGAAGTAAAGCTGGCAGAGCTGACTAGTCACCTGGCGGGTCAGGAAGAACTCTTGCTCGAACTCATCGACAGACCCAATACGCCATCGAACGTTCGCGAAGCGTTAGAAGTCGAGATGGCAAAGCTCCGCGTGGAGCAGCAACATCTAGAGACGTGGAGCAGAACCGTTGTCGACGACTATGTCGAATCTGCCCTTGACCCGATCCGTGATGAGCTCTCGAAACTGACTGAACGAATTGATGATGTGGAAAGGACCGCAAGAGACGCATTCCATGCGGCCGAGGAAGCTACGAAGAACACGGCAGGTGCCAGGATCCACGAGGAAGCCCGGGCCCGTATAGAGGAACAGCGGTACCAGGATGACAAGGAAACCGAAGCAGTGCGCGCAAGCCAGCGGCAGCAGATGTCGGAAGCCTTGAAGTGGAGCGCAATCGTCGGCGGTGCCGGAGGCATCATCAGTATGCAGCCGATTCCCTTCGCCGACAATGTCATTTTGACGCCGCTGCAGATCGGTCTAGTCATGCACATAGGCAAAATCTACGGCCACGAATTCGGCAAGGATCTTGCATTCAAATTAGTGGGCCCATTGGGCATGGGATTCCTCGCCCAGCACGGAACTGTATTGCTTTATAAGCTCATTCCTGGTGCATGGGGCCTTGGAGCGATCACAGTTCCGGCATTCACCATCGCCCTTGGTTGGGCAGCGGCAAGGTACTTCGAGCAGGGGGCAGCTCCCAGCCGTGCGGAACAGAAGCAAGTGCTCAAGCGTTCGCTGGCACTCGTCAAAGATGCCGCGATTCGCGACCAGATGAAAAACTTGGGGTCGACGCTCGTAGGGGAAGTCAAGGCGAGAAAGTATCGCGTGACGGCCGAAGACGTCAAAGAAATCCTGGGACGACTTGGCCAAGACGGGCGGGGGCTAGGCGAACAGATTCAGAAGCGGCTGGCCCCGGAAACGCGTGGCGAGGCCGCAGACTAGCAGACGAGCAACGCGACGAGTCCGCAGGCTGAAAAGTGGCATGGCACGCGCCGACTCGATGCGGGAAGGTGCGGTCAAGCCTCTTGAGTGTTCGGGTTGCCGTCGCATTCACTGATATCATCCGTTAACTAAAGCAGGGAGAGCGAGTTGTGTCTGATCAGTATGCATACGAGGGCAGCGCAGCCGAATATCGCAACTTCCTAGACGGTGTCAGTGCAACCAAAGGTCGGTGGCGGGAGGTAACCGCCTCCGTCGACGGCTTGCTACCGCACTACTTCTGGTCGGGGCAGGGCCGAGATGCACTCGAAGTGGCGCTCGCGTCAGCATCTCGAAAGCTCACTGCAACCGAAGCCCGAGAGGTGTGGAAGTCGCGACAAGGACGAGCTGCGTCGCCCCTCTTGCTCGTCGTGGCTTTCAACAGCCCTACCGGGGATCGCGCAGTGCTTTGTGGGCCTATCGGCGATTCCCCGCCTGTCGTCGAGTTGGAGCTGGGACAGGCCGAGCGCATCGCTAGCGCTGCACTTCAAGAAGGCAACCGGCACCTCGCGGTCCGCATGTTGTCGGCGGCTCTGGAGCAGAGCCGCGAAGAAGTACCCGGCCTCAGAAATCATGGCCTTTTGGCTACGCATGAGCTGATCACTGGCGTACCTCAGCGAATTGACTGGGCTAGTGCCTCAGCACACGGAAAAGCAAATCTCAAGTGCCGTCATCACGACCTCGTCCGATCTCTTGGATACCAACTTCAACAAGTCGGTCAGCATCACGTCCTCCGCACGACATCAGGCAATGCAAGGGCAGTCGCTGTCCTGCTCCAGGAGAACGAGCAGCCCGATCAGCCGTCGTTTCGCTACGACCTGCAGACCCCAGTCACCTATGCATTAGCGCAAGCCGACCGCGAGAACCTGCCATGGGTCGTGAGTGTTAGAGGCGGGACGATACGTCTGTATTCGACAGCGACCAGCGGCGCAGCTGGCCAACGGGGTAGAGCGGAGACATTCGTCGAGCTAGACCTCTCACTGCTCCCCGAAGACAAGGCGGGTTATTTGCACCTGCTCTTCTCCAGTGAGGCGCTAACGAAGGACGGCACGCTCTACGAGATTCAGCAGGCGTCACGAGACTATTCCGCACTCCTCTCCGAACGATTGCGCGATCGCGTGTACGACGAGGTGGTACCACGACTGGCCATTGCCGTCGCAAAGCGGGTGGGTGGTACCGCGGAGCAGGACCTGCGGCAACACTACCGAACGGCGCTTACGATCCTCTTTCGGCTACTGTTCATCTCCTACGCCGAAGACTCGAAGCTCCTGCCGCTCCACGTCAACGGTGAATATACCGACCACTCACTGAAGTCGATGGCTCGCAGATTCACGGAGGGGATCAACAGCGGGCGGGACCTCGGTTTCGATGACCCACTCGCGGGACGAAAGTCGCAACATCCAGACGAGGATCAGTTAGATCTATGGACGTCTTGCAAGACGCTCTTCCAAGCAGTTGACAAGGGACACGGGCGATGGGGTGTTCCGGCGTACAACGGCGGACTCTTTTCAGCTGATCCCGCCGTCAATCCGGTCGGAGGTGTGATCGAGGATCTCGATTTCAGCAACGCCGAATTCGGGCCAGCGCTCGCCACCCTCATCGTTGATCAAGGGCCCGACGGGGAATTAGGACCGATCGACTTCCGCAGCCTATCAGTACGCGAATTCGGCACGATTTACGAAGGACTTCTGGAGAGCGAACTCAGTGTCGCCGATCAAGACCTCACACTTGGGCGAGACGGGACTTACCTACCGGTAAAGGACGAAGACGAAGTGGTGGTCGCCGAGGGCGAGGTCTACCTCCACAACGCGTCGGGCCAACGGAAGTCAAGCGGTTCGTACTTCACGAAGCCGTTCGCGGTCGACCACTTGCTCGATCATGCCCTGGAGCCGACGCTCGAAGAGCACCTCGAACGAATCGCCTCGCTCCTCGACGAGGGCCGAGAGGCGGATGCAGCGGAATCGCTCTTCGATTTCCGTGTAGCCGACATAAGTATGGGCTCGGGCCACTTCTTGACCGCAGTCGTCGACCGCATCGAAGCGAAGTTGAGCGGTTTTCTCGCCGAGCATCCAATACCGAATGTCAGTGTTGAACTCGACACTCTCCGTCAGCACGCAATCAAGGCGCTCGGTGAGAATGCCAACGCTATCGAAATCGAGAATTCCTCGCTACTTCGTAGGCTCATTGCGAGGCGCTGCGTCTACGGCGTCGACCTGAACCCGATCAGCGTCGAGCTGGCGCGCGTAAGCATGTGGATCCATACGTTCGTACCGGGCCTGCCGCTCTCCTTCCTCAACCACAATTTGGCCATTGGTGACTCGGTCACTGGCATAGCCACTATTGAGGAGGCGACGAGTGCTATCGAGTTGAAGCGCGGCATGAATTACGGGCTCTTTAACGATCCGCTTCGCGAAGCTCTTCGCGAGGCTGAGGGCCCGTTGAGAAAACTAGCTCGGATAATTGACGGCACTCCCGAGGATGTCGCTTCCGCTCGTATGACGGCCGAGGAGGTTAGGAGAGCAGTAGAGCCCGTTACTGCTTTCTTCGATGTGACAGTGGCAGTTCGGCTCGGGCGCAGGGGTGCCCCGGCAATTGGTTCGGCCAAGGATTTGCTTGGCCTCACCGAAGATCCATCTCGGAGAGTTGTAGATGAACTCAACAGCCTGCACTTCCCGATCGCTTTCCCCGAGGTCTTCCTGAGGGAGCGTCCGGGATTCGACGTGATCGTGGGCAACCCACCGTGGGAGAAGGTCAAGGTCGAAACGCACGAGTTCTGGGGCCGGCACTTTCCTGGCTTTCGAGGGCTTTCGCAAAAGGAGAAGGAAGAGGCAGGGGAGCGATTTGAACGCGAACGGCCCGATCTGGGAGATGCGCTAGAAGCCGAGCGCGAGGCGGCGACCAAGCTCAGCAAGATAGTGAAGTCTGGTCCCTACGACCTCGGTTCCGGAGATACGGAGCTAGCTCGCGTATTTGCGTGGCGCTTTTGGCACCTGCTTCGAGAAGGAGGTCGTTTTGGGGTTGTGCTGCCACGCCAGGCGACGCTAGCAGCTCCGGGAATGAAGTCATGGCGGAAGCAAATACTTGACGAGGGCGCGTTTGAAGATGTGACGCTGGTCGAGAATAAGGGGTATTGGGCTTTTGACGACGTTGAACCGAGGTACACGATCGGGTTCGTCACTGTACTAAAGGGTGGTGAAGGAGGGTCCTTGAGCTTGCGGGGGCCATACCGTTCCAGAGATGCGTACCAAGTTGGGCTCGGGCGCCAGATGGAGATAATTTCGGCATCTGAGTTCAAGCTCTGGAGCAAGGACCTCATCTTCCCGACGCTCAGTGAACCTACGGACGCAGGAATCTACAGAGCGCTGCTCCGTCAGCCGCGAATTGGCGATCCACGCAGCGACTGGACGTTCCGTCCCCTTGCCGAAGTCCATGCCACAGGCGATAAGGAGTTATACACGTTTTCAGATGGGCGGCCGCCGGACTCCTGGCCCGTATACTCCGGTTCCTCGTTCAACATCTGGATACCTGAAACCGGTGAAATTTACGCCTGGGCCGACGAGAATGTGATCACAGGGCACCTATTCGAAAAGCGCAGAAGACAAGCCGAGCATGCTAAGTCGGCGTTTTTCGGTATGGATCCAGCCGTAATCAATGACTCGTCGACACTCCCGGCTCGCAGTCCGAGGATCGCATTTAGAGATGTTACGAACAGGACAAATCAACGGACGCTAATCGTTGCATTGATCCCCCCTGACATTGTCGTTCAGCATAAGGCGCCTTACCTCGTGCGCGTTTCGGCCGATATGGCTGACGAGGCATACTTGCTAGGAGTAATGTCAACTCGGATTCTCGATTGGTATGCACGTCGAATGGCCGAGACGGGCATCACATTCGCTGTATTCAACAGCTTTCCCGTACCCCTTGTGAACGAGGGTCACCGGGGATGGCAGAGGATAGTTGAACTCGCTGGTCGCCTTGCAGCCGTTGACGAGCGCTATTCCATCTGGGCCAACGAGGTTGGCGTTGAATATGGTCCTATCCCTCCAGCTGAGGCCGACGACATGAAAGCTGAGCTTGACGCTTGCGTCGCCCGTCTATACGGCCTGGAGGAGCAACAGATCCGCGATCTATACGCAACATTTCACCCCACTTGGGACCATGAACCCTGGACCGAGGCTGTCCTAGAGCACTATCGGAAGATTGACTGGGATCCAGCCGAGGTACCGAAGTGACTGTCGATACCAGAGTGAATCCGAAGCCGGAGGTGGTTACGAACCGTCACGGCAAGACGGTTGCAACAGCATTGCAGACGTACTGGGACTATCTTCACGGGAGCCTCAAAGTTCCCCCTTCGTTGGCCATCGCCACGGCTTACTTCAACCCAGGCGGATTTCGCCTACTTGCCGACCAACTCGAGCAGGCGCAAGGTGTCCGTCTACTACTAGGGGCGGAACCAGATGTTGCTGCGGATTTGCATCGTCTTAGAAGCCTCAAACCCGAGGTGCTACCGGAGGACGAGGACCGAGTACGACTCCTACAGGCGTTACGTGAACACCACCAGCGAATGGAGGTCGACCGTGACCTCACGGCGTTTGATCCCACTACTGATCACCTAATAGAGCGGCTCATTGCCTGGCTCCGGTCTGCCAACGTGGAGGTCAGGCGCCTTTCCCGGCGTTTCCTACACGGCAAGGCCTACATCGTGGAAACCGGACCGGACGGCGTATTGGCAGGATCATCGAACCTGACTCAGGCAGGACTCACCAGCAACATCGAACTGAATCTGGGCAACTACCAGCCTGGCGTGGTCGGTGAGGTACTTGAATGGTTCGACGAGCTATGGGGTGAGGCCGAGGTCTTCGACCTAGCGCACCTCTATGAGCAGCGGTTTGAGGAGCATACTCCGTACCAGATCTATCTGCGAATGCTTTGGGAGCGGTATCACGACGAATTGCGTCACGACGAACCGGTAACTGGGTTGCATCTGACCGCCTTCCAACGCGACGGGCTATACCGCGCTCTCGACTATCTGCAGAAGCACTCGGGCGTGATGATCGCCGATGGTGTTGGCCTCGGCAAGACGTACCTGGCGGGCGAGCTCCTGCGGCGGGCTGTGCAAGACCGGCGACAGCGAGCGCTACTCATCGCCCCTGCCGCGCTTCGCGATGGACCGTGGGAGACGTTCCTACGCGAGTTCGACCTCAAGAACGTTCAGTGCGTCTCCTTCCAAGAGCTTATTAGCGATGCCCGATTAGGCGGAGACGGTGGGTATGTCCTCTGGCATGATCCTGCCGAGTATGCATTGGTCGTAATCGACGAGGCGCACGCCTATCGAAACCCCGATACGGACCGTGCGGCTACTTTGAGGCGGCTTTTGGAAGGGACTCCGCGTAAAGAGGTGGTGTTGCTCACAGCGACTCCCGTGAACAACAGCCTCTGGGATCTGTACAACGTCCTTTCCTACTTCATTCGTAATGACGCGCAGTTCCTGCCTGCCGGCGTCCCTTCGTTACGCAGGCACTTTGCCGAAGCGGAAGCAGAGGATCCGAACGATCTCTCGCCCGACAAACTATTCGATGTGCTCGATGCCGTGGCGGTGCGTCGAACAAGGCGCTTCGTCAAGAAGTTTTATCCGCATGAGCGAATCCGCAAGGGCAACGTTGAACTGACGATTACCTTCCCCCAACCCATAGTGCAGAGGGTGGCCTATGAACTGAGCGGCACGCTGCCCGATTACTTCGCCCGCTTCGCTCATGCCATCGGAATCGACCCAGAAGACGAGGATTCGCCGCTGCCCTCTCCAACCGAGTTTGACTATGGTGAGCAGCTGACTCTTGCCCGTTACGTGCCGACTGCTTACGTAAAGGGCAACGGAGCACAGGCCTACGAACTGCAGGCAGCAGGGTTGCTGCGTTCCGGACTTCTCAAACGCTTCGAGTCCAGCACCCACGCGTTCGCCATGACTTGTCGCAAGATGGCCTCGAGTCACGACGATTTTCTTGCTGCGCTAGAAGACGGTTGGGTCCTCACCGGCGAGGCGTTGGCAGCTTGGAACAAAACCGACAGTGATGAATTCGACCCGGCCGAAATCGAAAAGGGCCGGGTGGATTCTGCCGTCGACTATGACGTCGACTCTCTTCGAGAAGCCGTCACGGCAGATCGCGACTTGCTGTTAGTGTTCGCTGCTGAAGCAGATGAAGTGACACTCGAGCAGGACCCGAAGCTCGACGCCCTCGTTGACGAACTCGCCGAGATCGCCAAGCAAGCGCACGAAGAGGCCACGGACGAGATCGATGAGCGCAACAAACGCAAGGTAATTGTCTTCTCCTATTTTGCGGACACTGTCGCTTGGATCGTTGATCGACTGGAGCAAGCTGTTCAAACGGATCCGCGACTGGCGGTTTACCGTGGCCGCCTCGCGAGAGTTACGGGAAGTACCGGCAACACTAAAGACGCGCTTCTGGGATTCGCACCCGTCAGTAGTGATGCACCTGCCGACCATCCCGACAAGTACGATCTACTGGTAGCGACTGACATCTTAGCCGAAGGTGTGAACCTTCAACAGGCGCGGCACATCATTAACTACGATCTCCCCTGGAACCCAATGCGACTCGTGCAGCGGCATGGCCGGATCGATCGGATCGGGTCGCCGCACAAGCGTGTGTACCTCCGATGCTTCTTCCCAAGCAGGGAACTCGACCAGTTGCTCAAGCTGGAAGCCACCCTGCAGCGAAAGATCACTCAGGCCGCCAAGAGCATCGGTGTCGAAGGCGAGATCGTGCCCGGCTCAAAGGGAAGCGAGCAGGTGTACGCGCACACCCAGGAGCAGATACAGCAACTGCTTCGAGAGGACCCCACGCTTTTCGAGGAGGGGTTGGACGTGGGCGCCCTCTCCGGTGAGGAATTTAGGCAGGAGCTGTCCAATGCCATGAGCGATCCGGACCTCCGTAGCCGGATATTGGAACTTCCATGGACCAGCGGAAGCGGGAAGACTACGGTCGGAACGCCTGGCTATGTTTTCTGTGCCCGCGTCGCCGACGATCCCAACCCTAGGTACCGATGGGTGCCCCTCTCGGCTGAACAGCGACCTGACTCGAACGGCATCCAAGGGGATACTCTCGCCTGCCTGGCGCAAGCTGTATCCGAAATGAATACAGCACGGAAGCTTCCAGCCGAAATGAAGTCACTGGCCTACGATGCATGGAAGATTGCGCAAAAGGACATTCTTGAAGAGTGGATTGTCGCTACTGATCCTCGAAGCCTGAAGCCGGCCATACCGAAGCCGATGCGAGATGCAGCTGCGGTCCTTCGCGAGCATCGACCGCAAGACATGAGTAATGAGCGCTTCCACCGCCTACTCGACACCATCGAAGCGCCGTATGATACCCGTACGCAGAGGCTAATCCGAAAGGCAATAAATGATCATCATGTGCCCAGTGACCAGGTCGAGGCGATTATCGGAGTAGTCGAAGACCTGGGCCTGCAGCCACCCGAGGAGATCAAGCCTCTTCCCGAAATTACTCTCGAGGATGTGCATCTGGTTTGTTGGATGGCGCTGGTGCCGGAGGCGATCGAATAGTGGGTAATGCGCCCCTATCAAACTCAAGCGACGCTAGGTATCTAATGGTGCGCAGCGAACTCGCGAGAAGGATGCGCTTGTGGCAGAGGCTATTGGACGCGGGCGGTCCGAAAGGGGTTCGGCCCGAGCTTATCGCGAGCTTGGGCATTCAAAGGGGCCAGCAAGGAATCTACCGGGCAGCTGAAATTACGAAGAACCTGAGCCGAACCGGGGCTGGTTTAGCAGTCGCTTTTCGCAGCTACGGAGACACTTATACCGACGATTTGTCTGACGTGGAGATGAAGTATCGCTATCCGAAGACGGATCGGCCGGGATTCGACGATTCGGAGATCGCAGCAGCTAAAGAGTCGTCTGAACTCGGCCTGCCGTTGTTCGTGGTCCATCAGGCGAAATCCGCTTCTAAATTTAGGGATGTGAGACTCGCGACGGTCCGATCTTGGAGTGATTCTCGAGGCTTCTTCGTCGTAGGTTTTATCGACTCGACTGAACCGTCTCTAGAACTAAATGGAGTCGGATATTTAGATGTCGTACCTCGGTCCTCTTTACGTCGACAGATTCGGTTGTTGACAGAAGCGATGCTTCGCTTCGATACTCGCTGCCTGGTTTGTGGGTGTCGCATTCCTGAACTGCTGGAGGTCATGAATCTTGAATCTGCGGCGTCGAACGACGCAGACGCCAGAGACTGCCTCCTCCTGTGCTCTCTTCACGCCACCGCGTTCCGTGTGGGTCTATTCGCTATCGAACCTGACGAGCTGGCTGTTGTAGTTCGCGCCAATGGGCCAACAGCTAGTGAGATTGGTATCACCTATCGGGAGAACCTCGACCGGGTTGCCCTTCTAGACCGTGAGGCTCTTAGACGGCATTGGTCGAAATGGTCAGATGCGCCAAACGTAGACAGGCTTAGTGGATGAACAGATCAGAATTGATGAAGCGAGTTCGCCAGAAGGATACTGCTCCGGAACTCAAGCTTCGTTCGGCCCTCTGGCGGCTTGGTTACCGCTATCGATTAGGCAGGAAAATACACGGTGTCAGGCCCGACTTGGTCTTTCCTCGAGCCAAGGTAGCAGTTTTTGTCGATGGCTGCTTCTGGCACGGTTGTCCAAACCATTACGTCATGCCGCGAAATAGTCCAGAGTACTGGGGACCAAAGCTTCGCGCAAACGTGCAGCGGGATCAAAGGCAGACTCGGCAGCTAGAAGAGTGTGGATGGCGTGTCCTTCGGTTCTGGGAGCACGAAGTGCGTGAGGAACTCGATTGCGTCATAGACGAAATAGCGAGGAGCATTCGCGGCGAGCGTCCGGGCACCAGGGAACATTGGGTAGTCTACGAAATCAACGATTGTGTCGTCGCAGGAGATTCAGTCCGCAGGTTTCTCTGTGAATTGCGGAACTCTTCTCCCCCCAGGACAGAAGTTACTCGCCGCTGATGCATCGACGTCGCTCAATGTTGTTTGTTACAGTTCGTACCACTATGACGACACAAAGAAGCGAGCCCTTCGCGGCTCGAGGAAGAACCGCCTAAATGGTTATGGAATATCAACGGCACCGGGTCGAAGGAAACTGGTGGTTCATGCCGGTCAGTGCGGGAACCACCGGTGCAAAAGGTCTTCTGAATGTTCTTCAGGGTGCCCGTCTCCAGGGCACAGAGCTCTTCGTGCGTGAGGTGGCTCAGAACACGGTGGACGCATACTTGCCCGGCAGTCGAGGGGCCGTCAGGCTCGATTTCAGGACTGAGGTCCTCACGCCCGGGCGCAGTCGCCGGCTCGAAGACTTCCTATTGGGAAGCAGTGAACTCGTGCAACACATCAATGCCTTTAGGGGTAAAGACCGGTTTCCCGAGCGTAATTCTGTCTTCGATAAGCTAGCTGGGGGTAGCTCGGATATTCCAGTTTTATTCGCGGAAGACTGGGGCACGGTCGGACTTGGTGGAGACATCGGTGGAACTTCCGGGGAGGATCATTTCACGCGACTCGTGTACCTTTTCGGGCAGACTCACGAGGAGGGCACCAAGGGTGGAGCATTCGGCTTCGGAAAGAGTGTGCTGTCCGTTGCGTCTGCGGTTCGCACGGTCGTTTATTACTCTAAACCAGCGCCTCGCAATGGCGTTCCCCAGCCGTCGAGGCTCATCGCGGTATCACTGTTTCCTGATCACATTCGGACTGGCCGCAGCTACACCGGCTATGCATTGTGCGGGTTGATCGCTAGTGGAGACTCGGCATTCCCGATACACCCCTTAGAAGGAGACCTTGCGGATGAGCTAGCTAGAGAACTGGGTTTCGTTCCGCGCGGACCCCTGGATCCAGGAACGTCAATGCTTGTTCTAGGCTGCTCGTACGACGTCGAGGAAATCCGGTCCGCTGTCGAGAAGTGGTGGTGGCCTCGAATAGTCTCCGGTGTCGGTGGACGCCTCGAAGTCACGTTCAGGCGGGGGGAAGAAGTACTTCCTTCTCCTGATCCCAAGGCCAGGGCTGACCTGCTCCCTTTCGTTACTGCATATGAACGAATTCTGGACAAGCGCGACGATGAGGAGCGGGCCAGGACCGTCCAGATTCGTAGCCTAGGCAGGAGATTGGTTGGAACATTGTCGCTCGTCGCACTGGATGACGACTTGGGCGACGAGGACGAGTTGTGGTTCAAGAACAGAGTTGCGACATTCAGGGGCCCTCGTCTGGTAGTCGAATATTTGCAAGCAGGTAGAGATTTCCTCACGCCGTTTGTAGGCGTGTTCGTTGCAGATCCCGAGGTGGATCCTATCCTCCGTAGGTCTGAACCACCCGCTCATGATCACTGGGCGCCCGAATCCGAGCGTTTGGATGCCGACGAACGCGAAAACACGATAGTGGCGGCCGTTCACAAACATGTCTGGAATCAGGCAAAGGAGTTCCAGGAGGCCCTTGCTCCCCAGCCCAAGGAAAGTACGAGAAGGTTCAGGGCCCTCGAAACACTCCTTGGTCAGGTCTTCAGGAAGGGCTCTGGGCCCGGTCCAGTGCCACCCGGTGATCAGCGCCCGATCCATCTCAGTGTCCAGCAAAGCCGAATCTATGGTCAACGGCGTGATCAGGCGGTGATAGAGGTGTGGCCGCGAGAAGGAGTAGGCCAACTCAAGGCTCGGCTCGAGGTGGAAGCCCATGTCCTTGGTGATGCCGACCGGCGACAACTCGAGAAGCTGGAGGTCCAGCTTCGAGACGACCGGGGCACTTTGTTGGCGGATGGATTGAAGGCAGGGCACAGCTTCGATATTCCCGACGGAGGCAAGAGGTCGTTCCTCGCCTCGGCGGCAACGGACCTGGAATCTGTAGTGAGGTTCAAGGTCCGGGTTTCAGGGGAAGCCTGATGGCGGGGACGCTGTGGAGCGCCACCGAGACAAGGACTATTGAGGCCTACTCTCGCTCGGATAACGCGCAGAATGAGACACGCTTCCGGGTATCCGATCAATCCGCGTTTTCGGAGGAACCAAGCTACTGGCTCGAATCGGACGAACTGACGGTGCCGTTTCATCCCGCGTTTAGGCTGGCAGTCAACGATGAGTTGCTCGAGAAGGAGGCCCACATCTCGCCAGATGATCTGACCCTGTCGCTTATTATTCGCGACCGGGCAATAAAACGCTGGGAAGTTGTGGAAACCATTCCCCTCATAGACCGTCCCGACATCGTGGATTTCAGCAGCGAGGTCCTCTCACGCTTCGCAGGACCGCGTCGCTTGGAGTTTGTATCTCTCGTAGCCCCGTCTTACTCCCTTCCCTACGTGCCTGGGCGGGCTTACAAACCGCAACACGTCATTTCGCAGCGTTCTTTTGAGGTCAATCTTCGTCGTGAGGGGACTCGATTTCCTGTTCGAGTCGTACCTCCCGAGTGGTTTACGGAGAGGAACCTGCCAAGGGACACCGTATGGACGACCGATTGGAAGAGCCAGGATTTCCGGTTGTCGCCTGCCGAAGTCCTAGACGTAGTTATCAATGAGAATCATGCCAATGCTCTTCAAGGGATACTCGGTGACTCCGATGCAAGGGGAATTATGGGAAACCAGATTGCCTGTGACATTTTTGCTGAGGTCTCGTACGTTGTGCTGTCTAACGCGGAAGAGTTCATCGCTGAACCGTCGACAATGCTCGGAACAGTCTTGAGTCGGTTAGGAATTCGAACAGAGCCTGAATTCTCCTCCGCCCTCGGATGGTTTGAACATCCGAGCGAGGCCCTACGCTGGCTACGATCTCAAGCGCAGTCGTTCCTAGATTTCGCTGGCGCCGTCGATAGGGCTCGCTTGTGAATCGGTATCCTACGCTCGGAACAGAGGACGGCGAGGCGGTTCTCGCCTCAATGAGGAGAGGCGAGGGGCCGCTGGAAGCGGAAGTGGTCTGGAAGGGGGACGGGCACGAGCTGGACCAGGACATGCTAGAAGACTTGCTGGACGGGTTGCATGAACTTCGCGTCCGGTTAGGCGAGCCTGGCTCAGGAGGACGCGGCTATTGGGGACGATTCGAGGGAATGGCATCAACTGTGGTGCATCGTGCACTCCAGATTGAGTCATCGGTGGCTGCTGATCCCGAGTTTTGGGTGTGGTTGGTCTTCGGTAGGGAGGATGATCGGTTCGTTCGATGGGTTGATTGGCGGCATGAGACCAAGGGAGAATTCTGCGGTGCCCGGGATGAGAACTATGGTCTTTCTAGCAACCTCGCCGAGGGGCTCTTCTCACGACTTTGGCTCAGGGGGGACATCGGGTTCGAGGAGGAGGGAGCGGAACCCTACTCAGTGGCCTTGAGAGGTGATCAGGACCTCTGGCGGAGCCACATCTTGCGAGTGGAGTATGCACAGGTCCGAACAATGGCACGTGCGCTGATAGCGTTCCAATACCCCTATCTCGGGTCTGAACCTACTGTCTCCATTCCAGTGATTCGAGCAATGGCGAAAGAACTCCGCCGAAGACACGCATCCATCGCCTTTGAGTTGTTGTCTGATGACGAGGCCAGGCAATTAATAGAAGAAGTGCGTGATAGCTTGTAACAGTTGTGAGCGATCTCCAGAGCGTCGTCGAGACAGCAGGACTATTGGAATACGGTGAAAAATCGGGCATTCTGACGAGGCGGGTTTCTCGTCTTTCGGGCAGCCTAGAACAGCATCTGACCCAGGACAAGGTGTATTCAGATGCGCAAAAGTCGTGGCATCTCAATCGGTTGTGGGGTAGGCGACCGGAGTCATCAATTCCTCCTGGACGCACTCTTACAGTCGTGGACTTATTCTCGGGCGCGGGTGGTTTCGGGCTGGGTGTCCATTGGGCGATCGAAGCCATTGGGTGCAGGCCTCGTAGCCTCTTGGCGGCCGATGTCGACTCTAAGGCCCTCGATGTTCACGCCTTCAATTTGAGGCCGAAGCGTTCGTTTAAGGGAAGCGTTAGGGACCTTCTACGTGTAGAGCCGCTCCTAGACCCCGGCCAACGAAACCTGCTCGAACCTGGCCAATTGTTGATGGGAGGTTGGCCCCGGTCGTTAGTGAGTGCCGATGTGTTGATCGGCGGGCCCCCTTGCCAGGGGCACAGTAATCTCAACAATCGCACCCGCCGCGCTGATGACCGTAACGAACTGTACCTCTGGATGGCGGCGGCGGCCTTTGTCGCTGGGCCAAAGGTGGTGATCGTAGAGAATGTACCTACGGTCAAGGCCGACGCTGGCGATGTCGTGGCGCGAACAATGGAGTTGCTCACGGAACTTGGCTACCGTATCGGATTCGACGGTGTTCTGAACGCGGAACATTTCGGAGTCTCACAGAGCAGAAAGCGCCACTTCCTAATCGCAGTGCGAGAAGATGTCGCCGAAAGTGAGCGGGTCAAGGCGGCTGCCGCTTGGCTTTTAACGCATCACGGTAGTCGACAGTCCGTGCTCGAAGCGATCGGGGACCTGACAGATGTCGAGATTGACAACGACTACGACGCCCCCTCGGTTCTCTCTACCGAGAAT
Organism: Trueperaceae bacterium; assembly: GCA_040905665.1. Lineage (GTDB taxonomy): Bacteria > Deinococcota > Deinococci > Deinococcales > Trueperaceae > DASVCN01. The sequence continues at coordinate 15,100 of JBBDRD010000027.1, forward strand.
CAGGCACGCGTAGAATGGTTGATCCGCGAAGACGAGTACAATCTCCCGGACAAATACCGCCCGGCGTGTCATCGAGACAAGCCCCACACCTATGAGAGTGTTTATGGACGAATGGACGGGGACCTTCCCGCACCTACCTTGTCGACCGGGTTTCTGTCCCCCGGTCGTGGTCGGTATGTCCATCCCCAAAGGCCTCGTACCCTCACACCGCACGAGGGAGCACGGGTCCAGGGGTTTCCGGACGATTTCAGATTCGTGGGCGGGTCTGGCGTCATTCCTCGTCGCACGCAGATAGCGAGGATGATCGGCGATGCGGTACCGCCACCACTCGCGTTTCATGTTGCGGTGGCGGCACTTTGCATGCTAGAGGCGACCGCACTTCAAAATGGATGACCTCGTAGGATCCTGTTTGGTATGCGCTAACGAGACTTTGTCTACAGCAGGGACTCATTCATGGCTGTTTGATCGTCCGTACGACACTCGAGCCAGTCGCGGCACAACTTGTAAAGGACTTCAGCTGGCACGGGAATAGAGCTTCCTGTCCCAGGCGGGGGATAATTGTAAACCAGGTAAGCGGTCCTTTGAATCTCCTTCACTGCTTCGACTGTGAGCTGCCCCTTAGGCTTTATGGGCATTGGGAACCAGTCCCCCTCCTAGCGAATCGACGCCCCATTGCGTACCTAGATCTGATGCCCGTTGCTCTGCAACGTGTCGATGATTTCGTCGGCAAGAATCTTGAAGCCTGCCATCGACCCCGCCATAGCCGCGCCGTGAGCGTTGCCAGACTCCCAGAAGCCTGCGGTTGCGGCTTCACCTGCGTCACTAAGTACGACCTTTATGTCGTCCACCGTGGGCTCGGTCATCCGCCGAAAGATGAACACTTTGAGTAGGTAGCGGGCAACGGCGTGTAGGCTGAAGATGCCAGGGGTTTTCTGTATGACGTAATCGCCAGGAGTCTCGAAAGCTTCAAGTAGGAGTTGAGACCACGCTTCCCAGTAGTTCACTAGAAAATTGGCGATTCGTTCGGTACCAAGGTCGATGCAGACCTCGTCCGTGAGGATCGGTTTGAGCGAGGTGCTAAAGGACAACTCCCTGACGATGTGATCTGCGGACTTTCTCGTGTTGGGTGGCTGTATCCTTCCACTCCACGGAGACTCCGGTTCAGCTTGCAGCTCCTTGATAACCTCGACGGTCTCGGCTTCCCATAGCCTGCGCGTTTGCCGAATCGCTCGACGGGTCGAGTCGTCGCCGCGTGCCAGTCTAAGCGCAAGGAGGCGACGTGCGAGCTGCGTGTTCACCTTCTTCATGTTCTCGTTGATGATCTGGAACTGATGCGCTTCTTCCTCGATGTTCGGAAACTCGACTATCACAACTGGCAGCATGAAAGATTTGAATCGCTCCAAGCCGTCTTCCTTGATTGCGACCTCTAGCGCTTTCACTCGGTGCTGGCCATCGACTATCCAAAGTACTTCGTCGTCGGGGAAGGTAATCTCGGCCGTACCGTCATCGAGGTCACGGCGCTCGAGCGGCTCACCGCGGTGGCTAAGCAGAACTGATGTAGGAAGCATGGGAACACCCTCGGTCTTGAGGAAGTTCGCCAACTTCCTGATGCGACTCCGTTCCGGGGCACGCTGGTAACCCTGCTCGCTATTTTCCTCGGTCCACTCGGCCACGCGTCCCAGCCGGATTATGTCCTCGGCGCGCATTGCACCTACGTAGAGTTCACGGGCATCCTGCTCCATTACAGACATCCTTGCGACAGTCCGCATTACTCCTCCTTCGGAACTGATCTGAGAAGCAGAATAGCAGATCACGCCAACAACTGCAAGATCAGACACGACGTAAAGGAGATCAACTAGTCTTGAAAGAAGATCACATCTAAGCTACGAGAAGGGGATCTGAAGGAGTGATGGCGCTCGACGTGGTCGTTCTGGCGTAACCTTTGACCATGTCGTTACTGCCCTTACCTGAGGACCGACAAGTTTCACCGCCGCTTCGGTCGCTGGTCTCTCTCGCTCCCACTGATCGTTCGCTTGTTGTCACAGGCGGTCCGGGTACTGGCAAGACCCTGTTCGCGCTGAGTCACTGCCTGAAGAGTGCCCAGGAGTATTCGGAGTCGCAATTCCTACTTATTGTCTCAAGTGAACTCCTGGCCAATTCTTTAGAAGCTGCAGTAAGGCCTACCGGAGTCGACAACCTGCAAGTCTTTACCTGGCGGGGTTGGCTTACCTACGAATACGGCCACCGCGGTCAAGGTCGAGTGCCGAGGAAGCGTGGCGAGCGGATCTTCGATTGGTCGGCAATGAACCTAGACTGGGGTGGATGGTTTTCTGCTCCGGCATCGCGTTATCGAATGATTGCAATTGACGAAGCACAGGATGTGCCTCTCAAGGTGCTCAAGCAGGCGCGCGATGCTTCGCTTGCCCTAAAGCTGTTCTGCGATCCGTATCAAAGGTTCGAGCTCAACGGTAGTGAACTGGAACAGATGGTTGAGATCCTCGGTGTTTCGAACCCTTGGCCGGTGTATGTGCTGGAGGAGGATTTTAGAACGACGAAAGAGATCCAGGCATTCGCTCATGCCGTATTTGCTCCAGATCGGTCGATTCCAATCCACCGACCTGCCGCGCGTTCAGGTGCCTTGCCAAGAGTCCTCTTGACTAGTGACGAGGAGGCGTTGAAGTCGATAGTCACAGAAGTCAACCGACTCGGTGCCCAGCCTGGAATCGAGAGTCTCGCAGTGCTGACGACGCATGCAAACCGGGGCCGCATCCAGGGGGAGCTGGCGAGAGCTGGTCTTGATACGGGAGTAGGATTTTCGCCAAGCGACGATGCTGCTTCCATCAGGGTCTTGCCGGTGGAGGCTGTACGAGGACTCGAATTCGACGCAGTGCTGCTGGCCATCATCTCTACCGCAGCCGAAGAGGCCGCGGCACTGGGGACCTGGTTGGACATGTATGTCGGGGCAACACGGGCGCGAGAGATGCTCAGCATCGTCATAGACCGAAATGCCGTAACAGCAGAAATACATGAGGCGCTCGAGGAGAGCGCAGATCTCTGGACTCCTTCGAATGGGAAAGCCTGATGCCAACGAGTGAGAGCACTTTGGCCAAGGAGTTACTCGAGGCACAGGTAGCAAAGGGAAACCTTCCCCTGACGGAGGTGACTTCGGCCGCTCGGCAGCTGAGAGAGGCCTCCGAGCAAGATCCCGAGACTGGGCGCCTCATTTCTAGGGCGTTGCGGACGGCACTCACCGTAGGAGTCGACGAGAGCGTCGCGAAAAAAGAAGACGCACTGCGAGAGTTTCTGCTGTTGGCTCATACGTTTCACAGGTACGTGGACGTTTGGAATACTGCGTTGCTTCTCGACTCTCTACGTCCGCTCGAGCCGAGTGAGAGAGCCGCGCAGGCAGTTTCCTTCGTCGCGCTTTTCCCGGGTACGGCTCGGGCCCAACCGCAGCGATTGGAAGATCTCGTAGGAGATATCAGTCCGCAGCTTGCTCTTTCAATCCTCACTACCTGGCTCGAGTTGATCCGTTCGACTTATGAGACGAGCCGGAGAATCGGTGATCTCGTAGGAGATCTGGCTGCGGCCGATCGAATTGCCAGTAAATTGTTGGCGAAATCGCCGGATCTCCTTCGACTCTTCGACAGGCAGTGGGCAGAGTTGGCAGTATTGGCAGCCAACGAAAGGCAAGGAGATGGCGTGGACAGACTTGCCGACCTAGACCGAGAAGCGAGGGTCTTCGCCAGAGCCGCAGTAATTCTTTCCCATAGCGTTGACGTTGCGGAGGAATCTCTAAGCGTAGATTTGGACGACAAGGCAGAAGCGCTGGACTGGGACACTTCGCTCCCCACTCCCGAAGTGCTGAAAGCTGTCGCAGCGGGGCTCGAAGCTCGCCGGCAAAGAATCTGGGTAGTTGGCAGGCACAAGGACGCTCACAAGCTATTGGGGGTCGCGAAGGGCCTGGGGTTCAGCGCGCCGGGCGAGGTATTCGAGTTTCTAGATTACGAGCAGGTGAAGAACATTTCGGTTGCTCAGAAGTTGAATCCGGCAAAGGACGCCGGCGTGATAATTGGAGCAGTACCGCATAGCGCCAAAGACGTAGGCAACTATTCGAGCCTCGTTACTCAGATTCCACAGGAGTACGGGATCGAAGTTGTCGAGGTTCGAAAGAACAACTCCTCTGCCGGACTTGCGACGATCAGCAATGGCAATTTTCGGCGGTCACTCGAAAAGCTTCTGGCCAAGCTCTCGGTATCGATGCCGGCAGCTTCGGCCGCATGACCTACTCCGCGTCAGAATCGTCCAGACCATCCATTCCTAGCATCTCTCCTGCGGAGATGATTCCCTGGAGCAGCTCCGGATAGAGTTCGTCTCGGATTGCGATCCCCTTGCGACCGGGCTTCCATTGCTCGCTCTCTTTCTCCAGGTAGAACTCGCGAATGTCGACGAATGTAGTCCCCTTGTACTCGTTGACATGGATGTTGATTTTCGACGTCGCGTTCTTCTGGATCGAGTGGACGAGTATTCCGTACTCGTCCCCTGATTCGCCGTTTGTCATTCGTTCCTCCGAGGTCGATTGCCGGCCCTAAGGCCGACTCGTCGTGCCCAACGATACCAGCCGTAATTCCCACGAAGCCTTGAATGATGTCCTGTCGTTGCGACGCTACCTGTCGCTGCGTCAAGACAGAATCTTGTGCATAGGAGGAGTTGTGTCGCGAATATGCGCAACTTGTAAGTCTTCCGTGAGTCTCCGCTGCTACAGTAAGCCCACAAGGAGAGATGAGTGTTGCTTTTGTCCAGTGAGTTGGGGCTTGCTGGGGGGCGCTTTATTACAAATTCCGTCGATTGTTGCATTACCTTTTCAGACTGCTTGCGCTCGCGTCTGCAGTTCGGGGGACGGTACCTCCCGGCGATTTGATGTTGTTCTCTCGTTTACCGGTATTGCCGGAGGTGCTCCGGCGTAGGGGGCGACTGTGATGAGCTCATTGGCTAGTGGTCCGGGGAGTGGGGGAGAGTTCTGGCGTTGGTGGTCGCGGTTAAAGGCCTCGTCCGTAGATGAACGTCTGCAACTCGCCCGAAGCACTTCGACATTGCCGTCGGTCCTAGAGATGCTTTGCAGTAACGAGATCGAAGAAGTCGCATTAGTTGCCGCAAGGACCCCAGCACACACGAGTGAGACATTGAGCCGGCTTGCTGGCCACTCTTCGTTGGCAATTCGACGCGAGGTTTGCTCCCATCGAAACACTCCCACCGCAGTGCTGTATGAACTCCTTCTGGACGCCGAGCTGACCGTCCTGGCTCTTCGTAGACTGGCAAGATCCGAATCCCCGGACGATAGGCGCTACGCGGCTAGCGACGACCGAACACCCCGAGACGTCCTGTTTGAATTGGCTGGTGATCTCGACGAGGCTGTTGCCCACGTCTCAGCGTCAACCCTCAGGCGGGTCGATGAGCGGATCTTGGGTGAGAATCTGCGGTCATTGCTCGGGATCCCGTCTCGTTTGGACGAGGAAGTAGAGCCAGTGGAGAGCGAGGACTTTGACGAAGAGGCAGATGCTTCTGCCTTTGTTGAGGAAATCGGAGCTACTCCGCTCCCGGCGCCAACCAATTTACTGGACGAGGTCATCGACGATTTCGACCAGACTTTGGACTATACGGCCGAGGCCGAAGTCGACTTACCGGCATGGAACCTGGATGAGCTGAGGGATGACGTTGATCTGTTTGACCTGCTAGACGCGAGCACCGCCGAGACCGATTCAGATTTGCCTGTTGAAGAGTCTATCAGTACGACTGATCGGGCTCACCTATGGGCTGAGCAGATAATGGTTCAGGCGGGCTGGCTACACGGCGAGAGAGCCTTGGTTAGGGCGCTAGACACGCAGGCAATAGGTCCCGTGGCTGCCGCGATCAGGTTAGCGATTCGGCGGGGATTGGTGCCAGAGGAGCTCGAGCTCGCGTTAGACGTACGCGAACACTGGCACGCTCAATTCTTTGAGGTTGCGGGCGGACCAATCAGCTGGAAAAATACAATGAAACTGATAAGGGGCTTTGACGGATATCCAGATGCAGTTGAGATATTCGCCCTCCTGGAAGACGCCTACCAGGAGTACAAGTGGGGTTCTAGTAGGAGAATTTTCCGCAATTTCGGTGCTTATATCTGGCACCTTCTAGTGGATGACTGGGGAGGAAGCAATGGGAATTTCGACGAGCATCGCTTTCGCCTTGCACGGTCCCTCAGGTGATAGCGCCTTCTCAGGGTTCGCGCGTATTCCTGGCAAGTGATGAGAAGAAACGTGGAATTGTTCGCGAGAGCCGGGAAGAAGGAGGCCTGCTTCAGGCCGACGTGCAGTGGGAACCTGACCATAATGTTTCGGCTGTGCCAGTGAAGAGCCTCCGTACTACACTTCGTCCCGGTGCGGAAGTCGTACACGAACCGAACAAACCCAGTATGGCGAGTTTCGGACATGGCTACGTTGAGCAGTATCGGGTCCTCGGCGGCAACGAGCAGCTTTTGGTTGATTTCTGGGAAGCTGGTGAAAGGGTATGGCTTCCCTGGCAGGTCTTGCGCCAGGTGCCGGGAGTTCGTGGTCGTTTCGAGAGCAGGCTTCAGACCAAGGCCGAGGATGCCGAGAGGTTTCGTCTAAGGAACCTAGCGTATGCCCTCGAGCAGTGGCAAAGCAACACCGGGGCTCTTTCCCGGCTAGATATCGATCCCCTACCCCATCAGATTCACCTCGTCCACCGCATCCTCACGTCCGGCGATCTCAATTGGATGATTGCGGACGATGTCGGACTAGGCAAGACGATCGAAGTTGGTCTGCTGTTGGCCGCACTTCGGCGCCGAGGGATGAAGCGTTTCCTTCTCGTCGTACCCGCCGGCTTGACTAGACAGTGGACAGAGGAGATGCGGGATAAATTCGACATCCGCGACTTCATGATCTACGGCGAGAATTTCCACGTGAACGAACCTTCGCAGTGGAAACTCTTCGACCGGGTCGTCGCCTCGGTGGACAGGCTCAAGCGAGAAGACCACCTGGAGTCGATTCTCGCTGCCGAACCGTGGGACCTGATCGTCTTCGACGAAGCGCATTGGCTGAGTCGACACGAATACGGCCTGAAGTATGACGTTGCAGACAGGTACAAGTTGGCAAGCCAGCTCAGGAGCAGGACGGAGAGCCTCCTTCTCTTGACCGGTACACCTCATCAAGGCAAGGACGACAAGTTCCGCGCTCTCCTGGAACTCCTGCGACCGGGACGTGAGTGGCGCAAGCGCTTCCTTCAGCTCACGAGGGAGCCCGAAATGCTCCGCGAGCTGATCATTCGCAACCGGAAGGCCGACGTCACGGATGTTGACGGCAACTTCATCTTTCGGGGTAAGGACACGCATACGATTCAGGTGAAGCTATCGGACGAGGAAAAATCGTTCGACAAGCAACTCCGCCACTACCTCCGAAAAGGTTATGCCGCAGGCGCCAAGGCAGGAAACCTAGGTCTGGCAATTGGATTCGTGATGACGACTTATCGCAAACTCGCCGCCAGTAGTCTCGCTGCAATCACGGCGGCACTGGAGAGAAGGAAGCGGAGGCTGCTCGAGGGCGAGGCCAAGACGACCCTTCCGGCAGAAAACGACAACCGGTACGTCGAGGGCGAGGAAGATATTACCAGCAGTGCTTCGGAGTTTTTCGAGGGAGAGTTGCAGCTTCTGGACGACCTAGTGTCTCGAGCCAACGCGCTCATAGCTCACGACTCGAAGGTCCGCTACTTTCTCAAAGAGGCTGTGCCGGCGGTGCTCAAGAAGGACCCTCGAGAGAAACTGCTCATCTTTACGGAGTACCGAAGCACTCAAAACCACTTGGTCAATGAGTTGCGGGCGCGCTACGGCGAGGAGACCGTAAGCCTCATACGAGGCGGCCAGAGCTACGAAGAACGTAGAGCGGCCATGGAGCATTTCGACAGCACGGGTCAATTCCTGGTGTCAACGGAGGCCGGCGGCGAGGGCCTCAACCTACATCGGAACTGCAACATAATGGTCAACTTCGACCTGCCGTGGAACCCGATGCGATTGGTCCAGAGAGTTGGGCGCCTCTACCGGTACGGACAAGATAAGCGGGTCGTCGTCTTCAACATGCACGTGCCCGACACGCTCGACAGTGAAGTGCTTAAGAAGATGTACGACCGCCTCGAAACGGTGGCCGCCGAGATGGCAGGCGTAAGCGACGAGTACCGTGAGGGGCTGCGAGAAGACATCCTCGGCGAACTCGTCGGCAGCCTCGACATGGAAGCGATCGAGGAGATGCTGGAGGCTGCCGGACAGGGCGACATCAAGCGAAGTGAAGAGCGGATGGAGTTCGCACTCAAGCGAGCCAAGGAAGCGGCAGAAACTCAGGAGCAGATCCTGAGTTACGCTACTGGTTACGATCCCAACGAGCTACGGAACGAGCTCAAGTTGGATGACCGGCATCTCGTTTCGTTCGCAACAGGCTGGTTCGAGCTCCTGGGCATCGAGGTTACCAATCGGCTTTATGACGACAAGGTTTGGGATGTGCGACTGCCGCCTCATGTCCAAGAGAAGCTGGGTGGCGGAAAGCAGAACCTGCGGTTGGCCTTCGATCGATCTGCAGCTAGAAAGGCTGCCAACGCCGCTCTTTTCGCGCCGGAGGAACCGTTATACGAGCTGTTCGTTCGGATAGCCAAAGATCCGAAGAGCGGGGGGCACGTGGCCGCGAGCCCGTGCTTGAACGGTGTCGCTGGGCTGGGCGCGATGCTCCGGTGGATGGACTTGCGGGGTCGGCCTGTTTACAGGGAGTATGTAGGGATTCGCTTGTTTGCCGATGGAACGGTGAGCGTAAACGACGAGTGTTGGGCGAAGATGCTGCTTCAACCGATGAAGGGCGAAGCGCTTCATCCACCCCCTTCCCGGGAGCTATGGAGTTGCCTTAACAGCCAGCTGGATGCCGAGCTATCCCGGCGGGCTGACGACGACGTACATCCGGATAGACCGTACCCAGTTGGCGCTCTGTGGGGTGCTGACGAATCGGACGGTGGGGGCAACGCCAGCCTGGAGGAGTTGGTGACGAAAAGTACCTATGTTGACCGCGGCAGTCCCGGCAGCGGATAAAATTGCAATAGATCAATAACCACCAACTTCTTCTTGGGATGACGGATGTTCGGGGGGAGAGATGTTGGGACAGGTTATTACAAGAGTCCGGAGGCTCGTGTGGCCGGAAGCTGCGTTGCTGTTTGAGCGAGTCGATGACCTGGAGTGGCAGCTCGAGCGTTGTCGCGAAGAGTCGCAGCAACTTGAAACTCTCGTCTCTACTCGAAACGGGTCGTTCTTTGTGGCGAGCCCTTGGAAGAAGAAGTTTCACTCTCCCGACTGCAAGTGGATTAGGGAAATCGATCCAAAGAAGCTGCTCAGATTCGACAGTCGTAATGAAGCAGTTGCGACGGGACGTCGACCTTGCAAGACGTGTCGACCGAAGGCGTGAGACTAGTAGCGGTAACAGCCTCTTGCGGCCGCGGGGGTTATAGGGACTCGTAGAATAAGAGATTTTCGCTGGCCCGGGTTGCCGCCACGAACTTGACGCAGTCCTCTTCCCCAGCGTCTGACGCGTACTTGTCGTCATAGATCACGGCGACCGACTTCCATTCGCGTCCTTTGGCTTTGTGGATAGTCAGGATTTACCAGTCCGGGAGCATTGGCCTCAAAGCATCGACCTGATAACCGTATCGGACGAGCACGGCGCTTTCGGTAGTGCTCTCGCAACATGCCTCGATGTCGTCGGCTATCGTTTGCGCTTCAACATCGAGGTCAACGAAGTACTTCGATTCCACCGCTCCACCTGAGTGGAGTGAGGTCAAGACGACACGGTGATTCATAAAGCTCAATTAATGCGTCACTACCTGTCGCCTTGTACCTCTATCTTCGCAATACCGACATAGGGAGGGCAATTGCCTGCCTGAGTTGAGGTCACTGCGCAGAAGAAGGGAAGTTGGATGTGGCCGTAATCATCGAAGATCTCAACCTCATAGTCCGCGTCTCCACACTCGAGCAGAACTACGCAGGCGGACTGGAGCAGTACCGGCGCGACTATTCGCATGAGAGTTTCTGCTGCGATGGTCTCATCACCAGAGTCGGATCTCCATCCCGGTCGGACATCGATCTGTTCCTTGCTCGTCTAATAGAGAAGGGCCTAGTGCTCCGGGACGATAGGGGCATGCGTGACATTGCCATAGTCTCCGAGCTACGGGGCATGCCCGACCGCTGCGACTGGCTCGAGTACGCCCCTCGGTCCAACGATGTCCCCATTGCCTTCCTGGCGGGAAGTGACCCCGACAGGTTGGTGGCGGTTCCGAAGGGGTGGTCGCTGTCCAACTGGCTGCATGGCAAGAAGGGGCGGGTTTCCGGTACGCCTTGGGGGCAGATGCTCTGCCTGCGGCAGGAGAGCGACTCCGATGTTTATCTGGACAGGCGAACTGGCCAAGAGATTCGTGTTCGCAGGGGACTCGATGGATCGAATAGCAGGGTCCTGAATTGAGCGGGCCGGCATCGTGGCTGGATCACTGCGGATGGCGGCCCAAGGCGTGGAGCCGTGCAAGTGGATCTTCTCCTTCTCAGTCACACTGAACTCTTTATTGTGGATCTAACAGCTATCGGGGTGGGCGGAACTGGAGAGCGAGTGAACGTTAGGACATCGAACACTATTACTCAATCCGTCAACTCCCACCAGTACCCGGCCGAGGCAGCAATTTGAACCCGATTGATCGTTACCGCGGTTCCCTTCTCGGCTTGGCTGTTGGCGATGCTCTGGGAACGACATTGGAGTTCCGCCGGCCAGGGTCGTTCCAGCCGATTGGTGACATGGTCGGAGGTGGGCCGTTCCGACTTCGACCTGGACAGTGGACCGACGATACGAGCATGGCCCTGTGCCTGGCCGAGAGTCTCGTCGAGCAAAACGATTTCGACCCGAAGGACCAGATGGAGCGCTACGTCCGGTGGTGGCGTGACGGCGTCTGGAGCAGTACCGGAACCTGCTTCGACATAGGAAACACTACTAGCGGTGCCCTGCGCCGCTTCGAGAGCTCGGGAGATCCATACTCTGGGTCTACCAATCCTGATAGCGCCGGCAACGGTTCCCTCATGCGTCTAGCGCCCGTCCCACTCGCCTTCGCCTCTGATCCAGCCAAGGCGATCGAGTTGGCCAGCGAAAGTTCGCGCACCACTCATGGCGCGCGGACATGCGTCGACGCTTGTCGCTACTTCGCGGCACTACTGATTGGTGCACAGGAGGGCAGGCCGCGAGAGATGCTTCTCTCGCCGCGATTTACGCCGGTTAGCGGACTGTGGGACCAGGCGCCACTCGCTTCAAAGATCGATGAGGTGGCGGCGGGTTCCTTCCTGAGACGGGAGCCGCCGGAGATCGTCGGTTCCGGCTACGTGGTCAAGTCACTGGAGGCCGCGCTCTGGGCATTCGCCAAGAGCGAGTCGTTCGAGCAGGGCGCACTTCTGGCGGTCAACCTGGGTGATGATGCCGACACGACTGGGGCGATCTACGGTCAGATCGCCGGCGCCTACTACGGAGTCGACGGGATACCCGAAAGTTGGCTCGAACCGTTAGCGATGCGGGAGGAGATCGAGGGCCTGGCCGACCGGCTCGTGCGAATGTCTGCTCGGAATCAGACCGAAGGCAGGTTGTCGTGAAAGTCGTGTTCCCTCACGCCGCGAGGCAAGATGTCTCGTACGTGCAGTTCGTTGCGGCGTGGAAAGTACTCGGCGACATGATGGGACCGTCTCGAGGCGACTGGCGGGAGGCTGCCGTGCCTAGGCACAACCGGGCGGTGAGCTTCGAGCGGCAGCTTGCCGAGGGCCTGCACTACAACCTCGATGTTCTCTGCCGACTCTTGGTGACCCCTTCATATCGGAACACGATGCACGCGACGAACGTGTTCCTTGGTGCTAATCCGAATCTGGTGGAGCCGGGCGGAAAGGTGTTGCACAACGGCCGACTTGTAAATGCTGTGCGCCTCAGACGTGGTGAACGAAGCGCAGTCGCCCACTGGGAGCAACTGACCGCGCGACAGCAGGAAGAGCTGGAAGCCGAAGCACGGTTGCTGGTCGGAAAGCTGCCGCAGGTGCGTAAGAAATCTGTTGCAGTGCCGGCTCGAGTGAACCGGTCAGTGCGAATAACCGACTCCGACTTCGACAATCTGCTGCGGCGAGCGCGCCGGAGCCATACGAAGATATTGCCAGCCAGTGCCGACAACGAGTTGCGAGAACGATACCTGAGGGCGTTGATCTCATCGATTCAGGAAGAGGAGTTCCAGCCGAAGTGGAGGCGCAAAGCCTTCGGGGAAGCTGTGCGAGGGTGGCCGCAGCGTCTGCAGTCCTACTTCTGGCCCACTCCCCGTGTCGGCTACTCGGAAACGGCTGAGATCTGGAGTCGGATTCACCGATTCTGCCCGGCCATTGAGTGAAAGACTCGAGTCCGGACAGGTTTGGAGCGACCGCGAATGGTGCGAGGCGCTCGAGCTCGCCGAAAAGATCCTCCGGTGGGGACGGGTTCCACAGCGGAATTACGACGCCTGTACTGTCGAGGCCGTCTTCCAATGCGCACTCACTGGCAATCTCCTCGACGATGCCCGCATGAACAGTGGCTGGACGAAGGTCGCCGCCTTTGCGACTGCACATCGGGAGGACGACAACGAACTCTACCCACACACCATCTGGGACAGCCGCGTATCTACCTCGGTTGTTTCGCGTCTCGACGACTTGTTGGCGGCGGATGGTGTCGATGACCCGAGGGAGTTGTTTCCAGGGGTTGGCATCGTTCCTGGGCGAGGGGGAAGGCGCGAAAGGCTCGAACTAGAGTTGCGGTGGCCGAACGTCTACCGTCGCTGGAGCGGGCACTTCGCAGGCAGCGCCCTGGTGAAGGAGCTGCGCGACTTGTTGAACGAGGGCGAGGTGCCCCATGCCGACGCCCGATGGGCGCGAAACCGAGTGGACGGTAATGGGCGTTGGCAACGTACTTTTCATGGACGGTTACTAGCTGCTGGGTGACGCAGCTCTTACCAAGAGGCGCAAACTGATGACACTGGGTACGACGCTAGCTGTCGCGGCTACCTCCTAGATTGCTGGTAGGCAGTCATCGGAACTGGTTCACGTCCACTTTTCTCTCTCCCTAGGAGGACCAGATGCCCAAAGCTCAGAACGAGACCATCCAAGTTGACTTCGTCCCACACGACGTCTTGACCCTACCCGGACGGCTCGGGGTGATCCACGGTGTCCACGCCGACTCCGACGAAGACCTGACTCCCGAAGAGGTATAGACGTTGCGGGAGGAGTTCTTCGTTGACACGCTCGTACTCCTCGATGCCGATGATGAAGGGGTGGAAGAGGTCAAGCGGTCGACCGACGAACTCACCATCATGCTATGGAATGTGTCGGTCGGTGCCGACGCCGCTTCGAAGCCGTTCGACCAGTCGGAACTGAAGTCGGCCGTCGATGACCTCCGCGAGCATCTGGAGAACGGGCTGACCGTAGTCGTAAGCAACTGTCCTGCGTCGATCGAAGCGCATCTCTTCACCGCCTGCCTGCTGGTTGGCACCGGTGTGGAACCGGAGATGGCGGCCTCGTGCGCCGGCCTCGATCCAGAAGAGGACGAGAGCGAGTACGAGATGCTTCTGGAGTTCGCTGCGGGATCGGATTCAGAACCTACGACTCTTCTGGAGCGTTGCAAGGCGCACTTCATTAGTCGCGGGAAGCGATATCACCGCTTCCAGGACAAGCCGCTGTTGGAGATCTTCTTGGGCGGTCGCTCGGGAACGTTCGCCTGCTACGTCTCAACCTACGAAGACACCCAGCAGGTGGTTGCCGTCGCTTGTGCACCGATCAGGATCCCGGCAGATCGCCGCGCCGAGGTCTGCGAATATGCCTGCCGAGTCAACTTCAACTGGCGCATTGGATGCCTGGAGATGGACATGTCGGATGGCGAAGTGCATTTCAGAGCAGGCATCGACGTGGAGGGCGGTGAGTTGACCGAAACGATGATGAAGAACTTGATGGCATCAGCGTTCTGCGGAATGGACCGCCATCTCCCCCCGCTGCTCTCCGTCGCGTACGGGGGAAGTCGGCCGAGGAGGCACTGGAAGCACTCCACGATAAGTGAACGTTGGCAGATCCGCTAGCAGGATTGCCGGGCCATGCCCAACAGCAACATCCCGATCACCGAAGATGGCAACGGTACTCGTTGACATTGACAATAATTGCTGTAACGTCTAGTCTGGGTTCGATGCAAAGCCTGAACGATCTCGCTGCTTCGCGGCCGACCTTCGATCTCGAGGGATTCGTTCGCGAAGCCAATCAGTTGCTGCCCGAGTTCTTGCCCGACGACCCCGTCGATGCGCGCGTGAAAGGGGAGGTCAACGGAAGGTTGGTGCGCCACTACACCTCCTCGGGCCTGCTCGAACCGCCCCTCAAGGAGGGGCGTGAGGCGCGCTACACCGTCGATCATCTGCTCCAGCTCCTGGCTCTCCGCAGATTGTTGGCAGACGGCGTTTCCGCAGCGGCGATAGGCCAATCGCTTCGGCAGAAGGACCGTTACGAGCTGTCGGCGATCATCGAGGGAGGCGCCAAGCTCGATTTCGCTCCAGCGACCGATCATCGCTCCGCCGCTCTCTCGTTCATCGAAGAGATTCGGCAGAGGAGCAGCGAAGGGCCCGCACTCTCGGTTCCGCCTCCAACCCCGAAAGGTGAACCTCGGCCTTCGACCCCTGCCGCCACCCCGACAGGCAACAGCTGGGAGCGCTACCAGCTGCTCGACGGCGTCGAACTCCACGTGCGAAGCGACGTGAAGGTACCCGCCAAGCCCGAGGCGCAGCGGCGCCTCCTCGACCACATCACCAGGCTGATCATCCAGATCGGCCAGAGGAGGATGAGATGAGCAGCAAGTCCACCATGAACTCCACCGACAAGCAGCAAGCTCGAGTGAATGTCGAGCTCCGTCCCCTCAAATCCGCAGTCTCATCGGCAGGCGGCGAGATGCCGGTGATGCTCCGGATCGCACCCGAGGCGCCGGACCGCGATTCTGACCGCCCTGGGATCAACCTCGCCCTGGTGCTCGACCGGTCGAGGTCGATGGGCGGCGCTCCACTGGAGCAGGCGAAGGCGGGAGCCCGGGCAGCCGTCGAACTGTTGTCGGCAGAAGATCGAGTGTCTGTCGTGACCTACGACGACCAGATCGACGTCGTTGTCCCAAATATGCCGGCGGCTGACAAGCCGCGGATCCTGGACGCGATCCGTAGCATTCGGATCGGCGGAACCACCGCTCTGCACGCCGGCTAGCTGGAGGGAGCCGCGCAGGCGAGCCAGAACCTCGACCCTTCCGCCCTCAACCGCGTGGTCCTGCTGACCGACGGCCTCGCCAATCGCGGCGAAACAGACCTCGACACCATCTGCAGCGATGTGGCCGGCGTCAAGGCTCATGGTGTCACGACCAGCAGCCTGGGCCTGGGCCGGCAGTTCAACGAAGACCTGCTCGAGGGCATGGCGCATGCCGGGGGCGGCAACTACTACCTGGCGGAATCCGCAGAGCAGCTCCGTAGCATCTTCGCGGCCGAACTCCACGGCCTCTCGGCGACGGTCGGGCGTCAGGCGCGGCTTTCGTTCGGGCCGAAGGCTCCCGGGGCGGAAGTGACCGAGGTGCTCAACGACCTGCCGGACGAGGACGGCCAGCTCATACTTCCCGACCTCATCGCGGGGCTGCCACTGGAGATCGGCGCAGTCCTACGCATCCCCCCGATGCCCGAAGGCGAGGCGAAAATGGGCTCGGTGAGTCTTGCTTGGCAGAATCCGGAAGGGGAAGACTTCGAACTCTCCCTGCCACTGCGCTTCGACGTCGTATCGCCCGATGCGTTCGGCGAACTGCCTGAGGATCCCGAGGTCGCTTCATTGATCGCCGAGTTGAGGGCAGCCCGTATGAAGCGCGAAGCCACCGTCGCGCTCGACCGCGGCGACCGCATTGCCGCGAACAGCATCCTCGCCCACGCCCGTGAGGACCTGAGCTCGGCCCCGCAGACCGACCGGATCCGATCCGAACTCGAGGAACTGGGCCAACTAGACTCGGCAATGAGCCAAATGGACGACGTGCTGGCGCGCAAGCGGATGAAGTCGCAGGTCTACCGCAAGAGCCGCAGCTTCTACCATGAGCGGCTGGAGCCACAGCCCGAGCAGTCCCGCAGCAGTGGCCCGGAGGTCACCAAGGTGCCACGGTCCGATGGCACTGTCGGTGTCCTCGAGCTCACGCTCGGCGACATCACCGGTGAACGGGTCGACGCCATCTTCAATCCCACCAACACCGGGCTCTTCGGTACCGGCCGTTCCGTCGACGGGGCGGTACACGGGAAGGGCGGGATCGAACTCACCCGCGCCTGCCGTCAGATCGGGCGAGTCGAGATCGGCAAGGCCGTGGTGACGCCGGGATTCCAGTTGCCGGCCCAGTACGTCATCCACACGGCGGTCCCCGAGTGGCGAGGCAGCCCCAAGGACTCCGGATTGCTTGCCGCCTGCTACCGCTCCTCGCTCGACCTGGCCGGCCGCATGAACTTCGCCTCCATCGCCGTCCCGGCCATGGGGACCGGCACCAACGGCTTCCCTCTGCCGGTCTCTGCCGAGGTCGCGCTCACCGAGCTGCTTCGTCACCTGCGGGCGTCCGGCGCGCCGGAGTCGATCCGGGTGGTCTTGTTCGACGAGCAGGCGTTGGAGGCTTATCGCAGCGTTCTGGCCGGGCTGGGCCGGGCTGCGTGGGTGAGCTGCTAGACCGACTCATCGATGACGAAACTCGGCTGGCGACGGACGAAGGTCAGCGTGTCGGGACGGAGGGCCACGAGCGAGCGCGGAGTTACCTCGAGGAACGTCTCGAGCGGTTGGGACTGGAGCGGTACGACGGCGAGTCGTTCGCCCTCGAGTACCAGTCGGAGGGGGGGGAGTTCGCGAATCTGATAGGCGTCGTCCCGGGAGAGGAGCGGGAGTTGCCCCCGCTCCTCCTTGGCGCCCACTACGACACCTATGGAGAACTGCCGGGAGCGGATGACAACGCTGCCGCCGTCGCCATCGTCCTGGCTGTCGCCGAACGCCTGCTTGCAGCCCCCGCCCGGCCGGACGTGGTGATCGCGTTCTTCGATGCCGAGGAGCCGCCGTACTACCACACGTCGAGCATGACCTCTACCCGCTTCTATCGTGATCAGTTGAAGGGAGAAGTCCGGGCCGCGCTGATCCTCGACCTGGTTGGCCACAACGTTCCTCTGCCAGGCCTGAAAGACCTGCTCTTCATCACCGGCATGGAAAGCTCTCCCTGCCTCGAGCCTCCCGTGGGAGACGCCGCCGAGACCGCCGAGGTACGGCTCGTCACCGCCCTCAATAAATACGTAGGAGACGTGAGCGACCACCACGCCTTCCGGCTGGGCGGTACGCCCTACCTATTCTTCAGCTGCGGCCGCTGGGAGCACTACCACATGCCCACCGACACACCTGAGGTGCTCAACTACCGAAAGATGGAGTCAATCGTTAAGCTCTTGACAGGCTGATCCCCAAGCTGGACGAGTCCGGACCGTGCGTGTGGGAGGAGTACGACACCACAGCCACCGATCTGGAGCTGATGCGGGAAAGCCTGGGACCGACGGCGGAGCGTGTGGGGGTAAGCCTCGACATTCGGAAGGACATCGAGAGGTTCGTGGTGGTTTTCAGTCGGTTGTTGGGGAACTAGATCAGGGCTAGTTTCGTCGACCACATGTAATCGTTTTCTTTTTCTTTCGACCCGTCTTGGGCACCTGTCGATCCCGTCGAAACAATAGCGACACTAGGTGTCGCAACCGCTACCTACACTGCACTTCCTGTCTCCATCGCAGGTCTTGCCTATGGTGAAAGCCGGCATAGTCGTGTCTTCGTAGAAGGGTTTGGGATTCGTGGCCGTACTGATCGAACAACTCAACCTCATCGTCCGAGTTCGAACGCTGCTGAGGAAGTACCCGGGCGGGCTCATCCAATACCGCCTCGACACTCTGAAGTTCGGCTTCTGCTCTGATGGCTTGATTGCGCGCGTCGGTTCAGGTTCCCGTTCCCAAGTCGAGACATTGCTCGAGTCGCTTAAAGGAATGGGCTTCGTCTGGGCGGACGAGTTCGGTTACCCCGATGTCGCTATCGTCGACGAGCACCACGGGTTCGATGTGGGCTGCTTCTGGCTGGAAACCGGCCGACGCCCCGAGGGTCTCAGCTACGCCTTCCTGCCGAAGACCGACCCAACCGCCTGCATCGCCGTCCCGTCGCGATGGACGCTGGAACGCCGGGAAGAGGAACAGAGCGGCACAGCCGCGGCCGAACCTGCAGCGCAGTTGTTGTTCCTGCGCAGGGACGGTGCCGCGAACGTCTTCCTGAACAGGCGAACCGGCCAGCAGGTGCGTATCCCGATGCGAAGTGATGGCGCCTGCGAACGACTCCTCAACTAGGTGAGGAACGCGGGACGCTACCGCCGCCCTCACTCACCCGGAACGAACCTCCAATTAACCCGCACCGTCCCCAGCCCCTCCTCACCCGACATCCCCGCCACGTCATACCGCTCCGCGAACCAGATCGGCTTGTCGACACTCGCCTCGATCTCATCAGGCCCATAAACCGGGAAATCGAAGGTTCCGCTCAGCTCGAGCCCCGAGCCTTCGAAAGCGCCCCTGATAGGGTTGACGCCTTTCGGTCCCTCGATCGGTTCGTCGCCGGCGGTCCCGGTCACGAATACGTTGCCGATGAAGTAGAAGTCGTAACGGCAGTCCGCCATGACGTTGAGCGTCATGCGCGAGGCTTCGATGGGGGGCCCCTCTCCGCTCATAACCATGTCAACCCGGTGTTCGTCGGTGTCGTGGGTGTGTTCCTCGCTCGAGTGGGCGATCGTTCCGCCCATCGTGGTGGCCAGGAAGCCGGCGACGCTTTCGTTCCGGTAGTTCTCCTCCAGCCGGGCGTTCACGTCGACGTTTACGCTGTAGACCACATGGTCGGGATTGCTGCCTTCGATGTCCCTGGCGTGGCTGTAGCTGATCGTGCCCTGCCACGCCTCGACCGCCATCGCTCTGCTACACTCGTCGGCCGTGGCTGGAGCCTGCGCAACTGCTGTCCCAGGGGCAGCAACTCCGCCCGCGCCGTCATCCCTGCCACAGGCTGACAGCGCGAGTGCGAGCACTAGAAGTCCGATAAAGGTGGTGGAGAACCTTCCAGCTACGCAGACCATCGTCTTCCTCCAGGAGTCCTGCTGGTATTCGACAGTGTTCTAAGAAGCGGCCGCCAGCGAAGCGCGAACGGCTGCTGAATAGAGAATATCGGAGCGCGTCCCAAGGAGAAGGCCGTAGACTCGCTACAGGGGGAACGGTAGTCGATGCCCGAAAGAGAGATACCCACGAAAATAATCTGTGACTTGGACGGAACCCTCGCCGACATAGAGCATCGGGTGCATCACATCAGAGGGGGCCGGCCCCGGGACTGGGACGCCTTCTTCCAGGCGTGCCCGGATGACTTGCCGATCCACAACACCATCCACCTCGTTCAGCGGCTTCACGAGGTCGGGTTCTGCGTCCTGATCGTGAGCGGACGCAGCGACTTGGTAAGAGCCGAGACGGAGGAGTGGCTCGAGAAGCACGAGGTGCCCTACGACCGGCTGCTGATGCGGCGCGATATGGACCACCGTTCCGACACGATCGTCAAGGCGGAGATGGTGGACGAGCTCGGCATCGGGCCCGAGGACGTCCTGATGGTTCTCGACGACCGCAACAAGGTGGTCGATATGTGGCGCGAGCGCGGCTTCCACACTTTCCAGGTCGCACCGGGGGATTTCTAGCCTACTCGTACCCGTTGCGCCGGGCGCCGAGGCCTCTTTATTGCGGGCGCGAGTAATCCTGCTTGGCTAAAAACCGCCGCTCCTGCTACATGCGGCCACTCCAGGCTCACTTCACCTCACGTCGATGTTTAGCCACTGCTCGCTCGGTGGAGGTGCCAGCCCTTGTGCGGATCACGCGCCGGTCGACGTCTCTGCCGAGCTTGTGCTCGCCTACTGCGCGGGATCGCAGTCGGGAGCGGCTATCTCGTCGAGAGGGGTAAGATCGTACTCCCAGCGAGTCGTTTCCTCACCCATTCTTCCTTCGATCCGATAACTCACCAGGTAGCCGCCGTCCAGGGCAAGCCATAACTCTCCTTGCAGGCTTCCCTCTTCGAAGCGGGCGTTGGTCGGGGGGTCTAACCTGTACCGGGCTGTCGCCTTGCCGTTGACTACCTCGCTATCACTGACCAATTGGGCGCTGTGAAAGCCTGTCATGTTTGCAACCGTGATGGTGGGAGGAATCTCGAAAAAGGAAGGCGGCATCATGCAAGTTGCTTCCTCTCCCTCCATCTGCCCTATCAGATACGCCTGTCCGCCTATCAGGAAAGAGTCCCTGCGGAGTCCGATTTGAGCCGCATAGTGTTCCGCCACGTGCCTGTCACCTGAAGCAGAGACTTCGTTCAGCCACTCGAATTCAGGCTTTGCTTCTGCCTCTTCGGTGTCGGGACCGAAACGGATGGTGCGGAAGGACTGGCGGTAGTCGGTCTGGCCCTCCAATCCTCGTGATACGTCGCTCAGGTAAACGTCCCCGGAAAACGAGAGGTCGAGGGTGGGGGACGGTTGTGCGTGAGATACGGCTATTATCAGCGAGAGAGTCACGAGACATAACGTCCTCGGTAGGAGGGCGAAGGCCCCCCGGGCTACGTCGGGCCTTGCTTTACGCACTTTCATCGAGCGCATCTGGATCCTCCTTCGGGATCGGCAGGCACGGGTTTGTCCGTCGATACCGCCAAATCGCAGGCTAGCCACCCGAGCGTGACTGGAGCGTCACTCCCACGAGTTCGGCCCGGCACATGAGACCGAAGAGTCAGCGAAACGGACGACCAGACCCTCCGCGTCATCTTCGACGCCATGAGCAAATCGAATCAATTCACCAATATCCAATACGCAGTCGTCGCCCAAGCCCCCGATTACGGCGCCGGCTGCTTGACAACATGCGGCCACTCGCGTAATGTAACAGCCATCTGATAAAGCGCTTAATCGCGATCTCGTCAAGCCCGCGGCAGAGAGGAGGTAGTCGTCGATCGAGCACAAGCGCCGCTGATCTTGGTTCCGAAGCCCATCGAATCTTCCCACCCAGCTATTCCAGGTATTGACGCACCTTCAAGGAGGAGCCGAATGAAGTTGATTCTCAAGATGGCAATCGCCATCATCGCGGCAGCCACCGCTTTCGGTGTTGCGCAGGAGCAGATAACGGTCTGGTACGCGGGAACGTTCCAGGACCACATGGACCTCGTCAACGACGAGCTCGTCCCCGCTTTCGAAAGCGCGCATCCCGATGTGGACGTAACCGTGGAGTTCATACCGTGGGGCGACCTGACGGCGAAACTGAACACGGCGTTCGCAACGGGAACTGTCCCCGACGTATTCATGCACGGGCAAGCCGCCACCGCCGGCCTCGTCGCCGCGAATCGCCTGGCCCCCCTCGATCCCTACCTCGAGAGTTTCGACACTTCGGACTTCGGCCCTACCTTTGAGCAGGGGAGTGTCGCTGGTAAGCGCTACCTGGCCCCGGTCTATGGCTCTGGTCGTCTTCTGATCTACCGGACCGACTTTTGGGAGGAGGCCGGGCTCGACCCGGAGCAACCGCCTGCCACCTGGGAAGAGCTCTTGGACGTCGCCCGCAAGCTGACGATCCGTGATGCGAACGGCAACATCGAGCGAGCGGGCCTGCTGATGGGCTCGAGCGGCACCAGCATCCAGCAGCCGTTCTCCGCCTTCCTCTGGCAAGCCGGCGGCGCCTGGTTCAACGATGACGGCACCGAAGTCGTGTTCGAGAGCCCCGCGGCCGTCCGTGCCGTCGAGTTCCTGCAGAGCCTGTTCGACGAGGAAACAGGCGTCACGCGACTGGGCGAGAATTTTGCCAACAGTCCGGTGAACCCTCTGGTAACCGGGCAGGTCGCGATGATGTTCGGCGCCATGGAGATGGCCGCCGGCCTGAAGACGACCAACCCCGAGGTGTTCAAGCTGTTGGCCGCTGCTCCGCCGACTCGTGACGTCGAGCAAGCCACCTTCTACTCCTTCGCTGGCTTCTTCATCTCGCAGGACAGCGACAACAAGGATGAAGCGTGGGAGTACATCGAGTTCTCGCTCAGTCCAGAGTGGCTCGAGGCGTTCAATCGCGCCGCCGGTTCCCTGCCGCCCCGCAGCAGTCTGGCAAACGCCGACTTCCTGGCAGAGTCACCCGTCCTAAAGGCCTACTCCGACAACATCCGCTATGCGCACGGCAACCCGAATGTGCCGATATGGGTACAGGCACGAGACATTACGGCGGCCCACCTCGAAGCGGCGGTTTACGGACGTGAAACCGCGGAAGAAGCGGTGAGCGCGATTCAGGCTGAAATAGAAGCCCTTCTCGAAGAGTAATGGCGGCCAGAGCAGTCCAGCTTTCTGTCCGGAAGCCGTCGAGACGTCTTTCGGCACCGGCCAGGGCTGGACTGCTCTTCATACTTCCAGCGCTCATCTACATTCTGCTCACCCAACTTCTGCCCGTGCTCTATGCCCTCTACGTCTCGTTTACCGACTACTCTCCTCTGAATCGCGGCGCGCCTGCCTGGGTGGGGCTCGAGAACTACCGCAGGATGATCACCTCGGCCGAGTTCCATAACGCCCTCTGGGTAACGCTCCGCTTCTCCGGTGCGGTGATCGTCGTCAACGTCGTGGTTGCGTTGGGGCTGGCCCTGCTGCTCGAAGCGGCCTCACGCGCGCTGCGGTGGATCCAGGTGATCTTGTTCCTGCCCATCGTCACAAGTGTTTCGGCGGTCAGCATCGTCTGGTTGCTCATCTACGACCGCGGATTCGGACTCTTGAACCAGATACTCAATTGGCTGGGATTGCCGGACGTGGGCTGGCTGAATACGGTGGCGTGGGCTCTTCCCAGTCTCGTCGTGATGCGGGTCTGGCGGGGCGCGGGCTGGAATACCGTCATCTACCGGGCGGCTCTGCAGGGAATACCGCGTGAAGTGATCGAAGCCGCCAGAGTGGACGGCGCTTCCCAGATTCAGATGTTCAGGCGCATACTCCTGCCGCTTCTCAAGCCGATAACCGCCTACATCGTCATCGTGGGACTGATCAGCACTCTGCAGACATTCGCCGAGATCTACATCATGACCGGAGGTGGCCCATTGGGCTCCACCACGACGGTTGGCTACCTCATATACCGGCAGGCGTTCGAATACGGTCAGCTCGGGTTGGCCTGCGCCACCAGCTTCGTGCTGTTCGTCGTCATTTTCGCCCTTTCCTTCGGCAGCTTCCTACTGGCACGCAAAGGGATGACCTGATGAGAGGACGCATCCAACAACGCAGAGCCTCGAAGGTGCGATCCGTCGCAACAGGAGTAGCCATGGCTCGCTTCGATCGAGCCGCTGGCCGGGGCGCGCGCCAATGACCCGCGCCCGCATCGCCTGCAACGTGTGCCTGCTGCTCACGGCGGTCGTCGTGTGCCTGCCCCTCCTCTGGATGGTAATGAGTTCCGTCAAGCCGCAGGCCGATATATTCGCATGGCCACCACGGCTCTTCCCGACCTCGATCACCTTCGATCACTACCTCCGGGTCCTGCAGGAGACGAACTTCCCCCGCTACTTCCTTAACTCGATCATCGTCGCCATAGCGGTCGTGGTGACGAACCTCGCCATAGCGGTGCCCGCCGGCTACGCGTTCGCGCGCTTGCCGATCCCGGGGCGTGATTTCGCCTTCCTCGTCGTCCTTGGAACGATGATGATTCCGAGTCATGTAACCACCATTCCGCTCTTCATTCTGGCCCGTAATTTTCCCTTGGTCGGCGGTAACGACCTGACGGGCGCGGGCGGGACGGGCTTGCTCGACACCTACCTGGGCATAGCCCTTCCGCACCTTGTCCTGACATTCGCGATCTTCCTCTCGAGGCAGTTCTTCCTCGACCTCCCCGGAGAGATCAGGGACTCGGGAAGGATCGACGGCGCCAGCGAGTTCCGCATATTTGCCAGTCTCTACCTTCCTATCTCGTTACCGATCGTTGCGACCGTTGCGATCTTTTCGTTCGTCACCGCCTGGGACGACTTCTTCTGGCCCCTGGTCATAACGACCTCCGACTCCATGCGCACGGCGCAGATCGGACTTTCGGTCTTCCGCTCGCAGTTCAGCTCCGAGTGGGGCGCGCTG
This sequence comes from Trueperaceae bacterium, assembly GCA_040905665.1. Lineage (GTDB taxonomy): Bacteria > Deinococcota > Deinococci > Deinococcales > Trueperaceae > DASVCN01. The sequence goes on from JBBDRD010000027.1 coordinate 39,372, forward strand.
TTCGCCGCCTCGGTGCTGGTGATACTTCCCGTCGTTCTCGTCTTCCTGTTCAATCAGAGGTTCTTCATTCGTGGCCTCGCCACCGGAGCAACGAAGTGATAGTCGCCCTGCTGCCTCTCGACGACCGTCCCTACAACCTCGCTTTCGTTCGCAAGGTAGCGACCCTCGCGGGAATCGAGACGCTGGTGCCCGCGCCCGCAGACGTGGGGCATTTCTTCTCGCCGGGAAAGCCCGAGAAACTGGCCGACTGGCTCCTCGGCTTGCCGGCGGACGTGGACGCTCTGATCGTGGCGCTCGACATGCTGGCTTGCGGGGGCCTGCTCGCTTCCCGATCCGGTGAGATCACCGTTGATAGTTCCATCGAGAACCTGGCCGTACTGGAACGCCTTCGCGAAGAGCGTCCCGACATCAAGATCCTCGCTTTCGACACGATCATCCGCACCTCGCTCTCGGCACGAGATACCGAATCGAGGCGAATACACCGACTGCTGCACCGTTACTCCACGCTCGTCGAGAAGGTCGAGGTGGTCGCGGATGAGGCCACCGTTCGGGAGTTCCAGGAGGTGGTCGGCGCCATCCCTCCTGAGTCGATCGAGCGGTACCGCGAGGTGCGGCGGAGGAAGCATGCCGTAAATCGCCACGCCCTCGAATTGGCCGGAGCGGGTGTCATCGATATCCTGCATCTGCTGATGGAAGACGTGGGGCCGGAGGGCGATAAGTACGGCGTCCACAAGTCAGAACAGGTGGCTCTGCGTCGCCGCGGCCGCGAACTGAACCTCGAAGATCGTTTGTTCCTGCATAACGGCACCGACGAAGGAGCGCTCACGCTCCTGGCGCACCTGATCAACGATATCCGCGATTCAGCCCCTTCGATCTACGTGCGCTATTCCGCTGTGGATGGAGCAAGCCAGGTAGCTACGTTCGAGGACAGGAGCATCGGTGAGAACATCGCCAGTCTCGTTGCTGCTGTCGGCGGCGTACTGACCGATGATCTCCCGAGCGCCGATGCCGTCCTGGCAGTGCACACGCCGTATGGCGAACCGCCCGACATCGATGGATTCGTTACGCTGATCGAGCATGATCTGGCGCGCGAGAGACCGCTTTGCCTGATCGATACCAATACCAACGCTGCCGATGCGCTGCTGATGAGCTCTCTCTCCCGGCGTGTTGCACTTGACGAACTGACCGCATACGCCGCCTGGAACACCGCCTGTAACTCGCTCGGCACCGGATTGTCGCAGCTTTGCGCCCGCCTTCTTAGGTGTGACGATCGATCGGAAGTACTCAACCGCCTGCTCGTGATCGAGCGGCTCCTGGACGACTACGTGTACGAGAGCCTCGTGCGGCCGGAGGTCAACCAGTCGCTGGAGGAGAGCGGTCTCAACCCGTGGGACCTGGGTTGCGACGTGAGCAGCGTAACGGAACTGGTGGCGGAAAAGATGAAGGAAGTGGCTGACGAACGCCTGTCGCCATTCGTCAGGACCGACTTCCGGTTTGCCGTGACCCTTCCTTGGCCGCGGACGTTCGAGCCCTCCATCGAGGTATGGCCTGGCGACCAGGGATCGGACGCCTAGGATGAGCAGGCAATTGCGACCTCGCCTCGTCGACGTAGCGAAACGTGCCGGAGTGTCTTCGGCGGTGGCGTCGACGGTCCTCAACGATCGTCAGGACAGCAACATTCGCGTGAGTCCGGAGACGGCAAGCCGGGTCCGGCAAGCCGCGCAAGAGTTGAGCTACCTGCCGAATCCGGCCGCCCAGAGCTTGGCCGGGGGGAAGAACCACATTCTCGGCGTCTTCACCTTCGATCCCATTTTCCCGCTGACCCAGCAGAACTTCTATCACCCCTTCCTCCTGGGAATAGAGCAGGAAGCGGAAGACCAGGATTACGACCTGTTGCTGTTCACGAGCGCTCGCACTGGCGAAGGGCAGCGACAGCGGCAAATTTTCCGGGGCGGCATCAATCGGCTCGGGCTCGCCGACGGCGCCGTGCTTCTGGGGCGGGAAGACGACCGATCCGAGGTGAGCCAACTGATACGTCAACACTATCCTTTCGTCTACATCGGTCGCCGCGAGATCAGCGGCGCGGAAGTTCCATACGTGGCTGCCGACTACGCATCGGGCACGGAGCAGGTCATGCGACACCTCGCCGAGCTCGGCCACCGGCGCACGGCCTATCTCGGATCGCTCGGGGATCACGAAGCGAACATCGATCGCCGCGAAGGATATTCCCGCGCCATCACCGCCCTGGGCCTACCCGATGACCCGTCGTGGAAGCGGCGCATCCAGCCGGAGGAACTGACGGAAGAGATCCTTCGCGGCTGGGTGCGGTCGGGTATCACGGCATTCATAGTCGAAGACGACATGGTCGCGCGCCGACTGATGAGAGTCGCCGAAGCAAGCGGCTTCGACGTGCCTTCCGACCTCTCGGTCGCCCTGCTGGGTGACCCGCTCGAACACGTCGAAGACTCTCTGCCCTGGACCATGTTTCGCATTCCAAGGAAGGAGATGGGGAGAGAGGCCGTAAAGCTCCTGGCAGGGATACTCTCCGTGGGGAAGAAGGACACACGCGTCGTGCTGCCGTGCAAGTTCGAGCTGGGCGTTACATCGGGGCCCGCGCCAGACAGATCGGGGCCGAAGGGTGGCTGAGGCGCGAATCTTCAGGACCGAGATCGCGGTCATCGGGGGCGGCCTCGGAGGCATCGCCGCAGCACTCGCTGCCTTGAAACTCGGAAGGCGGGTGATGCTGACGGAAGAGACCCCTTGGCTCGGGGGGCAACTTACCGCCCAGGCGGTTCCCCCCGACGAGCACCCGTGGATCGACCGACACGGAGGAACCGAAAGCTACCGCGACCTTCGTCGGCGAATTCGCGACTACTACCACCGGAACTATCCGTTGCTGGAGCAGCACCGCAAGGAGGAGCCGTTCAACCCCGGCATGGGGTTCGTCAGTGAACTCTGCGCCGAACCTCGTGTCGCGGTTGCCTGCATAGGCGAGCTCCTCGCGCCCTACCTCGCCAGCGGACGACTGCAGCTCTGGATGGAGGCCAGGCCCGTAAGGGTGGACAGCGACCGTGACCGCATAACAGCCGTCGAGTTGCTGGACTCGCGAAACGGCGGTCGAATGTTAGTGGAGGCGGACTACTTCCTGGACGCCACGGAGCTTGGAGACCTGCTCGATCTCGGCGAGATAGAGCATGTGATCGGGGCAGAAGGGCAGAGCGAGACGGGAGAACCGCACGCATTGCCGGTTGCCGACCCGCTCAATCAGCAGGCCCACAGCTGGTGCTTCGCGCTCAGTCACTATCCTGGCCAAGACCACACCATCAGCAGACCGGCAAACTACGAGTTCTGGCGCAGCCACCGCATTCCGGACTGGCCCGATAGCCAACTGAGCTGGACCGTCGTTCACCCGATAACTCTTGAACCACAGACCCGACCGCTTTTCGTCGGGGATTCCGACTCGCGGCTGCTCAACGACCTCTGGCACTTCCGGCGGATCCTCTACCGGCGATACTACCCGGAGGGGTTCATTCAGAGCGACATCAGCCTTGGCAACTGGCCACAACTCGACTACACGCTCGGCCCGCTGACCGGCGTGAGCCCCGAAGAGGCTGCAAGGCATCGGGACGGCGCCAGGGAGCTGAGTCTCTCGATGGTCTACTGGATGCAGACCGAGGCGCCCCGCTTCGACGGCGGTTTCGGCTACCCGGGGTTGAAGCTGCGCGGCGACGTCACCGGTACAGAGGACGGCCTGGCGATCTCCCCTTACGTACGGGAGTCTCGGCGTATAAGGGCCGAGTTCACGGTCCTCGAGCAGCATGTGAGCAAGGAAGCCCGGGCCCCACTGGGTTGCGCCGAGAGCTTCTTCGATACGGTCGGTACCGGGTCGTACCGTATAGACCTGCACCCCAGCACGCGGGGCAGAAACTTCGTGGACATAAGCACCTACCCGTTTCAGCTCCCCCTCGGGGCGCTCCTGCCCGTGCGAGTCGACAACCTGCTCCCGGCCGGCAAGAACATCGGAACGACCCATGTCACGAACGGCTGCTACCGGCTCCACCCGGTCGAGTGGAACATCGGCGAGGTGGCCGGTGCGCTCGCGGCATTCAGCATCACCAACGACCGTCCTCCACGGGCGATAAGGAACGACCCGAGCCTTCTTGGCGAGTTCCAGGAACTGCTCCAACGGGTCTTCTCCATACCGCTCGAGTGGCCCGAGGAGATCCGCAGTGTGCCCCGTGACCTCCCATTCGGCACGAGTGACGCCTACGGCAAGACGGGACAGGAAGTGCAAGGTAGAAGCCGGACGTGAGTGGGCCGAGCTGGGAGAAGGCGTTCGTGATTCGCCGGAGCGGGGAGAAGCCGGTCGTGAATCTCAGCCTATGCGTGCCCCGGGAACCGGTCGATTTCAGGTGGGGTACCAGCGATCTCGAGTGGAGGAAGCAATGAACGAGGGAAGAACGCTCGGGTCTAACGCCCGGGCAACTGCAGGATCATCGGGGAGGAGTGCGGAGGCGCCGGACGCACTTACCGCGAAGTTGAGCGCCAGCTCTCCCACACTGTGTGTAAGTCTGGTGCGCAACGACCTCGAACTCGCCATGGCCGTGGAAGACGCCGGGGCCGACGCCATAAAGCTGCACATAAACCTCGACCACCCGTACGCGCGGGTTCGCCTGGGCAGTTTCGAAGAGGAAGCGGAGTCCCTGGCCGCAATCGTGTCCACCCTGAAGATTCCGGTCGGCCTCGTTCCCCGAGGGGCCGGTGGCACGACCGTCGAAGAGATCGAGACTTATGCCGAAGTGGGCTTCGACTTCGTCGACCTCTACTCGTCCTTCATGAGCGCCTCGCTTCTGGCGGTGCCCGGAATCCGCAAGTGGGCGGCCCCGCGTGTCGACTACACCCCGCCGATGCTCGAGGAGTTGTCGAATCTGAGCGGAGTTGACGTCATCGAGGCCGCATTCTTGCCCGTTCAGGAGTTCGGGTCGCCCCTGAACGTCGATGACCTGGTGAGATTGCGGGTCGCACTGAATGCGATCGGGGGACGTAAGCCCTTGGTCCTGCCGACCGACAGGCAGCTCACCGAGCCCGACCTGCCGATCCTGCTCTCCTGCGGAGTCACGAACTTTCTGATCGGCTATGCGGTCACGGGTAACGACTTGCAAGGTGTGGTGGAGGCAACGAAGAGGTTTCGTCGCCCTCTGCTGAACGCGTCCTAGAAGGGCCCGGCATGCGGTCTCGAATCTACCCTTTCAGATTTCAGGTGAAACCATGACCACTCCTCCAGTCGGACTGCAACTCTTCACCGTCAGGGACGCCCTGAAGAAGGATTTAGCGGGAACGATCGAGAAGGTCGCCGAAGTAGGCTTTGCCGGTGTCGAGCCGTTCGGCCTGAACCCTCAGGGCGCGGGAGAGTTGAAGGAGTTGCTCGACCGCTTCGAGCTCGAGGTGCCGAGCGTTCACGTCCCCATGCCAGTGGGAGAAAGGCAGGAAGAGGTCATCGATACCGTCCTGACCCTAGGCAGCCCCCGCCTGGTCTCCGGCTTCGGTCGCGGCGAGTTCCGGGACCTCGAGTCGGTGGCGAGGTGCAGCGAACTGTTCAATGAGGCCCACCAGGCGTCCGCCGCTCGAGGCTTGAGCTTTGGAATCCACAATCATTGGTGGGAATACGAGCCGCTCGAAGGCAGGTACCCGTACCGTGAGATGCTCGAGCAGCTCGACCCTGGGATCTTCTTCGAGCTCGACGTCTATTGGGTAAAGACGGCCGGCCTCGATCCTGTAGCAGTCCTCTCCGAACTCGGCGAACGCACCCCTATCCTTCACGTAAAGGACGGCCCCGCGGTGAAGGGTCAACCGATGGTGGCGGTGGGCCGAGGTGCGCTGGACATCGAAGGGATCATCGCAAGCAACGAAGCCAATACCGAATGGCTGATGGTCGAGCTCGATGAGTGCGCTACCGACATGATTGCCGCAGTCAGCGAAAGTTTCGAGTTTCTCACTCGAAACGGGTTGGCGCGAGGTTCGCTGGAGGACAGTTTGGGCGGGCAGGACTAGGTCTGTGTCCCAGCGGGTCAACGTCGGGATCATCGGTTGCGGCAACATCAGCGGAACCTATCTGAGAAACAGCCGGTCGTTCGAACTGCTCAACGTCACAGCGGTCGCCGACCTGGATATGGCACGCGCCCGATCCAGGGCCGCTGAGTTTGGAGTTCCTCGTGCCTGCGGCGTGGACGAGCTGCTGGCGGATCCTGCCATCGATATCGTCGTGAACCTGACGATTCCGGCGGTACACGCAGAAGTAAGCCTGAAGATCCTGGAGGCGGGCAAGTCGGTCTACAGCGAGAAGCCGCTGGCAACCTGCCGAGAGGAGGGACTGGCGCTACTCGAGGAGGCCGCATCGCGGGGAGTGAGGATCGGTTGCGCGCCGGACACTTTTCTGGGCGGTGGCCAGCAGACCTGCCGCAAGCTCATCGATGACGGAGAGATAGGCCGGCCGGTTGCCGCGACCGCCTTCCGTGCCAATCACGGAATGGAGCACTGGCATGAGAATCCTTCGTTCTTCTACCAGGCCGGCGCCGGCCCGCTTTTCGACATAGGACCTTACTACCTGACTGCGCTCGTCAACCTGCTCGGACCGATCCGGCGAGTTGCCGGTGCTGTCACCGCCTCCTCGAACGAGAGGCCGATTACCGGTGGCCCACTGAAGGGCGGCACGATAAGGGTCGAAACTCCCACCCACGTAACGAGCATCCTCGAGTTCGACTCGGGCGCTGTAGGTACTACCATCAACAGCTTCGACGTATGGGCATCGGAACTGCCGCGACTGGAGATCTATGGGACCGAGGGAACTCTCAGTGTGCCTGATCCGAACACCTTCGGCGGCCCGGTAAGGATAAGGCGAGCCGGTGATGAAGAGTGGCGCGAAGTGCCCCTAACCCATGGCCATGGGAAAGAGTCTCGTGGCCTGGGGTTGGCGGACATGGCCCTTGGAATGCTCGAGGGAACCCCGCACCGGGCCAGCGGGGAGCTCGCTTTCCACGTTCTGGACATCATGCAGTCGATCCTCGAGGCTGCCGAGCGGGCGCGATACGTCGATCTGGGGAGCACCACAGAGCGGCCTACGCCCCTACCCCTACCTACCGCGAGCGAATAGCCTCATCCTCTACGTCCCGTCTACTGCTGGTGCGAAACCAGTTGCACACCTGGCCCTGCCCCACACACCACCTCGACCCCAACGAGTACTCTCTGCGGATGTTCCACAAAATCGACCTGGAAGCACTGGCGGAGCGCAGTGGACCGGAGCGCGCTTTCCTCAGCCTGTATCTCGCCGGTCCGGACTCACTCGATTCCCTGGATGCTCGGATCAAGAAGGTTCGTGGCCTGCTCGAGGAGAACGCCGATGAAGCGGAGCACTTCGAGGAAAACCTGAAACTCGTGAATGAGTTCCTGGCCGACTACGACTTCACCTCGGGCTCGTTAGCGATATTTTCCTGTTGGGCGCTGGAGTTCTTACAGGCCTACTCGATAGAGAAAGAGGTCCCGGATCTCCTCTGGGTCGATTCTTCTCCCTACATCAGGCCATTGGCCGAGCTGCAGGACAAGTATCAGAACTTCGTCGTCGTACTGGCGGACAACAGCGAGACCCACGTCTACCTCGTCACCTCCGCCAGGCCCCAGGAGCAGGAGACGGTGAAGGGGAACATCAAGAACCACGTGCGCAAGGGCGGTTGGTCGCAGAAGCGTTATGCGCGCCGGCGAGAGAATGCACTCGACCACTACGCGAAAGAGGTGGTGGCCGTGCTGGAGGAGCTGGACAAGCGGCGCGAGTTCGAGTACATCGTGCTGGCCGGGTCCGACGAGACGATGAATGCGATCCGAGGGGAGCTTCCTCAGAGCCTGGCGGAGAAGCTCGCTGGCGCCGAATCCGTCGACCTGCACCAGGATGATGAAACGTGGGATAGCGTCTTCGAGATGTTCTTCGAGGAGGGGCGTCAGCACGGCCGGGACCTGTGGAACCTCATCAAGGCCGAGAGTCTGAGGTCCGGCCGGGCTGCCCTGGGGCCGCAAGAGGTTCTCGAGGCGGCGGCGGTGGGTCGCGTCGACCGGATGTTGGTAACCCGTGATGCCCGCATCGCCGGGAAGCGCTGCCGTGAGTGTGAAAACCTGTTAGCCGACGTACAGGGCGACTGTCCGGTATGCCAGTCGGACTCGTTGTTTACGGTCGACCTCGTGGAAGAACTCGTCGAATTGATGTTGCTGAGCAACGCAGAGCCGGAGTTCACCGACGCGATAGGGGGCCTCTCGAAATCGGGCGACGTGGCAGCCTTGTTGCGCTACTGAGTTAGTTTGCTGGTGCTAGATCGAGCCGCACGCAACATCCTCATCCTCGTTGCCGTCGCAAGCTCGCGCGCCTCGTTCGCCTCGTCTAGAGAACGGAAGCGGTAGATGCCGGGCTCGAAAAGTGGGGGTCGATTTGCCGGCGTCAGCGAAACCAGTTCGAGCATGCGGTCCAAGGCGGATGCGGCATCCAACTGGTTGTCTGTCGCATCCTTCGCCTGATCGATAGAAGGGTAGCGCTCCAATGCCATCAGTCGTCCTCATCCTCTGCATTCGCGCCCACGCCAAAGGCTCGCTCCAGGCGATTTGCGTCATCCTGATCCCTCGGTCGCTCTGTCCGATGCTTCATTGTGTAAAGGCTCTCTGGCGTGGCGACTCGCACCCCACACCGTCGAGATCGAGCACCTTCCAGTCCGCATCTAGAATGCGAAAGCAGTGCCCATCCTGGTAATTGGGTCGATCGACGGGTTGTCTCCGGGGGGAACGTAGCGAATAACCGGGTACTTGTCCGCGAGGTCAACCGCCTCTATATGCTTGATCTCCGGATCGTCGTAAATTGACCGGAGGGCACGCTTCAGCCGTTCAACGTTGTCGGCGCTGGCTTCCAGCAGAAGATCGACATCCTCGGTGGCCCTCACGAGTCCGTGAAGGTTCAGGGTCAGCCCGCCGATGAGCACTTAGCCGACCTCGGCTTCCGAAAGGGCGCGCAACAGGCTCACGATTTGGCTACGGTCCACTAATCAATCATGTCACGAGTACGGACCATCGCGCGCTCTCCCGCTGTGCGCGAGGAGTGCATTCTTGGGCGACAGCCGGCCGGTTTGTTCGTATCCGTTCAACATTTCCGCGCGACAAGGTGATAGCTCAGGGGCGGTAACTCTGGAGATCCTCGAACGAGCGGTAGGTCGCCGAGACGTCATGCGGGTGCTCGCCGAACTCTGTCAGCACCAGCTCCGCCTCCAGCGCTGGGTTGGTTATGTCACCGAGAGTGTGGTGAAACCAGGCCGAGGTTACAAGCTGGCGCAGAACTCCGGGGCCTCGATGTTCTCCTCGCTAGAGAGGTTGATTTCGCGATCCTCGTCGGTCAGCTGGTCGACCTGGAGGATGATCACGGCGTGGTTGTTCCCTTTGAGAAAGCTAATGGCGTGGCGTTCATCGGCCGCGGAACAATTCCCGCACACCACCGCCACTCTCATGCCTGCTTACACGCCTACCTCACTGCGACTGCCGCTTCTTATAACCCGACGACATTCCGGCACTTCGGATAGTTTTCGCAGCCGAGGAACGATTTCCCTGCGTTCGCGCCCTTGCGTCCCACTCGCTCCACGAGTCTTCCGCCGCACTTCATGCAGAGTGACGCAGGCGCTTCTTGTCGAGCTGAAGCAGGTGGCCCAACGGGTTCCATTGGCTTACTCCCCAAACCTGGAGCGGGCGGGGGACCGAGTAGCGTTCCGAGCGAAGCACGCACCTCGTGAACTGAGTACGAGGCCTGGACCGGGAACCTCAGCAGCGGTAGTCCGGCGGTGCGGAGAGCGCCTTCGAGGAACCCGTCTCGCGCTCTTCGCTCCGGCCTCTGGTGAGACTTGTCATCCAGCTCGACAGCAGCAACAGGGGATAGGTCATCGGGGGCGCAGAGGACGAAATCGAGGTGCTTGCTCAAGATCTTGTTCAAGGCGCTCTGGCGACCACCTCTAGTCATCCCCGACCTGGGCTCGAGAACGTCGGCAAGGCGAACTTTGCCGAACACCCGGTAACGTCCTTCGGACGCTTGCTCAAGCACACCGAGGAACGATCGCTCAGCTCTTGAAAATAGGTACGGCTTCTTGCCGTACGAATACGATTTGCCCTGTCCTTTCCTCCGCGTATGGCCGCTCATGCTGCGTAAGATCCCGGCGAAGAAAGCGAGTACGGCGACAGCTGCTATCAGTAGGAAGAATGAAGACGACATGTTCGCACTATTCGACGATAGTGTTTCGAAAGTGATGATATTTTCCTCGGCGTGGGAGGCGTCACGACGACCAGGCGATGGTAGCTGCCGCCAAGCCGATCGACCGGGCCCTGGAGCGGGTGATCGCAGATGGCAGGCAGTTGACCGGGGAACTCGGAGGCTATGCGAGCGCCGATTGGATGGGGCGGCGGTCGTCGACGCGGGGAAGAGATAGGTTGCTCACTGGGGCGGTGAAGTGGAGCCGGGAGCCGATTTCGATTGCCCTTCACTTTCGCCACCTGCATATGCCGGAAAGGGCGGCTCATGGTGGCCAGAGGTGCGCACGTCAGTCACTCGAGGACGGCTCAGTTCTCTACTATCTCGCTGCCGGCGGCTTCGAGGAGGGCTTTGCTGCCGCGGTCGAGGGAGGGGGCTACGAGGCAATATGCTGGAGTCTCGAGGACGTCTACGGGTAATCAGCCGGCCGGAATATCTCGCACGCCCCCGTCGAGTCCATGCTCCTCGAACATCTGTTGCAGCTCGGTGAGGTTGTAGCCGGCGGAGAAGCGCGGGGTGTTGAGGAGGATCAGGTACGCCTGGTCCAGTTCGTCGCGCCGGGCGACGATCTCTTCGACCCAGAAGCGCAGCTCCTCTGTCGAGTAGCGGTAGTCGTGCTTCTCCTTGGCGGTCTTGCCGGCGTACCACTTCTTTTCGTTGCGTCCGAACAGCCGTATGTAGGCGATCGGTGATGTGGTCACGAGACGCCGCGTACCCATTCCCGCTATCTCGGGGTAGTCGATGCTCACCCAGGTCACGCCCTTGTCGCGCAGTGACGCCTCGACCTCGGGGGTGTGCCACTTCGGGTTGCGAAACTCGATGGCCAGCGTCTCGCCCTCGAACCGGCTCACCAGCTCGTGTAGGTAGCGGTTGTTGTCGGGCGTGTTGTGGAACGAGCGCGGGAACTGAGCCAGGAAGGGCCCAAGCACTCCGGCTTCCTGCAGCGGCTTGACTGATACGCGCAGCCGGCGGTAGCCGTCCTCGTCGGCGTTTCGCATGTGGGTCATCGCGCGGTGGGCCTTCACGGCGAAGTGCACGTGCCCACCGCTCTTGCGCACCATGCCCTCGAACGCCTTCTTGCCGGGAATGTTGTAAAAGGGGCTCTCCAACTCCACGGCGTTGAAGTACCGCGCGTACGACTCGAGATATTCCGAGGAAGGGGCGCCTGGCGGGTACAAGATGCCCTTCCAGTCGTCGTTGGTGTAACCGCCGGAGCCCAGATAGAGTTCCATCAGCTAGCGTCTCCTTCGCCCGCTAAGTTCGTCTGTAATGCGTGACCATGAACTCGCGCCAGCTTCCGTCGTCCTCCTTGACCATCCCTCGCAGTATCCGATGATCGTCGCTCCTGACCTCGATCACGTCGCGGTACGGGAGCATCCTGCCGTCGCCGTTCATGCTCGGTCCCTCACAGTCGAGGTTCAGCGTCGTCCCGTCTTCGCTCAGGTGCCCGTCGTAGACCCAAAGGTGCGTCATCATCGAGCCGAACCACGTCCCCACGAACCGCTTCTTGTTGGAGTCGAAGCCCAGAGTCATGAGCGATCGATGCGGCTTGCCGTCCGCCGCCTGGTGGGTTCCCTCGGCCAGAAACCAGATGTCACCGAGTGCACGCACCGTCCCGGAGCCGGCTCCATCTCGAACGTCCACTCTCCCACCAGCCGCTGGAGCCAACGGTGTTCCGCTGACGGCTCGACCGACGGGATGGACTGCATCTTCTCCTGGCTCGTGTCCACATTCTCCCCCTCGAACTACGACTGCGGCCGCATTGCTCTTTCCGGTTGAACGCGAGTGAAAACGGTCCGCAGAGCAAGTCTAGACCTCGACGGCTCGATGCTGCTACTGAGGTCCACAGCTGCACTTCGGGCTGACCCGGTCCCCTCAGCTCGAGGCCGAAATGGTCTGGTCCCATCGACCCGGATGATGACGCATCGATGCAGCAAAAAGGAGAAGGCCGACGCCCCCGTGCCGGCCTTACCTCTTTTCGGTGGTTCCGCTGCCCCCGTGCTCAAAAGGATACTCGGGCTGCCTCGTCGCGCAAAGAGCCAGATGTCAGTCCTGATCAGTGACACCTGCAATGAGCGACCGGGAAGATGGACCGGTCTGTCTTACGCGGTCTCGATCTTTTGCCCTGGCGCGGCACGGCTAGTCGCTCGAAAAGCATTGAAGTCGCCCGAGCCGGCCCTACTATTGCCGGCGGGGGTAGCAGTTTGAGTACAACGGTAGCAGTCGAAGCAGGGCGCAGTCGTCCCTGGCGGTCATCGGGTTCCTTCTCGTGGTGCTCATGAATTACCTGGCCAATGCTTTGCCTTTGGCTGGTCGCGACACCGGGGAGATCTCTGATCGGTTCGACGTGGCCGTGACGCCCGCCGGGTACGCCTTCTCGATTTGGGGCGTCATCTACCTGGCGCTGGGAGCATTCGTCATCTATCAGCTCCTGCCGAACCAGGCATCGGCGCGTCTCGATCGGACTCGCATCCTCTTCCTGCTCTCCTGCCTCTTCAACGTCGCCTGGCTCCTCGCCTGGCACAATCTGCTCATCCCATTGAGCCTGCTGATAATGCTCTGCCTCCTCGCCGTGCTGTTCATGGTCTACGCCGAGGTGCGTCATATAGACGCCGCTGTCGGAAGGAACGACTGGCTGCTGCGCCTGCCGTTCAGCCTCTACCTCGGCTGGATCAGTGTGGCGACTCTGGTGAACGTCGGCGTGGTGCTTTACGATCTCGGTCCGCTGCGGTCTCCTGCGCTGGATATCACCTGGGCCCTGTTCGCGCTCGTCGTCCTGACGGTCGCGGTGTTGTTCGTGCTGCGCATGTTCGACGACGTCGTGTACGCGCTGGTGGCGCTCTGGGCTTCGGTCGCTATCGTCGTCGCCAACCTCGCGCAACCGCTCGTCGTGGTGGCGGCCGGCCTGGTGGCGCTGCTGCTGGTGGGAGGGATCGGGTGGAACATTGGCCGGAGTCAGCACAGATTAGGCGGCTGAGCAGGCCAGCAGTGCGTCCACTCGGCTCTCCCGATCGCTGATCTCTTCCGTCGTTCCCTCGAGCCCCATCATTTAGCTTCAGACGCTTTCGGGCGAGCAGGTCTTCGTCCTACTCCCGATCGTCCGCAAGAAAGGGATCAGCGAGGACATCGCACCGCGAATGAAGGGTGAGAGCTGTCACGTATTCATCAAACCAAAGTCGTGGTACCGGAGTCTGCATCGGCCAGGGCAGATCGGACTCGCTCCGCTACCAGCCGCTCCTGCCCTTCGGCCAGGCCGACAGGATTCAGAACAAGCCTTCCCCTGTCCAACCAGCGCTCGTTGAGGTGGACGGCTGGATCCCCCGCACGCAGGGCGATTGATACCTGCCGCGCTCGGGTTGCCTCTTCGAACTCGAGAAGAAGCAGTGGAACCCGTCCGGTTTCGGTCGTGCTCTGATAATCCACCCGCAGACCGGGAAGGCCCTCCAGTTCCGTGGCCGCGAAGAGACACTGGTCCTCCCACGCCTTCAGATACTCCTCCGAATGATCGGCAAAGTCCCTCACTGCCGCAACAGCCCCAGCGATCTCCTCCTTGCCGACCTTGAATCCGCGGCCGAAGCCGTGTCTCGGCATGCCCTCCAGGCGGTAAGGCTCGACCAGACGGGGCGGGACCCAAGTCTCCGAGCGGTCGTCCATGTCCAATTGCTGCAACAGTGCCGATGCCACAAGCTCGCGTCGGCCAAACAGATATCCGGAGGACTGCGGGCCGCGTAGCGCCTTGCCGCCGCTCATCGCCACGAGGTCGGCCCCCCTGCTATGAATCTCTTGAGGTTCGCAAGAGGCGGTACCTGATTGGCCGCGTCGACGATCACGGGCAGGCCGGCTGCATGACCGATCTCGGCCACGGAACGGAGGGACGGCCCCATCCCTTCAATAGCTACGTACGCTATTGCGACGGTTCGAGGCGTGATGGCTGCTTCGATCTCGTGGCGGTCAACCTCCCGAACCCCCACTCCTAAATAGGTGTCGAGATATCCGACTTCGACGAGTGTACAGCCGCACATTTCGAATGCGCGGTCGTAGGAGTTGCGATGGTGACGGCAGATGATTACTTCAAGGTCACGGCGCATGGCGTATGCGGGTAGCCGGTTCATAACGTTCACTTCCAGCTTCGCCACGCATGCGGCCGTGCCCAATGCGAGAGCGGCGAAACAACCGCTGGTGACCAAGCCGGCCTCGGCGCCGGTTAGTTCGCTCAGCACATCACTGGCTCCGGCTTGGAGTGCATCGATAGATACGGCAGACTTGCTGGCCGAGGTCATTGCCTCGAGTGCGGCCGGGCGCATAAGCGTCCCCCCGAGCCTGTGAGAGTGCCTGCTCCGTTGACGACGGTAGCTACATGGAGGTCTTCATAGATGTCCATCGTTCACTCCGATCGCCCTGTCCACGAGGCTTGATACGATACCCGCGACATATTGATAGAGACACGGCCGGGTTGCGAGTTGCCGTCCACCGCCCCGGTCGTCCCCACGTCCACACTGTCAGCTGCTCAACGGGGCCGCAAGTCGCTGTAGGAGCCAGCACTAACGGGAGTGCAGTCAGAACCTCTCGGGACCGTACGGGGGAGCTCAGCCCCGAATGGCTACGCTCCTCCGCCGACCAGCCTCTTCCGCCAGCCACCGGAACGGCAGCAGATTCTCCGGGAACTGCTTGAAGCTCATCTCCGGATGCCACTGCACGCCCAGCACCGGCGAACCCTCGGTGTTCTCGATCGCCTCGATTAGGCCGTCGGCGGTTCGGCCGACCGCACGAAACCCTTCCGCCAGCCGGTCGATCGCCTGGTGGTGGTACGAGTTGGCGCGAAGTTCGCCCCGCCCCAGCCCGCCGGCAAGACGAGACGAGGGGTCGAGAATGACGGTGTGGCTCGGTGCGCCGCCTATGTCGACCTGGGTGTGCTGGATCGCCTGGGGCAGGTCCGGCAGGTGCTGAAGGAGAGTTCCGCCCTCGGCAACGTTCATCAGTTGAATGCCGCGGCATACGCCCAGGACAGGAATGCCTCGCGAGCGGGCCGCCCTGTACAGAGCCAATTCGAAGGCGTCCCGCTGCAGGTCGACCCTCCCCAAGCCGGGTTCGGGCTGTTCGCCGTAGAAGGCCGGGTCGACGTCGACACCGCCGGTGAATAGGACGCCGGCGGCAGAGTCGAGATACGACTCGGCGAGGTCGGCATCGAGGCTGGCGACCATCAGAGGGAGCCCGCCGGCGAGCGCCACCGCCTCCGAGTAGTTGCGGCCGGTGAGGCTGTCCTCGCGGCGCAGGCCGTCGTCCCGGAACACGGTCGAGGTTGTGAGCAGGATACGAGGTCGATCCACGATGGAAGCCTACCCGAGCGGGGGCAGCAGGGTGTGGGTAACGCCGGCCACAGGCCCGGCGTACTGGCACGGCGGTGTTGAGCGGGCAGGTCGCAATGGGGCGCTGGTCAGGTGATGATCGGCAAGAGTCCGCTTGCAGCGGCAGCACGAGAAACTTTTGCGATCGCTAGTAATCCTGCATCCCCGCGCCCATCGGGAACTCTCCTGCCGGAACCGGGAGCCTGCCCGTTGGCTGCACCGCCCCCGTTAGCAACGCCGCAGCGCCCTGCAGGTTCGCTTCCCGATATCCGTAGACGGCAAGGTAAGCGGCAGGCCGGGCCGGCAGGAAGCGCAGGTCGTCGGGGTTGCCGAGCGCGACCACCACCAGCGGCTTGCCGGTCGCCGCGAGCCGCGCTTCGAGCTCCTCGAGCCCGTCGGGGAAACCGCCCAGCCAGTGGTAGCTGCCCAGCACCACTACGTCGGCGGTCTCCGCCATTTGAACGGCCTCCTCGATCTGCGCGGTGCTCGGCCGTTCCGAGACGGTTAGCGAAAAAACGGTTAGCGACAAGGCAACCTCGTGGCTGCGCGCAAGCACGCCTCCCAGGTGAGGCGGCTCGCCGAAGAGACCGGGCCGGGGCGCGACCACCAGCACCTCTGCCGCAGGCTCCAAAGGCAGGACACCGTCGTTCCAGAGCAGGGTGGCGCCGGCAGTTGCGACCTCCCGGGCCAGTTCGCGGTGCGCGTCGTAGTCCGGAGTGGGAGCATCCCAGCGCGGGCGGTACCGTTCGGCAACAAGCCGGGAGCGGGCAACGGCTTCTCTGACCCTCTCCTCGCTCAACCGGCCGGTGCGCACGGCCTCCACCAGCGCCGCGTGAACCTCACGTTGCTTCTCCAGGTCTGGTCCCAGCAGGACCATGTCGGCCCCCGCCAGGACGCTGAGCACGGCCGCCTCGCCGGCGCCGTAGCGCGCGTCGATCGCCGCCATGTCCATGTAGTCGGTGACGATGAGCCCCTCGAAGCCCAGTTCGCCACGAAGCAGGCCGGTGAGGGCGGCCGGCGACAGGGTGGCGGGCAGATCGGCCTCGAGCGCCGGGAAGGCGACGTGCGCCGTCATGATCGCCGGTACTCCGGCCTCGATCATCGCCTCGAAGGGCGGCAGCTCGACCGCGTTCAACCGGGCGCGGTCACCGTCCACGCTGGGCAGCGAGAGGTGCGAGTCGGTCGAGGTGTCGCCGTGGCCGGGGAAGTGCTTGGCGACCGTGGTGACCCCTGCCTCCTCGAGGCCCGCGAGGTACGCCTGCCCCAAATTGGCGACGGTCGCGACGTGCGCGCCAAAGGAGCGGATACCGATGATCGGGTTGTCGGGGTGGCTGTTGACGTCCACCACCGGAGCGAAGTTCATGTTGAAGCCGGCGTAGGCAAGCCCCTGGCCCGTTGCCCGGGCCACCTCGGTCGCGAGCTCGGGGTCGCCGGCCGCCGCCAGTGCCATGTTGCCGGGGAAGATGGTGGCGTCGTCGACTCGGTAAGTGGTGAAGGGGCCGCCCTCCTGGTCGATGCCGAACAGTAGCGGGTAGTCGGCTGCCTCCTGCAGAGCTTGGGTGACCGACCGTGCCGTCTGGGTGGACGGGACGTTGCTGGGGTAGAAGAGGAAACCCGCCGGCTCGAACTCCCTGAGCCTCTGCAAAGGCGCTTCTGTTCCCGAGTAGGCGAGCAGCAGCAGCCGCCCAACCAGCTCCTCCGCCGGTTGATCCTGAGCGCGGGCCAGAAAGAGAGTGCAGGCAAGCAGCGAGACCAGGAGGCCTAGCAGAGGGCGCCGCAAGCACAGGAACGAGTACAGGGGGCGTTTCGAAAACAAGGAGCCGAGCAGAGTACGCCGCGAAAACAGGCGGGCGAGCAGGGGACGCCGTCTGCCGCTCGAATGTGCCGTAGTGGCTGCTTCGTTCACCCGGTCAGTTTATCCGTTGGTTTCCGCCGCCCCTGGTTTTCCCACTCCTCCAATGGACACTCCGACCGACCAGCACCAGCCTCCGGCCCAGGCCGTCGTCGCCACGCTCCTCAAGTGCGTACTTCACGACGATGGCGAGCCATTCATTGACCGACACGGTAAGCCGGAGTATGGTGGCTGTATCGTTCAAGCCGGGTACCATTGATTATAAGGAGGCGATTTCCGTGTTCAAGAAGTTTACGTCCGTGGCCCTGCTGGCTCTCCTGACGAGCCTTGCCTTGGCACAAACCGAGATCGAGTTCGCGACGTGGGGCACTACCGAGGACATCGCCATCTACGAGGACCTCATCGCAGATTTCGAGGCCGATCACCCGGACATCGACGTCGTCCTCAATCACATCCCCTCGGCAGGCGACTACGAGCAGAACCTGGCGACGCTCATCGCAGCCGGGGCGGCGCCCGATGTCTTCTTCATCAACAACATCTCTCTGCCGGGGTTTGCCGCACAGGGCGCCTTCACTCCGCTCGGTGAGTTCGCCGACGAAGCGTTCCTCGAGGATTTCTTCCCGGGCCACCTGGCTGCGTTCCGCTACGAAGGCGAGCTAGTAGCTATCCCAAGGGACATTTCGAATCTGGTGCTGTACTACAACCAGGACATGTTCGAGGAGGCCGGAGTCGAGCCGCCTTCGGAGGGTTGGACCTGGGATGACTTCATGGCCGCGGCCCAGGAGCTGACTCAGGACACCGACGGTGACGGCCAGATCGATCAGTTCGGATTCGGCTACTCGACCTACTTCCTGTTCTGGCAGCCGTGGGTCTGGTCGAACGGCGGCCAGTTCTTCTCGGATGATCACGGCGAGTTCACCCTGAATCAGGGTGAGGCTCTGGAGGGTCTGCAGTACTACGTCGACCTGCGTTGCGAGGCCAATGTCGCCCCAACCACCGAGCAGGCGGCCGAGCGGACCGCCGCCAGCATGTTCGCGCAAGGCGACGCCGCGATGATCGTCGACGGACGCTGGCGGGCCGCACCACTCAACAACGATCCCGCCGTGGACTTCGTCTACGACGTGGCTCCCTTCCCCGAAGGCGCTGCCGGCTCGATCGTCGACGTCGACGGCTCCGGCTGGGGCATCTCCAGCAGTAGCGACGATCCCGAGGCCGCCTGGGAGTTCATCCAGTTCGTCTCCTCGCCCGAAGCGATGGCGCGCTGGACCGAAGCGGGGATCATCATCCCGGCTCGACGCAGCGTGGGGACGACCGAAGCCTTCATCTCTCCTGATGTCGCGCCGGCCAGCGACGAGGTGTTCGTCGAGGCCAACGAGACCGCGATTCCTACCGAGACGTTCGAAGGCTGGGGCGAGTTCGTTAGCCTGCTGGGCGAAGGCATGAGCGAAGTGTGGCTGTGCGAGACCAGCGTCGAGGAAGGCCTGGATATCGTCGCGGATGATATCGAGGACCTGCTTTCGGAGTATCAGTAGGTAGAGGGGCCGGGGGAGGCCGGTCCTCCCCTCCCTCCCTTGCCGCCCTGGTGTAGGCCGAAGCCTAAAGCGGGCGTCGACGAATGGCTGCGGAATCCCAGGTCACAATCCCTCAGGCCAGCGGTAAGTCCATGGGACCGCTCCGCCGGCACGGCGACGGCCTGTGGGCGCTCCTCTTCCTCGCCCCTAGCCTCGTGGGCATCCTCATTTTCGTGGTGGGCCCCATCGTCATGTCGGTGCTCATCTCCTTCACCGACTGGCGCCTGGCCTCCCCGCTCACCCTGCAGTCGCTCCGCGAGGACTGGGTGGGCTGGGAGAACTACGTCCAGCTTCTGACGTGGGAAGAAGCGCACTGGTCGCCTTTCCGGGCGATAGCCTGGCGCGCTCCGATTCTCCTGGTGAGTCTGGCCGGCCTGTTGTGGCTAATGTGGCGGCGCAGCCTTGGTGTGATCTGGGGCGTCGGCCTACTTTTCCTGTCGGCTGTGCTGTTCGGTTACTTCGGTGGTCTGATTGTGGACTGGGAGGACCGCCGCTTCTGGCAGAGCATGTGGAATACCCTCTACTTCGTGGGCCTCAGCGTCCCGCTCACCGTCGCCATCTCGCTCCTGCTCGCCTCGGCCCTCAACCGGCAGCTTCGCGGCATCGCGTTCTATCGTGCGGCGTACTTCATGCCCGTGATTTCGGGCGCGGTGGTCGTCGCCCTGGTGTGGCGCTGGATGTTCAATCCGTCGATCGGGCCGATCAACCAGTTCCTGGGCCTACTGAGTATCGAAGGTCCCGGCTGGCTCAACAGCAGGGAGTGGGCGATGCCGGCGATAATCATCACCGACATTTGGAGCAAGATCGGCTTCTACATGGTGATCTTCCTGGCCGGATTGCAGGGAATTCCGCACCACCTCTACGAGGCCGCCGAGCTCGACGGCGCCAACAAGTGGCACAAGTTCTGGAACGTCACGTTACCTCTGCTGAGCTCGACCACGTTCCTCAACGTCGTGCTGGCGCTGATCGCCGCGTTCCAGGTCTTTACGCTGCCCTACATTATGACGGAAGGCGGCCCGGCCGGCGCGACGCGCGTGCTGGTCTACTACATGTACGAGCGCGCCTTCGACACACCTTTTCGAATGGGTCTCGGCTCGGCCATCGCCTGGATAGTGTTCGTCATCATCTTCGCCATCACCGCTGTCCAGTGGTATGCGCGCCGCAAGTGGGTCGTATATGAGGAGTAGTAGCCAGTGAAGCGCTCACATCCCCTCGCTACCGTCCTCGCGCACGTCCTGCTGCTGGCCGGTGCGTTCCTCATGCTCATCCCGTTGCTGTGGACGCTCTCGACCTCACTCAAGGCGCCTGGAACCGAGTTCAGCCTGCCCGTGCGCTGGATCCCCGAAACCTGGCACCCCGGGAACTACCTGGAGGTTGCCCGGCTGGTGCCGCTCCCGCGCTGGTTCTTCAACTCGCTGGTGGTGGCCCTCGCCGCCACATTTGGTCAGATGCTAACCGGCTCTATGGCCGGTTACGCCTTCGCCAGGCTGAGGTTCCGAGGGCGCGACACGATCTTCCTGCTCTTCCTGGCCACGATGATGATCCCTCCACAGGTGACCATCATCCCGCTCTTCATCATCGTTCGCGCCTTCGGTTGGTACGACAGCTATCCGGGCCTGATCGTCCCCGGGCTCTTTGGGGCCTTTAGCGTCTTCATCATGAGACAGTTTTTCCTGACGATTCCCGAAGAGCTCGAGGACGCCGCCAGGATCGACGGGGCCAACCATTGGCAGATCTACTGGCGGATAATGCTGCCCCTCTCGGGCCCCGCACTCGCCACGCTGGGCACCTTTACCTTCATGACCTTCTGGAACTCGTTCCTCTACCCGCTCGTCATCACCCGGCGGGAAGAGATGCGCACCCTACCGGTGGGCCTTAGCGTCTTCCGAGACACCTTCACGACCGAATGGACGCTGCTGACGGCGGGCCTGGTCATGAGCCTCATCCCCGTCGTCATCGCCTTCCTGTTGGGGCAGAGGTACTTCGTCAGGGGCATCACGATGACGGGGCTAAAGTAGTTGGTCGACCTTCTGGTCGACTTGCCGGAGCGAAGTGGAATCCTCACCATCTGCGCCATAGCTCGTGACGCGAAACGAGTCCTCGGCGCTCTGGAGTGACAGCATGAGGCGGCTCGCTGAATGGGCTGCAGCCCCGTTTCTAATAGCACGGACATCGTTATACGTTATACTGACGGGCAGATGATCGGCTCCTTCGCTGACTCTGGGACCGAAGACGTTTTCAACGGGCGAAGCACGAGGGCGAGTCGCACTGCTTGTCCTGAGCGCCTCTGGAGCGTAGCGCGCCGAAAGCTTGACCAGTTGAACCAGGCGGCCGAATTGTTTGATCTGCGCGCTCCTCCCGGTAATCGCCTGGAGGCATTGAGTGGGGACCGGAAGGGGCAGTACAGCATCCGGGTGAACGACAGGTATCGTGTCTGTTTTCGTTGGAGCGAGCGGGTCGCGGAGAGCGTGGAGATCGTTGACTACCACTAGGAAGGTGAGGTAGATGACCAGAGTGCCGACCAATAGGCCACCAACTCATCCCGGTGAGATGTTACGCGAGGAGTTCCTGGGGCCGCTTGAAATGACGCAGAAGGAGTTGGCTGTGCGAATCAAGGTGTCGTACCCTAGAGTGAATGAGTTGGTTCATGGCAAGCGTGGCGTAACTCCTGACACCGCTCTCAGGCTAGCTCGTTTGTTCGGCACCACGCCAAGCTTCTGGTTGAACGGCCAAATCGCCTGGGATCTTTATCAGGCGATGCGTTCCTCGGGAGCAGAAGAGATCGAAAAGATCGAGCCGGTTTTCGACTGACGATCACGCTCCTGTAGCTGCAGTCGATTCTCAGCATGAGCCCCTCTAAGTGCTTGTCAAGTCCGTGCGGGAGGTTGTCAAGAGTGAACGATGCTCCATCGAATCCTCCGCCCCTGCAACGATAGCCGCCAACTCCCCCAACGTCATCCCCTTCCCCTCCTCCAACAGCCGTTCCGCCGCCTGACGGTCGATTCGCTCGAGCGCCCGTCGCCGCCCCTCCTCCAACTCCTGCGCAGATAGTCGCGGCAGCCGCATCTCCATCGACCGGCAGGAGGCCTTGACAAAGCCGATCAGCCTCAGCGCCGCATCTGGATGCCCAGACGCTACTTCCAGTCCGACGGCTGCGGTCAGCTCCGTCGTGAACGTCCAGCGGTTCTCCACCTTCGCCAGCTGAGCCAGCGCGGCCCCCAGCCTCTCCCGCGCCAGCTCGTGCCGTCCGCGTCTGAGCGCAATCCTGCCCAGGGTGCTGAACGAGGTGGAGAGCGCCTGCTCGTCCGCCAGCTCTCGTTTGAGCGCCATGCTGCGCTCCACGTACTCCTGAGAGCCGTCGAGTTCGCCCAACGCGTAACAGGCGGTGCCAAGGTTGTGCTGGGCGTAGGCGATCCCCTGCTTCTCGCCCATCGCTTGCTTGTGCTGGAGGCTCTCCAGCAGCAGCCCGCGCGCCTTTTCGAA
The DNA here is from genome assembly GCA_040905665.1 of Trueperaceae bacterium. Lineage (GTDB taxonomy): Bacteria > Deinococcota > Deinococci > Deinococcales > Trueperaceae > DASVCN01. Next base: position 61,941 of record JBBDRD010000027.1, read on the forward strand.
GTGGCCGCCGTGCAGCAGGTTGACGCCCATGTTGTTGAGGGTGGCCGAGAGCCCCCAGTTGTCACCCAGAACCCTCTGCAGCTCGAGGCACTGCTCATAAAAGGCTGCCGCCCTATCGATCTCCCCTCGCTTGCTGGCCAGCAGGCCCAGGCTGTGCAGGGCGTCCGCGCGCAACTGCGGGTTTTCGCACTCTTCTGCGATCGCGAGCGCTTCCTCGTACAACGCCCGGGCCCGGCTGTACTCGCCGAGCTCCTGGGCGAGCGTTCCGGCGCGGTGCAGGGCCTTGGCACGCACATATGGGGCAACAACGCGGCCCTCTGCCCTAGCCAGCTGTGCCTCGGTTCGCTCCAGCCCCTCTCGATAGGCGCCGCGGATCCACCAGAACATCTGCAACGACGCGGCGATCCTCAACCCGGGCTCGGCGTCATCGTCATCCAGGCAGTACTCCAGTGCAGCGCGAAGATTATCGCGCTCCCCGCCCAGGCGCTCGAGCCACTCAACCTGCCGGTCGCCCCTCAGCCCTGATTCCCCATCCTGGGCGAGGGCGACGAAGTGGCGAACGTGCCGCCGACGGGCGTCACGAAGATCCTCCGGGTCCTCCCTGAGCCGCTCGAGGGCGTACTCGCGGGTTACCTCTAGCACTCGAAAGCGGCCGGCGCCCCCGCGTTCGATGAGCGACTTGCCGGCTAGCGACAGGAGCGTTTGCAGGTCGCAGTCCGCTATCTCCCGGGCGAGATCGCGGGTGAAGCCGCCGCGAGCCAGTGACAGGCGCCGCAGGGCCCGCTGCTCGGCGGGGGAGAGCAGGCTCCACGAGTGTGAAAACACCGCGCGCAAACTGCCCTGACGCTCGGCGTCGCGTCCTTCGCCTGAGCCCAGGATGTCGTAGGAGCGTTCCACTTCGTCCGCGATCTCGCCGCAGCTGAGGAGCTGGGTCCAGGTCGCGGCCAGCTCCAGGCCAAGCGGAGCGCCCTCGAGAAGCCGGCACAAGCGCAGTACGTGATCGAGCTCGCGCTCCAGGTCGATTCTCAAACCGGCCTGGCGCGCCCGTTGCTGGAATAGCCGAGGCGCATCGAAGAGTGCGGCTTCCTGGGCCGAGAGGGATGCGTCGGGAAAGGTGAGGCCAGACAGAGCGACGACCCACTCATTGGCTGCGGACAGCCGGTGGCGGGATGTAACCAGCACCGTGAGGTGAGGGCAGGACTCCAAGAGGCTCGAGATCGGCTCGTTCACGCCGCTCAGCTGCTCAACGTTGTCAAGTACCAACAGCACGTGCTTGCTGCCCAGTTCCTCTCGGACGCTGCCTAGCGCCTTGCCGGCGTCTGGAACTTCGAGGGCTAGAGTGTCGGCAATAGCGCCCGGGACCTCGTCTGCTTCACGCAGTGCCTCGAGGCCCACGAAGAACACGCCGTCTGGGAAGGCGCCGGCGGTTAGGGCACGACGAGCCGCTTCGAGGGATAAGCGAGTCTTGCCTATTCCCCCTGGACCAACCAGGGTGAGCAAACGCCGATCAGGCAGCGTGAGGGAGTGTGAAAGTTCGCCCAGCTCCAACTCACGGCCCACGAAGGCGCCACCGCGCTTAGGCAGCCCTTCCCCAACCGCGCCTCCTTCACCGGAATAGCGCCCTCCGGCGGCGACCTCGTGGACAGCGACGAGGATGGGCTGAGCGACGCCGAGGAGGAGCGTGGCTGGAATGTGAACATCGTGCTCGCCAACGGCATGGTCGAATCGCGCCATGTGACCAGCGACCCGAGCAACCCCGACAGCGACGGCGACGGCATCGGCGACGCCACGGAAAAGGCGTATCGCACCGACCCACGCGACAGCGATAGCGAAGACGACGGGCTCACCGACTTCGAGGAGCTCAACTTCATCTACAGCGACCCCACCATGCAGGACAGTGATGAGGACGGGCTCATCGACGGCCTCGAGGTCGACTTCTTCCGCACTTCACCGGTGCTGGCCGACACCGACGGCGATCAGTTCTCTGACGGCGACGAGATCGTCATGGCCAGCCGCAGTCCCGTCCTCGCCGACCTTCCGCGCGTTAGCATCGAGGTGGGCGACGTCCACCTGACACTCGACGAACGCTACAGTTACAGCGACAGCGAGGGCAACAGCCAGTCGGTCGAAACCTCCAGCAGCACCACCCTCGAGCAGGGTACGCAGCGGAGCCACAGCACCAGCGATACCTCCACACTCGCCAACTCGCTCACCTTCGGACAGTCACTCACCGTGAGTGGCACGTACGAGTTCCCTGGCGGCTCGGTGGGGGCCGAGGCCACCGCCTCCTCCGAGCAAGGCTCCTCCGATGAGTACAGCAGCACCGTTTCCCGAGAGTCCGCGGTCAGCTCAAATGAGACCTACAACGAGTCAGTGGCGCGCGGCACTACCTTCGAAACCAGCAGCTCCGTCACCCGCGAGGTGGAGGGCGCGGCGATGCAGTTGGCTCTCAACCTGGGTAGCGTCTCGGATGTGCCCTTCTCGGTCACCAACCTGGAGATCACCGCCCTGTGGCAAGATCCTGTCGAGCCTACCCGGCTGGTGCCGGTGGCGAGCCTGGTCTCGCAGCTGCAACTCGACACCGGTGAGGTGCCCGCCTACAACCTGGGGCCGTTCGTGCCCGACATCGGGCCCCTCGTCTTCGCCAACCGCTCGGTGTTTCCCAAGACACTCGAGGAGCTCATGCGCTCGCCGCGCGGCCTGGTGTTCAAGGTCGCGAACTACGACATCGAAGACGAGGAGGGCCGGAACTTCGCCTTCAGCTCCCTCGATACCTACAACCACACGGCCGGCCTCACCATCGACTACGGTGACGGCAGCGTCGACCGCCACCGCATCGCCGCCAACGTCACCAGGCTGGCGCCGTTCGCCGACACCAACGGCGATGGACGAATCGACCTGCTTTGCGACCTGCCCGAGGGGGACAGCTGCGATAACGACGGAGACGGCGCCGTAACCGGCCGCGACCGCATAACCTTCGACGAGCGGGGTGGAATGGTTGGCCGCACGATGAAGGACGCCCTCGCTCTTCTAGAGGTCGACTACGAGGTGGAGGACGTCGACTACGACGACAACGCCATTGATGTACTGGTGCGGGTAGGGGACGTCGTGAACGCCCCCGAGACACATCAGGCCTGGGTGCTCTTCATAGACGATGGCGCCGGCAGTAGCGGCATTGGCGTTGTCCTCAACGGCACCGACTTCGAGGATCTGGTGCTTCGGGCCGGAACCAGCTATCAACTCGCCTACCTGCAGGATCAGGACGAGGACATGGTGTTCGCCCGGGAGGAATACCTACACGGCTCACGCGACGACGCGATCAATAGCGACAACGCCACCGACGACAACAGCCTCGAGTGCAGCGAGGACGGCTACGCCTTCGATTACTTCCAGCTCGCCGAGAACGCCGGCGCAGAGCTGCCGCTCGCCCGTCCCGGCTTCAGTTGCGACTCACTTAGCGACTTCGAGGAGATCCGTGAGGGTTGGCTGGTCTCCGTGAGAGGCGAAACCGCCTACCGCACTTACCCCTCGCCCCGGCTCACCGACTCCGACGGCGACGGACTGGTCGACCATGTCGAGAGGGAGCTGGGTACAGATCCCACGAAGCGCGACACGGACGGCGACGGCTTGAGTGACTTCGACGAGATCTATGGCTTCTCGATGCGCTTCCGCGGCGACTTCGTCTTTACCGACGTGATTGATAAGTTCTGCCCGGCGCTCATCTCGGGCGGGAGTTGCGCGGCGGACGACACTGAGCAGTACGTCACCGATCCGCTCGATCCAGACACGGACGGTGACGGGATCCTGGACGGCTACGAGCTGAGACTGGGAGCCAACCCGCGGTTCGCGGACGCCGCCGACTTCGTCGATACCGACCAGGATGGCCTGAGCGACTCGCTCGAGGACGAGTTCGGATCGTCGAAATACGAACCGGATACCGACGGCGACGGGCTGCCGGACCTGCTCGAGCACATGATCGGCTCCGACCCTCGTTCCGCCCATGGCGATGACGACGGCCTGAGTGACTATCAGGAGGTCGACATCAACACCATCGACAACCTGCCAGGCGTCGACTTCAACCTCGACTCCTTCCTCACCCGCTGCGGCAGCGTCACCTACGGCGCCACCGCCTGCAGCTACTCCGCCCCCACCGGCCCCGGGCTGCCTTACGGCACGCACCCGGGCAGGAACGACACCGACGGCGACGGCCTGGACGATGACGTGGAGCTCGAGACCAGTTGGACGGTAACGCCCTATGGGCAGACGGGTTACAGCGTCTCACCCGACCCCACCCAGGCGGACGGCGACAACGACGGCCTCAACGACGCCGAGGAGCTGTCGGCGAGGACCGATCCGGACAACGACAACACCGACGGGGACGGCACCCTCGACGGCGACGACTCCTATCCACTTCGGGGCAACATCACCGCCGGTTTCCAGTACACCTCGGTCACGGTCGACGGCGACTGCGACGACGGAAGTGGCGGCACCACCGACTGGCAGGGCGTCCTGCGCTTCCAGCACCCCAGCGGCACGGTGGAGACGGTCTGGGACCTCGAGCGCCCGGAAGATGGTGGCGACGGCATCATCGACAACGTCGACGAAGGCTCTACCGTGAACTTGAGTGGCCGGAGCTACACGTTCGATCTGCTCGACGGACAGTCGTTCGGCGTCTCCAGCAGCGCTATCGAGGACTGGGACGGCGGCAGCGCCAACGAGAACCTCGGCTCCTACACCTACTCGTACGCCTACGGCGGCTCGATCGCCGGGTCGCACAGCGCCGTCCTAAACGGCGGCGACAACTGCGGGCTCACGATCCGTTGGGAGATCACTACGAACTGATCTCGCGGGCCATACGGACTGGCGGGAGGCGGCTTCGGTCGCCTCCCGCCAACCTTTTTTGGCGGTCACACTCCCTTGAACTGGTCGGTACTGTCGTCTTGTCTAGGCAGAAATCGCGCGGGTCCACCATATGGTCGTGCTAGGGTGACCGTATGGGCAGCTATGCGCCACGCCAGGTTGATGACTTCAGCCCTCTCCGTGAGATGGGGTTGCCTCGGACGCCGAGCGAGCAGATCGCTGCCGTGCGCACGGGCCTTCCGGTAGCCACGTTCAGGGCTCTTGCCAAGGCTCTCGGTATCAGCGAGGCGGCATTGGCGGGCTTCACCGGCCTCAGTCAAACTACACTGACTCGGCGGAAGCGCGGCGGTCGACTGTATCCGGATGAGGGCGAGCACCTGTTGCGCCTCGCCCTGTTGCTGGAGAGGGCTTCCGCGGTCTTCGACAGCGCCGCCGACGCCGCCGACTGGCTGAAGAGCTCGAATCCCAGCCTGGGCAACAGCACGCCGCTGGATTTCGCCCGGAGCGAAATCGGCGCGCGCGAGGTAGTAGATCTGCTGGGTCGAATAGAGTACGGAGTGTATAGCTGAGCGGGGCCCGAGGCGCGGAGTGATAGACGCGTGGAGACTGGTCAGCGCTCGGCATGCCACGCTGGGTGATGCCTTCTCTGGTGATGGGGCTCGCCTCTTCGGCGGTCGCTGGAACAGTCCCGGCGTAGCGGTGATCTACGTCAGCGGGAGCTTGGCGCTTGCGGCGCTGGAGACGTTGGCGCATGCCGACCGGCGGCGCTTCGAGCGGCGCTACGTCGCCTATCGCCTTACGTTTCCAGAGCGCCAAGTCCTTACGCTTGCCGAGGGTGACGTGCCCGACGATTGGCGGGATCGGCCCGTGAGCGTGGGCGCGAGGAGGGTGGGAGACGGATGGGTCCGTGAAGCTGCAAGCGCCGCACTCTCCGTCCCTAGCGTGCTAGTTCCCCTGGAGCGCAACCTCGTCCTAAACCCGGCGCACCCGGACTTCAAAGCGGTCGAGATCGAGCAGCCGCTGGAGTTCGTATTCGATGCACGGCTTGCTTGACACCGATGCTCCAACATGCCGCGACCGGCGTTGCCGTTCATTCGGTCGCAGAAAGTAGCTACTCGCGCTAATCGTCCGCGGCAACCACCCGACCCGAGTCCGACTCTTCCCGGTGCCCTTCCTGCCCTAGTTCCTCCGCCTCCTCTTCGGCTCCCCGCAGATCCTGCTGAGGCAGCCAGAAGGTTATCACCAGCGCAACGGCGGTCACCGCGAGACTCACGAGAAAGACCTGGCTCAGTCCCGATCCGAGTGCAGCGCGGAGGCTGGCGATGAAAGCGTCGAACGCCCCGGGACCGGCCAAACCCGTTACCACCGCACGAGCCTGTTCCAGGGCGTCGGGATTGGTGAGCAGGTTCGGGTCGGCTAGTTGGGCCGTCACGCTTGGCGGCAGGTCCCCCAACTCGGGCGGAAGAGTGCCGGAGAGTCCCCGCTGAACGTTGGCGGTGACGAGGGTGCCAAAGAGTGTGACTCCGATCGTGCCGCCGATCTGGCGAAAGAACTGATTGGCGCTCGTCACCGTCCCCAGGAGGGCTGCAGGCAGGGAGTTCTGCACGGCGAGCACGAAGAGCGAGTTGGTTGGTCCGATGCCAAGACCAAGGATCACCATGTAGATGACCGTGAGCCAGATGGGCGTGCCCGTGCCCATCGTGCTCGCGAGGTAGAAGCCGAGCAGCATCACCACCAGGCCGCCGAGCACGAACGGTTTGTAGCGGCCGGTGCGAGTTACGAGGATGCCCGAGACCGCGCTGCTGATGATCATGCCGAACATCAACGGGGTGAGGACGAATCCGCTGGCGGCCGCGCTTCCGCCCTGCACGCCCTGTATGAAGAGGGGCAGATAGATGACGGCGCCGAACAACCCCACTCCAGTGAGGAAGCCGGCTGCATTGGCGACGTTGAAGGTACGGTCGCGGAACAGTTCCGGGGCGAGGATCGGCGCCCGCGCGCGCGTTTGCCACCAAGCGAACATCATGAGCAAAACTAGTGCGGCGGCCAATAGCGTCATAACTAGCGGCGAGGTCCAGGCATAGTCCACGCCGCCCCAGGTGAGGGCCAGGAGCAGCGGTATCAGTCCCCCCGCAAGTAGGAAACTGCCGGTGAAGTCTAGGCGAGCGTCCGGTTGGCGCTGTCCCTTGGGTAGGTACCTCCGGATGACAATGAAGGCGAGTACCGCAACGGGTACGTTCACGAAGAAGACCCAGCGCCAGCCCAGGGAGTCGGTGATGAGTCCGCCCACGATGGGACCGACTACCGAGCTGAGGCCGAACACCGCCCCGCTGAATCCCTGGTACTGGCCGCGTTCGCGTGGGGTGAAGATGTCGGCGATGGCGGCCCACGACATTCCCATCAACGCACCACCGCCAATACCCTGCAAGACGCGCGAGACGATCAGTTGCGGCATATCCTGCGCGAACCCGCTAAGGACGCTGCTCAACGAAAAAACCACGATGCCGAAGAGGAGGATCGCCTTGCGACCGTAGATATCGCTGAGGCGTCCGAAGATGGGCAACGTGGCGGTAGAAGCCAACGAGAAACTCGTGAATGCCCAGGCGTAGAGGTGAAAACCCTCGAGCTCGGCGATGATGCGGGGCAGAGCCGTGCCAACCACTGTCAGGTTCAACGAAGCGAGAAATAGGACCGTGAGCACGCCGGCGAACGCCAGATGCTGCTCGGCCCGGCTCAGCTCAGGCACTCGTCACCTTCAGTACGTGGGGTATATACGTCGTCCTGATCATTGGCGGCTCTGCCTAAGGGAATGGCTCACTACTCGAAACAATCTAACAGAGGAATGCCGGGAACCACCGTTCTGACGGAGAGGGCATTGTGACAGAGAGGGGACGCCAAAAGACGAGCCCAACGTCTGCTGTCAACGGGTGACCGGGAAGGAGCCCCGCCAAGCATCGGCGAAGCTCCATAACGGCAGCTCGGGCAGAACGTCTAGTTGCCGGCGCCGCCGCCTTGGGCACCCTGGAGGTAACTGCTCACCTCTCGCGGATGGTCGGTTAGTATCACGACGTTCTCCAAGGGTCCGGCGATGTCCCAGAACCACTGTGCGTCGGGCGAGGCCCAAAAGCGCATCAGGTGACTGTTCTCGGTTCCCAGTCGGCTGGCTTCCTCGAGCTGCTCGACCAGATAATCCGAAACTGTGATACTGCCATCCTCGAGCAGCTGGTTGGCCAACGCCCAGCCGTCGCTATCGAGCTCACTCGCGAGGTTCTCGGCCGTGAGATCCGGGTACTCCTCTGAGTACTCGCTAACGATCTCATCCTCGGGCACCTGGAACTCGAACATCCTCTCGATGTCGATGTAGGACTGGAAATTGCTGCTGATGATCGGCATTCTCCAGCTGCGCTCCGTGTACGCCTCTGAGTCCCACACGGCCGGGTCGAAAATATCGCCAAAGCGGCCGTCGGCAGTGGAGTGAATGGTGCCATATCCGGCCAGGAAGTCGCCGCCCGGCTCCTCATTGGTGTAGACCGTGACCGGACCGGGGGTTACCTCCTGTGTCTCCACGTCATACGTCGTGAAGAGCCCGGGGTAGTTGCGAAGCGTGTTCTCCAGGACGGGCCAGGTCGTTTCAGTGGCCGTCTTCATGTCGGCATGGAGGAGCAGCGTTTCCCCTGGGTAGATTTCGCCGGTCTCCTGGTAAATCTCCCACAGCGGGTCCAGATACAACTCGGAGAGGGTGCCCTTCGTGCGGTTATAGCCGTCTACGTTGCCTTCGATCTCCTCCCAGTCGTGCGCTATATACAGTTCGCGCATCGCCCGGGGTTCACCGTCGGCGTCGACGAACGGGATCTCCACGTAGAAAATATCCGCCTCGATGCTGGCCATTCCACTGTCCAGGGCGTCGAGCAAGGGACGCGGCTGGTAGTAATCGTTGTGCGAGTGTGTGGCCGGATTGAAGGGGAAACTTCCCTCATCCTGTTGAGCTAATGCCGCAAACGGTAACACGATTGCCGTGGCAAATACGGCAAATACCAGGCGTAGGAGACGAACTTCCCTCGTCATATGAACCCCCTAGTAGAAAGAAACACGTTCGAGCCGCTGGCCGAAGAGTAGTACGTGCGTCGGACGTCGTCAATCCCTCCGGCTTCCTGAACTATTGGAGTTCGTGCCTAGACTGCGCACCTTGACAAGCTTCAAGCCGTTGCATAAAGTACCAGTGTCTCGGTCAACCGATACACCGAGCTTGGAACGGCGGCCCCGTGAACGTCCCACTGATTGTCGATCCGGAGGGGAATACTCCCCTCTATCAACAGCTCAAATACCAGCTCATCTATCTGATTGGAAGTCGACAGCTCCCCGTTGGGCAGCAGTTGCCGGCAATTCGCGAGCTCTCGGATTCGCTTCAGATCAATATAGGGACCGTCGCTCAGGCCTATCGCGAACTTCAGAGCGAGGGACTCATCGAGTCGCTGAAGGGCCGGGGCACATTCGTTCGCGCCGTTCTCCCTCCCCACTTTACGGACGAGACCAGGGCGAAGCAGGCGATACTCACGAACCTCCTCACCGAGACACTGACCAGGGCCTCGTCGCTCGGATTTACCGCGAACGAGATCCAACAGCGCATTGCGTTTCTGCTGAGCCGGGGGTTGACTGAGTGCCACCTGGCTTTCGTAGGTCCTACCGAAGAGATCGCGCAGAAGCACGCCCTACTGGTTCGGGAGCATTTTGCAACCGATGGCGTTCAGGTACACTCCCTCACTGAAGCGGCGCTGTCCCGCGGAGAGTTGCCCGCCGAATTCGACGCCGTCTACTACGTGATGACGTTCGTTCCGTTGGCGCGTGCCGTCGAAAACGCCCTCGCCACGCTCACACCGGAACGGCGCGTGATCCCCGTCTCGACCAGGATCAGTGACTACACGTTGGGTGCGCTTGCCATTCTGCCCGAGGATACGCGCGCCTGCCTGGTAGCCGAAGAACGCAACTTGCACAGCGCCCTGAACCTCGTTACCACCAATAGCCGGCTTCCCAGGAGCCTGCCTACGGCAACGCCCGACGAAAGCGACCGGACCGCGCTTTTGTGCGAGTCGGTCGATGTCGTCATTCACTCCTTTAGCTCCCGGAAACTGCTCGATCTCCTGAACGTTCCACCTGCCAAGCGTCTGGAACTGCGGTTCGAGATCGATCCGGGGTCTCTCTCCGACATCAGGCAACTCCTGCCTCTCAACAGCCGGATGCCGGCTGGCCGGGCGTAGGGGGCACGGTGAGCGGTTACCTCCTGCGCAGGATTCTTGGAGCGATCTTCGTAATCTGGGGCGTCTCCACGGCCATCTTCCTCATCCTGCAGGTGGCGGGAGACCCGGTCGAGATGCTTCTCTCTCCCGAGGCGAGCGACGCCGACGCGACGCAACTCAGGGCACAACTCGGGCTCGACGATCCGATCCCAATCCAGTACCTCCGCTTCTTGACCGGGATCGTCACGCTGGACTTCGGTGAGTCGTACCGCTATGGAGAACCGGCGCTCGAAGTTGTCTTGGAACGATTCCCTGTCTCGCTCCTGCTTACCTCGGCCGCCCTGGGACTCGCGCTGCTGCTGGCCATCCCGCTCAGCATCGTGGCCGCGGCGAACCAGGGCAAACTGCTCGACAGGGCGATCTCATCGTTTTCCTTCCTGGGGCAGGCCGTGCCCGTGTTCTGGCTCGGCGTGATGATGATCATCGTCTTCGGCGTCAAGCTCGGCCTCTTGCCCACATTTGGGGCGGGCGGTCTGGATCACCTTGTGCTACCGGCGGTAACGCTTTCCGTCTACCCGATGGCCCAGTTCATTCGCTTGACCCGATCCGAGCTCCTCGACGTCCTGCGGCAGGACTACATTCGTACCGCCACGGCCAAGGGGCTGTTTCGTCGCCGCGTGCTTCTGGGCCACGCCTTCTCGAATGCGTCCATACCCCTGATCACCATGGTCGGCCTCAATTTCGGCATCCTCCTGAGCGGCGCCGTGATAACGGAAACGATTTTCGCTTGGCCTGGAGTAGGGCGCCTGACCTTGCAGGCGATCTCGACACGAGACCTGCCGGTAATCCAGGCCGGAGTCGCCACGATCGCTACCGCTTTCGTACTGATAAACCTGTTCGTTGACATCGCGGTCACCTGGCTCGATCCGAGGATTCGCGTAACATGAGCGGTTCCAGCGCAGTAAGCGCGGCAAGTTCTTCGCCGGCTTCGGATGGCGCGCGCGTGGAGGCCCGAGGGGGCCGTCGGAGTCGTATTCCAGTTAGCGGCGCAGTCGGAGCGGTGATCATTCTGATCGCGGTCCTCACGGCGCTTTTCGCTCCCTGGCTGGCGCCTCACGATCCTCGGCTAGTCGACATCACCCTCCGGCTGAAGCCCCCTTTCTGGCTCGACGGCGGCACGGGCGCACACCCGCTGGGTACCGATCAGTTGGGACGCGACCTTCTGAGCCGCATCATCGTTGGCACCAGGAGCTCCCTTATTGTTGCGGGCTCGGCCGTTCTGATCACCTCGATCGTCGGCGGACTGACGGGAATGGTCGCGGCCTACTTCGGTGGCTGGGTAGACCAGGTGATCTCGCGTCTGGTCGACATTCAGTTGGCCTTCCCGTCGCTGCTCCTGGCAATCACCATCATGGCGGTCACCACCCCCAGCCTTACCGCGGTGGTGGTAGTGCTTGCCATTGCAGGATGGGTCGTGCCCTGCCGGATCGTAAGGAGCCGAACGCTTGCGGTAGCCGGGCAAGAGTTCGTGACCGGGGCGGTCGCCACCGGTGCGTCGCACCGGCACATACTCCTACGGCACCTCTTTCCCAATGTGCTTCCGACACTGATTACGATCGGGACTTTGCAGGCGGCCCACTTCGTCCTGGCGGAGGCAGCCCTCAGTTTTCTCGGCCTCGGGCTGCCGCCCGCGATTCCCAGTTGGGGCGGCATCATGAACCAGGGGCGCGACTACATCGAGCTCGCCTGGTGGATCGAAACATTCCCGGGGATCGCCATCGTGATCCTGGTTTCGGGGCTCGGCCTGGTCGGGGACTGGGTACGAGACGCGCTCGACCCCAGAATGCGGGATTAGCTCTCATGCTCGCGCACTTTCGTCCGAACTCCGGTCTCAACCCCCTCAACATGTTTCCCTCTCTGTTTCCCAGATGCACACCTAGTTCGCCGCCGGCGGTTATCCGTTGGCGGAAGAGGGAGGCACAGATCGAGAAGTAGCAGCCCCGATCACTCGTAGCAACCCGATACCAAACCACTTTCAGCTCAGGAAGGCCACCTAATGCCAGTTCTCCTCCGTTTGGCGCGCGTATCCACCCTGTTCATCGCACTGATCCTCGTTACCTTCGTCTGGTCACCATGGACACTCCAGGCTCAGAATGCCGAGCCGACCGGAACACTCGTCATCGCCCAGCCGACCGACCTTCTCTACACCGACCCGAACGTAGCGAAAGCCTCCCAGGACAGCAACTACCATATGGCCGTATTCGACCGCTTGGTCGATCGCGGACCTGACGGCAAAATCGTCCCGCTGGTTGCGGAGTCGTGGGAAAATCCGGCTCCCACCGAATGGATCTTCCACATTCGGTCGGGCATCGAGTTCCATAATGGAGAGGTGCTGGACGCTCACGCCGTCACGGCCTCGCTGGACCGTGTGACAACGCCGATGAAGGATTTCACCACCGTATACCCGGACTATCAGGGTCTCGAGAGCTGGGAAGCACTCGATGATTACACGGTCAAGATCATCACGAATGAGCCGGACCCCCTCTTCCTGGGCCGCTTCGTCCGATTCTTCATCACCCCTCCCGCCTACATCGCCGAGGTAGGCAACGAAGGGTTCGAGGAGAACCCGGTGGGCTCCGGTCCCTTCATCTTCGTAAGTCGCGTCAAGGACAGCTACATCAGACTGCGGGCAAACCCCGACTACTGGCGCGGCACGCCCCGTGTTGCCGAGGTCGAATTTCGCATCATCCCCGATTCGGCCACAGCCGTTCAGGCTCTCAAGGCGGGCGAGGTCGACATCGTTCAGAGCCTGCCGGCCGATCAGTTCGACGTACTGAACGCCGGCCGCAACACCAAGGCGCTTTCGGTGCCGAGTGCACGCGTTCCGTTCGTGTGGCTCTACCCCAGCAGCCCTCAGGACGGCGAGCCGCTTGTGGACCAACGAGTTCGCCAGGCTCTGAACCTGGGCGTGAATATTGACAACATCATTACCTATGTGCTTCAGGGACAGGCTACCCGAGTATCGACCATAGTGCCGCCCATGGTGTTCGCTTACGATGAGTCTCTCGAGCCGTACCCCTACGACCCCGAAAGGGCCATGGAGTTGCTGGCCGAAGCGGGTTATCCCGACGGTTTCGACGTAGTGTTCGAGGTGCCGTCGTCTGGAATAACCGCGAAACCGGTCGAGGTCGGAGAAGCGATTGCGGCCGATCTGTTGAAGATCGGGGTTCGCGCCACCGTGAGGCCTCGTGAGCTCGCTTCATGGTTTACCGCCAAGGTCGAAGGCCTCGGCGCTCCGCTCATGCTCTGGAGCTGGGGCGGGGGCGACAACTTCGACCCTCAGACCTACTTCCACGGCGTCTTCCACCCGAACAGCCGTTATACGCTCGATACCGATCCGGAGATAATCGCCCTGATCGATCAGGCCAGCAGCACAACCGACCAGGAAGAGCGGGAACGGCTCCTCACCGAAGCACAGCGGGTAGTGAAGGAGCGTGCCCTGGCGATCTTCCTGTATGCGCCGAACGACCTGTACGGCGTGGACCGGAATCTTGTCTGGCAACCGCGCTCCGACGAACGCATCGTAGTGTGGGACGCCTACTTCGAGAATCAGGACTGAGCTTCGTCCAGCGGCCGTAGCAGGAGGCGGATAGCGGAATGCACGGCCGCTGGCCAAGTACCCGTGTCGTTCGACAGCGGAGCGATACGGGCTCTGCGACAGGATTCCACCGACTCGCGGCGCATCACCTCGACACACGCTCACGACGCATTCCCTCAATGAAGGACGGTAAACAGATGGCGGACCAGCTCCAAGCGATTACTGCCAACAGGCTGCTGAGCGGCACGGGAGATTCCCCGGTCGAGAATGCCGTTGTGCTCGTGTCCGACGGCCGTATTTCGGCGGCGGGCAGCCGGGCCAATATCCCGATCCCGGCGAACGCGCAGATTATCGACCTGGGGAAACGCACTCTCCTCCCCGGCCTGATAGACGCGCATGTGCACTTCTACACGGCCGGCGTCGACAGCATGATCCTCAGGTCGATCGAGCCCTCGCCCCGCAAACTGATTCGGGCGGTTGGGGAGGCCGCCCGCCTGCTCCAAGCGGGATTCACGGCAACCCGTGACATGGGATATGGCGATGCGGTCTACCTGAAGCAGGCGATCGAAGCGGGGGAGATACCGGGACCCAGAATGGCAACCCCCAGATACATGATCGTGCAGACGGGCGGTAGTCCCGATCCCCATTGGTTGCCGCGCGAGTTCGTTGACCAGTTCGATTACCGCTGTCGTTTGGCCGATGGAATCGCCGAGGTTCAGCAGGCCGCCAGGGAGCAGCTCCGAGGCGGCGCGGACTTCCTGAAGATAATGGCGAGCGGGGGGCTGGGGGAGCGGCACGGGCTCAAAGACACCTATCACTACACGCTCGACGAGCTGAAGGCGATCGTCGAGGAGGGCCACAAGCTGGGTGTACGTGTCGCCGCCCACGCCATCGGAGCGCCCGCCGTAAAGAACGCGGTGCTAGCCGGCGTGGATACGATAGAACACGGCAGTTATGTCGACGACGAAGCGCTCGACCTGATGGCCGAACACGACGTTATTTTCATACCCACGTTGGGGATCATGCAAGCCTTTGCCGCTGGACCGGCCGGCATATCGCGGGACCGGGCCCAGGAGGTTTTGGACGAAGGAATGGCGCGAGTCTCGCAGGCGGGTGACCGAGGCATTCGCATCGCAGCCGGCACAGACTTCGGCGGCGTTCCCTTGACCAAGCACGGAAACAACGCCATCGAAGCTGAACTCCTGGTGGAAGCCGGTCTTTCTCCCACCGAGGCGCTCACGGCCATTACCCTCCGAGGGGCGCAGGCGATGGGGCGAGAAGCGGAGTTCGGGAGCGTCGAGGTTGGCAAGCTGGCGGATCTCGTCGCTACCGGCGTCGACCCACACTCGGACATTCGTGCCCTGCAAGCTGTCGACTTCGTGATGAAGGGCGGCCAGGTAGTGCGCCTTCCGGCGGCGCGAACGAAGAAGGCGGAGCTGAGCGCCTAGGGAGTCGCCGCCGGGTCGGCTCATCGCTGCATACTCACGGCACTCCTAACTGCTTACCCCCACATTGCCCTGCTCTCGCCGGGAAGAAACGAGGAATCGTGGACACGACCGAAGTACGACCCAACAAGGGCTTCCATCCTTTGTTGGAGGAGGACCATCCCTATATCTTCATCGACTCCTGCATGCAAGCGTGGCCCGACGCGGCGTATGACCAGGCCCACCAGCACGGTGTCACTGCCTACGGGGTGACAGCCTGGCTTCCGCATGCCACCGTCGACACCGCGCTCGAGAGCATCATGTACTGGCACCTCGTCGCTCGCAAGCATCCGAACCTTCTCATCGTGTCCAACGCCGACGACATCCGGAACGCCAAACGGGACGGTCGTGCAGGTCTCCTCCTGGCTGCCCAGGACGGCGACTTCATCGGCAACAAACTGCACCGCATCGAAGCGTTCTACCGACTGGGACTGCGAATGATGCTACCTGCCTACAACCGGAGCAACCTCATCTGCGATGGCTGTCTCGACCGTACCGAAAGTGGCCTCACTCGCTTTGGCGTCCGAGTCGTCGACGAATGCAATCGTGTTGGACTTCTGTTGGACTGTACGCATGTGGGTCGCCGCGCAAGCCTGGAGATTATCGAGCGGAGCAGCAGCCCGGTGGTGTTCAGTCACTCCAATCCGAACGCGGTTGCTCAGAACCCGAGGAACATCGATGACGAGCAGATTAGGGCGTGCGCGGAGCGGGGCGGGGTAATAGGTTTGGCGCCGTTCGGACCGCTGGTCATGCGTGAAGGCCAGCAGGAATGGCCGACGCTCGACGACTTCGTCGATCACATCGATTACGTGGTCCAGCTCACCGGCTCCAGCGAGCATATCGGTATCGGCACCGACATGAGCTTGGGCACCTATCCCGACCACAGCCACGATCCCTGGGGCGAACCGGATTATCCTGCTATCGGCGAAACGTACAGCAAGCTGGTAACGGGAGATGTTCGCTCGCCAATGCGTGCGCTGCGGGACTTCAACAGCTTCTCGCACGTGCCCAGCCTGATCGGCAAACTGAACGAGCGGGGCTATCGAGACGCGGACGTGCGCAATATCCTGGGCGAGAACTACCTCAACCTGTTTGAGCGGGTCTGGAAATGACCGCCAAATAACCGCCATATAACTGGCCCATATGACTGGCTTGGATTAGTGAACGCGACTCTTGTCGACGGGTTGGTTATCTTCGTCCGGGCCAGCTGAGCGTCCACCAGTACCCTAGGCCTGATCGGCCGCCCTCAGGAGCGTAGGTAGGAGGCGCCATTCACGTCTATGATCGTGCCGGTCGCGAACTCTGCACCTTCCGAAGCGAGGAATAGGACGGCGTGGGCCACCTCCTCGGGCCGGGCGACGCGCCCAAGGGGGCTCTGGCGGCGGATATTCTCTCCTTCGGGACCCGCCAAACGCTCGGCAGCCAGTTCCGTGTCGACGAAACTGGGCGCTACTACCGCCACGAAGATGCCGTGGGGCGCCAGCCGTTGCGCCAGGGACTGGCTCAGGGCGTTGAGTCCCGCCTTGCTGGCGCCGTAGGCGGGCTGATCGGGCTCTCCGCGGAAGGCTCCGCGCGATGACACATTCACGATGCGGCCCCCACCACCGGAGATCATGTGCTGGGCGGCGCAGTAGCAGATATTCGCTGCGCCTATCAGGTTTACGGCCAAGATGCGTGCCCACGCCTTCTTCCACGTCTCATAGTCGACCTCGTCGGGACGGTGGTGCCCGCCTACGCCCGCGTTGTTGACGACGATGTCCAACCCGCCCAGTTCGCTTGCCGAGCGGTCCACGATAGTGGCGGCGTCCTCGCTACTGGCTACATCGCCGGGCGCCAGCAAGTGCGGCCCGCCGGGGAGTGCGGAGAGCGCCTGCTGGGCCGCTTCGTCGTTGGAGCGGTAGTTTAGGGCGACGCGGGCGCCACGGTCTGCAAAACCTCTGGCCACTGCCCTTCCTATACCGCGCGTCCCACCGGTCACCAGCACTCTCTTGCCCGAGAAATCCACTTCGTCACGCTCCCACCGTCGGTCAGGATATTTTGGCCGCTTCGCGGCTCTTCGTCCGAGGATACCGTCCGAGGGGGCTCAAGATGCCCCTCAGCTTAGTCGACATCGACGCCGTGGACAGGCCGTTCCCATGCCCCGTGGTAGCGTTGGTTATCATCCCCCAAGGAGTTGACAACGCATGGAAAAGAACTTCACGGTCGCCACTGTGGTGGCAGGTCACCTCGAACACGACCGTCCGAAAGCCGACTACGCCGACCTGAAGAGGCTGGTGAAGGAGCGCGGACTGCTCGACAAGCAACCGGGCTTCCTGGCCCGCAAAATGCTGCTGAATTTTGGCCTGCTTAGCGCGAGCGTAACCCTGCTGTTCCTGTCGGACTCGCTCTGGCTGCAGATTCCCAACGCTGTGCTGATGGCGTTCGTCTTCGGTCAGATCGGCTTCATCGCGCACGATGCCGGTCACAGGCAAGCTTTTCGGACTCCGAGGCGCAACGACCTGGTAGGCATGCTTCATAGCAACCTGCTGCTGGGCATGAGCTTCGGTTGGTGGCTCGACAAGCACAACAAGCATCACGCCAACCCGAACCAGCACGATGCCGATCCCGACATCGACATGCCTGTTCTCGCCTTTTCGGAGCAGGACGCGCTTGACAAGCGCGGCATCTTCCGCTTCATCGTGAAGCATCAGGCGATATTCTTCTTCCCCCTGCTGCTGCTTCAGGCGGTTAGCCTGCACGCGGGCAGCCTGGGCTTCCTACTCAGCCACAAGACCAAGTACCGCGCACTGGAGATCGCTCTCCTGGTGGTACACGTCATCTTGTACGTGGGAGTGATCATTGCCGCGCTGGGCCTCGGTTACGGTCTGCTGTTCATCGTGGTGCAGCAGGCGCTTTTCGGGTTCTATCTGGCCTCGGTCTTCGCGCCCAACCACAAGGGGATGTTGATCCTGGACAGTGGCGACGACCTCGGATTCATGCTCAGTCAGGTACTTACCGCGCGCAACGTCCATCCACACCCGCTTACCGACTTCTGGTACGGCGGGCTCAACTACCAGATCGAGCACCACCTGTTTCCAACGCTGGCGCGCAACAAGCTCCGCGAGGCTCACGTCATCATCAAGCGTTTTTGCGAGGAGCACGAGATCTCCTACTACCAAACAAGCATGCTGGGGTCGTACCGGGAGATCATCGCTTACCTGCACCAGGTGAGCGCGCCGTTGCGCCGCGACGCGGTTACCAGTCAGTAGGCGGCCACAGCGCATCTCTTCACGACCGTCGGGGCATTGGCCTTAGGCCCGCTCGCGCGCGGCAGTGCCGTCAGGACACGCGCCGCTCGCCCGCGGCCCGCCTAGCGTAAAGACCTCTTCCGTCCGCCCAGCGGTCGAACGCCACCGTTGCGAACGGCGGGATCGTCGCGACAATCGCCAAAGCGACGATGCCCCAACTCCAGCGTTGCCGCAGTGAGGTTACGGCTGCCAAAGCGACATAGACGATCACCAGGCCACCATGCACGCTTCCGAAAATGGCGACGAGCGTCTCCCCAAGCTCGACTTGGTCCATAAGCAGGTACTTGAACAGCATTCCCACCAGCAGCCCCGCCCAGGAAAGCGCTTCTAAATGCGCCACCAGCCGGAAGGCGGGAACGATGATGGCGAGTTTCGGGTCATCGACGAGGATGTTCACGCGCGGCAAGATAACACACGCCCTCGGCCGCTTCCGTCGACGGTTATCTTTGCTCCGACTCCCAGTCGCGGTAAGCCACGAAGCGGTGACCGCTCGCTGGCTGATTCTCGGTGTGTCGCCCATTTAATTTCGGATCGAGTGGTTATCGTGGCAGCCGCAACGCAACGAAGTGAAAGGAGCATGAATGACTGACCTTCACAACCAGAGCGAGACCTTCCTGCTGGCCGGCGAACTCGAGGTTCACCGCCTCGGTTTCGGGGCGATGCGGATTACGGGAGAGGGGGTCTGGGGTCCCCCTGCCGATCGGGAGGACGCGAGGCTTGTGCTCCGCCGGGCGGTCGATCTCGGAATCGACCTCATTGATACCGCCGATTCCTACGGGCCCAACGTGAGTGAGGAGCTTATCGCTGAGGCCCTGTACCCCTATCCCGAGGGGCTCGTTATCGCCACTAAGGGGGGTCAGCTTAGGCCAGGTCCGGGAAAGTGGGAGCCCGACGGGAGCCCCGAGCACTTGCGGGAGGTGCCGGAGGGGAGCCTCAAGCGCTTGCGGTTGGAGCGGATCGATCTGTATCAGCTGCATCGTCCAGATCCGAAAGTCCCCTTCGACGAGTCGGTAGGCGCGCTCGCCGAGTGGCAGCGCGAGGGTGTGATCCGCTTCGTTGGGCTATCGAATGTGAGCGTGGAACAGCTGGAGACCGCTCGCGGCATCACGCGGATAGCCTCGGTGCAGAACCGTTACAACCTGGCCGACAGGGGATCGCAGCAGGTAGTGGATCGCTGTGAGGAGCTCGGTATCGCATTCATCCCGTGGAAGCCGATAAACACCGGCAAGCTCGACGGCGTGGTGGAGGGTGTGGCCGCTCGTCACAAGGCAACGGCCGCGCAGGTGGCGCTCGCCTGGCTGCTGCACAGCTCGCCCGTCCATCTCCCGATTCCGGGCACGTCCAGCGTCGCTCACCTCGAGGAGAACGTCGCGGCCGGAGTTATCCAGCTCGACGAGGATGACATGGTGAAGCTTGCGGATTGAGGCCTGCAGTGGCACCAGGAAAAGGGCCGATGCTCGGCGTCCCGAATGATCTGGTACGACTGACGTGACGCGGTCACGCGGCCGGCCAGGAGCAGCAGGGATAATCGACTTGTGTCCTTCATTAGCGCCGGTCGCCAGAAACAGACCCAGAGGGCTCCGCTTCTGGAGCGCTTCCTTCTTGGTGAGTCGGACGGCGCACTGCCCCCAAGCGAGCACCTCCGCGCCGCAGGACTCGCCGGATATTCGTATGTGACCCTGGGTTCCAATCCGGCCCGCAACGAGTTCAAACCCGACTTCCGCGGCATCACTGTCCGGCACATGACGGTGAGGGCAGAGCTGGCGCTCCTCCTTGAGGCATGGCAGGCCGAGGGAGTAAAAGCTCTGCTGTTCAAAGGCTTCCATCTGGCGGAGTTCGTCTATCCCTCATTCGGCCAGCGTCCTTACAGCGACATAGACCTTCTCGTGAAACCCGAACATGTCGACGCGGCCTGCCGAGCAGCACAAGAGCTGGGCTGGGAGGTGCATTGGCGTGCCGGAGAGCCCGATAGCATGCATGCCGCTCGAGCCCCGAACTACCACGGGCACGAGGCGGCACAACTGAGACATCGCGAGCTGAAGATACTCGTCGACCTCCACCAGAGAATCGTCCACAACAACCACAACAACATCCGCTCGCACCGGCGTCAGAAAGACCTGACGGATGCCGTATGGTGCTGTTCCGTCGAAACGGTCTGGGAGGGTGCTCGGCTGCGGTTGCCGCAACCGGTTGACGCGGTACTTTTCGGTCTGGCGCTCAACCGCTGCTGGGGAAGCGATGAGTGGCAGGTCAAGCCTCGCGACTATCCTGACTTCCAGGCGCTCGTAGAGCGCTTCGGCGTACAGCGCGAAGAGATCCTGGAGCGCGCTCGCACTCTGTCGCTACAGCGCACACTCGAAATCTACCTCCGCCGCTGCGACCCTTACCAGCGCCTGCTGGACCTCGGGCGTCCTAGCTGGCTCAATCTCCGCCGCTGGAACCTCAAGGCAACCCCGGAGCGTGGTCAGCGCGATCTGGAGCGAAGCGCCCTTGCGGCATACTCGCTAACAGGCGAGCTCATGGAGATCCTCGGCGTGCTACCAACCGTCCTGCGCGTGCTGCGCTTGCGCTCGCAGGGCAGGGGTCCGCACGAGATCAGCGAGCGCCCGATTGGGCCAACGCGGACCGCTACCATGGTGGGCTTCCGCGAGTGGAAGGGGATTCGGCGAGGAATACACCGCTGCCTGCGCCTGCTACGCTGCCAAGGCGCAGAGCGCGGGCTCATTGCCCTCCTGTCCGCCTGCGCCGAACTACGGCGCCGTGGAGTTGCGGCATCCGTGGAGGTAAAGGAAGGCACGGACAACGGCCTCACCCTGCTCATTGATGGGCAACGGATCGAAGGCGATCGCTTTCTGGCGGGGGATCGCCAAGGGCTGGGTAGCTTCGAGGATTGACTCTGAAAGTCGTGGCAAGGCGACTCGGGAGTCTGTCTCGAGGGCTGAGTGAGTATCGGGGGCGCCGCACTCGGTTAACTCAATGTGTGTGCTGTTGTGGCTTCCGATGCTTCGAACAGACCCTGGGCAATGCACAGGTTGCGGAATCGCCCATCTTCCTGGCGCAGCAGGGCGTCCCAACTACCCGACTCGACGATCCGGCCCTCTTCCATTACGTGGATGATATCCGCACAGCGCACGCTAGCCAGGCGGTGGGCGATCACGAGGATGGTTCGCTCGCCACCCATGCGCTCGATGGCCCGCTGAATGGCGCTCTCGTTCTCGGCGTCCAGAGCGCTCGTGGCTTCATCGAGAATCAGCAGCGCCGGCCGACGCAGGATGGCTCGCGCCAATGCGATTCGCTGGCGCTCCCCTCCGGAAAGCCGCACACCGCGGTCGCCCACCATGGTGTCGAGGCCGTCCGGCAGCCCCCTTACGAAGTCGGCCGAAGCAGCCGAGATCGCCTCCTGCAGCTCGTCCTCGCTCGCTTCGGGAGCGACCAGGAGCAGGTTCTCGCGGATTGTCGTGTGGAACAGGAAGGTGTCCTGGTTGACGTAGCCGATCTGGCGGCGCCACGCCAGCGTTCGTGATCCTTCCAGCTCGGCGCCATCGATCAGAATTCGACCCTTCATCGGCGTCACCAAGCCCACCAACAGGTCGGCAACGGTGCTCTTCCCGGCCCCCGAAGGCCCTACGATCGCCGTGGTCCTGCCCGCGGGAATCGTAAGGTCGAGATCTTCGATGACCGGGGTGTCGGGGGACGACCTGTAGTCGAACAGCACCCCATCGAGGCGGATCTCCCGCTCGAGTGGGAGCGGCTCCCCGATCGCCACGTTCGGTTCGGAGTGGGCCTCGAGGCGGGCCATGAACGCCTCCACTCGGTCGAATGCCGGGAGAAGGTCCAAGAGTCTGTGTAACTGCCGTTGCAGTCCCATCACCATCGGTACCAGTCGCGCGAAGAGGTAGAGCAGCATGAGGATGCCGGCCAACGGAAGCGTCAGAACTTCGAGTGCCAGGTAGAAGATGATCGCCAGGATGAGCGCAGATCCGGTCTCGAGCCAGAAGCTCACGTCGGCTTGGTTGCGCACCACTTCGGTCAGCGACCGGGCGCTCCGGGCGGTGCGCTCGTGGAAGCGCGACAGATGGTGCTCCTCGGTGCCATGGCTCTTCGAGATCCGCATTCCGTCCAAGTGCTCGGAGATGGCGCCGAACATAGCTTCGTAGGCCAACGAAACCGCCTCCCCCTTGGCGCGGCCGAGTTGCGTCTTTCGCGCCAGAAGCAGGGAGAGCACTCCCCCGCACACCAGCACCAGGAGGGTGGTAAGCGGCGAGAGAACCACGGCCAGGGCAAGATAGATGGAAGCGAGGATCGCCTTGACGATCAGGCCGATGAGCGTACTCACTGCGCTTCCCACCCGCTCGAGCTCCTGAGTGAGCATGTGAACGAATTTCGAGTTCTTCTGACCTACGAAGAACACCCACCTGCTGTGCGTGATGGCCGCGTAGAGTTCACGCCTCAAATGCATTACGTAGTTCTGGTAGAGGAGGGCCGTGCGGATGGAGTGGGCTCGGTGCAGGAGCGCCCCGGCCGATACCACCACGAGGTAAAGGCCGATAATGATCGGAACGTTGGGGGTGAGGCCCAGCCGGCCCAGGCCTGTTGCCGCCACCTGGGCAAGCCTGCCGACACTCCCCTCGCCCACCTCCAATCCGGCGACCTGAAGGAGCGGTACCAGCATCAGCAGCCCAATGCCGGAGGTAAGGGTAATGCCAAGCGTCATCAGCACGACCCACGCCACCTGCCACGTTGCTTGGCTCAGGAGGGAGGCGAGCAACCGCATGATCGAGCCGCCCAACCGGGGCGGCGCCGAGCCCTCTATCGGAGCTTCAGTCGGCGCGACGGCTGTGGGTGTGGACTCTCTTGCTTGCATCAAGGTCGCGTCAGCATAGCAACGGGATTGCGACATCCGGCTAGGAGCAGTCACAGCTTTGCTCCCCCCTTGCCCTGTGACTGCCGCAGCTGGAGTCGCTCGTGACCTTCCTATACTAGTTCGAAAACCTGATCGTCATCGCCTCCGCCAGCTGGAACACCAGCTTTGCCGTGTCAGACGTGGCCGCACAGATGTGGAGGGCGTTGCTGCGCTGCGCCAACGAGGAGGATGCGGCCGAGGAGGTGGCGCAGGCTTACGGCGTCGCTGTCAGCCAGGTCCGGGCGAATTTCGAGGCGTTCGTGGTCGGGTTGTTGGAGAAAGGAGCGCTGGTACGATGCCCAGCTTGACGGGGAGCTCCAATGAGAGGGAGCCGATTCCACAGCAGGACATACCGGGTCGGAGACGGTTGTCCGCCTTCGGCGTGACCATCGCAAGCGAGCACCCCTTCACCTTCAATCTCGCGACCGTAACGGGAGCGCCTGAGCTCACTTTCGATTGCGTGGGCCAGGCCCCGTTGCGCGTGGATTGGGACGATTCGTCCCCCCTATACGCGACCCGTGAACAGATGCCTACCGGGGAGAGCGCCGGCGCGATCGTTCGCCTCCCCGACTGTTACGTCCTGCGCTTCCTGGGCGCGGCCGACTTCTTCGTGTGGCCGGATCGCATCGTTTGCCACCTGCGTGATCCTGATTATGCGTTTGCGGTCGAAATCTGGCTACTTGGCACCGTCCTGGCCTTCTGGCTGGAGCAACGCGGCATACCCGCCCTTCACGCAGCCTCGGTCGAGGTGGAGGGGCGATGTATAGCCTTTCTGGCCACCAACAAAGGGGGCAAGAGTTCGTTGGCAGCCAGCTTTCTGCAGGCGGGGCATAGGTTGGTCGGCGACGACATCCTGCCGCTCGAGCGACGGGACGGCCTCTTCCTCGGGCGTCCCGGCTATCCCCAGATGCGCCTGTGGCCGGAGCAGGCCCGCTACTTTGCCGGCAGTGATGCCGGCCTGAAACGGGTGCATCCGCGGCTCGAAAAGCTGCGTGTTCCGATCGGCGCAAACGGCTTCGGAGAGTTCGCTTCTCAAGCCGGCCCTGTCGCCGGGCTCTACCTCCCGGAGCGGCACGAGCGCGACGAGATCGAAATCGAGGCGCTGCCGCTCAGCGAGGCGCTTCCCGAGTTGCTGAGGCAGTCGTTCCTGTCCACGATCATCGAGACGACCGGGTTGGAGGCGCAGCGCTTCCGCTTCTTCGCGGGACTGCTGCGAGAGGTTCCGGTCAAGCGCCTGCGCTACCCCTCGGGCAACCACCACCTGCCCTCCGTCCGCGATGCGCTGCTGAACGACTTGGGAAGCACGAGCTGACCGGAACGAGGATCCCGACTCGCTCGTTGCCGCCCCAAAGCGCGTGTTGCAGGAAGCGTGGTGGCGCCTCTCTACGAGTCCAGATGGAGGGGCGCTAATGCGTCCACGAGTCTTTCTTACGCGCGAGTTGACGCCGGGTCCCATGGCACGGTTGCGCGAGCATACCGATCTCACGGTGAATCCCGGGGACCGCGTCCTGAGCCGGGAGGAACTGTTAGAGGGGGTGCGGGGCAAAGCCGGCCTCCTCTGCCTCCTCACCGACACGATCGATGCCCCGGTGCTCGATGCAGCGCCACAGCTGAAGGTGATCTCGAACTATGCAGTTGGCTTCAACAACATCGATGTGCCGGCCGCCACGGAGCGCGGCATTTCCGTCACCAACACGCCGGGCGTTCTCACCGACACGACTGCCGACATGGCCTTCGCGCTGCTTTTCGCGACGGGCCGTCGCCTAGTCGAGGGGCACGATCTGGTTCGATCCGGTGGTTGGAAGGGATGGGGTCCCCTGCAGCTCCTGGGCGGCGAAGTCACCGGAGCTACGCTGGGGCTCATAGGGCTCGGTCGGATAGGCCGCGCGATGGTGCCGCGCGCGAAGGGGTTCCGAATGACGGTTCTTTACTGGAACCGAACCCGCCTTTCTCCAGAGGAGGAGGCCGAGTTAGGTATCGAGTATGCCCCCTTCGGCGAGGTGCTCGGGCGCTCACGCTTCGTATCGATCCACGTCGCCGCGACTCCCGAGACGCGCCACCTTATCGACGCACGCGCCCTGCGCCTGCTGGGCCCCGAGGGATACCTCATCAACACCGCACGCGGATCGGTCGTCGACGAGCAGGCATTGGTCGAGGCGCTGCAAGAGGGAGTCATCGCCGGCGCCGGTCTCGACGTCTACGAGCGCGAGCCGGAGGTTACCGCCGGCCTTGCGGCGTGCCCCAACGCGGTACTGGCGCCTCACCTGGGGAGCGCGACCCATGCAACCCGTAGCGCGATGGGGAATATAGCGGTCGACAATCTGCTTGCCGTGCTCCGCGGTGACCGTCCGGCTCACCTCATCAACACAGAGTCCTTCCAGAGAGGAGGGAAAGGGAGCCCAGGGTGAATCCTTGGCCCGTCGCTACCGCGTTTTCGAAAGCGGTACGCTCATTTCGCTAATTCTCATCTAATTCGAGTTGGATCAACCCGTGTAATTCTTGCGGGTGGCGCAAACGTAGTAGGTAGGCCGACTGTTGGTTACCCCCATGCGCCGCCCCTCCACACTCGCTATTCTTGTTTGCGTAGACGAGATGCCTAGACGAGAGGGGACATCCATCGTCTACCGAATCGATTTAGCCAACGAACAGCCAAGTTCCAATAAGAAGGAGGCAGAACCGTGGCTACCACCATGAACCGAACCAACATCGAATACCGCCAAACCTTGAGCGCCGGCACCCTCATCGGGGACAAAGTCACCAACAGCAACGATGCCAATCTGGGGAATCTCAAAGAGATCATGCTTGACGTCGACAGTGGCCGCGTCGCCTACGCAGTGCTCGAAACTGGGAGCTTGCTGGGCATGGGCGGCAAGCTCTTGGCCATTCCGTTCGACCGCTTTCGGGTTGACGAACAGCACCACAAGCTGATTCTCGACGTGGCCGAGGAAACCCTCAAGAATGCCGAGGGCTTCGATAAGAACAACTGGCCCGACACCACCAGTCCCGATTTCGCCCAACGGATCCATACTCACTACGGCTCGACCCCGTACTGGGAACGCCGCTAAACAGCCAAATGAACTGGCAAGGAGGGGGACCGGGCGACGGTCCCCCTTACCTGACGTCTAATCCCGCCAGTTCGCCGGCAGCACGGTCAAGAGCCAGCTCCTCGTCCTCACGCCAACGCCCTTCAATTGCGATGGTCTGCACTCCGCGACCGAGAGCTGCTTTCAACATCTCCCGGATCGGCAACACCCCCATCCCCATGGGCCGATGGGTCGCTTGTGGCGGCTTCCCGTCGGAGATGTGCACATGCACGATGCGATCGATCTTTCGGAATGCCTCGAGCGGGTCGGTAAAGGTGGCCAGGTGAGCCATATCAACCGTCAATCCGAGTTGCGCCCAACCGCTACTTTCCATCGCCGAGGCCAAGCGGTTTAGCGTAGCGGGCTCGATGAAGAAGTGGTTGACTTTACGCTCCATGCCCTCGATTCCCACCTTCAGTCCCAACAATGCCGCGCGTTCGTCCAGCACCGCGCACAAGTCGAGCAGGTCGGGCCAGTAGTCCTCCGGATCGTCGGTGCCGGACGACAAGTGTCCGGGGTGGACGATGACGACTCGTGCCCGCATGGTGGCCGCGTCGAGCAGCGACTGGAGGATCTGCCGGCGGCTTACCTCGCGAACCTCAACGTTTTGGCTCAGTGGATTCAGGTCGTACGAGACAGCGTGGGTAGTTAGCTCCAGCCCTAGTTCGTCGGCGCGACGGCGCACGTCGCGAGCGCTCTCGCTCGAGCGTTGCAGGTGCTGTGCCCAGACCTCGGCACCTCGAAATCCCCGCCTGGCAACCGCCTCGAGGAACTCGCTCACCGGCCGCGACCACATCAGCACACTGGCAGGGAAGAAACGCCCCGAAATCAAGGCCTCAGAGTTGGACATACTCCTCCACATCCACCCGTACCGAACGCTGCTCGGGTCGTTTGGCGCAGCGCGCAAACAGTTCTCCGGCGGGCGTGGTGAGTTGGACTAATTCGTGGTCACCCTTGAACCACGAATGGATCACCTCGCAGGGCAACTTTCCGCCTTCGTGGACTCGTACGTTTTCGGGGCGCACCAGAATCGAACCGCTGCTTTCCGAGCCGCTCTTTTGGGCCGGCCCCAGTGCCACATCGGCGAGATAGATTCGCTTGTCGCGAACGCTCACCGGCAACACCGATCCAGAGCCGACGAACCTGGCGACGAACTCGTTCGCCGGCCGGTAGTACACATCCTGTGGCGTTCCCAGCTGTCTCACCTCGCCTCCTTCCATGATCACCACCCGATCCGAGAGTGTTATCGCCTCATCCTGATCGTGAGTCACGAAGATGACCGTCAGTCCGGTCTCCTTGTGGAGCGTGGCGAGCAGAGTTCGAAGCTCGACCCGGAGTTGCGCGTCCAGCGCCGAGAGCGGCTCGTCGAGCAGCAGTACCTCGGGCCGGCTCACCAGAGCCCTGGCAAGCGCGATTCGCTGCTGCTGGCCGCCCGACAACTCGTGCGGATAGCGCTCCGCGAGTTCGGCCATGTGAACCTGTTCGAGCGCAGCCATTGCTCGACTTCGCCACTCCCCGCGGGGCAGCCGGCGCAGCTTGAGCGGGTAAGCCACGTTGCCAAGCACGTTCATATGAGGCCAAACCGCGTACGCCTGAAAGACCATCCCCAAGCGCCGTCGTTCGATCGGCACCATGATGCGTCTGGCGGTGTCGCTGACCACACGGTCGCCGATCATGATGCTCCCTCGGGTGGGGACAACGAAACCGGCGATGAGCCGCAATGTCGTAGTCTTTCCGCAGCCGCTCGGGCCCAGCAGAGTCAACCACTCGCCTGGTTCGATGACCAGGTCGAGGCCCTTGAGCGCGACGGTCGCTCCATAATGCTTTGATAGACCCTTGATTTCGATGCCGGCCAACTTCAACTCACCCCCGGCCTGCCGCTGCGTAGCGGGCCCACTATTACCGTGAGGATGCCGAGGCCGGTAAGCATCACCACCGAAAGCGCAGCCGCAAGATTGATGAGTCCGCCGTCCTGGAGATTGAACACCGCATAGCCCAGGGTCTGCGAACGCGGACCCACCAGCAGAGCGCTCAGTGTGAGTTCCTGGAGCGCGGGGATGAACACCAGTATCCAGGCGGACCTCATTGCAGGCCTCAGCAACGGCACCAACACATCGCGGGTCGACTGCCAGGGTGTCGCGCCGCTTATCCTGGCCGCTTCCTCCAGCGTCTCACCGATTTGCTGCAACGAGGCGAGCGAGCCGCGCACTGCGAATGCCAGATAGCGCGCCACGTAGGCCACGAGCAGGATCCAGATGGTGTTGTAGATGCTGAAGCCGAGCAACGGGATGGGCTGCAGCCAGGCGAGGATCATGGCGATGGCGACCACCGTACCGGGGATGGAGTAGGGCAGAGTGGCTAGCCAGTCGATGAAGCCGGCGCCAGGGACTCGTGCCCGCCCGATCAGAAAGCCCAGAACCGTGCCTACCAAGGTCGTTACGGTGGCAGCAAAGAACGCCAGGAATAGACTGTTCAGCGCTGCCTGTTGGATTCGTGGGCTCGCCACCATCAGCCGCTCGAACCAACGCAGACTGATTGCGTCGAGCGACAGCGGCACTCCGGGCGCCTGCAGCAGGCTGGTCAGAAGGATTGCCGCGAGGGGCAGAATGCTCGTGAGGATGACGAATGTCCAGCCGAACGAGGTCATTGCCCAACGAAATGGGCCGAGCCGCATGATGTCACCGCTGCCGCCCCTACCGCTTATCAGGGTGAACTTGCGCCTACCCGATAGCAGCCGCTGCAGCAGGATCCCGGCGCCACCGAACAGCCCCAGCACCAGGCTGAGGGCGGCCGCTACCGCCAGGCGGTCGCTGTCGACTCCTCTGGTGATCTCCTCGTAGATCCTGGTGGTAAGCACCTGGATGCCACGGCGGAAGCCCAGGATCGCCGGCACGCCGAAGTTGCTGATCGAAGCCACGAAAGCCAGAACCGCTCCGGCGCCGATGGTGGGCGCCAGCATAGGCAGAGTGACAGTCCGGATCACATGCCAGCGCGAGGCGCCACTGATCTGCGCGGCCTCCTCGAGCTCGACCGGCAAGCGCTCGAAGGCGGTCAGCATGGTGAGGTAAGCGAACGGGTAGGAGCCGAGCGCCAGTACGATGATTATCCCGGGCGCACTGTTTATGTCGAAGAGGATGCCGCCTGCAAGCTCACGCCAGAAGCGGTTCAGGTAGCCGATCGGCCCGAGCAGTTGCTGGATGGCAAGCGCGTATATGAAGGGCGGTATCAGGAATGGGATGAGGAACAGCGCCCGCAGCACCTTCCGTCCGGGCATGTCTGTACGGGCTACCGACCAGGCAAGGGCGGTGCCGATGATTGTGGCTCCCGCGGTGGCCAGCACACTGATCCAGAGGCTGTTCCACAGCGCGTTGAGGTTCTCCGACTGACTGAGGGCGGTGATGAGATGATGCAGGCTTGGCGAGCCCTGGTGAGTGAACGCCGTCACCACCAGGGCAAGCATCGGATAGGCTACCAGTACACCCAGAAGGGCCAGGGCGAGGACAAAGAGCGCGGGCAACGGATGGCGCTAAGGACTAATGTTGGATTCGTAGAGTTCGAGAATCCGCTCTCTATTCTCGGCGATGAAATCGGGATCGATCTCAAGTTGAGAGATATCGGCGGCAGGGGCGCCTTGCGGGCCCGTGACGTCGTCGCGAACGGGAATGAAGTTCGCCTCCTCCACCAGTACCTGTTGTCCCTCTTGAGAAAGGATGTAGTCGACGAAGGCCCTGGCCGCGTCCTGATTCTCTGAGGTGTTGAAGATCGCCATCGGGCTGGGAATGAAGACGGCGCCGTCGGCCGGGTAGACGTAGTCGATCGGGCTGCCTTGTTCCTTGAGCCCTCGAATCTGGAAGTCGAGCCCGATCGAGGCGTGGACCTCGCCGGTGGCCGTCATCTGTGCGGCATCGCCGTTGTTGCGGAGTTGGCGCATGCCGTTTGCGCCGAGTTCGGCGATGAACTCCTCACCGAAATCCTCGCTGGCAAGCAATGCACCGATCGTCACCATCGAGGCGCCGCTGTTGGCCGGGGTCGGGAAACCCGTCTGGCCCTGGAACCGTGGGTCGAGCAGGTCGCGCCAGCCCTGTGGCGCATTGGCCCCGTCCACCATGAGCGTGTTGTAGGCGATGACGATGCCAAGGACCCGGCCGGCAAAGTATTGATTGTCTGGGTCGCGGAAGGCGGCGGGAAGTGCTTCGGTCTCGGCGCTCGAATGCTCGAGGAGCAGTCCCTCCTGTTTGAGGGCGATGATCTCGCTGGGGTCCGCTACCCAGATCAGGTCGGCGGCGATCGCACCGGCTTGGCGCTCTGCCGAGACGCGAGCCAGGATCGCCGCGGTACCGCCTCGGAACACGTCGAGCTGGTAACCTGGGTTGTCCCGCTCGAAGGCGGCCTCCAGCACGTCGATGAGGTTCTGCGGAACCGAGGTGTAAATCAGGGCCGTGCCGCCCTGTGCCAGCGCGGCGCCCGCGACGGCCAGGGCGGCCAGCAGACCCGCTGTGGAACGGAGGAGTCTCTTCACGATCGATACCTTCCTTTTCTCCTGCGGAGGGGATATGCAGGCGGGGTATGCAGACAGGAAATTCCTAGGCGTCGGATTCGGCGAGCAGTTCGATTGAAAAATCAAGGCGAATCTTAGCACGGGCGAAGGACGCGACAGGCGCGACTCTGCGATGTGGGTCTCGAACAGGGCTTCGAAGTTATCGAGGGCCACGTCGAGGACCTGCTGTCCGATTATCGATAGGGTTTCAGGGGAGGCGAAGGCCACCCCTTCCTTAGCGCCCTGTTGCTGGCCGAGTACGCGCCTATCCACTTGTGACTGTCGTAGGGAGTACAAGGCGATGGCAACCCTATTGACATTCCAACTCCCAACCGCTATTAATTGAGTCACTAAACGAACGAATAGAGATATGACCGGAAGGGAGCAGCCTTGCCTCCATCTTCTTCGAATGCATTGGGTCGCGAACAAATCCGCTCGCTCAACCAGCGCGCAGTCCTGAGCGCAATACATCGGCACGGACGTATCTCGCGGAGCGACTTGGCGGTCGAGCTCAGCCTGAGCCCAGCAGCGGTCTCGGCGATAACCGGTGTCTTCATCGACGCCGGTCTGGTCATCGAGGCCGAGGTCGGCATCTCCACCTCGGTCGGACGCAAGCCGATCCTCCTCGAGATCAACTACGACCACGCCTTCGTGTTCGGTGTGAAGGTCACCAGCAAGTCACTCATAACCGCACTCACAAACCTCAAAGCAGAGCCGCTCGACTGTCGCATCGATCCACTCGAGAACCTGGCCGCGGATTCGGTGATCGCGGCCATCGCCGAAGCGACCGAGCAACTGCTCACTTCGACCGGCGTTCGCGTCGCAAGGGTCGCCGGCTTGGGCGTGAGCCTCCCGGGAATCGTCGAACAGGAGACCGGGAAGGTTCGCTACTCCCCGCTGCTCGACTGGTACCAGGTGCCTTTTGCCGAGCGGCTGGAGGAGAAACTCTCGCTCCCCGTCCTCATCGAGAACGACGTGAATGCGCTCGCCGCCGCCCAGGCCTGGTTCGGGCATGGCCACCAGCACGATGCGTTCCTGGTAGTGACGTTGGGACGCGGTGTGGGGATGGGCATCGTAATAGGCGGACAAGTCTACCGGGGACCGCGCGGGGGTGCCGGGGAGCTGGGGCATACATTAGTCACTCCGCCGGAGCCGCGCGTGATGGAGCCGAAGCCGGCCACCCTCGAGGGACTCCTGAGCGACGACGCCCTGATCGAGCAGGCGCGCAAGGCCGGAGCCAAACTCGGTGCCAATGCTGTTCCCGAACAGCTCACCGCCCTGGCTCAAGGCAACGACCCAATCGCCCTGTCCCTCTTCGGG
Source organism: Trueperaceae bacterium (assembly GCA_040905665.1). Taxonomy (GTDB): domain Bacteria; phylum Deinococcota; class Deinococci; order Deinococcales; family Trueperaceae; genus DASVCN01. The sequence goes on from JBBDRD010000027.1 coordinate 94,247, forward strand.
GACGCCGGCAAGCTTCTGGGAACCACGCTGGCCAACCTCGTCAACATCTTCGCGCCCAGCCTCATCGTCATCAGCGGCGAAGGGGTTCGCAACGCCGAGTACTTCATGCCCACGGCATGCGAAGCGCTCAAGCGCCATAGTTTCGGCGATGTCGCGGCTGACCTCGAACTCGTCGTCGACGACTGGGGTGACGATGCCTGGGCGCGCGGGGCCGCCGGTCTCGCTGCAGCACGCTTCCTCGGCAAGGCCGCCATACCGCTGGATTCTGCCCTTTCGACACCGACCACCAGGTCCCGCCTCTCGGGAATCGCGAAAGGAGGATGACGCGGTAATCGGCCCTTGGCGTCCACCTATTTGCTGTACAGAGTGGACGAGTCTCTCTGCACTCCTCGAGGAGGATGCCATGAAGAACCTGAAGTCCCGTTCAAGGCAAGCGCTTTCCACTCTTCTGCTCGTGCTCGGCCTGATGGGCGGCACCGCCCTGGGCCAGACTATCGACTACTTCTCGTTCACCGCCGGCGCCGATCAGATCGACGCGCTCGAGCACCTCATCGAAGTCTTCGAGGAGGAAAACCCGGGCATTACCATCAACTACAACACTGCCGACTTCGGTTCCTACTTCACCAAGCTGCAGACCGACTTCGCGGCCGGTAACGCTCCGGACGTCTTCGAACTCAACTACGAGAACTTCGTGACCTTCGCCTCGCGCGGCACGCTCCTGCCGCTCGACGACCTTCTCGCCTCCAGTGAGAACATCAGCGCGAGCACCTTCTATCCGGCCGCGCTCCAGGCGTTCAGTCGAGACGGCGTTCAGTACGGCCTGCCCATCACCTTCTCGACCGTTCTGCTCTTCTACAACCAAGACATGTTCGACGCCGCCGGCGTGAGCTACCCAAGCGATGAGTGGACCTGGGACGACGTGATCGCCGCAGCCGAGCAGCTGACCGACGCCGAGAACCGCGTCTGGGGCATCCACCAGCCGGTGCAGTTCTGGGAGTTCTACAAAGCAGCGGCCCAGGCGGGCGGCGGTCTCACCGTCACCCCGGAAGTGCGAATAGACTCGCCCGAGAATCGCGAGGCGCTCCACTATCTGGTCGACAAGCTCGCCGTTCACGGCGTCATGCCCTCGGCAGCCGAGATGAGCGGCGCCGGCGACACCGACCTCTTCGCCAACCAGCAGATCGGCATGATCCTCACCGGGATCTGGATGTTCGATTTCTTCATCCAGAATGCCGACTTCAACTGGAACGTGGCGATAGAGCCTGGCGGCGCGCAGAAGGCTACCCACTTCTTCTCCAACTCCGCCGTCGTGGCGAGCACGACCGATGACGCCGACGCCGCCTTCAAGTGGGTCGAGTTCCTCGCCGCCCACCCCGAAACAGTCGCCACTCGCATCGAGGAGTCGTGGGAGCTTTCTGCTCTATCTCTCGATCAGGGCGAAGCGGCCGAGGCGTACCTGTCGCAGCCGATGCCCGCGAACCGCGAGGCCGTCTTCGAATCTCTCCGCTACGCGGTGGTGCCTCCCGTGCTCGAAAATCAGCAGCAGCTCACCGACATCGTCAACCAGGAACTCGAAGCCGCACTCCTGGGCCAGAAGACGGTCGACGAAGCCCTCGCGAGCGCCCAGCAGCGCGTCGAAGAGCTCGTCAACGATTAAGCCCTCAACAGGAGGAGTCTCGGCATGATCATCCACCGGCCCTACGGCATCGACGACCCGTACAAGTGGCTTCCCACCGAGCGTTTCCCACGCGATCCGCTCCCCGGGGACACCGTGCGGGTGGGCTTCGAAACGCCGGCAGGCGTTAGCAAGGCTTGGGTTGCCGCAAGCCACGATGTTGCGGGAATGGGAAGAGCCGGTCAGGGCCATTCGGATCGGCCCAAGGGAGAGGCCTGCTGCTTGCCGGCCCTCTCGCTTGGCCAAGGTAGGTGGACGGTCGACCTCGGCACGGTGGGGACCGGGACCTACGACTACACGATTCATGCCGAGGTTAATGGTCAGGAGGTCGCCAGCGAGGAGTACTCTTTCGACGTTGGACACTGGGTTGAGGTGGCCGGCATCGAGATGACCGGGGTCGCGGTGATGGAGAGCGTCCATACGGGTGTCAACCTGACACTGCAGACGACTCCCGTGGATATTACGGGCGAGCCCGCGCTTCTCTCGCTCTCCTTCCCGCGCTTCGGCGTGTGCCGCTACGAGCTCCTGGTCGGCTCAACGAAGCTGAACGGCCCTCCGACTCCCGCAGGCCCAACGGCCGTGTCCAGGACGAACGGCTTGCCCTGCCAGGTCGGTCGGTCGGGGGCGGTGATCAAACTCTTGGCCCCGGGCATCGAGATCACCATCGACGGCAAGACCCTCGAGATCTCGGCGTCCATTCCGGGGGCCGCACAATCTTCCTTCCGCGGGAGCCTCCGCTCGCGCTGGCTGCTCGATTCACAAGGCCGAGTCTCGAGACTCCAGGCGTCGTTCGTGAGAGGGCCCGATGAGTGGCTCTACGGCCTGGGTGAGCGCTTCGCCGACGCAAACCGCAGCGGTCAGGAGTGGGACGTGCGCGTCTACGAGGAGTATCAGGAGCAGGAAAAGCGGACCTACCTGCCCGTGCCCTTCCTCGTTTCCAACCGTAACTACGGCATCTGGCTCGACTCTCAGGAGCCCAGCCACTTCGACCTCCGCGCTTCACAGGACGATCGCCCCGAATGCACGATCACTCGGGACCAACTCCCCGCCACCACTGCTTCCCTCTCCCTCCATATCCTCGTGGGGGAGGGGGCCTACGACATCACCTCCGCCTTCACCGAGCTCACAGGCGAGATGCGGGTGCCGCCCAAGTGGGCGTTCGGGCCATGGATGTCGGCGAATACCTGGAACAGCCAAGCCAAAGCCGAAGAGGTCGTAAGGCGCACGGTCGAGGAGGGCGTTCCGGCCTCGGTAATAGTCCTTGAAGCCTGGAGCGACGAGTCGACCTTCTACATATGGAACGACGCACATTATGAGCCGAAGCCGAAAGGCGAGCCACTGACCCTCGCCGATTTCGAGTTTGGTGGGCGCTGGCCCGACCCGAAAAGGTTTATCGACTACTGTCACGAACAAGGGATTCGAGTCGTTCTCTGGCAAATCCCGGTTCAGAAGAAGCTCGAGGGCCCGCATGCGCAGCACGACCTCGACGAGGCGCACATGCTCGAGCAGGGCTACTTCATCCGCAATGAGGACGGCACCCCGTATCGCAACAAGGGATGGTGGTTCACGGACGCTCTGGTCGTCGACTTCACAAATCCCAAAGCGGGTGAGTGGTGGTTCGCCAAGCGCCGCTATCTTCTCGATGAGCTGGGTATCGACGGCATGAAGACCGACGGCGGCGAGCACCTGTGGGGTCGCGACCTGCGCGCCTTCGACGGCCGCCGTGGACTGGAGCTGTTCAACAGCTACGCAAATATCTATGTGGCGGCCTATCACGAGTTCATCCGCGAGGTGACCAGCGACGACGGCGTCACCTTCTCTCGCGCCGGCTACACAGGAGCTCAACGGTGGCCCTGCCACTGGGCCGGGGACGAGGGCAGCACCTGGAAAGCCTACCGCGCCTCGATTCAGGCCGGGCTCTCGGCGGGCCTTTCCGGTATAAGCATGTGGGCCTGGGACATTGCCGGCTTCAGCGGAGAGATCCCCTCACCTGAGCTCTACTTGCGCGCTACCGCCATGGCCACCTTCTGCCCGCTCATGCAGTACCACTCGGAGCCGCACGGCGCGAGCGAGTGCCGCGACCGAACGCCCTGGAACATCGCCGAGCGCCACAACTATCCGGCGGTACTCGATGTCTACCGCCGCTTCGCCCAACTGCGCATGCGCTTGCTCGACTACATCTACGCCGAGGCAGAGGCTTTGAGCGCTCGGGGGGTGCCGCTCATGCGATACCCGGCACTCGAGTTCCCGGAGCAGCACGACTTTCTCGCGGCCGACCCCCATGCCTACCTCCTGGGTCGCGACCTGCTCGTGGCTCCTGTCGTCGAGAAAGGCGTGGCAACTCGTGCTGTGCGTCTTCCGCCCGGCAAGTGGCTCGATCTGTGGTCGGGGGCGAGGTTCGAAGGCTCCAGAACCGTCACCGTGCCGGCGCCGATCGACCGCATTCCCGTGTTCGTCCTGGCCCAGAGTCCGCGCTCAGAGGAGCTCCTCGCCGCCGCCCAGTCATTCGGCGCGCAAGCGACACGCGAATAGGGGAGGGCGATGTACGAGCGCGGCTGGCAGCGTTACCTGATACTGGCACTCTTCCTTGGCCCGAGCCTGGTCGGAACGCTGATCTTCTCGCTCGGGCCGATAGTCGCCGCCTTCGGGCTGTCGTTCACCGACTGGGACCTGATCACGCCGGCCGAGTTCGTCGGCTTCGCAAACTTCCGGAGAATGTTCGGAGACTCCGAGTTCTGGGCCACCCTGCGCCACACGATCACGTTCCTCCTCGGCTACGTGCCCCTAGTGCTCCTGGCCGGCCTGGGCGTGGCCGTGCTGATGAATCGGCAACTGCCCGCACGCAGTATCTTCCGGGCGATGTATTTCCTCCCGGTCGTCACCTCCTGGGTGGCGGTGGCGCTGGTGTGGAAGTGGCTCTTCAATCCCACATTCGGCCTCATCAACACGCTGCTCGCCTTCATCGGTATTTCCGGTCCCTCCTGGCTCTTCGATCCCAACTGGGCGATGCCTGCGGTGATCCTGACCAGCGTCTGGAAGGACACGGGATTCGTCATGATCATCCTGCTCGCTGCCCTGCAGGGCATTCCGCGTGAGTACGAGGAGGCAGCCAGCATCGACGGGGCGACCGCCTTCCAGCGGCTTCTGCACGTGAAGCTTCCGCTCCTGAGCCCCGCGATCTTCTTCGCCCTGAGCATCAGCCTGATCAACTCGTTTCAGGTGTTCGACCAGGTCTACGTAATGACCCAGGGCGGACCCGCCGGCGCCACCACTGTGCTCGTCGAGCGGATCGTCGCCAACGCCTTCTCGTACAGCCGTATGGGCTACGCCTCGTCGATGTCGATGGTGCTGTTCGTGCTGATCTTCGGCACAACCTTCCTCTTCTACCGGATGCGGAGGTGGCAGGTATGAGGGGAGCTGCCAGAGTCAGGAGGGGGAGGAGTCTGACCTTGCGCGGCGTGCGGGTGCGACTCGACTGGCGCCTCACACTCGTGACGGCCCTCGTTCTCATCGGTGCGCTGGCCATGGTTACCCCGTTCGTATGGGCGGTAACGACTTCGCTCAAGGCGCGGGGCGCGATGCTTATCGTCCCCCCACAGTTTCTGCCCACCGAGCCTTCCCTCGACGCCTATTCGACGGTCATCAACCGCTTCCCTTTCGTACGCGTCTTTGGCAATTCAGTCTTGGTATCGGTAGCCACGACAGTGGGCCAACTGGTCCTCTGCTCGATGGCGGGTTACGCTTTCGCCCGGCTGCCGTTCCGTGGCCGAGACGCCCTCTTCGTTTTCTATTTGGCCACGCTCATGGTCCCGTTCGCGGTGATCGTCACGCCGCTGTTCATCATCGTCACGAAGCTCGGCTGGACCAACAGCTACGTGGGCCTGGTCATCCCTGTCATGTTCAGTGCATTCGGCACCTTCTTCATGCGGCAGTTCTTCCAATCGATCCCGCGCGAGCTTGAGGAGGCCGCCACCATTGACGGCGCGGGAACGCTCACCACCTTCTGGCGCATCATCATGCCGATGACCATGCCGGCACTGGCGACGCTGGGCGTTCTCTCGTTCATGGGTTCGTGGAACAGTTTCCTCTGGCCACTTCTGATCGTGAACGACCGCGACCTGATGACGCTGCCCGTGGCGCTCTCCGCCCTGCAGGGGATCTACCCGGGCCAAACGCAATGGAACATCGTGATGGCCGGGACCGTGCTGGCGACCATTCCCACGATCGCCGTGTTCTTGGTCGCCCAACGCTGGGTGATCGAGGGCGTGGCGGGTTCCGGGATCAAGGGGTAGTCCGTGGCTGGCGGCGTGAGCAGTACAAGTTCGACGCAAACCTCTTCCTTCGAAATCGACGACAGGAGCAACGAGATAGATAGCCGTTTGATCCTTACGAACCAACATTTGTCCGGCGCCTACCCGGCCTCGCCCACCTACGCGCAGTACCGCTACTGCTGGCTGCGCGACGGCTCGTTCATCGCCTACGCAATGGATCGGGAGGGAGAGAGTGAAAGTGCGGCGGCGTTCCACCGGTGGGCGGCCGCCACGGTACTAACCCAAGCCAAGGATATACGCGAGCTCATCCGCCGGAGCGAACGTGGCGAACCGATTCTCGAACACGAGTTCCTCCCCGCACGCTTTGGCGTTGATGGCGAGTGGCAGCAGGACGGTTGGCCGAACTTCCAGTTGGACGGTTACGGCCACTGGTTATGGAGCCTGGGGGAGCACCTGCGACGGGCACGAGCCCGGGATGTGTCAGCGGAGGTCGTCGACGCCGCGCGCCTGGTGGGCGACTACCTCAGGGTGTTCTGGCAGGAGCCGTGCTACGACGCCTGGGAGGAGTACCGCAGTCAGCTTCACACCTCGACTTTGGCTTCGATCTATGGCGGGCTCGCTGCGATGGGCGAAACCTTGCTACCTGAGCTGCAGGCCGTGGCGGCCAAAGTACGGGAGCTGATTCTTGAGGAGTGCGTCACCAACGGCCGCTTCGTCAAGCACATCGGAAACCCAGCCATCGACGCCTCGTTGCTGTGGTTGAGCACGCCGTTCGCGGTGGTGCCCGAGGATCATCCCTTCATGATCGCAACGGCAGAGGAGATCGAGCTGACGCTCAATATCACCGGCGGGCTCAGGCGCTACAACGCCGACACCTTCTACGGTGGAGGCGAATGGCTACTGCTCACAGCCTGGCTAGGCTGGTACTACACGCGTTTGGGCAAGCTTGAACGGGCTAGCGAGTGCCTGGCCTGGGTCGAGTCGCACCGCGACCACGACGGCTCGCTTCCAGAGCAGGTGAGCTCCGAGGCTGGCAACGATCGCTTCCTGGACTACTGGACAAGGCGGTGGGGTTCACCTGCAAAACCTCTGCTGTGGTCGCACGCGATGGCGCTCGTGTTGCGATGCGAGCTGCAGGCGAAAGAAGATTGAAGTCAAGTGCCGCCCCAGCGAATTCCTATCCGTGCGGATCAGGCGAAACGCCCCGAACCGCTAAGGGCGGCAGCAGCGGTGCTATTCTCGTTCGTCTGCCGCGACTGCGGTTGACCTGTCGGGAGCCATGCGGAGGCCGCCAACCATGGAAGATCACAGCGAGATAATTCGTACAGCCGTCGAGACGAACCGGCGCATGTGGAATGAGACGGCGGCTGTACACGAGCGCAACCGCTTCGCAAGCCTGGTCGCCTCTTTCCGCGACCCCGGTTACTCGACCCTCGACGAGCTGGAGCTAGCCGTCCTGGGCCGTATCGGTATGGCCGGAAAGTCCGTGGCGCAACTCTCGTGCAACAACGGACGCGAACTCATCTCGGTGGAGCGCCTCGGAGCTACTTGCGCCGTGGGCTTCGACGTCTCCGACGCCTTCATCGACCAGGCGCGCCGGTTGGCGCAAGCCGCGGGTAGCCGCGCCGAGTTCGTACGTACCGACGTGTACGAAATCGAGTCGATGTACACGGAGAGTTTCGATCTCGTCTATGTCACCGTAGGGGCGATCGGCTGGATGCCCGACCTGCCGGGCTGGTTCCAGCTCGTTGGGCGCCTCCTGCGTCCCAACGGCCACCTGTTCATATACGAGATGCACCCGGTCCTCGGCATGTTTGAAGCGCAGGATGGTCCGGTGCTGCGTCACTCGTACTTCCGGAGCGATCCGTTTGTCGAGGAGGCCGCGCCCGACTACCTGGCGCCCGATGTCGTGGTGACGGCGCCATCGGTGTGGTTCCAACACACCCTGGGAGATATCGTCGGCGGGGCGCTGAGGGCGGGGCTGAAGCTCGAAGATTTCGCCGAGCACCAGCATGACCTGTCCGCGGTTTACCGGTCGTTCGCGGAGCTCGAAACGGTGCCGCCTATGAGCTACCACTTGCTTGCAGTCAAGCAAGGCGGGCTCTAGTCGCTCCACTCACGCACCCTCGGCTGGTCGCAACTCGACCGGTCAAACAATTTACCTCCGAGCACGTCGTTCGCGCCGTTGTTCTCCCGCGATGACCGCGGCGTCCTCTCCCTCCGGTTGCCGAACTGCTTATGTGCCGAACTGCTTAGTTGCCGAACTGAACATTTCCTGTGTAGCTAACCATCCACTGCACGCCAAACTTGTCGGCACAGGAGCCGTACTTCTCGGCCCACTCGGTCCTCTGTAGGGCCATCTCGACCTTGCCCCCTGCCGCCAGCGCATCGAAGAGATTGTCCGCTTCCTCCGGAGAATCGGCCTCCAGATAGATGTAGAAATTGTTCCCCATGGTCAAGGACTGTCCCATCGACTCAAGTGCGTCGGTCGCCATCAGGAGGCTGTTCTTCCCGATCTTCAGCCCGATGTGCATGATCTTGTCGCGGTCGGCCCCGGTTAGACGGTTCCCGTCCGCCATGTCCCCGACGTCGCTGAATCGGATCAAGTTAAGGAACTCACCGCCGAACACGGATCTGTAGAAGTTGAACGCTTCTTCGCTGTTGCCGTTGAAGTTGAGGTAGGTGCTTGCTGTCGCCATGACCGTCTCCCTTGCGCAGTTACATCGTGGCGGTAAGTATCTGTCTACCGCCAGTCCAGCTGCTTCAAATCCTCGATTTCGCGGAAATGCCGGTCATTTTCGAGCAGCGCGAGTTCGCGGCGAATGCAGATCGCAGCGATGAGGGCGTCGCCGGAAGGAATCGTCGTCCCCTTAACCCGTAGCTGGCGAGAGATTTCCCCGGCCCGTCGGAAGTCATCGCGAGTTGTGTCCAGGAACGGCAACGAGGCGAAGTTCTCCTGCAAGGTCGCCCGCTCACCCTGCCGAAGGCCCTGCAGTAGCTCCATTTCCACGATCCCGCAGGTCAGTACTCGATCCTCGACGATCAGACGGTCGAGCACGTCTGCTACTAGTCGGTCCTGTTCGGAAGCTCGAGATCCCCGAAAGAAAGCGATCCACACGTTCGTATCGGCGAGGACTTTAGCTTGACGAGCGCTCAAGCTGCTCCTCGACGTCGGCTTGGTCGGTTAGTTCAGTGCCAACCATATCGAGCTTGCCACGTAGAGCGCGAAGTCGCTCGAGCCTGCTGCGGCGAACGAAGTGCTCCACTGCGGTCTGTATTGCTGCGGTGCGGGAATCAGCCTTGGTAATGGCCATGAGGTCGTCGAAGAGCCCGTCGGGAATCTGAATGGTTGTTCTCACGATTCGCCTCCCTTCACCAAAGTATAGATGGTTTTCGTGTGCCTTCATGCACTTCATATGGCGATGAACCGGGTCGGCATGCCGGTGCTGTTGCGCGCCATTCCAATTTTGGCAAGGGCGGGACCCCGTCACGGACCAGGCTCCTAGCCGATTGCTAGTAGCCGCCGCCAACCCAGGTAACCGCCCTCCAGATTCGCCAACCTGTTGAACCCGGCGCATTTGAGGAGTTCGGCTGCCTCGGCGCCCCTGCCACCGCGCTGGCACTGACACACGACAAGCCGCTCATGCCAGTCGCCCAGTTCTCCGAGCCGCTGGGGTAGCTCGCGCAACGGAATGTTCCAAGCTCCGCTGATGCCGCCCGCGACCACCTCGGCCGGCTCACGAACGTCCAGGAGGAGGTGGTCGACCCCGCCCATACGCAACTCTTCGAGTTCCTCGGGCGTCATTGGCTGGACGCTTTGCACAGCAGCGGCTGCCTGCTCGATACTCTTTACCTCTGAGATGCTGGGCTCGTCTCCGCAGAGCGGACAGGCGGAGTCCCTCCCCAGGCGCAGCTCGCTCCAGCGCATGCCAAGTGCGTCGTATCGAAGCAGACGTCCGATCAACGGCTCGCCGATCCCCGCGAGTAACTTCACCGCCTCGGTGGCCTGCACCATGCCGATAACCCCTGGCAGCATACCGAGCACGCCCGCCTGTGAGCAGGAGGGAACCGAATCGGCAGGTGGAGGGTGGGGGAAGAGGCAGCGGTAGCAGGGGCCCTTTCGGGGAGCGAATACCGTTACTTGTCCTTCAAATCGATAGATGGAACCGTGCATGACCGGCCGGCGCTCGAAGTAGGCAGCGTCGTTGATCAGGTAGCGAGTGGGGAAGTTATCCGACCCGTCGAGCACCAGATCGTACTCGCTCAGTAACGCCCGGGAGTTGCCCTCGTCGAGGCGGAAATCGTGGATCTCGACGGCGACGTCCGGATTGAGATCCCGGACTGCGCGCTCTGCCGAGGCGGCCTTAGGGGAGCCTACGTCGTGATTCCGGTGTACGACCTGACGCTGAAGGTTGCTCATGTCGACCACGTCGTCGTCGACTATGCCCAAGCGGCCGATACCCGCCGCGGCCAGGTACAGCAGCGCGGGGGAGCCCAGTCCGCCTGCTCCGACCACCAGCACTGAACTCTCCAGCAGCCGCTCCTGTGCCGCGGCGCCGAACTCCTCGAGCTTCAGGTGTCGGTCGTAGCGCGCGCGTTGAGCGTCACTGAGCACTGATTACCACCGCCATTGCATCTCTGGAAGAACTGTTTGCCCCGACCATCACGGTTACCTGCCCCATTGCCGAGGATAGCACCGGCCGCTCGCCCTCCCCCGGGAGCTCTGTTTGGTGAGCAATCATCTGCCGACGAAACGAGGATCAGTCGGACCCGTGCTAAAGTCGCAGCGCGTCCACGGGGAGGACTCGCATGATCGAGGTTGGGCAAGCTGACAGGATTTTGGCGGAGAACGTCGCTCTGCTCCCGACCTACGACTGCCAGCTGGAAAATGCTCACGGCAAGGTTCTGCGTGAGGATATTCGAGCCGATCGGGACCAGCCTCCCTACCACCGTGTAACGATGGACGGAATCGCGATCTCCACGGCAGCCTTCGATCGCGGTGTGAGGGCGTTCCATCGGCAAGGAGTCCAGGCTGCCGGTCGACCGCCGCTCAGATTGACGAGCCCCGACGGCTTCATCGAAGTGATGACAGGAGGCGTGCTACCCGAGGGCTGCGACGCCGTGATCAGGATAGAGGACGTGGAGCTTAGGGACGCTACGGCGTTTCTCGAGTACGACGTCTCCCCCACGCCAATGCAGTACGTACACCTGAGGGGTAGCGATGGTGTTGCCGGAGACGTGGTTCTGCGCAAGGGAGTGCGCCTCTCCCCGGCCCACGTCGCCATCGCAGCCTCGATCGGATCATCCTTCCTGCGGGTGAGTTCCAGTCCAGCGGTAGCGGTCGTATCTACCGGTGACGAGCTTGTCGAGCTAGCGTCCGAGGTGGAGGAGTACCAGGTCCGAAGGTCCAACGTGTACGCTATTTCGGCCGCCCTGTCGGCGGGCGGCTACGGGGAGCCCAACCTCTGCCATGTGGGCGACGATCGGGCGGCGCTGTCCTCGGTACTCGCCGACCTGCTCGACCGTTGCGACCTGCTAGTTCTCACCGGAGGCGTCTCCATGGGCAAGTTCGACTTCGTTTCCGAGGTCCTTGCCGAACTGGGCGTGGAGAACCACATCCACAGGGTCAGGCAGCGGCCGGGCAAGCCGCTCTGGTTCGGAGCCCGGGGAGAGAAGGCCGTCTTCGCCCTGCCCGGCAACCCGGTATCGGCCCTCGTCTGTCTCTATCGTTACGTGCTGCCGTACGTGGAGAGGGCGAGTGGGGCTCCTTATCGCTCGCCCCGACGAGTAAGGCTTTCCCGGGAGGCAAAGACCCTTCCCGAGTTCACCCGCTTCCTGCCGGTCACACTCGACAGCCGGGCCGGCGAGCTCACCGCCTCGCCCGTTGAAATCAACACCTCCGGAGACTTCCTGTCACTGGGCGGCAGCGACGGCTTCGTAGAGCTCGCCCCGGCGAGCCAGAGGGTCTTGAAGACACAATCCAATCGGAGTGACGGTGTGCTCGCCCTCACTAGCCAGGGGGCGGCGGCCGGGGCAGAGGTTCCGTTCTACTCGTGGAGGGTGACATGATCGCATTTGCTGTCACAAGTCTAGCGAGGGAGTTGAGATGCTGACGCACGTCGACGAAGAGAACCGCTCGCGAATGGTTGATGTGGGTGAGAAAGCCGTGACGCAGCGCAGAGCCCACGCCCGCGCCCTCATCTTTCTGCCGGCCGAGGTGCAGGAGGCGGTCGACGGCGACGATATCAGAAGCAAGAAAGGGCCCGTCTTCCACACTGCGATGATCGCGGGCGTGATGGCGGCCAAGAGGACGAGCGAGCTGATTCCGCTCTGTCACCCGTTGGCGATCGAGGATTGCAGAGTGGATATCGCCCTCAACGGCGACGGGAAGCTCCGGGTGGACTGCATCGTGTCCCTTCATGGAAAAACCGGAGTGGAGATGGAGGCGCTCACGGGCGCCTCTGTCGCGGCTCTGACCGTGTACGACATGTGCAAGGCGCTGTCGCACGAGATCGTCATCGAGGAAGTACGCCTGATTGAGAAGCGGGGAGGCAAGCGTGACTTCGGTCCGTAATGACAGCGCTCGTTTTGACAAGGCAGAGAGGCTCGAAGCCGATCCGGCTCCTCTGCACGGTCTGGTTCTTGTGGGTGGACAAAGCAGCCGAATGGGCCGGCCCAAGTGGGCGCTGCGCTACCGTGGAGAACCGCACGGTTTGGCGCTCTACCGCACCGTGTCGCACTTTTGCGACCAGACCTTCCTCTCGATCCGGCCCGAGCAGGAGTCCGACCCGGAGTTGAGCGACTACCCGCACATCAGCGATCGGTTCCCGGGGATGGGTTCGCTGGGAGGAATTCTCTCCGCCATGACGAAATACCCGCAGGCTGCGTGGCTGGTTGTCGCCTGTGATCTGCCGTTCCTGGAGGCGGGCACCATGGAACGGCTATTGGCTGACAGGGATCCCTCGAAGTGCGCCACCAGCTACCGCAGCCCCTTCGATGGCATGCCGGAGCCGCTGTGCGCGGTCTACGAGCCCGAGGCGTGCCTCCGGCTTTTGCAGACGGCGGAGCTTGGGCACAACTGCGCCCGAAAGATGCTGATGAACTCCGAGGTGGAGGTCATCGAAAGCAGAGATCCGCGTGAGTTGACTAACGTTAATCAGCCGCACGAGTACGAGGAAGCGGTGGCGCGCCTGCGTGCCGAAGGGCAGGCCCAGCGTGAGTGAGCCGAAGAGCGTGAGCCTCGACTACTTCGCCATTTTCCGCGAGGTGCGTAAGAAGGACCGCGAGACCATTTCGACTTCGGCCGGTACTCTTGGCGAGCTTTACGAGGAGCTGCGCGAGCGGTACCACTTCTTGCTGCCCCAGGCGTCGCTTCGCGTTGCCGTCAACGACGAATTCGCTTCATGGGACAGCCTCCTTTCCGAAGGTGACCGAGTGACGTTCATCCCGCCGGTGGCGGGAGGCTGAAGTGTTCGCCGTCGTCAGAGAAGCTATCGACGTGACCCGCTGGAACCGGCTGGTGGAAGACGATTCGGCCGGCGCGTTCGTGTTCTTCGAGGGCAGGGTGCGCGACAACGCCGAGGGGCGCAAAGTGCAGTCGCTGGCCTACGAGGTCTACGATGTGTTGGCCGAGAAGGAGGGAGCGCGGCTCCTCCACGAGGCGCTCGCCAGGTTCCCGATCGCCAGGGCCGCCTGCGTACACCGGGCGGGCCACCTTAGCATCGGCGACACGGCGGTGTGGGTCGGAGTGTCCGGCGCTCATCGAACCGGGGCCTTCGAGGCGTGTCGCTTCATCATCGATGAGCTCAAACAGCGGGTTCCGATATGGAAGAAGGAGTTCTATGCGGAGGGTGACTCCGGTTGGGTAGACCACTCCGCCGTTGGAGCGCGTGCCGTTAGACAGCCGTGAACAGGAGCCGAGGAGTGGTCCTGCGAATATGGTGGCAGGCAACTTGGGGAGGGGGTTTTGAGTGGCGACACTGATCGACCAGCACGGCAGAGTGGTGAAGGATTTGCGGATCAGCGTGACGCCGCGTTGCAACTTCCGCTGCAGCTATTGCGATCCCTTGGGAGTCGGCCACAACGACCCGCTTGGGACGGTGAGTGTAGACGATGTCGCGAACGTGGTACAGGCGGCCGTCGATTTGGGCATGACATCGGTGCGCTTTACCGGCGGAGAACCTCTGCTTCGGAAAGAGCTGCCCGAAATGATTCGGTTCGCCAAGAGGGTCGCCGGCGTTCCGGACGTCGCCATCACCACCAACGCGACTCTGCTTGCTCGCCGCCTCCCGGCCCTGCTGGACGCCGGCCTGGACCGCGTCAACATCTCGTTGGACGCGCTCGATCCCCAGGTATTCCGGCGAGCCACCAATGGTGGCAGCATAGAACCCGTGTGGGAGGGGATCGAGGCGCTGATGGTGGCCGGCTTGCACCCGGTCAAGCTCAATGCGGTGGTGATGCGGGGCGTGAACGACGGTGAGATTCAGGGGCTTGCCGAACTCACCCGCAATCGACCGATCCATATGCGCTTCATCGAGTACATGCACCTCAACAACGCGGCGCACGACGAGTACAGGGAGCAGTTCGTCTCCGGCGAGGAGATCAGGCGTCTGGTAGCGGGGGCCTTCGGCCCGCTCGAGCCAGTGCCCACCGATCCAAGCGCGCCGGCGCGGCTCTTCGCGGTCCCGGGCTGGCAGGGGGCGATCGGCTTCATCAACCCTGTCTCGGAGCCGTTCTGCGGCGCTTGCAGCAGAATGCGGTTGACCAGCGACGCCAAGCTGCGGCCCTGCTTGATGACCGACCGGGAACTCGATATCCGACCGGCCTTAGCGGCGGAGGATCCTATAGCAGCGGTACGGGAGATGTTCCTGGTGGCTGCTCACCGCAAGGTGAAGTCGGGGATCACGACCCCTGTCGACCGGCCGCGCACGATGGTTGCAATTGGTGGTTAGTCCTGCTCGACGCCACGTCATGTGAGCGCAGTCGCGACCCTTCCCACGACCGTTATCGGCCGGTCGCGACCTAGATTTCAACCCGATCCCCTACTTCGATCTCCCCACCCCGAACGATTCGAGCGTAGACACCACGTCTACCGTAAACCAGCTTCGGGAGGCGAAGATTCACCACGCTCAAGTTGCTGCAGACGGTACACGGCGTCGTGAGTTCGAGGAGTACCTCACCGATTTGAAGCGTGGTGGCGACCGGTAGATCCTCGGGCTCGAGCCCCCGCACCACCAGGTTTTCGCCGAGCGCGCCGTAAGGGAGTTGCAGCCCCTGTTCCGCCAGGTAGTCATAGCTGCCGGCCCCGGTGACCAAAACAGCTTTGGTAGAGTCACGGCCGGCGTGCCGGTCGCCTTGCGCTCCGTGATTCGCGATCAACGTTAGCGCACACGCTCGCTCTTTCCGTAGCTGCGAGCCCGCAGCGTGAAGCGAGATGATGGTCTCGCCACTACCTTCCCCTTCCAGTCATTAGGGCAAGCTAGCACAGCGTGGGACGAACGAGCTTCCCCTTCGTGCCGGGCAATCGTGACCGGAAGGCGATCTGCTAGCATGCGGACAAAGTGGTCAAGAAGGGTGTTCGCGGCCGCACGATCCCGAGTCTGCCTCACATAAGGTAAAGGTGCAGCATGAGGAAACCCGCATGAGGAAACCCGCATGAGGAAACCGAGTATCTCCACGGGCGCACTCGTCGGCGCGCTCCTTACGGCGCCGCTTATCGCAGTCCTGTTCCTGGCCGGCCGGTTGTTCGGGGTTCCTTTCGTCCCGTTCGACATTTTTGACTGGTTGGCTCGGGTACTCCCAGGCGCCGTCGTCACCATTGGCATCGACCTGATCGTCGACGTCGTCACCTTGCTCGGCCTGGGATTGTCCGAGGCCGCCAAGGCCGCCGAGCAGGCACTGGCGGTAGCGATCTTCCTCCTGACAGGTGTCGTCGTGGGGGCGGTGCTGTTCGGAATCTACCGAGCTCGCCCGACGAGTTCGAGATACCTCCCGGCCGTGCTGCTGGGTCTGGCGCTCGGCCTGATCGCTTTGCTTATCAGTCTCACTGTCAACACTACTGCCACGACCAGCCCATTGGTAAGCGGAATCTGGATCCTGCTGGCGTTCGTGGCTTGGGGAGCCGCCTTCGCTTGGGTCCACAACCGACTCTCTGCCCCGCTGGCGTCCGCTGCCGGTAGCGCTGCCGAGGTCTCCACCATGCAGCGTTTGGACCGCCGCCGATTCCTGGTTCGAGTCGGAAGCGCAACCGCAATCATCACGGTCGTGGGTACCGGGCTGGGAGCGCTGTTGCGCGGCGAGGGCCGCGGCCGGTTGGCGGACGGTGCGCCTGTAGACGCTCCAGTAGATGCGCTCGTGGATGGTCCGGTAGATGCGCCCGTGCAAGCGCTGTGGTCGCAACGCAATCCCCTACCCAACGCGGGCGCCGAGGTTGAGCCGGCACCGGGTACGCGCCCCGAATTCACCTTGCCAAGTGACCACTACCGTATCGATATCAACCTCCTTCCGCCCACGGTTGACGGAGCGGAATGGAGGCTGAGGGTTGGTGGCCTCGTCGGCGTGCCTCGCGAGTTCACACTCGACGAGCTACGAAGCTACGAGGCTATGCACCAATTCATCACGCTCTCGTGCATTTCCAATCCGCTCGGCGGCGATCTCATCGACACCACGCGCTGGACGGGCGTTTCGATGCAACGCCTGCTGCCCGACCTGGGACTCGCCGAGGACGCTACCCATCTGAGGATCAGTTCCGTAGACGATTTCTATGAATACGTGTCGCTGGAAACCATCGAGGCCGACGACCGGGTGATGCTGGCTTATCAGTGGGACGGCCTTCCGCTGCCTACCGAGAACGGTTATCCCTTACGAATCTACATCCCCGACGTATACGGGATGAAGCAGCCCAAGTGGATCGATCGAATCGAGGCTGTCAATGGTTGGGCCGAGGGCTTCTGGGTGGAGCGAGGATGGGACGAGCAAGCCCAAGTGCGCTCCACCTCGGTGATCGATACCGTCGCTGCCGAGGCGCCTGTCTCCTCGGCCGGCGGAGAGACCCTGATTCCCGTCGGCGGAATTGCCTTCGCCGGCGCCCGCGGTATTTCGCGAGTCGAGGTACAGGTGGACGACGGTGACTGGCAGGAAGCCCAACTACGCGAGCCCCTTTCTGACCTCACCTGGGTCATTTGGCGGTACGAGTGGCCGTTCGAGGAGGGGCAGCATACCTTCACCGTGCGCTGCTTCGACGGGAACGGTGATTTGCAGATCGTAGAGCGGAACCCGGTGCGTCCTGGCGGGGCGACCGGTCTCTCGAGTGAGAGCGTGAGACTCTGAACGTGACAAGAAGAGACGGTGTACGGCCTGGTTCCCCACGACCTTGCCGCCCTTGGTCAGGCCAGCGAACAATGTGGCGGCTTCCTCGGCTCCTAAAGCTCCCTCGTCCTGCCCCGCCGCAGCTCGAGCCGGTCGTCCTGCATCAGTCCGGCCGCTATCTCCTCGACCGAAACCACGGTGGTGTTGGTATGCGCCAGGCCGAGCTGCCGGAAGAGCGCTTCGGAACGCGCAACCTCGAAGCGGCAACGTGGGAGAGAGGCGTACTCGCCGCCGCCGCGTCGCGCTTCCCTGATCTGTTGCAAGCGAAGCGGGTCGATCGTGAGGCCGTAGAGCCGCTCGCGATGCGGTTGCAGCGGAACGGGCAGGTCGTGCCTCTCGAAGTCCTCGTCGGCCAGCGGATAGTTGGCGGCGTAGAGGCCGTAGTGCATTGCCAGATAGAGGCAGGTGGGAGTCTTGCCCACCCGCGAAATGCCGACTAGGATCACGTCCGCCCGGTCGTAGTACTTGGTTCCCAGTCCGTCGTCGGTGCCTACCGCGAACTCCACCGCGTCGATCCGCTCCTGGTAGCGCGCGATGTTCTTTAGGCCGTGCAGGCTGCCGACCCGCTGGTGCGGATCGCGTTTCAGGAACGACGCCAACTGATCGAGAAATGCGCCGAACAGGTCGAGGACGAGAGCACCTGACTGCTCGATCTCGGCGCGCACCTCCACCAGGGAGATGCTCGAGACGACCAGGGCTTGGTGTTCGGACCTGTTTATCTCCGCGACCAGAACGCGTGCCTTGTCGACGCTATCGATGAACGAACGTGTTACGAGGCGCGCCTCCAGTTCATCGAAGCGAGAGAGCAGGCTACGGCCCAGCATCTCTGCCGTGACGCCGGTGTGATCGGAGACGAAATAGACTTGTAGCATGATGCCTTCCACAGTAACCGCTTCTGTGGGGGATGCCGGCTTCTGCCGCACGTCGATTCTCTATCCTGTGACTTGAATTCATCGAAGCCAACAGGGTAGGCAGGCGCCTGACCCGGAGGGGTACATCATGGTTTACATCCGGCGATTCGAAGAGTTGGGCATGTCCGACCTCGATCAAGTGGGAGGCAAGAACGCCTCGATAGGGGAGATGATCTCTCACTTGCAAAGTGCCGGGGTTCGGGTTCCAACGGGCTTCGCCACCACAGCCGACGCTTTTCGTGAGTGCCTTGCCCAGGACGGTTTGGGCGAGCGCATCGCCGCGCGTCTTCGTGGGCTCGACGTCTCCGACGTCGCGGCACTAGCGGAAGCCGGCCGCGAGATACGCGCTGCGGTGACCGAGACGGCCCTGCCTCATGCCCTCGAATGCGCCGTTCGACAAGCTTACTCCGAGCTAGAGCAGTCTGTGCCCGCCGGCTTATCCGTAGCCGTAAGGTCTTCGGCAACTGCTGAGGATTTGCCGGAGGCGTCGTTTGCCGGACAGCAGGAGACGATCCTAAACGTCCGCGGCAGCGACGCCGTGCTTTCCTCGATTCGCACCGTTTTCGCCTCGCTATTTACCGACAGGGCCATCGCTTACCGGGTACACAACGGCTTTGCTCACGAGGACGTGGCGCTCTCCGCAGGGGTGCAGCAGATGGTGCGAAGCGACCTTGGGGCGAGTGGAGTAGCATTCACCCTCGATACCGAGTCGGGCTTCCGGGAGGTGGTATTCGTCACGGCCGCCTACGGTCTGGGCGAACTCCTGGTGCAGGGGGCGGTAGACCCGGACGAGTTCTACCTCTACAAGCCTAGCCTCAGATCCGGCCGTCTCGCCCTCCTGTCGCGGCGGGTCGGGAGCAAGCGCCATAAAATGATCTACGCTCAGGACGGTGGGCAGACCGTGCGGAGCGTCGAAGTGTCTGCGGGGGAGCGGAAGCGCTTTGCACTCGCCGACGACGACCTGGAGGAGTTGGGCAAACAGGCATTGGCTATCGAAGAACATTACGGCCGGCCGATGGATATCGAGTGGGCCAAGGATGGGCTCGACGACCGGATCTACATTCTCCAGGCCAGGCCCGAGACCGTGCGGAGTCGGGATGGACAGGTGCTTGAGCGCTTCCGAATGGTCGAGAGAACGCGGGTCGTCGCAACGGGTCGCGCGGTTGGCGCCCGAATCGGCGTAGGAGTAGCGCGCGTGATATCGAATCCGGAGGAGATGGCCCGGATAGAGGACGGCGACGTTCTCGTGGCCGACATGACCGACCCCGACTGGGAGCCGGTGATGAAGCGGGCGGCCGCCATCATCACCAACCGCGGCGGCCGCACCTGTCACGCGGCCATCATCGCCAGGGAGATGGGCATCCCGGCTGTGGTGGGCTGTGGCGATGCAACCGAACGCCTGGCGGATGGAGGCGAAGTCACAGTTTGCTGCGCCGAGGGTGACGAGGGCCTGGTGTTCGAGGGCCGGCCTCGTTTTGAGATGAACAGGGTGGAGCTGGAGCTTATGCCGGAGCTGCCCGTCGACATCATGATGAATGTGGCGACCCCAGAGCGCGCTTTCGCTTTTTCGCGACTGCCGCATCGCGGTGTGGGTCTCGCCAGGATCGAGTTCGTGGTGAACAACGCCATCGGTGTACACCCACAGGCGTTGCTCGACTACCCCGAGTTGCCGGACGATCTGCGCGTTGCGATCGACGAGCGAATCCAGGCGTACGAGGGCCCGCGAGAATTCTTCGTCGGAAAACTAGCCGAAGCTGTCGCCACCATCGCGGCCGCCTTCGCGCCGGAGCCGGTGATCGTGCGCCTGTCTGACTTCAAGTCGAACGAGTACGCCCACCTGCTGGGGGGGGACCGTTACGAACCCCGCGAGGAGAACCCGATGATCGGTTTCCGGGGCGCGGCGCGCTACCGTTCCGCCGGCTTCGCGCCCTGCTTCGCAATGGAGTGTGAGGCGCTGCGGCGGGTGCGAAACGACATGGGGCTGGAGAACGTGAAGGTAATGATTCCATTCGTCCGCACCGTGGGGGAGCTCGATGAAGTGCTGGAGATCATGCGCTCGCACGGGCTCGGACGCGGCGACCGCGGTCTCGAGGTGATCATGATGTGCGAGGTACCGTCGAACGCGATCCTGGCCGACGAGTTCCTCAAGAGGGTCGACGGCTTTTCGATCGGTTCGAACGACCTGACACAGCTCACCCTGGCGATCGACCGCGACTCGGGTGTGGTTGCGGACCTGTTCGACGAGCAAGACCCGGCGGTGAAGGCGCTCTTGGCTCAGGCGATCGACGCCTGCAAACGTGCCGGCAAATATGTGGGCATATGCGGCCAGGGCCCCTCCGACCACCCCGAATTCGCCCGTTGGCTCCTCGAACAGGGGATCGATTCGATCTCCCTAAATCCGGACAGTGTACTGGAGACGTGGCTGTTCCTGGCCAGTGAGAGCCCAAAGGGGAAGGTCGGTACCTGAGGTGATTACGACACACCCATTGCACGGGTCAATGTTACAGCGGCATCCTCAGGAAAACCTCGTCGCGGCCCGCGCCCTGGCCTTCGCCGCCTCCTCCTCACGGTTCTTGCGGGGTGTGTTGGTGTCCAACGAGTCGAGGAGTTCATGGGTAACTGCAGCGATGCGCTCCCCTGCCAACAGGAAGGCCGCTTCGTTCGACTTCGAGGGCTTGTTGAAGCCGCTCCGCCACGGTGTGGGGAAGAGCCTCGTTGCGGCCGCACTGCGTCCTGGCCGCCGGGTTAGGCTCAAGCTACAATGCGAGGAGTAATGTTACCGACGAGCATCTGGCCGATGCGTTGGAGCAGCTGACGATGGAAAAACAGCAATCGCTGTCGCGGAAGCAAGGAGTCTGAGAGTGCGTCTGGCAACCATCCGTACCAACGGCAGGGAAGAGGCGGTAGTAGTCGGCGAAAGCGGGCTCGTTCCGGTGCGGTCAATCAACGCCCACCACGGGACCGCCTGGCCGCTCGATCTGCTATCCCTCATCGAGCAAGGCCTGGACCCTGTGCTCCAGGAGCAAGCGCGTAATGTGCGCCCGTTGGACCCCGAGGAGGCCGCCTTTGGACCCCTATTCCGTCATCCCAAGAAGATCTGGGGCATCGGCCTGAATTACCGGGAGCATGCCAAGGACTTGGGTGCGCCCTATCCTACCGAGCCGGCAAGTTTCATCAAGGGGGAGCAGACGATTATCGGGCCCGGTGACGAGATCCTGCTTCCGCCGCAGTCGCAGCGTGTTACTGCCGAGGCGGAGCTTGGGGTGGTCATCGGCCGCACCTGTCGATACGTGAGTGAGGAGGAAGCGCCTGCCTACATTGCCGGTGTCTGCTTGGTGATCGACATGACCGCCGAGGATATCCTTCAGAGAAACCCCCGCTTCCTCACCCGCTCCAAGAACTTCGATACCTTCTTTTCGTTCGGCCCCGAACTGATAACGCTCGATGAGATCCCGAATCTGTTGGACCTCAAGGTGGGAACCTACAAGAACGGCAGTTTGCACCGAGAGAACGTGGTTTCGGACATGGCCTTTCCACCGCTGGAACTGGTTTCGTTTCACTCGCATGTCGCCACCCTCTATCCGGGCGACATCATCAGCACCGGCACTCCTGGCGCCGTAGTGATCGAGAATGGCGACACCGCCGAGTGCCGGATCGAGGGCCTGGGGCGACTCGCTAATCCGGTTCGGAGGTTGGCAAGGAGCAGCTAGGCAATGCCGGCTAACTACCTCCGGGAACCATCTAGCCTGCCCTATTCATGCATAAGTGAGTAATCTTGTCAACTATCGGAGGTCCAACGACCTCGTCGCTTCTCAGTCGAGGAGCAGCGTGGCGGGCGGTGTCGGAGGCGGTTGGACTAGCCACGACGGAGTGGGAATTTGGCCGGAAAGTAAGAGTCTTGTGACAGTACACGGGACAAAATCTCAGAGAATCGTATTTCACCGTGAAGCCTTCATATTTCCCTCCCACCACCGGTTGATCAGGAGGACAGGTTGGCCTCGGAACGCACTGCACGCGTCAATGCACTGGAAGCCCTGCTACGGCTGCGGCGACGCGCGCCGCTTCGATACACGCTTATCGGTGCCGCTCTTGTCGCGGGGCTGCTGTTGGCCTGTATTGCGCTCGTATACGGCACAGGCGGCACGAAGGGCGCGTTCCCCCACGCTCTCTACTTGCCTATCGCGCTGTCCGCCTACTTCTTCGGTCTTAGCGGAAGTATCCTCTCGGCGCTGATTGCCGGTCTTGCGGTTGGCCCGGCAATGCCGTTGGATATTACTACCGGGGAGATGCAAGCCACTGCCAACTGGGTATATCGTCTTGCTTTCTACCTTCTGACCGGTGCCGGATTCGGAACCACGGCGACGCTTCTCCACGGGCGAGGCAAGCGTCTCGAAGACGCCCTAAGAACGGTTCGGGTCACCCAGTCGGCCACCCTCAAGGCGTTCAGTTCAGTGGTAGAGACACATGACGACGCGACCGGTGAGCACTGTGAGAGGGTTGCGTTGAATGCACGAGCGATGGGGAAGGCGCTGAACCTCTCGAGGGTTGACCTGAATCAGCTTTACTGGGCCGGCATTCTCCACGATGTCGGCAAGGTTGCGGTGCCCACCAGGATTCTGCATAAGCCCGCTGCGCTAACAGCAGACGAGTACGAACTCGTGAAGCGCCACCCGACGTTCGGCGCAAAGCTGTTGAGGTCCATCGGATCCTCCTTCGAGCCAATTGCCGTTGGTGTTGAGCGTCACCACGAGAGGTGGGACGGGAGCGGCTACCCATCCGGCCTTGGAGGGGAGCAGATTCCTCTGTTCGGACGAGTCCTCGCAATCGTTGATTCGTTTGAAGCGATGACCGCTGATCGACCGTATCGAGCCGCCATGCCAGCGGAACAGGCGATGCTTGAACTTCGCCGTGAGGCCGGAAAAAGCTACGATCAGGAGCTCGTGGCCATCTACGAAAGGCTGTTTCGGCACGGAAAGATTCGGCTCGCAAGGAGGGAGATCAGAGGCGAAATACCGGAGGAGGGACCGGGCGCCGGGCAAACGCTGCCAGTTCACTGAGTACTTTGATCCCGATTCAGGGATAAGGTATCACTCCGCGCTTCCGGCTTGGTTTTTCGTCACGGTAGATTGTTGGAGCCACCGTGCGCACGGCGTTCGAGCGCCGCTCGCGGAGGGACCCTGATCCTAGTGTCAGAAGTGGGAGGAAACCGACTTGAGTAGATTTCCGGTCCGTCCGTATCGACCAGAGGACCTCGAGTCGGTCTATCAGGTCTGCCTGCTCACCGGTGACTCGGGAGAGGATGCGACCCACCTCTACGACGACCCCAAGGCGCTGGGCCATCTCTACGCCGCCCCTTACGTAATGCTCGAGCCCGACCTGGCCTTCGTGCTCGAGGACGAAGAGGGAGTGTGCGGCTACGTGGTCGGGGCTTTCGACACCCGCACGTTCAAGCAGGCGATGGTCGATCGTTGGCTGCCGCCGCTACAGGCCGTCCTTCCCGACCCGCAAGGGGACCGAGAAGCGTGGAGCCCAACCGAGCGCATGTATCACCAGGTTCAACATCCGCGTGCCGAGTTTCCCGAGACGCTCGAGCCCTATCCCTCCCACCTCCACATCGACCTTTTGCCGCGCGCTCAAGGGCAGGGTTACGGGCGCGACCTGATGGAGACGTTGTTGGCTGCATTGGCCGAGAAGGGTTCTCCGGGTGTGCATCTGGGTGTCGCCAGGTCGAACGTTCGTGCGCAGGGGTTCTACCGGAGAATGGGCTTCGAAGAGCACGGTCGGGAGGGTACAGGAACGAATCAGGGGATCAGAATGGTCCGGCGGCTGCCCTGACCCGTTGCGCAGCCTGTTGCGGACGGCCGGGGCCGCACGTACGCTGACGGCAGAGCCGAAAGGAGCCTGTCATGAGCCATCTGGCATCGAAGCAGTGCGTACCCTGCATGGGCGGCGTGCCGCCTCTCGAGGGAGACGAGTTGCGGGAGCTCGAACAGCGGTTGGGCGGCGGCTGGCGGGTGGTCGATGAGCATCATCTGGAGAAGACGTATGAGTTCAAGGACTTCCGCGAGGCGCTCGACTTCACCAACAAGGTCGGCGAGCTGGCCGAAGAGCAGGGCCACCATCCCGACATCCACCTATCCTGGGGCAAGGTGGGCCTCGAGATCTTCACCCACAAGATCGACGGTTTGACCGAGAGCGACTTCATTTTGGCGGCGAAGGCGGACCGCCTCTAGAGCTGCAGGTGCTGCCCTACACCCCATCACCCTTGGGCTTCACCCTCTTTGCCGAGGCGCTGCGCGACGCGTTCGATGTGAAGCTGCGTGGAACCGACGGACTCTAGCGAGCGCTCACGGATATACCTGATCCCTCAGCGCAAGCAAAGGCCTTACGCCAGCAATTTCCCCACGACCTCCCTGTAAAGGCAGCTCACGACGTGGTCCGGGAACTGCAGGGCGAATACCCCGCGGCTCGCCAGGATCATGAGCTCGTCGGAGTGCGGCAGCACGGCCACGACCTCGCAGTTGAAGGTCGCTTCCACTTGAGCCTTTAGCTCGGCCGGGTTGTAGACCCTTGGAGCCTTGTTCACCAGCAGCACCATGCGGGGGACGCCCAGTTTGCGGCCGATTTCGACGGTCACTCCCGTTCCCTGGTAGTCCTGCTGATCGGGGCGCATGACGATTACCAGAGCGTCCGAGACCGCGATCGACAGCAGCGTCTCCTCGCCCACCCCCGGGTGGGTGTCGATGAGCAGGACGTCGAGTTTCAACTCCTCGAGCAGCCGCTGGAAGCCGTCGTTGAGCAGCCCAACGTCGAACCCTTCGCGGATGATGCGGGCGATCTCGCCGGCGCGCAGGCTCGAGGGGATAAGGAAGACCTTGCCGTCGCCGTCGATACCCAAGTTGGGAGTTACGTCGTGAGCCGCCTGCTCGATTTCGCAGCGGCCCCACAGGTAGTCGTTGAGGGAGTGCGTCATGCTCTCCTGCTCGAAGCCGAACAGAACGTGGATTCCCGGTGACTGGATGTCGGTGTCGACCACCCCGATCCGCAGTCCTTGAACGGCCATCAGGGCGCCCAGATTGGCCGAGGTGTTCGACTTGCCGGTGCCACCCCGAAATGAGTGGATCGAGATGATGCGTGACAAGGCTAGATCCTCTCCGAGGGTGAGCTCGAGCGCCGAATAGCCATCATCGTGATGTCATCGAACTGAACGCCACCGTCGATATGCGCCTGGAGTCGGCTCTCGATCTCATTCACCAACTCAGCGGCCGACGTCGCTCCCCGCCCAACCGTTTCCAACAGTCTCTTCTCGCCAAAAAATGCACCATCGGGAGAACGGGCATCCGTTACCCCGTCGGTAAAGGCGTAGAGAAAGTCTCCCGGCGCCAAGCGCGTTTGGCCAAACTCGAACTTTACGTTGGGCATCATCCCCACGGCCGGCCCGGTGGGCTTGAGGAACTCCATGGAGCCGCCGGTCCGCACCACGATCGGGGGGTTGTGCCCGCCATTGATGTAGACGATCGACCCGTTGGTAGGGTCGAGAACGCCAAAGAACAGGGTCACGAAATATCCCTGCATCATGTGGTTTTCGATAACGTAATCGTTGGTGCCGGCGACGGCATTGAGCAGGGCTCCGGTACCTATGTTGGGAAGTGAGCTGCGGCCACGCACCCGGCTTCCGGTGAGCCACTCCTCCGCATCCTCCTGCCCTCCGGACCCGGAATCGAGCCAACTGAGGCTATGCGTCTGTTGAGCGTTGGAGCGAACCAGCGTGCGGAAGAGCGCCATGAAGAGCGCCGCTCCCACACCCTTGTCGCATACGTCGGCGACCACGAACCCCAGTCGCCGGCCTTTGGCCATGTAGAACGCATCGTAGAAGTCGCCGGCTACCTCACGGGCCGGATGGAAGCAGGCGACAACCTCCCAATCCTCCGGTTGCGGCAAAGTCGCGGGCAAAAAACCTTGCTGGATCTCACGGCCGATCTGGATATCGCGCTCGAGCTTCAACAACTCCTCGCGCTTCGCCGCTTCCTGCAGTCGGGCCTCGTTGCTTCCGACTTTGCTTCCGAGGTCAACAGTGAGCTTCACGCCTTGCCCTCTGTTTGAGCCTCGGGAGTGCGGTGCATTACGAATAGATTCCGGTTGCGGCCCTCTTCCCGCTGGTAACGGAACTCGTCCACGCCTGAAACGGAGAGGAAGATCCCTAGCCCACCCACACTTCGTTGCTCCAGCGGTGTGTGCAGGTCGGCCGGTACTAGTGCCTCCTGGGGGTCGTAGGCCGCTCCGGTGTCCTCGAGAGTGATGGTGAGAGTGTGGGTGTCCATCTTCGTCGTAAGCCGCAACTCGCCGCGCATGCCGGCCTCCCCGTAGCCGTAGGAAATTACGTTGGTCGCTATTTCGTCGACCGCCAGCCGCAATCGATAGGCGGCCTTGCGCTCGAGCCCGGCGGCAAGGGCGGCCCGGTCGACAAATTCCCGAATCGGCGCCAGTGAATCGAGCGTCCCGGGCAGGGTCAGTGTTTCCATTCTCGGAGCCGAGCCGTTGGGCGGCTCAGCCGGTCGCCTGGCCCGGCAACTCCAGTGTTTCCAGCATCACCACGCTGCGGTGGAAGCCGGTCAGCTCGATCGTTTCCACGACCGGAGCCTGAGTACCCACGAGGTAGAGGTCGACTCGCGCCCCCAGTTTCTGCTTGGCGAACACGAGCGCCCGCAGTCCGGCGCTGGCCATGTAGGAGAGTTCCTCCAGGACGAGAACCAGCCGGGTAACCGTGTCGCCCGATGCCAGGAGTTCTATCTCCCGGCGGAGATCCGGTGCGGCGGCCGCATCCAGTTCACCGATAAGCGTCAGGATCGCGGTATCGCCACTTTCCATGCGAGAGATCACTTCGAAAGCCATGGCTGCTCCTCTCGATCCGCGGGTGTCTTGCCCACGAGGATTGCAACGGAACGCGGCGCCAGCGACAGATTGGGAAAATTTTCGAACCGACGCTCCTCTCCCGGCTCGCAGATTCCCTGCGGTCCAGGGATCCCCGTGTTGGCGAACTCGAACCAACTCAGAGGCTCGGGTAGTCGTGGTACCTCGAACCCCTGCCCCTCCCAGTGCATGTTCATTGCCACGTATATGTAGTCGTCGAGGACGGTTCCTCCACGGGCGTGGCGGCCGCACAACATGAAGGCCAGCATCCTCGACCAGGGCGACCAGTCCGGCTGCCAGGCGCGTAGCCCGTGCCAGCTCAAGTCGGGATAGCCGCTGCCCACGTAGTCACGTTGGCTGTGGTGCCAGCGGTTGCGCAGGACCGGGTGACGGTGGCGGAAGGCGGTGAGCAGCCGGGTGAAACGCAGTTGATCGGCATTCTCCTCCAGCAGCCTCCAGTCCAGCCAGCTCAGTTCGTTGTCTTGACAGTAGGTGTTGTTGTTGCCCCGCTGGGTCCGGGCGACCTCGTCACCCATCAGCAGCATAGGGATCCCCTGGCTGGTGAACAGTATCGCCAGGGCGTTCCGCATCAGCCGGCCGCGCAACTCGATTATCGCCGGATCATCGCTGGGACCCTCTGCCCCACAGTTCCAACTGTAATTGTCGTTGGCGCCGTCCTGATTGTTCTCACCGTTGGCGTAGTTGTGTTTCTCGTTGTAGGAGACCAGGTCGCGGAGGGTGAAGCCGTCGTGGGCGGTAACGAAGTTGACCGATGCGGTGGCGCCTCGGTCCCGATAGAGGTCGGGGGAGCCCATGATCCGCTGCGCCATCTCGCGGTTGACGCCCGCCTCACTGGTGATGAAACGCCGCACCGTATCGCGGTACTTCCCGTTCCATTCGCCCCAACGGCCGTAGGCCGGGAAGGATCCCACCTGGTAGAGCCCGCCGGCGTCCCACGCCTCGGCGATGAGTTTGCACTTCGCCAGCACCGGATCGAACGCCAACGTTTCCAGCAACGGCGGGTTGTTGAGCGGCGCCCCCGATGGGGCGCGCCCCAGAATGGCTGCCAGGTCGAAGCGGAAGCCGTCGATGTGGTACTCCGCCGCCCAGTAGCGCAGGCAGTCGAGCACCATGCTGCGGACAACCGGGTTGTTGCAGTTGAGGGTGTTGCCGGTGCCGCTGAAGTTGAAGTAGTAGCCTTCGGGCGTGAGCATGTAGTAGGTCTTGTTGTCGAGCCCACGAAAGGAGATGGTGGGCCCATTCTCGTTCCCCTCGGCGGTGTGGTTGAAGACGACGTCGAGGAACACCTCGATGCCCGCCCGGTGGAGCTCCTTTAACAACGTCTTGAACTCGTCCACCTGCATGCCCAAGCGCCCGGTGGCGGCGTAGCCGGCCTTGGGTGCGAAGAACCCCACCGTGCTGTAGCCCCAGTAGTTGAAGAGCATCTCGCCGGTTTCGGGGTTGGGGCGGTGGCCCTCGAACTCGTCGAACTCGTATACCGGCATCAGTTCGACGCAGTTCACCCCCAACGATTTGAGGTACGGGATCTTTTCGCGGATAGCGGCGAAGGTTCCCGGATTACGAACACCGGAGGAGGGGTGCCGGGTGAAGCTGCGCACGTGCATCTCGTAGATGATGAGGTCCTCGGCCGGAATCTCCAGTGGGCGGTCGCGCTCCCAGTCGAAGTCATCGAAAGCCAGCCGGCCACGGTGCTGGTAGGGGTTGTCCCCTTCCGGGCCCGCGCCCCACACGTCTCTTCCACCGATCACCCGGGCGTAGGGGTCGAGCACGATCTTCGTCGGATCGAAGCGGTGCCCGGCCGCCGGGTCCCATGGCCCGTCCATCCGGTAGCCGTACTCCAGATTCTCGACATCTAGATCGAACACCGTCATCGCGTAGGTATTGCCGATGCGGAACTCCGGCGGGAACGGAATCTCCACGAGCGGGTCCCGCTCCCCCTTCTTGAAGAGTACGAGGGTGCAATCGGTCGCATGGCTCGAGAAGACCGAGAAGTTGACGCCGCTGGCCGCCACCGTGGCGCCAAAGGGGAAGATGTCTCCGGCGCGCATCCGGTACCCCTCATGATTGTGGGTGGGGTAGAAGTCGATGCGGCCGCTCACCGTGCTCATGGCGAGGGCTCCAGGAGTTTGAGGCCGGAATCCAGGGACTCGCCGACTACGAAGAAGTCGAGGAATCCGGTGGCGTCCATCGTGTCCCTGATGTCTCCCGAGAGGCCGACGAGCGCGATCTTCGAGTCTTGCGCCAAAGCCTGGCGGTAGAGCAGAAGCATCATTCGTAGTCCCGCACTCGACATGTACTGCACCTGTGAGAGGTCGAGCAGAATTCGGCCACCGCTGGGGATGAGCGGGCTGATCTGCTGCTGCGCCGCCGCCGCCGTCTTGCCGTCGAGCTCGCCGCTGAGGGTCACGACCGTGGCTTCCTCGAGCGCGTGATGAGTGATGTTCATCGGGCGCCGCCGGCTGCCGGAGCGATGCGCACTTTCACCGTGTGCCGCTCGTCGCCTTCGGGCAACTGCACCTGAAGCGCCTGGGCGTCGAAACTGTCGTACGGCTCGTCATCCAGCCATACCGATTCGATGCGGATGCTCCCCGGCGGCAGGATGTCGGGTTGGACCCGCAGGATGTTTCCGGGGAAACCGTTGGGTAGGGGCTTGAACCAGAAGTCCATCGGCTGCTTGGTAATGAGCAGATTGCTGTACACCGAGGCGAGATAGCACAGCTCACCCGAGTGGTACATGCTCATCGAGTGGCTCCCCTTGAAGCGCTCCGTCCCGGTGAGGAAGGGCACCCCGTTAGCGAGCACGTTGAAGTAGATGGCGCCGTCGTCGTGGTCGAGGAAAAAGGTGTTGTAGAAGGCCGATGACTCGCGCGCCAGGCGCAGGTACTCCTCGTCGCCCAGCACGCCGTGGAGGATCAGGTAGGCGAGGATCCCCTGCTCCTGCTGCCACCACGCCTTGCGGTCGTGGAACGCGAAGCGGTGCCACGCCTGCTCGTCGGCCTTGGCACGCTCCATCACGTCGTACCAGCCGCCGCGCTGCTGATCGCTCCCGACTCTCGGCATGAGTCCGGCGATCTTGCGGGCGAAGGCCTCGTACTCGGGCTTGGGCGCGAGGCCGAACATCCGCATGAGATTCCAGGCGATCTTCAAGTTATGGCCCACCACGCCGCGGTCCTGCTGCCACATGTGGGTGGAATCGTGGGTCCAGTCCTCGAAGAACTTCTCCTGCACGAACGGTCCGTTGTCGTAGTCGGGGAAGTAGCGGGTGATGGTGTCGAAGGTGTCCTCGAGCATTTTTAGGTAACGCTCATCGCCGGTCGCGAGTACCAAGTTGATCAGATAGGCGGGAGCGTGGTCCCCTACCGAGTTCCAGTTCTTCTTGCCACGGTTCTCCCCCAACGCCTCACTGCGCGGGTCGAGCGTCACCGGATCCAGGTGTGAGAAGTAGCCGCCACGCTCACGGTCCAGGTAGAAGCGGTCGAAGAGATCGATCGTGAGCTGAGCGTCGCGAAGAATTCGCGGATCACCGGTTATCCGGTAGGTCTGGATCGGCCCGGCCAAGGCGTAGATCTGCTCGTAGGCAGGAATGGCGTCGAGGTCGTCGCCGAACTCCGAGGCGAAGACCTTGTCCTCGCGCTGGCCGTGAACGTCGATACCGTGGTACCAGTAGACGATATTTTCGTCGGCGTCATAGAACCGCATGTGCTCACGCAGATATTCGGTGCCCTTTTCGGCCGCCTCCAAGAAGCGGTCCTCGCCGGTGAGCAGGTAGGCCGAGGAGAGCCCGTAGACGAGCCGGGAAATAGTATCCGTCTCCTGCCGGTAGTTGTCGCTGGGCTTCTCACCGGTCAGCCTGATGGTCGTGCGGTAATCCGCGTAATGGATCTCGCCCGTCCCGAACTGCGCTCCCACATAGAAGTGGGCGAGCTGCTCGATCTGCCGCACCCACCAGTCCTGCTTCTCGAATTCGTGCTCGTCTTTGCGACGGCCGGTGAAGAGGAGGAACTGCGCCTCGAAGGAGTGGCCGTTCCCCTCGGGATAGAAGACTCCATAGCTGTAGACGAAACGGCCCGGCGCCAACATGTCGCGCATCTGGCCGGTGGCGTCGAAGTAGGGATCGCCCAGGTTGCGGAGCATCTGCGCATAGGTGTTGGGCTTGAGTTGAACGGCGTAATGGCAGTTGCCGCTGGTGCGTACTTCGAAGGTGTCAACCTCGCGGTCGAACTGTGTCACGTAGCCTGCGATGGTGTCCGAGAAGGTGAAGGGCAGAGTGTTCACCACTGATCCTTTCTGCCGGCGTCCATAGGCGTTGCGTTCGTGCGGGCGGCGTCCCACGGGTCCCTGCTCCCCGGTGTTGCCTTCGTCCTGGATGTGGCGACCGCGGACGCCTCCCCGGTGGCTGTGCCCCTGCCCGTCGCTACCGGCTTCTCATCGACAAAACCTTGGCTCACCTCGACGATGTTCCCCTCGGGATCGCTCAGCCACACGGTTCGCCAGCCGGGGATGAAACCGTCGAAATCCAGCGGCCCAAGGCTGACTACGGCGTCCTCGCCCATCGACTCGAGCTGGGTGTCTACATCGTCTACCTGAAAGGCGAGGTGGCGGACGCCGGGAGTGAGAGGGCCGTCGCCGGCCCTCGTCGGGCCCGCCGAGTCGGCAGCGACGGCAAACAGCTCGAGGTAGACGTCGCCGCACTTCAGAAACACGATCTCACCCTCATCCAAGGAGATGGTCCGGGCTCGCCTGAAGCCGAAGTGCCGACTGTAGAACCGCTCGACCGCCCCTTGATCGCGGCAATTGAGCGCCACATGCGAAAAGCGGAGCGAGGGGTCGTTTACGCTAGCCATCAGGCGGCCACCCCCTGGGCCAGGAGTTCGACGATCTCCCTCGCGAACAGGTGGCAGTGCGCTCCCGAGCGTCCCGTGACCAGATCGCCGTCGACCACGACGTCGCGGTCGGTGTAGATGGCGCCCATGTTTCGCACGTCACCGTAGAGGTTGTTGTGGGCGACCACGTGCCGCCCACGCACCAGTTCGGGCGCCGGTGCCAACAGCCACATGCCGTGGCAGATAATCCCTTTGAGGACGCCTGGCTGGGCGAAGGCCCGCTGGAGGAACTCCGTTGCCGGTGGAAGCTTGTGGACCGGATCCTCGCTGTAGCGCAGCCGGTCGGCGACCATTCCCGAGGGCACGATCACCGCCGAGAACGCACGCAGGCGCGCGTCGTCGAGTTCCTCGAAGCTCTCGTGTACTTCGATGGGCGCGCGGTACTCGTGCCCTTGAAAGGTGAGGTAGGGCTGGCCCCATAACCTGGTGACGAAGTGGAGCTGAGCGCCCTCCTCGGCGAAGCGGCGCTGGTAGTAGAAGATCTCCGGTTCGTAGAAGTCGCTCTCCATCAGAACCGCGATCTTTCGGCCGGCGAGCCTCACGCCACCAACTCCTTCTCGCTAACGGCGAGACCGTTCGCTCGTTTGACGAGTTCGCTCCCACGCTCGGCGATCATCAGTATTCCTGCGTGGCAGTTGCCCGAGGGAACCGTGGGCATCACGCTGGCGTCGATGACGCGCAACCCTTCGGTCCCGTATACGCGTAGCTGGGGATCCACCACCGACAGTTCGTCGCTGCCCATCTTGCAGGAGCCCACCTGATGGTGGTACGAGTCGGCGTTGGCGCGCACGAACTCGGCAATTTCGCGCGGTGAGGCGTTTGGCGGCAGCGGGCTTTGGCTGATGACGCCGATGATCGCGTCGCTCGACCAGCGGGCGAGCGGGTCGGTGGCGAACAGCTCCTGGGCAAGCTTCACACCCTCGACCAGGCGTTCGGAGTCACTCGCGGCCCCAAGGTAGTTGGTGTCCACCAACGGCTGCGTGAGCGGATCGCTGCTGGCCAGGCGGACACTGCCGCGAGACATGGGGCGCACGACACCGGGGATGATGGCCATTGCCTGGGGCCCGGCCGGTGGGACTCGAACGAAGCCGTACTGCATATCGGGGCCAAGCCAGCCGGGGCTCGACTTGCTAAAGAGCGCGGCCTCGGAGTCGTTGAGCCGGCTCTCGCCCAGCGGCTCGCGGGCGAAGTTGAGTGCTACCAGCAGCACATGGTTGTGGAAGTTTTCGCCGACTCCGGGCAGGTCGACGACGACCGGCAGGCCAAGGGCGCGGAGTACCTCTGCCCGGCCGAGGCCGGAGAGCATCAGGAGCTTGGGGCTCTCGATGGCACCGCCGCAGACGATTACCTCGTTCCTCGCTCGGGCCGATTTCGGTTTGCCGCCCTTCTGCAGGTACTCGACGCCCACGCACCTACTGCCTTCGAACAAAAGCCGGGTTGTGAGCGCACCGGTCTTAAGGGTGAGGTTGGGACGAGCCGTCGCAGGCTCGAGGTAGGCGTTGCGGGCGCTATGGCGCCTGCCGGAGCGCACATTGAGGTGGTGCCAGCCCACGCCCTCCATCTGCGGGCCGTTGAAATCTTGCGTCTCGGGGTGGCCCAACGACTTGCAGGCCTCGATGAAGGCGGCCGAAACGGGCAGAGGATCATGGCGACCGGCGTTGATGAGCGGCATGGGTCCGCGCGACACGGTACCGCCGTCCGACCCGGCGCCGCCCGATCCGAGGGCGCCCGATTCGGCCCCTAAGCTGGCGTCCTCCCGGTCTTCGACTCGTTCGAAGTAGGGTCGCACATCTTCGTAAGCCCAGCCGGGAGCGCCGTTGTAGGCCCAGTTGTCGTAGTCGGCCGGGTGTCCGCGTATGTGCATCATGATGTAGAAGTTGCTGCTGCCGCCCGGGATGCGTCCACGCGGCTCGTTAACCTGCCGCCCGCCAAGACCGCTCTGGGGAACGGTCTTGTAGCCCCAATCGACACTAGAACCCAGTGCCTCGTACCAGCGCGCGGGAGTCTCGACGCTTTTGGGAATCTCGGGACCCCCGGCTTCCAGCACCAGGACATCGACCGCGGAGTCTTCGCTCAGCCGGTTCGCCATGACAGAACCGCCGGCGCCGCTGCCCACCACGATGAAGTCGTACACGCTCATGTGGCCGGACTCGCTTGCAGTTGACGGAGGAAGGGCTCGAAGGGCAGGCTGTCGTGGAAGTTAGCCATGTAGGCAATCTTCCCGCCCTCGAACCGGAAGTAGTTCATGACCTCGGCTTCGATCGGTTCGCCGGCCGAGTTGGCGGCAGATATGTGCGAAACCGCGGCCCCCTGGTCGCCGTCCACCAGGATCTGTTTGGGCTCATTCCGGAAGCGCGAATAGGCCGATCCCATGCCGGCCATCATTGGCCGCAGGGTCGTGAGCCCCTCGATGTGCCCGGCGAGTTGCTCGTCCATGACCATGTCCTCGCTAAAGAGGTTGCACCACTTCTCCCACTGACCGGCGTTGGCCAGCTCGTAGTACCTGTCGATGATCTGTCGATTGTCCATCAGAGCGTCGCGAATCCGGGAGCGTACTCGAATGGTCGAAGCTGAGCGTTATAGCTTCTGATCTCGAGCCCGTACAAATTCTTCTCCCCGCTTGCGCGCTGCAGCCGCCACTGCTGAGTTGCGTTCATCGAGGTGCGCAGGCTCTTTGCCGCCGGGGGCGTGAACCAGCTCGCCTGCCAGCCCACCACGATCTCTACCGCTGCCTCGTCGCTGGTAGCTTCCACATTCACCGACTGGAGGGTGTGGACCTCGTCGAAGAAGATATTGACCACACCTGGCGCCGAACTCCCGTCGCTGTAGTTGCCGCCCGCGTACCAGGCGAGGAAGTCGCCGATCCCGTGGAGCGTCTTTTCGGGGAAGACCATCTCCAGGCCGTCGTCGGCAAGCAGCCTCAGGCACTCATCGGCGGGTGCATGTACGTCGAGAGCCCGGAACCATGCGGCCGCGAAGGCGCTAACGCTTTCGTTGGAAAACGGGTTGACAGTAGGTTGAACCTGCATCACGCCTCCTGAGCCCGGAGCGGCACGACCGACGTGACGCCGGTGAAGTGGTGGCTGATTCTTCCGTCGCGTAGCAAGAAAACGTCGTACACTTTCGCTTCACCAAGCTTGCTGAGTACGGTAGCTTCGAAGAAGATCGAGTCTTCGGTTTCGGTGAATTTGTCGGTCGACAGCACCTCGAGACCACCCAGGTGATCGAGATACTCGCGAAAGTGTTCCCGCAGTGCGTCGCTACCCTTGACCAGGACGTCGAAGCCCACGAGCGTGGCGTCTTTCCGATACTGCTCGTCGATGAGGCGATCGACGTCTCCCGCCTCGAGCAGCTCGATCTGCCGTTCGTAGAAGCGTCTGCCGGGCGTGCTGTCGGTTTTCATTAGTTTCTCCTCCGGGCGTCTGGAAGTTCAGGGTTGCGGGACTTCGCTGCCGATCACCATGTCGATCAGGTAGGGGCCGTCGTGCGCGAGCATGCGCTCGACCGCTCCTGTCACCTGCTTCGGTTCATCCACTCGTTCGCCCTTCACACCCAGGGAACCGGCGAGTGCCGCGAAATCGATGCTGGGTGAGTGGAGGTCGAAGCTGCTGGGAAACTCATGGGCTTCAACGCCTACCTGCTCGCGCCAGTACTGCAGGATGTTCAACTTGAGCAGCATGTAGCTGCCGTTGTTGCAGATCACGAACTTCGCGCCGATTCCATGATGTGCCGCGGTCCACAGCGCTTGGATGGTGTACATGCTGCCGCCGTCGCCACTGAAACCGATCACCGTTTTTTGGGGGTGGGCGAGTTTGAGGCCCAGCGCTCCGGGGATACCCACGCCCAGGGAGCCGCCGCGCGTCTGAAAGTAGCTGTCGGGCTCGGTGGGTACCAGGTAGCGGGTGACCACCGGGGAAACCGTGAGGGCTTCATCGAAGACGAGGACATCCGGCGGCAGTTGGCGTGCGAGTTCTTCCAGGAGCCGAGCCGGACGCAGCGGTAGCTCGTCGCACTCGGTCCGGTCGACGAGGAGGCGGTTTTCGTTCGCCTCTTGGCGCGCCGCGCCCGCACGTGAAATCCGCTCCCGGGCTGTCCGGCTGTCGTTTGCCTGCATTACGCTCTCGAGCGCCCCGCCCAGCGCGGCGAGGGTGGCCTTGGGATCGGCGACGACGCTAAGGTCGACAAGGAAGTTCTTGGCGATCTCATAGGCGTTGAGGTCGATGTGTACGATCCGGGTCGCTTCACCAAAGGGCCGCTCGAGCAGCGGAAACACCTCGGGGAACACGTAGGTGCCCACGATCAGCACCGCGTCGGCAGCCTGCACCGCGCGCCTGCTGTCGCTCCCGAACATGTGGCCCAGCGACCCGCGATAGAGCGGGTGATCGAAGGGAATATTCACCTCCGAGTGATCGGCCCCCCAAACCTCCGCTCCCAGCAGCTCGGCTACCTGGACCAGCTCTGCCTGTGCTTCGCTGTGGGCTATTCCGTCGCCCATGATGATCAGCGGTCGCGACGCGCGCGCGAGGACCAGAGCGGCCTGATCGAGCCACTCCCGTCCCGGCGCGACTCGTGTGCTTGGGAAGTGGGACGGTACCGCCTCCTCGCTCGACAGGGCGTCGAGGACATCGGCCGGCAGGCAGACGAAGGTGGGGCCCATCGGTGGTGTCGCGGCGATCTTGATAGCACGGCGCAGGACCCGCAGCACCGATTGGGAATCGACGACGCGCGTCGCCCACTTCGTCACCGGCTTCGCCATCGCTACCAGGTCCGCCGCCATCTGGGAGTCCATCGCATCGAAGCGGATGCCTGCCTCCCCGGCAAGCACCACGAGTGGTGCGTGGCCGCGCATGGCCTGATAGAGCATGCCTATGCCGTTTCCCAGGCCCACCCCGCTATGGAGTTGGACGATCGTGGGACGGCGGGTCGCCCTGGCGTAACCGTCGGCAATCGCTACCGCGACGGTTTCCTGCAGCGTGTTGATGTAGTGGAGTTGAGGATACTGCTCGAGCGAGTCGAGTAGACCCTGTTCGACGGTACCGGGGTTGCCGAAGACGTACTCGACGCCGTCGGCGAGAAGTTGCTCGACTAGCGCGAATCGTGCAGGACGGGCTGCCGTGCCGGGGAGCGGGGTGTGCGCCGGCTGGGGGCCGGTCGCTACCGTCATGCGGGCGCTCCCGATTGCGCTGCGCCGGTCGACGGCGGCGCCGACGCAGGGGAGTGCGGCAGGAACCTCTGCGTAGCCTCTACCATCCGTAGCGCCGAGTTCCGTTCTCCAGGGTCTGCACCATCAATTCGCCCACGAGCCGCGAGTCCTGGGTGGAGCGACCGGTCAGGAACGGGTAATCGAGGATGGTCGAGCGCGTGCGGCCCACGCCACCGTGATACTGCCCGTCGGGCGCAACAGCGTCACGCAGGATGAACTCCAGTGGGTAGGGTGGCGGACCCATATTCAGGTCGGTGTTGAGGAAGCCGGTGCCATCCTTGTAGTCGTACTCCAGGGCGTGGCCGGTGACGTGCTTGCCGCGGATGATGCTCCGGCGGTCGTTCCACTCACGCGCGAACGCCAGGGCGGTAACCGCGTAGCACTCGGCGACGATGAGCTTGTCCAGCGCAAGGAAGCCGAGGATCAGGTCGTGCAGTCGCTGGTTGTTGACCATGTCGACGATCGGGCCGCTGCCGCCAACCATCAGCAGGGCGTCGTACTCGTTCAACTGCTGCCAGCGCTCCTCGCGTTGCGAGTAATACTCCTCGAGCGCGTGAGCGAAGGAGTCGGAGCTGAAGTAGGGGCGCTCCGGGAACCAGGCCGACAGATCGATCGGGTTGTCCAGCCGGCTCGAACAGTCGATCTCGCGCGTCTTGCCGGCGAAGTAGGCGTCGGTTACTACCTTGGCAAGGGGCGGATCGAAATACCCCTCCTCCATGCTGGGAGGCAGGGCGTGGGCACGCTGGCCATTGGCCGTTACAAATACCGATTCGTAACCGGCATCATCGAGAACCTCGAGGGGACCAACCAGCTCCTCCCCCCAATAGCCGTACTCCGAGAGCATGACAAGTACCTTGCGTGACACCGCTTCCCCTCGCTTCCCTGCTTCGCGGGTCCGCTTCAGATCGCATTGCACAGCGCCTGGACGCCTGGCTTGGGCCACGCTTCGCTAACCGTCACGTCGAGCGCGATTCAGCCGCTCCCCGTGATCCCGGCGCAACCCTCAGTTCTCCGGATTTTCCTTCGCCTCACTGCTAGCTGCCGGTATTGTTAGCGTTGTGGTCGCCTACCTCAAGGGGGCCAGCACCTAGCCCCTTGTGAAATGCAGTGCGAGCCCCTACACTGTGCTCCTGATTCCTATGGGGGTGACCTAGGCGGCCCCAGGTCCTCGAAGACGTTTTCGTCCACGGCCGCGCCAGAAGTAGCAGGTCGGGGGATCTGATATCTCGCGTTAGCGTGGAATCGGGTGGGGCTATGCGCACAATTAGGGAGGGGCCGATAAGGTTGGTAATCGTGGAGCCCGAGGGCCTGTACCGTGACCTATTGGGCTCGGTCCTTTCGAAGCTCAAGGGCCTCGAGGTGGTTGGTTCGTTCGAGAACGGAAATACGGCAGTGAAGGCGGCGCAGGCGTTACGCCCCGAGGTCGTGGTGCTGGACATGGAGCTGTCCGGTCCAAACGGCATTCAACTGGCGATCAGGTTGCGGCAACTGTTGCCCGATCTTGGGGTGGTGCTGCTATCGAACAGCCGCGATATCGGCTACCTTTCTGCATTGCCGAACGACTCACTCTTCGGCTGGTGCTACCTGGTCAACAAATCGGCGCACAACGTTCGAACCCTGGGACGGGCGGTGCAGGTGACCGCGGCGCATTTGATGAACCTACACGAAAGCAACGACGGATACAGTGAGGGGCAGGCGTCCGACTGGTCGTTTGAAAGGGGCGCGCCTTTCGGCCGGGGACACGCCAAACTGTCGGCGAGACAGATGGAGATTCTGGCGTTGGTGGCCCAGGGCATGAGCAACGCTGCCGTGGCCCGGGTACTTCAGCTCAAGGAAAAGACGATCGAGAACCAGCTCGCCTTCATTTATGAGAAGCTCGAGATCGATCGGGAGCGCTCGGTATGTCACCCGCGGGTGAGGGCGGTTCTTTGGTATCTCGAAGACCGGACGCCACGTCTCGAGGCTCACCCTTCATAGACGCGTCCAAGCCGGTCGATGAGTGCGGGGAAAATGTAACAGGCGGGCACGAGTCCGTAAAGCACGATGGCTGCGACCGGTGAGACGGTCGAAAAGATAAAAGCCGCGGCGTAGAGCAGCGGCGCCGCAAGGCAGCGACGAAAGCCGGTTGCTTTGACGGCGGCTGGAAGGCCGGCCTCCACCAGCCTCGAGTGCCGCGTGGCGTGAGCCCAATGCAGAGCCAGCACCAGACCCAGTGCGATGAAGTTGGCGGCATAGATTCCCAGTGCGAGACGCTCGTCGATGTAGTTGGCGAGCAG
Organism: Trueperaceae bacterium; assembly: GCA_040905665.1. GTDB lineage: Bacteria > Deinococcota > Deinococci > Deinococcales > Trueperaceae > DASVCN01. Next base: position 133,764 of record JBBDRD010000027.1, read on the forward strand.
CTGGGTGGAGAAGGGGATGAGGGCGACCAGCGCCAGGAACAACAGGGAGATCCAGCGCAGCACATGATCCTCTCGCACGATGAAATTGAACTGGCTCCGGTGACCCGCCCAGTAGATCCCCAGTTGGAGGAAGGAGATGGCGTAGACGAGAAACCTTGGCCAGAGCGCCAACAACGAGGCGCCGAGCTGTTCCGGAGGACCCAGTGGCGCGCGGATGTCGAATACCACGAGTGTGAGGACTATGGCGAAGACGCCATCAGTGAGCGCCTCGATGCGGCTGGTGGTATGGGCAGTGGCTACGAGGTCAGAGGCGGGTACTTGCATTAGCGGTTCTCCTTCGGACCGTCACATCCAAGGTTGATCAGAGCCCGTTCCCAGTCCGTCCGTCATTAACCGCTGCCCTCCGGGGCGGTGTGCGGTGCGGCCAGCCGGTGCGGCAGCAGCCGTTTAGTGAGGATTCTCGTCCAGCAGGCGACCACTATTAGGAACAATCCAATACCCGCGGGCAGGGCGCCGCCATAGGCGCCCACCGCCACTATGGCTGCGGAGGCAGCCACCGCCACGGTCGTGTGTAGTCGTCGACGCCCGGCTTGGGCTACCACCAGGCCCAGGAGCGCGACCGACAGCAGAAAGAGGCCCGCCGCCCCGGCGAGCAGCCAGCGGTACTGGTCGGGGAGGGGAGCGCCCGGATCGAGCACGACGATCTTCTTGAGGCCCACTCCCACCGCCGTAATGGCGATGGTGATGGGTAGATGCAGATAGATCCAAGTGTAGGAGGCCCGGGCCGTGGCGTGCTCGGCTGGCCCGCCGGCCATCTCGAAGTAAAGCCACCAGAGGCTCACTGCCAGTGCGAATCCCAGCAGCATGAGGGTGAGCGTCGCCGGGGTCGGTACCTGTCCGGCGAGCGCTCCCACTACCTTTATGAACGATTCGCCAAGCACGATTATCGTGAACAGGCCGTAACGCTCGGCCAGGTGTGGCCGGTCGGGCGGGAGTAGCGACTGGAGGCGGCGTGAGTCTGACGACAGTGGTACCCAGAACTCCAGGACCAGAGCGACCACCCAGATTGCGTAGCGGTATGGAGCGGGAACGAAGGCGGAGATCGCCCAGAGGGAGGCCGCGACGGCAAACCCCATGGCGTATCGGCGAATGAGGGGTCTCGCATCTATCACGTGTTGCCCGGTGCGCAGGTAGAGGATTACCAGGATCATGCGAACCGCGAAGTAAGACAAGGCGAAAGCCTGGTCGCCTGGACCGAACGCACCGGTTACGCTGATGGCCATATAGGCGATAGCGAACATCTGCGCGAATACGAGGAGGCGGTGCCATAGGTCGTCAACCAGGAAGCGGTTGAAGTAGAACATCATTCCGGTCCACGACCACCAGACGGGGACGAACAGCAAGACGAACAGTAGCGCGCCCAGCGGCGAGACGTTGGCGCTCAGGAAGTCACCCAGCTGGATGATAATGGTGACGTAGATCAGGTCGTAGAACAGTTCCAACCAGCTGATCTTGCGCTCTTCGCCATCTTGGTGATGCAGCTGCAAAGGCCGACTTGCCCTGATGCTCATGACGACTCCCACTCTTGTCGACTACACGAGGTGTTCTGAGCTGCTCGTCTCTGCTGCGGGGTCGATGATTGGGGTGGCGGCGGCGGAGAGCTGCGGTTGTGGCCGGCCGAGCACACGCGTCAACAGTTCGTCAAACTGTGGGAGCTCCTCACCGGCAACCTCCTGCGTAGCCTCCCACTGCCCATCCGCGAGCAGTTGCCGGCACTGCTCGCGGATGGGAGCGTCGGTCGTGGGATGATCGAGCACCGCCCGTAGCAACTCAGCCGCTTGTGCATTTCGCCCGCGCCGCACCTCGAGCTTGGCGAGGCCCGCCAGCGTCTTCAGCACCGACGGCAACAAACATAGCTCGTGACGCAGCGCCAGGCTGCGCAGGAAGTAAGCCTCTGCTGTCGGGAACTCCTCCTGCGCGGTGGCGAGCTGACCCAAGTTGTCATACATGGTCGCCTCGAGGGCCCGGTCGCCATGCTCTATCGCCAGGTCGAGAACCGCAAGATACTGCTCGCCCGCGGCGGCGAACCCACCCAGCGCAAACAGGATGTCGCCGAGTAGTCCAAGGAGACGGGGGAGGTTTATCGTCAACTTGTGTCGACGGGCCAGCTCGATCGCTTCCTCGACGAGTGGTCGTGCCGCACTGTGATCCTCGGTGGTGACCAGCACGTGGGCGAGGTTGCTTAGGGCGCTCACGGTGCCCTCGACGTGGTTGTTCCTTCTGTTGAGCTCCAGTGCTTCCTGCTGATACGCCTTGTCCTGCTCGTAGTTGCCAAGCGCGTACTCCAGCGTCCCCAAGTTACCCAGAACGACTGCTGCCTCGCGGGTACCGCCGTGCTCATCCACCAGGCCGCGCAGTTCGAGCCAATACTTCCTGGCGTCGTCGTACTCGCCGGTATGAAGCGAAATGGCGCCGAGCGAGTTAAGCGCGGTGAGGATGCTCTTGCTGTACGGCATCTCGCGCAGGAGCACCAAGCTCTCGAGAGCAAGGCGACGGGCTTCCTCGTAGCGTCCCAGTCGGAAGGAGGCGAAGGAGGCGCTCGTGAGCAGTTCGCAGAGGGCCTGCTGTTGATCGCTGTCATCCGGGTCCAGGGCGCTTGCTGCCTGCCTGAACATCTCGGCAGCTTCACGAGAGCGACCACAGTTGTCGAAGAAAACATCCAGGGTGGGACTCGAGGAGAGGAGTTCAGCGGTCCGTCTGCCGGCGACCGCCCAATTCCACGCCAGCCGGATGTTCTCCAGCTCGGCCTCGATGACGTGCTGGGAGGTCAGTTGCTCCGGTCCGCGCAACTGCTCATACTGCCGTTCGAGTAGCTTATGGAAGAAGGCGCCGTGAGCCTCGACCGTCTCACTCTCGAGGCCGGGGTCATCGGCGAGCTTCTCTCGGGCGTATTGGTGCAGCAGCGGATGAAAATCGTAGCGCTTAGAGGTGCGCACTTCGAGTAGCGACTTGTCCAGTAGGCTGGATAGCAGCGGCAGCGGCGCGCCCGCCACCCCGGCTGCGGCGTCCTTTCCGAACCCACCACGGAATACCGAGAGCGCCGCGAGCGCCCGCTGTTCGGACGATGTAAGCAGCAGCCAGGAGTACTCGAAGGTGGCGCGGAGGCTGCGGTGTCGCTCGCTTCCCCCGCGGCCCGAACCGGTGAGGAAGTCCAGATTTCGCCGGATCTCGGCAGCGATCTCCTGGCAGCCGATACTCTTCACCCATGCCGCCGCCAGCTCGAGTCCCAACGGAGAGCCCTCGACCAGACGGCATACCTCCGTGACATGCCGGAGATCCTCGGAGTCCAGTGCGAAACGGAGATTGGCCCGCTTCGCCCGCTGCACGAAGAGTTGTACCGACTCGTACCGCCCTGCCTCCTCGGGTGAAGCGGGGACCTCGGTCGGCGCCGCGAGTCCGCGAAGGGGTAACACCCACTCCTCCGGCGTAGCCAGTCGCTCGCGGGAGGTGACCAGGATCTTCAAGTCGGGACACTCCTCCACAAATTGCGAAACCAGTTCGGCGCTGTCCATCAGGTGCTCGAAGTTGTCCAGCACCAGGAGTGCCCGGCGCTGGGTGAGGTAACCGGTCACCAGGGCCGCAACATCCTCCTTGCCTTGCAGCTCGAGCCCCAGCGTTTGGGCGATTCGCAAGGGGATGAGCGACGGGTCCTCGACAGCATCGAGTGCGATGAACCAGACGCCGTCGGGGAAGTGCCCCAGCTCCTCCTGCTCGCGAGCCGCCTCGAGCGACAACCTGGTCTTGCCGGTGCCACCAGGCCCGAAGAGGGTGAGTACCCGGCAGTGTGGGTCGGATAGGTGCAGAGTGATCAACTCGAGTTCGTCGCGCCGGCCCACCAGCGAAGCGGCGGGTGTGGGTAGGCGGTAGCGACGCTTGGATTCCACGACCGACACAGGCAGTGCTGCGGGCTGCGGTGTCGGCTGCGCTGCCAGATATGGTGCCAGATGCGGTGCCAGATTCGGTGCCGGCTGCGCTGCCGGTGAAGCTGATCCCCGGCTCGTTTCCGCCTCACTCGCGAACGCCCTGCTGGTAATTTCCGTGGCCGCCGGTTTGCTACCCAGGAGCATTTCCAGGTCCGAGAGAAGTTCCAGCGCCGAGGCGTAGCGTTCGTCGGGCGCCTTGCGCAACGCACGCTCGATCACTCCCTGCAAAGCGGGAGGCACATCCGGGCGCAGGCTGTTGAGCGGCTCGGGCTCGTCGCGAATTATTCGCAGGATGCCGGCAGCGATGCCGCCGGCGACGCCGCTTATGGGGGCAAAGGGCGAGACTCCGGCGAGCATCTCGTAGAGCACGACACCAAGGGCCCAGATGTCGCTGCGGCCGTCTAGCGGCGCCCCGCGGACCTGTTCCGGCGACATGTACTCCAGAGTGCCCACCACGACTCCCGGACTCGTGAGCCCAACGGTCCCGTCCTGCTTGGCGAGGCCGAAGTCGAGGATCTTTACCTGGTTTTCGGCCGTGAGGAACAGGTTCTCCGGCTTGATATCCCGGTGGGTGATACCGCGCGCATGAGCGTTCGATAGTCCCAGCGCGACCTGGCGGGCAATACCGGCAGCCTCGAGGGGTGCAAGTCGCCGGTCGTTCATGTACTCCCGAAGGTTCTGACCCCGGTAGAGCGCCATAACAATGAACGGTCGCTCTTCTTCCTCCTCGATCCCGTAGATCACCCCAATGTTCGGGTGATCGAGGGCAGCAGCAGCTTTGGCCTCGGCGATTAGTCGATCCCTGGCGGCGACCGCCCTGGTGGCCTCGCCCGTCAGGAACTTCAGGGCCACCAGCCGGTTCAGGCGAGTGTCCTCTGCCCGGTAGACGACGCCCATTCCGCCGGCGCCGAGCTTGTCGATAATTCGAAAGTGTCGAACAACCTGTCCGTCCATGTCTCCCCGCCGGTCATTCGGGACACGCCGAAAGGGTGGCCCGCGTCGATCTGGTCTTGCTACTCTCCGCCCTTGCGGCGCCGTAGGTCGCGAGCCAGTGATGAGAGACGCTGGAAGTAGTCGGTGTCGGTTACCTCGCTGAGCTCGCTCTTCAGTCGCTGCTCGTTGATCTCGATCTGCAGGCGCCAGACCTCATGCTCGGCTTTGGCAAGGTCGGCCCTCACCCGTTCGAAATGCCGGGCATTATCGATGGCAATGGCGGCGTGATTTGCGAACGTCGACACCAACTCGACGCTGTCGTCGTCGAAGACGCCCTGCTCGAAACGGTTGTCGGCGTAGAGCACCCCGATTACGTCCTCGCGCAGTTTGAGCGGAATGCAGATGATCGAGCGGAGTTCGTTGACCAGGACGCTCTGGTGCGCCTGAAAGCGAGTGTCGCCCTGGGCGTTGATGGTGAGAACTGGTTCTCCGGTCTCCATCGCCGTGTCGATAATGCTGCGGCTGAAGGTCACCTCGTACTCGTCGAGGCTCTCGCGGTCCCAATTGCGAGCGGCGCGTAGCTCGAGCTCGCCGTCCTCGCTGCAGAGCATCAGGAATGCGCGTTCCGCGTTGGTGAGGGTGATGGCGGTATCCATCACCTCCTCGAGGACGCGGTCGATTTCGAGAGAGGAGGTGATGAGCGCCGAAGTATGCACCAGACCCTGCACGCCTTCGAGCTTTTTCACGATGCGCCGGCTGCCGATCTGTATCGCCGATAGGTCGCGATCGACCTGGCGCAGGTTCTCCTCGACCGACGAGGGCGGGGACCAATCGGCAGTCTCCAACGACGCCCGCAGCTGCTCCAGTGCTTGCTGCAGCGGACCCTGCCGCTCCGTCAGTCGACTGAGGCTTTCTTGAAAGACGTCTGTGACCTGTCTCTTGCCGCTACCAGCCAAGGCCTCACCTCGCAAGGAACAGCGCGTTTCGAGTGGCGACGATGATAGCAGAAACCGTGGGCGCGATTGACAATCACCGGCGGATGCCGCATCATCTGCTCACCTCTATTCACCTTCTCTTGCAATTCAATCATCGTGCTGTTGGACCAAGGCAGTCAAGCGGGCGGGCGGGTAGCTCCCGGTAAGCCGGGCAGCTCTGACATGCGGGGAGAGTATGAACACGATCGTCAACCCTGTGCTGCACTACTCGATCCAGGATCGGTTGGGTGTCGGCGGCATGGGTGTGGTGTATCGGGCGATGGACACCCGGCTCGACAGGCCGGTAGCGCTCAAGTTTCTGCCCGAAGCGATGTCGATCAATGACAACGCCAAGCAACGGCTGACTCTCGAGGCTCGAGCAGCGGCCAAACTGGACCATCCGAACATCGGGGTGATTCATGACATCGAGGAGGCCGACGGCCGGCTTTTCATTGTCATGGCGCTATACGAGGGGGAGAGCCTAAAGGACCGGCTGCAGCAGGGCCAACTGGAGATCGATGAGGCGCTTGGCCTTGCCGTGCAGGCGTGCCGCGGACTCGAAACTGCCCACGAAAAAGGTTTGATCCACCGTGACATCAAGCCGGCGAACCTGTTCCTGAGCCGCGGTGGCTTGCTCAAGATCCTCGACTTTGGGCTGGTGAAGCTCGAGCAGGCCGAGGGCCTCACCATGCCTGGTTCGATGGTTGGGACCCCGGAGTACATGGCCCCGGAGCAGATTCGCGGCCGAGCGGTCGATCGGCGGGCCGACCTATGGGCTTTGGGCGCCGTGCTCTATGAGATGATCACGTCGGTTTCACCCTTCCGGGCGAACGGGGAGCTACCCGCGATCATCCTGCAGGTAATGAATGGCGAGCCAAGGCCGATCGGCGAGTTGCGTTCAGAAGTTCCCGACGGTCTGGCATCGGTGCTCGAGAAGGCGCTGGCGAAGGACCGCGAGGAGCGTTACGACTCGGCGCGCGAGCTTGCGGGCGACCTGGAAGCGTTGCTGGGTGCCGGCTCCGGCCAGGAGCGACCGCAACGATCACGCCTTCCGGGGAAGACCGTCACCGGTTCTGAAAGCAGGGCGACCCCCGACTCTACCAATCCCGTCAACAGCACCGCCTCCCCCGTCCGCGACTCGGTCGTCGACCTCACGCTCGACCGGCCCGGAACGCCCCAGGCGAGCGCTCTGCTCGAGCCCGTTCCAAGGGTCCCTCGTTTCATCGGCCGCGAGAATGTCTTGGCGGAGTTGAGGGGCCGGCTCGAGCGCGACCGGCTGGTGGCGATTCGCGGCATCGCCGGAACCGGCAAGAGCGTTCTGGGATCGCAACTGGCAAGGGAGTCGGCTCCCGAGGAGAATATCTTCTGGTTCACCTTCGACTCCGTTGAGAAGAACAACCTCGACTCGCTGTTCTGGTCTCTCGCCGCGTTCCTGCGCGGCCGCGGCGAGACTCTGTTGTGGCGCTACCTGCAGGGTGAGATCGAAGCCCACAAGCCGCTCGACATGACCGTCCGCATGAATCTGTTTCTATCGAGTCTGATTTCGGATGAGTTCGTCTTTTGCATCGATGACCTGCACCTGGTGGCTGCCGTGCCCCAGGTCGCCGACCTGCTCAAGACTCTTCAGAAGCACGTCGCGCGCGATGGCCATGGATCGCATGTGGCCTTCGTTCTGATGGGCCGAGAGTTACCGGTCGACATCGACTTCCGTGCCGAGTCGCTGGTGGGATTTTCGGCCCAGGAGACCGCCGACTTGCTCGCCTCGCGCGAAGTGGAGGGACTTTCGGCTGAGTTGGCGCGGCGCCTGTGTGAACGTACCGGCGGGAATCCCACGATTCTCGACCTCGCCGCTTCGGCGCTTTCGCGCCTTGGGCAAGACCAATCCGCGCAAGCTGATTTCATCGAGTCGATGACGGGGCGCAACGACATTCGCGATTACGTGATGCGTCACATCTATGCCGACCTGCCCGCCACCGAGAAATCGGTGCTCGACGCATTATCGATCTTCTCAGGGTCGGTCGAACTGGACGCGGCCGAGGAGACGCTGCTGGCGGGCGGACTGCAGGGGATAGTTCCTTGCGTCGACAACCTGATCCAGAAGGCGATCGTTCACGAGACCGGCAAAGGGTTCATCTATTGCCACGAGCTGGTTCGGGAGTTCTGTTACCGGTCGCTCGAACGGCCGATCAAACGCGACCTGCACGAACACGCGGCGCGATATTACGAAGAGCGGAAGAACATTCTGCGGGCCTCCCACCACTATCTACAGTTGGGTGAAGCGGAGCGGGCTCTAGAGCTGCTGACTGCAAACGTCCAGGCCATCATCCACTCGGGCGGGGCGTCGAGCCTAATCGATCAGCTGGCGGGATTCGACCTGGCCGCTCTCGACGAGGAGTATCAGATGGCAGCGTTGCGGGCGAAGGGTGAGGCGCACTTCGTCCGGGGTGAGTTCCGGGAGGCAGCGCGCCTTTACCGGGAGGCGCTGGACGAAGCGTTCGAGGAGGCCGACGAGGCGGAACTGCTCTGCCGTATCGCCAGTGCGCTCGACAAAACGGGGGATCATGAAGGCGCCATCGGGTATGCCAGGCGCAGCCTGAACGCATTCCAGTCCCTGAACGATGAATCCGGAATTGCTCAAGTACGGCGGGTACTGGGGTGGGCGCACTACCGCCTTGGCCGCCTCGAGGAGGCTCAAGAGGAGTTCGAGGCGGGATTCGGACTGGCCGAGAAGATCGATGACCGCTCGCTTTTGGCTCAGCTGCAACAGGGCCTGGGGGTGATCGATCTGCGTGCCGGCCGTCTCGAGGCGGCCCGAGCACGACTGGATGCCAGCCGACGAGCATTCCGTGAGCAACGTGATCGGATCGGCGAGGCGGAGGCTGCCGGCAATCTCGCCTGGGTCTACGGCCGGCTAGGAAACGTGGACCGGGAGTTGGCGCTCGATCGGAAAGTCTTGGAGATCCTCGAGCATATCGGCGACGTAGGTAATCTCTTGATTGCGTACAACAACATCGGCGATCTCTACTTCCGTAATGGGGGGCATGCCGAGGCGATCGAGCAGTATCAGAAGCTGGCCGAGCTGGCTCAGCGAATCGAGCACACGGGTTGGCTTATCTCCGCAGGCGTTGGTCAGGCCGAGAATCATTTGGCGCTGGGGGAGATAGACGCTGCGCTCGAGCGTGCGCAGGCGGCCTTTGAACAGGTCGACGAAGTGGAGTGTGGGGTAGCCGTGGAGCGTGCGATGAGCAGCCGGGTGTTGGGGGAGATCCATTTAGCGCTCGACCGGCCCGCTGAGGCCCGTCGCTGGTTCGAAACGGCCATGCCGCCCCTGCAGGAGGCGAGAGAGGAAGAGGAGTTGATCAAGGCACGCCGCGGCTTGGAGACGGCGCAAGCGCGTCTCGAGGCGGAAGACTTGGCCCCCGAGCCGGAGAGTGAGCATGAAAAGGCGTTTTCGTCGTAGGGAGCAGGCCTTTTGGGCGTTTGGGATAAACGGGGCGGCGCGCATGCGAGCTCTGGCGCGTGGGCCGAGTCTCCTACTGGCCTTGGCACTTCTCCTCGTTCTCGCCGCCTGCCTATCGCCACCAAACCTGGGCGGTGAAGGCGACCCTCCGCCCGGCGACGACATGGTTTGCGCCGAAACACCGGCCGGCTCGCCGGAGCCCACGCTCGAGTGCCGTTCGGAGGAAGCCGGCGTGGCGCTTGCGATCCCTTGGCAGGGAGCCCCCTTGGAGGTGGAGATACTTCGCGTGAACGACCAGGGCGACCTTTCGGGTGACGAGGAGTTCCAGCCGCTTTCGAGTCCGCCGCTGATCCACTTTCGAGTAGTCGACGAAGCAAGCGGCACACCGGTCGAACAGTTCGAGCCGCAGCTAGAGTTGACGGTCGAGTATGGCAACGAGGAGTTCGACTCAGCCGACCCGCGCGTGAATGAGGGCGAACTGGGGTTGGGAACTTGGGACGGTGAGCCGGGCGAATGGCTGATAGCCGGCCACGGCGTATTCGAGTCGGGATTCTGGGTAGCCGATCCGCGTCTCGGTCAGGAGGCGCTCACTCTAATGGCCAACGCGGACGAAAGGATCCCGCGCTTCAAGATGACGGGTGATGAAACGGCAGGCCATGCAAGCGCCCTCATCTCCCGGGCGCCATCGTCCCTCGCCCTCGCCTGGGGCGCCATGCCGTTCGACGAAGGCCACATGCTGGTAGCTTTCGATCCTTGCCAAACGACCGAGGATCCGGAGCTGGCAGTAATGGTCGTCGAGTGCATCTCGACCGACGGCGCCGTAACCGTACGCGTGCCCTACCAACAAAACGGCGCTGTCGCGCCGCGGGTGATCGCCCTACCCTGGAACAAGGACCAGACGCTGGAGACACCCACCGATGCCGAAGCCGCTACGACCGAGCACGATCGCTCGCTAATGAATTTCCTGGTGGTCAACGCGGCCGACCGCACGACGGTACTCACCTCGTTCGATCCGCCGATCGAATATGAAATCGTCTACTCCCCCAGCGAGATTTTTGTCGCCGGGTCGGAGCAGGAGTTCAGGGACCTGACGGTGAGCTACTGGGACGAGGAGACGGAGGAGTTGGTGGTGCTGGGAGGTGGCAACACCTCGGAGTGCTTCGATCTGGCGACCGAGCAGCTCAAGGTGGGTTGTCCTTGGGGCCAGCCGCAGGCGGCAACTCCGACCAACGATCCGGCCTACGTGAGAGCGACCGAGACTGAGCCGCGCTTCTATCGGATGGAGGATGCTCAGGGCAACGGACGCGCCAAGTTCTTCTTCGACCGCTGGGGTGACCGGATGGTGGCGTTCGGCCGCTAGTAACGTTTGGGCTGGCGCGGTGCAGTGCGCCTACTTGTTGCGCAGCCGAGTAAGGCAGGAGGAGCCGGGCAGTCCAGCCCGGCTCTTCACCATTTGACGATTTCAACCGTTGTAGTTTTCGTTTGCGCTCGCTGTCCCTGTTACTCCCGCACGAGCCGCTACACTTGGGCCTGTGGTCACACTCTTCACCATCGGTTACCAGGGCACCTCCCCCGAGGAGTTTCTCGACTGCCTTTCGCACAACGGCGTGTCGCTGCTCGTTGACGTGCGGGAACGAACCGCGAGCCGCAAGGCTGGTTTCTCTAAGACGAAGCTGGCAGCCACCCTTATGGAAGCGGGAATCGCCTACGAACATTGGAAGGACCTGGGCACGCCCAAGCCGATTCGCGACCTGCTTCGCAAAGGTAAGGACTGGGCCGCCTACAGCGAAGCCTACCAGGACCGGCTCGATGACAGGCGCGACCTCGTCGCCGCGCTGGCCGAGCGGCTGGCGAGGGAAACGCCCTGCCTGCTCTGCTTCGAACGTGACGCGCTAAGCTGCCACCGCTCGCTGGTCACGCAGCGAATGCAGGACCAGGGTTACATAGGCGACGTTGTACATCTAGCCCCGATACTCGCCAAGTGAACGGGTCGAGTAGGCCACTCCTCTTCGACGGTGGCGGAGAGTGATCGCCGCAATCCTGCTGGTCGTAATTCTCCTGATCCTGATCAACTCCCTCTATGTCGCCGCCGAGTTCGCCACCATCAGCTCGCGTCGGGCCCGTGTCGCCGACCTGGCGAGCGAGGGTAACGTTAGAGCGCGCGCACTTCTGCCAATCCTCGAGGACCGCGCGCGGCTCGACCGCTACATCGCCGGCTGTCAGGTGGGAATCACCCTCTCCTCGTTGCTGGTGGGCTTCTACGGTCAGGCCCAGCTCACGCCGATCGTCGCGCCGCTGTTGGCGCGCCTGGGATTGCCGGAGGCGGCCGCGACGTCGGTAAGCGTCATCGGCGTGCTGCTGAGCCTCACGTTTTTCCAGGTCGTTTTCGGTGAACTGCTGCCCAAGTCGATTGCGCTGAGGTTCCCCGAGCGGGTATCTCTGTTGGTGCTCCTCCCCATGCGCTGGTCGCTGGTGATCCTGCGGCCGCTCATCTACCTCCTCAACGGTTCCGCGCTGTTCATTCTCAAGCGCTTCGGCCGCTCGGATATCAAGGAGAGTCACGTCCACCATCCCGACGAGCTGGAGGCGATCTTTAGTGAGAGCGCGTCGGGCGGCCTAATAGACGCCAGCGAGCGGGAGATGCTCTCCAACGTGTTCCACCTTAGTGAGCGGGTCGCTCGCCAGATAATGATCCCGCGCACGCGAATCGTCGCCGCTCCACTTGACGCCAAACCGGGCGAGCTCATCCGCGAGTTGGTAGCTTCGCCCCACACCCGCTTCCCCGTCTTCGAGGGCAGCATAGACGGTATTCGTGGTTTCATCCATCTGCGTGAGCTCTACGCTCTCGCAAAGGAGGACCCGAGCGGGGATCTGCGATCGATTGTCCACCCCATGCCGGTTCTGCCCGAGTTCCTCTCGGTTACAGAGGTGTGGGCTCGCCTGCGGCTCGAGCGCAGCAGCATGGCGGCGATCTTCGACGAGTACGGCGGTGTCGAAGGTATCGTCACGATCGAGGACGTGCTGGAGGAGGTCTTTGGCGAGCTGCAGGACGAGTTCGACCAGGAGCGCGAGCTATTCCAAGAGGATTCCGGCGGCTACGTGACACTCCGCGGCGACCTGCTCGTCTCCGAGGTCAACGAACGTTTCCTGCTGGCCCTGCCCGAGGAGCGTGCCGACACGATCGGTGGACTCGTGATGGACCGGCTCGAGCGCGTCGCCCGCGATGGCGACGAGGTGGTAGTCGCAGGCGTCAAACTGCAGGTGACCGAGGTGCAGCGGCAAGCGGTGAGACAGGTGCGCTTTTCGCCCGACGAGGTCGAGCGGGAACGAGGAGGGCCCGAAAGCCATGGTTAACGTTCTACTGCCCCTCCTCGTTATCATTCTCCTCATCGTCCTCAACGGCGTCTTCGTGGCGGCCGAGTTCGCCATCGTCGCCGCCCCGCGCCCGCGACACGCCCAGGGGGGTAAGCAGAGTTGGGCGTCGCGTTACGTGCGCCGGGTCCTGTCCAGTACCTCGTCACAAGATCGCTACATCGCAATAGCTCAGCTGGGCATCACCCTGGCGACCATCGGCCTGGGCATGTACGGCGAGCCGGCGATCGCGGCTTGGATCTATGGTCCGGTCGAACGCGCCTTCGGGATCAGCGAGGCCGTTGCGCACACGGTTGGCACGGTGTTGGCGGTACTGGCCATGACCTACTTCCACGTAGTCGTCGGCGAGATGATTCCCAAGGCGTTGGCATTGCAATCTCCCGAGCGAACTGCGATGGGTGTGGCCCGGCCCATGTACCTGACCGGCATCGTCTTCCGCCCGCTGGTTGCGCTGTTGAACGGGGTGGGGAATGCGCTGCTGCGGCTCTTCCGCGTCCCGCTCGGTGGTGAGGCACGCTTCTACTCCCCGGCCGAGCTGGTGCATTTGGTGGACGAGAGCCGCGGGGAGGGCGCGGTGAGTGAGGAGGAGCAGCAGCTCATTCGCAACATCCTCGACTTCGGCGAGCTCGAGGTGCGGCATGTGATGGTGCCGCGAGTGAAAGTGGCGTGCTTGTCGGTCGACGCGAGCTGGGATCAGGCGCGCAGCTTCATCGGCGAGCATCAGTACAGCCGCTACCCGGTCTACCAGGGCGACCTCGATCGTGTGGTGGGTATCCTCCACGTGAGGGACTTCATAAAGCGAGATGTCGCCCAGGAGCCGAGCGAACTGCGCTCACTGGTGCGGCGCGTTCCACGTGTTCCCGAGGCGATGCCTATAGAGCGCCTGCTCACCTCATTCAAGCGCCTCCACGTACACATGGCGATAGTGGTGGGCGAGCATGGAGGCACCAGTGGGATCGTGACGCTCGACGACCTCCTCGAGGAGGTCGTGGGCGACGTCGAAGACGAGTTCGACATCGGCGAGCGTCCCGAGGTGGAGGAAATGGCCGACGGTACTTTCCTGGTCGACGGCGGCTTGCCGCTCTACCACTTCAACGAGCGGTTCGCCACCCAGCTGGAGGCCGAGGAGTCGACCACCACGGGGGGCTTCGTGCTCGAGCAGCTCAAGCGCGTTCCCCGGCGCGGCGACGAGGTTTCGGTGCAGAACTTGCTGCTGAGGGTCGAGGAGATGGAGGGGCTGGCCATCGGCCGGTTGCTGGTGGTGCCGCTGAAGGAAGACACGTAATGCTCCTCGACGCTCAACAACTTGGACGCATCCTGTTGGTGGGCCCACTCGCCTACCTGCTGGTGATAGTCCTGCTACGCGCATCGGGCAAGCGGACGCTGTCGAAGATGAACGCCTTCGACTTCATCGTTACCATCGCCCTGGGCTCCATGCTGGCCACGATCATCCTCGATGACGACATCTCTCTCCTGGAAGGGGGCGTCGCGCTGACGGTGCTGATCCTGGGACAGCTCGTGATCACCTTCCTGTCCAGCCGCTCGAAGACATTCATGAGCCTGGTCAAGGCGCAGCCGACTCTCATCTACCATCGCGGCAACTATCTCGAGGACGTACTCGAGCGCGAAAGGGTGGCGCAGGAGGAAGTCCTGGCGGCGGCTCGCAGAGCGGGCCATCAATCGCTTTCAACGGTGGACGCAGTGGTGCTGGAGTCCGACGGCACCTTCTCAGTGCTTACCGCAAACCACGATTCTCTGCAAATCCCCAACGTCGACAGCGAAGGTTTTGACGATTAGTGCAAGGGTAGACTTACTCGCGTGACAGTGCATACGAAGCGCCGGACTACGGTGACAGGCGTCAACCTCGCCTTCCTCCTCACGTTGGCCCATACCGCCAACGACGCGTTCACCAACGTACTGCCCGTCTTCCTGCCAATTCTCCAGGTACGCTTTGGCCTCGGGGAAGCCGCTCTGGCCGGCTTCGTGGCGCTCATCTCCGTCTCGTCGAACGTCATGCAGGCCTTCGCGGGGGCGCTGGTCGATCGTTGGGGGCGAAGACGCGCGGCGGCGTTGGGATTGATCGTGGGCTCGACCCTGATGAGCTTCCTGGCCGTCGTGCCCACCATTTGGGCGCTCTTTCTGCTCCTGGCGATCGGCGGCTTGGGTTCAGCGATCTTCCATCCGGCGGCGGCCTCGATGGTGCATGGCGCCGGCACCCGCAAGGGTTTTGGCATGGGGCTGTTCATGGCCGGCGGACCGCTGGGTAGCGCCGTGATGCCGGTAATCGTTCTCTTGGTGATTCGCCGCTTTGGCCCCGAGTACGTCCCCTGGCTCGCCATCATCGGCGTGGTGCTTGGCCTGCTGCTCTTCCTGCTGTCGCCACGCCAGTCTCAACCGGTCGCCACCGAGAGGCCCCGAATCTTCGACCTTGCCCTCTTCGCCGGTCCGGTGGGTCTATTGAGCCTGGCGGGAACCATGCGTGCCGTCGCCTTCATCAGCTTCACGAACGCGATGCCTCTGTACTTGGTCAACGTAAGGGGGTTCAACCCCGACTCGGCCGTCATCGGCTGGACCCTGTTCAGCTACTCGGCGGCGGCGGCAGCCGGAGTCTTCATTTCGGGAGCGCTCGAACATCGGGTAGGACGGGCAGGACTGGCCGCCGGTTGCATGCTCTTGGCCGTGCCGCTACTGCTCTCCACGCTGGTCGTAGTTCCCGGAAGCTGGCCCTACTACGCGCTGGTGGCGGCCGCCGGCATGTTCACGAATGCCGCGATCCCGCTGCTGCTGGTAAGTGCACAGGACCTTGCCCCGCACGCCGTTGCTACCGCTTCCGGCATGTTGATGGGATTCACCTGGGGCATGGCAGGAATTCTCTATGTGGGGTTCGGGGCCTTTCAAGAATTGCTGGGTCTGGTGCCGGCCCTTGCCATGAGCTTCGGCTTTCTGATTCCGGCGGCGCTACTTGCGTCGTTCGTGATGAGGCGTAACAATGCGGCAATCCGGTAATGGCGCTAGCGTGGCGGAGTGGCCTGGGCGCAGGGCCGGAGTCAGGGAGTGTTGAAGTGACTTACCCCGCGGACTAAAGCCAGGGGCTTGCGCGGGTCATTCAGTCAGAACAAAAATCAGCGGTTCCCTGAATTCGGCAACCGCTGAGTCGCGCCTTGCTCTTTTAGCGACCGCTCAAGGACGGGTTCACGCCGATCAGAAGGTTACCGTCACTGAACCGGAGCAGGTCGAAGTACCCGCCTCACAAACCTGGTAGGTATAAGAGCCGCCGCCTTTAGCGCCGATGTTGTCGGTATAGGCGCCGTCGTTGGCTGTTGTTCCGATTAACGTTTCGTCTCGGTATACGTCAACGTCAGTGGAGGTAGCCCCATCCCACGCCAGATCGGCGTGGTGCACGCCTCTGACCTTGTAGCCGCTGGCACTGAGCGTGATGCTGGCGTCACCACCCTCGCCGCCACCGCCATCACCACCGCCGTCGCCGGAGCCGGTGATCAACGTCGGGGCATAAAGGACTTTATCGCTCACGTCGAGCAGCGGCTCCTGGAAGCCATCTCCGGAATCGTCGAGCCAGCCGACGTTGCCGCTGGCGACCACCTGATCGTAGAGGGCGTGAACGTCGACAGCGTTGGCGGGGTTGTTGGAGCTTGCCAGCAGCGCCAGCGCGCCCGCGCCATGAGGCGAGGCCATCGAAGTGCCACTTATCGTCCCGTACTCGCCCTGTTCGACCGGATAGGTCGAGAGGATGCAGACTCCGGGCGCGGCAATCTGAACAGCGTCTCCCCAGTTGGAGAAGTCGGCGAGGGTGTCGTCCTGGTCATCGCGGCAAGTCGGCTCACCATCCCCACCGGCGATCCCGTCGAAGTCCGCCAAGGCCGAGACGGTGAGGACATTGTCGAACGCCGCCGGACTGTAGTTGTTGGCGTCATCGTCGCTATTGCCTGCCGCGACGGCGAAGGCGACGCCAACATTCACGGCGCCCTGAATCGCGTCGTACTGCGCCTGACTAAAGCCGGACCCACCCAGGCTCATGTTGGCGACCTCGATCGTCTCAGCTTTTTCCGCCACCCAATCAATCCCGGCAACGATCCACGAGGTATAGCCGCTGCCTCTGCTGTCGAGAACCTTGACGGCCCAAATGCGAGCACCCGGCGCTACGCCTACAACTCCAGTGCCGTTGTCCAGGGCAGCAATAGTCCCCGCTACGTGCGTGCCATGATAGTGGTCGTCATCGCCGCCACTACCGCAGGTGCCGCCGAACGGTCCGCCGCCGCTGCAATCGACTCCACCCACCACATTGAGATCGGGGTGCTCGAAGTCGACCCCGGTATCGATTACCGCCACGTCGACGTCGACCCGCGCGTCGTCGCTGCCGTCTATGCTAAGTAACTCGTTCCCGTCGGCGAATATTCGCGTTATACCTGTTGGCGTTTCCTGACCGAAGATCGTAACCGGAGCGTCCCGCTCTACATAGCTCACTCGCGGGTCGCGCCGCAACGCCTCGAGGCGTCCTGCCGGAACGTCGGCGGCAAAACCGACGAGTGCTGCGCCGTAGAGGTATTCAGGTTGGAGGCCATGTGCTCGCGCGACCTCTTCGGCCCGGGACCGCCCGAGGGCCGCGTTACCCGGTAGCGGGGGGGTGTCGAGCACAACGATGTAGGTCTCTCCGACCCTTTGCAATCCCAGTTGCTCGAAGGTGGAATCCTCTACTTGAGTGCATGCGGCCAACGCCAGGAGCACGCCGAAGAAACAAATAGGCAAGGAGAGCCCGAAACGCTTCACCATAAAACCGCCTCCATAAATTTGGACTTTCAGTTTGTAGTCTACCCCAACAGTTCATTGGGGAGCGGGGGCGGCAGCAGGCTTTGATGTTCTGTACGTTTTGACTGGCAGTCTTATCCAGCAAGAGAGGGCCAACACTCTTTAAATAATTCCATTCACAGCAAAACTTACACGAGATTATTCGCGCATTAGCAAGTATTTCCGGCGCATGTCAAGCAGCAGCGGAGGCTAATAATAAAGCCGAGCGCGTTTCCCACTCGTCGTAACGCTTCCGGCCGATCAGGTGCGATTGACCTCAATTCCGGCGGTATGCTACGGTTGCAAATAATTACAGCCTGAAGATAAATAACATGGAGGCGATCTGTAACAGTTTGGCGCCGTCCAAGCCGGCGGCTCAACGGATGATACGGGCTGATCCAGTGATTCCAAGGCGCTCTGTCGAAGGTGCTCTGTCCAAGGCACTCTGCTCAAGACACCCTTCCCAAGGCGTCGCGACTTCGCCACGGGGCGATAGTCCAGTTGGAAGCTTCTCGAGAAGAGGGAGAGTATCGAACCATGAACAAGCATGCCGTCCGCCTTTTCGCACTGATGCTGATCGCCATGGCCGGCGCCGTGGCAGCTCAGACCAACCTTAGAGTCGTCATCCCCTACTACAGCGCCGCTACCGAACCGTTCTTCCAGGAGGCCGCGAGCGCCTTCGAGGCAGAGAACCCCGATATCACGATCGAACTAGAGGTGGTCAATTGGGACACCCTCTTCCAGAAGCTGACGACCGATATTGCCGGCGGTGCAGCGCCGGACGTCTCCATCATCGGCACCCGCTGGCTCACCGATTTCGTTTCACAGGGCATCGCCGAGCCTCTGGGCGACTACATGGTCGAAGACGACATGGGCGACAGGTTCATCGACGTGTTCCTTGGCCCGTCGGAAATAGAGGGTGAAGTCTACGGACTGCCCTGGACGGCGTCCGCCCGAGCGATGTTCTACAACCAGGAGATCTTCGACGAGGCCGGCGCCGAGGTTCCGGGGACCTGGAGTGAGCTACGAGACGCCGCGGCCGCGATCTCCGAGAATACCGATGTTTTCGGGTTTGGCCTGCAGGGCAAGGAGATAGAGACCGACGTCTACTGGTACTACGCGATGTGGTCGTTCGGCGGGGACATCATCGCCGCCGACGGCACCAGCGGTATCGACAGCCCCGAGGCGATCGAGGCGGCCGAGTTCTACAAGGGACTCATCGACGACGGGCTCACGCAGCCCGAACCGACGGCCTACAACCGGGAAAACCTCCAGGACCTGTTCAAGCAGGGCCGCCTTGCCATGGTAATTACCGCTCCATTTCTCATCGGCCAGCTTGCCGATGAGGCGCCCGATCTCGAGTACGGCATCGCTCCGGTGCCGCAAGCCGAGGAGCAGGTTACCTACGGCGTTACCGACTCGATCATGATGTTCGAGTCCAGTCAGAACAAGGACGAGGCGTGGCGCTTCCTCGAGTTCATCTTCCGGCCCGAGGTCCACATCGACTTCACCGTCGAGGAGAGCTTCCTGCCGGTATTGACCGCCGAGACCCAGACCGAGTTCTTCCAGGAGAATGAACGGCTCCGGGTCTTCGCCGACCTGCTGCCGGTTGCCAGGTTCGCGCCCAACGTCGCCGATTGGGAGCGTATTGCCGATTACACATCGGCGGCCCTGCAGCGGATCTACCTGGGCGAGGAGTCCGCCGAGGCGGCGCTGTCGCAAGCGGCCGGCCAGATCGATCGACTGCTGCGCTGAGTGACGGCTTTGGAGGGTTCGCTTACGAGTGATCCCTCCCCTCGGCCATGATTATCTTGCGGCGGTTCGGACGAGCAGCTTACCTATGGGCGATACTCCCGAGTATCGCCCTGGTGCTGTTTCTGTTCGGCTACCCAATCTTCGACATCGTGCGCACCTCGCTGCACGAGGTAACGCGCTTCGGTGCGGTCGGCGAATTCATAGGGACGGAGAACTTCGAGTTCCTGTTCGCCGATCCTGTGTTCATCTTCTCGCTATGGCGCACGCTCAGTTGGACGGTCGTCGTCGTGGCCGGCACTATTCTCCTCTCGCTGCCGATTGCCATGATCCTGAACGAGGACTTCTATGGCCGAAGCTTGGCCAGAACGATAGTCTTGCTGCCCTGGGCGATATCACTCACCATGACGGCAATCGTGTGGCGCTGGGCGCTTAACGGCCAGTACGGGATGCTGAACGCAACACTGATCAGGCTGGGGTTGAGCAGTGAGCGTACCGAGTGGCTGGCAACAGCCGACCTCGCGTTTCCCATCGCCATCGGACTGGGGATGCTGGTGTCGACTCCCTTTACAGTGGCGGTCCTGCTGGGAGGCCTGTCCTCGGTCCCGCGCGAGCTGTACGACGCCGGGCGCATCGATGGGGCAGCCGGGCCCACCATATTCAGGTTCATCACCCTGCCTCTCTTGGCGCCCTTTCTCAACCTGGCCGTGATACTGAACATAATCTACGTATTCAACTCGTTCCCGATCATCTGGGTGCTAACCCAGGGTGGACCGGCAAACAGCACCGATATCTTGGTCACCTATCTCTACAAATTGGCATTTCGCTACGGCGATTTCGGACCGGCAGCCGCCATGTCCCTCATCATGGTCGCTCTGCTACTGATCTTTAGCGTCTTTTATAGCTGGCTGGTTACGCGAGGCGAGTACCGTGGCTGAGCGAGTCTTGGACAAGGCGAAGCTCCGCAGGTCGATCCGCGCCTGGTTGCTGCTGCTGCCACTGATAATCGTCGTCCTGTTTCCCTACGCGGTCATGCTCTTCACCTCCGTCACGCCTCGTGCGGAAGTCTTCAGCTTTCCGCCGCGCTGGCTCCCTTCGGAGATCCGTTGGCAGAACTTCGTCGAGATGTGGGAGGCGGCAAACTTCGGACGGGTTCTGCTCAATAGCGTCGTCGTCGCATTGGGCTCGACGTTGCTCACCCTCGCGGTTGCGATTCCGGCCGCGTACGCCACCTCCCGCTACCGCTTCCGCGGACAGGGAGTCTATCGGCAATTTCTGCTGATAACCCAGATGCTGTCGCCAATCGTCCTGATCGTGGGCATCTTCCGGCTCATGGTGGTTCTCGGATTGGTGGACAACCTGTTTTCACTGGTACTCGCCTACGCCGCGTTCAATCTCGCCTTTAGCGTTTGGATGCTGCACAGCTACTTCCGCACCATTCCTCCAGACGTGGAGGAGGCTGCCTGGATCGATGGAGCGAGCCGGGTTCAGAGTCTGGCGCTCATCTTCATTCCCATGGCGGTGCCAGCCATGGCTGTGGTGGCCCTTTTCGCCTTTATCTTCGCGTGGAACGATTTCGTGCTGGCCCTCACCCTGCTACGCTCCTCCGAGAACTTCACGCTCACACTTGCGGTCTACTCCCTGGTAGGGGGTCGTTACACGGTCGAGTGGCATCAGGTGATGGCGGCGACCCTTCTGGCCACCGCTCCCATCGCGGTCATGTTCGTCGTGCTCCAGCGCTACTTCATGCAGGGACTGTCGATGGGAAGCATCAAGTAGAGAGGAAGTAGGGTACAAGATGAAAGTCGGCCTGATCGGATTTGGATTCATGGGCAAGATGCACGCCCAGGCTTATCAACAGCTCGCGATGACCAAAGGCAAGCTCGCAGAGCTCGCGGCGGTAGCAGACGCGCATCCCGAGAATGCGAGGAAGTCACTGGCGCAACTCGGCCTCACCGAAACCCCCGTGTACACGTCGCTCGCTGCACTGCTCGACGGTGAGGAGGTTGATGTCATCGACGTGTGCCTGCCTACGCACATGCACCTGGAAGTGTGTCTCGCGGCGATAGCCGCGGGGAAGGCGATATTTTGCGAGAAGCCGCTGGCCCTCTCGTCCGAGGAAGCCTTCAAGATCGCTCACGCCGCCGAGTCCGCCGGCGTTCCCTTCCAGGTGGGCCACGTCATTCGTTTTTGGCCCGAATACCAGGAACTCGCTCGGCTCGCTGACTCCGAAAGCCTTGGGCGGCTGCTAAGCCTGAACCTGCAACGTAGAGCGCCGAGACCGACCTACGCCAGTGGTGGCTGGCTCCTCGATCACACCCTATCGAAGGGCGCCATGCTCGACCTGCACATTCACGACACCGACTACTTGATTCAGTTGCTGGGCGAACCAGAGGCGGTCACAAGCTGGGGAACCAGGGAGGAGGATGCCGGCTGGACGCACGTGTTCACCCGCTATCACTATCCCGACCTGGCGGTAATTGCCGAGGGCGGCTGGAACTACCCGGCAGAGTGGGAGTTTCGGATGGGCTTCGATGCGGTATTCGAGAGGGGAGCCCTCGATTACGACTCCACGCGTACGCCGGCGCTGCAACTTACCGCCCTCGGCGAGGCGCCCAGGAAGGTCGAGGTGGAGCGGGCACAGGCGGGCGCGTCGCGCGCAGGGGTCGGAAACATCGCCGATCTGGGCGCCTACTATAGTGAGATCGAGTACTTCGTGAGCTGCCTCCAGCGCGGGGAGCAGCCGGCGATCGCCACGGCACGGCAGGCTGCGCTTTCGGTACGGGTGGTAATGGCCGAGCTGGAGTCGGCCGAGACCAGCGAGACCGTGAGGGTTAAGTCGTGAAGAAGGCCATAAGCATCTGGTCCTTCGATCCCGGAAGCGATTTCGAGGGGAAGCTGCGGCTTGCCAGCGACGCCGGCTTCGCGGGGATCGAGGTAGACCTGACCGTCGACGGACCGGTCTCGCTCGACAGCACTCCCGAGGAGCTTGCCCGTGTGAAGTCGCTGGCTGATGGCGTGGGAATCGAGCTCAGCGGGTTGGCGACCGGCCTCTACTGGGAGAGCAATCCCGCGAGCGGAGACCCAAAGACGCGCACGCGGGCGCAACGGGTGCTGGAACGACAGATCGAGTGTGCGAGCGGGCTGGGCATCGACAACATCCTGGTCGTACCCGCTGCCGTGGGCGTGGACTTCATTCCGGGGTCCGAGGTTGTTCCCTACGACGTCGCCTACGAGCGAGCGGGCGAGTTCCTGGAGCGAGCACTGCCGCTGGCCCGTGATCACGGGGTGACGATCTGCATCGAGAACGTCTGGAACAAGTTCCTGCTCTCGCCACTCGAGATGAAGGCCTTCGTCGATTCCTTCGACAGCTCCTGGCTCAGGGTCTACTTCGATGTCGGCAACGCTCTTGCCAACGGTTATCCGGAACAGTGGATCCGGATCCTGCGCAAGCGTATCGGACGCGTTCATCTGAAAGACTACCGCCGCGCCGTGGGCACGGTCGACGGCTTCGTCGACCTGCTCGCCGGCGACGTCGACTGGCCGGCTGTTGTTGCGGCATTGGAGGAGAGCGGCTACGACAGTTGGCTAACCGCCGAGATGATCCCCCCAATGCCCTTCTACAAGCACGCGCCCGACACCCTCATTCACAACACCTCTCGAGCTGTCGACTCGATTCTCGAGTTGGGTACAAAAGGAATGAGAGCCAAATCATAGGTGGGTTGGGCATAGGTTGACGATAAGTAGCGCGAGATGGCGCTCTTAGAAAAACCACCAGACCGCCGCCAGCGTGATCGATGGGAACGCCAGCAGAATGGCGATGCGGATCATGTCCGAGATCAGAAAAGGCGTCACGCCGCGAAAGGTTTCCAGCATCGGAACGTCGCGAGCGTACGAATTGATGATGTAGACGTTGAGGCCCACCGGTGGCGTGATCAGCCCCACTTCGACCACAACCAGCGTGAGGATGCCGAACCAGATCGCGGTTTCATCGGGAGTGAAGCCGAAATCCAGACTCATCACCACCGGGAAGAAGATCGGGATGGTGAGCAGAATCATGCTGAGACTGTCCATTATCATCCCCAGCAGCAGGTGGATGACGAGGATAGCAACCAGCACCAGCAGCGGCGCCAGATTCGTATTGGAGATAGCCTGGGCCAGCTCTTGCGGCATCCGCGAGAGGGCCAGGAAGATGTTGATCAGGTCGGCCCCCAGAACAATCAGGAAGATCATCCCGGTGGTTTGAGCAGTATTGAGCAGGCTTCGCGTGGCGATTCTCCAGTTGAGCCGCCCTTTTAGCAGCGCCAGAAGCCCCGTGCTGAAGGCGCCTACCGCCGCCGCTTCGGTTGGCGTGAACAGGCCGGCGTAGATCCCGCCTATGACCACGATGAAGATAGCTACGACCGGCCACACCTGCAGGAGATCCCGCCACCTTTCGCGATAGGAAGCGCGCCGGCGCACCGAGCTGTCACCGGGGTTGCGGCGTACGAAAATGGCGATGGCGATCATGTAGCCGAGCGCGGCCATGAGACCTGGGATGAACGCCGCGGCGAACAACTTGGCGATGTTCTGCTCGGTGAGGATAGCGTAGATCACCAGCACGATCGATGGGGGAATCAGTATCCCGAGGGTGCCGCCGGCGGCGATCGAGCCGGTCGCCAGCGCCCCCGAGTATCCGTGACGGCGCATCTCGGGCAGGGCCACCTGGGCCATTGTGGCCGCAGTGGCGAGCGAGGAGCCGGCGATCGCTCCGAAGCCCGCGCTCCCACCGATGGTCGCCATAGCTATGCCGCCGCGCCTGTGGCCCAGCCAGCTGTTCGCCGACCGGAACAGGAGCCGGCTGAGCCCGGCGTTGGTCGCGAACTCCCCCATCAGCAAGAAGAGCGGGACTATCGAGAAGGTGTAGTTGGAGTATTTGTCGTAGCCTGCCGACTTCAGGTAGTTGAGTGCCGGTGACCAGCCGGCGAGGGCAACGTAGCCGGCTAATCCAACGGTGAGCATGGCGACACCGATCGGAATCCGCAGCGCCAGCAGCCCGAACAAGATGAAGGTAAAGAGGATGCCCACCTCGAGACCGCTCACGAGCTCACCGGTTCGCCGTCTCCAAACGCCTCGCGGCTGCTTCGCCAAACGGTGAAGAAGCAAACTAGAGCGAGTAAGCAGATAAAGAAGGTGGCGGGCATGTACCCCCACCACAGTGGCAGGCGCAGGAGCATCGTCGTCTGGTTGAAGCTCGAGGTTAGCTGCTCGAAAGTTCCGATAATCATCCGCCAGCTGATCAGGATTGCCAGTGCCGAGAAGAGCAGATTGGCGGGGATCGCCAGGCCGGCTTTCGCACGTGGGGACGCGCGCGCGGTGAAGAAGTCGACCAGCACATTGCCGCGAACCATCTGGGTATAGGGGAGAAAAGCGAAGATCGCTATCGCCGTCCCCATCTCGATCAGCTCGAAGTCGCCCCTGAGCGGTCCCCACCACGAGAGCAGCGGCCAATCTCCGAAGTTTCGACTTACGGCCCGGCCGACAACGCTGTAGACGGTTATGAGCGTGAGCGTGATCAGGACGGCTCCGCCCAGTAGGGCAATCGCCTGGGTGATAACCAGAAGAGCCCGCTCGACCGTCCGAAAGAGTCTCATGGAAGACCGGTTCAATGCTCTGTGCTTGCGGCTCAGTTCGCCGCTGCGCCCTCGTACTTGGCTACCAGGTCGCGGGCGTCCTGCAGAATTACCTCACCGTCGAGGCCGGCGCGGTCCATCATCTCCACCCAGGAGTCGATCACCGGCCGGACGCCATCCTGCCACTCCTTGACGCGGTCGCGAGGAATTACATGGACGGCATTGCCCTGCTCGCGTGCCAGCGCCTCGCCCACCAGGTCGGCTGCGTCCACGCTCGCGCCGGCGATCCGAGCCTCGTCGCAACCGGCCGCCATCGAGTTGGCGTCTATCGCCGGTTTCAGGTCGTCCGGCAGGCGCTCGTAACTCTGACGGTTCATCGCCAGCAAGAAAATGGAGGAGTAGAAGCCGTGCGGACTATCGAAGGTCGTGTGGCTATCGACCAGCTCCGCTATCCGCAATGGCACCGTGACTTCCCAGGGAAGCAGCGTACCGTCGATCACTCCGTGTACGAGCGATTCCGGCACCTGAGGTACCGGCATGCCGATCGGCTGGGCGCCCAGCGCAGCAAGCGCCTCGGCGGTGATCCGGTTGGGAGCCCGGATCTGCAAGCCGCGGAGATCCTCCAGGCTCGTCACCGCCCGCCCTTTGACATGAAGGATCCCGTGGCCGGCCGTGTGCAGCGTGATAACGCGGACGCTCTCGTACTCGTCCTGGAGGTGCATCTCAAAAAACTCGCACAACGCCTGGCTGGAGTGCACCGCCAGTCCCGACATGAAGGGGAGCTCGAATGCCTCACTTATGGGAAAACGCCCGGCGGTGTAACCGGGTAGGGTCCACACCAAGTCCACGACGCCGTCCTCGACCTGGTCGATGAGGCTGGGTGCGGCGCCGCCTAACTGCATGGAGGGATAGATCTCTACTTCTATCCGGCCGTCCGAGGCCTGTTCGACGCGCTCCGCCCACGGTTCGAGGTAGCCCTGCTGGGTTGGTGAATTTGGTGCCAGAAAGTGGTGAAGCCGCAGCGTTACCTCCTGGGAGAACGCGCTGGCAGCGAGTAGCACCGGAATGAGCGCAAGAAAGAGTTTGGTCATCGAACTTCTCCAGTGGGACGCGGGCGAAAGCGTAGAAGCCATAGTGAACGCAGATGCACGTCATGATACTTGTTGCTTGCGAAGCGACGGCGAACAGGAAGTTAAGATCGTGTGAGTTACCGAAGCCTTTGTCGATCCCCCGGTTAGCCCGAGCGTTCCCAAAGCGAGGTCAGACATGAGTCACGTTATCCCTACTCCGCGCACGCCCGCCCTCAAGATTAGGGGGTCTCAGAAGACCTTCCCGGTGCGCCGCATCTACTGTGTGGGCCGAAACTATGCCGACCACGCAGTGGAGATGGGGCACGACCCCAACAAGGAACCCCCTTTCTTCTTCACAAAGCCGGCCGACGCAATAGTGCCGGGCGGTGGAAGTTTGCGCTTCCCGGTTGCAACCGCGGATTTGCACCATGAGATCGAACTGGTGGTGGCTCTTTCCTCGGGTGGACTAGAAATTCCAGCGGACGAAGCGTTGAGCCACGTCTACGGCTACGGCGTGGGACTCGACATGACCAGGCGCGACCTTCAGGCGGTGGCAAAGAAGATGGGCCGCCCCTGGGACATGGCTAAGGGCTTCGACCAGTCGGCGCCCATGAGCGAACTGGTTCCGGCATCCGAAATCGGCCACCCCTCCGCGGGCGCGATCTGGCTGGAGGTCGATGGTGTGCGCCGGCAGAGCGGCGACCTCGATCAGCAGATCTGGAAGGTGGCCGAAACGATCTCACACCTGAGCACCCTGGTGGAACTAGCGCCCGGCGACCTGATAATGACCGGGACACCGGCGGGAGTAAACGCAGTCTCGCCGGGTAGTTGCTTGCGTGGACGCATTGACGGCGTGGGCGAAATCGAAGTGCGGTACCGGGCGAGCTAGTCGCACGAAGATCGCCGGTTGCAGAGCGAAGGACCTTTCGGCGTGGCCTGGGAGATCGAACGGCCACTGGTTATAATGTGGACACGCATAAATTAAGGAGGATCATACTGATGCCAGCCGTGGATCCCAAGAGGACGGTCGCCGAACTCAAAGATCTCCGCTCCTTCACAGCCGACGAAGACGGAGCTCACCGAGTCGCCTTCACGCCCATATGGGCTGCTGCTCGCAAGTGGTTGCAGGACAAGCTCGAAGGGCTCCCTGTGGAGGTCCACCGCGACGAGGCAGGCAATCTATGGGCGACTATGCGGGGCGACTCGGAGAAGGCGCTAATCATCGGCGGCCATATCGACAGCGTCCCAAATGGCGGCTGGCTCGACGGCAGCCTCAATACCCTGGCGGGGGTCGAGATACTGCGCCGCATTGCCGAGGAGTATGACGGCAAACCGCCGGTCACGGTGCGCCTGGTGGACTGGGCCGACGAGGAGGGCGCGCGCTTCGGCAAGAGCCTCTTCGGCTCCTCCGCCTGCTCAGGGAACCTCGACATGGAGGAGGCGCGGGGCCTGGTCGACAGGGACGGCGTCTCGCTACCCGATGCGCTCAGGGAGCAGGGCATCGATTTCGAGAACGTCAAGGAGTGCGGCAAGGAGCTGGAGAACGCCGGCGCCTACCTGGAGCTGCACGTGGAACAGGGGCCGGTGCTTCTAGATATGGACCTTCCGCTCGGCACCGTTCTGGGTACCTTTGGCGTCGAGCGCCACGCCATGACCTTCCATGGTCAGGCGGCCCACTCCGGCTCAACGCCGATGAACCGCCGCAAGGACGCCTTCCTGGCCGCGGCGAGGATGAGTCCCGAGATCTACAAAATCACCGACCGGCACGGCGGCGTTTGCACCATCGGCAGTTGCACCACTAAGCCGGGCATCGTTACCAGTGTGGTCGAGGAGTGCCGGATAACCCTCGACCAGCGCCACCTGGACGGGGACGCACTGTCCAAGATGCTGAGTGAAGCCAAGGAGGCGAGCGAGCGCTTCGCCCGTGAAGCCGATGTCACCGTCGAGTGGAACCGGCTATGGCAGATAGATCCCGTGCTCTTTCACGACGACCTGCTGCGGATGTGCGACGAAGCGATCGAGGAAACCTGCGGCCAGGTGCACCGGCTGCCCTCGGGACCGCTGCACGATGCGGCCGAGCCGGGACGGATCGGCATACCCACGGTCATGATGTTCGTGCAGAGCCTGCATGGGATCTCGCATAACAAGATCGAGGACACCAAGGAGGAGCACATCGAGATGTCGGTGACGGCGCTCGACAAGCTTGCCTCGAAGACGATGAACTGGCTCTCCTTGGCGTAGACAACCGTGCGAGAAGTGGGTCCGCCGACGAGAAGTAGGCCCGACTGCGGTGAAAATTGTCCGTCACTTGGAGGTAACGCCACGGTGGCTCTCGTAGGTATCCGACTCTGTTTCGATCCAGATTCGGCTGCCATCCAAGCGAGGGCGGGGGTCGGTATACTCCATCAGTGCAAGTCCAGGGCAATCTTCAGCCCCTCGTCCACTGCGCCCAACAGGTCGTCTGGTAGAACACCGAGGAAGTCGAGGAGCTTCGAACGGTCCACCGTCGTCACCTGATGACATAGTGCGACGCTATCTCGTTGAAGTCCACCCGCTCCGCGGGGAAGCGCTACGGCAGTGGGTCCTCGTCTCGCTTGGCGCTGACTGGTCGACAGGGGGACAACAATCACGCTGCGCCAGTTTGGTTCTCTGTTGAAGCTATCGTGGGACAGGACGATAGCTGGACGTCTTCCCTGTTGCTCGCTCCCCGACCGCGGTGCCAAGTCTGCCAGGTAGACTTCGCCGCGTTTCAATCCTCGATCCCAAGGAACTCTTCCTCACCGGCTGCCGCCAGCTCCTCGTCAAGGTCCTCGTCGGTGCCGGCGACTGCTGCGGCATACTCTCGGAGTTGCTCCGCAACCTCTGCTCGATGCCGCCGTTCCAGCCAGTCCTCTATCGCGATCCGGGCCAAGGCCGTGGCGGGCGTGCTCAGGCGTTCCGACTCCTGCCGTAGGGCGCTGTGGAGTTCTGGTGGAAGTGGAACATGCAGGTTTTTCTTCAAAGCCTCTGGCATCTTCGGTCCTCTCGGCCGCCACTAAGTACTGCCACTGATTATGGCAGAAATCTGGCCCGAGATGGACCAACGCATGAATGGAGGACCACACGAGCTGGGCAGAGCTAGGCGATAGCCGCCAGCGACTTTGCGATAAGGTCGCAGCCGGTTTCCAGGTCCTCCGACTGCACATTCAGGTGGGGGGCGATCCGGATAGCGTTGCCGCCACGTCCACCCTTGCCGATAAGCAGGCCGTTCTTGCGTGCTACGTTGACGAGTTCACTGGCCTTGGCCGGATTAGGCTCCTTGCTGCCGGGCATCACGAACTCGAACGCCTGCATGAGACCCATGCCCCGCACGTCGCCGATGAAGTCGTAATCGCACGCCATCTCCTCGAGTCGCGCACGCAGCCGTGCTCCCTGCTTCTCGGCGTTCTCCCAAAGACGGTTCTTCTCGATGTACTCGAGCGTCGCCCAGGTCTGAGCCATCGAGACCGGGTTGCCGCCGTAGGTCGACAGGGTGAGGCCCTGTACCGAATCGGCAATCTCCTTCGTCATGACCGTGGCACCCACGGGGGCCCCATTGGCAATGCCTTTGGCGAAGGTAATGATGTCGGGTTCCACACCCCAGTGCTCGATGCCGCACCAGTACTTGCCGGTACGGCCCCAGCCGGTTTGGACCTCGTCGATTATCAGGACGCCGCCCGCGGCTTTCACGATCGGCAGAATTCGGCGGAAGTAGTCCTTGGGGACTACCGCGAAGCCCCCCACACCCTGGATGGGCTCGGCCATGAAGGCGGCGATGCGGCCATCGGTGCAGGTGGCGATGAAGTCCTCGAGGTCCTGGACCAGGAAGTCGAGATACTGCTCCTCGCTCATCCCCTCGGGGCGACGGTACATGTTGGGCGAGCGGACGTGCTTGATGCCGCCGTCGTAGACTCCGCCCTGCCGCCAGTTGGAGTGGGCGGTGAGGCCCATCATCGCCGCTGTGCGTCCAGAGTAGGCGTGACGCAGGGCGATAATGTCGCTGTTGCCGGTATGGGTGCGGGCGGCCATGACCGCCATCTCATCGGCCTCGCTGCCGCTGTTGGTAAAGAAGGTGTACTGTAGCGCGCCGGGAGTAACTTCGGCGATCTTCTCGGCAACCTTGATCGTGATCTCGTTCAGATACAGGGTGCTGGTGTGGCCAGCGGTTCTGAGTTGCTGGGCGGTGGCTTCGACCACCTCGTCATTGCAGTGTCCCACCGACACCGTGAGGATTCCTCCGAAGAAGTCTAGATAACGGTTGCCTTCGACGTCCCACAGGTATTGGTCCTTGGCGCGCTCTACCGCCAGCGGCTCGTCGCCGTAGTAGAGCATCTTGCTCTGGATGGGCAGGAGGACGCGTTCTTGGCGCTCGAGCAGTTCCTGGGTCTTGCTGGTAGTGACGGTCATTCCTTACCTCCGCTGATGTTCGGTTCCGCCGCCCACGATGCCGAAAGGGATGGGAGCGCGCGGCGGACTTCGAGGCCGTTCAGATAGTTCAGTCTAGTACAGTTCGTGGTGTTGTCACCTACTTATTTCATGCTTCTTCCAGCCAGGTACGTGAGCGGTCATTAGCGCCTTGAACAACTTCCCGTGGTTGGGCACTCGAAGATGAAGCAGCTCGTGGGCGATAACGAAGTCCTGAAATTTCCAGGGACTCTTGCGCGAGGTCATCGGCCAGGGTGACAGTGCCAGAAGCAGAGCACGAGCCCCACTTCCGGGTCATGCGCTGAACGCGTATTCTCCGTGGTTCGGCCTTCAGTCGCGCTGCCCAGGCGCCGACCTTGCGGCGCAACTCCTCCCGAGCAGCTTCACGCTTCCGCATCGGTCTCTTCATCGAGCAGGATCGCCAGGACGAGATCGACGACCCTGTAGGCCTCCTCGGGTTCCTGCTTCCAGCGCGCCATGAAGCGGCGGTTGGCGTTCCAGGTGACGCCGTACAGTCGAGAAGTTTCGAGACGTTGAAGGTCTGTGGCGCGCCGATAAGCTCGGGCGTCTCAAGCTCGTAGCGCTTGAGCTGGGTCACACCTCGGTCGATGGCCCCACCGTCCTTCGGATTCTTGTGCTCGACTATGCACACGGGCATCCCGTTGACCAACATGACATCGGCCCGGTTGCCTTGCGGGCCGGCGGCTTGAGCTTCCACTCCCAGGTGACGTGAAAGACGTTCGCTGACAGCGACTCGAAATTGATCAACTGGACGTGACGCTGGCGCTTCGCGGTCTCGTCGTACCATTGCCGCTCGCCGCGAAGCCACGAGAGCATTTCGCGGTTGCCCTCGATAGTGGGCGGAATTGCCTCCAGTTTCTCAATGACCTGGCGAACAGCATCGGCCGACATCCACGGATTGAACTTGGCGAGCGCCGCCTCGAGCTCGTCGCGGAACACCATGCCGGCCTCGCCGCAGCGCTTCTGCTTGGCAACCTCGGGGGTGACCTGTGTCCAGCCGATGCCAGCTGCGTGAGTGACCATCGGGAATTGGACGGAGAGTGCTTCTCCGATCTTCAGTTCAGGCATGGTCGCTCGTCCGGTCCTCTGTTTTGTGTATCACCGGTGATCGATAAACTGGTTTATGTATCACAAAACGGCACGCGGTGATACATAAAGGGAGTTGTCGTAAATCTATGAGACTCAATGCACTGCCCTGCCTTCCGCAATGTCAAGCAGCGGCCGAAAGGCATAGATGGCTGCCCTGCTGCCCGCTTTCTCGCGCAGTGTCGGAAGGACGCCGGCGTCTCGCAACTCGCGGAGGAAGCGGGGCGCTGTCGGACGCGGGATATGGGACTCTTCGGTGAAATGGGTGCTCGCGAACACCGGCCTTGAGAATAAGAACTCCACGGCGCGCCCAGAGTACTGGGAACTCGTCAGCTCGGCGATCTCGCGAAGCATCGTCTGATGCAGTTCCAGGATGGCCTGCGCTTTTGGCTGGTTCTCCCGCGCCTGCTCGATCATGCCTTTCAGAAAGAACTCGC
Organism: Trueperaceae bacterium; assembly: GCA_040905665.1. Classification (GTDB taxonomy): domain Bacteria; phylum Deinococcota; class Deinococci; order Deinococcales; family Trueperaceae; genus DASVCN01. The sequence continues at coordinate 165,710 of JBBDRD010000027.1, forward strand.
ACCTGCCGAGTAGTGAATTAGTCTTGGCGTTTCGGCCCGTAGTGGGTTAGAATGTGCGTGTAGCACATTGTTCTTGCCTTTCGAGGGGTTCTTGTGAAGCGTTTTCGTGATTACTCTCCAGAGCAGCCGTACTTGTTGCCGGTCTCGCCGCAGGAGTGGCTCCCGGATGGGCACCTGGCTTACTTCGTGCATGAGGTGGTAGGGCGCCTGGATCTCTCCCGGGTGTTTGATTCGTACCGGGAGGAGCGGGGCCGGCCGCCTTTCGACCCGCGCATGATGGTGGCCGTGTGGATCTACGCCTACTCGGTGGGAGTCAGGTCCTCCCGGCGGGTTGAGAGGGCGCTGGTCGAGGACATCGCCTTCCGGTTCCTGTCCGGCAACCAGCAGGCATTCGCCGAGCTGTTCGTGCAGTTGGTGCGGTTGGCTACCGGTGCCGGCCTGATGACGCTAGGGCACGTTGCCGGCAGCAAGCTGAGGGCCAGCGCCAGTAAGAGCAAGGCCGTGAGTTACGCCCGCATGCAGGCGGAGGAGCGGCGCTTGCGTGAGGAGATCGAGGCTTACCTGCGCTCCTGTGATGAGGTGGATGCGCGTGAGGATGAGGAGTTCGGGCCAGACGATGACAGTATGAGCCCGCCCCCGCAGCTGATGTGGGCACCCGATCGCCTTGCCGCGATAAAGCGGGCCAAGGAGCAGCTCGAGAGGGAGGCGGTGGAGCGGGCCGAGCTGGAGCAGCAGGCGCGCCGTCAGCGGGCCGCTCGAGAGGACCGCGCGCCGCCGTAATGTTTCAATCCTCAGCCCCGCCGAAGCAGGGCTGCGACGGCTCCATCTTCAGCCGATGCAGGGCCTCTTCGAAGTTTCAATCCTCAGCCCCGCCGAAGCAGGGCTGCGACACAACGGGCACAAGTTCGTTCTCAAGCTTGAGGAGTTTCAATTCTCAGCCCCGCCGAAGCAGGGCTGCGACACACAGCCAAGGCCATCGGTGGCGGTACCCGCGGGTTTCAATCCTCAGCCCCGCCGAAGCAGGGCTGCGACGAATTGCGTCGAGAGTTTCTATGGCGTCTTCGTAGTTTCAATCCTCAGCCCCGCCGAAGCAGGGCTGCGACCTCACGCGAAATCGAAATATGAGCACTCGACGTTGTTTCAATCCTCGGCCCCGCCGAAGCAGGGCTGCGACATGTCGATGCTCTCACCGACGTATGTTCCCTCTGGTTTCAATCCGCAGCCCCGCCGAAGCAGGGCTGCGACACGCTCGACTCGGTATCAACCGCAACCAGCTCGATGTTTCAATCCTCAGCCCCGCCGAAGCAGGGCTGCGACCAGAGGCGGTCCAGGACGATCAGGTCGAACGCCAGTTTCAATCCTCAGCCCCGCCGAAGCAGGGCTGCGACGTTCTCGTTCTTCAAGTCGATCGGCAGGACCACCTCGTTTCAATCCTCAGCCCCGCCGAAGCAGGGCTGCGACCACGGCATCAGACAGCGCTTTGGAGACTCGACTGGTTTCAATCCTCAGCCCCGCCGAAGCAGGGCTGCGACGGGCAGACCGTGATTCCACGGGCGCCGTACTTCTTGTTTCAATCCTCAGCCCCGCCGAAGCAGGGCTGCGACCCGGGCGCGGTAATTTGCCGCTTCTCCTTATCGAAGTTTCAATCCTCAGCCCCGCCGAAGCAGGGCTGCGACCATCGAGCAGCTCTGGGTAAGGCAGGCGCTTTAGGTTTCAATCCTCAGCCCCGCCGAAGCAGGGCTGCGACGGCAGGAGCGCGACGGTATCAACCCGCTGCGCGAGGTTTCAATCCTCAGCCCCGCCGAAGCAGGGCTGCGACGGAGGCTCATTCGGGTCCGGAAGTCGAACAGGTTGTTTCAATCCTCAGCCCCGCCGAAGCAGGGCTGCGACCATCGAGCAGCTCTGGGTAAGGCAGGCGCTTTAGGTTTCAATCCTCAGCCCCGCCGAAGCAGGGCTGCGACGGCAGGAGCGCGACGGTATCAACCCGCTGCGCGAGGTTTCAATCCTCAGCCCCGCCGAAGCAGGGCTGCGACGGAGGCTCATTCGGGTCCGGAAGTCGAACAGGTTGTTTCAATCCTCAGCCCCGCCGAAGCAGGGCTGCGACCAGATAGAAGCGTCGGGCCTCTGGAAGAGCAGCGGGTTTCAATCCTCAGCCCCGCCGAAGCAGGGCTGCGACTTGAGTTCGCCACGGTCTTACTGGCCGAGCTGCCCGTTTCAATCCTCAGCCCCGCCGAAGCAGGGCTGCGACCCGCCGGACGTAACCTGCAATTCGTAAGCACCCTAAGTTTCAATCCTCAGCCCCGCCGAAGCAGGGCTGCGACTACCCGAGTTCTTCGGCGACCCGGTGGAGGAGCGTGTTTCAATCCTCAGCCCCGCCGAAGCAGGGCTGCGACGCCGAGCTGCCCGAGGAGACCCTGCGGCAACTCTGGTTTCAATCCTCAGCCCCGCCGAAGCAGGGCTGCGACAAGAGCGCAAAAATGAAACCCCGGCAGGAAATACCAATGTTTCAATCCTCAGCCCCGCCGAAGCAGGGCTGCGACTACATGGCACCACGGTAAATTTCCGACTATATCAGGTTTCAATCCTCAGCCCCGCCGAAGCAGGGCTGCGACGTCCATCAACTTGCGCAACGCCCTGCTGGACCAAAGTTTCAATCCTCAGCCCCGCCGAAGCAGGGCTGCGACATGACGCCGTCGACGCCAGCGTCAACGGTTACCAAGTTTCAATCCTCAGCCCCGCCGAAGCAGGGCTGCGACCTGTTCCCCATATCCCTGGGGCTGTCGCTGTAAGTGTTTCAATCCTCAGCCCCGCCTGTCATTTCCCACGAGCTTGACTCAGGTTTCTCGCCAGCTTGACTCAGGTGGTTGAGGGTTTCTCACCTGCTTGACTCGGGCGAGTTCTCACGAGCTTGACTCACCCGTGGCCGTAGTGGTCCATCGTGAGCGCAATCACTTTTTCGGAGGTTGCGGCGATGGGGTACAGAGAGGTGGCCATGTGGGAGATTCTGAATGTTCTGGAACGGGTGGGGCGCGGCGAATCGCGATCAGCGATCTCGCGGGTGACCGGGCACACGCGGAAGACGATCGGTCGGTACGTTTCGACCGCGGAGAGCTTGGGCTGGTGGCCGGGAATCGAGGTGACCGAGGGCTTGGCGGCGGAGGTGTACCGCCGCCACCGGCCGGCTCGGGCTCGGGATCCTGGGGACACGGAAGCGGTGCTGCTGGAGCAGCAGGAGCGCATCCGGGAGTGGCTGGAACCCGTGGGGAACGAGAAGCGGGGCTTGCGGCTGAGCAAGGTGCATCAGAAGCTGCAGGGCCTCGGGGTGGTGGTGCCGTACAGTTCGTTGCACCGGTTCGCGGTGAAGCACTGCGGTTTCAATGATCGTCGCCGCTGGACGGTTCGGCTGGAGGATTGCAAGCCGGGCCAGTACGCGCAGGTGGACTTCGGCCGGTTGGGCCTGGTTCCCGCCCCCAACGGTTCGGGACGGAAGATGCTGTGGGGATTGCTGGTGGTATTGCCGTTCAGCAGGCACCAGTACGCTCACGCCACGCACTCGCAGAAGCTGCAGGACTTGATTGCTGGCCTGGAGGACGCCTGGGAGAATTTCGGGGGCGTAGTCGAGCTGGTCAATATCGACAATCTGGTGGCGGCGGTGAGCAAGGCGGATCGTTACGATCCGGTGTTTCAACGCACTTTCGAGGAGTACGCCCGCTACCGGGGTTTCGTTATCGATGCCGCCCGGCCGGGCGATCCGAAGGGCAAACCGCACGTCGAGCGGGCCGTGCCTTACCTGCGTGAGAACTTCTTCCGCGGTGAGCAGTGGCTGGGTGGGGATCATGTGCAACGCGAGCTCGGCCGCTGGTGCTTGAGCACGGCCGGCACCCGCATTCACGGCACCACCAGGCAGCGACCGCTGGCGGTGTTCGAGAACACCGAGAAGGCCCTGCTCAAGCCGCTCTCCCGGCCGCGGTTCGACCCGTGGCTATTCCACGTAATTCGGCCGCCTGTTCCAGCGGAATCCCGCCGCCTGTTCCGGAGTTATCCGGCCACCCATTCCGGGTGAAAGCGGCCACCCTCCCCGTTGGGGGTGTGGCGGGTGGATCAACTTTCGCTGGTCTGATCGTCTCCTGTCAATGGGCTGCGGGTCTTGCGCATGCTGTCCCCGCGTAGATTGAGCTTGTGGGCGTTGTGAACGAAACGGTCGAGGATCGCGTCAGCGAGGGTCGGGTCCGCGAGGTAGTCGTGCCACGCATCGACCGGCAACTGACTGGTTATGAGCGTGCTCTTGGTGGCGTAGCGGTCGTCGAGAAGTTCGAGGAGGTCACGTCGGTTGCTGTCCGACAGCGGAGTCACGCCCCAGTCATCGAGGATCAGCAGGTCGACGCGCTGCAGGGCTGCGAGCATGGTTCTGTACCTGCCGTCGCCCTTGGCGATCTCCAGCTCGTGCAGCAACCTGGGTAGGCGCTGGTAGAGGGCTTTGTAGCCCTCCCGGCAACCCTTGTGTGCGAGAGCGCAGGCGAGGTAGGTCTTGCCGACCCCGGTAGGACCGGTGATCACGAGGTTATGGCGTCTCGCGATCCACGAGCACGAACCGAGCTCGAGGACGAGGCTCTTATCGAGACTTCTCTTCGCGTGGTAGTCGATGTCCTCGATGCTGGCTTGCACCCGCAACTTGGCCTGAGTGAGGCGCGTCTTGAGCCTCCTGTCCGCGCGACTGGTTTCCTCGCGGTCGAGGAGCAGGCCGAGTCGTTCCTCGAACGACAGGGCCTCGATGTCCGGCGTACGGGCCTGATCCTCGAGCGCGGCGGCCATGCCACGCAGTTGGAGGGTCTTGAGTTTGTCGAAGGTGGGGTGCATCAGCATGCTTGGCTCCTCACGTCATCCTCTTCACGCGCGACGGAGTCCGTCGCGTAGTAGCTTCCTCCGCGCACGTTCTCGTGCCGCGCCTTCGGCAGCAAGGCCGGCTGCGACGTCTCCAGGGGTTGCTCATCGAGTCGTTTCTTGAGGATGGCGTCGATGCTCTTGAAGGCGTACGAGCCGAGCTTCACGGCCCGACCGCAGGCAGCTTCGAGTCGGTCGTTGCCGTACTTCTTGTCGAGCCGTAGCACCCCGAGGCAGGACCGGAAGGCCTGCTGCGGGTGTGCGCGTGAGGCGATGACTCCCTCCACGAACGCAGCGGTGGATGGTCCGATCCTGCTGGCCCACGCCAGCAGTTTCTCCTCGTTCATGCCGGCATGTTCCTGGTGGGCTTGCGGCATGTGCTCCTTGACGGTGGTGTGCTGGCCCTTCCGGAATGACCTCGCGTGACTCGCGATCCTCTTGTTCTTGTGGAACACCTCGATCGTGGTGCTTGTCAGCCGCGCGTCGAGCTGCTTCCCGACCAGCTGGTGAGGAACGGAGTAGTGATGCTTCTCGATGGTGACGTGGTAATCGACGTGCGGCCGCACCGTCTTCCACAACGCGTACACGTACCGAACGGCTGGCAACGGCTTGAAAGCCGGCCGGTCGAGCTCCTCGAACAGGCTGCGTCTCGAGCCGGGCCTCTTCTGAAACGGTCGGTCGTTCAGCTCTTCGAGCAGCGTCCAGATCGCGTCGTTCGCTTCCGTCAGGCTAAAGAACGTGCGGTTCCGCAGCTTCGCGAGGACCCAGCGTTCCACCACCTGCACCGCGGATTCCACCACGGCCTTATCACGCGGACTCTTGCTCCTGGCGGGAATGACGGCCAGGTCGTAGTGCTTCGCGAACTCCAGGTATGTCGGGTTCACCTCCGGCTCGTACAGGTGCGGGCTGCTCACTCCGGCCTTCAGGTTGTCTGGCACCACGATCTCCGGGCAGCCCCCGAAGTAGGCCAGCATCCGCACGTGCGACATCACCCAGTCCTCCAGGCCCTGCGTCCAGCTGGCCTCCGCGTACGTGTAATGGCTGGCACCGAGGGCCCCAACGAAGACTTGGGCTTCCCAAACCTCGCCCGTAGCGGCGTCGACGATGCCGATCGTCGGGCCCGCGTAGTCGACGAAAGCCTTCTCACCCGCCAGGTGCGTCTGCCGCATCGACAGGCCCTGCTGCCCACGCCAAACTCGCAAGCCATCACAGAACTTGCTGTACGCGAACCCATCGGGATGCGCAGCCCGGTACTCCTCCCATAACACCTGCCGCGTCACACTCTTCTGCCGCAACGCCCGATCCACCAGCGCGTAATCCGGTCCCGGCCGCAAGCTCGTCGGCACGGCCGGCGGCGGCGGAAACAACTTCCCCTCGAGTGCCGTGTCGTCCACCTCCGGCATTGGCCATGACAACCCGGCTTCCTTGGCTCTACGTTCGTACTCCCCGACCGTGCTGCGCGCCAGACCACAACTCTCGGCCACTTCCCGCGCACTCCGGCCCTGCCCCCACAACAAGCGTAGGACTTCCCTTACTTTCCGCATCGACAACCTCTTCCTCGACAATGCCGTGTTCCTCCAGACGGAGGCACGGTATGCCAAATCGACTTCCGCACCAATCCCCCCTGGGGAGGGTGGCCGGATTACCGTGGAATCGGTGGCCGAATTGTCGTGGAATCAGTGGCCGGAATCAGGTGGAAATGGTGGCCGGATAGCCGTGGAATACCCAACCCGCCCAGCTGGGGCGAGTACAAGGTGCATCCCGATCACCACGTGAACGTCGGCAAGGCCATGTACTCGCTAGCGACCGAGCACCTCGGCAAGCGCGTGTGGGTTAGAAGCGACCGGAAGCTCGTGCGCATCTACTGGCATGGCGAGCTCATCAAAACCCACCCCAGGCAGGAGCCCGGCGGCAAGGCCACCGACCATAACGATTACCCCAAGGAGGTGACCGCTTACACCATGCGGGATCCGGAGCGGCTGATCCGTCAGGCCAGGGAGCACGGTGTGGAACTCGGCCGGTTCATGAGCAAGCTATTGGCCGGGCCCACCCCCTGGGCGAGGCTAAGGCAGGCCCAGAAGCTCCTGCGGCTCGGCGACAAGTACGGCTGGCAGCGTGTCGAAGCGGCCTGCGCTCGCGCTAACGCCTTCGAACTACACAACGTCAAACGCGTCGAGAACATCCTGCTGCAAGACCTCGACAAGATCCCAGCGGCACCCGAGCAAACCCCGGAACAGCACGTGACCCAACCGGCACTGCGGTTCGAGAGGCCAGCAACCACCTTCACCCACAGGACAGGAGGCAAGCAATGATCCAGCTCAACCCCAGCCTCAAGACGACACTCAAACGCCTGAAACTCTCCGGCATCCTGCCCACCCTGCTAGATCGCGTCGCCTACGCGCAAAAAGCCAAACTATCGCCGCTGGACTTCCTCGAGCTCACCCTGCAAGACGAGGTTGAAAGGCGTGACAACAAGAACCTCGAGAACCGCCTCGGCCGGGCCGGCTTCCAAGAGAGCTGCACCCTCGAAGAGTTCGACTGGGACGCAGCCGTCACCTTCGACCGGCAACGCGTACGCGACTTGTTCAACCTCACCTTCATCGACCGCTGTGAGGACGTCATCCTCCAAGGACCCGTCGGCGTCGGCAAAACCTTCCTCGCCACCGCCCTCGGACACGCCGCCTGCCGCTCCAAGAAACGCGTCACAAGCCTCCGCAGCGACAACCTCCTCAAACTCATCCACCAAAGCCGGGCCGACAACAGCACCGAAAAAGTCATCCGCAGCCTGCTCACCCCAGATCTCCTACTGATCGACGACTTCGGGCTCAGACGCCTAGACGCCCAGCAGTCCAGCGACTTCTACGAGATCATCATCGAACGCCACAAACGCAGCAGCACCATACTCACCAGCAACCGCGCCATCGAAGAATGGATACCCCTCTTCGACGACCCCATCCTCGCCCAAAGCGCCCTCGATCGGCTCGCCCACAACGCCCACCAGATCACCATCGAAGGCGACAGCTACCGCAACCGCCAACGACCCGACCAACACCGAGCAACCATTAATAGCTAAATCAAAAAAGGAGGCGAGAAATGCCTGGAGGAAAACGACAGGGAGCCGGCCGACCCAGAAGCCCACAGCACGAGCACACCAAAATCACCTCGTTCAGCCTCTCCCAGAACACCATCGCACGCTTAGAAGCCTACGCGCACACCACCAGCAGAACCAAGAGCGGCATCGTAGAGCAAGCCATTCAAGCCTTCCTAACAACCCACCCGATCCAAGAACGGAGGTGGACAACACGCCCCAAAAACAGTAAAACAAAAGCAAGGCCAGGGTGAGTCAAGCTCATGAGAACAGCTGAGTCATCCTCGCGAGAAGTGACACCCGCCGAAGCAGGGCTGCGACAGGAACAGGTAAGGGAGCCTCACTCCCCAACCAAGTTTCAATCCTCAGCCCCGCCGAAGCAGGGCTGCGACGATACGAGTGTAGCTACGGCCCGCGCACCCTTCGAGTTTCAATCCTCAGCCCCGCCGAAGCAGGGCTGCGACGTCACCGGTGGCGTAGGCGGTGCGCCGCTTAGCGAGTTTCAATCCTCAGCCCCGCCGAAGCAGGGCTGCGACGGACAGCACCGAGTATCCCCCTGGAGCGCAGATCTAGTTTCAATCCTCAGCCCCGCCGAAGCAGGGCTGCGACCAGGTACGCCTCGGGTGAACGCATCGGCCGAACCTGTTTCAATCCTCAGCCCCGCCGAAGCAGGGCTGCGACGAGACCACAGAATCGTCACCTGCGCCCCAACCCGGTTTCAATCCTCAGCCCCGCCGAAGCAGGGCTGCGACGTGGGGCGTCAAACCTTACCGACTTTCGTGAGGCCCTGTTTCAATCCTCAGCCCCGCCGAAGCAGGGCTGCGACCCTCGCACATTGCCGTACCGATGACACCCAGCTTGTTTCAATCCTCAGCCCCGCCGAAGCAGGGCTGCGACCGGGGGGACATCCTCGGTTTGCCCGGGAACCATCCGTTTCAATCCTCAGCCCCGCCGAAGCAGGGCTGCGACCCCCGACACTGGCCAGCCCGGACTCGTCAACACCGTGTTTCAATCCTCAGCCCCGCCGAAGCAGGGCTGCGACTGAAAGGAAGGGAAATGCCAAGAGACGCTGTAAAAGTTTCAATCCGCAGCCCCGCCGAAGCAGGGCTGCGACGCGTTGTAGGTGTAGGCGTCGGGGGTGTTGATGAAGTTTCAATCCTCAGCCCCGCCGAAGCAGGGCTGCGACGTGCCAAGCTACCCGCGCCTTGTTTGACAACTCGTGTTTCAATCCTCAGCCCCGCCGAAGCAGGGCTGCGACTGCCCTTGCCCTGCTCCGGCGCGAGGCCCACGCGTTTCAATCCTCAGCCCCGCCGAAGCAGGGCTGCGACATGTGGCGGTAGAGGCTCCAGCAGCAGCCGCTATAGGTTTCAATCCTCAGCCCCGCCGAAGCAGGGCTGCGACCAGTAGCCGGTGAGACGCTGGATGACGCACTGTTGTTTCAATCCTCAGCCCCGCCGAAGCAGGGCTGCGACGGGCGGGTGGTCAATCACAAGGATGGCGACAAGACGTTTCAATCCTCAGCCCCGCCGAAGCAGGGCTGCGACGCGGTTGAGATCACCATCAGTGCCCGTACCGACCAGTTTCAATCCTCAGCCCCGCCGAAGCAGGGCTGCGACTCGCAGCGAGTACGGCCCTCTCGCCTGACTGCCCGTTTCAATCCTCAGCCCCGCCGAAGCAGGGCTGCGACAGTGACGTAGCGACCCGTGACAACGGCAGCATCGAGTTTCAATCCTCAGCCCCGCCGAAGCAGGGCTGCGACCAATCTCGTCGGCAATCTCGAAGCTGGCCTGAGCGTTTCAATCCGCAGCCCCGCCGAAGCAGGGCTGCGACTACCGGGAGCAGTCCATCGAATCGAGGGCTGCATGTTTCAATCCTCAGCCCCGCCGAAGCAGGGCTGCGACCCAATTGGATACCGAGACTCGCATCAAACGCCTGGTTTCAATCCTCAGCCCCGCCGAAGCAGGGCTGCGACGTGGTCACGTGAGCGTTGTCCACGCGCTCACCGATGTTTCAATCCTCAGCCCCGCCGAAGCAGGGCTGCGACTGGAATCCGAGTGTGTGAGGAGTGGCATTCCTTTGTTTCAATCCTCAGCCCCGCCGAAGCAGGGCTGCGACTCCACCAGCTGCGCGTGGCCGCCGGCCTACCGGCGTTTCAATCCTCAGCCCCGCCGAAGCAGGGCTGCGACCTTCGACCGCTGTTGCCTGTGGCCTCGTGAAGTAGTTTCAATCCTCAGCCCCGCCGAAGCAGGGCTGCGACGGTCGGTGCTTTCCAGGCTTGCGAGGTCCATGTTGTTTCAATCCTCAGCCCCGCCGAAGCAGGGCTGCGACACTCGAACTCAAGCAGGCCCACGCGCAACCGGAAGAGTTTCAATCCTCAGCCCCGCCGAAGCAGGGCTGCGACCCGGCACAAGGTCGATCCCTGGAGCGCAGATCTAGTTTCAATCCTCAGCCCCGCCGAAGCAGGGCTGCGACTCCGGGCGACTTGCTCCATCTTCACGCCCGTCTGGTTTCAATCCTCAGCCCCGCCGAAGCAGGGCTGCGACAGGGCTTACCGAGGATTCGTACGCTATCCACTACTCGTTTCAATCCTCAGCCCCGCCGAAGCAGGGCTGCGACTGCTCAGGCTTGAACGGACAGGTGACGGCTACCGAGTTTCAATCCTCAGCCCCGCCGAAGCAGGGCTGCGACGAACGGCGGGAAGGCGTTCGATCACATTCCCGTTGAGTTTCAATCCTCAGCCCCGCCGAAGCAGGGCTGCGACCATGGCTAGCGACGCGGCAGGCAGGCCGATAAGGGTTTCAATCCTCAGCCCCGCCGAAGCAGGGCTGCGACGGGTGCAGTGCGTAGAAGCGGACCTCATCGAAGGGTTTCAATCCTCAGCCCCGCCGAAGCAGGGCTGCGACTCAAAATATCTTGAGAAGCCCGCCCGGGAGCATCTGTTTCAATCCTCAGCCCCGCCGAAGCAGGGCTGCGACTCCGAACAACCGGATACCCCCGCGACAGAAGACCCGTTTCAATCCTCAGCCCCGCCGAAGCAGGGCTGCGACCTGGACGCCCGCAACGCCCTCGGGCGCGTCTGTGAAGTTTCAATCCTCAGCCCCGCCGAAGCAGGGCTGCGACCCGACAGGGAAGAGGATGACGCGAGAGTCGAGTTGTTTCAATCCTCAGCCCCGCCGAAGCAGGGCTGCGACTTCGAGTACGCGCCAGCCTTACGCATGGGGGCACGTTTCAATCCTCAGCCCCGCCGAAGCAGGGCTGCGACTAGGCGTGCAACTCGTGAGGGTAAGCGCCAATGCGTTTCAATCCTCAGCCCCGCCGAAGCAGGGCTGCGACGGTGGGTCGGGAGCTACCGTGTCCTCGCTCCACATGTTTCAATCCTCAGCCCCGCCGAAGCAGGGCTGCGACACAGCCTCCCGGATCGCCTTCCGCAACGCCTCCTTGTTTCAATCCTCAGCCCCGCCGAAGCAGGGCTGCGACCCGGCAGAGGGCGAGCAGAGCTCGGAGGCGTGACGTTTCAATCCTCAGCCCCGCCGAAGCAGGGCTGCGACGGTACAGGCTATAGATTACGTTCCGTACCGCTTCTAGGTGGAGTTTTGCGCGAACACCCAGACTTTTATGTTTTTCCTGAGACGTGCCTTATCAAGGATTATCAATATTCACGCCACTCAACCAAAAAGCGGCAAACGCGATCCTGCCGGGGATTTGGACAACACTAGGGGTTCGCGCCCGAATACTCAGAGCACCAACGGCTCCTCGAAATCGACGTGGCGATCCAGGCCGAAGCATTGCAGAAAGTCGTCCCGCTCACCACGCAGATTATAGATGCGTAAGCTGTCGCTGCTCGGATTGATGATTTTTTTCAGCTTCGCGACCAAGTCCTCGTACTGTGCCGCGTCCACGCTACACTCGAATACAGAGAACTGAACGCGTTGGCCAAAATTCTTGCAAGTCTGCGCGACTTTATGGAGGCGCCGCCGCCCTGCCTTCGACTCGGTGTTCACGTCGTACGTAACGAGAATGTTCACCGAGTGCTCCTAGCGGTAGAGGAACGGCCGGTAGTTCGGCACGTCGCCGCGCAAATGCCGGGCCAGCAATCGGGCCTGAGTGTGCGCGACCAGACCAAAGGGAATGGGCTTGGCAAGGACGGGATGTGTAACCTCATCCTGCTTGCGTTTTTGGTACGCGACAGCTACGGTCTTTCGCGACTCCTCGGTCAGCTCGACGGCGCCACCCGGCCGCGCCACGAATCCGTCTGCCCTAACCTGACCCAGATTGATTAGGGTAAGGACGAGACGGTCGGCCAACGGCGCCCGTAACTCTTCCATTAAATCCAACGCTAGGGCTGGGCGCCCGGGCCGCAACGCATGCAGAAAGCCCACCTGCGGGTCGAGGCCAACGCCTTCCAGGGCAGATACGCACTCGTTGCGGAGCATTCCGTAGACGAATGAGAGAAGCGCGTTTACCCTATCCCGTGGGGGCCGGCGGTTGCGTCCCGAAAAAACGAACTCATCTTTGTTCGTACGGATCATGTGGTCAAAGACGGCGAAGTAAGCTTTGGCCGCATCACCCTCGGCGCCGCGCACCTCGTCCAAATAGCGTAATCGAGGCAGATGGGTGATAGCGTCGGCGTGGACGCGAGCTGCCGTACGAATGACTTGTTCCACCTCTGCTTCGGCCCCTTCTCGGGCGTTACGGAGGAGTACGGTGCGGGCATTCTGTAGCTTGCCTGCGACCATGTACTTTGCCAACTCGAGCGTCGTATCCGCACTGTCTAGAGCCGCGTGTTGTGCTCGGCGTAACAGAACATTGCCGCTCGTCGGGGCGAAAAGTCGCGCCTTGAAGCGCCCACTCTGCGTTAGCCAAACGATACTGCGTCCGTCATCGCCGCACCTGTGTATTAGAAAGGGGCTTAACAGCACGTTGCCGAAGATTACCAAACCACTCAAATGATGCAGCGGGATCTGAAAGGGAGTCTTGCCTTCTACATCGATCTTCAACGTGTCGTGATCGAGTCGTAGATAGCTTCCCTGTGTTTGGACGTAGAGCGTGTTGAGAACCTGCTTCACGGCACTTCTCGGACAAGAAAGGGGTCACCTTTCTGCCTATCCCACGAGCGCACCTCAAAAGGCATGCAGGCGTCGATCAGGGAACAAGCGCCGCAACGCTCATCTGCTACCGGGTGGGGTAAGACGTTTTGTTCGCGTAGCTCCCGTACCCTCTGAACCGTTTCGCGAAAGACAGAGCGAAGCTCTTCGGTAAATGGCACAATCCGTCGCCGGCGAGATCGATCGTAGTAAAGGCTGCCCTCGCCAATGGAAACGTCGAGCATCTCCTCGAGGCAAATCGCTTGGGCGCACAACTGCACTTCATCTGCTTGACGTTTTTTGCGGGAACCCGCTTTGTACTCCACCGGGTAAGGCGTGCCGTCCTCCAGGAACTCCACTACATCCGCCTTGCCTGTGAGGCCGAAGCGTTCGGAGTAAAGGGGAAGGGCGCGCTCGAGCCGTACTCCTGCGACCAACTCGCCTCCACTCTCGTGTGCCCGCTCGTGTACTCGGTTGCCACGCAAGGTGTAGATGTTCTCGTCATAGGTTGCCTCCACGTGAATGAGAGCGCACTGACGGGGACAGTAGAGGTAGTGCTGCAATGCGGAGATTGGGATCGGATTGTTCACCGGCGGTCGCTACCCTTGGACAAGGCGGTGGATCTGAAGGCCCTGTGGCAATTCCTCCCGAACTGTGACGACGTAGTCTTCGTAGCTGCGCGGCGTCGGGACATTGTCCTTCCGTTCGACCCGGATGCCGTTAAAGAGCTTATGTGCGGGAGCGTTTCCGAGGGCATTATCGTGCGAGAAAACGAACACCTCTTGGCAACTTGTGAGGCCGCGAGAAGCGGAGCGGTCCAAATCCCACATGTTGACGAGTGCCTGCCAGAAGAGTGCCAAATCGTCTCCGTCGAAGCCGGTATCGTCGGCGAAGCTTGGGACGAAAAAGCCGTGCGCACGGTAGAGACCGTAAGGGATAAAGGCCTTGCGGCCCATAGTGCCGAACGACGACTGGTCGTCACCCTCGCGCCCTTCTCCGGGCTTGGTGACAGCGACCCTCGTGATAGAAATGTCGAGCCCCAGGATCGGGTCGACCGAGCGTGCGAAGGTCAACTGTACCGGTCCACGGACCTGTCCCGCATTGACCTCGGTACTCATCACCGCGCCGAAAGCGCGCACGTCGAAAAAGTTCGCGCACATCCATGCCCTGGCCTCGGAGATATCTTTGACGTTTGGCTTCTTTGAGTTCTTTCCTAGCGCCGTGTACGCGCGCTGATTCCGCTCGTTCAAAACTGCACCCTGCTGAATGTAAATCTTGTATCGATCTTCAGTTCCCCTACAGGTGTCGACGTAGTTACGCACTTTGCGCTTCAGCGCAACATCCGTAACTAAGCCGTGTCGCGTCTCCGGGTCCACACGTGGCAGATTGCCCGCGTCCGGGTCGCCGTTGGGGTTTCCGTCAGTTACGTCGAAGAGCATGACAAACTCGTGGCGGACGGTGGGGTCGAGGTGCTTGCTCATGCATTCTCCTCACTCTGCTGCTCCATGCGCTCGGTCAGAGCAGCCCAGTAGTCGGCGCGTTCGTGGTAGTACCCGAGGCTGAAAAGGGCTTGGTCTTTGGTGCCAAGGGTGCCAGGAACGTCGCTGATGCGGGTCAGAATCTCTTGCAGGCGCTTCTGTGCGTTCGTGTGCGCACCCGGTTTGTTCTTACGGATCTTGCTCAGGTGGTCTTGTGACGACTGCATTAGGCGGCCGAAGACAGATTCGGGGGCAGTGCTGAACGACCCGTAGAACCGGTCGACCATCGTAGCGTTCACCTTGCCGAGGGCGGCGTACTGGAGGCTGTCGAGTGCCGCGAGCAGTCTGCCGAGGTGGTAGGAGACTTCGGGGCGGTCGCGTACAAGGCTTTCCATGCGGATCATGTCCTCCTTGAGGGATGCGAGCACCATCTTCGTCAGTACGGCGCGCGGTCGGGTCACGCGTCTCTCCGCGCGGTTGCGCTTGATGAGCTGGTCAAGAAACGAGTAAGGCAGCGGGGTTTCTTTCAGGGCAAACGCGACCAGCGCGACGGGCACATTCGGCACCAGCTCTTTGTTGGCGTCACGGTAGAGGCCAGCAGCCAGGGCATAGAGACCCAAGGGAGTTCCACGTTTTCCGTCACTATCGGTAAGAGCTTGCGACGCGAAGTAGCGTCGTAGGTTCTCTCTCACTCTACCCACGGTGGTTTCGATGTGGTCGCGGACCACCACCCGGCTGCCGCTGGCAGAGAACGCGGCAGCGAAGAATGCGTCGTCTTTCATGCTCTCGGAGGTACGCCCCGTCCAAACCGAGCCGATGGTCCTCCGCACCTGCTCGGGACGGTCAGTCATCTCGGCTACGGGCATTTCTTCGTCGGAAAAAAGTGCCGCTAGTTCCGCATTTTCTCCTGTTGGATTGGAGAGGAGGTCCGGGACCGGCGGAATCTCGCCTCGTCGCGTCCAAAAAACGTACACGAGAGAACCAACGCGTAGGTGAGTTTTCCTGTCTTTGAGGAGCGCATTGAGTGCATTCGCGTACTTTTCGGCGTATTGCGGAAGGACGGGCGCGATTTGCGACGCGGAGAGGCCATACGATTCGTAGACGGCCTCGTTAGCGGAGATAAGGTTCATGCCACTCGTTTGCCCGCCCGGTATCCCCTTGATCTTCACGGGTTCGCGGTCCATCACCTTGCCCGTTTCCCCCGAAATCAGACATTCGGCAGTAAGGGCATTTTTGGCGTCTTTACCCGCTGTCCGGCCTGTCTCGGACCAGTACCGCCGCACTTCTGGGCTGTCAATCGGGCGTGTACCATTGACCATAAAGGTTAGATTTTCGGCCGGATCGAAGTCCTTCGGTAGCTCGAGTGTCTCCACATTGGGGTCTTCTAAAAAGCGCTGGACTGCCCGCACTTCAGGGAGGTGCGTTGTCTCGGCGCAGGCTTCCACCGCTCTCTTGTAGGCTTCGTGGCGCTCCGCGACTTTGTCTGCGTCGACGCCATCTCGGGCGATCCCCAGAGTGTATTCACCGTTATCGACCAAGAGCTTAGCTTTGATGCTCGCCGCCCGTACGAGGCTCGGTGCCGTGAACAGTCGGGCCCGATCGCCTTGGGACTTTTCGTCACTCGTCCGAGCGGCGGCACGCGTGACTTGCCCCTGTTCATCCAAATGGATAAGCCAACGCACCCCTACTTTCTGGTAGCCGGGCGGCAGCGTCTCGGTGCCTTCGTCGCCCTCAAGCCGTTCGGAGTAGTCCACCAGACTCTTGAGAAGCATCAGCGTGAACTCTCGTAGAGTTCCTGCGGAATATGTAGAACGCCCCGCTCGAGTCGCGCCGGGAAGAATCTTGGTGTCGCCCGCCCCTCACGCCATCTGCCGCCTTCCGCACCATGCTCGCGGTAACGTACCGGCCCCTTCTCCTCAGGGGTGAATTCGATGTCGAAGAGCATCCGGCCGAGGTCGTCCGTCAGGTCTTGCGGAGTATCGGTATCCTCCGGCGGTGCGAAGAAGGCGCTGAACTCGCGGGTTCCCAGATACGGCTGAGCGTGTGCCTGGCCCTTCTCGACGCGCCGACGGAAGATGTCGCGATATTTGGCGACGGGGTCGGTTGCGTGCGGCAAGAGTTCGATATCGGCGCGGATTCGGTACGCCACGTCGCGTAGCAGCAGTGCAAAGCGCTGCGTGCGGTCTTGGTCAGCGAACAATCCCCCGCTGCTATCTTCCCAGCCCCGCGCGGCTCTGGCCGACGCCTGCGTCTTGACCTCATTGCGGACGAGCGAGAAGTGCCGGACGGGGTTGAGTACCCAGATTTCCTTGATGCGCCAGCGGAATTCGGGTTTCCAAGCGATCGCCTCCAAGATGCCACGTGCAGCTGAAGGTGTCATTACGTCGTAGGAGACGCGCTCTACCTTGTGCTCTGGGCGCGTAAAACATGCGAAATCCCCCCAGACTTTGACCTCGAGCAATTCAACTACCTCCTAAAAGACGGAACGGTCAGCGTCGTAACGTTCCACGACGCCGAACTTAGGATCGTAATCCCCCGTCCATATCCAGATTCCCTCACTCTCCGGCGTTGGCCGCATTAGAAATCCCTGCTGTTGGAGCCGCTTGGTTTGTCCGTTGAAGACGTTGACCGTGTAGGGCTGTAACTGGCGCATCGTGAAGCGGTTGATGCCTTGCGCTAGGAGAGCGTCTACGTGTTCGGGAGAGCGCTTCCGTACGACAGCGGGTTCCATGTCGTCGCCAATCATGCGGAACCGGTCAGCCACGGTGGGATAGTCGAAGCCTTTTCGAAGCGCTTGAATTCCTTCGGCGTCACGCTCAGCTAGCTCCATATAGAGCGTCCGAAAGTAATCCTCGAAAATGCTTGCGCTATTTAGATTGGCGTTCTTTTTCAGTAATATTTCGGCTTCACGCGAAGCGGTGGCGTAGAAACCCGGGGGTGTGCGGTGGTCTTCCGGTTTGAAGACTAGCACCCGACCAAGTGCAGTCCCGTCATTACCCGTTAACTTGCCTTCGCGATTGCATCGTCCGGCGGCCTGCACAATGCTGTCGAGTGGCCCCAGAGCCCGCATTACGAAGGGAAAGTCGAGATCAACGCCCGCTTCGACCAACTGCGTTGAGACGACGCGGCAGGGCTGTCGCTGCTTGAGGCGAAGCTTGATGCTCGCCAGAACCTGACGGCGGTGCTCAGGTGTCATGGCTGTCGAGAGGTGCAGCGCCTCGGGGTCGTCCAATGCTTCGAATAGCTCGCGGGCATGCTGCTTCAAGTTGACAATGCATAGCACCTGCTCGGCGCTGCGCATCTCTTCGGCCACCCCTTGCCAGGACAAGGGGGTGTCTATCTGTATCTCGTACTCGACCCGCGTCAAGGTTTGAAAGTAGTGTTCAGGGTTCGGCGCCAGCTCGATGATGTTTGCTAAACGTGGAAAACCGAGCCCTTCATTCAAAGCCGGTTGCGTAGCAGTGCAGAGCACCACGCTCGAGCCGTAGCGTGGGGAGGTGAGCTCGCTTAGGACATCCAATATGGGGTTCAGGAACTTTACTGGCAGGGTTTGTACCTCGTCAAGGACGATCACTGCCCTCGCGAGGTTGTGCAGCTTGCGAACTCTGCTGGTCTTGTTAGCGAAGAGCGACTCGAAAAGCTGAACCGTGGTTGTGACTACCACGGGTACATTCCAGTTTTCGGTGGCGAGCCGCTGCCAGTTCAGCACGTCCCCTTCGATGTCCTCGACATTGATGGCAGAGTGATGTTCGAGTACGTTGTCGCTGCCTAAAACATCGCGGTAGGAATCTGCCGTCTGTTGAGTGATGGTGGTGTACGGAATAGCAACAACGACACGTTCAAGGTTATGCGCTTTTGCATGCTCGAGCGCAAAGCCAAGAGCTGCCTTCGTTTTCCCTCCGCCAGTGGGTACCGTGAGTTTGAAAAAGCCGGTAGGCGCGGCCGCATTATTTACAACCGCTTCGTATATTTCGCGCCTAGCGACGTTTACAGGGGTCGATTCGGCACTCTGCATGAAGGCTTGATGGTTTTCACGGAGCGTGTCGCCAAGCTCGGAAAGGTTGCTGAAATCTATTCGCCGCTGAGCGTACTTCTCCGGGCTCATCCAAGCTTCGGTATCAGTGTGGTCGGCGTCTACGAGCACAGAGAGCAGCATGCGGATGAAGAACTCACGGCTGTGCTGGCTCTCGAACGGGGGGAGTTGTGGGATTTCCAACATTAAGCGCTTGAGGTCGGGGAACTGTCCAGCCGCATCGGCTACAACTGACCGGACTTCCGGAGCATTCATGCCCGCAACCAGTCTCGTCTCTACGTCGTTCAGCTCCTGAAGACCACCGTGGTGGTTCAGGATCGGCCAAGCGAGTTCGCTCCCTTGAGCTGTTGTACCCAACTTTGGAAACTGTGCGTGATAAGCACTTCGCGCCACTATCGCTCCATGGATGGCGTGTTGGACGCTACCTCGCTTCGGAGGTGCGCCCTTTCCTCTCACAGCAAGGTGGGCTTGCCACAAATATTTCTGAAACTCTTCACCGAACTTTCCGATGTCGTGCAGCAGTCCGGCCCAATAGCCAAAGATGCCCGCATCGAACTTTTCAGCATTGACTTTCGCGTAATGCGCCACACAAACAAGATGCTCGGCAAGGCTGTGCCACTCGTCGGATCCCTCCCTGGGCGTGTGTGCGGCGGGCTCAGAGGGGCGGGACATGCTACGGCTTAGCTGGAACGCCGAAATACAGGGACGGCTTTCTGGAAGCTGAACGCAAGACGGTTTCCTTCCGTTGCGATTTGCGGGTCGTATGGTTTGAGGTGCAGCTTACAATTTATATTGGTGCCCTGTGCGTACAGTCGGGCGGTCCCTGCACCGGTAGCACTCCGCCGTCGAGGCCGCGCGTCATCCGAATGGCCGAGTCAAGTGTCGACTCGTCCGGCAGCCGCTGCGCAGATGGCGGGTCGGAGAGTCCTCTGCCCGCTATCCTCTGCAGGATGTCCCGTGCCGCGCGGAAACGCCTGTGGCTAGAAGGTCCCTCTGCCATGAATCCACGGCCGATCACGTCATGCGCGAACTCCAGTCGAGCGGCGGTGATGGTGGGGGCCTTGACGATGTTCCAGAGGAAGCCGTGCTCGGGGTGAACGCTCGCAGCTCTCACCAGCTTCTTCACGTCGAGCGTGTGCTGATGGGGGTCGCATGACACTACCTGGCCGACCTTCTCGCCTCGCCTGTCGACTACGGTGTAGAGATCGTCGTGCGAGCGAACGTCCAGCTCCTGCGAGGGGTAACGGTAGCGGTGGATCGGAGCCCGGTCGGTTCCGCCCGCTCTGTCGATGAACTCGAGCCCGGCAACTCCCTTGCCGGCTACCGCCAGCGACTCCGGTTCCATCCCCTGCAGCGCGAACTTCTCCCAGAAGCTCACCTTCTCCTCGCGCCGTTCGAAGTCGATCAGGTTAGCCAGAAGTGCCCGTGCATGCTCGTCCTCGCCCCAGCTCCGCTCATCCCTAAACCACGGCCTAGACGCAACAAGCCATCCCAACAGGTTTACGGGACAGGCTCTATAGAATGCACATTTGTTGAAACATCCAAGGTGCATAGCCCACTGGTTGGCAAAGCGGACTACAGGAAAGTGCCCCGGCGGTGAGCCGGGGCGAGCGCTTCCTGTTCAGGAGAGACTTACTGCGCTGCAACCTCGTAGATGGTGCTGTCCACGACGTCTTCGTAAGCGACCGGCTCACCAATGAGCCCTACCTGCACGAGCAGCTCGACGGTGCGATCGAACGCAGCCCGGTCGATTGCGCCAACTGCGGTATCGGGCGTGGGCTTTACCAATTCGGCGGCGCGCGCCAACTGCCAGGTCTGGTGAATGAGCGGGCTGGAGGTGCTGCCCGAGCCGGCGCAAGTGTCTCCGCAGTTCGCGAGGACTATCTGCACCGACTCCTCCTGATTCGCGACCGCGTACTCCCAGCCACGAATGCTGGCGCGCAGGAAGCGCTCGGCGACCTCTCGACCCGACATATCCGAGCCCTTGAAATTCGCCATGTTGAGAACGTCGGGGCGGGTGAAGACCAGGTCCTCCATGATGGCGGCGTCGATATCGGCCGGGTCGAGGATGTTTAGGGTATCGAGGGGGTAGCCAAGCCCGACGATCTGGTCGAGTTCGTTGTAGGTCATGGCGCTTGCCGCGTCGACCTCGTCGGGGAATACCAGGGCGGGGTCGAAGGCGTACACGACCGCTTCGACGTCGGGGTTGGTAACCGTGGGGTCGAGGTTCGAGGTGAGCTCCATGACGTCGAAGATCACTTCGGCGGCGAACTCATTGCCGAAGCCCCACACGCCTACAGTGCGACCGGCCAGGTCGGCGAACTCTTCGATGCCCGAATCCCGCAGGGCCACCAGCCGGTAACCGGAGTCCTGGTACATCTGCGCGATCATCACCACGTCGAGACCCTGGTCGCGCTGCACCAGCATGTTGGCGCTCCAGTCGGTGCCGAAGTCGGCATTGCCGCTGGCCACCTGCACCGTGGGGTTGACGTTGCCGCCGTCGAGGATGGTGACGTTGAGTCCCTCCTCGGCGTAGAAGCCCTTGTCCTGGGCAACGAAGTAACCCGCGAACTGCGCCTGCGGGAACCACTTCGACTGGAACGTGACCTCTACCAGGTCTTGCGCGAACGAGAGCGGCAGTGCCAGCGCGAGTAAGAGTAAGCCCAACAATCTCGAGTTTTTCATCTGTAACCTCCTGAAGTGCGCCTGCTGTCATGGACAATCACCGAGGCACCCGGCGGAGTATTAGGGTCCGAGTGCCGACTTCATCGCGGCTCCTCTCTAAATGAGGGGTGCCAGCCGGTAAGCCAACGTTCGACCAGCGACAGTAGGCTGTAGAACGCGAACGAGATGATGCTGGTCACCGCGATAGCCGCGAACACCACGTCGAATGCCCCCCGCCGGGCAGATAGGCTGATGCGCTGGCCCAGCCCCTCGGGCGGCCCGGGGATGAGGAATTCGGCGACGATGACGCTCACCACCGAGATCACCGCGGCCAGTTTCAATGCGTTGAATAGGTAGGGGAGGGAGTTGGGGAGGCGCAGCTTGAAGAACACCTCGCGCGGTTTGGCTGCGTAGGCGCGCAACAGCTCGAGCTTGAGGGGATCGACATTCACCAGCCCCTGCACCGTGTTGAGCACGACGGGGAAGAAGGTGACGATCACGACCACCGCCGCCTTCGACTCCCAATTCACTCCAAAAGCGCGCCCTAGCACCGGGGCCAGTCCCACTATCGGAACAGCGCCGAACGCCGCGGCCAGCGGCAGGAAGCCCCGTTGCAGGAAGGGTGAGAAGGCGATGGCGATAGCCGCCGTAAAGCCGCCGATGAGGCCCAGGGTGAAGCCGAACAGCACCTCCTTGACGAAGGTGACGTAGCTGTCGGCCAAGAGAACCCGAAATGAGACCGTGAGCTGGGTCCATACGTCGAGCACGCCGGGAAATATCCCTTTTGGGACGGTATAACCGCTCACCAGCCCCTGCCAGGTGAGCAGCAGCGCGAAAGGAATCGCGGCCGGCGGCAACAGACCGCGAAGAGTGCGCTCCGCCTTGCCCGTCTCGGGTGGCAGTTCCACCAGGCTAACGCGCCACACTCCGCCCAGGCTTGCCACGAGGAAGCCCCACAGTAGAGCCCAGTAGCCCCAGTCGCCGGGTATCCGCAGCAACCACAGGGCGCTAACAGTTTGGAACGCACCGAGCAATCCCAGCGGCAGCAGGGCGACAGCCGCCCAGTCGCGGCCGATGACCGCCAACAGAAGGCTGGTGACGACGATGGCCAAGCCGAGAGGCCCCAGAGTGTCGACTGCGCTCTCCTGCACGGTGAAGGGGCCGAGGAGACCCAGCAGGGCAACAAGAGCGCCAATTCCCGATGCGTAGAGCGGCTTGATCCGCAACCGCGTCGGGGCGGCCGCCGGGTTCTTCGCTGCCAGCGCCGGCTTCATACGCGCTCCCACGGTGCGATCAGCCTTTGCAGGCCGCCGATCAGCGCCACTAAGCCCACGCCCAGTAGGGCCGAGATGATCAGCAGGATCCACACGTCCGCGACGTTGCCCGACTGTACCTGACCGAGAATCTGGTAGCCCAGGCCGCGGCGGTTGTTCGACTCTGTTTCGGCCACCAGCGCCCCCACGAGTGCCGCCGCCGTCGCAAGCTTGAGGCTGGTGAAGAAAAACGGCACCGCCGCGGGGAATCGCACTTTCGCGAAGACCTGAAGCGGCGTCGCTGCGTAGGAGCGCATGAGGTCCAGGGCCAGCGGGTCAACCGAGCGAAGGCCCTTGACCGTTCCCACCACCATTGGGAAGAAGGCTATGTAGGCTCCGATAATCGCGGTTGGAAGTAGGCTGGTTTGGATGGTAATGCCAAAGTTCCCCAGCACCAGCAGCAGCACCGGCACCAGGGCGATGATCGGAACCGTTTGCGAAGCGACCACCCAGGGGAGCAGAGCCTGCTCGAGCGGCCGCAGCAGCACGAAGAGGTAGGCCAGGACGATTCCCACGGCGCTGCCCAGCGCCAGCGCGGTGACGGTACCCAACGTCGTGTAGAGGGTGGCCCATACGACGTTTCGTTCGTCGGTAAGGGGATACTTATCGAAGAATGGGCCGATCCTCTGGGCGATCCAGTGGGGGAAGGGTACCGGGTGCTGCGGCAGGGCGAAGAAGCACTCCATGGTGGTGCTACCGCAGCTGGGCCGCGAGTAAACGGAGTAGCGACTGGTCCACACGGTGCTGTCCGGTTCGGGCGCCAGCGCCAGCTCGATTTCGCCAATCGCGGGATTGGTCAGATAGTAGTTGGGGTACTGCCGCAGTCGGGCGTTGCGGGCGGGAACCTGGGCGAATCTCACGAGGTTCCCCTCCCGCTCGTACTCCTGCCCCTCGATCTGCCGGACACCGTCCGCCGTCACGATGCCTTGTGGGCTGTCGAAGGTGAATTCCTGCCGCACCCCGTCGACGCGCTCGGCCGGGCGTTCGTCGTCATCCGAAAGGGCGGTCTCGCCTACGAACACCTGCCTTTCGCCATCGGTTTCCACGACGCGCTCGGCCGCGAAACGAAAGCGCCGGCCTTGGGAATCCGACACGGGTTCGAGCACCTCTGCGAGGCGCACTACGTTCGAAGCCACCCACACCTGAGCGCCGGGGGCTTCGGAGAAGACGATGAGGTTCTCTGCTGCGTTCACGACTCCGTAGTCGCCGCTCACGCGCCGCACGTCACTGCCAAAGCGGGGAGCGGTTTCAAACCGGACCCGCTCTCCCAGATCTTCGTACGCCTCACCCTCGTTCAGTACCTCGCCGTCGACGATCACCGGGCCATTTGCGCCCGGGAAGCTAAAGGTCAACCGCTCCCCTTCGGGCACCTCACGCGCCGCCACCGTGCCGCCCAGCGCCAGGCGGTCCCCCAGATAGACGGCGAGCGTCGGGTCGGCGGCGTCGGCCGAGGCGGGCAAGCGGTAGAGGTCGCCCGCAACGCCGGAGGCGGCGTCGCCGAGGTCCACCAGCGGGGTGGGCGGATCGTGCTGCAAGACGACCGCGTCCTCGGTGACCCGGTACTGCCAGTCGAGCGGCGCGTCGCCCTTTACCAGCAGGCCGCCTTTAGCAGCGTCCGGGAACTGGAGTTGCCGGACGGTGTCCAGCGAAAGGAGCGGCCGGGCGGTGATCACACGGTGCTCCCACTTTCTAAGGTCATTCATGTCGCGAACGGCGAGGGGCAACCCAAACAAGAGCGCCAGTGGGTAACCCAGCAGCACCAGAGCCAGCAGCACCAGGATCACAGGTAGGTGTCGCCTGACCCACAGCATTAGCGGGATACCCTGCCGAATGCCCGATCGAGTACCGGGTCGAATACCCGCCCGCGACCGTCGGTTTCGTTCACTGCACGCCCCGTAACGCTTCACGAACCTCGGTGGTCAGCTCGAAGAACCTGGTCGATTCGCGTGCCTCTTCGGTGCGGGGGTAGGGCAAATCAACGTCGATTACCCGCTCGATCTTGCCGGGCCGCGCGGTCATCACCACCACTCGGCTCGACAGGAAAACCGCTTCGGGGATCGAGTGCGTCACGAAGACGACCGTCTTGCCGGTTTCCTGCCAGATGCGAAGGAGCTCGTTGTTCATTGTTTCTCGGGTGATCTCGTCTAGCGCTCCAAACGGTTCGTCCATCAGCATCAGCTTGGGATCGAACGCCAAAGCGCGCGCGATGCTCACCCGCTGCTGCATCCCGCCCGAGAGCTGCCAAGGGTAGTTGCGGTGGAACTCCTCCAGGCCCACCATCGCCAGGAGTCTCGTTGCCCGCTCGCGCCGCTCGGCGCGACTGAACCCCATGATTTCGAGCGGGAGCATGACGTTGTTCAGGACCGTCCGCCAGTCGTACAGCACCGGGGCCTGGAAGACGTAACCGTACTCGCGGTCTAGCCGTGCCTGGCTAGGGGTCTTGGCCGCTACCAGAATCTCACCGCCGGTCGGCTGAATCAGGTCGGCGATTATTCGCAGGAGGGTAGTCTTGCCGCAACCCGAGGGGCCAATGAGGCTGATGAACTCGCCCTCGGCGACCTCGAGATTGGCGTTCTGTAGGGCAACGGTCTCGGTGCCGCGCCCGTAATAGGTCATCGACAGGTCTCGAATCTCGATGACCGGCTTCCGCTCCTTCTCAAAGGCCTGTGGGGCCCGGGGTTGGACCATCAACCAGTGACTCCCGTCGTCACTTCGCCGGTTCACGCCGCAGCAGCTTGCCCCGCGAAGCGTCGCCCACGAACCGTCCGTCGCGCACCGCCACCGCACCGCGTACCGTCACAACCGAAGGGCGGCCGTCGATCTCGAAACCGCCAAAGCCACGGTAGTCGACGTTCATCGTCTCGGGTTTGTGGGCCAGGGTGCCGCGGTAAGCGGGGTCGTAGACGACCAGGTCGGCGTCCTTGCCAATCGCTATCTGGCCCTTCTGGCTCAGGCCGAAGGCCCTGGCGACACGCGTACTGGCGGCGTCCACGAAACGGTGTATGTCCAGTCGCCCGCGACTCACGCCGTAGGTATAGAGCATGTTTACCCGGTCTTCGATCGCGGGAATGCCGTTGGGGATCCTGGTGAAGTCCCCCTTGCCCATGTCCTTTTGGCCGTCGAAGTCGAAGGGCGCGTGGTCGGTTCCTACCGTGTCGATGAGCCCCTGCTCCAGGGCTCGCCACAGCGCCTCCTGGTCGCGTTTGGTTCTCAAGGGAGGCGACATAACGAACTTCGCACCCTCGAAGCCTTGGCGCTCGGCATAGCTCGAGTCAAGAATCAGGTGGGGAATGACGGCCTCGACAGTAAGCTTCACGCCTCGCGCCTTCGCCTCGACCGCCGCTCTGAGCGCCGGAATGCAACTGAGGTGGACGACGTAGCCGGTAGCGCCCGTCATTTCCAGGAACGTGGCGAAGTGATGCGTTCCCTCGGCCTCGACGCGTGCCGGGCGGCTCGGTTCGTGGAACTCGGGACCGGTCTTGCCTTGGGAGAGCAACATCTGCTGGCGCCGCGCAACCAGCTCGGCATTCTCGCAGTGAGCGGTAACGGTCACGCCCAATTCGCGTGCCAGCGTGAGAGTGCGGAATAGAGCCTCGTCGTCCACGTCCAGAGCGCCCTTGTAAGCCAGAAACACCTTGAACGAGGTGGTGCCGTCGGCGACTACCTGCCTCAATTGATCGGGCGTCTCGTCGTCGAAGTGGGTGACTCCCATATGGAAGGCGTAATCGCAGGCGCTCTTCCCCTCGGCCTTCGACTTCCACAACTCGTAGCCTTCGGTCGCGGGCTGTTGGGGACCGGGCGCCGCCATCTCGATGAAGCTGGTGGTGCCGCCCACCAAGGCGGCCTGGCTGGCGCTGGTGTGGCTGTCCTTGGTCTCGGTACCCATGAACGGCAGGTAGACGTGTACGTGGGGGTCGATGAATCCGGGGAAGACGTACTTTCCGCCGGCGTCGATTACCTCGGTTCCGGGAGGGGCGTCGAGATCGTGTCCGATTCTCGTTATCGTCTCGTCCTCGCAGTAGACGTCGGCAAAATAGCGGGCGTCGCTGGTTACGATCTCGCCGTTCTTGATTAGTAGGGGCATTAGGGCTACCTCCGGGGCGCTGCGGGCGCTCGCTCTGGACACGCGCAATGGGCACGAACTGGCGATGGGCCGGCGGGTTCGATGGAAACGCGCCTAGTGAATGTCTATTCCCACCTTCTTGCGGTACTCTTCCATCGCCTGCCAGTCGGCAGTTACCTCCGGCGTCCTGGCGCCGATCTCGTTCCAGGTGACGCTCTCGCGCTCCGGCGGAACCTCCACCATGGTGATGCAGCCGTCTACCGGGCACACCAGCGAGCAGAGGTTGCAGCCCACGCAGCGGTCCTCGGCGACCACCGGGAGCGACTTCGCGGCGCCGCGATAAGAGGCGGGATCCACCCGAACTCCGTCGACGACGAGGTCGATGCTCTGGTGGGCGCCCTCGTCGCAGGCGATATAGCAGAGGTTGCAGTTGATGCAGCTGTGCGGGTCGATGCGAGCCACCGTCTTATAGGCGAGGTCGAAGTCGCCGAAGTTGGATATACGCGACACCGAAGCGCCGATAACCTCATTAACAGATGCGATCCCCTTCTCGTCGAGCCAGTTGGACAGGCCGTCGGTGAGATCGTCGATGATCCTGAAGCCGTAGTGCATCACCGCCGTGCATACCTGCAGGCTGGTCGCGCCTAACAAGAGGAACTCCGCCGCGTCGCGCCAGGTCTGGATGCCGCCCATGCCCGAGATCGGCAGGCCGGCGCGCCGCACCTCTTCATCGGCCGCCACCAAAGAGAGCATGTTGAGCGCTATCGGCTTTACCGCCGGACCGGCATAGCCCCCGTGCGAGCCTTTGCCGCCCACGTTCGGCTGAATCTGGAAGTTGTCGAGATCTACGCCGACGATCGAGTTGATGGTGTTGATGAGGCTGATAGCCTGAGCATTGCCGGCAACCGCCGCCCGCGCCGGCGGCACGATATCGGTGACGTTGGGCGTGAGTTTGACTATCACCGGCAGGCCGGAGACCTCGGTGACCCAAGACGTGATCATCGAGCAGTATTCTGGCACCTGGCCCACGGCCGCGCCCATGCCGCGCTCGCTCATCCCGTGTGGGCACCCGTAGTTGAGCTCGATTGCGTCGGCGCCGGTGTCCTCGATCATGCGTACGATGTCGTGCCACGCTTCGGCCTTCGACTCCACCATGGCCGAGACGACCACTGCGCGGTCGGGCCACAGGCGTTTCACCTCGGCGATCTCGCGCAGGTTGACTTCCAGCGACCTGTCGGAGATGAGCTCGATGTTGTTGATGGCGACGAGCTTGTTGTCGCCGAAGTTAAACCCGCCGTAGCGGCTGGAGACGTTGAGCACCGGCGCGCCGATTGTCTTCCAGACCGCGCCGCCCCAGCCCTGCTCGAACGCCTTGTTTATCTGATAAGCGCTGTTGGTGGGGGGCGCCGAGGCGAGCCAGAATGGATTGGGGCTACGGACGCCCGCGAAGTCGATACTCAGATCAGCCATGCGCAACCTTTTCTCGGGTAAGCCACTGGTGGATGCTGCTAGCGGCGTTCTTGCCGTCCTGCGAGGCCGTTACAGTCATCGCCAGCCCCTTCGCTCGCGCCGCGTCACCGCCTGCGAAAACCTGCGGATGAATCGTCCTCAGTGCCTCGTCCACGGCGATGTAGCCTTTATCGGCCTCTAGTTCGAACGCCTCGATGAGCCCGGTGGGCTTCTCCTGTCCGATCGCCTTGATTACCTGGTCGCATTCGAGGACGAACTCGCTGCCGGCTATCGGGATAGGTTGTTGCCGTCCATCGGCGCCCGGTGCAGAGAGCTGCATCTCGAGGCAGCTGAGCCCAGTCACCCGGCCCCCTTCACCCAGCACCTCGACCGGTTGGGTGAGGAAGCGGAACTCGACCCCTTCGTTCTTGATGAAGGAGTACTCGAACTCGTAGGCGGGCATCTGCTTCTCGCCTCGCCGGTAGACGATCGTCACTCGTTCGGCACCCAACCTCTTGGCTATGGTGGCGGCGTCGATCGCGGTGTTACCGGCGCCGATGACGACGACGTTCTTGCCGATCGGTAGTTCGGAGAGCCGCTCCAACCCCTCCATCTCGGCCAGCTTCGTCTCGGCGATGAACGAGAGCGCCTCGACGACGCCGTCCAGCTCCTCACCGGGGATCTGCATCTCGGGCACGCTTCCCATGCCGGCGGCGACGAATACAGCGTCGTACCGTCCGACGAGGTCGTGCGCGGTTATGTCCTTGCCTACTTCCACCCCGGTACGGATCTCCACGCCCAGGCGCCGCACGAAGTCGACCTCCTCGAGTGCCACCCGAATCGGCTCGCGCATCACCACGATGCCGTAGGTCGAAAGGCCGCCCGGCAGGTCGTTCTTCTCGAAGACGGTTACCTCGTAGCCGAGCTTGGCCAGCTCGCCGGCGCAGGTTAACCCGGCCGGCCCGGCGCCGACTACCGCGACCCGTTGTCCATTGGCAGGCGCCGGCTGGAAGGGCATGATCCCACGCTCGTAGAGGTGGTCGGTGGCGTAGCGCTGCAAGCGGCCGATCTCGATCGGCTTGTGGTGAGCGCCCAGCACACAGGCGCCCTCGCAAAGCTCCTCCACCGGACACACTCGCGAGCAACTGGCGCCCATCAGGTTGGCCTCGAGAATCGTCACGGCCGCGCCGGTAACGTTGTCGGTGGAGATCTTGCGTATGAAGGTGGGGACGTCGATGTCGGTTGGGCAGGCGGCTATGCACGGAGCGTCGTAGCAATACAGGCAACGGTTCGCCTCGATCCGGGCTTCGCGCGCCGTCATCGGCGGCTTTAGCTCGGTGAAGCGGTCCTGCAACTCCTCGAGTTCGAGGCGGCTGCCTCGGAGTGCGTGTTCCTGCACTGCTTCGCTACTCACGGCGCTACCTGCTGTTCGTGACCCAACTGTTCGTGTCCCAAGTGGGTAGCACTAACGACGCCACCCGAAACCGGGCCCGGCGACTGGATTAGGCAACCCATTACGACTCTTGCCACTCTTGCTCCTTCTCAGCTACAGGTACTCCTTGTTGCCGGCGCTTCGAGTGCCCCAACCGTTCACCAAATCCTTCGCCCAAATCCTTCGCGGAGTCGGCCAACGATCTGGCTCCAGAAGGCGAAATAGTTCGAGTTGTCGGCCATCATACGGCCGGCTTTGTCGGCTTGTAAAGGAGAGGTTGGAGTTGGCAAGCGCGAGTGGCGAAAGTAGACTGGCACAGTTCCAGCGGCCGCTTGAGCGCGAGGAGGAAATCGTGACGGTAGAAGCCAGACCAGTAATTCGTGGGGGATCGTTCGTTGCCGGAAGGTGGTACGAGCCGACCTCGGACCGCCGCATCCGGATCGTCAACCCTGCCGATCCGAGCGAACTGTTGGCTGAGTTTCCGGCGGCCGGCCGTGACGATACCGTTCGCGCCATCGATGCCGCTCAGGCCGCCTGGCCCAGGTGGCGCGACACGCCCTCCCCAGAGCGCGGCCGGGTGCTGTGGCGGGCCGCCGATATCGCGCGCCGCAGGCTCGAGGAGATCGCCCAAGTCATGAGCCTGGAAGAGGGCAAGATCCTGCGCGAGTCGCGGGGCGAGGTGATGAAGGGGATCGGCCTGCTCGAGTACTACGCCGGCGACGGCTTCAGGATCGCGGGCAAGACGCTGCCCAGCGAAGTCCGCAACACCCACACCTACACGCTGCGACGCCCGCTGGGTGTGGTGGGACTCATTACCCCCTGGAACTTCCCTTGGGCGATCCCGGTATGGAAGACGGCCCCGGCGCTGGTCGCAGGGAACACGGTGGTCTTCAAGCCGGCCAGCCTCACGCCCGGTACCGCGGCGCTCTTCATGGAGATTCTCGAGGAGGCCGGGCTGCCCCCGGGCGTGGCCAACATGGTGGTGGGTTCGGGCGCCGATGTGGGCGACACAATCGTGGGCGACCCGCGGGTACAGGCAGTCTCCTTTACCGGTTCGAACAGCGTCGGGATGAGCGTGAACTCATTAGCTTCGCAGAGGGGCGCCCGCGTCACCTGCGAGATGGGCGGCAAGAACGCGGTGGTAGTCATGGCCGACGCCGACCTGGGCGCAGCAGTGGAGGCCCTGATCGGGGGCGCGTTCGGCGCTACCGGTCAACGCTGCACCGCCACCTCACGACTGGTCGTCCACCGTGAGGTGAAGGCGGAGTTGCTCGAGCGCCTGGTGGCGAAGGCGGCGACGCTCAAGCTGGGTCCGGGCCTGGACGAGTCGTCCGACTTGGCTCCGGCGGTCGACCGCAAGCAGTTCGAGACCAACCTCGAATACATCGATGTGGCCCGTTCCGAAGGGGCTCGTCTTGTCTACGGCGGCAACGCCATCGAGCTTGGCGGCGGCTATTTCGTGGAGCCCACCCTGTTCGATGGTGTGACTCCCGAGATGCGGATATTTCAGGAGGAGGTCTTTGGGCCGGTGTTGGCGGTGAGCGAGGTTTCTAGCCTGGACGAGGCGATAGTGGCTGCCAACGCCGTTGAGTTCGGCCTGGCTTCCGCCATCTTCACCACTGACCACCGCACGGCGATGCGCTTCATCGAGGAGAGCGAGGTGGGCATGGTCCACGTCAACGAGCCAACCATCGGCGGCGAAGCGCAACTCCCCTTTGGCGGCTCGAAGTCGACCGGGGTCGGGCCGCGCGAGATGGGCGAGGAGGGACTGCACTTCTTTACCGAAGTGAAAACTGTTTTCGTGAACTACTCGGGTAGCGGGGAGCGGGCGCTCATTCGCTAGCGAGGACGCTAGCGAGGACGAAGGAGGGGCGCCGGCACCGATCGGCCGACGCCTGTTGGGATCACAGTTCGGCGGGCAGCTACACCCCTGTCGCCTGCGCGTTAGGTGCGCCGGCGCGTGCAAGCGTCGAACCGATCCAGGCGATGAAGAACAGGTGGATGACGATTGGTGCCAGCGCGGTCCGTGCGGTGACCTCGCCCAGGGACCAGAAGACGACCAGGTTAACTGTGGCCAGCACGAAGAAGCCGACGAGGGCCCACACCATCGCCGCCGAGCGACTCCCCTGGCGGGCGAGGAGGGCCGTGAACGCTCCGACGGTTACCAGGGCCGTCCCGTTGAGCGCCTCGAGCGCGGGGTCGATCACCGGACGGCCGAGGAGGGGTTCGGAGAGTGTCGGGATGAGGTGAGTTATGCCTACCAGGAGTATGTAGACAGCGGAGAGCGAAAGGGGAAGCCGGAGCGGATCTCTGTTACGCATGAGCAGTTCTCCTTGGGGCAGCGAGAGCGGAAACTTACAAAGTAACCCTCGGCTGCTCGCCCGTGGGGGCGTCCTGGTCCTACCCGAACCGGTCGACTCGACCGGTCGCATGAACCTGCTTCCGCAGCGCCACCTCCTCCCTAGTTCCAGACGAATCTCCTGCCTCAAAGCACCTGGCACAAGGGAGGGAGGCCGACTGGCATCTTCGGTAGTCGAGTTATGTTACTCGGTATCGCGCTGCGAAAGGCAACGCGCACGCCGGCGGGCATCGACGCCTGCCGCCAAAGCTCCTCGAAAGGGTAGAGCGGTAGGCGCTCCACGGGTAAGCGCCATGGAGCGACCGAGTGCGTGGTGCGTTGCAGCGAAATCGCGCCGTACCAACCAAGGCGGGAATCATCGGGGCCCACGAATGTCGACATCGTTCCTCCTCGTAATCTTGACATGCTCAACGTCGTAAACTCATAACTAATTTAGCCAGGCGACCTGTCAGAAAGTTTCGTACTCTGTCATCACCTGCGGGGCCAGCAAATGCCCGCGTCGAGCGCCGGAAGGTGGGATCTAAATTGCACTTGTCCTCTGGCACGCCGTTACTGATCGGTCATCGGGGCGCCCCGCTCATGGCTCTCGAAAACACCATCGCATCATTCCGCGCGGCGCTCGATGCGGGAATCGACGGGCTCGAGCTCGATTTGCACCGGACCGCCGACGGCGTGCTTGCGGTTTACCACGACCCAAGCATCGACGGTGACTTCCTCAGTGAGCACAGCTGGAGCGACCTTTCCGCGAAAGCGCCGCAGACGCCACGCTTCGAAGAGGTGCTCGAGCTCCTGGACGAGTACCCGTCCGCACGGCTGAATATCGAGTTGAAGCATGCCGTACCGAGTAACGACGACCGCGAGTCACTGCTGGCGGAGGTCCTGGGCGCGTGGAGTGGGTCGGCTAAGGAACGAGCCTGGATTTCGTCGTTCGATCCTTACTCGCTGTTGCGACTGCGCCGCGAGGGGGCCGATCTTCCTCTGGCGCTCCTCGTCTCCGAAGAGGAGGCCCTCGAACTGCTCCCCTGCCTGTCGCTAGCCGGAGTCCACCCGCACTACTCGCTTCTTTCACCCGAGCGTATCTCGAGGTGGCACGAGCAAGGGCTGTTCGTGTTC
The DNA here is from genome assembly GCA_040905665.1 of Trueperaceae bacterium. Taxonomy (GTDB): domain Bacteria; phylum Deinococcota; class Deinococci; order Deinococcales; family Trueperaceae; genus DASVCN01. Next base: position 198,667 of record JBBDRD010000027.1, read on the forward strand.
GCCTGGACGGTGAACGATCTGGCCCTGGGCGCGCGGTTGCTCGACTGGGGAGCGGACGGGCTCATAGGTGACGACCCGGAACTGTTGTTGCGGGCACGTGACCGGGACGACTCAAGTGGTCGCCGACGGGTGGACCAGTGAACCGGGCGGTGGCGGTCGCACGACTCAAGCGCGAACGCTTCGACATTCTGGTGGTAGGAGGTGGCGCCACCGGAACCGGTATCGCCCTCGATGCGGCAACGCGAGGTTTACGCGTTGCGCTCGTCGAGCGTTCGGACTTCTCGGCGGGCACCAGCAGTCGCAGCACCAAACTCATTCACGGAGGCGTGCGTTACCTCGAGCGGGCGGTGAAGGAGTTCGATCGCGGACAGTTGGGCCTGGTTCGGGACGCGCTCAAAGAGCGGGCGGTACTGCTGAGGATCGCTCCGCACCTCACCCGGCCGCTGCCCTTGCTCACCCCGCTGTACGGCCTGTTCGAGATCCCCTACTACTTCGCCGGCCTCAAGATGTACGACCTGCTCGCCGGCAAGGCAAACCTCGCGCCCAGCCGCTTTTTGGGTCGCCGCGAAGCGACGGAGCGCTTCCCCATGCTCAAAAGCTCCGGGCTCAAGGGCGGAGTGCTCTACTACGACGGTCAGTTCGACGATGCTCGGATGAACATTTCGCTCGCCCTTACCGCGACTCAGGAGGGTGCGGTAGTGGCGAACCACCTAGCGGTGAGCGACCTCGTCAAGGAGGGTGGCCGGGTCCGAGGCGTCACCTTGCAAGACCGGCTCTCGGGTGAGAGTTGGGAGACCGCAGCGACAGTCGTAATCAACGCCACCGGGCCCTTCGCCGACGAGCTGCGGCTGCTGGACGATCCAAATGCAGCGCGGCTGCTCAACACGAGCTCTGGCATACATGTGGTGCTCGACAAGCGATTCTCGCCACCCGAGACCGGCCTGCTCATACCCCAGACCGAGGATGGCAGAGTGTTGTTCCTGCTCCCCTGGTTGGGCCACACCCTGATCGGCACTACCGACAACCCGGCGCCACTTAGCGCCACCCCGCAGGCGAGTGAGGACGAGGTCAACTACATCCTGCGGCACGTGCGGAAGTACTTCGACCTGCCGGTGGTCGAGGAGGATGTATTGGCCTCCTGGTCGGGACTTAGGCCGCTGGTGTCCGACGCCGGCAAGGCCGGCACCGCCGGGCTGGTTCGCGACCATCTGATAGCGGTAAGTGCGTCGCGACTGCTCACCATCACCGGCGGCAAGTGGACCACGTATCGGAAGATGGCGCTCGACGCCGTGGACCGGGCCGTCGTAGTGGGGGAACTGCGAAGCAGCGGGCCATCGCTCACCGAAACGATGCCGCTTCGTGGGGGCGCCGGTTACCGACCCGATGCTGCCGTCGAACTCGAGCGCGGTGGATTAGATGCGGAGGTCGCGCGGCATCTGAACAGATCGTACGGTGATCAAGCTGCCGAGGTCGCTCGAATCGCCGACAAGGGATACGGTGAGAGATTGGTGCCGGGCTATCCGCACATCGAGGCCGAAGTGCTCTACGGCGCCGCATTCGAGATGGCTTGCACGCCCGAAGACATCCTCCACCGCCGCACACGGCTGGCGTTCCTGAACGAAAAGGCGGCGAAGGAAGCCCTGCCGAGAGTGCGTGAGCTACTCGCCATGGAGTCCACCGCACTCTCGTGAGCTTCCGAACGGTTGTGACGGAGAACCTGTGAAAGGTCGACGGCCGTCGCCGGGCCCGCCGTCGGGCGCGGTGCTGGCACGAATCCGCGGCCTGGAAAGCAGTCTCACCAGGTCGGAGAGCGCCGTCGCCGGGGCTATCCTGGCCGATACCGATGAGATCGTAGGGCTGTCGGTCGTGGCGCTGGCCGATCGGACCGGCGTGAGCACGGCAACCGTCATGCGGCTCTGCCGGGCACTCGGTTTCTCCGGTTTCAGGGAGTTCAAGATCGCTCTCGCGTACGAGCGCGGTGGTGCCGCTGCGGCGGCATTAGAGGTCGAGTTGCGACTCGGCGATAAGCCTGCCCAGATAATGCGCAAGGTGGTTCAGGCGGAGATACAGGCGCTCAAGGAGACACTCGAACTCGTCGATGAGCGGCAGTTGGATGAGGCGGTCGCGGCTCTGGCCGCCGCCGGTCGCATCGAGATCTACGGTATGGGCTCGAGCACGCCGGTGGTGGTGGACGCCTACTACCGCTTCCTGCGGGTGGGATTACGAGTGTCGACACCACCAGATTCGCACATGCAGTCGGTCTCGGCCGCGCTCCTGGGTGCGGGCGACGTTGCCCTGGTCGTGTCACACACAGGCCGTACCCAAGAGGTGCTCACTGCAGCGCAAAAAGCGAAGGACGCAGGCGCGACGATCATCGCCCTCACCTCTTTCTTCCGCTCACCGCTGTTGCAGTTGGCGAACATCGAGCTGGTGACGGCGGTTCAGGAAACGACTTCGCGAGTGGAGGCGATGTCCTCGCGAACCGCCCATCTGGCCATAGTCGATTCCCTCTATGTCGCCCTGAGCATGCAGCGCCAGGAGACCTCCAAAAAGGCATTGTCGAAGACCCAGTCGTCGATCGATTCGCAGCGGGTGGAGTGAGGGCTACCTTCGGCAAGGATTTCGAGCGAGAGGCGTAATGCTCGGCCACGTAGCCTTGTACACTTGTTGCCATCAACAGGTCATCCTCCGCTAGCTGCGGAGAACCTGCCAATAGCCGGTGGAGAAAGCCGAGGTATTCGTATGGGTTACGTGGGTGTTGGCTGGCGGGCGGTTGCCGCCATAATCGACGCGCTGGTGCTCTTCGCTGTTGCCTATGTCGTCGCGGCCTTTACCGGCGGGCTAACGCCGGATGGGTTCGAGGTTCGTGGCGGACCGGCGTTCCTCTCCTTCCTGTTGTGGTTCGTCTACTACACCGGAATGGAGGCCACCACCGGCGCCAGCATCGGCAAGCTGCTGTTGGGGCTCCGGGTGGTGCAGGAGGACGGAAACCCGATCGGCTGGCCCGCGGCAATTGTCAGAAACGTGCTGCGTTTCGTCGATGGCCTCTTCTTCTACCTGGTTGGCGCCTTGTTGGCCTGGGGATCGCCCAAGCGCCAGCGACTGGGGGACCGAATAGCGGGAACAGTGGTCATCAGGCACCGTCGTTCGACCCTGGAAGCAGCAGGGTAGCGGCGATGAAGACGTGCTGCGGCGGTGGCCTGGTAGGCGGTGTGGTGGGCGGCGTGATGGGCGGCACGGTCGGCGAGGCGACAACTGCACGAAGCCTTTGCAGAGGTAGCCAGATTTCTGGGGGTGCAGACAGTGCCTTGCGCCACGGCTGGCGAATTCTCGTAGCGCTTCTCGCGCTGAGCGCTACTCTGGGGTTCGCCCAGGAATCGGCGCAGGGATCGGACCAGGAATCCAACCCCGGAAGCATCGGGGAGATACTCTTTGCCCGTGGCGAGCGGGACGTGGAGCCGGTGGATGCAACGGATAGTTTCGAGGAGGGCGTGCGCGATATCTACGCCTTCTTCGAGTTCGAGAATCTCTCTGCGACCGACGTCATCAGCGGGGCCTGGCATTACGAAGGCAGCCTGGCGCTCACCCAGGCCACCACGACGAGCCAAGTACTCAACACCGTCGCCGACGTCCCCGAGGGGCAGTTCTTCTTTCTCCTCCGATTGAATGAGGGGGCGCAGCCGGGAATTTACCGGCTAGATCTCAGCCTCAATGGATCGCTCATGCGCTCCGCCGAGTTCGAGGTAGTGGCCAACAACGGGCAGGACGAAGCAGCGCAGGACGAAGCAGCGCAGGACGAAGCAGCGCAGGGCGAAGCTGGACAGGGCGAAGCAGGACAGGGTAGTGCAGTCGAGCGGGCTGCCCCGTTGCCCGACGACGCAGTCTTGCTGTTCAGCGATGATTTCGAGGACCCGCGGAGCGGTTGGGGAACGTTCAAGGGTGATGTCGGGACGCTGGATTATCAGGGGGGCCGCTTTGTCATAAGCCTCAACGGGAGCAACTTGCCGGCTACCTCGGTACATGCCGGAGTTTTCTCCGACGTCGTGATCGAGGTAGATACCATCACGCTTGCCGGCCCAAGGGACAACGCCGTGGGCATCGCCGCGCGTTATCAGGACAACGGAAACTATTACGCCTTCGCGATCAACGCCGCTGGGTATTTCGCGATCCTGCACTTCGTCGATGGCGCCTTCGAGTGGGACGTGCCGTGGACGGAGGCAACAGATGGCGGTATTGCCCCTGAAATTGCCGAGAATAGCTTGCGCATCGAAGCTGACGGCCGAACGATGAGTTTCTTCGTCAATGGCCAGTTGCGAGGCCGGGTCGAGGATGCACTGTGGGCCGAGGGGCAGGTGGGCGTGTTCGGCGCCGTTTTCAACGAGCCCGGCGTGGAGGTGGGCTTCGACGAGTGGCGGGTGTGGAGCCTTCCCGAGGGCTGGTAGCGGTTTCCATCGGCCGTGAATATCCAGATCGGCGTAGGTTGGGCGGAACCACTGCCGTCTGTCAGTGAGCAGGTAGGCCCAGTTCCTGCTCCAGCCGCCAAGCGAACTCACGCATGAAGCGGCGGGCGGTCTCCTCGTGTCCCGCGCGCCGGTGCCAGTCGATGAGCTTGCGGTAGGTCTCCTCGGCGTACGGGTCGATGGCCACAATCTTCTCTAGCAATCGCGTACCTTCCTCCAGCTGTCCTTGCTGGTAACGGGCATCGGCCAGCTCCTCCAGCGCCTGCAGATAGCGGTTCTCCAAGTGTCGCCGCTCCAGCTGGGCCCACTCGACTCCGGGGAGCAGCTCGCCACGATAGAGCGCAACTGCTTCCTCGAGCCGGGCGCGTTCCAATGAATGACCGAACTCCTCGGTGTCGGTCCATACCAGTCCGTTGGGATCGAAGGTATAGCCGCTTGGGTGGGTGCCGATGACGTACTCGTGCAGACTGCGCCTGAGAAGCCAGATGAGGGTCTGCATCGTCGGGCGCATCTCGGAACCCCTGCCGGGCCAGAGCGCCTCGATCAGCTGCTCCGGGTCTACAGTCGCCCCCCGTCGCAGCGCAAGATATCCCAGTAGCCTGAGGGCCAGTGGCCGAATTCGAATAGTTTCACCGTCGGATCCTTCGACGGTAACGCCGCCCAATAGGTACAGACGGATCCGCCGGAGACCCGGCCGCGGGGTCCGCCACTCATCTGGTTCCTGCTCTGGATGCCGTCCTTGCGACTCCAGCCAGGGAGTGGCAAGATCCCCTTCCTCGCGCAGAAGATGTTCGAGCCCCTCATCCTGAATGATTTCCAGGGGGGATCGGGTGAGTTGCCGGCCGGCGGTCGGCTGTGCCGCAGCGGCGTAGAGGTAGGCCAAGACCCGATAGTAACGGTGCGCGAAACTCAGGGCTGCCTCGAGGGAGTCGTGGACGACTGTCGCCTCCCCACCGCTTAGCACGAGATGGTGGAGCCGAATCAGCGCCACGAATGCGGGATCGCCGCTTGCCTCGTACCTCAGCGCCTCCTCGGCGGCGCGGCGTGCCGCGGCGGAATCGCCCCTCCTGCGACGTAGTACCGATAGTCCATGATACGCATGTAACAGGCCCGCTGAAGCGCCCACCCGCTCCAGTTCCGTGATAGCCCGGCGGTAGCGCTCCTCTGCGTCTGCCGAACCTAGGTCACGATGAGCATCGGCAATCTCACGAGCAATCAGCCCCGCCAGATGGGCGAGCCCCAACTCGCGCGACATGCGCTCAGCCTCGGCGAGAATATTCAGTGCACGCTGATGCATGCCCGTCTGGTTCAGTGCTATGGCCAGGTGGTAACAGGCATGTGCTTCCCCACGGCGATTCCCCAGCCGCCGGTTTCCCTCGACAGCTCTCACGAGTCCCGAGATTGCGGAACGTGGCGTGCCCCGGGCCAAAGGCAGCAACGCCAGCACACTGGAGACGGCTACGTGAACGGGTTCGCCGTCATGGGTAAGCGCTTCGGCCCGCCGCAGCGCAATTTCGGCCTCGGCAATTCTGCCGGCCCGATAGTGCAGCGAGCCCAAGGCGTACCAGGCTTTGCCTCTGATGAACGGATCGGGCGGTTCCAGATCGATCGCCTGCTGCAGGGTGGTGAGTTCGGCGCCAAAGTTCCCCTGGGAGTAGTGCACGGCAGACTGCAGGATCAGGGCGTCTGCCCGCAAGTCCCGGTCCTCGATATCGGCGGCTTGCCGGGCCTTCACCTTGGCAGCCTCGAGGTCACCGGCGGCCCAGAAGAGGTAGCCTTCGATCCGCTGCAACTCGGGACGTTCGCGATACTCGGCCGGGAACCTGGCGAGGTGGTCTCGCAGCAAATCGGCATGCCCTTCGCGGAAGGCCCGGTCGGCGCCCAACCGCAGGCACTCGATGGCCAATTCCCACGCTTCGGCTGTGAGCGCGTGTCCCGCCGCCTCTACCGTCCTGCGATTCTGCCGCAGGACGGTCGCCGCCCGCAATTCGAGCTGCCGTCGGCGACCTGTCTCCTCGTCCAGTCGTGACAGCAGGAACTCCCGCATCAACGGATGATGCCTGAAGCCTTCGCCCACCTTCCCGGGCGGAAGCAGCCACGACTCAGAGGAGCGTAGCTCCCTCAGCGCTCTCGCGCTTTCGCCACCCTCGACGAGTTGGTCGCACCAGGCCGGCAGCAACTCTTCGAGGACTGCTGTGGAGAGCAGGAACCTTCGTTGTTCCACGTCGAGTGGCCGCCAGATCTCCGCCTCGATGTAGTCGCCGAGCAGGGCCACCGAGCCGGCCTCGACATCGTCGGGATCGCCAGCTGTGATGGCCTGCACGGCCGCGCGCACAGCGGCGGGCCACCCAAGGGTTCGATTCATCAGCGCCTTCAGCGAATCCTCTGCATCCATCTCCCGATTCGTCGCGCCACCGGCCGCCCGGAGTAGTTCGTGCGCCTCCTCACTCGTAAAAGCGAGGTCGCGCGAGCTCAGGTCGAACACCGTGCTCTCGATCCGCCGCCTGCCCAGAGCCAAGGTTGGCTCGGCGCGCGCCAACAAGAGCACGTGACGCTCGGCCGGGCAACTCTCGATCAGCGCCAGCAACCTCCGGTCGATCTCCTCGACCCCCGGCAGATAGCCGTCGACCACGAGGTCGCTCTCCTGTTGATTCCAGTCGGAGGGCAGCTGGGGTATTGACGGGTCGAACTCCCACCAGCACGTTCCGGAACGTGAGGCCGCCCACTGAGCCGCGAGTACTGTTTTCCCGTACCCGGCGCCGGCGCGAATCGCGATCAAGGGGCAGGCGGCAGCGTTCAGGGCCCCGAGCAATCTGGGCCGGGGCAGCGCCCAATTCGGCGCCACTGGTGGCTGCCGTAACGGCATGCATAACTCTAGACCTTTTCTGCCACCGTCCCATGAGCCACCGTCCCATAGGGTTGTTGAGCGTCCGTTGAGTCTGCCGTTGCAGAGTAGCGGCAACCAGAAATCGGAACTGGTTGGATCTGGCACTCGCTGGGTCTAGGAGGCGAAATGGGACTGTTGGACTTTCTCACCTCTACCCGCCGGCCGGCAGCCAACGCTCCGTCATTATCGGCCGAGGAGCTTTACGAGCGCCTGGTGCGCCTCAACCGACACACGGCGCCCTTTCGGATCATTGACGGGAGTCCGGAACACGTCGATCTCATCGCCGAGTGGAAGATCGTCGACGCTCAATGGCACGAACTGTTCGCCAAGGCCGGGCTGTCGAAGGTCTTCCGGATCTTTTTGAAGTTGGATGACATCAAGCGTGAGGTACGGGGGGTGGATCGCGAGTACGCGGTGGCATGGCGGGCCGGCGTGCCCCAGCTCTCCGTGGCGGTGTCCTCGTTCAGAGGCCAGAAGCAGTCGCTCGAGTTCGGCAAGGCGTACGCCTTCAGCGAGACGCTCGAACCGGGCATCGTCTACAACTACCGCTTCGATAACCGGGAGATCAAGAAGCCTATACAGGAGGCGGTTGTGGCTGGCGGTTGGACCTACCGTGGCGTCGCCTTTGGAAGGCTCTGATCCACATGCACCGGATTCCGAAAGCCCGTTCCGTTTGCGCCATGGCGCGGAGCCTGTTTCTTACTTCGCTGTTCCTCACCACGATCGTGGCGTTCGGACAAGGCAGCATCGGGCCGATCGTCTTCGCGCTCGATGAAGCCGATGTCGAGCCTGTCGATGCCGGCGACCGCTTCCCCGCGGGAGTCGAGATCGTATTCGCGTTCTTCGAGTTCCAGGACCTCGGCTCATCCGATGTCGTGAGTGGCGTTTGGTATCAGGACGATCAAGTGGTGATCAGTCAGGCGACGACGCTCGGGGAGGTGCTCGGACTGGCCGGTGACCAGAGGGCGTCGACCGGCAAGATCTTCTTTTCGCTGGTGCTGGAGGAAGGCGCACCACCGGGCAAATACCGGCTGGAGCTGAGCCTGAATTCAGAGCCGGCGCAAACCGGCTCCTTCCTGATAGACCCCACTCTCGCCCTGCCGGAAGCATCCGTCCTCCAGGTGCCGCTCACTTGCCAGATGTCCGGGAATGGCGTGGAAGGGGAACCGGGAACGATCGCAGAAGGAACCTGCCCTGCCGGTTGCTCTCCGAGTGTTATTTGGGGCACCGACGTCTATACTTCCGACTCATCGCTGTGCACCGCCGCACTGCACGCCGGCGCGATCACCGCCGCTGGCGGACCCATACAAATCACTATCCGGGCCGGTCAGGACCAGTATCAGGGGACGACCCGCCACGGGGTGACTTCTCGTTCATACGGCGCCTACTCGCGTAGCTACTCGGTGGTCGCGGCAGGCGCGGAAGCACGATCCGAAGGGGAGGGCCGGGAGACCGGCGAAAGCGATTCCATGGGCGAGGGCCAGGTGGCCGCAGAGGGACAGCCGGTCGCGGAGGGACAGCCGGCCGCAGAGGGACAGCCGGCCGCGGAGGGGCAGCCGGCCGGCGACGGACAGCCCGATGAGCAGGGTTCTGAGCCCGGGACGCTCTATGCCCCCGGAGTAGCGGCGGAGATTTCGGAAGGGGACAGCGTGAGTGCTCTCTTCCACTACCCGGAGGCGCTTGCGTCACCTCACCTCGTGTTCGCTTACCGAGAGATGAGCTTGGGATCCTCCTGGGGTTGGCGGATAAGCAGGGAAGGCTCCACGGTCGCCGAGCAAAGCAATCTGGTGTGGGAGTTAACAGGCACTGGGATGCACACGGTTCCGATAGGGCTGGAACTGGACGAAAGCGTCTACGACGTAGACCTCTTCCTCGAGGGAGTGGCCGTCTCCTCGGACAGCATTACGGTCGGCCAGCCGGTACTTTCCGCCGATCGTCTGCTGTTCGGTGATGACTTTGACGACGTGGAGAGTGGCTGGGACACGTGGAGCGACGAGAACAGCAGAGTCGGCTACCAAAACAGCCGGATCGAGATCGCTCTACACGGCTCCCACCTGCCTGGTATCTCCGTGGCCGGAGGTCTCTACGACAACGCCCTGATCGAGGTCGAGGCGACGACTCTGGGCGGTCCAGTGGACAACGCACTGGGCGTAGTGGCCCGCTATCAGGATGACGATAACTTCTACGCCTTCCTGGTGAGCGCCGACGGCTACTACTCAATCCTCCATTCCGAAGATGGCCAACTGGCATGGGATCAGGAGTGGCAGTACGACGACCTGGGCGGGATCGAGTTGGGAATGGCAGCCAACCACCTACGAGTGCTTGCCGACGGGCCCGTTCTGCGTTTCTACGTCAATGGCCGCTTCAAGGGAGCGGTCTACGACGCGATATGGAGCGAGGGGCAGCTTGGCTTGTTCGCAGGGAGCTTCGAGGAGCCCGATGTGCAGGTGGGATTCGACCAGTGGCGGGTGTGGAGCCTGCCAGTTCGATGAGTGGAGGCCGGCAGGCGCCGGCAAGGGAGGAAGCAATGGGAAAATACACGGCACCGATCGCAGTCACAAGCCTGCTTGGACTCATCCTGGCGTTGGCGGGATGCGCGCCCAGCAGCCTAGTGGCGCCGGCTCTGGATTTGACCGAGCGCGCGGTAATTGAGCGGCCGAGCTTCACGGACGACGACGAGGCGCGGATGGCCCAGGAGAACGCCCGAAACTTCGAGACCGAGAACGAAATGTGGGACGATCCGTTGCTCGAGGCGTACCTTACCGACATGTTGCAGCGGCTAGTTGCGGTCGCCGAGCCGCGTCCTTTCCCGTACCGGGTACGAGTAGTGAGGGACGCCAACGTCAACGCGTTCACCTTCGGCGGCGGCTTGATCTACTTCAACGCCGGCCTGATCGCCCGAATGGAGAACGAAGCCCAGCTTGCCTCGGTGATGGCGCACGAACTCGTCCATGTTACCCACCGTCATGTGCCGCGCGGGATCGAGCGGGCATACACCACCACCCTGCTTGGTGACGTGGCGATGGTCGGAGCCACCGCCGTTGGAGCGCGATCCGGCGCCTTGGGCGCTGCCCTGGACAAGACCTACGAGTACACGATGAACGCGGCTATAAACGGTCACGGCCGGGCCCAGGAGGCCGAGGCGGACGAGGTAGGGATGGCGTTGTTGGTGGAGGCCGGCTACGATCCCCGGGAAGCGGCCGGCGCGTTCGAACTGTTGTTGGCCGAGTACGGTGATCAGGCTCCGGTAGTCAACTTCTTCTACGGCAGCCACCCGACTCTGGTCGAACGGATCGAACGATCGCGCGCCCTCGCCGCAAGCCGCTACGGCGACCGCGTGGCGGCCGAGCGGCTGGGTGTGAACTCGGAGGAGTTCAAGAGACGCACCCGCGAGCTCGTTGTCATCACTGGCGTTCTCGACTACGAAGGCAAACGCTTCAACACGGCGCGCGCCATGTTCGAAAAGGCAGCGGCCGTGTGGGACGGCGACCCGCTGCCGCCTTACTACCTGGGCAAGATAACACTCGAGACCGGCGCTGAAACCGAGGTGGCCCTGGCGATTACGCACTTCGACGCGGCCATCGCTGCCGATCCCGCCTTCGCCCCGGCCCACCGCGAGCTCGGCACCGCGCACTACCGCAACGGCGACGGCCAGGGGGCGGTGCTAGCTTTCGAGCGCTACCTCGAGCTCGAGCCCGATGCCGAGGATGCCGAGCGCATAGCAGCGACCATCACCGAGCTGAAGCGGTACTGAGGTGCCTGGTGAGGTGCCCGGCATGACTCCTTACGCTCACAGTTCGCCTCCATGGCCGGCCGGCAATATCGCGCTCCTGGGCGCACCGGCCCTGATGTGCCTGGTTTGGCTCGTTTCGGCCTGTGCTCCGCAGCAACTCACCGAGGTGGCAGACGCCGCTCCCCCCTCGCTGCGCATTCTGGAGCCCACCGACGGGGCCACGGTCGACACGGCTACTCCGCAAATCGATATCGCCTACGGCGACGAGGGCAGCGGAGTTTCGGTGGTGTCGTTCCGAGCGACCATCAACGGCCGCGATTACTCGGCCGAGTTCGACCATGACAGCCGGGGAGCGCTGGGCGTCATCTCGCCTGCCCGGCCTCTGCCGTTGGGCGAGAACCTGCTGGTAGTGGAGCTGTCCGATCGCGGGGGAAATGCAAACCGGGCCCAGGCCACATTCATCAATGCCGGAGGCGGTTGGCTGGAGGCGCGGATCGCGCCGGGAGCCGAGCCGCGCCGAAGCGTGGAGCTGATACTCGACGCTTCGGGCAGCATGCAGGAGGCTTTGGGGACGAGCACGAGGATGATCGTAGCCAAGGAAGCGGTGGGCGCCCTGGTGGGCGAGTTGCCGGTGGGAATACCGCTGGGCCTTAGAGTATTCAACGACTGTGCCGACATCGTGGCGTTGGCGCCGATCGCGCCCGTGGACCCGGTGAGCTTTGTAGCCCAGGTGGAGATGATCGAGCCAAGCGGCGGTACCCCCCTGGTCGCCTCGCTGCTCGAGTCGTTCGACGCGCTCTCCGACTCGGAGGGGGAACGAATCGCGGTGCTTGTGACCGATGGCGGCGAGAGCTGTGGCGGCTCGCTGGAAGAGGCCGCCAATCGTGCGTCCGACGCCGGGGTTCGCGTTGTGGTCATCGGCTTCGACATCGCCGATGCCGGGCTCAATCAGGCGCTGCGCGAACTGGCTGAGGGCACCGGCGGCGCCTTCTTCGACGCTCGCGACCCCACTGCCCTGGGTGAGGCGCTCGAGCGTGGGGTCTTGCGGATGCGCTACCAGGTGCTGGGCGAGACCGGGGAAGCGCTCGCGGATGGGGATGTGGGCGGGGAGCGGCTCGAGCTGCCTCTGGGAACCTACGCGGTTCGCGTCGACGGCACGCCGCCGTTGCTTGTGGACGAGGTGACGATCTCACCACTCGGGACTTCGACAATCGTTCTGAGCGCGGCCGGAACAGGCTTGGCGGCCGAAGTTCAGACACACGAGGGAGAGGGGGCCAACCCGTGAAAGCGGGGGGATCGCTTATGCATGGAACTGCGACACGACGACGACTGATATCGCTTCTGATCGCACTGTTGATAGTTACCGAGAGCGCGGCCCTCGCTCAGTTCGGCGGCATCGGTCTGCCGTTGGGCGGTGGCGACGACGCAGCCGAAGCCGGCGAGGACGCGGGCGCGACCGGCGGTCCAGGATGTGCTGATATGGACTTTGCGACCATGCCCCCCATCGCCAGGAAAGTAGCGGGCGAGGCTGCACAAGCGGGCAACTCGACGTTCATCATGATGACGAGGGGCCGGGACATCCTGGGTCGATCGATGGAGGAGACCGGAGATGTCGACCAAGCACTGCGCGTCATACGCGACGAGGCCGCATTCCAGTCGCTCGAGTGCGGTTCCGACCCGTACTACCGAATGGGCGTGTGCTTCAACTTCACCATCCAGTGCGTGTTGCATGGCGGTGGCGGTTGCGACAGTTGCGGGCGGCACTGGGGCAACCTTTTCTGCAAGGAGACGCTAAAGAAGGCCAAAGACGAGATACCGGATATCGAGGATCTGTTTGAAGAGGGCGAGGAATGGGCACAGCTGGTGAGCCTGGCCGAGGAAGTAGATGGCTCCACACTCGTAGGCGACCTCGACAAGTTCAAAGATGACGTTGTGAGCGGGGCCATTGACGGGCCGATAGACGAGCTTTGCGACAGTTACTTCTACGGCGCCACTTGAGGCAGAGCATCGAAGTGTTCGTACGCCAGGGTGATGGAGGAACCCAATGAAGCGAACGGTGATGAAGCGAACGGTCACGCTCTGCCTTCTGATGATTCTGTCGGCGTTTGCCGCTTCCCAGCAGGTCCAGAGCAAGTACGTGGGCGGGGAGAGCGGGGAGCCGGTTGCCCTGTTCCTCGTCGAGACGGGTGCGCTGGTTGAAGGCGCCGTCATGCCGCAGTACGGCCTGATCCTGCCGTTCCAGGCCCAAGGGAACGGCGATACCTTCCGTGGAGAGTTGCTGAACTCCGAGCCGGTGACGACTGTCGAGGGTCGCTTCGAGGGAAACGAGCTGGTACTCACGATCGTACAAGGTGGCGAACGGCAGGAGTTCAACCTCGTCCGCCAGGAGGGCGAGGCGGCAACCTTCGAGGGCAGCGCGCCGCTCCTGCGAATGCTCTCCCTGGTGCCCGACGGTCTACTATCAAGAGTGGGTACACCCGGGGTCGCGTATGTGGACTTCCGTGCCATAGAGCGTGCGGGTGGAGTCGAAAACCCGGGCTCGGCCACCGACTACGCCCTGATGAGCGAGACCGACCGAAGCAACTGGTTGACCGCTTTGCGCCGTGTAAGTACCGGCCCACGGGATCTCGTCGTGCAGTTCGCAGCTCAGGTCGAGGGGATGCCGGAGATCCTCGGCTTCGAATGGTTCGATATGGACAGGGGGCTAAGCTATGCGCCTCCGCCCGGCACCACGACCATCATTGCGGTCGAGCCAGACGCCGAGGCGCTGGTGACGCGACTTGGTGGGCGCGGCTTCGAGGAGAGCGTGCGGGGCGGCATCAGCGTGTGGCACAAGGGGGAGGACGGGGCGATCAGTATTGCCGATCGAGATCCTGGCGATCCCTTCGGCGGGAACATGGGCAAGTCGCAGAGGATCGCTCTGCTCCCCGGCCATCTCGTCAACTCTGCCTTTTGGGCTACGACCGAAGCCGTGGTGCAGGCCACTACCGGGGAGGCTCCGTCGCTCGCGCAAGCGCCCGACTACCGCACCCTCGCGGAGGCTGCAGCCGATCCTTCTACTGGCGAGCTGGTGCAGGCGATGTTCCTTCAGCCAGCGGAGGTGGGTTTGATGCCAGGTGATCCGGCACGCTTCATTGGCATGGAGCCAGAGGAAGTGCAGGATCGGCTGCGGGCCGAAGCGGAGGAGGCGAAAGCACGAGCTCCCCTCCCGTTCTATGGCCTGGCACTGCTCGCCGACAAGCAGGCGGGCGACGACTGGGTAGGCGTCGCCGCGCTTCTCTATGAAGATTTCGAAACGGCGGAGGTGGCAGCTGCCGAACTTACCCGTCGACTCGCGACCTTCGTGACGGCGCAGTTTCCCGAGGCAAGCTTTGGTGCCGACGAACCGCAAGTCCATGAGAGCGAGTCGGGACACTTTGCAGCTGTTGCCGCGATCCGCTTCCCCGGTTCCGAAGCTCGGGGGGAGGCGCCGCAGGGCGGATTCGGCGACTGGGTAAGGGCGCTAATGTTGCGGGAGTTCGACGTGCTGGAGATTTCGGCAGCGCCCTAAGGATCCTCGAAGGCCCCTCGATTCGGGGCAACGACTAGGGGTAACGGATCACGATGAGCGTGTCGACGCTCGAGCCGGCCCCCCCACACCTCGCCCGGCCGTCCCAGCAGTTGCCGCACCTGCGTACTGCTGCTGGGAGGATCTCTTTCCGAACGTTCTTTGCGTCTCTCACAGTATTCTGGACTGACAGAGGATGGTTTCTGAGGTTGACAGGTGTAACGCATACAGTTACACTTAAACTGTTACCGCAGCGACTTGCAGACATCATGATTCGAACCATTCGGCACAAAGGCTTGAAGCGACTGTATGAGCGCAATGATGCATCTAAAGTTCAGGCCAACCACGCGGCTAGATTGCAGCGCATCCTCTTTACCCTAGACCACGCGACCGAGCCCCGAGACATGAACCTACCCGGCTTTCGGCTCCATCCGCTCAAAGGGGATCGCAGGCGAGAGTGGGCGGTGGACGTGAGCGGTAACTGGCGCGTCACCTTTACCTTCAATGAAGGTGGCGCCTACGACGTGGACTATGAGGACTATCACTAAGGAGCACAGGCATATGGCGATGTACAACCCACCCCATCCGGGAGAACTTCTCAAAGAGGAGTGCCTCAAGCCCCTCGGCCTCACCATTACCGAGGCGGCACAGGGGCTTGGCGTGTCGCGCAAGACTCTTTCGGCCATCGTCAACGGCCGACAGGGGATCAGCGCGGAGGTGGCGATTCGACTGGCGAAGGCGTTCGATACCAGCGTGGAGATGTGGCTCAGTATGCAGCAGGCTTACGACGTATGGCAGGCCAAAGAGCATGCCGACCTTTCGGGCGTCGCGGTTCTTGGCGGCCGAGCGCGCCAGCTTGCCCACTAGCGTTGCCGGCGAAGGGATGGAGTAGTGACTGAACGGCCTTTGACTTCTCTAGTAAGGGCACTAAGTTATAACTAGGGAGATATCATGGCGACATCAAAACTAAAAGCGAATACCATTGAGGTACCCAAAGAGGTACTAGAAGCGCTTGGCCTCGACGAGGGCGTTGAGTTCGACGTGACTGTGGAGGATAAAGCTATTGTCTTTACGCTACACGAGGAAGTAGCGCTCGAACCTGAGCAGGTGGAGAATATACGTGCAGCGGTTGCCGAGGGACTCGAAGACTACCGCGCCGGCCGCGTTACACCCGGCTTTACCAGTACGGAGGAGTTCGAAGCCTACCGGAACACGGAGGAGTATCGAAAGCTCGTCGAATCCGAGTAGCATGAATGTTCGTCTCGCTCGTCGTGCTGCCCAAGACTTTGATAAGTTGAGCCCCCAGCTTAGGCGCCGTACCCAGAAACAGTTTCACTTTCTCGCCGGAGACCTCCGGCACCCCTCGCTCAACACCAAAAAGTACCCGGAGGCGGGCGAAGGCGTGTGGCAAGGTGGCGTTGACCGAAGCTATCGCTTCTACTTTGTGATCGAGCCTGATTCGTACGTTATCTTGCGGATCGTTTCGCATCCCAAGTAGAGCATCTGTTCTTTTGGTGCTAACCCGCTCCCTTTTTAGGGCGCGCGTTTTCCTTTCCTTAACCTGCCAGGATTTGCACCTTTCGAACTCGCCGTTAGTATCTACATACAAGTCGGCGACAGCCGTTGCGACCCTTCGGGGCGCGAAGGGTTTTGAGTCCCACACAGGGCTTCTGCTATGCGGGCGGCTCAGACGTGAGGTAGACGAGCCCCTCTCCGGCGATGACCACCGCTGTGCCGAGCGCTGCGGCCAGCTTGGAGATGTTTTCGAGGGAGACATTGCGCTCGCCACGCTCAATGTCAGCTACGTAGGTGCGGTGGAGCTCCGCTCTCGCTGCTAGCTCCTCCTGTGAGTAGCCTCGCTCCAACCGGCGCTCCCTGAGGGCTTGGCCAAACAGCGTCCTGATGTCGAGGTCTTGTTCGTTTAGTCGTCTCACCTGAGAGCTCCACGGTGCTCGCGCCCCCGCTCCTCGATTCGCACCCGAACGCTAAGGCGCACCCTCGTTTGCAACGATACGAACCATCAGGCGCCGGCAAGGGGAGCTCTACTCCGCAGCGCGCTCGCCTCGCAGATCGGCTCGTAGGCGCAAGCGGCGCATTTATTGAGCGAGGGGGTGGCCGTGAATTCGCCAGCCTCGATTCCTCGCAATACTTGCTCTACATTTTCCCGCCCGGCCGTGAGATCCGCCGGAGAGAAGTCCACGAGCTCCCCTTCACGCAGATAGGCGATGTACGCATGTTGCCGGCCCAGCGCCTGGGCGTAGACAGCCACCTGTAGCAAATGGGCATCTTCCTCGCGGCGCGCGCCGGTCTTGAAGTCGAGCACGAACTTGGCGCCTACCGCGTCGGCAATTCCGTGCAGCACGATTCGTCCGCCACAAACAGCCGTGTCCAGGCTCACCTGGAGCTCTCGCTCCGTTATCTGCTCGCGCACTGCCGTGAAGGCCGGCGACTCTCGGAATGTCCTGGCAAACTGGAGGGCGAGTTGAATGCTCGAACGATCCAGCGTGGAGTCGAACCGCTCCAGTTCGGAAAGATCGGTGATGTCGCGCTCGAGCGCCAGATGAGTAAGCACTCCCACTCTCGCCGCGACGCCCGACCCAAGCTGCGCGGCAGGCGTCACTGCGTCATCGTCGCCTTCCGAGTCGCTTGACGGGGCATGCGTGGCGTCGGTGGGGACGCCGGCGGCATCCTCGGCCATTCCCTCTCCGATACCCGGATGGCGAAGCACCTGCTCGAAATGGAAACGCTTGGGGCAAACCAGGTAGGTCGATAGAGAGGTAACGGGAAGCTCGGTGAGGCCCGGACCAGTGCCGCCCAGGAGTCGCTGGGCGTACGCCTCGGGCGGGTCAGCCAGCGGCGTTTTGGGGACCGCCGTTAACGGATCGAAGGGGAGGTGCCTGGCTGCGATCCCAGCCGCCTCGAGGCCGGCTTCTAGGAACCGGAGTCGACCGCTGCTCTCGCTGCTTCCGCTCAGCACGACCCTGTCGCGCGCCCGGGTGAGCGCCACGTAGAGGACCCTCAGCTCTTCATCTGATTCGTACTGCTTGCGGCGCTCCTTGAGGATCGTGTACAGGGCAGGTTCCGCCTCCTCACCGTTCGCGTCACGAACCTTGAAGGCGACGCCCGCCTGTGCGTCGAAGAGGGTGGCCCCCACTCCTCCGGAGGATCGCCCGGTGATGTCGGGGATGATGACAATCGGCCACTCGAGGCCTTTGGCGTTGTGTACGCTCATCAGCGATATGGCGTCGCGAGCTTCCATGGCCGGCCGCGGCACCTTGGCATCCTTCACTGCGGAGAGCAGCCTAAGTTCGCGCACCACGGCGAAAGTATCCTCGAAGCCGCGCTCGAGCTGAGCAACGAAGTCGTTCATTCCGCGCCAGTCGGCCAGGCGTCGTTGACCGCCGGGCAGGTTGGCGATTACCGCTGCGTAGCCGGTCAGTTCGTCGGCGAGAGTGAGGAGCCGGCTTGGGGTGTCCTCGAATCGCTGCCGTCGGAGGATAGAAAGTACCGCAGCGGCGTTTTCGAGAGAGCCGGGCCCTTCGACCATCGCGCGGGCGCTGAGCGCCTCCCACCAACTCGAGTTCCGCCGGCCGGCGGCGTGGGCGAGTTCCAGCAGGCCCGGGTCGTCGACCGCAAAGAAAGGGCTGCGAAGTAGGGCAGCGAGCGACAGGTCGTCGTTGGGTTCGGCAAGGAAGCGGAGCAGCGATAGGGCATCCTTGGCCTCGCGCTGCTCGAGCAGGTTTCCGCCTCCGGCATGAATGGTGGGGATGCCGCGAGCCGCCAGCTCGTCCCCGTAAGGGCCGAGAGTGTCCCAGCTGCGGGCCAGGATCGCGATGTCACCGGGCCGTGCGGGCCGTAGCGTTCCTGTCGCCTTGTCGTGTACCGGCGTCCCATTCCGCAAATACTCGTCTATCAGCTCGCCAACGTGATGAGCCTCGGCCCGTTGTCTGAACTGTTTGAGGTCTGCTCCGCCCACCACCAATTGGACGCTTAGAAAAGGGGCCTCACCCGGGGCCTCGCCCCGCGCCCCATTGAGTGGCTGGTGCAGCTCGGCGAGCGCCGGTGCGACTACTTCGTTTAGCGGCCCGACGAGGCCCTGATGGGTACGAAAGCTGGTCGACAGTTCGACGATCTCTCCGCCCTCATCGTGGATGGCTTCGCGGACAGCCCGGAACACGGTGAGGTCGGCACGGCGGAAGCCGTAAATAGACTGTTTCTCGTCCCCCACGACAGTCAGGCGAGCGCCTGGGCGAGCCGCGCTGCCCATGAGCCGCGAGAGCAGTTCGGCCTGCACCGGATTGGTGTCCTGGAACTCGTCGACCAGGAACGCCCGCCAACGTCTGTGGTAAAAGTCGCGCACCTCCTCGCGCTCAAGCGCCTTGAGGGCATGCAACTCGAGGTCGTTGAAGTCGAGAAGGCGCTCGCTGCGCTTCACCTGCGCCAGCTGCTCCTCCATGAAGGCGTACGCTTCGCGCAAGCTGGGGAGAGCCCGACTGAGGGAGTCGTCGGCAGTGCTCAGGCTGAGCTCGAAGGCGTACTTGACGCTCCGGTAGCTGTCCCTAAGCGTGGCGCACGCCTCCTTGACGGCATCCACAGCCTCGCCCCATACCTTGGCGCTTCCGGCTCTCTTACTGAGGCCGTCCAGCGCGGCGCAAGCTTCGGTTGTGAACTTTCCGCGTTCGAACGCCGCGACCGCCGTCAGCGCCGCCCTGCGTTGCAGCTCGAGCTTGTCGTTGGCGGGGCCTTGGTGCTCGTCGAGGGTGGCAAGCGCCCTGCGCCAGGGCTCGCCGGCCGCGATCCGGGAATAGGCGCGCTCCTGTTCCTGCCGGATGAGTCTGGGCCATTCGCTCGTGTCGGCGGCTAGCGCCTGTTCGGCAGTATAGGGATCGGCCAGCAGTGCGCGAAGCGTGTTGCTGAGGGTAACGAAGGGGACCGCGCGCCCCACCCCCTGGGGCAGTAGGGCCAACGCCGCCCGAAAGTGGCGGTCCAACCAGAGGCGCTGCTGCAGTTCGTCCTGAACCGCGAAGTCCCAGGGCACCCCGGCGGCATCCGGATGCTCCCGGCAGATACGCCCGGCCAGCGAGTGGAGCGTGCCGATCTGGGCGGCCTCGAGTTCGGCGGCCAGATGAACCAGTTCGGGCACGCTACGCAGGCGTTCTCGCACCCGACCGCGAAGCTCGGCCGCGGCTGCCTCGGTGAACGTCCCCGCCACGATTTGCAGCGGCCTAAGCCGGTCCTCGGTGAGGTGATGGAGGTAGCGCTCGGTGAGCATGTGAGTCTTGCCGGTCCCAGCGCCGGCCGTAACCGCTACGCTGCCGCGAGCCCGCACCGCTCCCTCCTGCTGCTTCGTAAGGCTCACTGCCGGTTCCGTTTCCGCTCGAGCCGCGGCCCCTTGCGGCAGAGCAGATCGAACTCGCAAAACTCGCAGACTTTCGCGTCGAGGTCCGGGTCGACCGGATAGCTGCCGTCTCGCCAGGCGGCCTTAGCCAACCCGGCAATCCGGTCGAGTTCCTCCTCGGTCGGTTCGGTGACCCTCAGGTCCTTGGCCCCTTTCACCGAGTAGTAGCGGCTCCGGGCTACCGGTTCGGCGGGCGCCAGCACGGCCGCCGCCGCCTCCCGATAGATCGACAGTTGCAAATCCACCTTCGAGCGGCCGTCCACGTCCTTGGCGAGGTTGGAGACTTGCGAGCCGCTCTTGTAGTCGACGAGCTCGAGGCCCTCGTCCCCCAAGTCGATCCTGTCGACCTGACCCCTAACTGGAATGCCGCGCCACTCTGCTTTAAAGTTGCTCTCGAGTTCCCTCACCTGCGCCAGCGGCGCGATGAAGTCCTGGGCGGAGATCGCCCTCTGCAAAGTCACCAAGTGCTGGTCACGTTCCAGGTGCCAACTGGGCAGTGCGGGCAGATCGAACTCCTGCTCCGCCACTTCGAACGCTGCATCAAGCGCTTCTAGGGCGGCCGCTCGCGGGTCCTCGCTGCCCCTGGAGCGTTCCATGACTAGGTGCAATACCTGGTGGTAGAGCCGGCCCTGTAGTGATGCCTCGAGCACCTCGGCCGCCTCCTCTTCCTTCGAGAGACGCAAGACGCTCCCTCCGAAGAATTTGAAGGGGCAGCCGGCCAGCGCTATCAGCCGGGTTACTCCCAAACCAGCGGACGGCGGGCGGTAGGGGGAGCCTACTAAGCCGTCATACCGGTCGAAAGGCGCCTCGCTCTCCCGCGACGCTTCGACTCTGTGTGCGTGGCGCGCTTGCAGGAGCACCTCGTCGTGGGGGAGATCGTCCTGTTCGCCGGAGTTCCGTTGCTCAGGACGAGGGTTGGCTCGCAGGAGGGACCGGCGCAGCTCGGGCAAGCTGCAGAGGGGCCGTGATGGCGGCGTCTGCGGTACCAGGCCCAGCCGCGCGATGAATGGACTGGGTAGGACCTCACTACGCCCCAGCAATCGGGGATAGCTGATTGTGAAGCTCGTGCCGGCGCTATGCAAAAGGGCCCAGAACGAAAGCTCCTCACGGAGCGCCGCCGAACTCACGCTCTCTACCGGGTGGCCGTCTGATTGGAGATCCTCGCGCTCGAAGGGGTCGAGTAGAGGATCGGGTCGCACCGGGCTGGGCAGCACGCCTTCGGCCGCGCCCACCACGAAGAGGTGGTCGACTTGGGCTCCGAAGAGCGACAGGGGAGTGTGCAGCTCCACCCCGCCGCGGCCGGGTTGTGCCGCCACGGTGAGGACGCGGGTCAGCTCGGATACCTCGGCCACGAAGAGGGTGAGGGTGATCTCGCGGCTGCCTCCGGGTAGCGCCCGAAGCTCATCGAGGAACGCCTGGTAGGCGCTGGCCTCGCGGGGCCACAGCATCACATTGCGGGCTACCCCCAGGCGCTCGAGCGCCAATCTCAGCCTGGTCGTGAACTGCTCTCGCGACGCCTCCTGCGGCCAAGCCTCGCCGATCAGCGGCAGGAGTTCGCCCCAGGCTTCGGCGCCGCTAGAGTGAGCTTCACGCGCCTTCCGCCAGGTCTCACCATCGAGGGCTCTTACGAGGGGATGCGCCAATAGTCTGGCGGTCGATTCGAATGGGAAGCCGCTGCGCACGGTTTCGATGAACTTACCCAGCCAGGCCCCAAACCGGGTTTGGGCCAGAGGCATCTGGTAGAGCACACGCAGCGAAACCTGGTACTCCCGAGCTACCCTCAGCAGCAGTGGGCCGTAGGACTCTTCGGCCCTGGCAACGATAGCCATTCGATCCGGTGATACCCCCTTCAGCAGCAGTCGCTTGATTGCGGCCAGGGTCCCTCGCGCTTCTGCGTCCATGTCCGGATAGGCGTAGGCGTACGCCGCAGGTTTTACTGCCGCCTTTGGGTGGAAGTGACGTGTCAGGAAGTGGCGCGCGAGGCGAACCCCCAGCCCCTCCGGAACCTCTTTCGACTCCTCCACCAGCCAGCCGCGCAGTCTGAAGTCCTCGGTGGCGTGCCGGTTTTCTTCGAACAGGGTCCCTTCGCCATGTTGGATCGGCAGGTACACGCGACTCTCCGGTGCGGCGATGGCATCGAGGAAGGCGCGTTCGGCGGCCGGGAGCCGAGGAAATCCAGCAACCAGGAGCTCGACGGGGCGAGGTGCGAGTTCGGCCGCCTGCCAGAGAAGCTCGGCGGTGTCGATTAAACCCTGTTCGCGAAGGGAGCTTCGGTAGGCGAGGGCGATGGCAGCGAGTCGACTCACACGCCCATTGGACGAGAGCGCGAGGGTGGGGAGCTCGACGCCCGCGCGTAGCAGCTCGCGCAGTGTCGACTCTACCGCTCTCGCCATCCCGGCCGAATCCACGCTTCCGCCCGCGTGGGCTACTGCCCGTTGCAGCAGTCGATGGGAGATGAGTTTGGGGGCGACCTGTAGGCCGTGATCCTGAATGATTCTGAGGGCCAGACCGTCGAGAGAGCGGTAGGGCACTGCTAGCGAGCGCGCAGCCTGGCGGTTGGGCAGGATCAGCAGCTTGGCGCCTGTCGGCGAACCGGGCAGGGGAGACCCGCCAGCAAAGTAGCTGGTCAGGTAGGGCGAAACTATCAGTCGGCGGCCGGACCGTGTGTGCTTAGCACCAGCTTTGATCGCCCCGTTATTCACCCGTTATCGAGGACGTCCACGGTGCTGTGCTTCTTCCAGACAGTGGCTCTTCCAGACAGTGGCTCTTCCAGTCCGTGCGCTGCTCTCACTCGAATGGGGGCGTACTTTCACGGCCTTCAGCATACCCACAGTTCACTCAGAGCGGCGTCATGGTACGAAGTTCCTCGTGGAGCGCATCACGAAAAAGCGTATAGGCGAGGTGCTCGGCGACCGAAATAGCCCAGTTCTCGGCAGTGTTGGCCGGCATCGGCGGCCCTGCAGGCTGATGCATGGCAGCGTCGGTCATAATGGGATCAGTGGTCGGGAAAGAATCGATTCAGTTTCGAAGGGTACGAGCGTTATGAGTTCAGCTGAGGATCAACCACGTCGCCCCGGTGCGCCCGACGATACGGACGGTAAGCGCCGCTTGCGAACCGTGAGCACCTATCCCGACCCGTTTCTGGTGACCAAACTCCCCCAGCTGGCGGCGGTGAGCAACGGCATAATCAGGCTTGGGGAGAAGACAATACTCGGGTTTATCCACCGGCCCTATCCCGACGGCACTCGTGTACAAGTGGTGTACGACGAGTGGCTTTTCGCCGAAAGAGTGGAAGAGGAGCCAGAGCCAGAAGCGGCGCCAGAAGCGGACCCAGAAGCGGGGCCAGAAGCGGGGCCAGAAGCGGACCCAGAAGCGGACCCAGAAGCGGCGCCATTAGCGGAACTGGAGCCGGAGCCAAAGTCCGTGCCGAAGTCGGCGCCGGCGGAGCGATCGGACGCCACTCCCGAAGCGGCGGTCGAAATTTCTGGCCGGCAACGTCAGGCGGGGCAGCGCCAATCGATCCCCAAGGCCGATGGGGCCGAGGACGACCCGTTCCCCGACGACCTGACTGAATCCGACACGCCCGGGTCCAACAAGGAGCGAGACGGTAAGCGGGACTCCTGGACCGACGCCTTTCGCCAGGGCGGTAAGGACGAATGAAGCGAAGGCTGTGCCGTCAGCCTCTTCGCCGAGCCAGCAACTTCGCGAGCGCAAGCACATCACGCCACACGCCCTGACCCTGACCGATCGAGTCCTCCATCGAGAGGCCGGAGTTCTCGCGAGGGCGCTCGCGGGCGGGCACTCTCTCCTCGAGTGGCCACTGTCCCAACTCGGCCACGAACACGAGTTCGTGCCGCGCGCGGGTGAGCGCTACGAACTGGACGCACGCTTCTCCGCGTAGAGCGTCGCTCGTTCGGGCATACGGCGCTGGCATCAGCTCGGGATAGAGGAGCAGGATTCGGTCTGCCTCCTGGCCCTTGGCTCGGTGGATGGTAGATAGAATCACGGCGTCCTGAGAATCGCCGAAGGCGTGTTCGATTCGCTCCGCCAGCTCCGGGGCAACCAACTCAGTTGGTTGCGTCAGATCCTCGGCGAGAAAGCAAAGGCAGCGGATCAGGTCGAGTCGGTCCCCTACGAGCGCTTCCTCGTGCGGACGTCCCTTGAGCGCTCGGCGCAACCGCGCTTCCTCATTCCGAGCAAACACCTCTAGTGCTCGTCGGGTGTCGGGCGCCGCCCCGGCCAGTGCCCGGCGGCTCAACTCGATCAACTGCCGCCGTAAGTCGCGACCACGTACCAAGGCGCGCCGTCCGGCCCGCACCAGCCGCAAGCAGGTCCTCACGAGCGGAGCATTGGCGCGACACAGAATCATGTCTCCCTCCCGAGCCCAGTGCTCGAGCACGTCATCGGCTATCCAGAAGACCTTCCCCTCGGTCGCAGCGGGTCCCGCCTCGATTTCCGGAGCGATCAGCTGCGCCAGCGCTACGTGTGATCGGGGGCAGCGGTAGGTGATGCTGAGGGGCAGGACGGTCGCCCGCGCTACTCGCTCGATCCGCTCCAGGGCTTCGCTGTCGGCGCCAGCGAAGCCGTAGATGCTTTGCCGAGGGTCGCCCACGAAGAGAAGCCGTCCGCCCTGGCCTTCGTCTACCAATCGCATGGTGAAAGCGAGAGCCAGCGCACTGTAGTCCTGCGCTTCGTCAACGCATACGAAGTCGAAGCGGGGTGGCGTCAGACTCTGCGTTACCGGCAGATAGATCATGTCGGTGAAATCGGTTAGTCCCAGCTCGAGCGCCTCCTGCGCGCCTGCATGGAGGATCGTCCGCAAGAATCGGTGGGCGAGCGGTTCCAACTCGGCTCTTGGCGGGACCACGTTGTAGCGGAGCGTCAACCGCCGGAGTTCGTCATCATCGTTTGCGTCGCTCAGGTTCAGCCTAACCAGATTCACCAGGCTAGAGAGGTACTCCTCGCACTCGGCGCGTTCGGAGTCCTCTAGTCCGTGATCTCCTCTCAATTCATTACGGAGGAGCCGCTGGTACTTGCCACGGTCGACCTTTTTGAGGCGAACAGCGCGCCACCTCAGTGCTTGCTCGAGCGTTCGCCGGCCGAGCTTGTGAACCGTCATCGCGGCAACTGTGGGTGGCAAGCGGCGCGACAGTTCGGAGGCGGCATCTCGACCGAATGCCAGGAAGCAGGCGCGGAGGTGCGGAGGGATGTGCGCCGCAACCTGTACCAGCGTCGAGGTCTTGCCGGCACCGGCAGTAGCTTGCACCACGCCGTGGCCACGACCCGTAGCTACGAATTCGATAATCCGCTGCTGGTAGTGGCTGAGGCGGACCACCTCTCCCTGCCGAGCGGTCACGATGCGGGACACCCTGAGACGTAAGGTAGCTAATTATCAGGCGCGACTTTCGGTCGCCTTGGGCCGGTGCCTGGGTCAAGTAAGCCGCAGTCGAGCTTCGACCTAGCTACGCCAATCGTATGTAGCGTTTATAGCGCGCGTTCGTCGTTCACGAAGCGGTTGGCCAGTTCACCGAACAGCGTTCCCAGCTGTAGCTCGTTGTCAACGCTAACCTCCCAGCCATCCTGGACAGTGTCGAATACGTTGAGCATGTGCAACTCGATGCTGTCCACGTCGTATCCGTCGGTCTCGGAGTCGAAGGCGTCCTCGCCGACGGTGGCGACTACCGCCAACACGCTCTTGTCGTCATCGGCGATCCAGGCGTGAAGCAGCGCTCCGACGTTTTCGGCGAGCCAACTCTCCATGGCGGCGACAGCGCCCTGAGGGATGTCTACACTGGCTGCGCCCGCCATGTTTCCGCCCGCCATGTCACCACCCGCCATGTCACCACCCGCCATGTCACCACCCGCCATGTCACCATTCACTTTGTCACTCACGTCGTCGCCTCCTTCTATTCTGGGCGTAGTTTAGAGCAGAATCGTTAGACTGGGCCATGCCCCGACCGCTTGCGATCATCCTCCTGATCACCCTCGCGCTGTTCGGCAGCGCGACGATCCTGTACGCGCAGACCCCCGGACTAGGTGAGTCGGAAGCCCGGTGGCGGCGAATGGCGCCAATGCCCACCGCGCGTTCGGAAATGCCGGCTGCCGTGCTCCAAGGAGTCATCTATGTTCCCGGCGGGCTGGGAGCTTTCGGTAGAGCGTTGACTGTGTTCGAGGCCTTCGACCCCGGCTCCAACAGCTGGCGAACACTCGAGTCGCTGCCGCAGCCGTTGCATCACACCGGTGCAGCGGCCACTGGAGGGCGCATCTACGTGGCCGGCGGTTACACCGATTCGTTCTTCCGGCTCGACAACTCCCGGGCCTGGAGTTACGAACCCGCACAGGACGAATGGGAGCGAATCGCCGACATGCCTGCACCACGAGCCGCGCACGCGCTGGTGGCGCTCGATGGCCTCATCTACGCAGTCGGTGGGGTGGGTCCGAGAAGCGACGAGCTGTGGGCCTTTGACCCGGACGCAAACGTATGGACGAGCGATCTCGCTCCGTTGCCCACCCCACGCGAGCACCTCACAGCCGCGGTGTCAGGGGGCCAAATCTACGCCATCGGGGGGCGCACCAGTGGCGGCAATTTGGCCACAGTGGAGGTCTACGACCCATCAGAAGACCGCTGGACGTTAAGGCCAAAGATGCCTACGGCGCGAAGCGGACTTAGTGGTGCTACGGTCGCGGGACTCATCCACGTGGCCGGAGGCGAGGAGCTGCAGGGCGGGGGCACCTTCGAGACCCACGAAATCCTCGATCCCAAGACTGGCGAGTGGAGCGCGGGCGTGCCCCTCAGCGAGCCCCGGCACGGCCTGGCCACGGCGGCAGTGGGCGGGAGCTGGTATGTAATCGGTGGCGCCACTCGGGCCGGCGCTCAAACCGTGGCTTCCCTTACCGATGCGGTAGACGCACTGGAAGCGGAGCAGGGAGAACGCCAGTCGGAATGACGGCAGGCAGTTAGCCTGTACCTGCGCTGGTCCTCAAGTGAGAGCCTCGGAACCGGTCTCCATCAGCTTGCCGCAGACCGAGTTCTTGCCCAGCCGCTTGGCCCGGTAGAGTTCGCGATCCGCCGCCTCGAGGATGGGGCCTGCTCCGCACTTCAGGTGCGCTTCGGTGACTCCAACGCTCGTTGTAACGGAAAGGCCGGCGCGGAGGCCGCCCCAGGTGAAGGACTCAACCATGGAACGGACCTTCTCGGCTGTGGTGATAGCAGCGGCAAGAACGGTATGTGGCAGTAGGAGCACGAACTCCTCGCCCCCAACTCGAGCGACAACATCGGTCTCGCGAGTGCAACTGTTCAGAATCTGAGCGAACTGCACGAGGATCTCGTCCCCCACAGCATGGGAATGCCTGTCGTTGATCGCCTTGAAATCATCGATGTCGCACATCACTATGCTGAACCTCTCGCCGTAACGGTCCAGCCTGGCGATCTCGTCGTTCATTCGCCTCTCCAGGTGACGGCGGTTGAACAGCTTCGTGAGCGGGTCTTCGAGGCTCAACCGTTCTAGTTCAGCCGTTTGCGCTTCGAGGGCCTGATGCACCTCGTAGAGCTCCTCGTAAGCGGCTCTCAGCTGAGCGTTCATCTCCCGCAACAGTTGACGGTCGTGCTTCGACTGCTTGACCTCGTTGTGGAGGAGCAGCGCCTGTGCCTGCCTGGAGAACAACTCGTGTTTTACAGAGGTAGAAAGCTCGTGATATCGCTGGTAGCACTCGAACGCCTCTTGCCATCTGCCAGCTGCTCGATGCACTTGTGCCAGGCCATGATTAGCGTCACCCTCCAGCGAACGGTCATGGCTCTCTTTGGCGCACTCTAGCGCTTGGGTGAGGGGCGGTTCGGCCCTTTCCGGCTCTCCCACCTTCAGGTGCAATTGGGCGAGGCCCATCAGCGTTTCTTCCCGAAAGGCAGACGACCGGCCGTCATATAGTGCGAGCGCCTCACGGAAGCACTCGAAAGCCGCCTCCTTCTCGCCGAGGCTGCCCAGCACACTGGCCAACTTCGTGAGAGCAGCCGGCAGGTAGAGCCGGTCGTTCAGTCCGCGCGCGAGCTCCAGGCTCCGCTCATGTTCTCGCTTCGCGCCTTCGAGGTCACCCAGGGCCTCTAGAGCACGACCGACGTTGCCCAGAGCGATCACCCGGTCCCTGCCGCTACCGTTCGCGTCGTTGGCCGATCCGGCGCGTTCGAAGAACTCCAGCGCCCTTTCGGCGTCTCCTTGCAGCAGGTAGATGTTACCGATGTTGTTGAACGGATTGCCGGCCGGAGGAATGCCTTCCTCCTCCAGGATCCTCAAGCTGGCGAGCAGGAACTCCAAGCCTTCCTGATACGAACCAAGACGCCCATAGATCATGCCGGCGTCGTTCGCTACCGCCGCGCGCAGCCTCGGGTCGGCCAGGTCCTGGGCAGTCTGCAGGGCAT
Organism: Trueperaceae bacterium; assembly: GCA_040905665.1. Classification (GTDB taxonomy): domain Bacteria; phylum Deinococcota; class Deinococci; order Deinococcales; family Trueperaceae; genus DASVCN01. Next base: position 227,105 of record JBBDRD010000027.1, read on the forward strand.
CGTGGACATGACGCAGCGCCTGTTCGAAATCCTGCTCGAGAAAGCAGGCTCGCGCCAGAGCGCGACGGGTGTCGGTGAGCGTGACCTCGACCCCAGGGATCTCCAGCAGCAGGGTCTCCGCTTCGACCAGGACCCGGCGTGCCTCGCTCAGCTCGCCGAGCTCCAACCGGCACACGCCGATCGTCCTGAGGGAATTCGCAAGCCCAGTCGAGTCGCCGAGTCGTCTGGCCTCCGCCTTGGCTTCCTCGGCCATCGACAGCGCCTGAGCGGGTGCCGATTTCGACCTCTCCCACGCCATTTCGTTGAGTTTTTCGAGTTCGCCGGGGCCTTCCATTACCTACTCCATCGTTAGCCGGTCGCTCAGGTCACCTCACCGAGCACCATCAGAATACCGCTATGAAGCGCTTGCTCAGGAGACGCATTTCTCAATCGAGCGGCAGAATGAGTCGCTTCGCTACGAGCGTGTGCTGGCGCGAGTAATGAGCGTGGTGCTAAGGAGCGTTAGCCCCCGCCACCAATAGCAGTCCGCAGCGAGCGTCCGGGTAAAATGAGCGGCCGATGGACATCCCTCTCATAGCCACCGGAAAGCGTGAGGCCGAACGGGTGCTGCTCGCCAATGGCGGCGAACTGGGACTAGTCGCGGCCGGCAAGGCATATCAACAGGTGTGGGCTCGCGACAGCATGATTTGCGGCCTTGGTTTGCTCCTATGTGAGGAAAACATCGGCGCAGATATTCATCGCCGCTCATTGGAGACTCTCCGAGAGTACCAGAGCGAACTAGGCAAGATCCCGCACAACGTTGGGCTGCCGGGTCTGGACGATCCGGCGCTGGTCGCGCACGGCGGGCGAACGGCGGGCCCGCTTGCGGACAAGCCCGGCGTGCCGGACACGGCGCATGGCGGCTGCATCGACGACAACCTCTGGTACATCGTGGGCCACTACTGCCACTTCATGCACGCGAAGGATCTCTCCTTACTAAAGCAGTCCTGGTCGTCGCTCGAGCGGGCACTCCTGTGGCTCCGCTACCAGGACTCGAACGAGTGCGGCTTGCTCGAGGCCCACGAGGCCAGCAACTGGGCCGACCTCTTCGCCAACCGCTACAACGTCCTCTACGACAACGTCCTATGGTACGCCGCCTGGAGCTGCATGGCGGGCATGGCCGCGGCTCTCGGCAAAAATGAAGAGTCGTATGGGCGGCAGGCCGGGGACGTTCGCCGGAAGGTAAACACCCTGCTCTGGGTGGGGCCAAAGGCGCCCGAGGAGTGGGAGCGGATCGCGCGGGAGCGCAAGGAATGGCTCTACCCACTCCGGCGCATCGAGACCGAGCTCGTCGAGAGGCCCTACTATCTGCCCTATGTGGCGTTCCGCGACTACGCAGACCGCTTCGACACCCTGGGAAACCTGTTGGCCATCCTCTTTGGCGTGGCCGAGGGCGAAAAGGCAAACAAGATCCTAGACTACTTGCACGGTTGCGGCCTGAACTCGCCTAACCCGGTGCGTTCGGTCTACCCGCCCGTGCAGCCGGGCGAGCGCGACTGGCGCGAGTACTACCGGGTACGCAACCTAAACATCCCGCACCACTACCACAATGGCGGTGCCTGGCCGTTCATCGGCGGCTTCTACGTCGCAGCGCTGGTGAAGGCCGGTAGGCTCGCCGAGGCTCGAGGCCAGTTGGAACGCCTGGCGGAGATGAACCGGCAAGGTCGCTGGGGCGAGTGGGAGTTCAACGAGTGGTTCCACGGCGAATCGGGGAGGCCGATGGGCTACGCTCACCAGTCGTGGTCGGCAGCGATGTTCCTGTTTGCGGCGAATGCTGTCGAGCGGGGCTGGATATCGATGTTCGAGGGTGGACCGGAGCAATGGGGTCCCACACCTAGAGCAAGTCGCTTGGAGAACACTTAAGCTGCTCCTCCAGCTAATAGCCGTCGTAGTTGTCGAAGTTGAAATCGTTTCCGACGGGGTCGTAGCTGTCGCAGCCCGCCGCCGCCCAGCAACTCTGGGCGTTCATAGTGTCCTCCTGAATTTGCGGGTCGGGTGAGGGCATCCCGACGTAGTCACCGCCGCCAAAGCTGCCACCGCCGTTACCGCCACCATTGCCGCCGACGCCCAATGCTGTGCGGGCCGACTGCTCCCCGTAGGCGATGGTGAGAACCGCCAGCACGAACTCCTGCTTTTCGGCGGCAGACGACACCGACCAGCCAGCCTGGGTCTCGGTCCAGATCTGCCTGGCGTCGGCCATCACCGCCTGTGTTTCCGGATCGAGTGATGGGTAGTTGGCCGCCAGGGCGTCGATTATCTGCTGATCGCTCGTGTCCGCGAGGATGTGGGCTTGCCCCACCTGCTGCAAGGAGAACTTGAGGGCGTCGATATAAGCCAGTGCCGCGTCATGGGTGAACTGACCGTATTGCCCCGTGGCCAGGACCTGGCTCGCGCCCGCAGGTTGCGGGGTCGCCGCAACATCCTGGGGCTCGGCGGATGAAGCAGTGGATCCGCGGGAAGACAGCGGATTTTTAATGGGAGCGAGATCGTAGCTAGCTCCGTCGGACTCCAGGATGAATCCCTCCTCTTCAGGAAGGAACGTGAAAGGAAAAGCGTCGGCGCCTGTGGTGAAGGTCCCCTGCAATCCGTCGCCGGCGACTTGGGCTTCGACGGGGAAGGTAGATCCCTGGAAGGTGAGAGTGCCGCCGTAGCCCGCACCGGCCGCTTGCAGCTCGAGCGTCACGGCTCCATCAAAGTAGATTCCCGCGAAACGCCCCGGATCGGCAGCGCCGGCCAGCGGATTAGCCGAAGCAGTGAGGTCGGTCAACGGATTCCCGCCTTCGCCGGTCGCGTCGCTCCCGGGCGCGAGGGTGCCGGCCGAGGCCGGTGCGAACTCGAGAACGGTGACGTTGTCCATGTCTACGCCGCCATCTGCCAACGGTGTAAACAGATACAGCTCCAGAACCGACTCCACGAGATACGCCTCGAAGATGAGCATTCCTCCTGGCGCTTCGACGGTGCCGTATGCGACCGTGTGATCTTCCGCCAGCACCTCACCGGCGAGCGAGAAAATACTCCCGTTCCCCTCGATAGTGCCGCTGAGATCGAGGCCGCTTCTCACTATCGTGAGCTTCACGGGACCAGCATTTCCCATGGCGGTAAAGGCGCCGTCGAAATCCTGAGCCAGTGCGCCGCCGGTGAGGAGGGTGAGGATCAAAAGGATGATCGCGCCCCTGCGGCGTGGAGCAGGGCTGCTTTGCCCTCTAGATATCCCGAAACCCGTCTTCGACATCCTCAACCTCCATTAAAATCCTAGAAACCGACACCTAGGGAGCGACGAGCGTTCCTCAGCGCAGTCCGCGGCGATACAGCGTTTGTAGGTGAGCGACGACCTCTTCCCAGGAGCGAAAGGTTTGAACTTCACCTCGGCGAAGCTGATGGACAGCGATCGAGAGCTGCCCATCCCGCTGATAAACGCGGATGATCAGGCTGCCTGCCAGCCTTGTCGTCGTCACAGGTAGAGGTTGCACCTAAGGCCGTTACGTGATCGTTACGCCTCCCGTTTCGGCGAGGCTTGCCTCTAATTCGTCGCGGAGGTAGGGCGGCAGGTGAGAGGGGTCGAGTCTCTCCAGAATGGGGGCCAGAGATGCCACCTGCTCGGGCGTGCCGTAGCGCAGGACGCCGATGATGGCTCTGGTCTGGTGACCCGCCACTTCGACCCTGGGAAGCAGTTCGAGGCACTTCTCGAGAGCCTGTGCCGCCGCCCCCGAGTTTCCAAGGCGCGCGTCGAGGTCGACCAGGCGTCCCCAGGCGATGCATAGCAGTGATACGTCGTTGCTGTCGCGCGTCAAGCAGCGGCACTGCTCCGCGGCTCCCTTCAGGTCGCCCATGTCCAGGTAAGCCGCCGCTAGATTGGTACGGAGACCGTCGGTGCCATCGAAGCGCCCCAGCGCCAGAGTTTCCAGCGCCGTCGACACCCCCTTGGCGGGCTCGCCGAGATCAATGTAGCAGTACAGCAGGTTGACGGCGACGTCCACCTGCGCGTAGGGAGATGTGCGCCGAGCGAGCTCGAGCGCCTTGGAGTGAAGGGGTAATCCCTCCCGCTGGCGACCTAGAGCGTCATAGAGCGAGGCGATGCTGGACAGGGTCCTAACGGCTTCGAGGCCGCCGGCTGCTTGCTGCGCTTCTTCCAGATACGGTAGCCAGAGGTCGAGGGCGCGGCCGAAATCGCCGGTGATATGAGCCAGAACTGCCTGCTTGGAAACCAGCTGGCGAATTACGCTGGGAACTCCACTTTGGCGGGCGAGCTCGAGGGCTTCGTCAGACAACTCGAGTGCCGCCGCTACCTGTCCGTTCAGAAGGAGGTCCGACATGACTACGTCGAGCATCAGGGCGCGGATTCCCGGATCGCTCGAACGGGCGAGGATATTTTGCGCCAGTACTAGCGCCTCCTCGTTCCTGCTGAGTTCGACGAGAATACGTGCACGCTCGGCCACGGCCCTCATGCCGGCCTCTTCACTGGGAGCGTTCTCTTCGGCCCGGTCGAGCAGTAACAGTGCCTCTTCGTGCAGTCCTCTCTCGCGGAAAGAGCGGGCCGCCTCGAGCCACGCTTCCAGCGCCCGAGTCTTTTCTCCGCCCTCAAGCCAGTGCTCAGCCACTACCGCCGGGTCGAGGTCACCCTCCAGGACCTCCGCTACCCGCGCGTGCAGAAGCGCCCTTCGGATGGCCGGCAGATCGGCATAAGCCACCTGCCTCACCAAATCGTGCCGAAACTCGCCGTTCGTGAGCAGGCCCGCGGCCTCGGCATCTTCCTGGGCTCCCAGTGCGGCCCACTCCGACAACCCCGAGATGCGCCCCATTACCCGCGACGGAAGCGAGGTTCTCGCTACCGCGAGCGCCTGTATAATCCGCAACCCTTCCGCCGAGAGTCGCCGCAATCGCCGGGAGATGACATCGCGAACTGCTGTCGGCACGGTGAGTTCGCCATAATCCCTGGTCACCTCATCGAGCCGGCTGTGCCAGCCTTCGGCATCGGCTTCGAGGTCACCAGTCTCGAAGAGCGTGGCCAGCGTCTCCAGAACGAAGAACGGATTCCCACCGCTATGGTTGTGCAGCCAGCGGCTGAAAAGTACCGGCCCCTCGCCCGTGCCCATAAGGTCGGCAAGGAGCAGTTGAACGTCGCTGCTGTCGAGCGGCTCGAGCACCACCATGCGGCCCCGCGGCAAGCCATTTATCGTGCGTTCGAGCGACGGAGACACCTCGTCGCTCCGGTAGCTGGCGAGGCAGCGAACGCGCTCCTGGCTCACCAGGAACGACAGCAGTTCGAGTGTGGCCTCGTCGGCCCATTGCAAGTCTTCGAAGACCAGTTGGAATCGCTCGCTCGGCTTCGCCGCCATCTCCAGGAGTCTCGCGAGCGCCTCGAGCAGCCGGGTGCGCCCCACATTCGGATCCTCCGGAGTCGCAGGCGGAAATGCGGCGAGCTCGGGAATGAGCCGGGCAAGATCCTCGCTGTAACCGCCCAGCGATTCGCTGATCACACCGGTCTCCATGACGGCGCGCACAACCGCCGGCACGGGTGCGAATGGAACCGATTGTAATCCCTCGAGGCAGCGGACCACCGGAACCGCCGGCGCCAGCTCAAGCGCCAGCCTCGACTTGCCGCTGCCCGCCTCACCAGACAGCCAGACTATCTGGTCGGAACTCTCGAGCGCCTCGCGCCTGAGCTTCTCGCGGCCCACAGTGCGCGGTGGACGTACCAATGTGGTCGGTCCACTACTTCGCCGCTCGACGTGCGGAGCCGCTGCCGGCGCCGCTGACCGGCGCACGGACTCCATCAGGGCGACGGTCTCGGGCAATGGTTCGAGAGCGAGTTCTTCTTTGAGTGAGCTGGTAAAGCGGTCAAAGGCTTTTAGCGCCATCGGGCGTTCTCCGCCCAATCCCGCACAGCGCAGGTACTGCTGTAATACGTCTTCTGCCAGAGGATCGGCCTCCAGCAGGCGCTGGAGCAAACGGGCCGCCTCTCCCGCCCGACCGCTCTCCAACCACTGACCGGACTGGCTGACGAGGGCGTTGCGCCAGGCGCTGTAAAGCGCATCGCGCTCGAGCTCGAGCCATGCCTCGTAGGCGGGACAATCGCCCGTGGGCAGCCCCCCTCCCAGATCGCCGCCGTACTGCTCGATCGCTTGGGTCCAGTCCTGCGCCCCGATCGCACTGCGGAAGGCCCCCACGTCGGTTTCCACTCGCCAACGCAAGCGTGCCTTCTCGATTTCGAGCCCGTCGAGCCCTAGACCGTCGAGCCACGGTATCTGCCGAACGCGCTGCAGCAACTGCCGCAGGTTTCGACGGGCGTCTGCTTCGTCGCTGTCGGGCCAAAAGAGGTAGGCGAGGCGTTCGCGGAGCGTCCACTCGCCCTCGAACGCGAGGAACGCGAGCAGGCACGACGTCTTATGCGGTGGCAAAGGGTGCCACTCGCCTTCAACGAGGATGCTGACAGGACCCAGCAACCGCAGCCTAAGGGCCATGGCCCATTGTAGTTGGCCTCCCGCGTCTGGAGAGCGATTATCGCGATGCGCTATCTTGGGGCAGGTTGAAAGTTGGAGGAGCAAGCCGTATTGAGTCGACTCGATCACTGCTTTTTGTTGTCCGGAACGCGGCTGGTTTCGTCCAAGGGAGCTGACTCTCAGGCGGGATCCGCCTCTCGGAAGAGTGGCTCTACGATGAGTGGCTCTACAACGAGTGGCTCTACAACGAGTGGCTCCGCGAAAACCGTAGCGATGGCGTTTTGCAACGCAGTCCACTTCGATAGGGACCGGGCCAAGGCGCTGGTGGAGGAGGTACTTCGTGGTGCGAAGGGGAGCGATGACTTCAATCTCGCATATCTGGGGCAGTTGGACTATCGCGAAATGGAGCCGGGGGTGGAGTCGATGCTAGACCCTTTCGAAATGCATGGCCCCGTGTGGCTGGTGTACTTCTGTACGCCGGACTCGATGGGCCCGGGGGCGCCTTGACGAAACGAATCGTCGTAGGAATAAGTGGAGCCTCCGGCGCAATCTATGGAATTCGGGCGCTGGAAGTACTTCGCGATCTGGGTGTGGAAACTCATCTGGTGCTGAGCGCCGGAGCCCGGGCTACGATCGCCTACGAAACCCGGTACCGAGTCGACGAGGTGAAGGAGCTGGCTTCGGTCGTCCACGGTGAGCAGAACATGGGAGCAAGCATCTCCAGCGGCTCATTTCATACCGACGGTATGCTCGTCGCGCCCTGCAGCATGAAAACGCTCTCTGGCATCGCCAACAGCTACGCCGATAACCTGCTGATTCGAGCGGCCGACGTCGTCCTCAAGGAGCGCCGGACATTGGTGCTGATGGTTCGCGAGACGCCGCTGCACGCCGGACACCTTAGGCTCATGAGCGAGGCGAGCGCCAATGGCGCGGTGATTTTGCCACCCATGCCGGCCTTCTACCACCAGCCCCAAACGGTCGACGACATCATCAACCAGGGTGTGGGCAAGGCCCTGGATCAGTTCGGCATCGATGCGGGGCTCTTCCGACGCTGGGCGGGGGGCAACAAGGCGGGGGGCAACAAGGCGGCGCGCGAGGTCGAATCGGAGCGCGACGGGGAAGGGGAGGGGGAGGGGGAGTAGGCCCCTTCAACTTTCCGCCGATTCCGGGCTCGCGAAGTGCTCTCGCCGAAAGAGCAGCAGGGCAACGGTCAAACTCGTTACGACAGCGGCGATCGGGAACATGGCCCCGTAGCCCACCCACTGTGCGATAGTCCCCAGCAGCAGCGGCCCTACGACCTGTACGGAGCGGTTGGCGGTAAGCCGCAGACCGAACGCGGTTCCCCTCTCGGCGGCATCGACCCCGTCGACCACGGTCACCATTGTGAGCGGCTGCGAGATACCGAGACCCACGCCCACCAGGATCGTGACGAGTACCAGCGTCCAAATCGATCCCAAGGAAATCGCAGCCAACGCCGCGACACACATGGCCGTAGTCACGATCAACGTACGGAGCCTTCCTCCAAAAGCCGAGATGATGCGCGGCATGAAGGGCCTAACGGCGATAGTGGCCAGCGCTCGCAAGCTGATGATGGCCCCGATGAGGGTGGCCGGGTAGGCAAGCAGATCGAGGTAGGCGGGCAGGAACGACTGATAACCAAGCGTTGGGATCATGAGCGTCCCGCTCACCAGCAGCGCTAGTTGCACCCTGGGGTTGCGCAGCAAACGCTTCACTTGGGCCGGCCTGGGGAAGCGGTGCATTGCGCCGCTTGTCTGCTGGGGGTGGCGCTTGAGACGCATGACCAGGACGACAGCCAGCAACGATAGTGCGCCCGAAAGCGCAAAGGCCTCCTCGAATCCGAACAGATCGACGACAACGCCGGCGAGCAATGGTCCGACCAACTGCCCAACAGAGATGAATGTGCTGTACCAGCCGAAGTTCTGCTCCCGCGCGCGACCGCCTCCCAGCCCGGCGACGTAGCTCTGAGCCGCGACCACGGCGAGGAGTTGCCCCAGGCCCCCGAAGACTTGAAGTAGTCCCAGCGACGCGAACCCGGGAAAGAGCGGAACCAGGAACGGTGAAAGTCCCACGAGAAGCGTCCCCATCAGTAATATTCGGCGAGGCCCGTAGCGGTCCACTAGCGAGCCGGCCGGGATCGCTATGAACAGCGGTAAGACGAAGGCTGCCGCTATCACCAGGCCGATGACTGCTGGGGAAGCGCCCAATGCCACGCTGTAGAGCGGCGCCAATGGGGCTAGCATCATGTGCCCCACGAACATCAGACCAATTGCAGCGCAAAGCGTCCAAAACTGCGAGGACTCGGCGCTGCTGGTCCCGTCAACTCCAGCCCCTGCTGGTTCCTGCTTGCCTGCCCGCCGGGAGTTCGTTTCGTCTATCGACCCGTCGTCGTGAGCAGCTTCCCCTGTCTCGCCTGAATCCGCTGCATCCGGTGGCCTCATGGGCTCAGGGCTCGAGCAACAACTTGCCAATGCTCTGGCGCGACTCGAGGTAACGGTGCGCCTGGGCGGCGTTGGCCAGGGGGAAGGTGCGGCTTACCGGAACGGTGATTTCGCCGCTGGCCAGCAACTCGAGCATTTCGACGGCGGCACGCCTGACCCCGTCGGGCCGGTCTTTACGGTAGTGCCCGCTGGAGTAGCCGATCACGCTGCGGTTCGCCGAGTGCAGCGGGCCGGTGCTCAGTGAGCCGTGTCCGCCGGCGTTGCCGAACACCACCACTCGGCCGAAAGGCGCCAGCAGGCCAAGCCCGGATTCGAACTGCTCTCCCGCCACCGGGTCGAGGATCAGGTCGAGCCCTTGTGGGGCGGCCTCGCGGATCGGGCCGACAAGGTCGCCGCCGCGGCCCACTACTACCGTATGAGCGCCGTAGTGGAGGGCGGTCTCGCGTTTCTCTTCGCTGCCGACTGCGGCAATGATCTGCCCGGCCCCATGGAGCCGCGCCAGTTGCAGGACGACCGTGCCTACCGCGCCGGCGGCGCCATGGACGAGCACCGTCTCATCCGGCTGCAGCGCGCCTTTGCCGATGAGCACGTTGTAGGCGGTCATCAGCACAACTACTCCGGCGGCCTGCCTGGGGTCGGTGCCCTTTCCGAGTGGGAAGCAGAGCTCCTGTCGTGCCCGAACGACTTCGGCGTAGGCGCCGCCGTCGGTCGCCGCGGCGACCAGCTGACCCTGCTCGAGCCCCTCGACCCCTTCGCCGACCGCTTCAACCTCGCCGGCCACGTCGAGTCCAGGGATGAATGGAAACTTTCCCGCCGAGTGGGGGCCAGTGTGGTGGCCGCCTCGGCGCGCCTTGATGTCGGCGAAGTTGATGCTTATATGTTTCGGCCTTATCAGTACCTCGCCCGCCAAGGGGCGGGGCGGCTCCATTTCGCGGAGCTCGAGCACCTCGGGACCGCCAAACTCGGTGACGACGATTGCACGCATCGGCGGGCCTCCTTTAGGTCCTCGGCTTCACGCGGACAGCTCCGCGGGGGCAACTGGGCCAAATGGAATCGAGGAACACCCTCATGCAGCAAGCTCCCGAAGCTCAGCGGCGATATGACGCCCGATCGCGATCGATGCTGTCGCGGCCGGAGATGGGGCGTTGAGGACGTGCAGCGCGCGTTGCGAGGAGATGATCACGAATTCGTCGACTAACGATCCGTCGGGATTGAGTGCCTGAGCGCGTACTCCGGCCCCGCCCCGCACCACATCCTCGTCACGCAGACCGGGTACCAGCCGCTGCAGAGATTCCACGAAGGCGCGTTTGCTGAAGGAGCGGTAGTACTCGTACGCCGCCATCCGCCAGTGACGCCGGGCCAGCTGCCATACTCCCGGATAACGGAGGGATTGCGTCAGCTCTCGTGGGTTGATTCGGCCCCAGCCGTAGCCCTCACGGGCGAAGGCGAAGACGGCATTCGGTCCGGCCTCGACCTCGCCGCCGATGGTGCTGGTGAGGTGTACTCCCAGGAAGGGGAAACTGGGATCGGGAACCGGGTAGATGGTGCCGCGCACCAGGTCCCGGCGCTCGGGCCGCAGCTTGTAATACTCGCCGCGGAATGGCACGACCTGAACCTCGGGCTTATGGCCCGCCATGCGCGCGACTTCGTCGGCATAGAGTCCGGCGCAGTTGACGAGATAGCGGCTGCGTATCTCGCCACTACTGGTGGTAATCCTCAGCAAGCCATCCGACTCGCGGATGCTCCTCACTTCGCTGTTGAACTCGAACTTCGCGCCGCGCTCGCCCATGATCTCGGCGTACCTCTTGGCTATCTGCGCGTAGTCGACGATAGCGGTGTTGGGTGACCAGATCGCCTGGATTCCGTTGGCATGGGGTTCGATTTCACGGAGGCGCTCGGGCCCAATCAACTCCAGGCCGGGCACACCGTTCTGGTTGCCGCGCTCGAAGAGCGTTTGCAGCCGTGGCAGCTCATCTTCACGAGTTGCCACCACCACTTTGCCGCAGCGATCATAGGGCAGATCTTGTTCCCGGCAGAACTCCTGCAGCAGCGTCACGCCCTCTACGCAGAGCCGGGCGCGTATCGTTCCGGGCCGGTAATAAATGCCGGAGTGGACGACGCCGCTGTTGTGGCCGGTCTGATGGCGGGCGACGCCGCCTTCCTTCTCGATTACGACGATAGAGAGATCCGGTGATTGGTCGGATATCGCCAGGCCGGTCGCGAGGCCGACGATTCCACCGCCGATGATGGCGAGGTCGTAGTCGGGTTTTAGCAACGCTTACCTCCACTGTTCCCGCTCCAGAGTGTCACGGCTCGTTCCCTGCCGTCGTGATGACTCATGCTTCCGTTTGGCCGCTCGCCGGCTTGCCAGCCTCGTCGGCCTCGCCTCCCAGTACCTCGTCGTTGTGCTGACCCAGCGCCGGTGGTGGGGAGGCCGCGCCTCGGTGTGATCGGCTGTAGCGTAAGGGCGAGCCAGGCAGGCGCAGTGTACCGAGGGTGGGGTGCTCGACCTCATCGACCAGGCCCAGATGCTCTACCTGCGGCGACCGGTATACCTCTTCGACGCTCAAGATCCGGCCGGCAGGAATTCCGGCGGCGTCGAGCCGCTCCATCCACTCGTCGATGGTGGCGGACATGAGGGCCGGTGCCATCGACGCCTCCAGCTCCTCGATTCGTGCTACCCGGTCGCGGTTGCCGGCGAAACGAGACTCCTCGGGATCGAGATCGACCAGTGGCGCGAAGCGCCGCCAAAGGCCCTCAGAGCCGACTGCGATATTGATGTTGCCGTCCTTGCACTCGAAGGTTCCATAGGGGGCGATTAGTGGATGACGGTTCCCTTCCGGTTGTGGCAGGTCGCCGGCCAGCAGCCAGCGCGTGCCTTGAAAGGTGTGGATGGCGATCATGCCGCCCAGCAGGGATGTCGTGACCCGCTGCCCGCGGCCGCTCCTGTTGCGCTCCACCAGGGCGCTCACCACTCCGTAGGCGCCGAACATGCCGGCAAGGATGTCACCGATCGGCACGCCTACCTTGGTGGGCGGGCCTCCGACCGGCCCGGTGAAGCTCATCAGTCCGCTCTCTCCCTGCACGATCTGGTCGAAGCCGGGCCGGTGACCGTGGGGCCCACCCTCGCCGAAGCCGGTGATCGACAAGGCCACCAGCCGGGGGTTCAGGGCCTCTAGTTGGGTCTCACCCAGACCCAGCCTTTCCATCACGCCGGGACGGAAGTTTTCCACCAGTACGTCGGCGTCGCGGATCAGCTCCTTTAGCCGCTCCCGTGCCTGCGGATCCTTGAGGTCCAAGGTGACCGAGCGCTTGCTGCGGTTGAGCGACAGGAAGTATGCCGACTCCTGCGAATTGGCTTCGCCAACGAAGGGCGGCCCCCAGCTCCGCGAGTCGTCCCCCTTGCCCGGGCGCTCTATCTTGATGACGTCTGCGCCGCCATCGGCCATCATTTGGCTGGCGTACGGACCGGCCAGGGCGCGTGTGAGGTCGATGACCGTGATACCGGCGAGTGGCCCTCCGGGCGCATCGTTATTCACTCGTTGCCGCCGCTGAACTCGCCCTCTTCGCCGTCGACTGCTCGCTCACTGCCGGCCATCGTTCTCCTTTAGGCCTTGCCCCACCGCCTCGCGGTGCAGTCTCGACTTCTGAAAGTAAGACTCGGCGATCCTGTCTATCAAAGCGCACTCCTCGTCGGTAACGTCACGAACTATCCGTCCCGGTACGCCGGCCAGCAGTGTCCTTGGCGGGATGACGCTGTTCTCCCGAACGAGTGTACCGGCGGCAATCAACGAATAACTGCCGATCTGGCAACCGTTGAGCACCGTCGCTCGCATGCCGATAAGCACATGGTCATCAACGACGCTGCCGTGAACCAAGGCGCCATGGCCCAGCGACACCTCGCGGCCGAGCAGCAGCGGATGACCCGGGTCGGTATGGAGTATCGAGCCATCTTGAATGTTGCAGCGCTCGCCGATGCGGATCTCCTCATTGTCTCCCCGCAAGACGCTACCGTACCAAACGCTCGAGCCCGTCTCGAGCGTGACCCGTCCGATGAGAGTGGCGAGCGGGGCGACGAAGGCTCCGGAGGCGATCAAGGGGGAGTGACCGCGGTAATCGAGGAGCAGAGGGGCGCTCACGGGGCGTCACCTGGGGCGCCTCCTGGGGCCGTACCGCTTGCCTCACCTGTTGCCTGACCTGTTGCCTGATTGGGGGCAACGTAGCCGAGGTACCGCGAGAGTTCTCGTCCGGCTGCCATACCCAGCTCGGCGAGAGCCTCCAGTCGCTCGCGTGGCATTCGTGCGGTAGGCCCGGTGATGCTGAGGGAGGCGATTACCGCGCCCGTGTGGTTTGCGACCGGCACTGCCACGGTGTGGATGTCGGCCACTCGCTCACCGAACGAGAGTGAGTAGCCACGCTCGCGGATCAGCGTCAGCTCCTCGCTCAGCTTTGAAACGTCGGTGGGCGTCACGTCGGTCGCTGCCTCGAGCGGCCCGGCCAGGATCGCTTCGCGAGCTTCTGCCGAAAGGAAGGCCAGAAATACCTTCCCGGGCGCACCCTGGTGTAGTGGGATCGGTTCGCCCAGCTCGGTGTAGGTGCGGCGCAACGGTTTGTGGCTCTCCACCTGGTCGACCACTATGCGGCGGTTGTCGGCCCGCAGCAGGTGCAGTCCAACGGTCTCGTCGCTGGCGTCACGTAGCCGCCGCATGACCGGCAAGGCTGCCTCCTGCACGTTTACGTGGCCGCTGGCGATATAGGCGAGACGCAGGACGTGCGAACCGAGCGCGTAGCGGCGGCTGCCGCTCGCCTGCTGCACCAGTCCATGCGCGGCCAAGCTGCCGAGCAGCCGGTGAGTAGTGCTGGTGTTCAAGCCGGTGAGCTGTGCGATCTCCGAAACTCCGAGCTCGTTCCGCTTGCGGGTAAAGGCGTTGAGGATGGCTACCGCCCGGTCTAAAGAACGGACCTCGCTGGCGGGCAAGCCGCCGTGCGCCGAGTCCGCTCCCTCTGGCCCAGGGGCTGCAACCTCGCTATGCGACTCGATTACCGAATTCATTTGCCTCAACCTGTTCAGCTCCAACCGATCGCTTGACTAGCCTGAAAGATATCACGTAAACTGTCCACAATACAAAAAGTGATCCCACCAGGCGGGATAAACGGCTCAACATCCTATCTGCGTTCAGATCGACTTTCGAACGCGGCGCAGCGTCGACACAGGCGTCGACACAGCCTAGACCCCTTTAGCCGCGGGGTCCCGCCCGGAAATCGTTCGACCCCCTGAAAGGAGCGCTCCTCAGCGTGTTGCCTTTAGACGGATTCAAGGTCCTCGATCTCACCCGTTTCCTCTCGGGCCCCTACTGCACGATGGTTCTGGCAGACATGGGTGCCGACGTGATCAAGGTCGAGAACTTCCCCCTGGGAGACGACTCACGCCGGCTAGGGCCAAAAGTCAACGGCGAAAGCTACCCGGCAGCCATGCCGAATCGGAATAAGCGAAGCCTGGCCGTGAACCTCAAGGAGGAGCGCGGACGCGAGCTGTTCCTGCGGCTGGCCCAGGAGAGCGACCTGATCATCGAGAACTTCCGCCCCGGCGTGACCGGTCGCCTTGGCATCGACTACGAGGCCGCCAAAGCGGTAAACCAGGGGATTCTCTACTGCTCTATCACCGGGTTTGGCCAAACCGGTCCTTACCGCGACCGGGCCGGTTTCGACATCATCGCCCAGGGAGTGACAGGCTTCATGCGCATGACCGGAGCGCCCGGCGGGGAGCCGGCCAAGGTCGGGATAGCCATCAGCGACATCGCGGCAGGAAACGCGGCGGCGCTGGCGATCCTTGGGGCTCAGATGCACAGGATGAAGACGGGCGAGGGCCAGTACATCGATATCTCGCTGGTGGACGCTGGCCTCGCCTGGACGGTCTGGGAGGCCGGCGCCTACTTCGGCGACGGCGAACTGCCGGAGCAGATGGGCAGCCGCCACCGTCGATCGGCCCCCTACCAGGCGTTTCGTACTTCCGATGGCTACGTCACCATGGGCGCCAACAACGAGCGGTTGTGGGAGCGGCTGTGCAACCTTGTGCTGGAGCGCCCGCAATGGCTGGAGGAACCCCGCTACCTCGAGGGGTCCGACCGAATCGAGAACGTCGAGCAGCTAGCTGTCGACATCGAGGAGATCGTTAGCCGGCATCCCACCCGGTACTGGGTGGAGAAGCTCGACGCTGCCGGTGTTCCCGGCGGACCAGTATTGCGCTACGACGAAACGCTGCAAAACGAGCAGGTTTTGGCTCGCGACATGGTGGTGGAGCTCGAGCACCCTAAGATCGGGCCGATGCGTGCCCTGGGCGTCCCAATGAAGATGTCGGGCACGCCGTTCACGATAAGGACGCCGGCGCCCTGGCTAGGCCAACACAGCAGCGAGGTCCTCGAGGCGGCCGGGTTGTCACGGGGCGAGATCGAGGAGCTGTTCGAGGACGAAGTCATCTACGACCGCTACCGAAACGGGGAGGCCGAGAATGCTTGATGAGCTCTATCTGGAGAAGGACGGCGCCGTTGCCACGGTGGTCATCAACCGACCCGAGAAGCGAAATCCGATCAGCTTCGCGATGTGGAAGGAGCTCCCGTCCCTGGTAGCAGAGGTGGAGAGCGACGACAGCATCAAGGTGCTGGTGCTGCAAGGCGCCGGCGACGTGGCGTTCTCGGCCGGAGCCGATATCAGCGAGTTCGATAAATACCGAGCCAACTCGGAGGGTGCGCGAGTCTACAACGAGGCGACACATGAGGGGGAACGGGCTCTGGCCGGAATGAAAAAGCCCTCCATGGCCATGATTCGCGGGTTCTGCATCGGCGGTGGCTGCGAGCTTGCTTTGGCCTGCGACTTCCGTTTTGCCGATACCACCGGTCGCTTCGGAATTACCCCGGCCCGGCTGGGAATCGTATACAGCCTCACCGCCACCAAACAATTAGTCGACCTGGTGGGGCCGGCGACGGCTAAGTACATCCTCTTTTCGGGAGAGCATCTGCCGGCCGAACGAGCCCTGCAGGTGGGTCTCATCGACGAGTTGCTCGAGCCGAAGGAGCTGGCGCCGCGCACCCGGGAGTTCGCGGAGCTGCTCGCCGGCCGCTCGCAGTACACGATCGTGAACATGAAGGAGATTATCGGGCTAATCGCGTCGGGCCAGGTCGAGGATGACGAGAAGACGCTCTCCATGCGCAACGATTCATTCGACGGCGAGGACTACAAGGAGGGTGTGCGCGCCTTCCTCGCGAAGCGTCCTCCCCAGTTCAAGTAAGAGGTTCGGCTAGTCACTCGGCGTAGTTACGCACAGTTTAGGACGCTCTCCAGTGGCGCGAGCAAGATCGAGGAAAGGATGAGAGTGGAAGAGGCAGTAGCGCGGGAGCGATTCGAGCGCGCAGTGCGCGAAGGGAAGCCGGAGTTCGAGAAGTTCTTCCTGGCGCGCTTCTTCGACGTAGACGTGAGTTACGGGGACGAGACTTGCCGCGTCGACCTGCCGGTATCCGACTACCTATTCAATCCTCAAGGTTCGTTGCACGGGGGAGTGATCTCCTTTGCCATGGACGTATCGATGGGGCATCTTTGCAACCGCTTCCTCACCCCGGGCGTGACGCTCGAGATGAGGACGCAGTTCCTGCGGCCCGTCAAGGGTAACTGCTGGTGCGAGGCGCGCTTTCTCAAAAAGGGGCGCCGGCTCGCCTTCATCGAGTCGAGGCTTTATGAAACGCGAGGTTCCGAGGAGGAGAAGCTCGCAGCGGTTGCCTCCTCGACCTGGATGTTGCTTCCTGAAGCGGGGGTGAGCGACATGGCCTAGTACACAGCCGCCGCAAACGTATCGCCGGTATGGGCGTCGCGGCACATTGTCCGCTCACCGATTCGTCCGCTGCATAAGTTTTCCAAGGAGGCAAGTCGATGACAACCGCAAGGTCGAATAATCCGCAAAAGCGCTTCACCGCGCTCCTCGCTGCAGTACTCCTGGCTGCCCTGCTAGGCAGTGCTGTCGCTCAAGACGACTATCCGAATGAGCGGCTGAACTGGACGATCGCTTTTGGCCCCGGTGGCGGTAACGACATCATGTCCCGCACCCTCATCGAGATTCTCGACCAGTACGAACTCTACCCACCGAATGTCGTTGCGACGAACCGCGAAGGCGGTAGCGGCGCCGTGGGCTGGGGTTACCTCTACAGCCAGGCGGGCGATCCGTACCAGATTTCCTCGACCAGTGGGAGCTTCATAACCACGCCGCTGCAAGCCGATACCCCCTGGCACCCCACCGATTTCACACCGATAGCAATGTTGGCGTCCGATGACCTGGTGCTGCTCGTTCAGGGCGGCTCCGACATCGACAGCTTGGAAGGGTTCATCGAGACTGCCCGTGAGGAGAGGCTTTCGATCGGCGGAATCGGTGCGGTCAACGTCGACTTCATCGTGCCCACGCTGCTCGCCGACCGGGCAGGCTTCGAGTTCGACTACGTGTCGTTCAATGCCGCTGGCGAGCTCAATACCGCGCTGCTCTCGGGTTCATTGGACGCAATCGTCTCCAACCCGGGTGAGATCCTCGGCCTGCTCGAATCGGGCGACATGAAGGCGCTCGGCTATAGCGGCGTGTCGACTCCGGAAGCTCTGGGCGACATCCCTACCTTCGGAGATGTCGGTTACCCGATCGGAATTTCGATGCCTCGCGGCCTCATCATGGCGCCGGACGTATCGCCCGAAGTGCAGCAGTGGTGGATCGAAACGATGCAGCAGGTCGTCGAGACTCCCGAGTGGAACGAGTACATAACCAATAATCTCCTCACTGAGAACATCGAATACGGCGATGACTTCATGGACTCCCTTGTTGAGACCATGGGCGCCTTCGAGACGATTCTGCGCGAACAGGGCGCAATCGAGTAGCCACACAACGAGTTGGTGGCGTTCGTGCCTTGGCACGAATGCCACCTCTCGAAAGTGAGTCGCCATGAGAATTGCATTCAATCTCGCTATCTTCGCCGGTGCTATTTTCTATGCCTGGGTCGCGTTTGCCGACCTAGCTCTACTCACCGCCAACGGTCGCTTGGGGCCAGGATTCTTTCCCCGCGTGATCAGCGTCTTGCTGATAGCCATGCTCTTCTATTCCTTTATCGCCGACCGCAAGTTCGGCCTCACCAGCAACGAGGGCAGTTCCAACGCACGCGACGTCGTCGTGTTCGCTGCGCTGTCGTTCCTGTTCGTGGCCATGATGAACTTCCTGGGCGGCCCGGTCGCCATGGTGGTGTTCATGCTGCTGGCCCTCACGATTTTCAACCCGGGCCGACACTTGCACAACGTCCTGCTCAGCCTGCTTCTGCCGGTCGCGATCTTCCTGATGTTCGACACCTGGCTCAACGCCAGTCTGCCAGAGGGGATCTTCCCATTCCTCGGGTAACGGATCGCCATCATGAACGATTCTGTCGGAGGCTGGATAGCTGATGGAGCTCCTAGCTAATCTGTGGATGGGTTTTGGGATAGCGATTTCCCCTGTCAACCTGCTCTTCCTTTTTATAGGGGCGGTAGTAGGAATGATCGTGGGCGTGTTCCCCGGCCTTGGACCCTCTGCCGGTATTGCCATCCTGCTGCCTATTACCTTTGGCATGGACACCACCCAAGCCGTCGTCATGCTCGCCGCCATTTATTACGCCGCAATGTACGGGGGAACGCTTACCTCGATCCTGCTCAATGTTCCGGGTGAATCGGCCACGGTAGCCGCGACCTTCGACGGCTACCCGCTCGCCAAACAGGGGAGGGCGGGTCCGGCACTAGTGATGCAGGCCGTCGCCTCGTTCGCGGGCGGCACAGTTGGGGTCGTGATGATTTCCCTGCTGGCTCCGCTGTTTAGCCGGGTGGCGCGGAGCTTTGGCCCACCCGAGTTCTTCATGCTGGTTCTAATGGGGTTGTTGGCGCTGGTCATCATGGTGGGTTCCAGCTGGCGCTACGGCGTCATCTCGGGGCTGATAGGCTTCGCGCTCGCGACAGTCGGTGTCGATCTCGTCACCGGAGCGCAGCGTTACACCTTCGGCTCGGCCGAGCTCATCGGAGGCGTCGACTTCATCCCCATCGCCATCGGCCTCTTTGGTCTCGGGGAGATCCTCTGGTCGCTACACGAAGGAGTACACAAATCGGCCTCGGGAACGATTCAATATCGCGCCGAGGAGAACTTTTGGCCCTCGGCTCTCGACTGGATCGAAACAAGGTGGACGCTGTTGCGGGGCTCGGTCCTCGGCTTCGTTGTCGGTGTAATCCCCGGTGCCGGCGCAACCATAGCTTCGCTCATGGCCTATTCGGTGGAGAAGTCGATGTCGAAAACGCCGGAGAAGTTCGGCCATGGATCGATGCCGGGACTTGTCGCTCCGGAGAGCGCCAACAACGCGGCCTCGGCGGGAGCGATGATCCCGCTCCTTACCCTCGGCATACCGGGCTCGGCGTCTACCGCGGTCCTGCTTGGCGCCTTCCTACTGTGGGGGCTGCGCCCCGGTCCGTTGCTGATGACCCAGAATCCCGAGTTCGCCTGGGGCCTTATCGCCAGCATGTACCTGGGCAACATGATGCTGGTGGCGCTGTCGATCTTCGCCATTCCTGTGTTCGTGGCGATGCTGCGCGTTCCCTACCGGGTGCTGGCGCCCGTCGTGGTGCTGCTCTCGGTGGTAGGCACCTATACCGTCAACGGCAGTATCGTGGAGACCTGGCTCGTGGTTATCGCCGGTGTGGTCGGGTACTTCATGAAGCGCTTCGGTTACTCTCCCGCTGTGCTGGTAGTCGCCCTGGTTCTGGGGCCGCTGGCCGAGGATACGCTTCGCCAGACGCTCACCATTTCGCAAGGTTCGTTCCTCATCTTCCTGCAGCGCCCCGTGGCGTTGACGTTAGGAGTCATAACCGTAGCGCTCGTGGTGCTAATGCTGTTCATGCGGCGCTTCCAGAACTCCACGGAGCCGGACGACTCACTCGCCAAGTCCACTACCAAAGGGGCGAGTTAGGGGTAGTGGCGAGGAGGCAGCGACGCGTGCTGATACTCCAACCTCCGGTTGGCGGTCGTTGCGGTCGTGATGTTACTCTTCCGCATGCCCCACCCGCTGCCGATTTTCGACGGCCACAACGATGTTCTTCTTAGACTCACCGAGCAGGGCCAGAGCGTTGAGTCGTTCCTAGAGGGTTCCGAAACAGGCCACCTGGACCTCCCCCGGACGCGTGAGGGCGGTTTTGCAGGAGGCTTGTTCGCCTGTTACACCCCGTCCGCCGATCCTCCGGCTCGAATCGATCAAGCCGAGGGATACGAAACTCCTCTTCCCAATGCTCCCGATCTCGCTATGGCGCAGCGTCACACCTTCGCGCTGGCCGCAGCGCTCTTCCGGCTCGAGCGCGAATCGCAGGGCGCTGTAAGGGTCTGCCGCACTGTCTCCGAGATCCGCAGTGCCGTCGCCGCGGGGACCCTCGCCGCGGTACTCCACATCGAGGGCGCCGAGGCCATCGACGAGAATCTGGACTCACTCGAGGTGTTCCACCAGGCGGGTCTTCGTTCACTGGGTCCGGTATGGAGCCGCGCAAACGGTTTTGGGACGGGGGTGCCGTTCAACTATCCGGGCTCGCCCGACATCGGTCCCGGTCTGAGCGACCGCGGTAAGGAGTTGATTCGGTCCTGCAACGCGCTCGGCATCATGGTGGATCTCTCGCACCTCAACGAGCGGGGCTTCTGGGACGTTGCCGAGGTGAGCAGCAAGCCGCTGGTGGCGAGCCACTCGAACGCGCACGCGATCTGTCCGGTGCCGCGCAATCTCACCGACAAGCAGCTTGCCGCCGTGCATGAGACTCGGGGACTAGTAGGCGTGAACTTCGCCGTGGGGTTCCTCGATCCGTCGGGTAGCAGGGATCCTGCCATGCCGCTCGAGGTCATGGTTCGCCATATCGATCATCTCGTTGAGCGGCTGGGAGTCGAGGGGGTGGCGCTGGGCAGCGATTTCGACGGCTGTGTGGTGCCGGATGCGATAGGGGACGCAGCCGGCCTGCCGCGACTCATCGAGGCGTTGCGGGCGCACGGATACGACGATGAGACGTTGAAGCGAATCTGTTTCGAGAACTGGCTCGACCTGCTGGATCGCAGCTGGGCTTAGCCTGGTGCCGCTACCCCTTCCCAAGCGCCCTAAAACCTGATAGATTCTATCCACTATGGCTTAGGTGGAATTCATCCTTAGTCCTGGTGTGGAAATATCGACTGTAGCCTCGAAGTCCGGCTTCGGCCGTGGAAGGGAAGTCATGAGCTGCTGCGAACCGCTTGAGAATGCCGGAAGAAGCTCCTGGGAGATGAGCGAGCAGGGGCTCCTGCGCCCGATCAACCGGCGCACGGTGCTAAAGGGAATGGTAGGGACGGTCGCCGGTTTGATACTGGGCGGTAGCGGTATCGGCCTCGCCCAGAACCGGCGGATCCGACTGGCCTTCTGCAGCCAGCTCCTCTGCGTGGTTCCCTACGAGTTCACCCGCAGCCAGGGCTTCTTCGAAGCCGAGGGCCTCGATGTCGAACTTGTCTATACCAGGGGCGGTAGCGCCGCGCTGCAGGCGCTGGTAGGTGGAGCGGTCGAGTACGCAGCCACCTCCTTCGATGCGGCCCTTCAGGCTTTCAGCAACGGCGCACAGATCCGGCGGTTCGCCACGACCGGCAGGCTGCCGCTATTCGCTTTGGCCACGGCCCCCGAGCGGGCTTCTGAGATACAGGATTTTACGGATCTCGAAGGCGCGATCGTTGGAGTATCGGCGTTGGGCAACGGCGATCATGTACTCATGCTCTACCTGCTCGAGCGCGCCGGTGTCGATCCCGACTCGGTACAATTCGCCACACTGGGAGTCAACCTGTACGACGCCCTGAGGTTGGGGCAAGTAGACGCCGGCTGGGTGCAGGAACCGTCACTCACGCTCATCAGGGAGGCCGGCGGTGGAGTGCTGTTCAACGCCATGAACATCGAGCAGGCCCAGGAGTACCTCGGCGGCGCCTACGAGTTCATGGGCGTGTCGGTACGGGCCGATGAGCTCGACGAGCGCCTCGAGGAGATGCAGGCGTTGGGACGGGCCCTGGGCAACGGCTTGCGCGCCCTCAAGGAGGTTCCGCCTGCCGAGTTGGTGGCGTCGCTGCCGACCGAACTGGTAGCCGGTGGAAACCTTGCCCAGCTGGAACAGATTCTGGCTGAACACCGCGACTCGCTCTATCCGGACTCGGTCACGATCGACGTCGAAGCCGCCGCTCGTGTGGTGGAGTCCCAGCGCACGGCCGGGTTGCTCGAGGAGGACGTTGACCTGAATACACTGTTGGCTACCGGCGTGCTTGGCGGCCAAGGTGGCTGATTCGATTCTCACCGTTCGTGACCTTACGCTCGGTTACGGCGGGGAGCCGGTGCTGCAAGGGGTTGACTTGAGTGTCTCGACGGGAGAGTTCGCCAGTCTGGTAGGGCCATCTGGTTCCGGTAAGAGCTCGGTGCTGCGTGCCATCACCGGGCTGCAACGCCAGGATGCCGGTGACATCCAGTTGGACGTGGACCGGGACCATCTTGGCATCCTCTTTCAGGACGACGCCCTCCTGCCGTGGCGCACAGTACGGCAGAATGTTGCGCTGGGCCTGCGTATTCGTGGTACCTCGCGAACCGCGGCGGAAGAGCGGGCCGACACCTGGCTCGAGCGCCTGGGACTACAGGGGCTGGGCGACCGTTTCCCGCGGAAGCTATCGGGCGGACAGCGGAAGCGCGTGGCGTTGGCACAGGTACTGGCGCTTCAGCCTCGACTGCTGCTGATGGATGAACCCTTCGCATCGCTCGACGCCATCGTGCGCCGCCGAATTACTCAAGATCTCCTTCAGTGGGTCGAACGTGAACGGCTCACCGTACTCATGGTCACTCACGATCTGGAGGAGGCGCTCAGCCTTTCCGATACCGTACACCTGCTCGCGAGAGGGCCCAGGGCGAGCATCAGGAATAGCCTCCCGGTGCCGATTCCGCGTCCCCGCGATCTGGTGGAGGTGCGTGCGCATCCGGCCTTTACACCGCTGTTGAGGCAACTCTGGAACGGCATGGCCGACGAGGTCGAGCCGAATTTGGTGAGCGCATGAAGCGCAGAGGACCACTTTTTCTCAGGCGCCTAGGCGCCACTACGCTACTCTTGGCCGGCTGGGAGGCCCTTTCCCGCTTCGGGGTGTTCGACCCGTTCTACATGCCGGCGCCCAGCCGTGTCGCCACCGTCCTCGCCGAGCTTTTCGCCGATGGCAGCATCTGGCGTCACCTGGAGGCGACCTTCACGGCGGCCCTGGTGGGCTTGGCCGTGGGCTTGCTTGCCGGCGCACTGCTCGGTTTCCTGGCGGCGCTCGTTCCGATCCTGTCGGAACTGCTCGAGCCGCTGATGATTCTTCTCAACGCAATTCCCCGTGTGATCCTGGCGCCGCTGTTCGTCATCTGGTTGGGGATCGGCCTGGGATCGAAGATCGCGCTCGCCTTCGTACTTGTCGCCGTGCTCACCTTCTTCGCCGTCTTCAACGGAATTCGTGAGGTCGACGTGCGGCTGGTGGAGCGGGTGCGCACCCTTGGAGGGGGTCCGTGGACGCTGGTCCGGCAGGTATATCTGCCCTCGGTGACCTCCTGGGTCCTCAGCAACCTGCGGGTGGCCGTGGGCTTCGCCTTCACCGGCGCAGTCGTAGGGGAGTTCGTCGCGGCTACCCGTGGTCTGGGCTACTTGCTTTCCTTCGCCCAGAGCCAGTTCAATGCGCCACTTACCATCGCCTTGATTCTGCTCATCATGCTTTTCGTGCTAACGCTCTTCGCCCTGGCCGGGTTGGTCGAGCGCCGTCTACTCTCGTGGAGGTATGGATGAAAGTCGCGTACGTTTTCAGCACATCGGGTCACACCGCCAGTTACAAGCTGGGCAAGATGATCTTGCCGCAACTCGAGGAGGACCGGCATGGGGCTCAGGTCGTCGGGATGTTCTTCTTCGACGACAACACCTTCGTCTTGCGCTCCGGCGATCCTCTGGGAGAGCGGCTTTCGACCGTCGCCAAGGAAAAGGGAATCATGCTGATGATGTGCGACCAGTGCGCCGAGGAGCGTGGCTTCGCTGTTCGCGCTGCCGACGGACAGTGGAATGTGACGGGCGCTGTCGATGGAGTGAGTGTGGGCTGCTTCCCCGACCTGTACGGCGCGCTCGCTGGAAATCCACCCGACCAAGTGATTACCCTCTAGCTTTAGCGAACGCTCAAGCGGCTCTTGACCTTGGCTTCGCCGAGGACCTGCCCGGTGGAGCACCAGCGAAGGTAGAGTGGCCCGTGCAACTGAGCGAGGCGAGAGAGTTGGCATTGGAGTTGATGTCGCGCCACCGACTTCACGATTGGGAGTTTGATTTCGATAGGGCCAAACGCAGGCTGGGAGCCTGCTGGCTAACGCGCAAGCGAATTACCTTGTCGCGCCATTTCGTGCAGTTGAACGCGGCAGATGTCGTACAGGACGTAGTTCTGCACGAGATCGCACATGCGCTTACCCCAGGTGACGGTCACGGTCAACGGTTCAAACGGAAGGCGAGAGAGTTGGGATGCAGTTCCTCATCGTGCGTCTCGGGCGCCGGCATCGTGGCGACTCCGGCACGATTCCTGCTCGAGTGCCCCCACTGCGGTCGAACCTGGCCTCGATATCGCCGGCCACCGAGAAAGCTGGCCTGCGGCACTTGTCTGCGGAGCTCCATCAAGCCGATTAGGCCGCTCGAGGTACGGCCGGCACACGCTTTTGCCGGAGGTAAGTGACCGCTACCCACTTCTGAACGAATGCTCTGGGCATCATGGAATCACAGCGAGGGTCGGTGAGCACAGGATGCGCCGGTCGGGGTGAATAATTAGAAGCAGCGCTGTGGCGGGGGGATTATGCGAAAGTTGCTGGCGATCGCTGCGATCGTCGCCCTTGCAGGGCTGATCGCCTTGCAAGGTTGGGCGTTGCGTGACAGAGAACAGCCGATGGAGCAGGAGGAGCACGGAACTTGGCAGGAGCAAGTGCTCGCTTCGGCCCAGGAGTTGGGGATCGAGCCGTCGTTTCCTGACGGATCGTTCATCTCGGATCAGGGCGCTACGGGCTACCAGGTCGCGTACCTGGTAGACAAGATGCTGTCGGCCGCCGACGAGCGCACACGATGTGACGACCCGCAGCTCGGCTACCCCGATCCTCAGTACCGCTTCGAGGACACGCCGGGCGATCATTGGGCCCAGGACTCGGTGGAACGTGCGGCGAAGCTTGGCGTTCGAGAGGCGTTTCCCAACGGACGGTTCGGCGGGGGAGATTACCTTACCGGATTCCAAGCACTGCTGCTCGTGACGCGGGCGATGGATACCGTCGATGCGAGAGCGCGGTGCCGGACGGTAGCGGGCGGTGGAGCTAGTCCGAGCCGGGGCGCCGAAATGCAACTCCTCGCTCAGCCCGGCGAGGTAGCAGGTAACGCGGTCGAGACGGCTGGGCTAGAGGCTGAGGTCGAGACGGGTCAAGTCGAGACGGGTCAGCTAGAGGCACGGTTCGACTCGCTCCAAAAGAGTATGGCGGAGGAGCTGATCGCCCAGATCGATGCACTAATCGCCCAACTGCGCCCTGAGCTCGCTGCAGAGATAAGGTCGGCGCTATTCGCCGAGCTCGACGATATGGTCGCGAGCGTCCTCGCTGCAGCTACCACCGACGGTGCTGCCGGTCCACCCGGTCCTGCTGGTCCGCAAGGCGAACCCGGCGAAACAGGTCCGGCCGGCCCGCAGGGAGGACCTGGGCAACCGGGTACGCAGGGCGAAACCGGTCCTCCCGGGCCTCCAGGCCCGTCCGGCGCAGACGGGGAACAGGGGCCACAAGGGCCGCCGGGTGAGCGGGGACCCCGCGGGCAGGACGGATCATCCGGGCCGCAAGGCCCTCAGGGCCCGCAAGGAGAGCCTGGGGAGCAGGGGCCGCAAGGGGAGCCGGGCGAGGACGGCAGGGATGGTAGTAAGGGCGAAGGACGAGGACCGCCACGGGAACGTGATGGCGACGACTAGAGCGGCCCTTGCTCCAGCGGAGTCGATCGGGTGACGGCGATCCTGACCAGCAGTTGTGGTGTTGGGCCGTAGGACCGTATCGCGGTGGACTAAGCCGATTGGCTCTGCCGGGGCTCGGGCCGAGTCCAGCGGATTGAGCCGAACGATCTCTATCAGCGGCTCAGGCGGCATCCAATGCGGCCCGCAACTTGCTTCCCCTGCGCGGCGGAAACTTCAGGTGCCGGAGTATGGCCACCAGATCGCTGCGGTCGAACAGGAGCACGCGGTCCTCGTCGATTAGCCTGTTGTGTATGAGGTCCTCGAGGAGTTGCTTGATTCCACGGAGCAGATCGAAGACGCACACGACGGAGTGCTCGTACATATCGGCCAGGGCGTGCCGTACGTACGAACGCGCCTGCGACACGACCTGCCTAAAGCGCTCCTGCTCGCTTAGAGACTTGACGCTAACAGTACTCACCAGCCGCTTCAGACACGCCAAAGTGCTTTCGATGGCGGGACGAAGCGCGCTGAAGTAGCTTGCGGCGTCGGGCCCAGAAGTAGGTAAAACCAGTGCGGCACTCTCGTAGCTCTCGATTACCTGCAGAAGTTCGCTCTTGGGATCGGTCATAGGGGGGTCCTTTGCCTCTTTCGTGAGGCAGCTGGTAGTTTACGCCACTGGTATCGTCGGGGTATGGGAAAATTTCATCATTTCTCTCTCGGTGGTATTTGTTTGGTTCAGGCCTATCGCTTCGCTACCGGAATCACGACGTCGAAGAACTCACTGCCGAAGGTGACGTCGGTCGTCAACGTGCCGTAGTACTCGCCCGGTTCCTCGAGCACGCCGTCCCAGTCGTCGTCGGATCCAGCCTCTAGGTCGATCGATCCTCCAACGTAACCGGCAACGAATTGCTCCACGGGAGCGAGAGGATATGCCTGCCCATTGATTCGCAAGATATATCCTGCCGGATCGGCAGTCGCGGTATCTGCCCGGACAACTGCCTCGAGTGCGTCGACCCGGCCGTAGCCGAAGTCGTCGTCGCGCCCTGTATCCCCAAGATCCTCGCTCGCATCCGCCAGAACGCCGGCAAGCCCCACCGGTGTCAAACCCGGGTTGACCGACAAGGCGAGCGCTGCCACCGCTGCCACTGCCGGACTGGCCATGCTCGTTCCCTGCATGTAGCCGTAATCGTGCTCTACCATTTCGCCAACGTAGCTATGGACGGTGCTGAGGATAGAGTCGGAGTCGTTGCCGCCCGGTGCGCTAACGAATACTTCCGGTCCTACTGTGCTGTACGCTGCAACCTCGTCCCATTTACCGGTTGCGGATACGGCGATGACTTCGGGATAGGCAGCGGGGTACAGCACCGAGCCGAGGGCGCTGTTACCGGTGGCTGCGACCAACGTCACGCCAGCGTAATACACCTCTCGCACCGCCGACAAAAGCGCCTCAGTGTGCGGGCCGCCCAAGCTCATATTCACTATATCGGCGCGCGGCCCGCTACCCTCTTCGCCCACAACCCAGTCGAGCGCCGCCACTAGATAGGAGGTATAGAGCGGACATACGTCGGAGTTCGGGTCGCCATCGCCCACGTTTAGAAGCGCGAGTACCGAAGCTGGGGCAATTCCGGCCACTCCGAGCGAGTTGTCTGCTTCCGCCGCTATAATGCCCGCGACATGTTCTCCATGAGTTCCGCAGTTTGGACGAGCTGTCAAGGAAGTGCTATCGCTCGCGAAATCAAATGTCTCTACAATGTTGTCGCCAAAGTCAGGATGGTTGGCGTCAAACCCCGCATCGATGACCGCAACTCGAACGCCTGCGCCGTCCCCTAAGTCCCACGCTTCTTCGACATGCATGATGTCCAGCGCCCACTGCTCCAGGCGATATGGATCGTTCGAAAGTAGCTGAAGGGGAACGTCCTGCTCGACGTAGCGAACGTTCGGATTCGAGGCGAGTGATGCCGCCGCGCTTCGCATATTGTTTGCTTCCACTACGGCGACACCTGATCGCTCGAAGGTGGACTGCAGTCTCATACCCCGCTGTCTAGTTACAACGCTCGCTGCCAACGTGCGGAAGCCGTCAGTGCTCATCGGTGCAAGGTCGCTCCCGCCGGCGTCCGTTAGACCGACGAGCAAGCGTCCCGGGCGGCTGGGAAGCGACTGGCTCGAGAGGAGGGTGAGTGTCTCGGCCGGCTCCGGCCCTAGAACCACGGATCCTCGCAAACGAGGAAAAGCGAATACTACTGACTTGTACTGTGAGGTCCCGCCGTCCGCGCTAAGGGTAATTTGCGAAGTATGTTCTCCCGGTTGGAGCTCTGACGGGTCTACGGTTATCTGTATGGTCGCATCGCCCACGCCACTCGAGGGGTTGGCGCGGAGCCAGCTTGCGCCGGTCTGAATTCGCCAGGATCCGGTCGCGCTCACTTGCACCTGCTCCTCCAGCACGCCTCGCAGGTAGACGGTCCCAAGATTGAGACTCGCATCGCCCGGTGGTTTTGGCGCCAGATCGATACAGCCCGTAAGCGTGAAAGCGAGAAGAAGAAGGGCAAATAGGGGCTGAAGGAATCTCATCGGTTGCTCCGGGCGCCTGTTAAGTGCGTATTTCGTCGAGGCGGCGCTATCCTGCCAAGCGTATCGGTACCCTATAGGCAAGTGTTGTCGAAGAGGCCACACCGGAAAGTCTTCGAAGGCTTGGGTGAAGGCACGGTTAACGAGATGCCGGGTTGTTCTGGAGTGTAGTTGCCGGCCCAAATTGGGGCCTAGCGTCTGGCCTAGCTTGAGGCAATACATTTCGCGCGCCGCCTGTCCAAAGCCGACCGCCCGAAGGAGTGCCCATGCAAGGAGTTGCGCTCAACCGGCGCCTGCTCGTCCCACTTACCCTGCCGCTTGCCGTGTGCCTTGCGCTAGTCGGGTGCTTCCCTGTGCTTCCGTCGTCGGGGGGTGGGGAGACCAGCTTCGACCCGCCACGCGCTGTCGTCCCTCAGGACATCGAGCTTCCGCCCGGTTACTCGATAGAGGTAGTTGCGGCCGGACTCGATCTACCAACCGGCGTGGCCTTCGATGATCGGGGCCGCGTTTACGTGCTCGAGGCGGGGTACTCGTATGGCGAGCTGTTTTCGGAGCCGCGCTTGCTACGGGTGGAATCGGGTGGTCCACCCACTGTCATCGCGACCGGTGATAACCCTCCATGGAACGGGTTGGACTACGCCAACGGCTCCTTTTTCATCGCCGGTGGCCACGTCGAGGGCGGAGAGATCCTTCGTATTGAGATGGACGGCGCCACGGAGGCGGTTATTGAAGGACTGCCGAGTTATGGCGACCACCACACCAACGGCCCGTTGGCGAGCGATGACGGCTGGATCTACTTTGGGCAGGGGACCGCGACCAACTCGGGCGTCGTCGGACCGGACAACTTCGACTTCGGTTGGCTCCCGCGCAACCCCGGTTTTCACGACGTGCCGTGCGAAGATGTGGTTCTTTCCGGCCGCAACTATATCTCCGGCAACCCTCTGACAGGGGAGGACGATGAGGTTGCAACTGGCCCCTACTTGCCCTTCGGGACCTCGAGTTCGCCGGGTCAAGTCGTTCCGGGTGAGCTCCCCTGCGGCGGCGCCATCTTACGAGTTCGCCCCGATGGCAGCGACCTCGAGATGGTGGCCTGGGGTCTCCGTAACCCATTCGGGCTGGCCTGGGATCTGGCTGGCGAGTTGCTGGTGAGCGAGAACAGCTTCGATGAGCGTGGCAGCCGGCCGGTCTTCGGAACGGGCGATCTGCTCTGGAAGATAACCCCCGGCACCTGGTACGGTTGGCCCGACTACTGGTCTGGTATGCCTCTCACCGACGAGGAGTGGTTCTCCTCCCCTGGTAACGAAGCGCCCGGCTTCCTGCTGGCCCAGCATCCCGAGTCTCCGGCAAGTCCGATGGCGTTCCTGGGGGTCCACTCTTCGTCGAATGGGCTCGACGTCTCCCGTTCGGAGTCCTTTGGCTACCTGGGGCACGTGTTCATCGCGCAGTTCGGCGACATGGCGCCCAATGTGGGCAAGGTGCTCGAGCCCGTCGGCTTCAAGGTGATCAGGGTCGACTCCGAAGGACGAGTGTTCGACTTCGCTGCGAACCGCGGTTCACAGAACGGACCCGGCTCGAAACTGGGAACGGGCGGCCTAGAGCGGCCCGTGAGTACACGCTTCGATCCGAGCGGCGAGTCGCTCTATATCGTCGATTTCGGAGTGATGACGATCGCCGATGGGGAGCCCCAACCCCGCCTGGGAACGGGAGTTCTGTGGCGAATCACCCACGAGGGCTCACAGTTCGGAAATGATCGGTGAGGCCATGATTTCGCTACGCAAAAGTCTCCGGTTTGCCGGAGTCCACGAGTCATCGGTGGCCGTCGTGGTCGCACTACTCCTCGCGTTGCTGCTGGTATCCTGCGGCCCCGTTTTCGATCGTCCGGTTGTGACCGGTTCGTTGGCAGGCAGCGATCCTGAATTGCTCCTGGGTGAACGAGTCTTCTATGCAAACTGTCACGGTTGCCATCCCCAAGGTGGGCGAGGTCTGGGCCGTGGCGTAACCGACCGACCGCTGCCCGACTTCGCCGTGCGCTTGCAAATCCGCAACGGTTTCGGTGAGATGCCCGGTTTCAGCGAAGCGGAGATAGACGAGGCGGAGCTGGATGCTCTACTCGCCTATCTCCACGAACTCCGTCGCAGGTGGGCCAGCGAAGGCAGTTAGGTTAGGGCCGGTCCCACAGGGGGTCTTGACCAAGTCGAGACCACAACCGTCTAGGCCGTAACCGTCTAGCCCACAGCGGTCTAGGCCTCAGCGGTTAGCTCCTGCCCCCACCTCACCGCAAGCCAGCGGGTTGCTCTCTTCATCACCTTGATAGATGTAGAGGAAGTAATCGCCATCTGCAACCTCGTCGTACGACATCTCCGCCGAGCTGATGCTGACGAACGGTTCGTTGGCGATGCTTCCCACCGGTGGCAACCCGGTGACACGCTCCCGGTCGGGACCACAGTCCCCCTCGAAGAGTACCGGGAGGTACTGCTCACCGGGATTGATGTTGCTGAGGGTGACGACGAATCTGCTGCCGCCGTCGACCTCTTGAGTCACGTTGAGCGTCCCTGTGACCGAATTTCCCTGAAGCGCGAAGAGTTGGTAACTCTGAGTCTCGAGGCTCATCTGCGCTTCCGCCTCTGTCACTGCACCTGCGTCGCCGTTGCCGGCCTCATTGCCCGCCTCATTGCCAGGCAATGGATCAGCAGTGGCGGCTGCCTGGGCTGCACTTGCGCCGTCGGCCTGGGCCACGCCCTGTTGAGCGCCTGCTCCGACTTCTCCACAGGCGACGATCGTTCCCATGTCCGCCGCCGACCGGTGAGCATTGACGTGATAGTCCTGGGCCAGTAGGTCGTCGTAAGCCATCCGCACCACCGATACGCCCAGACCCGAGCCGCCGTCGACGACGGCAAGCGGCACGTCGACCCCTCCTCCGGAACCGCAATCTCCAACATGAAAGTGTGATGGATGCGCGTCACCGGGAGAGGTTCCCTCGAGTGCGAGTACCACGACGGACAGCTCCTCGCCGAAATCACTTATGACCAATGTGCCGCTGAGGCCGCTTCCACTGCTCGGGCCCACGGCGTACGAAGCGCTCCGCTCGGGAAGGTTGGACTGTGCCAGAGCGAATGTGCCGCTCAGCACCAGCGTCGTCAAGATGCCAATCGCCAAACGCCATGCCGGCGCAAAGCCTAAAGTCGACTGCTCTCTCATATTTCTCCCCGTCCGAAACAGTGATTCGCCCATGCGCGGATTGCGCAGGCGAAAGCGTTTCCCTGCTATTCCGTCCCGAGCATACGAGGACTCGGATTGCCAAAAGGTGACCAGAACCGATGTCCGTACGCCTCTCGGTGCCTGCCGGCTATCAGCCCGGTGCGATCAGTCGGCCCCCGGAAATTTGAGGTCCAGCTCGATCGGCTCCTCGATTGGGATCGGTTGCAGCTCGCCCTGTTCATCCAGAACCGCGCCGGGCGGCAGGAGCTTTTCGGCCAACACCGGTCCGCCGGCGAGCGGGTGTACTGAATCGGCGCCGGGCAACGAGTAGTCGTCGGCTGCGTCCATGTCGACGCTGTATCCCATGTCGGCCAGAGCGGCCGCGGTGACCCGGCTCAGCCGCGAATCGCTGTCGAGGTAGCCGGTCATCAATTCGGTTCCGAACGTCTCCTCGTTCCAATGACTGCAGGCGGTTCCCATGACGCCGTTGTCCTCAACCGGTACGTGGCCGCTGCCGCCAAGGCGCTCGAACTCACTCCTCGCGGCTTCACCGGTGTACTGAACTGTTCTGCTGTCATAGCAGCGGGGTTGGTCGTGAACAAGCAGGCCGCGGCGCTGCCAGCCGTGAAGGCTCATGTCCAGCACGTGTCCGAGCTCGTGAAGCACGACCAGTTCCAGGTTCCGCGAAGATGCCAAGAAATCGGTATCGGCGGCGTCGAGGATGATGAGTCCCACCAGCGGCAAGCCATCGGAGCGGATCAGGCAGGCCCCTGCCATTCCCACGATTCCGCCCGGTCCATCGATATCTTGCACGTCGCCAAAGAGCAGCAAGTCGTCGATCGTTCCCGAGTAGCGGTAACCCGACCCGCAAGCTTGCTCGACCTGGTGGGCCTGCACGAAGGTGTCCGCCAGTTCACCTACTATCAGCCTGCTCCAACGTTCCGCGGCACTTTCGAACGCCTGCTGCTCCCGCCCGCCGACTCGCCCACTTGGGTACTGCGTTTCGATCTGGAAGCCGGAGGCGCTTCCGATCCCCTCGCGTGCGATAACCGTCGTCTCGGCCTCACCGATTGCGCCGCGGTCGTCGGTAACTCGCAGCCTGAGTCGGTGCGTGCCCGACGTCGTGATGGTTAGTGGATGCAGCTCGGCTATCTCCCGGTACGGGCCATCGTTCAGCGACAGCTCACGCAGCTCGATTTGACCGTCTAGATCGCTACTTCCGCTCGTGTCCACCACTATTTCGAGCGGCACGGATCCACTGTTCGGTTCGGCGACGACGACAGCCACGGGCGGCTCACTTCGCGTGCTGGGTAAGACGGGCAGTCGCTTACAGCCCACCAGTAGGAGTGCGATTAGCGAAGCCGAGAGAATCAGAGTTCGATTCACTCTCGCCACTCCAGTGGCCCAACAATTGGGCGTAGCCGAGCGGCTCTCGGCAATATCGGTCGTTGCAGCGACAGGATAATCAACGTTGCCCCCCGGCTTTACGCCAACCCCAGTGTCGCTCAGCGTGCCAATGATCGGGCCGCAACGATCACCGTCGCCGGTGCGCACGAGCAAAACCGGCCCCGGCAGGAGGAGTCCTCTATCCGGTCGTTGCCTTTGACGATGCGGCAAAGCTAGTCGAACGTGGCAGCTGCAGCGAAAACAGCGAGGGCGGCCCTTACCATGCAAAGTAGTGCTTTCGGCGGGAGGACACGTGGCGGTCGAAGAGGATACCGAAGGACGGTTCGACGTAAGGGGTGCGCTCACCTGGCTGGGCCTGATCCTCCTCGCAGTGGTGACGATCGGAGTCCTCTGGTTCGGCGGCAAGGTCCTACTACTCGCTTTCGCCAGCATCCTCCTCGCCGTCGTACTACGCGCTCCCACGGGCGTGCTGGTGCGTCGCACCGGTATGCCGGACCGTGTCGCCTTCGCGCTCGTGCTGCTTCTGCTGCTCCTTTCCTTTGCGGGCTTCGGTTTGATTGTCGGTCCGCAGGTCCTCACGCAGGCGGGCGAGTTCACCGACCGTGTGCCCCAGATCTTCGAGGACGCGCGAAGCTACCTCGGGTCGCGGCCGTGGGGGCGCTGGCTGGTCGACCGGATCAGTGGCGGCGGTTCTGATGGAGTGGGTGGCGGGGCCGTGAGCGCGGTTGCCCCCAGCTTGGGTGGAGCGACGCGGAGTATCACGACTACGGGCGCTCATCTGGCCCTCGTCGGGGTGCTGGCAATCTTTCTCGCAGCCAACCCAACCATGTACCGACGCGGTCTGGTTCGGCTGTTCCCCGCCAGCCAGCAGCAGCGGGCCGCCGAGGTGGTCGATGAGTTGGGCAGAACGCTCAAGGCGTGGATGGTGGGGCAGTTGGCATTGATGCTCATCACCGGCGTGCTTACCGGCATCGGCCTGGTGATCGTGGGAGTGCCGCTGGCACTGGCACTTGCCTTTTTCGTAGGGCTGATGGAATTCATCCCGTTCATCGGACCGATTCTGGGATTCATCCCGATAGTCATGATGGCGGCGACCCAGGGCGGCTCGGCCCTGCTTTGGGTCCTGATTCTCTACCTGGGAGTGCAGCAGCTCGAGGGCAATCTCCTTACCCCGTTGATTCAACAGCAGGCGGTGGCGTTGCCGCCCGCACTCACAATTGCCGGCGTTTTCCTTGGCGGGTCGCTGTTCGGGCTGCTGGGAGCGATACTTGGCACGCCGCTGGTGGCGGTGATCTTCGTGTTGGTGAAGATGCTCTACCTGCACGACAGCCTGGGCCAACAGGTAGAGGTACCCGGCAAGACGGAGTCGGCCTGACAGGCCCTCGCGGCGCCAGGCGGGTCCGGCCGGATCGACGCATGCGACTGAGCTTGCGCTGCGTCTGGTCAGCTCCGGTACGAGTCGTTAGACATCTTGAGGTTGTCGCCGCTTGGACAGCATCCGCAGGCCAAGAACGATCAAGGCCAGGACCGCTACACCGGCAAGGACCGGCGCCAACAGGGAGAGGAGTGACAGCACGAACGCCCCGGCCAGTTCGCCGGTCGATACAACCGAGTTCCCCAGTCCGCCGGTGGTGCCGCTTGATGCTGCCCGGGCGATCGAGGTGATCGCCTGGACGCTACCGGCGGCACCACCACCCACTATCGCCGCCGCCGTCCAATCCAGCCAGGGCGCTACG
This sequence comes from Trueperaceae bacterium, assembly GCA_040905665.1. Taxonomy (GTDB): domain Bacteria; phylum Deinococcota; class Deinococci; order Deinococcales; family Trueperaceae; genus DASVCN01. Next base: position 261,969 of record JBBDRD010000027.1, read on the forward strand.
TCGGGAAACACCGTGCTTGCGACCAGGGTTCCCGCGACCAAAGCCGCCGGGGTTGCCACCAGGTCGAGCAAGTTGTCGACCAGCGGAACGTAGTACGCCAGGACTTCGACGGCGGTGGCGGCGGCCAGCAGCACTATTGCGGTAGGGCTGGCCAGCCAGCCTGCCTCTCCCGGCAGGTCTAGCCAGCCCAGCTGGTGAGTGATGGCCATCAGGAGCGGCGGAATGAACACACGGAAGCCGGTTGCCGCCGCCAGGCCCGTGCCAAGTAGCACCAGGGTAAGCGTGTCCATGGCTACAGGCAGCGCACCATCCCGCCATCCAGTACGACGCTGCTGCCGGTCATGTAACTGGCGGCGTCCGAGCAGAGGAAGGCCGCTACGCGACCGAACTCTTCCGGATGGCCGAGCCTGCCCAAGGGAATAGTTGCGATCGAGCTCGCACGCACCTCTTCGGGCGTGCGTCCTTCCCGTTCGGCGCGGGCGTTGTCGAGTTGTACAGTCCGCTCGGTCTCGATCCTGCCGGGTGAGAGCATGTTCACCCTTACGCCGTCACTCGCGACCTCTTCGGCCAGAGCGCTGCAGAGCCCGTGGACCGCCGGGCGGAAAACGTTCGACAGCAGCAGGTTGGGGATGGGCCGCTTCACGCTAGAGGAGCCGAGCGCAAGCACCGAACCGCCACCACGCTCTCGCATGCGGGGCAGGGCAAGTCGCACGCTCCGCACGACACTTTGCAGGGTGAGCGCGTAAGCCTTCTCCCACTCGGCTTCACCAAGCTTGTCGAAGCTTCCGGGCGGCGGGCCACCGGCGTTGCAGACCAGAATGTCCAGTCCACCCATGTCTGCCGTAGCTGCCGCAAAGAGCCGCTCGAGCGAACTCGCGTCACTGACATCGGCGGCGTACGAATGCACCGTCTCCCCACTCTCGGCGGAGATGCGCTCGGCTGCCGTCCTGGCGCGGCCTTCATCTCGCGAGCAGACGGCGACCGTCGCCCCCTCCTCGGCCAGAGCATGCGCGGTGGCGTAACCCAGCCCGCCGCTTGATGCGGTAACCAGCGCGAGTTTTCCCTTCAAATTTAGGTTCATGTGGATTCCTCCAAAGACTCCGTGGGCATTATCAGTAAGTTCCTTTCCTGGGCAAATGCCAGATATCGTTAGCCTACCGTGAAGGAAAGGGTGCTACACGCGCCCCCGGGCGGCACAGCAGGGAATCGGGTACATCTGCTCCCAGGCCGGCGTGGTATTCTTTTGCTTCGGACTGCGGGAATCCCGTGTCGGTCCGCATTGTGTCGTGCCGTTTCAATGCGCACCATTTCAATGCGCACCGCTTCAATGCGCACCGTTTCAATGCGCACATTGCCGCCGGAATCATCCGGCGAAGGAGGACGGATGGCGAATACCAAGGTGAAGGAGGCGACCGTCGCTATACCCCCCGCTGTGGCCGCTTGGTTGGCGACGGAACCGATCGTCGGGCTGGTTCAACACGGGCAGGAGGCAGGATCGCTCGACACCGAGGAGATCAGCGCCGCCTTCAAGAAGACCATCGAGGCGTTCGGAGTGGGCAGCGAGGAGCTGAACTTCGAGGACCTCATGGAGCACCTGGAAACCAAGGGTATCGCTATTTCCGACTTGGCCGAGGACGAGGTCATAGACGAAGATCTGGATGACGAGGAACTCGAGGACGGTGACGACGAGGACACTGAACGCGAGGAGCTCGAGGCCAGGGCCGAGGCAATGGCCGACTCACGCGTCAAGACCAACGATCCGGTTCGTCAGTATCTGCAGGAGATCGGTCGAGTCAAGCTGCTCACTCTCGAAGAGGAGATTAGCCTGGCGCGGCGAATCGAGGATGGGGAAGAGGCTCGCCGTCGACTGGACGAAGAGGTCGCCTCGCTCTCCGAGCGGGAGCAGCGCTCTCAACGGCGGGTTGTCGAGGACGGCGACTGGGCCCGGCAAGGGCTGATCGAGGCGAACTTGAGGCTCGTGGTGTCGATCGCCAAGAAGTACAACGGCCGCGGAATGAGCTTCCTTGATCTCATTCAGGAGGGGAATCAGGGCTTGATTCGTGCGGTTGAGAAGTTCGAGTACCGCCGCCGCTACAAGTTCTCCACCTACGCGACCTGGTGGATCAGGCAGGCGATCAATCGGGCTATCGCCGACCAGTCGCGCACCATCCGGATTCCGGTGCATATGGTGGAGACGATCAACAAGCTTACCCGCGCCTCGCGCAGGCTACAGCAGGAGCTCTCCCGCGAGCCTACCTATGAGGAGATCGCCGACGCCATGGGACCCGAGTGGAACGCCGAGAAGGTCGAGGAGGCGTTCAAGCTCACACGTGAGCCGTTTTCGCTGGAGACACCTATCGGTGATGAGGAGGATTCCTTTTACGGGGATTTCATTCCCGATGAGAATGTGGAGTCTCCGGTCGAGCAGGCCAGCAAGATCATTCTCTCGGAGGAGTTGGATGAGGCGCTGGGAAAGCTCAACGAGCGTGAGGCGATGGTGCTCAAGCTTCGCAAGGGCCTCGTTGATGGTCGTGAACACACCTTGGAGGAGGTTGGGAGCCACTTTGGCGTTACTCGGGAGCGGATTCGGCAGATCGAGAACAAGGCGCTCCGGAAGCTCAAGTACCACGAGAGTCGCACCCGTAAGTTGCGTGACTTCCTCGAGTGAATCCTAACCCACGCTAGCCAGTGCCCCGCCCCCTCGCGGCAATTACCACGTTAGGCGGCCCGCCGCCGACCGGCGGCGCTACTCACGGAGCTCTGCAGCGCCGCGCGGGGCACTGTTCTCGGATTCGGTCCGCCGCTCCCGGCGCAGCTTGAAGTAGTTGACGCCAAGCACCAACAGGATGAGTGAAAAGCCGGCGACCTCCAGCCGCAGGTCCGGCCAGAATATTGCCACCGTGCCGACCGCGGCGAGGAAGCGCGAGGCCAGGTACATGTGGGTAAAAATGAAACCTTCGAGTGCGGCCGCAAAGGCGCCGAGCGCCGCTATCGCGGTAACGACCGTCCAGATGACAATCGGCAGGGGACCGCCCGTGATGATCTCTGGGTTGTAGACCATGAAGAGCGGTATCAGATACAGACCCTTGGCGAATTTCCAGGCCTGGAAGGATGTGCGCATCGGGTCGGCCCCTGCAATCCCAGCCCCGGCGTAAGCGGCCAACGCCACCGGCGGCGTCACGTTTGAGTCCTGCGAATACCAGAAGACGACGAGGTGGGCAATGATAAGCGGGATGCCGAACTCCTGCGTGAGCGCTGGCGCGGTCAGGATCACCAGCACGATGTAGGAGGCGGTGACCGGCAGTCCCATGCCCAGGATAAGCGAGGCGATGATCACCATCAGCAGGGCGAGTAACAGATTACCGCCCGAGAAGGAGAGCATCAGCGAGGAGAACTTGAGGCCCAGACCGGTGAGACCGACGACGCCCACTACGATACCGGCCACTGCACAAGCCAAGCTAACCGGTACTGCGTTGCGCGCTCCGGCCTCGAGCGCGGCGATCAGCTTGAGTCCGCCGGCACCCCCGATCTGCCTCCAACCGCTGACCGGTTCGCCGCTCGGCCCAGCCGGGCGCAGGAACAGACGGTGTATCAACCAACGAAGCACCGCAACAGCCAGGATCGACAGGATCGCGATGAACCCTACCCGCGCGGGGGAAATGTTCAGCAGCAGGAAGTAGACCAACACCAGCAGAGGCACCAGGAAGTGCCAACCGTCGCGGAAGACGTCCCCGATCCGGGGCAGCTCGGAGCCCCTCATCCCCTTCATGCCCCGCTTGGCGGCGATGATGTCTACGAATAGATAGACGGTCGAGAAGTAGAGGATCGCCGGCAGGATGCTCATCTTCACAATGTCGATATAGGGAATCCTGGTGAACTCGGCGATCAGGAACGCACCGGCGCCCATTACCGGGGGCATTATCTGGCCCCCGGTCGATGCGGCGGCTTCCACCCCGCCGGCCTCCTCGGGCTTGTAGCCCAGCTTTTTCATCAGGGGGATGGTGAAGGCTCCGGACGTCACCGTATTGGCGATGGCGCTTCCCGAGATCGAACCCATGAAGCCCGACGCCAAAACGGCCGCCTTGGCCGGTCCGCCGCGCTGTCGACCTGTGAGGGAGTAGGCGAGGTCGATGAAGAACTTTCCGGCCCCGGTGATCTCGAGGATCGCCCCGAACAGGATGAAGATGTAGACGAAGGTGGCGGCCACGCCCAAGGCCGTTCCGTAGATGCCTTCCTGACCAAGGTAGAGCTGGGCCAGGATTCGGTCGAGTGTGTAGCCGCGGTGGCCCAGGATGCCTGGAAGCGCCTCGGACAGCCACGGAAGCGCACCCCGAGGTCCGGCGGTGGCGTAGAGGAAAAAAACCACCCCGATCATCGTGATCGTCCAGCCCAGCGCGCGCCGCGAGCCCTCCAAGAGGGTGACGATGGCGATCCCGCCAACTACGACGTCGGTGGTCGTCCAAAAACCGGCCCTACCCAGGACCGCGTCGAGGTTGATGGTGAGATAAAGGCCCGCAACGAGCGCTCCGGCCATGAAGATCAGATCGACGAGCCAGCCCAGCCAGCGACGCTCCTTGCCCATTGGGAACATCAGGAAGGTGAGTAGCAGGATCAGCATCAGATGGAGGGGTCGTTGGTAGAAGAGGCTGAGTGGACGAACCCCTGCCGTATAGAGCTGGAAGAGCGACAAGGAGACGCCCACCAGTGCGATCAGCACGGCAGTTACCCGAGAGTAGTTCGGGATCTGGCGGGTGGTCATTTGACGACCTCGACCGTGACCCGCTGCCCCGCGGCGCGTTCACTGAGGGAGTAGCTGACGCCCTCGTGTACGATCCGATGATTTACTCGGGGGCTTCCCACTCGCAATAGATAGGCATTGCCGGCGACCGGCTCATCGAGTTCGCGAATCCAATATCCGCCGTCGCCGTCGCTTTCCAGTATTCCGCGGCCGGGTATATGGCCCAATCCTGCATCAAATGCCGGAGTGTGGCTGGCCGTGAGGAGCATTTGTCCTCCTTCGTAACGGTAATGATCACTCACCAAGATACCTGTCACAGAGTGGTTCCATTGAATAATCCAGCTTGCTTCGCGTGAAAGCGGGAGTTCCAGTAGCATCGTGCCGTCTACGGCAGTTACCCGCAGGCGAGCTGTCGCACTCCCGCTGGCGTTCAATAGGAGCATCACCGCCAAAAGGAGGGGCAAGCGTAAAAGCTTGCCCCCATTTCGGAACGTTGTCAAAGCTTACTGCGGCGGACGCAGCCGGTCAGGAATGTCGTGTCCGGCTTCTTCGTAGTAGCGGATCGCTCCTGCATGCAGGGGAATAGGGCTTGCCTGCAGGGAGTTTTCGGCGGTTGTCTCATTGGCCGAAGGGTGGATCGCGACGATCTCGTCGATATGCCCGTAGAGTGCGTCCAGGAAGTCGTAGGCAAGCTGCTCGTCCATCTCGGCTGCAACGACCAGCACGTTTGGTGTGCCCACGGTGTTCACGTCCTCGTCCTGGCCCGGATAGGTACCGGCCGGCAAGGTGTAACGGGCGAAGGTGGGGTCGGCCTCGAGGCTGCTGGTGATCTCCTCTTCACTCATCTCCAGCACCACGATGTCACGGCTGGTGGCCAGGTCGAGAATCGAGGAGGTGGGCGCGCCGACGCTCCAGAAACCGGCGTCGATCTGTCCGTCACGAAGAGCGGCGGCTGTTTCGTTGAAATTCAGGCGCTGCTCTTCGATGTCATCATAGGTGATGCCGTTGGCGTTGAGGATCGTCTGAGCCGAGACTTCGGTTCCCGATCCTGGTGCTCCCACCGAGACCCGTTGTCCGACCAGGTCCTGCAGGTTGTCGATGCCGGAGTCGGCGAGGGTGACGATCTGCACGGAGTTCGAGTAGGCGACGCCAAGGCTGCGCAGGTTCTCGAGTTGGTTGCCTTCCAGCGCTCCGGTACCTGTGTATGCCTGGTAGACGGTGTCGGCCAGGGCCAGGGCGATGTCCGATTCGCCGCGTGAGATGAGAGCGACGTTCTCGACCGAAGCGCCGGTGACTTCGGCAACAGCGGTGTAGCCGTCGATGTAGTCGTTGATGAGTTCGGCGTAGCCGCCGCCCACCGGATAGTAGACGCCGCCGGTGCCGCCGGTGGAGATCGATAGTTGAGTCTGAGCGAATGTAGCGCCCAGGATGAGCGACGTGATTGTAGCCAGAAGTACGCGTGCCAATCGCATTACTTACCTCCCTTGTGAACTTTTCGATATCAAGTATAGCAGCCGCTCGCATCTCCCCCGGCGGGGCCTGCTTGGTGTGTTTACGCAGTCGGAGTGTGCCCTGGGTCGCTTTGCTGCGAGAGGCGATGACGGGATTGGCCTCTACCCCTCGCTATAGCGAGGCGCTGCTAGACTCGGACAGTGTGCTTGAACCTCGTGATCGGACCTCGTGATCGGACCTCGTGATCGGACCTCGTGATCGGACCTCGTGATTGGACAGCGTGATGGGGACTGTACTTGAGGAACCGTGCTTGAGGAACCGTACTTGAGGAACCGTACTTGAGGAATCGTGCTTGAGGACTTGAAGGTTCTCGACTTGTCGCGGGTACTTGCGGGTCCCTATTGCACGCAACTTCTGGCCGATCTGGGAGCGACCGTATGGAAGGTCGAGCCGCCCGGTGGCGACGAGACCCGTCAATGGGGACCACCTTATGCGGCGGGCGAGAGCGCCTATTACCTTTCGGTCAACCGCAACAAACAGGGGCTGGCCATTGACCTCAAGGATCCCCGCGGACAGGAGCTCGTTGCACGATTGGCCGACCGGGCCGATGTTCTGGTCCAGAACTTCAGGACAGGCGACGCTGCGCGTTTCGGGCTCGACTATCCCACTCTCGTGCGCCGCAATCCCGGCCTCGTCTATGCGTCGATCACAGGCTATGGGCAGACCGGGCCGCGGGCAACTGAACCCGGCTACGATGCGGCGATACAGGCCATGAGCGGTCTGATGGCGATGACCGGTGAGAGCGGCGGGAAACCGGTGAAGTTGGGGGTTGCCTGGGTGGACGTTCTGGCCGGGGTTCATGCTGCAGCCGGTGTCCTTGCGGCATTGCATGAGCGCGAGCGGACCGGCCTGGGCCAACAGCTCGATCTGTCGCTCTTCGATGTCGCGCTTGCCGGGATGGTGAATCAGGCCCAGAGTTCGCTTCTTACTGGCCGAGTTCCTCCGCGCCTGGGAAGCGCCCATCCCAGCATCGTTCCCTACCAGTCGTTCAGTACTGCCGACGGAGATCTTGCTCTCGCGGTTGGAAACGACAGGCAGTTCGAGAGGCTGTGCAATGTCCTGGAACGAAGCGAGCTCACGCACGACCCGCGTTTCGCGAGTAACGAAGGACGTGTTCTCCACCGTGAGGAACTGGTACCGATCATTGCCGCGCTTTTAAAGCGCTTGCCGCGCGACATCTGGCTGGAGCGGCTGCGGGCGGCCGGCGTTCCCGTTGCTCCCGTCAACACACTGATCGAGGCGTTGGCCGACGTTCAGGCTCAGGCTAGGGAGATGGTGGCTGAAGTCGAGCATCCCGCTGCCGGAGTATTGCCGATGGTAATGAGCCCGTACGGGGAAGCTACCAAGGGTCGGCGAGAAGCCCCGCCCCTGCTGGCACAACACAACCGCGATGTGCTTATGGCCGAGTTGCAGCTGACCCAAGACCAACTCGATGTATTGGAGCGCGACGGGGTAGTGGTCAGGGGAGCAGGTAAGCGGTCAGCCGATACTTAGGCCGGCGGCCGCTTCACGCCTGAACTCCTGAGGAAGTTGGTTCAGCGTCAACCAGTATTTGGCGATCCGCGTTACGACTGCCTGCAAGTTCCCTCTGTCACCGGGTTGTGTGACGCAGGAATTTGCCCCGCTCGTGTAAGCCTCGTCGACAAGCTCGCTTCTCCCTTCGCCGCCGATATGCTCACCGCTTAGACAGACGATGGGCAGACAGTTGGTGCGTGGGCAATCGCGCAGGCGTCGAAGAACCTCCAAGCCGGTGGGGCCCTGCAATGACAGGTCTAGTAACAGCAGTGAAGGGAGGCCTCGAGTACCCCTGTCTCCTCCGACCTTCAATTGTTCGAATACCTCTTGACCGCTACACGCCGACCAGACCGTGACACGCGGATCGTTCACGTGAAGCGCCGCTACGATCGCTTCGAGATCGCTCTCCTGGTGTACGGCTACCAGGATACGTGGGACTCGTTGGAGTGAAGGCATCCGATCCTCCCGGCCGGGGCGCCGCGTGACGTCTGTTTCGCTCGTGTGCCTGGGCGACCTGCCAGGGAACAAGGTGTACCGGTACTTAGCGGTGACGCCAAACCGGTGCTGGTGACAAGGTGCAGGAGGGCGAAATGACGGTGCGGGGAGCAAGGGCGGGTCATCGCTGAGAGTATCGACGCTGAGAGTATCGTCGAAAGTGGTACTAGCATACTCTATTTAAAGGGAGAGTGGCAAGCAGAAAGAGCTTAAAGGTTTCTGAAGTCTCGTAAGCAATCCGACCAGCCCATTGCCCCAGCGGCCAGGTCGGTGTATTGGAGCCGGTTCGGCAACTTATTGCTGATTCACCTCCCCCGTCCCCGAGGACGGCCGGCACAGGTAGGCCCGAGCCTCAAGACCGGTGTCGGTGCGGTAGCAGTCCAATACGCCGGCCGCAATCGCAGGGGCGGCGCTAGCACTCACCAGGGCGACAGCGCATCCGCCGAAGCCGGCGCCGGTGAGTCGAGCGCCGTAGCAGCCGGGTTGTGAACGGGCGCAAGCGACGATCTTGTCGAGCTCCGAAGTCGAAACCTCGAAGTCATCGCGGAGACTTTTATGACTCTGGTCCATCAACTCGCCCAGGAGAGCCGCGTCACCTTCTCTCATGGCGGCCGCCGCTGCGAGCGTGCGGGCGTTCTCGCTCACTACGTGCCGCGCGCGCCGGCGCAGCAAGGGGTTTAATGCAGCAGATGCGGCGTCAAATTGCTCCTGGCTCACATCCCGTAGGGAGCGCGCTCCCAGAGTGCGCGCAGCCGACTCACACTGCTCGCGGCGCTCGTTATAAGCACTACCCACCAGCCCGCGTCGGGTTGTCGTGTCCAATACCAGTACGGTCGTGTCCGGCGGAAGGGGCACCGCACTCGTAATCAAGGTTCGGCAGTCGATCAACAGTGCGTGTCCTTCACGGCCGGCCGCGCTTGCAAGCTGGTCCATGATGCCGGTGTTCACCCCCAACCACTCGTTCTCGGCCCGTTGGCACGCCAGGGCGATCCTGTCGGGCTCCCACTCGAACCGAGAAACCGCGTAGAAGGCGCGGGCGGTGGCGAGTTCGAGCGCTGCCGAGGACGAGAGGCCGGCGCCGCGCGGAACGTTTCCGCTCACGACTCCATCGAAGCCGTGCAGGACGTGACCCTCCCTTGCCAGCGACCAGGCGACGCCCTTTAGGTACTCGACCCAACCATGACCGCGCTCCAACTCCGCCAGGCTGAACTCGGCCTCCTCACCGTTGTCGGTTGCTAGGTAGTCGCTTGCCAGGTCGAGGGCGACGACCCGAACCCGCCTGTCGGCTCGCGGCCTAAGGGCGATCCTCACCTCACGGTCGATAGCCATGGGAAGTACGAAGCCGTCGTTGTAGTCGGTATGTTCACCGATCAGGTTGACTCTGCCGGGGGCGCGTACGAGTGCGGTAGGGTCGCTGCGGAAGCGATCCCGGAAGGCCGCTGCTACATCACGAAGCCGGTCCCGCTCGCCTCCGCCGTTCATCCGCGCGTCCGGTAGTGCTCACTAGCGACGTCCCGCAAACGCTGCGCCGCCTGCTCGGCTGTGAGATCACGCTGCGCTTCACCCAGCAGCTCGAAACCCACCATGAACTTGCGAACATTAGCGCTGCGTAGGAGCGGCGGGTAGAAGTGGGCGTGAAGCTGCCAGTGCTCGGCGGATAAGCTGGCGTATGGCACCGACTCGAGCGGCTCGAATGGTGCTCCATGCCAACCCATCGAATATGGGAAGGCCGTCTCGAACAGGTTGTCGTAGCGAGTTAGCAGACTCCCCAGGATACGAGAAAGCGACTCTTGTTGATTACCATCCAACTCGCTTAGGCGCGAAACTGGGAAGAGCGGCAGCAGAAGAGTTTCGAATGGCCAGACGGCCCAGTACGGGACCACTGCCAGCCACTGATCGTTCGCAACGACCACCCGCTCCTCGAGTTCACGCTCGCGCCGAGCGTATGCCGGCAACAGCGGGACGCCGTGGTCCTGCAGATAGCCCCTCTGCCGTTCGTCCTCCCGCAGCGCCTGCGAGGGTAGCCGGTCGAGCGCCCAAATCTGGCCATGCGGATGAGGGTTCGACGCTCCCATCATTTCGCCGCGGTTCTCGAACACCTGGACCCACTTCCAACGCTCGCCCAGCTCCCGGGACTGCTCGGCCCACATCCGCACGACGCGCAGTCGCTCTTCATCGCTCATCCGCGCCAACGTAAGGTCGTGACGCGGTGAGAAGCAGATGACCCGGGATTCACCGCGGACGCCTTCGCTTTGGAGGAGGCCTCCGTCGTCATGCTGAAAGGGTGGCGAATCGGGGAGCAGGGCAGCGAAATCGTTCTGGAAAACGAATGTTTCCGGATACTTGGGGTTTCGTTCGCCGCCGGCGCGTTCGTTTCCCGGGCAGAGGTAACAGTGTGGCTCGAAGGCCGGAAGGTCCTTCGAGCCGCCCGGTTCGACACGACCCTGCCAGGGACGAAGCATCCTGTGAGGCGACACGAGTACCCACTCTCCGGTAAGTGGATTGAAGCGGCGATGGGGATGAGTGGTCTTCAAGGCTCAAATGCCGGTATCGAGCAGAACGTCCAGCACATCTCCGCGCAACAAGCCGAGATAGATCCCTTCGATCGAGATCTCGCCCGCGTGTACCTCTACGACCGGATAATCGCCGTTGTGGGGACGAAGCGCGTACTGGCTTGGCCCCAGCTTGTCGAGGTACTTGAGCGTCACCTCGTTTTCGCCCAAGCGCACTGCGCAGATCTCACCCGACCGGTACGGTTCCCGCTTTTCGAACACGACTACATCCCCGTGTTGGATCAGATCGGCCATCGAGTCACCCTGTACTCGCAAGGCGAAGTGCGCCTTGGTGAGTCCGGCGAGGGGCAGAAAAGCCTCGGCGTGAGTCACTGCGTCGCTCAACGGCCCGGCAGGAATATCGCCCAGAACCGGAACGCCGGTGGCCTGCGGGGGCAACGTGAGTTGAGGAGAACGGCCACGCCCACGGCTCTCAAAGCTGATGAAACCCTTACGGTCGAGGGCTTCGAGGTGCTGTTTGAGCGACACGTAATGCATGCCCAATTCGCGCGCCAGCAGAGACAGTTCCGGAGTTTCACCCCTGCGGCGATAGTGGTCGGTAAGCCGTTCGTAGACCTTTTGCTGCATGGGCGTAAGGGAGATTGCAGGGAAAGCTTCCATATGCTACCTTAAATCCTAAGGTAGTTGGTCGGGCGTGTCAACTACGGTTCGGGGTGACGCGTCGGTGAAGGGGGCGCAAGGTTCTGTGAATACTATGAGAACCCATGTTCTACACACTACAAACCCTCTAGATACCTCTAGACAGGGGCCACTCGGTCTGCTATATTATCTGTAGTTGTTTCGACTCTCCCCGCGCGAAGGCGCGTGTTAAATCCCCGGTTGGGGCAAATCCAAACAACCCCGGTTGGGGCAAACCCAAACAAGTCGAGAACTGCATAGCCGAAAGGATAGTTCTATGTTGAACACATTCGATAACCTTCGCAGGCCCGAAAGCTGCGATATACCGGACATCGTGCCTAACGCCTTGGCCTTGCCAACGCGTACGATCGAGCCGGGCGGCACACTGTACGAAGCAGGCCGTGAGGCTTCTTCGCTATACGTCGTGAACTTCGGAGTGCTCAAGGCCGTCGTTCCCACCTCGTTGGGTCGCGACCGCATTGCCGACCTCTACGGACCAGGCGACGTACTCGGCCTGGCAGCGCTTGACGGCGGACAGCACGCCGAAACGGTGGTGGCGGTACACGACGCCTGCCTCACGCCGATAGACCCCGCTCAGGCGATGAACGACCGCAAGCTGCGTGATTACATCATGCAGTCGATGGCCCGCCAGGTACGTCGCAGCCGCGAAATGATCGATGAGGGCGAGCTGCCCGTGGGAGCCCGAGTCACGCGAGCCTTCCTGCGCCTTGCTCAGCGCTTCGGCCAAGCCGCCGACGATGCCGATGTCCACGGAATCAAGCTTCCCCTGGCTCTCACCCACGAGGATCTTGCCGACCTTACCGGTTCTTCGCGCGTGACGATTACTAGAATTCTCGGTGAGTTGCGCAACGAGGGCGCTCTGTCTGGTACACGGGGTGTATACGTCGCCGATCCCGAAGGGCTCGAGCGTGCTACCGACCACTACGTGATGCAGGTTCTGTAACTGTTCTCGAGGTGCAGCTAATCCAAGTATGCGGCCGTCATTCGACATCGAATGACGGCCGAAATGCTGCCAACGTAAGGCGGCCCGCGTCTACACGGAGCAGGCGCACCTATACTGTAAAACCATGTTGAGCTTCACCGATACTGCAAAAGAGCGAGTCCTCCACTTCCTTCAACTCCAGAAGGGGCAGGGGGTGGCGGCGTTGCGAATCGCGGGCAATCGTGCCGAGCAGAAGCTATGGCTGGTGAAGGCCGAGGACCGCCGCAGCGACGACCAGGTCTTCGATGCGGGCGGCTTCGAAGTCTTCCTCGACCCACTATCCAAAGGACAACTCGTTGGCGCCAAGGTCGACTTCGTCGAAGGTGTCATGCAGAGCGGCTTTCGGGTCTTCTATCCCAGTCCTACCTGGGACGATCCAATATCGCAGAAGGTCCAGGACGTGCTCGACCGACAGGTGAACCCCGGCGTGGCCGGCCACGGTGGAACTGTTTCGCTCGCTAGAGTGGAGGAGGGTGTCGCCTATATATCGCTGGGCGGCGGCTGCCAAGGCTGCGGATCGGCGGACGTCACCCTACGGCACGGTATCGAGCGAATGATCTGTGAAGCGGTGTCCGAGATAGAGCGGGTGGCCGATGTAACCGACCACGCCAGCGGTACCGACCCTTACTACACTCGTGAGGACGAGGAGGGCGAGTCGCCTCTCGCCTGATTGGTGCGTTCCACGCGCAATGCCGCGGCGTCTACCGCCTGCTTGATCAGCTGAGGCAGACTTTTGCCGGCCAGCGGCTTATGAACCAGAAGATCAGCGCCGGCGTCTTCGGCTGCTGACTGAGTTGCCGAATCGGCCAACGAGGTCATGATGATCATGGGCAACGACCGCAGGCGTGAGATCCTTTTGACCCGTTTGCAGACTTCGATCCCGGTCATGAACGGCATGTTCACGTCGAGGATGCCCACGTGCGGGGTGTTGCCTTGAAGGTAGGTGAGGGCTTCGTGGCCATCGGTGACAGCGACGACATCGTAGTTATGGGCCGAGAGAAGTAGCTCTATTACCTTCCGATGCCCGTCGCTGTCGTCTGCCACAAGAACGGTGGCTTTGGGTGGTAACTCCGCCATGGAGGAAGGCTAGCGTGTGATCACTTACGAATTTCTGACTTTTTCGAAGCACCGGTGGTAAGCCCGTCCCAGTCGCAGGAAGTGGCATTGTGGCGCTCGGCTCTGGGGCCGCTGGTGGCGGTTGCGTCTCCGAACGTGGCGGGGCTATAGTTGCCCAGTGGTTGAGGCCGCCATGAGACAACAGGTGGGCCCCTCCGTGAGAAGATCTCGGTGAGGCCCCCGGCACCCAGCAACATCCCGATACTGAGCATACGCGGCATCCATAAGCGCTTTCCCGGCGTGGTTGCGAACGATGACGTCGGTTTTGAGGTGTACCCCGGTGAGGTACACGCCCTCCTGGGTGAGAATGGGGCCGGAAAGACCACCCTCATAAGCATCCTCTACGGACTTCAGCAGCCCGACGAAGGCCAGATACTCCTCGAGGGGCGGCCGGTGCGGCTGCAGAATCCGCGCCAGGCGAAGGCCTACGGCATCGGCCTAGTGGCCCAGCACTTTCACCTCGCGCGCCGTCACACGGTCGCCGAGAACATCGCCCTAGGTCTACCCGATACACCCTTCCTACGGCCGACTCGCAAGCTCGAGCAGCGCATTCACGAACTCGGTGAGCATTACGGGCTCGACGTCGACCCTACGGCGCGAGTCTGGCAACTCTCTCCTGGCGAGCAGCAGCGGGTCGAGATCATGAAGGCGCTCTTGCAGGGAGCCCGCCTGTTGATCCTCGATGAGCCGACCAGCGTGCTCACCCCGCAGGAAGCCCAGCGACTACTCAAAGTGTTGGACCAGATGACGAGCGAGGGCAAAGGGGTAATCTTCATCAGCCACAAGCTCAATGAAGTAATACGGGCGGCCAAGCGCATTACCGTATTGCGTAAGGGACGTGTCGTCGGTCGACTCGACGCGGCGGAAGCCACGGCTGCTGGGCTGGCCCGCCTGATGGTCGGTGATTTCGAACCGCCACGCAGCAAAAAGACGCCGGGGGGCGAGCGTTCAGTCGCCCGGCTGGAGAAGGTGTTCTCGCGTAATCACCGTGGACTCCCCGCCCTGCGCGGGGTCTCCTTCGACATTCGTGGCGGTGAGATCTTGGGAGTCGCCGGCGTTGCCGGCAACGGGCAAGCCGAGCTGGTCGAGGTCGTCTCGGGCTTGCGGCGTCCCGACAGGGGCCACTTCACCATCATGGAGCGCGACGTCACCGAGTTGGGCGTGCGCGCCCTCCTCGATCGTGGCGTTGCCCTCATCCCCGAGGACCGTAACCATATGGGGACGGTGCCCGCCATGTCGGTCGCCGAGAACCTCGTCCTGCGCCAGTACCGCAAGCCGCCCTACGCCAGAGCCGGCCTCATCGACTGGAGAGCTGTCGCAGGCTTCGCCAAGCAGTCGATCGCAAGGTACGAGATCGCCACCCCCGATCAGTCGACACGGGCCCGGCTGCTTTCGGGAGGCAACGTGCAAAAGCTGATCCTTGCCCGCGAGCTGGCTGGCGAACCTAAGCTGGTAGTGGCCGCGCATCCGACCTATGGGCTCGACGTGGGCGCCGCCGCGCTCACGCATGACCTGCTCCTGAGCCAACGCGAGCGGGGCGCGGCCGTGCTGCTGGTATCGGAGGACCTCGATGAGCTGCTTGCCCTTGCCGATCGGATCCTGGTGATGTCCCAGGGCCAGGTAGCCGGTATCGTCGAAGCAGCCTCCGCCGACCGCGAGCAGATCGGGCTGCTGATGGCCGGAACAAACGAAGCAGCGGGCGCGGTAGCGTGAACCGAGAGGACGCGGCTCCTTGCTGAACCTTCGGTTCGTACGTCACCCCGATCCCTCGCCCGTACTGGTGTTCGCCGTTTCGCTCGGTGCAATCGCCGGTTCGCTGCTGGTAACCGCGGTACTTTTCGCACTGCACGGCGTAGCGCCTTTGGCTGCCTACACGACAATCATCGAGAGGACGATCCTCGACGGTCGCGGGTTTAGCGAGGTGGTGCGCAAGAGCATCCCCTTACTGCTCGCCGGGGTGGGCCTGGTGCTGGCATTCCGGGCGCGCTTCTGGAATATCGGGGCCGAGGGGCAGATTCTCGCCGGTGCGGTGGCGGCTTCGGGTGTGGCTCTTTTTGTACCGGTACCCGCTCCGCTGATGGTGCCGGCGATGTTCCTGGCGGGGTTCCTGGCCGGCGCAGCCTGGGGCTTTGTGCCCGCGATTCTCAAGGTGCGGCTGGGCGTCAACGAGATCATCACCACCCTGATGCTCAACTACATCGCCCTCTACGTCGTGCGCTGGCTCATCAACGGGCCGTGGCGCGGGACGAGCGTTACCGGGTTCTCCTATAGCGACCGCTTCGCCGAGTACGCTTGGCTTCCCACCGTGGGAACCACCCGGCTCCACTGGCCGACCCTGCTGCTCGGGTTGGGCCTGGCCCTGCTGTTGGCCTTCGTCCTGTCCCGCACCCGGCTGGGTTTCGAGATTCGCATGATGGGCGAGAGCCCCGAGGCAGCGCGCTACGCCGGCGTCAATTTCCTCTGGACTACCGTCGCTCTCGTTTGCGTCTCGGCCGGGGCGGCGGGCCTGGCGGGCGTCGGGGAGGTAGCCGGAATTCACAGGAGGCTGATCGAGCCGAACAGCATCTCCCTCGGCTACGGTTACACCGCGATAATCGTGGCGCTGCTTGCCCGCGGCAACCCACTGGCGGTCATCGCCACCGCCCTCTTCATGGGGCTGGTTTTCGCTGCCGGCGACATCATGAAGGTCTCCTTGCGGCTCCCCTCGCAGATGCCCAGCGTAATCAACGGATTGGTGTTGCTGTTCCTGGTCTGTTCCGAACCCTTGCTGCGCTACCGCTTGGCCCGGAGGACGCTTAAGAGTTCACAATCGGCAGAGGGCGGGGCGACCGGCTGATGGAAATCGAGCTGCTTACCGGTACCACCGCGAGAGCCCTGGCCTTTAGCACCCCGCTCATCTGGGCGGCCATGGGCGAGATCTACGCGGAGCGGTCGGGCGTGGTGAACCTTGGGGTCGAGGGGATGATGATCCTGGGAGCAGTGACCGGCTTCATCGTCGCGCAGAGCAGCGGTTCCCCCTGGTTGGGTCTTCTTGCGGCTGCGACGGTGGGCTTCTCGGTTGGCCTGTTCCATGCCTTCGCGGCGGTCACTCTACGCGCGAATCAGTATGTCTCGGGACTGGCGATTACGATCTTCGGTCTCGGCCTCTCGGGCCTGCTGGGCCGCGACTGGGTCGGGCGTCCGCTCTCCGACTCGATGGAAGTGCTGGACGTGCCGCTGCTCTCGGATATCCCACTGTTGGGCCCGGCCCTCTTTAGCGGTCAGTATCTGCTCGCCTATCTGGCGTTGCTGGCGGCCGTGGTGCTCTGGTTCGTCCTTCATCACACGCGCCAGGGGCTGGTTCTGCGCACCGTCGGCGAGTCGCCCGCCGCCGCCGATACGGCCGGGGTAAGCGTTACTCTCACCCGCTACTTGGCGGTCGGTACCGGCGGATTGATGGCCGGCATCGGCGGTGCCTACCTGTCGCTCGCTTACCGTCCATCCTGGGGCGAAGGGATGACGAACGGGATGGGTTGGATAGCGCTGGCACTAGCGATCTTCGCCCTGTGGGACCCGTTGCGTGCCGTCGGCGCGGGCCTGCTCTTTGGCGCCTTCTTTACCCTCTCATTCCGGCTGCAGGACCGTTTCCCGCCGGAACTTCTAACGATGCTTCCCTATGTCTTCACGATTTTCGCGCTCGTCCTAACTGCCCTCGGCCGGGGCCGGCGCGCGTTCGGCGCTCCCGAAGCGCTGGGCCATTCCTATAGCCGAGGGGAAAGATGACCTGGCGGCCGGCCGCAAGCTCCGCCGCCCGGGCCACATTCTGTTGGCGTCTTGTCGCAAACGCGACTCACGCAAGGTTAAAGCGAACCCGCGAGTTCGCAACTATGGAGGTTTGGCATGCTTAGGTGGTTCCTGATTCCGGCCCTGTTCTCTGGCGCTGCGTTGTTCTCTGGCGCTGTGTTCGCACAGGTCGACACGCTAAAGGTAGCGTTCATCTACGTTGGTCCCGTGGGTGACTACGGCTTCTCATACGCCCATGATCTGGGGCGCCAAGCGCTCGAGGAAGCGGTACCCGAGGTCGAGACGGTCTACGTCGAGTCGGTGCCCGAAGCCGAGGTCGAGCCGTTCATCGATCAACTCGTTGCCGATGGAGCCGACGTGGTGATAGCTACCTCGTTCGGCTACGGCGACGGGGTCCTGGCGGCAGCCGAGCGTTATCCCGACGTCATATTCGCGCATGCCACCGGCGTCCAGCGCGCCCCCAACGTCATGACCTTCATGGCCGACTTCTATCAGGTCTATTACCTAAACGGCCTTATCGCCGGCGCACTCAGTGACTCGGGGCAGATAGGCTACATCGCCGCTTTCCCCATCCCCGAGGTGAAGCGGCACATAAACGGTTTCGCGATCGGCGCCAAGGAAGTAAATCCCGAGGCTCAGGTAGTCGTGCGCTGGCTCTACTCCTGGTTCGACCCTGCCGGCGCTCAGGAAGCGACCGAGGCGCTGTTGGCCGGGGGCGCCGACGTATTCGCTTTTACCGAAGACACTCCCACGGTGATTCAGACCGCTGCATCGCACGGATATCCGTCCTTCTCTCACTACGCCTCGATGCTGGAATTCTCGCCCGAGACGGTGGCGTCGGGCCAACTGGTGCACTGGGAGACGATCCTCATCGACTTCATCGAGGGTGTGTTGGCGGGCGAGTACACGAACGAAAACCTCGAGGATCTCGACTACTTCTGGCTGTTGGCCGAGGACGCCGTTGAACTTGGCGCCCAACCCGGTATGCCGATAAACCCCGTCTACGAGGAGGAGCTGAGAGCGGTGATGATCGATCGCCCCGAGTTCGGCGAGATCTCGGCCTGGGACCTGGTATTCGAACGCCTAGAGCAGATGTCGAGCAGCCCGGTCGAGTTCGATCCCTTCCAGGGTCCCACTGTGGACCGCAACGGCAACATCATCTACGAGGAAGGCGAGATGCCTACCCTGGGGGAGTTGCTGTCGATGCAGTGGGCCGCCGACAATGTCGTGGGTCCGTGGGAAGGAGAGCCCTGAGCGAGAGGGAGTTAGTCCACTCCACGGAGTTCGTGACTAGCGGAATCCCCACGGCTCTCGGCATAAGGATTTCTGTACTCGAACTGCCTGTGCTGGTCGGCTAGCCGCCACTCGCCGCCTCTAGGTCGGGGCGATCGGTCGCCCCTGTCCGAAAGGAGTCGAGCGGCCATCAACCCGGCCCCAAGGGCCAGGACGAGAGTCGCCGGCCGGCTCCAACGGCTGAGGATCCAGGCGGTGTAGAGACTCCATGAGCGTCCGTGTGTCTCGGGCCCACCATCGACGCTATGACCGCTGTCGATCGGCCGGCGCAGGTTGTCTGGCGCAGCCACCGTCTTGGCGATTCGGGTTCGCTGGGCGCGGAACCCCGTCAGAGCGAGATAGCGGTCCACCAGGCCGGGCACTAGTCCCTCGAAAGTGGCGAGCATCCTGCCGCCACCGCCAACTACCAGGCGCCTGGTGGGGCGGCGGGCGGCGTGCATGATCGAGCGGGCCACCAAGCGTGCGTCGTAGACCGGCGGCACCCCCTTGGGACGAACGCCGATCTTTGTGCGGGCGTGATCGAACAGTGGTGTGTCGATCGAGGAGGGCAAGATCTCGGTGACCGATATTCGCGCCCGGTCGTGCTTGAGCTCGACCCGCAGCGCCTCGATCATGCCGTCCACGCCATGTTTAGCGGCGGCGTAGGCGCTCTGGTAAGGAAGCGCTCGCACCGCTTCTACCGATGAAACGCTGATGAAGGCGCCTCGGCCGTTGCGGCGAAGGTGCGGCAGTGCCGCCATCGCCCCATAGGCCTGACCGAGCAGATTAGTGCGCACCACCTGCTCGAATTCGTGTGGCCGGGTTTCCTCGAGTCTCGCGTAAAGGGAAACTGCTGCCAGGTGAACCCAAGTGTCGAGCCGGCCGTATCGATGGACCGCTTTATCGGCCACCGCTCGAACCTGATCGGGATCGGTTACATCGGCCGGGACGGCGAACGCCTCACCGCCAAAGCCCTTGATGGCGTCCACCAACGAGTCGAGCCCCTCCTGCCCTCGCGCCGAGACAATTACCCTGGCGCCCTGTGACGCAAATGCGATAGCCGTCTCACGGCCGATGCCGCTCGACGCCCCCATCACAACGACAACTTGATCCTCTATCGGCCGTAGCCTCATGCCCATCCCCCTTCGCGCGTTCAGGCCAAGTCTTCCGCGGCTCGAGCACCTTTGTTGCGGCTGCCGGCCCTGGCGCTTACGGTGGCATGCTACGGGCCCTGGCCGCGCAAGTCGAGAGGGGTACCCACAGTCCGGAGGTCGGTTGCTGCCGCGGTATCCTTTGCCAATGCCTACAGAACTCTTTCGCGCCCAGGTGTTCCATACACCGGCCAACCCTTTCGAAAGTCAGGGAGCGCTAGAGGCACTGAGTGATGGAGCGGTTGCGGTCGCCGGCGGCAGGGTGGAGGCGGTGGGCGACTACTCTCAACTGCACCGCAGCTATCCCGCCGCCCAGGTGAGCGATCATCGGGACTCCCTGCTGCTGCCCGGGTTCGTCGACACGCACGTACACTATCCGCAGCTTCCGGTGATGGGGGCGATGGGTTTGCGGCTGCTCGAGTGGCTCGAGCAGCGAACACTACCCGAGGAGGCCCGACTGGCGGACGGCGACTATGCCAGGGCCAGGGCGGGCGCGTTTCTCGCCGCCCTGGCCAGGAACGGCACCACCAGCGCGCTGGTCTTTGGCGCTCACTTTGCCTCGGCGATGGATATCTTCTTCGAGGAGGCCGACCGCTCCCGCCTGCGCATCGCCAGTGGACTGGTGGTGAGCGACCGCGAGCTACGGGGCGATCTGCACATCGACCCAGAGACCGCCTACCGGGAGAGTCGCAGGTTGGCCGGCCGCTGGCACGGCCACGACCGGTTGCGTTACGCCGTCACGCCGCGATTCTCGCTCTCCTGCAGCGAGCCGCTACTCGAAGCGTGCGGCGCGCTGGCTGCCGAGATGGATGGTCTACTGATCACTTCGCATCTCAATGAGACACCTGCCGAGATAGCGGTCGTCTCCGACCTGTTCCCCTGGGCGGGCGATTATCTGGAAACCTATGAGCGCTACGGCCTGGTGGGCGCGCGTTCGTTATACGCTCACGATGTCCATCCCACCGAAAGCGAGCTCGACAGGTTGGCGGCGGCCAAGGCGACCGTGTGCCACTGCGCGTCGAGCAACACTTTCATCGGTAGTGGCCTATTCCCGATGCGTCGCCACCTCGACAGCGGGGTCAGGTTCGCCTTGGGCACCGACGTTGGCGCGGGGACAGGACCGAACCTCCTGAAGGAGGGGCTGGCGGCATACCAGGCACAGATGCTGCACGAGCACGGCTTTCCGCTAGACGCCGGACATCTGCTTTACCTTGCCACCGCTGCAGGCGCTCGTGCCCTGGACCTCGCGGAAGTTGGCTGGTTCGCGCCCGGCATGTCGTTCGACGCGGTCGTGCTTCGCGCGCCGGAGGAGAGTACTTTGGCCGAAGTGTGGCGTCATAGTCCTTCGGCCCAAGCGACTCTCTCGGCGGCGTTTACGCTGGCCGGGGAAGAGAGCGTGGCCGAGGTCTACGTCGCGGGAGAGCGCTTGGTGTGACCAGCACAGCCCGCAACGGCTGGGCGGCGCCAGGCACACAGGCGGCCCTTTCGGCGATAGAGGCGATAGACTTGCACTCATGCTCCTTCACGTCGTCGCCGATTATGGCCAGGGGGACCTGGCGTTTGCCGAGGTCGCTCAGCGCCTCATGCTCCACCTGCCCCAGGCCCAACTCGTCTACACCGCGGTGCCGCCGTTCGCCACCCTGGCTGCAGGTTTCTGCGTAGCTCAACTTGCGCTGAATTCCACGGCCGAAGGCATGGCGGTGTTCCAAAACGTAGCTCCGCGCCGAGACGACCGCAGCGCTCGCCGTGACAACGATGGTGAACGGCTTGTCTATGCCCGACTGCAAAACGGCACGATGGTGGCAGGCCCTAACGCCGGCTTTGCTTTCTCGTTCCTGAGGACGGCTGCCGACGAGTTGCGCTTCGTACACGTGGCCTCGGGCGGTTCGCAGTTTCGCTCCCGAGATCTGTTCGCCGGCGCCTTTGCTCGTTTGGTGGCCGGCGACGAACAACTCCTGGGGGCGAGCGTCCCCGAGCAGGCAGTTCCACCCCACCCCGAGGCCTGCATCGCCTACGTCGACAGCTACGGCAACATCAAGACGACCTTCCGCGAGGACGATCATCAGCCCGGCACGCAACTGTGCGTCAATATTGCCGGCGTCGAGCGGCGAGCCGTTGTTGCCGGGGGCGGCTTCGCCGTGCCCGATGGCGAACTTGCCTTTGCTCCGGGCTCGAGCGGCTGGCGGCTGCCAGACGGCAACCAAGTCCGCTTTCGTGAACTGTTTCTGCGCGGCGGGAACGCCTGGGAGGCGTTCGGTCGACCGGCGGTGGAGAGCAACATTCTCCTGACCGCGGCTTCCCACTAGAAGAGTCGACGAGAACCTAAAGGCGGCGGTCCGAGGGCTACACGCTAAGGGCGCGTGAGGAAGGCCGAAAAGTCGAGCCGCTAGGTGAAGTGCCGTTAACCCCAGCCTCAGCCAAAAATGAAGAGCCGGCCGTAGGCTGATCACGTGGCGGCTTTAGGCCCTCCCCACCCCGGATGCCGCCATACATCAGGTCTCGCCGGCCTCCCCTCATGCCGGCGAGACTCTTTGGGCAGCGCTGGCGGCAGCAGGGGGCCTCGCTGTTAGTGTCGACGAGACAGGTGCCGGCAGCTCCTCAGAACGCCTGCTTGAAGGGATAGATCTCGAACCGTTCCCACACCCGGTCGCGGCTATAGACGTCGCACTCGAGCAGCTCCCGAACCTCGGCCTCGCTTGCCGCTTCGACCAGTAGGGCCGATCCTGTGGCCGCTCCCGCTTCGTCGAGAATCGCACCGGCGAGCTTCACTCGGCCTTCCTGCACGACGTTTGTGAGGGCCTTGATGTGAACGGGTCGCGCCTGCCGGCGGCGGTACCCGGCTTGCGCGTCGTTGGCATCCTTGGCGATGACTAGGTAGAGCAACTGGTACCTCCGGGCCATTAGAAGCCGTAATCGTATCGGTGGACGTGACGCACGGGGGGCGACGTCGACGCCGAGAAACGATACCGCGAGATTATCTCACGCGTTCAGGACGCCGATAGCCGTAGCCGCCCCGAGTAAACCCCCGATATAGCCGCCACGGGTAAACTTGATATGATGGCACTCATATTGGTTGACACTCATTGCCCACCGCTGCTATACTCCGTGTCAGTGAGAGTCCTGCGCGGGCTTCTGTCATGTTTGTTGCCGTGAATGCGTGACGCAAGCATCGGCTCGCCAGCTAACTCCCGAGTGCAATTTCCCAGTACCTAACCCAAAGGAGAGATCAAATGGCAAAGGCAGTTGGTATCGACCTAGGAACCACCAACAGCGTGATCGCGGTGATGGAGGGCGGCGAGCCCACCGTTCTCGTCAACGGCGAAGGAAATCGAACGACACCGTCGGTAGTCGCGTTCAAGGAGGAGCAGCGCCTCGTGGGCCAGGTGGCCAAGCGTCAAGCTGTGCTCAACGCCCAAGGGACGCTTTTCGAAGTAAAGCGCTTTATGGGTCGAACTTGGGACGAGGTCAAGGACGAAGCCGAGCGCTCGCCCTACGAAGTAGCGCGTGGTGATGACGGCGGAGTGCGCTTCGTCGTGGGCGACAAGAAGTACACGCCCGAAGAGGTTTCCGCAATGGTGCTTCGCAAGATGGTCGATGACGCCAGCGCCACTCTGGGCGAGAAGATCACCAAAGCCGTTATCACGGTGCCGGCTTACTTCAACAACTCTCAGCGCGAGGCCACTCAGAACGCCGGACGTATCGCGGGACTCGACGTGTTGCGAATCGTGAACGAGCCGACCGCTGCGGCGCTCGCCTACGGACTCGAGAAGAAGGGCAACGAGACGGTCCTGGTTTTCGACTTGGGCGGTGGGACCTTCGACGTCTCGGTGCTGGAGGTTGGCGACGGGGTGTTCGAAGTGCGCTCGACCTCCGGTGACACTCACCTGGGCGGTTCCGACTTCGACTACGCCATCGTCAACTGGCTTGCCGACGAATTCAAGAAGGAGTACAACGTCGACCTGCGTAAGGACAAGCAGGCGCTACAGCGACTCATCGAGGCCTCGGAAAAGGCCAAGGTCGAGTTGTCGGGAATTCCCGAGACCACTATCAGCCTGCCCTTCATCGCCATGGATCCGGCTTCGAACGCACCCCTCTACCTGGAGAAAAAGCTCACCCGGGCGAAATTCGAAGAGCTTATCGACCCGATGATCAAGCGCCTCCGCGGGCCGGTGGAGCGGGCGCTCAAGGATGCCAAGCTCAGCCGCAACGAGATCGACGAGGTAATTCTGGTGGGCGGTTCGACCCGCGTGCCGGCGGTCAAGCGCTTGGTGAAGGAGATGCTGGGCAAGGACCCCAACCAGTCGGTGAACCCCGACGAAGTGGTCGCCTTGGGAGCGGCAATTCAGGCAGGAGTCCTTACCGGTGATGTCGAAGACATCGTGCTGCTGGACGTGACTCCACTGTCGCTGGGCGTGGAGACCAAGGGCGGGGTGTTCACCAAGCTGATCGACCGCAACACCACGGTTCCGGTACGCAAGACGGAAACCTTCACGACTGCCGACACCAACCAGACAGGGGTGGAAGTACACGTGTTGCAAGGGGAACGGGCGATGTCATCCGACAACAAGTCGCTCGGCCGCTTCAAGCTCGACGGAATTCCCCCGATGCCCTCCGGCATGCCGCAGATCGAGATCACCTACGACATCGACGCCAACGGCATTCTGCACGTGACCGCGAAGGAAAAGTCGACCGGCAAGGAAGCCTCGATCACTATCCAGAACACCACTACGCTATCGGAAGATGAAGTAACGCGGATGGTGGACGACGCCAAGTCACACTCCGAAGAGGACCGTGTCGCACGCGAGGCGGCCGAATCCCGCAACGGGCTCGATTCGATTCGCGGCCAGGCTCAACGAACGATCGATGAAACCGAAGGCGCCGGCGAGGAACAGAAGGAGCCATTGCAAGGGGCGATACGCGAGGCCGACGACGCGCTGGCGGGACCCAACGACAAAGAGAAGTTCGAGCGTCTCACCCAGGAGATTGCGGAGAAGCTGCAGGCCTTCCAACAGGCAACCGCCGCCGCTGCCCAGCCGCCGGAGGGTGAAACCGGCGAGGGCCAACCGAGCGAAGATGAGGACGTCATCGACGCCGACTTCAAACCGGCAGGATGAGCCGGTCGGACCGGACGAGAGGCTACCGACGCGTTAGCCTGAGGACATCGGAACGGGCAAGAGTGTCGACGCAGAGGGTAGGGCCGCAAGCGCCCCCTGCCCTGCGGATGGGAAATTGACATGAGCGAGACCACCGATCACAAACAGGAGGAGCGCCGGGAAGCTCGCGAGAACCGCGAGGATGCCGAGGGTGTCCTTACCGGTGACCATGGCGAGAGTGATGACGGCGAGAGTGATGATGGCGAGAGTGATGACGGCGAGAGTGATGATGGCGTTTTTCAGACCGACGAATCGCCAGGTGCCGCCGAAAGCGGAGGCTCCGCGCAGGAGACGGAGATCCTTCGTAACGAGCTAATGCGGCTCCAAGAGGAGCTCAATGAGGCATTGGCGCGGGCAGACGAGTTGAAGGACAGATTCGTTCGTGCGCGAGCGGAGCTCGATAACTTCCGCAAACGTGCGGCGGCCGACGCCGAGCGGGCCCGTGAATCGGGCCTAGATAGTGCGGTGTTACCGGTGCTGTCCGTCTACGACGACCTGCGTCGGGCGATCGATGCCGCCGATACCACCGATCCGGCGCAGATCGTGCCGGGAGTACAGAGTGTTCTTTCGACGCTCGAGCGCAACCTCGACGGTCTGGGGATCAAGACGGTGGGGAGCGTGGGCGATCCCTTCGATCCCGACCTGCACGAGGCGCTCACAAGCATTCCCACGACCGAAACGGCGAAGCCCGACACAATCGCCGAGGTATTCCAACTCGGCTTCCAAAAGGGTGAGCGGCTGATACGGCCCGCGCGCGTCGTGGTCTACCAGAGCTGAGGAGCCGAGTATGGCCGCATACAAGGACTACTACAAGATCCTTGAGGTGCCCCGTAGTGCGTCTCAGAAGGAGATCCGCGCTGCATTCAGGAAGCTGGCGGCCAAGCACCACCCGGACCGTCACAAGGACGACAAGCAGGCCGAGGAGCGCTTCAAGGAAGTAAACGAGGCCTACACCGTCCTTCGTGACGAAGAGAAGCGCAAGGTCTACGACCTCTACGGTAGCGGGGCCGACCGCCAACCCTTCCATCCCACTGGCGGCGGAGGTCGGGCCTACACCAACGTGAACTCCGAGGAGTTCGCCGACTTCAGCGACTTCTTCCAGAACCTCTTCGGCGGCGGCTTCGGCGCCGCTCAGGGCGGCGTTCGCGGCGGCTTCGTGGATGCGGGGCAGTTTGCTGGCTTTCGAGATTCCGACGTTCGTGGCAGCGTCCGTCCGGCGCGCAGGACTACCGAAGCCGAGTTGTCGCTCGACATGCGGATGGCGTACCGCGGGGGCGTCACCACGATTAGCCTGGAAGGCCGGCGCATCGAGATCACGATTCCGGCAGGAACACGCGACGGAGCGCGTCTGCGGCTACGCGGGCAGGCTCCCGATCGGGGCGACCTGATCTTGAAGATTCGCCTGGCTCGCGACCCTGTCTTCACTCTCGACGGCGACAACGTACGAGTTAAGGTGCCGGTGGCCGATTATCGCGCCGCCCTCGGCGGTCCGGTAATCGTGCCCACCCTTGACGGGGAGGTGGAGATGATCCTTCCGCCGGGAACCAAATCGGGTCGAGTGCTGCGGCTGCGCGGGCAAGGCTGGCCAACTGCCAAGCAAAGCACCGCCAAAGAAGGTAACGACAAGGTCGACGGGTTGCAAGTCGACGGGTCGCAAAACGTGGCTCGTGGCGATGAGCTTGCAGAGGTGGTGATCAACATTCCCGCTGCACTCTCAACTGAACAGTTGAAGCTCTACGGAGAGCTGGCCGCCTTGGCGGAAAGGCCGGTCGAGGAGGAGAGCGCCGAAGTGACGGCTTGACGTGTACGGCGAGCCCGCCCCCAGGTCGCGTCCCAAAAGTGCAACTGCCCCGCTTGAGCGGGGCGCTTTTGTTCGCGGCCGGTGCCTCGGTTGCCGACGTCGCCACGCTTCCAGCCTTCTCATGAGTCGGGTGCTAGGGTGCTGGCGTGAATGAATTTGTCGATAGATCCAATAGGCGATCCAATAGACTCAATAGGCGAGCCGTTAGATGGTTGGGCGTCATTACGCTACTGCTTCTGCTGACGCTCCCTATCGCGGCGTGGGCGCAGCCGGATGACGGCGAACCTGCAGAAAATCCGGTGGTGTTGAGGGCCGGTGAGTACGAAGAGACGCTTACCGATTTCGACGCGCGCTTCGAGATCGCTATCCGCGGCCTCGCCGCTAGCCAGGGACTCGAACTCACCGACGACGTACGCGCTCAATTGGAGAGTTTCAAGCCCAGCTACCTGGAGCAGCGTGCCACCGAGGTGGCCCTGGTTCAAGAGGCCGAGCGTCGGGACATCGAAGTCAGCGAAGAGACGGTCGATGAGCGCGTCGCCGAGGTGCAGAGCAGTTTGGTCGAGGGTCAAGACTTCTCCGACCTGCTCGCGCAGGCGGGTTTTCGGGACGAGGCGCAACTCCGCGGTTTGGTTCGCGAGACCGAACAGATCCAGCGCGCGCTGGACGCCGTAGAAGCAGAAATTGAAGTGAGTGAGAGCGAGATCCAGGAGTTTTACGACGCCAACCAAGAGATGTTTCAGCAGCCCGAGCAGGTTTGCGCGCGTCACATCCTGGTGGAGAGCGTCGATGAGGCCGAGCAGGTCCTTGGCGACCTCGAGGAGGGGGCCGACTTCGCGACCCTGGCCAGCGAGCGGAGCATCGACCCGGGCGGTCAAGGCGGAGGAGACCTGGGCTGCTTCGCCCGGGGACGCATGGTTCCACCCTTTGAGGAGGCCGCTTTCGCAGCCACGACCGGGGAGCCGGTAGGACCGGTCGAGAGCCAGTTTGGTCAGCACGTAATACTGGTTTACGAGCGTAATGAGCCGAGCGCTGCCGACTTGGAAGAAGTGAGCGCGGCAATCGAGCAGCAACTACAAACACAAGAGGTCGCCGCCACCATCGAGGAGCTGCGCGAGGATGCGGGTATCGAGTTGTTCCCTGAGCGGCTCGGGGTGCCGGTGCAATCCCCTCCCAACGGTGAGCCGGCCGGCGAAACTCCCACGGGGGAGCAGCCCGATAAGGCGACTGAGCAGTCCACCCCTGACGACGGGGAGGGTGACGAAGGGGAGGGTGGCGAGGAGTAGAGCCGGCGAGGAGTAAAGCCGGCGAACCTCTTTGGAAGTGCGCGGATAACGGGATCTCGGATGGCTTGAGATTCTAACGTGACTAACTGGTGCCAGGTCGGGCTCCAACCCAACTGGTACCTTTGTTCGTGGCCGAACGCAGCCGGTCCGCCAGTTGGGCGGCGTGATGTTGCACATGACGCAAGTTGATGAGTTGATCTTCAAGCTTTGAAACCTTGTACCAGCTGAACCCGCTCACCGGGCTATGGAGGTCGAGTCGATCGACGGCGTCGTCGACCATCCGGTCGCATTCGCGCCAGTAGTCCAACGCCTGCGCTCTCGTGTACGGTTCGGGGATCAAAGGCAGTGCACTCTCAGGATCGGCGGGGCCGGATATGCCGTCGGGATGCTGGACGTCCGCCTGATGGTGCTTCCAGGGATGAAACGCGGCTTCATTCGGCTGAAGATACAGATGGGTAAAGTACAAGGTGTGATAGGCGACCTGCCAGAACGTGTTTAGGTGTTCCGTGCTCGACCAAAGCTCGAGGGGGCACTGCTCGATCGTCTCTCTGAGCATCGCGAGCGCCGCATGGTATTGGCTCTTCAATATCGAGCGCAGGAGTTCGGAAGGGACAACGTCTACACTTTCTCTCTCACCCACTACGACCTCTTATCTGTTGGGAACCGCCCGGCCCTTCTCTAACCGAACGGATCCTGGGGGTCGAGTATCCCCTCACACCGTCTACGGCGCCAACCTCTCGAGCGACCAGCTATCCCCGTGTCGAGTGTAGCGAAACCTGTCGTGAAGCCGCTCGGGCCTGCCCTGCCACAGCTCCAGCGCCAACGGCTGCAGCCGGTAGCCGCCCCAATGGTCCGGCAGCGGCACCTCGCGTCCATCGAAACGCTTTCGTGCAGCCTCCTCTCGAGCCAGCAACTCCTCGCGGTCGCGCAACGGTGAGCTCTGCGGCGAGGCCCAGGCTCCCACCTGTGAGCCGCGCGGCCGCGAGCGGAAGTATGCTTCCGACACCTCCCGGGAGAGCTTGTCGACGGTGCCCTCGACTCGAATCTGACGCTCCAAACGGTCCCAGTAGAGCACCAGCGCCGCCTGCGGATTGGCGGCCAGGTCTTGTGCTTTTCGGCTCGCGTAGTTGCTGTAGAAGAGTAGGCCCTGGGGCCCGTAACCCTTGAGCAAGACCATGCGGGCGGATACCCGGCCCGAGGCGTCGGCGGTAGCTAGCGTCATGGCGGTGGGCTCGAGCAGGTCGGCGGCAACCGCGTCCGCCATCCAGCTTGCGAACTGTGTGAGCGGATCCGGATCCAGATCGCGTTTGCGCAGTTCGGCGCGCCCATAGTCCCTTCTGGTCTCCTCGATCCCCATGCCCTCAGTCTATTGTCTCTGTCGCCCGACACGGCGCACGGCGACAGTCGCAGTGGGTAGCCAGTGTTAGTTTTGCCGCATGGCCAATCGCCTGTCCGCCGAATCGAGTCCCTATCTGCGCCAGCACCAAGACAATCCGGTGGATTGGTACCCCTGGGGCAGCGAGGCTTTCGAGCGCGCCAAGCGGGAGGACAAGCCGGTGCTGCTGTCGGTCGGTTACTCCGCTTGTCATTGGTGTCACGTGATGGCGCACGAGAGTTTCGAGGATGTCGAGACCGCCCGGCTGATGAACGAGTATTTCGTGAACGTGAAAGTAGACCGCGAGGAGCGCCCCGACGTCGACTCGGTCTACATGAATGCGGTGCAGGCGTTTACCGGCGCCGGCGGCTGGCCAATGACTGTCCTGCTCACGCCACAGGCCGAGCCTTTCTTCGGGGGCACCTACTTCCCGCCTGATAACCGCTACGGCCGTCCTTCCTTCCGCCGGGTGCTGGAAGCGCTTGCGTCGGCCTGGCGCGAGCGGCGTGACGAGGTCCTGGGCTCGGCCGAGCAGATGCACGCTTATCTGCGTGGCCTGGAGAAGGCCGGTGAGGCGTCCGAAGAGTTGGACGCCAACCTGCCATCCGAGGCGTTGGAGGAGCTGCGCCGTCAGTTCGACGGGGTTCATGGCGGCTTTGGCTCCGCTCCCAAGTTCCCGCCCCACTCGGTCCTGCGTTTCTTGCTCGCTCGTGCCGAGGAGAGCGCCCGCGAGATGGCTCACGTGACCCTGCGTCGCATGGCGAAAGGCGGGATCTATGACCAGGTTGGTGGTGGATTCGCCCGCTACAGCGTCGATGAACGCTGGCTGGTGCCACACTTCGAGAAGATGCTTTACGACAATGGACAGCTCCTGTCCCGTTACAGCGAGGCCTATCGTCACAGCGCCGACCCGCTCTACGAAGAGGTGATCGACGCGACCATCGGCTGGATGCTGCGGGAGCTGAGGGACCCGCAAGGCGGCTTCTACAGCGCCCTCGACGCCGACAGCGAAGGGGAGGAGGGGCGCTTCTACGTGTGGGAGGAGCCGGCGTTCGAGCTTCTCCTGGGTGAGGAAGCGGCAATGGCCAAGGAGTGGTTCGGGGTGACGAGTGAAGGCAACTTCGAGGGGCGGAACATCCTCACGGCTGCCGACGACGAGGAGGGGTTCGCCCGACGCCACGGCTTGGCACTCGATGAACTCGAAGAGCGGCTGGCACGGTGGCGGGCACTACTCCTGGCCGCCCGCAAGGAGCGCGTTCGGCCCGGTCTCGACGACAAGATAATCACCTCGTGGAACGGACTGGCGATGGCTGGGCTGGCCGACGCCGGCCGGGTCTTGCACCGGCCGGAATACGTCGAGCACGCCCGACGAACGGCGCGGTTCGTGCGCTCCAACCTGTGGCAAGAGGGGCGGCTGTTCCACGTTTACGGTGGCGGACGCGCGCAGATACCGGGTTTATTGGAGGACTATGCTTTCCTCGGCCATGGCTTGCTGGCGCTCTATCACGCCAGCTTCGAAGAGGAGTGGCTGCTGTGGCTGCTCGAGCTCACCCATGTGATCGGGCGACACTTCACCGACGAACGCGGCGTCTTCTTTAGCACTCCCGACGACGGAGAGGCGTTGATTGTTAGGCCGCGGGGGATCTCCGACAGCGCCGTGCCGGCGGACAATGCCGTCGCCGCCGAGCTGTTCGTACACGTGGCGCGCCTGACCGGCGATTTCGAGCTCGAGCGCCTGGCGCAGCGCGCGGTCGCCGGTCTTGGCGCCCTAGCCCTCCGGCATCCCAGCGGACTAGGCGCCACCCTCACCACCATTGAATTCCTGCTCCATCCGCCGCGCGAGGTAGCGGTCATCGGCGACCCTCTCGATGAGGCCACTCAGATGCTTTTACGGATCGTTCAGCAGCAGCCTCTGCCGTACGCGGTTGTTGCTCACGCCGACGGTCCACAGCATCCGCTGGCCGAGCGCCTGCCCTTCCTGCAGGGGCGGGACACTGTCGACGGTAAGCCTGCCGCTTACGTCTGTGAGGGGGGAACCTGCCGATTGCCGCTGACCGATCCTGGCGACCTGGCCAGGGAGCTCGTCGAGCAGGCCACCTGACCCCCGCCTTACAATGAGGCGTGAGTTTCGAGCTTCTGGTTGGACCCCCCGGATCGGGTAAGACGCACGTTCTGGTGGAGCGCGCCAGGGAGTTGGCCGTCCAGGGGAAGCGAGTGTGGTGGGCCGGGCTGCCTAATCAGCGAGCCGGACTCTATCGGCGCGCGACCTCGCGTGGGCCCCTCTTGGGGCTCGAGTTTCAGACGCTGCAACAGTTCTACTACCGGCTTCTAGCCCATGCTTGTGTGCTCAAACCCCTCGTGGTGGGTACCGGCCGCCTTGCGCTGGTCGGGGAAGCGCTGGCGCAGGAACGCGACGCTCTGCCCTCGCCCGGGGAAGCGCGCCTATTCGCCGGGGCAATCTCCGAGGCCAAGAGATACGACCTCGGCCCGCGCCATTTGCCTGCAGGGGACCCCGAGGTTGAACGGTTTCGCGCCATCTACGCCAGCTACGAACTGCTGAAGGGGGAAGCGTGGGACTACGACGATTTTCGTCGCGAGGCGTTGATTCTGGCCGAGTCGGGTGGCGCCGCCCTGGAAGCCGACGCTCTCATTGTCGACGGCCTGCGTGAGGTAGGTCCACTCGATCTGCGCCTCCTGCTCGCCTTGGGGGACCGTTACGAAGTACGTCTGGCGTTGCCCGAAGCGCCGCCCGGGTGCGGCCCGGCAGTTGTGCTCAAGCCGCGTGAGTCGACCCTCCTGTCGGTGTATCGCGCCGCTAATCCGGTGAGCGAATCCCGTTGGGTCCTAAGCGCCCTCAAGCGCGACCTCGCCTTGGGGTTCGACCCGCTCGATCTGGCTGTGATCCTACCCGAAGGCAGTAGCGCCGCTTTCACTGCCTTGGCCGATGAGTACGGTGTCCCGGTAATGGACGAGTTCCCCACAGCCCTTGCCGACGATTTGCCGGGCAGATTGCTGCTCGAGCTGCTCGAACTTCCCGACTACCCCACCGCCTCCCGTCTACTGCCCATCCGCGAGCTAGCCCCCCTTGCCAACGCCGCCCTCTATAGCGGCGTCGCCGGCAACAGGGCGCTCTCCTCGCTCGCTCAAGAGGTAGGACTGGCCGAGACATGGCGCCGTTGGCAGGCGTGGCTGGAGGTGACCGACGACACCGATG
This sequence comes from Trueperaceae bacterium, assembly GCA_040905665.1. Taxonomy (GTDB): domain Bacteria; phylum Deinococcota; class Deinococci; order Deinococcales; family Trueperaceae; genus DASVCN01. The sequence continues at coordinate 294,571 of JBBDRD010000027.1, forward strand.
CATGGGCTTCGCAACTGGTCGACCAAGTGTTGGCGATGTCGGGCCGAGAAGAGGGGAAGGAAGCCTTTCGCGTTCAAGCGCTCTTGCGGGCCAAGGAAGCGTCGCGAGTCGCGGTAGGACCGGGATTTCGAGCCTGGTGGGTTGCCCTGCTAAAGGAATCGAGCGTGAACCTCCCACAACCAGGTGGAGTATCACTGCTCGATGAGCGCCTGGCGAGCGGCCGTCGCTTCCGCCGTACCTATCTGATGCGCGCGGTCGAGGGGGCTTACGGGACGGGCGAAGGCGAAGACTACTTCGTGCCCGAGGAGGGGAGATCGCCACTGTCGCGGCTCTTCGAGGGCTTGGCGTCCACCTTGCCCAAACGGTTCGAGGGGCGCGACCGGCTGCTCTTCGCCGAACTGCTCTCAACTGCCGACGACCTCATCGTCACCTTCCCCGACGCCGACCAAGGGGGGCCACTCCTGGCGGAACCCGCGCTAATCGCCGGCTGCGAGCCCCAGGTCCTGCCGCAGCTTCCCCTTGGCAGCCGCCTCGAATTGGTCGCGGGCGAGAGCTACCGAGCGCCTTCGGGCCCGGCCTTGGTCACGAACGACCCAGGGGACGACCCTGCCGATGACTCCTCGGATGACGCAGCGGACGATACAGCGGACGACCCTACGGACGACCCTGCGAAGGACCACGCGGATGAACCTGCGCTCCTCTCCCTCGAGCAGCTGCGGCGCTACGACGAGTGTGCGATGAGGTACTGGCTCGAGCGCGTGGTGGCCGGGCAAGACCGAAGAAGTCCGGGTGCTCCTCACGACGGGTGGTGGAGGGGGTTGGTCAACGATCTGGTCGAGCACCCCAGCTCCACTCCCGAGCATCTCGACGCCCTGGCTGCAAGCTACCCGCTGGCCGCCGAGTGGATCGCGGGCAACCGCGACCTACTGCTGTGCCTGAACTTCGGCGTCCGCTTGCCAGCCGGGGGGCAGGGCACCTGGGCGCGGCCCGATGCCGCCCTGCGCTCGGACCGGGTGGCCAGCTTCTACACCTTCGCCCAGCCTGGCACCATCAACAGCGAAAGTGAGGCGCAGGAGCACCTCGAGGGCCGCTGGACCGAGCTCTGGGCTGCTGGGCACATGCTCCAGCGTTATCGCGGACGCATCGACAAGGTACGGCTGCTGGTGTGGCCGGTCCTGAGTAAGCCGATAGACGCGTACCCTGGTGGAATCGCCTACCCCTGGCGCCGCATCTCGAGTCGCATGAACCGCGCTCAAGCTGCGCTCGAGCGAATCGGCCAGGGGCGGATCGACCCGTCACCCGGTTTCCGCTGTGGCCACTGCCGGGTGCGAGATATCTGCCGCGAGGGGGCGCCATGAGAGTCCGCGTCGCCTCGGCCGGAACCGGGAAGACCACTAGCCTGGTGCTGCGCTACCTCGAGTTGATCGGCTCGGGTACGCCGCCTCGTCGTATTGCCGGCGTCACCTTTACCCGTACCGCTGCGGCCGAGTTGCGCCAACGGGTAGGCGCAGGCATCCGCGAGCTACTGCGGAGCGGGCATTTCCTGGGTGTAATGGAGCTGGACGAGTCGCAGCGACCGGCCTACGAGGAGGCGTTACGGGAGCTGGACGGGGCGACACTCACGACCATTCACGGTTTCATGATCGACGCTCTCCGGCTATCGGCGCCGGCCATGGGACTCGACCCGGACTTCGCGGTGCTGCCCGAGTGGGAAGCGCAGGCGCTTTTCGAAGAGGAGTTGCGCACGCTGGGCTACCTTGCCGCCGATCGCAAGCACCCCTTTCATGGCGCCACGACGATGCTGGGCCCCGATGCCAAGCCTCATCTGCTGAGGCTCTTCGCCCTTCGTTCATCGCTGGAGCAGTTCAAGGCCGGCAACGACGATGCCAGCCAGGCCGTTGTGAGGCTCTTCGAGGCGAGCTACACGGAGTTCGAAAGGCGTTTGGGAGCGCGCAGCCTGCCGCCGAGCGAGGTGGAGCGGCGAGCGCTCAAGCTCCTTGGAGTACCGGCTGCCCTGGCCAGGCTAAGGGATCGGTACAGGGTGGCATTGGTCGACGAGTTCCAGGATGTCAACCCGCTGCAAGGCCGGTTCTTCGAGGCTCTCGAGGGGGCAGGCCTGGAAGTCGAGGTGGTTGGCGACCCCAAGCAGTCGATATACGGGTTCCGAAATGCCGACGTCGGCGTGTTCCGCAGGGCGCTGGCGAACGGCGAAGAGCTACCGGCCCTCGACCGCAGCTATCGGCACGGCCGCTTGGTCAATCGCTTCATCAATCACCTGACGGCGAGCCTGGCCGCCCGGGAGATGGGTTTCGGGCCTCGAGAGGCGCCCGAGGTAAGTGCGGCAGGTCCACGGGCAGAGGTACGGGGCCGGGTCGAGGTGCACTGGGTAGCGGGCGACGAGCCCGTAGCCGACCTAAGATCCAGCGAAGCCGATGTCCTCGCCCGGCGGCTGGCGTCGTTGCACCGAGAGCAGGGAATCCCCTACCGCGAAATGGCGGTCCTCGCCCGCTCCCACCCTAGCCTGGCAATTGCCGAGGAAGCTCTCAGGCGAGCAGGTCTGCCGGCCGTGCTGCTGCAGGGCCGCGGCTACTACGAGCGGATCGAGATTCGAGACCTCTACAACGCCCTGAGGGCGGGGATCGAGCCGAGCGGCGTAGCATTCGCGGCCTGGTTACGGGGGCCGTTCGCCGGCTTGGCGCCGCGGGAACTGGAAGCGGTGATGAGCTCCAAGGAACCGCAGGCCGAGTTGGAGCGGATCGACCCCCAAGCGGCGGAGGCCTACCGTTACCTGAGAGAACTGATCCTGCGGTCACCCCTCGAAGCGCTCAAGGCCCTCATTCGGGAACCGCTCATCGCCGGCCGCTCGTTCGTTCATCTCCTGGAGGAACGACAGCGCGAGAACGTGGACGCCCTGTTGTTCACTGTGGCCGCCCAACCGCCCGGCGACCTGGAGGTACTGCTTGAGCGACTGGAGCTGCTTGCCCGGCAAACCGACGCAGGAGACGTTCCACAAGCCGGCGACGGCGTCAAGCTCCTCACCGTGCATGCCGCCAAGGGACTGGAGTGGCGGGTGGCGGCCGTGTTCGACCTGGGCCGGCGCGCTCCCAGGAATCGCGACGCCTTGAGGGTCCATCCCGATAGCGGCCTCGTGTCCTTTCCCGGTAGCGCCGCTTTCCCGGAGGCCGGCAGGAGCTTGGCGGAGCGCGAGGAGGCCGAGAGTTACCGGCTGCTCTACGTGGCTGTCAGCCGTCCTCGGGAGATCCTGCTGCTAACCGGGAGCGTCAAGGGGGGTCAGTGCTTCGGCTGGGCCAGGGCGCTCGAGCTGATGTCGCTGGGCCCACGGGCGAAGCAGCATGACAGCCGCGACTTCATGCTCGTCACGCACCCATGCCGTTCACCTGCTCATGAGCCGTCCGAGCCGCCGAAGACGCGAGCAAAGACGGCGCTGGAGGTGGCGCCGTGGATAGACGAGAAGTACTCGCATCACCCTTATCCGCCCCTTTTCAGCCCATCTCGAATAGAGAGTGACCGAGTGACCGGAACGCAGGCGTCACCTCTCGAGGACGCCGAACCAGTCGCCTGGGGTGACGCCGAAACTTCCGGCGATCCGCCAGGGCGCGCGAGTACGATCGGCACCCTCGTCCATTACGCCATCAGCCAGTCATGGTCTCCGGACGACCCCCGCCACCTCGTCAACTTACGCGCGCAGGAGGTCATGTTTCCGTTCACTCCGTCCGAACAGGACGAGATCCTGGCCGAGGTGAGCACATTGCTCGCAAACTACCTGGCGATGTTGGGAGAGGAGTTGCCGGCAATCGAGGCGCGCGAAGTAGACCAAGCCGAGTTGCCGATGGCTCTTCCCCAGGGTGCGACCGTTTGGCAGGGGGTAATCGATCGTCTCTATCAGGTGGGGGGGCGCTGGTATCTCGACGACTACAAGACCGACCGGAATGTCGATCCTCGCCTCTACCTTGCTCAGCTTAGCGTCTATGTCCAAGCGGTGAGCCGGGTGAGGGGTGTCGTCCCGGTTGCCCGCCTGGTTTACCTGCGCTCCATGAAGGTAGTCGAGTTATCGGCGGAGGAACTAGAAACGGCATTTCTCGAGACTATGGCGAGAGCAGGGGAGCCGGGCGCACTCACGCGAACTTCACCCGTGCCGGCTTCACTCACACAAAATTCGCACACGCGCGAGTGAAGGACCGCTGGTAATATTTCCGAATGGACGATGCGCTCGCCCATACCCAGGAGATAACGGTACACGAGGCCGAGATCGACGAAATGGGACACGTCAACAACGCCGTCTACCTCCACTGGGTTGACAACTGTTGTCGTGCTCACGCCGAGCGGTTAGGGATGCCGATCACACGGATGATGGAATTGGGTGTCGTGCCGGTCGTGCGAAGACACGTGGCTACCTACCGACTCTCGGCCAACATCGGGGAGCAAGTAGCCGTGTCGACTCGGATTGTTCGTGTGCGGGGACCGTTAGCCACCCGGCACAACGAGGTGCGGCGCCAGAGCGACGAGGCGCTGTTGGTGGAGGTGGACACCGATTGGGTTTGGGTCGATCCGACCAGCGGCAGGCCCAAGGCGCCTCCACCAGAGGTGATGGCCGCGTTCGGGCTCGACTCGTCCGAGCGGCCCGCAAGAGTACCGTGAGGGACCGATCACCGTTCACCGTTTCCTAGGTCCCCCGTGACCTGTAACCCCGAAAGATCCGTAAGGGAGTAGATTCGTTCGTCCCGTAACGACCCATCGGTGCCCAGCGTCCAGTTGCGCAGTAGCCCGTCCAAGCGGAAGCCGCAACGTTCGGCTACCCGGCCGCTCGCATCGTTACGGTCGTCGCAGCGGATCTCGACACGCTTGGCCCCCAAGCGCTCGAAAGCGACTCGAGTAAGCGCTAGTACCGCCTCGCTCACGTACCCCTTTCCTGCCCGCGAGGTACGCACCCAATAGCCGATTTCGCAACGGGGGATACGCCAGTCGAGACGGTGTAAGCCGCTGCTGCCGATCAGCTCCCCACTGGTACGGTCGAAAAAATGATAACGAAGGTCTTCGTAGGTGACGAAGCGGGCGATCGCGCGGCGAATGCTTTCCTCGCAACCCTCCATGGTGTATTCACCCACGGACCAGGGCATCCACGGCCTCAGTTCGGCGAGCGACTCGTGGACCGCGTCGAAGACCGGTCGCACGTCTTCGAGGCGAGGGGGAACGATCAGCAGTCGATCGCTGCTAATGCTGTTGGGAACGTCTCGGCCCACCATCTAAAGCCGCTTCCCCATGCTCACTACCTCGTCTATGACATAACCGAGATTGGCGTAGAAGGCGACGACGGCGCTATTGGCGGACCTGATCTGAAGATTGATCTTGGGGCAGCCAAGAGATGCCAGCCGCGACTCCGCCCCCGCCATCATCTGCCGCCCAAAGCCCCGCCCCTGCTGTTGGGGGGAGACCGCCAGGTAGTTGATCCAACCTCGGTGCCCGTCAAAGCCCGCCATAACCGTCGCCACCGGAATTCCGGCCAACGTGCCCACCAGAAACAGCTCCGGTTGGATTGCGATCTTGCGGGCTATATCCTCCTGAGGGTCGTTCCAGGGCACGCTAAGGCCGCATCTTCGCCACAGCGCCACAACCTGCTGTTCGTCACCGCTTCGGTAGGGACGGATGCGAAATTCGGATGCCATGGACGATAATATCCGGCGGCGTGAAGGCGAAGTCAATCGAGTACCCGGGTGGGGATGGGGGTTCTGCCGGTTGGCGGTGCGCGGCTGCGCTGGGGGCGTAAGCGGGCGCGGATGGGGCCGAGCAGCGGGCGCCCACCGGCCAACATGTGCGGGCCAATGCACGCTGAATGCGAATTGCCTCGTGCTAGGCTCTGTTACTCGGCTCTGCTGCGGCGCTGTTAAGCTGGCCTGCCATTAGCTGTGCGGGAGGATCAATGGGACTGGCAGTCGAGCTCTACTTCGATGCTCGTACCGAAGACACGATCACGGCTCTTCGTGACGCCGTTCATGATGCCGGCATCGAGGCCTCGCCACGCCTGACGGGAAGCCGTCCGCACATCAGCCTGGCGCTGGTGAAGACGGAGGACGTCCCACTCTTGGGCGGCGTGGTGACCGAGTTTGCTCGGGAGTCCGGCAGCTGCCATCTGCGACTGGGTGCGTTGTCCTCCTTCGCGAGTGAACAAGGGGTGCTCTACCTCGCCCCTGTTCCCACCATCGGCTTGCTCGAAATTCACTCGCGGCTGCATGAACACCTCAAGAGCAGAGGGCTGGAGTCGGATCCCCTTTATCGACCGGGCGCCTGGGTTCCTCACTGCACGATCGAGATGGGGCTTAGCGGAAGCCAGCTCGCGGCCGCCTTCGATGCCTGTTGGGTTGACTTTACGCCGATAGATGGCCGGCTGGTTGCCGCCGGGGTGGTCTCTTACCCGCCGCCTCGTTGCCACTTCGTGACGCCCCTGCAGGGGGCCTAACAATGGTTTGGGGTATTGCCCGGTTACCCTCTGGTTTTGTCCAACCGGGTCTTGCAATCTTCCTCCGCATGGTCTATTGTCAATTGTTTCGAGAAATGCCATAGAGGCTGTTTTTCGTAACCGGGAGAAGCCCCGGATGAGCTTCGTGGTCCCGACGCGACGGTTTCCGAAGTGGAGACGGCTGCGGGCAGTAAGGAATAGAGAATGCCTACAGGGAAAGTCAAGTGGTTCAACGGCGAAAAAGGTTATGGCTTCATCGAGCAAGATGATGGGGGAGCCGATCTCTTCGTTCACTTCAGCGCCATTCAGGGTGACGGTTACCGCAACCTGAACGAAGGCGACGTTGTGGAATTCGAAGTCGGTCAGGGGCAAAAGGGCCCACAGGCCCGCAATGTGAGCGTCGTGCGTGCCGCCGAGCCGCAGGGCGGTGGCCGCCGCGAGCGCTATTAGTTGTTTCAAAGCTAAGCGTTTCTAGGCAACCGATAAGAGCCGGGCTTCGCGCCCGGCTCTTTTTTCGCGACCTTTTGCTAGCCCCCCTGTGAGCTACAACAAGGTTCCTGCCCCATCGCCTGCGTTAGCGTAACTGAACTGGTTCTTGCCGGTACTGTCGCCGTTTGATGCCGGCGAAAGGGGTGCCATGAACGATCACGTATACAAGAAGATCGAGTTGACCGGCTCATCGGATAAGGGGATCGAGGATGCGATCGCCAATGCGATCTCTCGTGCATCGCAAAGCGTTCGGAACATGCGTTGGTTCGAGGTTACCGAGACCCGCGGTCATATCGACGGTGGCAAGGTGTCGCACTATCAGGTAACGCTCAAGGTTGGCTTCACTCTCGATGGAGACGACGCAGGAGTGCCGCCGGGGGGAACCTTCATCTGAGAATACCCGTACTAGCGGCGGAATCTTTCGTGGCTAGTGACAGGGCTAGTGACAGCCGCATCCTCTGCGGCGAATCACCTGGTTCTTTCGCGCCTTGGGATGAGAGCGTATTCTGTCTTTTACGGGGGCAGCGGAACCACCGGAAAACGAGTTAAGACCGGCACGGGGGCGCCGGTCTTTTCTCTATTGGACCTTCCGGCGGCTCGGCCTGGGAGCGGGGCTTGATACACTTCCCCCCAACCACAAGGAGTACGAATGCCAGACCAAACCTCCCCCGCTCCCGCTACGGTCCCCATCCTGGAACCTCGCGACGATCTTCGCCTCACTCGCCACCACCTGCGAATCGGCCGAGCGCACGTTCCCTACACCGCTACCGCCGGAACCATGGTCCTTCGCGAGGAGACCTTCGGCCAAGGCGATCGGGCTGACCGTACCGAAGGCCTCAAGGCGCGTGCCGAGGTCTTCCTTGTAAGTTACGAACGTGATGATGTCGCCGACCGATCCTCTCGGCCGGTTACATTCTGCTTCAACGGCGGCCCCGGCTCCTCCTCGGTTTGGCTGCATCTGGGCATGCTCGGGCCCAAGCGAGTGGCACTCGACCCCAACGGTTTCCCAACCTCGCTCTCGGGCGACCTCGTCGATAACGAACACTCGCTCCTCGACGTGAGCGATCTCGTCTTCATCGATCCGGTATCGACCGGTTACAGTCGCGCGCTCAAGGGGGAGAAGCCCAAGGAGTTCCACGGCTTCAAGCGGGACATCGAATCCGTGGGCGAAGTGATACGGCTCTGGTGCAGCCGCAACGGCCGTTGGCCCTCGCCTAAGTATCTAGCCGGAGAAAGTTACCGAACCACCCGAGCGGCCGGACTCGCGGGCCACCTCCAGGAGCGCCACGGACTCTTCCTCTCGGGACTGATGCTCATCTCAACGGTCCTGGACTTTTCCACTCTCGATTTCGGGCCGGGAAACGATCTTCCGCCGCTACTCTTTCTACCCACCTACGCCGCCACAGCGCACTATCACAAGCAGCTCGACGAGGAGCTGCAGGCTCTGCCGGTGCGAGAACTGCTCGCCCGCGTGGAGGCGTTCGCCCGCGAACGATTTGCGCCGGCGCTGCTTCGCGGCGCTTCCCTTCCGGATGACGAGCGACGCTCAGTTGCACAGGAGATCGCCCGCTACACGGGGTTGAGTGCCGGCTTCGTCGAGGCGAACGACCTCCGCGTGCCAATCTTCCGCTTCGTCAAGGAACTGCTTCGCGACGAGCGGCGAACAGTCGGGCGGTTGGACAGCCGCTATGTGGGAACCGATCGTGACGCCGGCGGTGAGAACTTCGAGTACGATCCCGCCTATGCGGCGATACAAGGTTCTTACACCGCCGCGCTCAATCACTATCTGCGGAGCGACCTGGACTTCACCAGCGAGTTGCCCTACGAGATCCTTGCCGACTTGTATCGCAACTGGAGCTACAAGGAGTTCGAGAATCGCTACGTAAACGTGGCCGAGACTCTGCGGAAGGCGATGAGCATGAACCCGCGCTTGAGGGTACACGTTGCCAGCGGCTACTACGACCTGGCGACCCCGCACTTCGCCAGCGACTATACGTTCGATCATCTGGGCCGGGAGCCGGAGCTACGCCGAAACCTCGAGTTCTCTTACTATGAGGCGGGCCACATGATGTATGTGCATGCGGCCTCGCTTGAAGGGTTGAAGGAGCGACTGGCGCAGTTCGTCAACGAGGTTCGCTGATTCGGTAGAGAGGACCTTCGGCCGCCGGGGACCGGTCCGGGCCCTCTACTGCGGGTTGTCGATTGCCTGGTCCTGCGCCACCGAGTTGGGCCGGTGCAAAGCCCGGGGAGGCTTTCGGGCGGATCAGCCCCCTGCCCGAGCCAACTCCCGCTCGACTACCTCCTTGACCAGTTGCGGTTTGGCGCTACCGCCGGTTTCTTGCATCACTCGGCCAACGAAGAAACCTGCCAATCCGGTTTTGCCGCCCTGATAGGCCCGTACCTTGTCGGGATGCTGTTTGAGCAGTCGCTCCACCAGCGGTAGCAGGACGCCTTCATCGCTCATCTGCCGCAGCCCGAGTTCATCCACGATCTTCCCAGGGTCGCCGCCGTTGGCGAGCATCTGGGCGAAGACTTCCTTGGCCGCTCGTGCCGAAATGGCCTGCGAATCGACCAGCGCCACCAGGTCGGCGAAGCTTTCTGGTGTAACGGACAGCTCGGCAAGGTCGCGCCCCTTGAGTTCGCGCAGTAGTTCGTTCACCATCCAGCCGGCGATCCCCTTGGGGTTGTCGTGCCGCCGGGCTGCCTCCTCGAAAAAGCGCGCCAGCTCGCCGCTTGCAGCTAACAGCAGGGCGTCTCGTTCGTCGAGTCCCAGCAAGTCGCGGTACTGGGTATAGATCGTTTTTTGCTCCACGCTGAGCTCGGAAACCGGATCCCCGACTCCGCTCGACCTGGTCGGCGCTTCGTTGTCGGGCGCCGTGTGTTTGCCTGTCGCTTTCACCGAGGGCGGCGGTAGCGAAGCTTCAACCTTTGCCCACGAGTCCTTGAGTGTCACGATGCGATTGAAAACGAGCGCGTTGCTACTCGAGTCCACCGGGTCGGGCCAAAAGTAGCCCAGCCGCTCGAACTGGTAGCGCTTCCCTGACTGGTCGCCTGCGAGGCTTGGCTCCACCAAGCCGCGTTTAACCTTCAGCGACTCGGGGTTCAGGCGCTCGGTGAACGGTCCCTCGCCCTCGTTCGGATCGGCGCTGCTAAACAGCCGGTCGTAGAGGCGGAACTCCGCCGGCAAGGCCTCTTTCGAGGACAACCAGTGAATGGTGCCCTTTACCCGCCCGGCCGTAGGGTTGCGACCCTGGGTTTCGGGATCATGACTGCAAATTAGCTCGACTACCTTGCCAGAACTGTCCTTGACAACCTCGTCACAGCGGATTACGTACGAGTGTCGGAGGCGAACCTGGGCTCCCGGCGACAACCGGCGCCACCCCTTGGGCGGGTCCTCGGCGAAATCGCCACGCTCGATGAAAAGCTCGCGCCCCATCGGCAGCGGGCGGCTACCCTCATTGGGTACGTCGTGTGGCCAGTAAGGGGCGTCGATCGTCTCACCCTCCGCCTCAGGGTAGCTGCTGATTACCACTCGTAACGGCTCGAGAACCGCCATCACGCGCGGCGCCTTGCTGTTGAGATCGTCGCGAATGCTGTGCTCGAGCAGGGCCATATCCGAGCGACTTTCGGTGCGCGTCACCCCTACCTTGTTGACGAACTCGAGCAGCGCCTCGGGCGTGACCCCCCGCCGGCGGAGGCCCGCCACGGTGGGCATTCGGGGATCATCCCAGCCGTTCACCAGGCCGCCTCGCACCAACTCGATCAGCCGCCGCTTACTTAGCACGGTGTACTCGAGGTTCAGCCGCGCGAACTCGTACTGGTGGGGGCGCGGTGGCGCCACCGTCTTCTCGAGAAGCCAGTCGTAGAGCTCCCGGTTGTTCTCGAACTCCAGGGTACACAGACTGTGGCTTACGCCCTCGATAGCGTCGGATAGCGGATGGGCGAAGTCGTACATTGGATAGATGTGCCACTCGTTGCCCGTGCGGTAGTGGTGTGCGTGCCTTATCCGGTAGAGGAGCGGATCGCGCATCATCATGTTGCGCGAACTCATGTCGATCTTGGCACGCAACACGTGAGCGCCCTCCGCGAACTCGCCCTGTCGCATGCGCTCGAAGAGATCGAGGTTCTCGGTCACCTGTCGCTCCCGATTGGGACTTTCTCGACCCGCTTTGGTAACGGTTCCCCGGTACTCGCGAATCTCGGCCTCCGAGAGGCTATCGACGTAGGCCCGTCCGTCTCGAATGAGCCCTTGCGCGAACCGGTAGAGTTGCTCGAAGTAGTCGGAGGCGTGCACCAGGGCGTCCCACTCGAATCCGAGCCAGCGAATGTCGCGTTTAATCACCTCGACGTACTCCTCGTTTTCGGTGGTCGGATTGGTATCGTCGAAACGCAGATTGGTTAGGCCGCCGAAGTCGTCCGCTATGCCGAAGTCGAGCACGATCGCCTTGAGATGTCCGATGTGAAGGTAGCCGTTCGGTTCGGGTGGAAACCGGGTCAACACTTGGGCAACATCACCGGAACTCAGGTCACGCTCCACTATCTCGGTGATGAAGTTAGGTACGACCACTCGCTTGGTGTCATCGCCGGGAATCCGGCTCACTGCGGAAAGGTTTTCGCTGTTAGGGTCCGCCACAAACAGCATAGTGACACAGCGCGGCCGCACCTCGTGCCACGGCAATAGCAGTAGACGGTGACCGATTCAGGGCTGCGATTACGTCCTACCGACGGCGGAGTCGTTTCCCTACTACCGCCCAATCAGGTCAAAAACAGTGATATTAGGCCGCCTCGGTATCGTCGGGGTGGAGTTGGAAGTGGAAAAGCCGGCTTCCGAAGTGTAGTAGCATGGCTGGTAGCAATAGACTTCTGTGGAGGATTGCGGCGGGACGGGGGATCTTCACGGGTGGTGAAGCGAAATGCTCAGTGATGGTCACGATATCTCCCCGGTCGTCGGTAGACCCCTCAAGGGTAAAGGTGGAATTCTCGCACTAGCGCTTAGGGCCCCCTTGACTCCACTGGTAATCGGGGTCGGTGTGCTTGGGCTGCTGGCATTCGGCTCCCTGCTGCTCTTGTATGGCTCGGAACCGTGGCCGCTCCTGCCGTGGCTCGGCTTCACTGCCGCCTGCGCAATTCTCGCTAGTTTCCCCTACCGTCTCAACCGCCCGGGCGAGTCCTACTTCCTGGACTTCGACGAGATCCTGCTGGTGATCTCGCTGCTCTTTTTCAGTCCGCCCGCCGTTGTTGCGGTTCTCGTCGTGGGGTATCTGCTCGGGGCAATGATTCGCAGCACCTCCGCCCGCCGACTTATATTCAATGCCGGCGCGCGAACGACTGCGGCGAGTAGCGCCTTGGTTGTCGTTTCGCTGGTACCCGCTCCCGCCGCGCAGCCATGGGGGTATCTCGTAACGGCGGTCCTTGCCGCTGCGGTCTACAGCCTCATAAACCAGGTGCTGGTATCCCGAGCCATTTCGCTGCTCAATGGCACTCCCCTCCTAGACGAGCTTCGGGAGGCCTTGACCGGGGTCGTTATTCGCTCCTGGCCGGTAGTGGTTAGCTACGGAGTGATGGTCGGCGTGGCCGGGCAAGCGTCGAACATCGCGTTGCTGCTGGGCGCAATTCCGGTGGCTTTGCTCATCGGCGTGAGCCGGCTCACCCAACAGAGGCGCGATGAACACCTGCGGATGACCGGCCTCTACCGTGCGGCGCAGGAGATGCACGAGGCTCGAACCGACGAGGACATCCTCCATATCCTGAGGATTACGGTACGCAGAACGCTCGGGGTCGATGGCGCCGTCTTGCGCGCAACGCCCCCCTTTGGTGACGAGCTGGGCGCCTGGCTCCCCAATCGGAACAGCTGGGTGATCGTTCCTGCGCCCGGCTCTCAAGAGACCAGGCGGCAGGACGACGCCTTCCTTCAGGCGGTAGCGTCGTTGGTCGAAGCCAGCATGGAGCGGGCGACCCTTGTGGGCGAGCTCGAGCGCCAGTCGTTGCGCGACCCCCTCACCAACGCCTTCAATCGCCGCTACTTTCATCAGGCCCTCACCGCGATCCTGGAGCGGTCCAAGGACGTACCTGGCTGTCTCGCGCTTCTAGATATAGATCACTTCAAGGTCATAAACGACACCTTTGGTCATGAGGTGGGCGACGCAGCCCTCAAGGATCTGGTTGCCGCGGCCAGTGCGACTATCGCCGACGACGACGTACTCTGCCGCTTGGGAGGTGACGAGTTCGCACTGATCCTTCCCGACCTCACACCCAAGCTGGCTGCCGAGCGACTCGAGGCGCTTCAGCAGTGTCTCGCCAAGATTCATCCGGGTGCGCCGGACCGGGGTCCCGCGGGCCTAAGGGCCAGCATTGGGATTGCCGCCTATCCTCAACATGGCAGTGAACCCTTGGCGCTGCTTCGTTCGGCTGATGGAGCGCTCTATCGCGCGAAGCGGGAAGGACGAAACAGGATAGTGGTACTGGGGGAGCCCACCGAGGAGCAGGGCGTCGGCTGACCCCCACCGTCAGGGCAGGATGAACAACGTGATGAAGTAGTAGGTCGCGGGAATCGCGAAGAGGTGACTGTCGATTCTGTCGAGCACTCCACCCTGGCCGGGAAGGAAAACGCCGGCGTCCTTCACCCCTACCCAGCGCTTGAGCAGGCTCTCGAACAGATCGCCCAATTGTGCGGCCGACGCCACCAGCACACTAAAGAGCAGGCCATCGTAGACGTCGACACGCAGGTTGAACCAGTTCTCTAGCAGGAACAGACTGGCCGAGACCACCACGATTGCCAGGACCAGGCCGCCGAGCGCCCCCTCTAGGGTCTTGCGCGGGCTTATCTGCGGCGCGAGTTCGTGCTTTCCAAAGAGCGAGCCGACGACGTAACCACCTACATCGGCGGCAACGATTGCGAGGAGCGGGAGCATGAGGTACCAAATGCCCTGCTCTCCATCGGGGGTGTAACGGAGGGTGAGGATATAGCTGAAGAGCCAGGGAATATATAGGTAGCCGAAAAGCGTGAAGACCGTCGTATAAAGCGAGTTTCGGTTCGGCTTCACTACCTCGAGGGTTATCAGGTAGAGCGCGAAGATGCCCAAGAGCGCCTCGCGCCAGGAGATGCTCGCGTGCAGCGCCTCCATGCCCGGGTAACTCAGTGGCAGGGCTGCGGGTAGCGTGAGGAGGGTAGCTACCCACAGTGAGCGGCGACGGATGGGAATGCCGCGCAGGTTCATCATCACGCTGAACTCCTGCACAGCGACCCAGGACAGGCCCAGATAGACGGGAGCGAGCAGGGGAAGCCCTACCCACAAGACCAGCAGGGCGGCGATGAAGGCCAGAAAAGAGGAAAGGATGCGCGCGACAGGCATGCAAGTCGTGGGCTAATTGTCTTACCGCTGTTCCCGATCTCACGCTCTCGCCTGCCAAAGGGGCGATGCGCCTGCCCGCCTGATGGAAGGGAGATCGGTAGGAGCGATCAGACGGCCATTATGTCCTCTTCCTTGGACTTGACCCGCGTGTCGACCTTGGCGATGAAGTCGTCGGTGATCTGTTGCACCCCGTTTTCGCCGCTGCGGAGCTCATCCTCGGTCACCAGGTTCTCCTTGTGCATCTCCTTGAGCTCATCATTGGCATCGCGCCTGATGTTGCGCATTGCCACCCGCGCCTCCTCGGCCATGTTCTTCACCGACTTCACGAGGTCGCGTCGCCGTTCGTCATTGAGCGGCGGTACGGTGATGAAGATGGAGTCGCCCTTGTTGCCGGGATTGAAACCCAGATCGCTTTCGCGAATCGCTCTCTCAATGTCGGCTACCGCGCTCTTGTCGAAAGGGATCACCAGTAGGGTCCGCGCGTCGGGGCTGGAAACGCTGGCGAGCTGATTCAGCGGCGTGTTGGCACCGTAGTAGTCGACGGAGACACGATTGAGGACCGCCGGATTGGCGCGTCCGGTTCGTACGGCTGTGACGTTTTGCTCGAACGAGTCGAGCGATTTCTGCATGCGTTCCCGCGTCTCTTTCAGGACGGTGTTCATGCTAACCTCCGCGCTTTGGCACTAGTGCCGGGCACCGGTGCGGGTGTGTGTCGCCAGTGTAACGCTCGGACGGGCCGCTAGGAGCTGCGGCAGCTCGGCTAGAGCGCTTTGTCGGTGACCGAGGTGGGGCTGGAGCCGGAGATCAACGTGCCTACATGTTCGCCGGCGAGCAGCCGCTCCAGATTGCCCTGTGCGAAGATGTCGAACACCGTGATAGGCATGTCGCGGCCCATGCAAAGACTGATGGCGGTCGCGTCCATCACCTGTAACCCCTGGTTGAGTACTTCGAGATAGCTGAGACTCTCGAACTTGCGAGCATCTCTATTCTTATTGGGGTCGTCATCGTACACGCCGTCGACGTTGTTCTTCGCCATGAGAACCATGTCGGCGTCGATCTCCAGGGCCCTGAGGGCGGCTGCCGTGTCGGTGGTGAAGAAGGGGTTACCGGTTCCGCCACCGAAGATGACCACCCGTCCCTTCTCGAGATGGCGCAGGGCGCGCCGCCGGATGTACGGCTCGGCCACCTCCTGCATTCCAATTGCGGATTGCACTCGCGTGTCGATCCCGCGCTGCTCGAGTGCGTCTTGCAGCGCCATGGCGTTCATGACGGTGGCAAGCATGCCAACGTAGTCGGCGGTAGCGGGATCCATGGTCGAGCCGTGCTGAGCCCCTCGCCAGAAGTTGCCGGCGCCCACTACGACGGCTAGTTGAACGCCGCGACCAAGGGCCGCGGCGATCTCCTGCGCGAGCGAACGGGTCGCCTCGGGTGAAACCCCGAATCCCCCCGGTCCGGCGAGAAACTCGCCGGACAGCTTTAGCAGGACGCGTTGCATGTTGTCACTCGCCGATCGCGATGCGGGAAAAGCTTCCTACCTTGATGTTTTCGCCCATCGAGGCGACCGCTTCGTGAACGAGCGCCTCTACCGTCTTCTTGTCATCCTTGATGTAGGGCTGCTCGAGCAGGCACACGTCGGCGAAAAACTTGCTCAACCGACCCTCGACCATCTTTTCAACCACGTTGTCGGGCTTGCCACCGGCGCGCGCTTCGCCGGCGAGCGCTTCGCGCTCGGCATTGACGGCATCCTCGGGCACCTGATCACGCGACAGGTAGGTGGGGTTGGTCATGGCGATGTGGATTGCAAGGTTCTTCGCCAGCTCCTGGAACTGCTCATTGCGGGCGACGAAATCGGTCTCGCAGTTGAGCTCCACCAGCGTAGCGATCTTGCCGTTGTGGTGAACGTAGGATCCCACGAACCCCTCGCCGGCCGCTCGATCGGACTTCTTGGCAGCCTTGGCGATGCCGCGCTCACGCAGCAGTTGGGCGGCCTTCTCGAGGTTACCGTCGGTTTCGACCAGAGCGCCCTTGACGTCCATCATCCCAGCGCCGGTCATCAACCGAAGGCGCTTGATGTCCTCCATGCTTACTGCCATGTCACTGTTCCCTTTCTCGTGCTCGTTATTCTCGTTAGCTTCCTACGGGTTCTTCGTCACCGGTTTCGGCTGATTCGCCCGCTTCGCCGGCTCCTTTGTCCGCATCTTCGTCCGGAGCTTCGCCCATGGCGACCCCGCCGGCTGCTTCGTTCTTGGCCTCTTCGCCCGCTGCGGAGCTCTCAGTGGCTTCGCTGTCGGCTGCCTCGCTCGACGTATCTTGTGCCGATTCTTGAGCGGGTTCTTGGGCCGGTTCGCTCGTGGCCGCTGCTGTTCCGCCGCTACTGTCTGCTTCACCCTCGGCAAGCTGCGCGGCGGCCTTGATCGTGCGTTCCGGGGAGGATTCCGGGGTAGGCAGCGACTGGCGCGCCTCACCCGTAGTGGCCGCCGCGGTCTCGCTTTCGCCGTCATCAGCAACGTCGGCGCCGCCACGAACCTCCACGATCACATCGGCGAGCCGTGCGGTGACCAATTGGATCGAACGGATGGCATCGTCGTTGCCCGGAATGATGAAGTCCAGTGTGTCGGGGTCGCTGTCGGTGTCGGCGAGGGCAACGGTGGGGATGCCCAGCTTGTTCGCTTCCTTGATCGCTATCGCTTCCTTGGTTGGATCGACGACGAAGAGCGCGTCTGGCAGACGGTTCATCTCGCGAATCCCGCCCAGGTAACGCTGCAGACGCTGCAGCTCCTTGCCCAGGTCTATCTGTTCCTTCTTGCTGTAACGCAGGATCGATTCATCCTCGAACATAGCTTCCAGTTCCTTGAGCCGCTCGACGCGGGCTCGCATGGTCCTGAAGTTGGTGAGCAAACCGCCCAGCCAGCGTTCGTTCATGAAGGGCATGCCGCAGCGCTTCGCTTCGGCAGCCAGGATCTCCTTGGCCTGCTTCTTGGTGCCCACGAACAAGATGGTGCCGCCACGGGTGGCCACATCCCGGAGGAAGTCGAATGACTTTTCGCTCTCCACCAGGGTCTTTTGCAGATCGATGATGAAGATGCCGTTGCGCTCCGCGAAGATGTAGCGCTTCATCTTCGGGTTCCAGTGCTTGGTCTCGTGTCCGAAGTGAACTCCGGCTTCGAGAAGCTGTTTCATTCCAAGGTAAGACATTCATTCCTCCGAGGCGGGACGTTGAGTATTGGGATTGCGGAGAATCGCCGCCGCTGCATTCTTGCTGGTGTTCTTGCGGCCTGCCAGACATCCCGCTGCTGGCGAGGCCAAACCTCACGATGATAGCAGATGGCCGCGGTGCGAGATCGCGTCGGATGAGACGAGGCATAATTCTCGCGAAGAGGAGGCGGCCGCTCTCTGGCGGCCGCCTAGCAAGTACCTCACCTTCGCGCTTGTGCTAACTACTGCAGCGTCGCTAGCGCCTGCTGCGCTTCCTCGTGCTCAGGGTCGAGCTCGAGCGCCCGCTGGTAGGCTTCCTGTGCCGCCTGTGCGTCACCGGCCTCCCCGCGAGCTTCGTAGACCTCACCCAGGTAATAGAAGGCGTCGGCGGTAAGGGGCTCCAATAGTGCTCCCTGTTGCGCCCTGCGCACAGCTTCGTCGTAGCGGCCCTGTTGTAGGTAGCCGCGAGCCAGGTAGGTGTAGAGGGGCGGATTGAAGATCGCCCCATTGATTTCCATCGACTGCTCGAAGTAGGGGATGGACTGCTCTACCTTGCCGCACTCGAAGAGGGCGATGGCGAGTTGCGAAACCGCCGAGAGTGACTGCGGATCGAGCGCGGCCGCCTGCGACAGTTCGTACTCGGCATTGTCGCAGCTGCCCAGTCGGTAGTGGATATTGCCCAAGTTGTTGTGCGCCGAGGCGCTCACCGGGTCTAGAATTACTGCCCGGCGGAAGGCACTTAGCGCCTGCTCTAGGTTGCCAAGATCACGGTAGGTCTTGCCAAGGTTCACCTGAATGACCGAGCGTTCGCGCAGAGCCAACTCGGAGTCGGATGAAGCCGATGTGCTCACCGCCTGCTCCAGTGCTGTCTGCGCCGCCTGTAGGCTGCCCATTTGGAAAAGGATAACGCCCTTGGCGTTGAGGACGCGCGGATTCTCGGGGTCCTGCCCCTCGGCGATTTCGAGCGTGCGCAAGGCCTCACTCAATCTGTTCGGAAAGCGTCCCGGGTCGGCCAGGTACTGTTCCTGGTAGGCGAGCGCGAGCTGGACGTAAGCTTCGGAATTGTCGGAATCGACTTCTATCGCCTGCTGGAAGGCCTCGATCGCCAGGGGGTAGTTGTTACGGCAAGCCAGCGCACGGCCGTTGCCTACCAGCGCCTCGGGATTCTCCGGCTCCAGTTTTAGCGCTTCCCGGTAGTAGTACTGCGCTAACTCGCAATCTCCGCTATTCAGGAACAGGGTTCCGTCACGGACGAAGTCCTCCACACCGGCCTCGCCGTTCTGGGCGACCGCGACGGTTGACAGGCCAGTGGAGAAGATCGTGCCTAGCACGATTAGTAGGAGTGGTAGTGCCCTTCTAATCAACAAAATGTCCTCCGGTTCTCGACGGGGCCCATCGAACCGATGGCTGCGAGAGTAGCGTTTGCGTGTTCCAGGGCGCGAAGCAGCGGTTTAATGCACACGCCACCAAGATTACATGCTCTACCGTCATCATTACCAGCGTCCGTGAGAGGCCGGTGTGCCCCTGCCGTGCTGTTTGGTTAGATGCAGGAAGTCGGAAGTGCGTGGCGAGGTGGTAGCATGACAGCAATTGGGAGAGCGGTCGGGAGACAGATCACCTCGAACGCCGGCTCTAGGCCTGCGCCGATACCATTTGCCTAACGGCCCCCAACCGGAACCCTTATCGATGCGCCTGAATAGCATTTCCACTATCCGACTGTCGGCCCTCACTTTGGCTGCCAACATAGTAGTCATCCTGCAGGGGGCCGTGGTGCGTGCCACGGGCTCCGGAGCCGGCTGCGGCAGTCATTGGCCCTCCTGCAACGGCCAGGTCGTTCCCTTGGGCCACGGGACCGAAGCGTTCGTGGAGTACAGCCACCGCCTGCTGTCGTTGGGCGTGTTGATACTAGGCGCTTGGCTCCTTTCGAGAGCGTATCGCGTCAGGCGTGACAAGCCGGGACTGTTCGCCTTCGCCGGCGCTGCCTTCGTTTTCCTCATTATCGAGGCGCTGCTAGGCGCCCTAACGGTCGTGTTGGGCTATACCGGTGACAATGTGAGCACCAGCCGAGGTCTGATGGTGGCCGTCCACCTCGTCAACTCCCTCATGCTGGTGGGGACTCTGGCTGGAACCGTGCTCTACGCTCGTGAGAAGCCTCCCTCCTGGCCGCTCGGTCTTGGCAGCCAGGGGACGCTAGCCACCGTTCTTTCGGTTGGCATGCTGGGAATGCTGGTGCTTATGTTCAGTGGCGGCATAGCGGCCATGGGAAATACCATGTTCCCCTCTGATTCGCTGGCGGAGGGCCTGGCCGCCGACTTCGACACCAGTTCCCATCCCCTGATCAGGTTGCGGATGCTGCATCCGGTGATCGCCATAACCGTGGGGATTTACCTATTCATCAGCCTGGGCCTCGCTTGGCTGATCAAGCCGGTGCCGCAAGCGCGTTCGCTTGCGAGGGCTCTGCTGTTGGTCTATCTGGTTCAGCTCGCCGTTGGTACGCTCAATTTTGCGATGCTGGCCCCGATGCTGCTGCAGCTTTTGCATCTTGCCCTGGCGGTGACTGCATTCGGCCTGCTTTCCGCCCTGGCGGTGACTGCCCTCGGCATTCCCGCTGCCGCCACTAGCCGTGAAGCCGGCGTTTCCCCTCTGGAGAACTTCTAAATGCATACGTATTCGTCCCCTCCTGCGCCCGTCCCGCGTGCAACATGGCGCGATTATCTGACCCTAACCAAACCCAGGGTAATAAGCCTCCTGCTGCTAACCACCGTGGGTGCAATGTTCATCGCGGCGCGCGGCTTCCCGGGTTGGCTGCCGCTACTTGGCCTTCTGGTGGGCGGTTATATGTCGGCCGGCGCCGCAGGCGTCTACAACATGATCTACGACCGCGATATCGACAAGCGGATGAAGCGCACCTCCAAGCGTCCCATGGTCACCACGGTTGTCTCGACTCGCAATGCGGTCATATTCGCCGTCGCACTCACGCTGCTGTCGTTCCTCGCAATCGTCGCCGTCTCCAACGTGCTGGCGGCGCTACTGTCGTGGGCTGGTATCGCCTTCTACGTAATCATCTATACGATCTGGCTCAAACGCACGACCTGGCAAAACATAGTCATCGGAGGCGCAGCCGGCGCAATCCCGCCTCTAGTGGGTTGGGCCGCCGTGACGGGCGAGCTGAGCTTCCTGGCCTGGTGCCTGTTCACGCTAATTTTCCTGTGGACGCCGGTACATTTTTGGGCGCTGGCGCTGATGATCAAGGAGGATTACCGGGCGGTCGGCGTGCCGATGGCGCCGCTTGTGATCGGCGACCGCGCCACCGTGCTGCAGATGGTGATGTACGCGCTCCTGACGATGGTGCTCACCATCCTGCCCTTCGTCATGAGAGAGTTCAGCGTGATATATTTCGGAGCTGCGCTGGCGCTCAATCTGGTTCTGGTATGGCGCGTGTTCAGGCTCTACCAGGTGGTCCAGCGTGGCGAGAAGATCGACAAGGTCGCGGCGTTGCCCGTCTACAAGTACTCGATGACCTATCTGGCGCTGATATTCCTCACCATGGCCCTCGACCGCATGTTCTTCCTCTGATTCCTCCCTCGAGCAGCGAATGAACGAGAGATTCTCCGGTAAACAGGCGCCTCCCCGAACGAACGCAGTCTCCGCCCGGACGCTCCTTACCCGTAAGTGGCTATTGGGGCATCTACTTGCTCTGCTGCTCATCGTTCTTTTCGTCAACTTCGGCATGTGGCAGCTCCGGCGCCTCGACCAGCGCCAATCGAGCAA
Source organism: Trueperaceae bacterium (assembly GCA_040905665.1). Taxonomy (GTDB): domain Bacteria; phylum Deinococcota; class Deinococci; order Deinococcales; family Trueperaceae; genus DASVCN01. Next base: position 315,853 of record JBBDRD010000027.1, read on the forward strand.
CACTCTCATCGCGCAGCGTGCGGCGGCTCGGCCGCAGCCGCTCGGGGAGTTGTTGGAAAGCCACGCTCAGGAACCAGAGGTTCTTGCCTATCGGCGTGCCTATGCACAGGGCAGCTTCGAGCCCGAGTTCGAACTGCTACTGCGCTCCCGCAGCCATCAGGGGGTGGCGGGTTGGCACGTCTTGACGCCGTTGGTGCAGGAGAGCGGACGGGCACTGCTGGTCGACCGCGGTTGGGTTCCATACGAGATGGACACCTTGCCATTAGAGGAGGCGAGCCCGCCGGCCGGTGAGGTGAGGGTGGAGGGAGTCGTGAGGCTCGAGCAGGACCCTCCCAAGGGGTGGGCGGCCAACTTCGCACCGCGCGATCCGGGAGAGGGTTCATTGGCCTCGTCGTACTATGTCGATGTCGACCGGCTTTCCGGGCAGATTCCGTTTCCGCTCGAGCCGGTGTACCTGGAGCAGGTGGCCCAGGATCCGGCGCAGACAGGCGAATTGCCGCTGCCGCCCGAGCGGGAGGAGCTTAACAGCGGCTCTCACCTCTCCTACGCCCTGCAGTGGTTCTCGTTTGCGGTCATCGGTCTGATCGGGTACGCGATTTTGTTGTGGAGGACGGCACGAGGGGAGTAGGGGCCGATCCTGCCCGCCATTTCCGAGTATCCCAGGCGATCGCCAAATTTCTTTCCCGCCGCTCGGCCCTTAGCTGTCATACTGAAAGTAATGTTTCGTTTCCTCCACATTGCCGATCTGCACCTGGGTTGGGAGCCGGCTTTCCTGGACCCAAAACGAGCCCGGGAACGACGCTCGAGGCGCGACAAGGTACTCGAGCAAGCCGTCGACTTCGCTCTCGCATCAGAGTTGCAGCTGGTGGTAATCGCCGGCGATCTATTCGAGACACACCGGCCCGAGCCCACCCTCGTGCAGCACGTCTTGGCTCAATTGCGCCGCCTCGAGGAGGCAGGGGTGGCCGTGGTGACGACTCCCGGCAACCACGACGAAATCACCTATGCGGACTCGGTTTACCACCAGGCGAAGGCTGAGTGGCCGGGACTGCTGGTCATAAACCCTTTGGCCGAGCATGTGGGCACGTTCGAGCTGGGCGGAGAGAAGGTCTTTCTCTACAGCCTGGCCTACACCGGTGGGGTGACTCCGGCGCACCGTCCCCTGGCCGGGTTTCCGCGTCTCGACGCGGACGGCTTTCACCTGGCGGTCTTCCACGGGACACTCGGCAGCGGCGACGAGCGAAGTCTTCCACTCGACCGCGCTGCACTCCAAGCAGCGGGCTACGACTACGTGGCGCTGGGCCATATCCACCTGCCGGGTGAGATCGAGCTGGGTCGCACGAAGGTCGTCTACAGCGGATGCCAGGAGGGCAAGGGTTTCGACGACGCAGGCGTGCCGTACTGGACCGTTGTTTCTAGTGACGGCGTTTCGAGCAGCGGCGTGTCTGGCGGCGGCGGACGCTGTGAAGTTACGCGCGAACCTCTCGAGATCCAGCGCATTCATGTCGAGGAGTTGGACCTCACTCATTTCGAGGCGGTTGAGGAGATCAGTGCCGGAATCGAAGAGTTGGCTCACGAGGACGCTATGGTGCGTCTGCGCCTGGTTGGCTCACTGCACTTCCCGCTTGATCCCGACGAGCTACTCTCGCGTTACTCCCACCGCTTCTACCACCTCGAGATCCGGGACGACAGCGACTCGGTGGGCGCCGACCTCCTCGACGAATGGGCAGCTGAGAAGACGATCCGAGGAACGTTCGTAAGGCGCATGCGAGAGACGCTTGACCGTGCCGAGACCAGCGAGCAGAGGCGAACGGCAGTCCGCGCTCTGCGGTACGGCATCCGCGCATTCCGGAGGGCCGGATGAGTTCGCTCCGCTGGCTAGAGCTGGAACTGAGCGGCTTCGGCCTCTACGAGGACGTCCGGATCATGTTTCCGCCTGGGCTCGGCGTTTTCGTGGCGCCCAACGAGGCCGGTAAGAGCACGGCGGTTGCAGGTTTGGCGGCGGTAATCTATGGCCTACCGTCGAATAGCGATCCCAGCGGCTGGGGCAGCTCGAAGTACCGAAGTTACAGCGCGAAGACAAGGTTTAGTGGGCGAGTCGAGTTCCTGGCCCGCGACGGACGACGGTATGAGGTCCGTCGTGACTTCGAGAGCCACGAAGTGGCCGTACGTTGCCTGGAGCCAGGACGGGAAGCGACCCTCTTCGACGGCAAGCACAACCCCGGCGCACGCAAGGGAAGTGGCCAGTACGAAACCCTCTTGAGTGAGCTCGTTGGCCTCACTTCGGCCGAACTGTTCAAGCAGACGTTCAGCATCGAACAGCCCTTGCGCACCGACGAAGGACTCTCCCACGATGTCGCCGGGCTGCTCGCCGGCTCCGGCGGAGGCTCTCACCGCGACGCGCTGCAGTACCTGGAGGAACAGATCTCGCGGAGGACACGCTACACGGGCGATCTGGGCCTACCCGGTCGCAACAAGAACAAGGATCGCGAACTCCAGGAGTTGAAGGACAAGATTTGGGAGCTGAAGCAGGCGATCGTAGCTGGTAGCGACGCCGCCGACGGTTTGCAGAGGATTCAGGCTGAACTGACCGAGCGAAACAGCGAACTGGAGCAACTAAGGAAGCTTGCCGGGCAACTCGAACTCAAGGAGACGAGCGCCGGAGAATGGTTGGCGGCGCAAGAAGCGTACTCGAGGGAGCAACGAACCCTGAGCGACCTGAGTGGAAAGCTTCGCCGTGCCGAGGAGCTGGAGCGTAGAGCAGAGGTGCTCAGACTCCCCTCGGAAGAGGAAAGCCGCGAGGTCGAGCGTGACTGGGGCTTCGTGGAGGGCGTTGCCGGCGGCTTTTTGAAGGCTCGCAGGGAGGACGCCAGGGAGGTGCTCGGAGAGTTCCGGCTCTATAGCGAGGCAGGTGAATCGGTAGAGGCGACGCGCCGGCAACTGGCCCGTTACGCTACTCTGGCACGAGCCCCAGAGGCTGCGCTTGGGGAGATCGGCGCCCACGAAGAGGTCGAGAAACGGCTCGAGGCGGCGGCCGGGCAAGCCCGCATGCACCTACATGAGCTTGAACGGCACCAGGTCGACCACGACCCGAATAGGGGCTTCGAGGATGTAGCCGGGTTGAGCGAAGAGCAGATCGCGCAGCTTCGTCTTGATGCCAGGACCAAACGAGGCGCAGGGGCGCTTGCCACAGTCGTGGGTGCGGTGGTGGGTGCGATCCTCGGCCTGCTGGTTGCCTGGGCGTTTCAGCTTGACCTGCCCATGTTGCTCCTCGCGACGTTGATTCTGGCCCTCGCGGGCGGGGCAGTACCAGTCGTGGTAACCGGCCGCCACAAGGGGGAGCGTGGCCTTGCGGCCCAACGGCAGTTGGATCGCCACGAAAGATGGCGGGCGCGAGTTGAGAGCGTCCCACCACTACCCGATTTCTCGCCGTATCAGGAGAGAGTGGAGCAGGCCGCTAAGGAACTCCGGTCGTTTCGCGATCGGGTGGAACCGTACCGGCAAGAGTACGGCGACATCACGAGCGCCTACACCGACTTCGAGGCGCAGCGGCGGAAGCTGGCTGCAGAGGAAGGAGCGGTGGCGCGTTACGCACGTGACTTCTGGAGCGTGGCCGTGGACGAGGTCGCGACCGCCGACCCCCTCTCGGCAGGCGGATGCTGGCAGCGTTCGGGCCACTTTCTATCAGCGATCGGCTATAGCGCCGGCACGGTGAACGAACTCGTCCGCAGCATCGAGCGACTCGATAGCGAGTGGGACGAGCTGGCTCGGGACGCCGCGACTTGGGATGCCAGGAACAGCTCCAGGAGCAAGCGGGAATTGGAGCTTTCCAAGATCGAGGCGGTGCTTCAGGGAATTCTCGATGGCGAGGGGGTCGAAGGGCTCGACCGGCTTGGGGAGAAGGTAACGGCCAAGCAGTTGGACGCGGTGGCCGAGAGGAACAGGTTCAAGGAGGTCTGCGACCTCAATCCCGAGCTTCCCCGGCACGACGACCCCGGCGACCAAGCAGGTAACGGGCCCGGTGGCCGACGAGGCGAGGTCGTAGGGGCCCGGCGACGTTACGCGGAGGAGTCGGCCGAGCTGACCCAACGCATGGAGGCGCTGGAGACACAAGTCCACTCCCTCCTGCGTCAGCGTTCCGAGAAGGAGGGTGCTAAGCCGCCTAACATCGCCGCCATGGAGATCCGGCTTAACGAACTGCACGAGCAACAGCAGGAACTGCAGTTCGAGGTGGGCGCTTACGCACTCGCCTACACGGCCATGTCGCAGGCAAGTCGCGACTTTCAGGACGAGTACCTGGAAAGGCTGTCCGATCTCACCACCCGCTACTTTGGCGAGTTCACCGGGAGGCCACGGCGCCAGGTGACCTTCCAGGAGGAGTTCGGAGTACAGGTCGTCGAGGAGGGTGGCGTAGTGTTGGATCCTAGTCGCCTTAGTCAGGGAGCACAGGATCAGCTTGCCCTGGCTGCCCGGCTCGCCATCGCCGATATGCTAGGTAACGACGTGCAGCTGCCTTTGGTCTTCGACGACCCGTTTCAGAATTGCGATGAGGATCGCTTGAGCAGGATAGAGGAGAGTCTGCGGACCATAGCTACCAGACGTCAGATAGTCGTCCTCTCGCATGAGAAGCGGTTTCTTGCTTGGGGTGGACCTGTAATCGTGTTTGTGAGTGATGATCACAACTCCGCCGAGCAGTTCGACGATTCATTCGAGTCGGTCCACCGCGGCTTAGATTGAGTGGGTAAAGGCAAGTCGCCACAGGGTAGAGTCGAAGAGGATGGCCAGGCGAGTGATGGAACAAAACTCTTCCAGTGCCTTCTGCGCGCGACAAATGTTGCGGGCGACGAGCCGTACGTTTGCGCTGTCGATAGAGCAGCTACCGGGCGTGCCGCGCCGCTGCATCGCGGTCGCGTATCTCCTGCTTCGCGTGTCGGACTATATCGAGGACAATGAGGTCATGAGCGCGACCGCCAAGGCGGAGTTGTTGCGTGCCTGGGCGACGGTATTGGAGCGAGGCGGGCCGGTGGAGGCGCTGGTCGCGGTGTTGCCGGCCGCGGGCGCCGATGATCCGGAAGCTCGCCTCGCCGATCAGGCCGGGAAACTGCTGGGCGAGCTCCGTCGTTTGCCTGAGGAGCTTCAGGAGATCGTGGTTTGCTACGTCACCGAGACGACTCGTGGCATGGCCCGTTGGCAGGAGCGAGGTCCCTTCCTACTTAGCGAAGTTGACCTGGACGAGTACATGCATTACGTCGCGGGAATTGTCGGTCACCTGATTACTGAGGTCTTCGCCTGGCACTCACCCAGTATCGCTAAGCGCCAGGATGACCTCATGCCGCTGGCCCACGAGTACGGTTTGGCCCTGCAGACGGTCAACGTCATCCGCGGCCTTCGTTCCGACTTCGAGCGCGGCTGGGTTTTCGTGCCGGACAGCCTCTGTGCTAAGGAGGGACTGAGCCAGCACGAGCTCTTCCAGAGTGAGCGCCGTGCCGAGGCGATGCAGGTCGTGACGAATCTCGCCCGCAAGGCCGAGGGTCACCTCGAGAGCGGACTCCGCTATGTGGCGGCGCTGCCACGACGGCATCACCAGATTCGGCTCGCCTGCATGTGGCCGCTGCTATTCGCTGCCAGGACCCTGGCGGTGAGTCGTCACGACCCCGCGGTTCTGGAAACGGAGGTGAAGATCAGCCGGGCGCAGGTGCGGGAGATAGTGCTTCGCAGCCGCTTCCTCGGTTGGTCCAATGCCTGGTTCGAGGGCTACTACTGGCAGTTGATGAAAGCACCTGGCTCGTGATCGAAGGACCCGCCTGTACTACAGACTCCGCTGTCGACTCGCGCAATCATGAACCCGAGGGGGAACTTACATGCCATACGACAAGGTCACGGAATTGCCCGACAGCGTGCGCGACAACGTCCCCAAGCATGCGCAGGATATTTATAAGGAAGCCTTCAACAGCGCCTGGGATCAGTACGACGAACCCGAGGAGCGGCGGGGCGACGCGTCACGTGAAGAAACCGCCCATAAGGTAGCTTGGTCGGCGGTGAAGCGGGAGTACGAGAAGAACGGGGAAGGTCGCTGGGTCGAGAAGAAGGAGTGAGGACCACTCGCCTCTCCCGGTCGAGCTGTTCAGGCGGGGGTGACAACTGTAACTACGTTTGACTATCACCGGGACCTTTCATAGCCCCCACGGAACACGTATCCTTCTATTTACGGGGGCAGCGGAACCACCGAAGATAAGACCGGCGGACGGGGGCTCGCCGGTCTTACTCTTGTCGGTCGCGACCTTAATCAGTCCCCCCAGCCTTCGATCACGGTCTTGACGAGGTGGCCGAGGAGTCGCGCAAGTTGAGGCGGATGGTCGCGCTGAACCGAGAGTGAGAAGCGCTCGAAGCAGAACATCTGCCTCGGGCGCCCCGTTAGACCCGACTGCTACCGGGCACTCATCCTCGGTTATCTGCTTTTGACCCCTTCTCTTTGGGGCGCTCCTCCGTTTCACCCGTTTCCTCATCGTCTTCTTTGTACTGGTGCCCTTCGCGGGCCATGAACCTGTCTTCCTCCTGAACCATGTCGGCGGTGTACTGGTCGTCCGGGTGATTGTCGTAGCCTTCGGTCGGATCGAAATTCTGACCCTTGTCGTACGAACCGTGGCGATCCTTCGGGTTCTCGGGCGTGTTGTACTGCTTCTTTGGATCCTGTTCCTTGAAATTCGTGTCTGGAGCCATGTTGCCCCCCTTCAACCCACAGTCTGGGCCCCCGTTAGCTCATCAACTGTGTATCTCCCTATGGTGCATGAGGGCGCCGCCTTACGGCGCGTTCACATGCGTCCAGGACATCATCGAGTGTGAGAGGCGCCACCCAGTAGCTCGCTCTGGGCGCTCGTTTTCGCGGCCTCCGTTAGTGCTTGAACCAGGGAGTCGAACGGCTTTACGAACTTATCGACGCCCTCCTGCTCGAGCTTGGCGGTCACCTCGTCGATGTCTATCCCTAACTCTCCCAACAGACGAAGCTGTTCGGCGGCCTCCTCCACACCCTCTTCGACGCGTGAGGCGGGTTCACCATGATCGCGATAGGCGTCCAGGGTATCGACCGGCATGGTGTTCACGGTGTCAGGGCCAATGAGTGGTTCGACGTACATCGTGTCGCTGTATGCAGGGTTCTTGGCACTGGTCGAGGCCCACAGAACCCGTTGGGTGCGTGCCCCCTTCGCGGCGAGCTTGGCGAAGCGCTCGCTACCGAAGATCTCCTGGTAAGCCCTATAGGCGAGCTTTGCGTTGGCGACCGCGATCTTGCCCTTGAGGTCGGCGGCTCGCCCGCCCCGCGCACCGCCCTCCCGTTCGACGGCCTCCAGCAGCGGATCGACCATCACGTCGATGCGGCTGAGGAAGAACGAGGCTACCGAGGCGACTCGCTCGACCGATTGGCCGGAGGCATGACGCTCCTCCAGACCAGCGATGTACTCGTTGGCAACCTGGCGGTAGCGCCCGATTCCGAAGAGCAGGGTGACGTTCACATTGATGCCCTCGGCAATGAGTTGCCGGATTGCCGGTAGACCCGCTTCGGTGCCGGGTACCTTGATGAACACGTTCGGCCGCGCGAGCTCCGCCCACAGGTGGCGCGCCTCGGTGATTGTTGCCTCGGTATCGAACGCCAGGTGCGGGTTCACCTCCAGCGATACGAACCCGTAACGCCCGTCGCTTTCATCGTAGACAGGGCGAAGCAGATCGGCGGCGGCCTGGATGTCGGCGATTACCAGCTCCTCGTAGACCTCCTCAACGCTCTGCCCTTCGCGCTGCAACTGCGCTATCGTCTCGTCGTAGTCGCTACTCTGGGTGATTGCCTTCTGGAAGATAGCTGGATTCGAGGTAACGCCGCGTAGGCCGTCGCGCTCGATAAGAGTTTTCAACGTCCCGTCGGTGAGCATGCTGCGGCTGATTTCGTCCATATAAACGGACTGCCCGAACTCTTGCAGCTTCTTGAGTCTATTCATCTATTGCCTCCTCATGCGGCTTCCTTAGGGTGCGGCTTAGTTCTGGTACGGCTTAGTTCTGATACGCCACGGTTCTAAGGTGCCTAGGTGCTTGCTTAAGAATAAATCCTGGTCGAAGCGGTCTGGGTGGGGCCGCTTACCGGTGCCTCGGCCGGACCTCGCCCGGTCAGCGAAAACGCGGTTGTCACGACTTGGGAGCCTTCCTGCCTACACCGCCTCCTCGATGCCTACCGCCAAAACATCCTCCGCCTCCAACTCCAGCTCGACGCGGGGGAGAGGTTGCACCGCCGGGCCGCTCACCGCCCGCCCTCCGTCGCTGGGCGAGAACACGCTCAGGTGACAGGGGCACACCAGCTCCGGCGTATCGGTTCGGTAGTTGAAGGCGAAGGCGATCGCTTCGATGTCGCGGTTGAGTGAAACCGTACAGCCCTGATGGGTGCAAGTTCGGCTGAATGCCGCCAGATGCACAGAGCCGACGCTCAAGCCACCGGCAACGGCTTCGGGCAGCCTGAGCGCTAGGGCGGGTTGCCCCGCCAGCTCGAACGTCACGGCATCCCAAGGCTGGGCGAACTCGCCGATGGGCGCTACCGTAACCGGCTCGCGCGCTGCGAACCGAGGCGCCTGCACGGCGGGCAGCTTGCCCAAGAGAACTCGGCGGCCCTCGAAGAGGGCGTAACCTGCGCCGGCCACGGCAGCCACTACCGGCAGTCGCCAAAGCCAGGTAAGTAGCTGGCGCCGGCCGGGATCGGGAACGCCGTTGCTCACTGCACCTCGCCCGAGGCGCTCAACCTCTCGGTAACGAACTCCACAACTGCGTCGATCTCTTGGCTGCTTAGCACGGCGGTGAAGCCCGGCATCATCCCGCGTCCGAAGCTCACCGCATTTCGCACGTTCTGCTCGTTTACAGCTCGCGAATTTCCCGCCAGACGCGGACCAGAGGCGCCCATCCCCGACTGCCCATGACAGCCGGCGCAATTCTGTGCGAAGACGCGCTCCCCGGTACCGGTAGCGGCTGCCTCTGCAACCGGCCCGCCCTCAGCCAGAGGGGCGGCTTCCACCGGGTCTTCGCCTCCCAGGCGAGCACGAGCGTCCTCGATGAGGCCCGGCACTCTCCCCGCTTGCTCCTCGCCCACCAGGCTCAGGTGGCGTTCCCAGATTTCGATTGCGTCGGCAAAGCGCTCGGCGCTGTAGTAGGCATTGCCCAGGAACAGCAAGGTGTTCGCGCCAACCTGCTCGCTCATTGCGGCCCGTTCCATCAGGGCGATAGCATCCTCATTACGGCCGCTGAGGAAAAGGAGTTGACCGGTTCGCCCCAAAGCCTGCGGATCGTTCGGATCGAACTCGGTGAGTACCTGGAAGTAGGTCTCCACGGCCCTTCCTCGTTCGTCGGCGCGCCACAACGCATCGGCGTAGACCAGCAGGGCCTCCTGATTGGGATCCGTAGCCAGTTGAGCGGCTAGCGGCTGTAGTTCTCCGACAAGTTGGAGCCGGGCACCCACCTGAGGGTCGCCGGCGCCGCCGGGAGCCGCGCTGAACGCTTGCCATGCCTCCTCGGCTGCCGTCAGGTCACCGCTTGAGAAGTAGATTTCCCCCAGTGCGTAGAGGGTGTCGAGGTCCGTCGGGTCGAGTTCCCGCGCCCTCTCGAGGTAGCCGAGGGAAGCGTTCAGGTCACTCTGCAGAGTCAGGAAGCCGAGCCGGCGGTAGGCGAGGGAAGAGCTCGCCCCCGCCTCCTCGGTCGCCCGCCGGTAGGTCTCGGCGGCTCCCTCGGCATTCCCGACCTGCCAGTAGCCATCCGCCAGGGCCAGTAGATTTTCGGCGCTCGGCGTCCGCTCGGCAACCTGTTGCAGATCGCGCAACTGCCTGGCCGCGTCGAGATCTTCCTGAAAGAAGGTGGTGACGGTGGAGTTGTCGCCCACCCTGGGAAACACGAAAGCGCTAAGGCTGGTAGCAACTACGACGGCGATAGCCAGTAGCGCCAAGGCGCCGTAGGGAGCTCGTTTGCGGCGCGGCGCGGCGCGCTCGGAGGGACCGGGTTGGGCGCTGGAGCGTTCGTCCAGAACCCGCAGCACCTTGGCCGCTTTCGCCTCATAGCGGGCACGCAACTGTGCGCGCCGCTCCTGGGGAAGATCGTCGCGCAAGTCCAGCTCCTTGATTGCGCGAAAGAGTGCCGTCTTCTCCTCCTCGAGGTCGATAGTTATTGGATCGCCCTGTGGGGGTAGTGGGTCGGCACCGCGGGGCAGCACCAGCGGCAGGGCGACGTAGGTGAACAGGGCGAGTCCCAGGAGGACGATTATCAGGGTGGTCAGCATCGATTATCCAAATCCATTACGGGAGCCGCTAGTCGGCCAGCGCATCGCGCACCCGCTTGAGGTCGGACTCGTCGACCTCGATGGGTTCCTTGCTAGCGCGAGTCCAGCGGCGCACGAACACAACCAGGGCGGTGAGCCCCACCAGCGCCGCAACCAATGGCAGAATCCATACCAGCAGATAAAGTCCTCGCTTGGGGGGTTCGAGGAGGATCCAGTCGCCGTAGCGCTCCTGGAAGAAGGCCAGAATTTGTGCTTCGCTACGCCCCTGCTCGAGCTGCTCCTGAACGATCTGCCGCATTTGAATCGAGGTAGGGGAACTCGACTGGGCAACCGACTCCGAAACGCAGACCGGGCAGCGTAACTGGGCGGCAATCTCGAAGGTTCGCGCTTCGAGTTGCGAGGCGGCCTCTTGGGCTTGCGCCGCCATCAAGAGGGCCAGGAGCGCGAGAAGGAGGAGGGGCCGCGGGCTCACTGCAGCAGAGCCCCGATCTGTTCGTCGAGGACGTCCTGATTGACGATCCCCGTGTGCTTGTAGGCAAGGGTTCCATCGGCCCGTATGAAGTATGTTTCCGGAACGCCAAAGAGGCCCCAGTCGATGCTCACCCGGGAATCCTCGTCGATGAGGTTAGGGAAGGTGAGGCCGAACTCGTTGATGAACTCGACGCCCCCTTGAGCGTTGCGCTCTTGCGTCTGTACGCCGACGATGGTGACCTGGTCACCGTAACGGCGCCAGGCGGCCTCCAGTACCGGCGCTTCCTGCCGGCAGGGGATGCACCAGGTGGCCCAGAAGTTGACTACCATCGGGTTCCCCAGCCCCTCGGAGTCGAACTCGAAGGAGCTGCCGTACTGTGTTCTAAAGGGCGCGTGTACCGCCAGATCAAAATTGGGCATTCGCTTGTCGAGGCGCGCCGAGGCGATGGCGCGGTCCGGCTGACCGCGCAGCAAACCAAACAGGAACAGTGCACCAAGCGCACCCACTACCGCGACCACGACCAGCAACCGCTTCATATCCGCACCGTCGCGTCGTTCGTGGCGGGGCGCTCCGCCCGTTTCGTTTGAGGCAAGAGCGACCAGACCGTGCCGAAGGCGAGTATCAGCCCACCCAGCCATATCCAGATGACCAGCGGACTCTGTACCACCCTTAGGACCACGAAATTCTGATCCTCGGATACATCACCGGCCAGGGATAGGTAGAGGTCGTGCCAGGGCGTGTAGAGGACATCGGGCGTGGGGGCGCTCTGCTGGTTGCCGCCAAAGATGTTGATACGTGGGCGAAGCGTGGTTATATCCCGGCCGTCGCGGGCAACCTCGACTATGGCTCCAGAGGTCAGGCGTCCCGGCGTCCGATCTTCGAACGGTTCGATGGCGGTAAGGGTGTAACCGCGAAACTCGACAGGTTCGCCAAAGTCGAAGCGCATCTGCTGATCCACCCGGTATCCCGAGGCGGCCATCACCCCCAGTGCGATGACGACGACTCCCAGGTGCACGATCATCGATCCGAAGCGTCGGCGGCTCTCGAAGGCGTACTGGCGGAAAACGCTCACGGCACTACGGTTGGCCAAGCGAATTCGTGGCGCCAGGGCACCGTGAAGGAGCAGTGCGACGCTCACCAGGTTCCAGCCGGCCAGTGCGACGGTTATCAGCGGGTAGATGAGGCGCATTCCCAGGAGGAACGCCGTCAGCCCGGCGAGAAGCGCTACCAGGCCCATCCAGGATAGATTGCGGCGCAGCGAGTGCCCCTCGGCTTTACGCCAAGGGAGCAATGGTCCGATTCCCATGAGCAGGAAGATCGCCATCCAGATAGGCACGCTCACCTGGTCGAAGAAGGGCGCGCCAACAGTCACCTTGTCGCCGGTGATGGCCTCGACGATGAGCGGGAAGATGGTGCCCAGCAGCACCGCGAAGGCGATGGCGAGAAAGAAGATATTGCCAAGCAAAAAAGCGCCCTCGCGGCTAACCGGGTCGTCGAGTTCGGCTCGGTCGCGCACCTGATCCCAGCGCAAGGCGATGAGCCCGAACGAGAACAGGACGACCAGCACGAAGAAGCCGAGGAATAGCGGACCGACCGGCCCGTCACCAAAGGCGTGGACCGAGGAGACGATGCCCGAGCGCGTGAGGAAGGTGCCCAGGATGGTGAGGGAGAAGGTGAGGGCAACCAGTAGAAGGTTCCAGCCTTTGAGCATCCGCCTTCGCTCCTGCACCTGGACGCTATGGATAAAGGCGGTGGCGGTTAGCCAGGGCAGGAACGACACGTTTTCCACCGGATCCCAGGCCCAAAATCCACCCCAACCCAGCACCTCGTAACTCCACCAGCCGCCGGCGATGATTGCCGCCGACAGGAAGCCCCAGCCGGTGAGGGTCCAGCGGCGAGTCTGGGTCATCCAGGTGACGCCGGGCTGACGCGTGATGAGGGCGGCCATGGCGTAGGCGAATGGCACGGTGAGGCCCACGAAACCGAGGTACATGAGAACGGGGTGCACGGCCATCATCCAATGGTTCTGCAGGAGCGGGTTGGGTCCGGGGCCGTCCAGGGGTGGGTTGACGAGCAGCCGGAAGGGGCTGGCGGCGATCGCGGTCACGCCCAGGAAGAAGATCTGCACGCCCTGCATCACCACCAGCGCCCAGGGGCGCAGAACCGTGTTGGGCGCGGTGACGGCCAGCGCCGCGGTGTAACCGGAGAGCAGCCAGCCCCACAGCAGGATCGAGCCCTCCAGCGCCGCCCACAAGGTGACGACCTTGACCCAGACCGGCGAAGCGATCCTGGAGTGCTCGGCCACGTAACTAACGCTGAAGTCGTCGTTGAGCAGCGCAACCTCCATGACGAACACAGCTGCTGTCAAGGCCAGGAAAACCGCGACCGCCGCCATCCGGGCGGAGGTTTGCAGGCGCGCATCACGGCGCAGCGCCCCTGCCACGCCGGTAATGAGTGCGTAGAGGGCAAGCGCCAGGGCCAGAAAAACGCAGGCGCCGCCCAGTGTCGCCAGGCTGATACCGCCCCCGACCCCAATCATCGCGGCGATCCCTTCACTGCTGTGTTCCCTTCACTGCTGTGTTCCCTTCACTGCAGGGAATCCTTGAGCGCTTCTATGTCGACCGCTTCCCCAGGCTTGGGAGCCTGGTAGACCTCGCTGTGCTTTACGAGCAGGTTATCGCTCACGAAGACGCCATCCTCGAATCGCCCTTCGACCACGACTCCGGTGTTCTCCTGGAAAAGTTCAGGTGGGGTGCCGCCGTGACGCACCGGGTAGGTCTGAAGACTGTCGGTCACCTGGAAGGTGAGCCGGAGGTCGTCGTTGTCGAACGCCACGCTGCCCGTCTCGACGATGCCGCCCAGGCGTATGCGCCGGCCATCGTACTGCAAAGGGTCCTGGGCGTACTCGTTGGGAAGGATGAAGTAAACGAGAGAAGACGACAGCGCCCGAAAGACGAGCATGCCGGCGAACACCAGGATCAACGCCGCCAGAATGACGTAGACCGCTCGCTTCAACCCTCGTCCTCCAGTCGTTTTGCCCTGCTCCTCAGGTAGAGGAGGTAGCCGCCGTAAGCCAACAGCAGCTCGAGCCAGGCCGTAGCTACCCAGGCCCATGGTCCCCAGTTATCAAACATCTACTGCCTCCCTGCGACCCCTAGGCGCTTCACGCCGCTCTACGATGTTCGCCTCGAGCCGGCCCAAGCGGGTGCGCTCGAGCACGAACCAGGTGTAGACGAGCCCCGCCACGAGGACGTTGAAAAGCAGGATCCAGCGGAATATCGGCTCGGCCATGTCGGTAACTCCGGCCGCGCTAACGTCGAAGCTTTTGGCCGGATGGAGGGTGCGGAACCATTCGGCAGCCATCCAATTGAAAGGCAGGCTCGCCAAAACGATGATCGACACCACGGCGCTTACCCGTCCACGGCGCTCACTGTCGTCTACCAGCCCGCGCACCACGAAGTAGCCCACCAGGAGCGCGAAGAGAAGCGCGGTGAGCGTGAGTTTGGCGTCCCAGGTCCAGAAGGTGTTGAGAGTCGGCCTGCTGTAGGTCATGCCGCCAATGATGGTGAGCCCGGCGAACAGTAGCGCCGATTCGGCGTGCGCCACCGCTCGAACGTCGTCGATGGAGCGTCCGCGCCACAAGTAGAGCATTCCGAAGATAGCCGCCAGGATGACCGCCAGGAAGCAGACCCAGGCCGCTGAGACGTGCGCGTACATGATGCGGATCAGGTCGCCCTGGTTGACATCGGGAGGGCTCCGTACCAGGGCAAGATAGGCGCCCAGCGCGAAGAGGGCCAGCGTTACCAATCCCAGGGCGTTGAGCCAGCCCGGACGGCGAAGCGATTGTCGGACGTCGTTCATCAAGAGTAGCTCCTCGGCAGGACGACCGGTGCCCGCTCGTGATCTCGGGAACCGTGCACCGTTTTGTTCGCTCTGGATGCCTCCGGCACTCTCAAACAAGCTCCTCGGCTCATTCTTCGACTCATTCCTCTACCATGAACCTGAAGATCGCGGTGCAGGTAACGAGATACACCAGATCGAACCCTACGAGCAATTGTAGCCAGTCCCTGGCCAGAGCGGGGTTTTCCAGATGCGTGAGAGCAGTGGTGGCGCGGACCGACGCCAGGAGGATCGGCACCACCACCGGAAACATCAGCACCGGTAGAAGCGATTCCCTGGCCCGCAAGTTCGCGGTGAGGGCGGCGTAGAAGGTTGCTATCAGAGCGAAACCGAAGGTGCCAAGCGCCAATGTTAGGAGCAGCAACGGCCAGCTCGAACCCAGGGACAAGTCGAAGAGCACGGCGGTAACGGGCAGCATGAGAGCGGCGAGCAGCACCATGTAGAGCCAGTTGGCGAGCAGTTTGCCCAGGTACAGTGCCGCACGCGGCACGGGGTAGAGGAGGAGCTGCTCGAAGGCGTTCTCCTCACCCTCGGCTGCGTAGCTTTGGGCGGCCGAGATGACGCCGGCGAAGGCCAGCGCGACCCACAGGGCGCCGGGGGCGATTTCGCTCAATAGCGTGTCGTTGGCGCCAACCGCGAAGGCCAGCACCACGAGGGTTATGGCGGCGAAGAAGAGCGTCGCGACGGTTACCGCTCGACTGCGGAGCTCCTGGCGCAAGTCCTTGCCGGCCAGTACGAAAATGGGGACGATGTCAGACACTTCCCGTACCCACCCTTCGCTCGGACCGCGAGCGAGTGGTTACGCCGCCGTTCTCGACTTGCAAAACTGCGTCAGCGAACCGCTCCACTCGCTCGAGTTCGTGAGAGGCGAGCAATACGGTCACCCCGTGGCGCCGTGCGTCGGCGAGTAGTTGGTCCACGAACACTTTGCCCGCCTCGTCCAAGGCCGCGTACGGTTCGTCCAACAGCCACAGACGGGCTTGCGCAAGCCGCAAGCGCGCCAGTCCCAAGCGTTTCTTCATGCCGCTCGAGAAGGTTCGCACCAGCTTGTCCCGGGCGTGATCGAGGCGCACCGCCGCGAGGTGCTCATCGAGGTCGGCTGCAGTTACGTCGTGCCCATAAAGCCTGGCTGCCAGACGCATGTTCTCGCTGGCAGTGAGCGCCGGGTACGCCCCGCCGAAGACGCTGAGCATGGCGATCTGTTCGCGCACCTGGTGAGCTTGACGAACCAGATCGAACCCGAATACGCTCCCACTTCCCCGGGTCGGCTGCAGCCTAGTGGCCAACACTTTTAATAGAGTAGTCTTCCCGGCCCCGTTGGGTCCGTGGAGGACAACGATTCGTCCAGGCGCCACAGTGAGGGACACGTCGACAAGTACGAGTTCGCGGCCGTAACGACGCGCCAGCCCCTCGAGCCGTACTGCGGGTTGGGAACTATTTGGCCGAGGAGCCATCGGGCAATGATAGCGCGGCGGACAGGGACGTTCGTCCTGGGGCCGCCGCCGCGATGGCGCTTTCCATAGTTGAGCCAATTGCCCTAACTGAGCTTAGCGAGAACGGCCCTGGCTTCCGTGGCGACTTCCGGGTCGGCGGTAACGTCATAGCGCGACGCCTGCATGCCACTGACCGAAGTGAAGTCGCGGTTTCCCCCCGAGAAGGCGTAGCCGAGCAGTCCCAACAGGGCGCCCAGTACCGCGCCGATTATCAGCCCATAGAACGCCAGGGTCAGGGCCGACGTAAGAGGCGCGAAGAAGTTGAATATGCCGAAAACGAAGCCGATGAGAGCGCCGATAAGAGCTCCGCTCGAGAGCCCGCTCAGGAGAGCTCGGCCCCAGTTGAGCCGGCCGGTGACCTGCTCGACGAAGCTTAGGCCTTCGGCAACGATGGAGATCGTCCGGACATCGAATCGTTCATCGGACAGGAAATCCACAGCGCGTTGTGCTTCTCCGTATGTGGAAAACGAGGCGATCACCTCACGGAGGCCGCCGCCGAGCGCCGTGTCCATCGGGTCGGACGGAATCATGCCGTCGGAACTCTTTCTTGTCGTAGCCATTCGTTCCTCCAATTGGAATAACGTTGCTGCTTGAGCGGGCATTGCGATAGTGTTCGAGAGGAAGTGTGTCCGAGAGGAATCGCAATCGCTCGCCGCTTGGTGAGCTGATTGTGTACAGCTCCGGCATCGTTTGACGCTATTCAGCCGCATCGTGTGACACAAGGGGGAGGCTTACAGGGAGCACTTCTTCCCGCTCCGAGGGCAACTGACCGATGTCTTCCTCCTGTGCCTCACCGGCATGGCGGGACTACTATGGCGGACTACGGGGTTATGGCGGACTACGGGGTCGCTTGCAACGATGCCGTAAAGTCGAATCATGAGTAATGGCGAGGGGATGAAAACGGCGGTCTTTGGCGGCGGGTGCTTCTGGTGTACCGAGGCAGTGTTTCAAGACCTGCGCGGTGTTCGCTCGGTTCTGCCGGGCTACTCAGGTGGCACAGTGCCGAGTCCTACCTATCAGCAGGTATGCAGCGAAACCACCGGGCACGCCGAGGTTATCGAGGTGCAGTACGAACCCAAGGAGGTCGACTACAACGACCTATTGTCGGTGTTCTTCGCAACCCACGACCCCACTACCGTCGACCGGCAGGGAAACGACGTGGGTAGTCAATACCGTTCGGTGATCTTCTATCAGGACGAAGAGCAGCGCAAGGAGGCCGAGCAGGCCATCGAGAAGCTGGAAACCGAAGGCACTTTTGGGGCGCCGATAGTCACTCAGCTCGAGCCGCTGGACGTTTTCTACGAGGCCGAGGGGTACCACCGAAACTACTTTCGGAACAATCCCGGACAGGCGTACTGCAGCGTAATCATCGCCCCGAAGGTGGCCAAATTTCGGCAGAAGAACATGGACAAGCTGCGCGGTTAGCTTCGGATAGTTGCGACGCCAGTGCCGGCAGCACCTGACCCAACCTTCCTTCGATCTTTAGCGCGCAGGTTGCGTCGGCCCTGGTGGGTCCGTCGTTGATGATCGCCAACGGCTTCTGTTGCCGTTGAGCGGCGAGCGTCCAACGCATTCCCGACATCACGGTGAGCGAGGAGCCCACGACCAGCAGTACATCCGACCCGTCGAGCAGGCGCTCACACCGCACCACCCGCTCCTTTGGCACGTTTTCGCCAAAGAACACCACGTCCGGTTTGAGGACGCCGCCACAGCAGCGGCAATCGGGGATGACTACTCGTTCGATCAGATGCTCGGCCAGGTGGGCGTCGCCGTCGGGGGCGGTAACCGCGGCTGCGTCCTCGAGGTGCGGGTTGAGTTCTAGGAGGCGGCGCTGTATCTCCCGGCGTGGAGTGAGTACTCGGCACCCGAGGCAGTAGATCGAGGCGAGGCTGCCGTGAAGTTCGAGGACTTCGCCGCTGCCCGCCTTCTGGTGCAGGCCGTCGACATTCTGGGTAATCAGGCCGGCGAGGGCGCCTAGGGCAGCCATCTGAGCGAGTGCGGTGTGACCCGAATTCGGCCGTGCCCTGTCCATCGCGCCCCAACCGATCATGCTGCGCGCCCAGTAGCGACGGCGCGAGGCGTCGTCGCCCACGAACTGCTGATAGGTCATGGGCTTATGACGACGTGCGGTGCGCTCGGGACTGCGGTAGTCGGGGATGCCTGACTCGGTACTTATGCCTGCGCCGCTCAGGACGAGCGTTCGGCGGCCGTGGAGCAACGTAGCCAGTTCGTCGACCTGCTGACTCATTTTGGTGTTTGCTTCGGTCGCCGTTATTGCCGGCGCTCTTACTCTGATTGATCCTGGTTTGTTTGGGCCTGGTCTGCTTTGCCCTGTGGCGCGAATTGCAGCGACAGGCCGTTGTTGCAGTAGCGCTGGCCGGTGGGCTTTGGCCCGTCCTCGAACAGGTGGCCCTGGTGACTGCCACAGCGCGAGCAGTGGTACTCGGTGCGCGCCACGCCTATCTTGTAGTCGGTACTGAACTCCAAAGCTCCGGGTATGGCCTTGAAGAAGCTGGGCCAGCCGCTGCCACTCTCGTACTTGGTGTCGCTCTCGAAGAGCGGCTGTTCGCAGGCGGCGCACAGGTAGAAACCGTCGCGCTTTTCGAAGTTGAGTGGGCTGCTTCCGGGCGGCTCGGTGCCTTCTTCGAACATGACGTTATAGCGCTCCGGCTCGAGCTCTTCACGCCACTCGCTGTCGTTCTTGACGATCTTTTCGTGGGTGTCGCTCATGACCTAGAATAACAGGCGATCGCCCTAGCGACCCTCTGCCAGGAAACGCTCGAGCATGCGGAGGTTCTTCGTATTCGCCTTCCAGAGGACGTCCACCACGGTGCCAAGGATGGGGATCGAGCCGAACAGGGCGTCGCCGAAAGCGTTCGCCAGCATCCTGGCGAGGAGTCCAGCCGGGGCACCCATCCGGGCTGCACGGTAGATGATCCAGCCGGACAGGGCGAATGAGCTGAAGTCGCCTATTACCGGCACGAGGCCCAACACGGCGTCCACTCCGAAGCGGTAGCCGATGACCGGGATACGCATCGAGCTGTCGAGCAGGTGGGTGAGCTCACGAATCTCGCGGAGATGCTTTTCCCGCTCGCTGCTCATGGCCGAGGCGTAGATGTCCAGGCCTGTACGATGCCGTCCGGAATCCACTCCCTGCCGTGTTCCCATACCGGTCGTTCCAGTTTGAAGTCTTCCCTGCATCATGCCCAATGGTACCGGGAGAAGTCGAAGAGGAATCGGTGGCAGCGCCACAACACTCTTGCGGCCGAGTTGCATATGTCTCCCCCCGGAATCCCATTCCTCAAAGAGCTCCACCGTGACGCGGGGGAGTCGTTGCAGATGCTTGCGATTCACACCTCATTCGGCCACAAGCGCTACCACCGCGATGAGCTGGTCCCGCAGCTGGAGAGGTTCGCCGGCAGCTTTGCGCGCCTGCTCTTTGCAGTGTCGCTAGACATCGATGGCGCTGTCGCCGAAGCGTGGGGGGGCGGAAGGAACGCCCTATTGGTTGGTCTTTGATCGTAATGGCCAGTTGATGCGCGGGACTTATGGTTCGCAGGACAATGCGCAAACGCGGCTGCTGTACGTGATCGAGGAGTTGATGACCGGCCGGGCGCCGGGAGGATGAGTTACTTCCTTCCGGTAGCTGCAACTCCATCCGTCGGGGTCTGAACGTCTGCAACCAGTTGAAACTTCTGCGCCAGCGGGCTACTATTGCAAGGCTGTCAGCTCGACGCGGCATTCACTACGGGCCCAACGCGACGGACCGCAAGCGGATTCCCAGTTGGACCATAGACGACCCGAACGCGAATCATTCAGGAGACCATGATGAAGTACAACAAAGGCGCCATTTTGCGCTCGATCGAACAACCCTTCATGCGCGACGACGTACCCGTTTTCGACACCGGCGACACCATTCGGGTCGACTACAAGGTGACCGAAGGCAACCGGTCCCGTGTCCAGGCTTTCGAAGGTGTGGTCATCGCCCGTAAGAACGGCAAGGGCGCCCGATCCACCATTACCGTTCGCAAGGTTTCCTTCGGCGAAGGGGTCGAGCGTATCTTCCCAATACATTCGCCGGTTATCGACAAGATCGAGGTCGTGCGCCGTGGCCGCAGCCGACGCGCCAAGCTCTATTACCTGCGTGAGCTTCGCGGTAAGGCCGCCCGGCTCAAGACCGACATCGCTCGTCAGGAAGAGGACCGCGCCGCAGCTCGCGCCGGTCGCGAGCAGAAGTAAGGGGTTTCCGGTGCTGACGCGGAACTACGCTCCGACACGTTAAGGCCGGTTTCCGGTTTTCTTGACACTCCGTCGAGAAAACCTATAGACTAGCCGACGCCCGGCAAGCCTGGGCCATCGTGGGGCCGTGGCGCAGTTGGGAGCGCGTCTGAATGGCATTCAGAAGGTCAGGGGTTCGAATCCCCTCGGCTCCACCAAGGTGAGAGAGCGCGTTTCTTCGGGAACGCGCTCAATGCGTTCGTGGGTTTGGCAACTAGCGCTCAACGCGCTAGGCTTTGCAGGTCGTCCTGCAACCGAATGCCCGGCAGTAGCCTCTTTTGCGCTACGATTAGCTCTGAAGGCGGGGTGGAAATTAAATCCCGCTCCGGGCTTGGTTTTCCTCCCTGTCAGCGGTCGACCGGTTGGTGCACGGCGAAGTGGTTGTCCTGACACACCTCGCAGGTGCCGCCCAGAACTGGTCCCGGCTCAAAGGTGCTCAGCTGTTCGTACAGTCTGGACAGGTCGGTCGGTCCGTGGGAGCGCACGACCAGGTGCAGCTCGGCGGCCATGGCGTCGACATTGAACAGGTCGTCCCCGTTGCAGGCGTCGCTGCAGTTCTCCGGTTTATTGAACACCACCCACCAGACGGTGTAGGGGGCGTTGGATTCCAGCCCGACAGTCTGCAGTTCCATGGCAACGGCGTCGGCAGAGCGGATGAGACGGGAAGAGCCGCCGTCGACCTCGGACATGTCGGCGAAGCTGTAAACGGAACTCGACGAGACGTTCTCCTGCATCTCGGCCAAGGCGAAGGCGAGCAGGAGTGCGCCGATGACGCCAGCGATCAAGAGCAGCGTTGGCTTAGTGCGGTTGCTTCTTTGGTTTCCGAAGATGGGTTTCTACTTGTCGCACCAAAGCGGTGCGTGAGTCTTGCCTACTTGGTTTGGCTACTTAGCACCGAAGGTGGCACGAGTTTCGCGCCTCACAAGACGGGACGAATGGCGCGGGCTATAGCGGAAGTCAGATTTCTGATGGATAGGCGCGGGCCCGGAATTGCCCTGACCGAGATAGGCTCCTTTCTCGCCGATCTAACTCTCCTGTCACGCTCGACTTCATCGCGTAGCGCCCTTTGGTGATCGGTCGAGGCTCGTGCCATCGAGTACCAGGTGTTCATCTTCGACCTCCTTCTTCTCGCTCAACGCCCTCATTGAAGCGCCTGGGGTTGAAGCTGTGGTCACGCCCACCGGGACAGGGAACCGTTACAGGAGGTGCTACAATTTCGCGCAAAGAACGAAAACGAAAGGGGAGAAGTGAGCGACGAGGCCGTATTCGGACATTGGCTCCAACAGCGCCGCAAGTCGATGAAGCTGACGCAGGAGCAGTTGGCCGGCCTCGCCGCATGTTCTGTAGCGACCATCAGGAAGGTCGAGGCCGATGAGAGGCGTCCGTCGATCGGCATCGCCGGACGGCTGGCGGAGGCGCTGGAGGTCCCCGCGGGGGAGCGGGACGCCTTCCTCCGTTTCGCGCGTGGCGGCTGGTCCGACGACCCGGCCGTCACGCCGCAAGATCCGCCTACTCCGTTGCCCTGGGACGGTCCGGTGCATAGGGCCTCTCCCCTCCCTTTACCCTTGACGCAGTTGCTGGGCCGCGAGCCGGTCTTACAGTCGACTGTTGGCCTGTTGCGGCGGAGAGGGGTTCGGCTGGTCACGTTGACCGGTCCGGGCGGTATCGGCAAGACGCACTTGGCGCTGGAGGTAGCACAACGCGTTCAGATGGATTTCCCGGACGGCGCTCGCTGGGCCATGCTTGCGTCCTTAGAGGACGCGGAGCGTCTGCCCTCGGCCCTTGCTCAGATTTTCGGCGTGCAGGAGAGCGGAAGCTACCCGCTGTGGGACAGGATCAAGGACCATCTGCAGGACAAGAGCTTGCTGCTCGTGCTCGACAACTTCGAGCAGATAATTGCGGCGGCGCCGTTGGTATCCGACCTGTTGAGGGCATGTGCCGGAGTCAAGGTCTTGGTGACCAGTCGTGAAGTCCTGCGCCTGTCCGGTGAGCACGAAGTCGCTGTTCCGCCGCTGGACGCTCCACCCATCGGGAGCCACTCGCGCTTCGATCCGGATGAGGCGGCCTCCTATGCGGCCGTTGAGCTTTTCATGCAGAGAGCGCAGGCGGTCCGGCCTGAGTTCACTCTCACGCCCGAGAACGCCGCGGCCGTTGCCGAGGTGTGCTCTCGTCTGGACGGTCTGCCCTTGGCGATAGAGCTGGCCGCAGCGCGGATCCGCCTGTTCTCACCCGAGGCCATGCTGTCGCGGCTCACCCGCAGCCTCGACCTGCTTACCGGCGGCTCGCGAGACGCACCGGGGAGACAAAGGACGATGCGCCAAGCGATTGCCTGGAGTTATGAGCTGCTCGATGAAGAGGAACGGCGAATGCTGCGGCGGTTCAGTGTGCTCTCCGGCGGTTTTACGCTCGAAGCTGCCGATGCGGTGGGGCTGCCGGAACGAGATCTCCTCAACACGGTCACGTCGCTTATCGAGAAGAGCCTCTTGAAGTCGGATGCGGGCGAGGAGCCGCGGTTCGTCATGCTCGAAACGATCCGGGGGTATGGCGTCGAGATGCTGGGCGAGCATGGCGAGGAGGCGGAGGTGCGGTACCTGCATGCCACCTACTTCGCCGACTTCATGACGAAGATCGAGCCGGATCTTCACGGGCCGGAGCAAGCGAAATGGATGAGGTTGGCCGGCCGCGAGCACGCCAACATCGGTGTGGCCCTGCGTTGGTGCCTCGACTCCGGCGATTCGAGCACGGCCCTTCGTCTTGCTTCGGCTACCTGGTGGTACTGGTTCGTGCGGGGGCATCTAACGGAGGGCCGGGAAACCCTTGCTGAACTCCTCCCTATGGCTCGGGCATCGGACAGCCCGTTGCTGTCGGATGTGCTCCTGGCTGCGGCGGAGTTAGCGGTGGGACAGAACGACCATGCACAAGGCGCGGTGCTGTTCAGGGAAGCCGAAAGTGCCTCGAGGTCCAGCGGCGGCAGCGTGGTTCTGGCCCGTGCGCTCAGGGGGCTGTCATGCGTGTCCGTCCTCACCGGCGACTTCCGGACCGCAACGGGGTATGTGGAGGAAGGCCTGGCCGAAGCCAGGGGGTGCAGCCAGGAACGGGAAGTCGCGTTGTTCCTGAACAGCCTCGGTGAGATCGCCCGCTCGAGAGGTGAGTACGACAAGGCGGAGGCGCATTACGAGGAGAGCATCGCGATCCTGCGGGGCCTCGGTGACTGGGTCCGGATAGTGACTGTTCTGGCGAATCTGGGTTACATGGCGCAGAGGCAAGGTGACCTGTCGCGATCCATCGAGCGATTCAGTGAGGGGCTTCGTCTGGCCCAAGAGGTTGGTAGCATACGCGGTATCGGGACGACTCTGGCGGGCTTGGCAGGGGTTGCCGTAGTGGCGGGGAATCCTAGGAAGGCCGCAATGCTGTTCGGAGCGGCGGAAGCCGTACATGGTGCGCACGGCGTAGTACCCGAGCCCGTGGATCGAGCCGAAATGGAGCGAAGCGTCGCTCTTGGTCGAGCGGCCGTCACTCCAGAAACCTGGACGTCTTGCACCGCCGAGGGAACGCGAATGTCGGTGGAGGAGGCAATAGCGGCTGCCCTCGAGGTGGAACCGACCAACATCGGTCTGGCAGCGACTCAGGAAGCAGGGCGGTAGACATGGAGGTAAAACCATGAACGAGACGCGAGATCCCTTGATCGACGTCCAGCGCTTCCCCCTGATGCAGGCGCTTTTCGGACGTCGCGCTCGCCGCTTCGGTCTGGGCATGCAGATCCCGTCCGGGCCGCTCGCCTTCCAGTCGCGACACGAGCCCCTTCCCCTCTCGGAGCTGGAAAGGGCGATCCTCATTGCTGCCGGCACCGGTGTTTCGGGGTGGAACTTCGGCGTGCCGTTCGGGCCCGCCCGGCCCGCGGAGCATGGGCACTTCACCGTGCGCTACACGGGCCGGACCGCCCCGACGGCGGCCGGGATCGGAACCCCCGTACTGTTCCACACAGACGACGACGGGACCTACCTGACCAACACCCGTGATCGGCAACCCGAGAGCATGCGGGAGCTCGAGGAGATCGAAGACGACACCGAGCGCATCTTGGCCGTCTGTCGCGAGAGCACCGTGCGACTGAGCGGTGAGCGGCTTGACCTTCCGGCCGCACCCGGCCACATGTTGGAGCCCAATTTCTGGATGGCCAACGCCAAAGGCTCGACTATGTTCATGCCGGTCGGCGACGTGAGTGAGCAGCTTCTCGGCTTTCTCGCCATCCTCATCTCGAACGGCTATGTCATCAACGACGATATGGCGAAACGGCCAGCAGGCAACCTGGCGGCTTTCGTCCGGTCGGGGCTCCTGAACGAGAACAAGGTGTTCCCGCTTTCAGTGCTTGAGCTGACCACCTACGAGGCGAGTTGCATGGAGCTTGCAATGATGGGCCACAACATCGTCCTCGCCGAGCAGGCTATGGGTCTCGGCGGGCTCTTCTTCAATGGAGTGAACCGTTGGAGCGTCCTCGGGGCCTTCGCCGAAAAGGGAGTTCGCGGTTTGGGCTTCAGGTTCGTTTCAGATGATCGCTGGACCGTGCCCAACCCCGTGGGTCTCGACGGCCACTACGAAACGCTCTGCCCCCCTTACATGCCCGACATGCGGAGTGCGGTCGACAAGTTCACCGAGCGCAAGTTCGGGGCTGAGGGGGCGTACGACCCGGGTAGGCCCGGCCCCTGGAAGGACGGTGAGCGGGTGCAGCGGAGCGTTACACCGTACGGTGACGAGTTCGTCGACTGCATGAGCGAAGTCGCCCAGTATGTCCTGGACACTTACGGCAAGTTCCCTGCGACGCAGCCCACTATCGCAATGACCTGCTATGCGCAGGCCCACCACATCGACACCGAGTTCTATGACCAGCACTACCGCGAGGGTGCCTACCTCGAGACTCATGCCGAGCATCTCGATCGCTGGCATGGTTCTATGCCTAGGGTGGATTAGGCTTTCCCTCAACCATCCCGTAACCGGCGACAGCGTCCTCGACACCTGGCGGGCCGAGCAGCAGGTACTGCAGCCGCTGCCGGAGAGCCTACTCACGCCTTTCGACGTGCAGGTGACCATGCGCGTATCCGGGGACTGCCTGGTGCGCTTCGAAGGCCGCGAGTACGCCGTGCCCTTCCGGCACGTCGGCCGGGATGTGCACGTGCGCGGCGCCCCCGTCGCGCTCGAGCCCGGCGGGAATCTGAACATTCCACTGGCCGGTCACGAGGGGCTTCTCACCATCGTCGAAGGCGAGCGCGAGCGCGGAACTTTCGAGCTCGCTTCCGGCGGCCCCACTCCACTCTGGCGCTTGGCCGGCGACTCGTTGCCGCTCTTCGATGGCATGGCCATAACTCTCGACCCCGAAGGTCCACCTTTCCTCGTTACCGGCAAAGCCGTGCTCTTGCGCACGGAGGTGCCCGAAAGGATCCTGGCGACGGTCTCGCTCACTCGGGCCGATGGGAAGGTAGCCGAGCTTGGCACTGTCGAAATTCGGCCCGACATCCCGTTCTCGCTGCCGATCCCAAGCGGCATCGACGCCACCGCACCCTTATGATGCTTTCTGTCGCACGAGAGGCGGCGGAAGGGAGGAAAGCGGGATGTTTGCAACCGGCGAGTGGTCCATCCAGGAGATCGTCCGAGCGGCTGGAACGACCAGCCGGACGCTCCGGCATTACGACCAGATCGGCCTGCTCGAGCCTAGCCGTATTGGGAACAACGGCTACCGGTACTACGACCAGGTCTCACTGGTCAGTTCAAGGCCTCTTTCGACCTGGGCCGTAGCCCAGGGTCCTTCCGACGAGAGCGAAGGCACGCATTAGGAAGTGCGGTGGTTGTACCGACCGAATTTCGTCTTCGTGGCTAGTTATCAGAACCGCCAGGGAGAGAATTGCCGGAAGTGTCATTCGATTCGGGTGGATCACCCCGGAGTTTGCTATCCGGTCTAGTTCCACGAAATACTGGTCAAACTTCATCGCCGGCTGGTGCGTGTTGTAAACCCGAGTAATCGCATCGCTGGCATTTCGGAAGGTGTGCGGAACACCGGGCTCGACGGCTTGTCGGTC
>JBBDRD010000028.1:0-108099 GCA_040905665.1 Trueperaceae bacterium
ACCCAGCAACCTCAGCAAAAAGCGAGTTGGCATTACGCACACAAGCTCCTAGGCGCGAACGGGCTCGGCGTCAGTCGTCCTCGAAGCGTCAAGGGGCGTCAAGGAGTACGGCTTCAGCTACTACGATGCGCAGGTTTGGACGGCCGTAAAGCTTTACCCGGTGTCGATTGTGCTGAGTGCGGACTTCCAGGCAGGTGCCACGTTCGAAGGAGTCGCATTCGTCAACCCATTTGGCTCTGACTTCGACCTTAGTACGGCTCCGTTGACGGTCAAAGGTGAGGTTTTGCGATCTTAGAGAAATACTTGAGGCGTTGGGACCTGATTCCCGACGGTGAAGCGATCATTACCTCTACCAGCAGATTGCTGCCGGTTCGAAGCGCGGGTGTGCCTGCCATGCTAAAGGTAGCGGACGACCCCGAGGAGCGGTTTGGCGCTGGCTTGATGGTGTGGTGGAACGGCGAGGGGGCCGCGCGGGTGCTGGCACACGGGGAAGATGCCCTGCTGTTGGAGCGCGCAACGGGCAAGGTGTCGCTCACCGAAATGGTGGGCGATGGCTTTGATGATGACGCCACTCGAATCATCTGCCGCGTGGCGGCTGAACTTCACGGTCTCAAAGAGCGCCCGAGGCCCGAACGTGTGTCTCTGTCCCGATGGTTCGAGGCGCTCGAGCCTGCGGCGGCGAAACAGGGCGGTATTTTTCGACACGCTGCCGCAACGGCCGAAAAGCTGCTCGCGAATCCTCGCGATGTGGTTGTACTGCACGGCGACCTGCACCACGGCAACGTCCTCGACTTTGGGGAGCGCGGCTGGCTCGCCATCGATCCAAAGCGGCTGCTCGGTGAGCGGACCTTCGACTTCGTGAATCTGCTGCGCAATCCGAGCCCACAGGTTGCTTTGGCATCCGGGCGCTTTGGTCGCCAGGTCGCTGTAATCTCGCAGGCTGCGTGCCTCGATCGTACGAGGTTGCTCGAGTGGACTTTGGCCTTCACTTGCCTGTCGGCCTCCTGGATTCTGGCGGATGGTGAACAGCCGGAGCTCGACCTCGCGGTCGCCGATTTAGCGGCCAGGGCTCTTGCGGGCGGCACTTAACCATTAGCCTGTTTCACCAGGCGGACGACGCCCGTGCAGATCGTCAGGTCTCGAGAATTGGCACACCGTATGCCCGTAGGTGGGTGTCGTGGGTCACCAGAACCAGCTTCTCTTCTAATGCCTGAGCGACCAGCATACGGTCAAATGGATCCCTGTGGTGGGGTTGGAGGGCCTCCACGGCGAGGGCATGTTCTGTAGATATTGCGAGTGGCGTGAACCGGTACAGCCGCAGGCCCTCCAGGTAGTTGGCCGGCGCCTCCAGCTTGCCGAGTGCCTTCTTGATCGATATCTCCCAAGCGGTTACGGCGCTCGCGTACACAACGGTGCTTCCATCCCTGATCGCGTCGGTAGCTTCCCCGGACAGGCGAGGGTCGCGGCTGAAGACCCAGAGGAGCGTGTGAGTATCAAGTAAGAGGTTCACGTTCTTCGACTCCGGTGAACAACTGGAGAAATTCGTCCGGCAGCTCATCGAAGTCTTCGGCTATGCGTACCTCACCCTCCCAGATCCCCTGGTCGAGGTCGCGCGGTTGGTTGTCCACGTCAAAGGGTACTAGTTTGGCCACCGGCTTCCCTGCCTTGCCGATGACGACCTCTTCGCCTCTTATGGCGCGTTCCACGAGTTTTGACAGATTCGCTTTGGCTTCCGAAATGTTGGTGACACGCATGACTTACCTCCCTATTACGATGGCCGGGTCTAGTCTGGTCTCGTCATACCATTCGATTTCGGTCGACGCCGTTGGCTCGCAACTGATCCAAAACCGCTTCCTATGGCGAACATGCCCTTCGACGTTGTCAACATCATTCAGGAAAGTCGGTTGCTCCGAGTTTTGGGTCTGAGATATTCCTAGATGTCTCGGTAGACGCTCTTCCGGTGGGCAACGATTAAAACATCGATCCATAGTTCCTCGTCATACAGGTCGTAAACTTACCTTGATCCTGCGCCCCTTGCTATCAACGATGAACTCGGGATCGCTTCCCTTTGGCATACTTCAGTATAGTCTGCGTGGTACGAAACAATTTGTCGCGCTCGGCAAATATTCAGACCAGCTCGCTCTCGCTCAGAATTTTTGTCGGTCTGATTGGAAACTGTGATCTCCTCAGCTCGCCACGTTGGGGTTGACTGCCTAATTCGAGCGAAACCTCGAGTGGAACACGAGCCATGTTCATTTGCCCGCATCGGATAGTAGACAATATGTGTCAACATATACAGTAGGTTGGCATCAGGAAGAGGAGGAAGCATGAGCTACGCACACCCCGAAGTTCTGGTAACTACCGACTGGGTCGCCGACCATCTCAACGACCCGAACGTTCGTATCGCCGAGGTAGACGAGGACATAACGCTGTACGAACAGGGGCATTTGCCGGGAGCGGTCATCCTCAACTGGCATACCGAGTTGCAGCGGCGCGATTCCCGTGACTTCATCGACGCTCAAGCGTTCGCCTCTCTGTTGGAGAGCAAGGGGATCAGCAACGACACCACCGTACTGCTTTACGGGGACAAGTCGAACTGGTGGGCCGCCTACGCCTTCTGGTTCTTCAAATACAACGGGCATGAGGACGTAAGGCTGATGAACGGCGCTCGCCAGAAGTGGGCAGATGAAGGGCGCCCGCTGGTGACCGAAATGCCCAACCATCCACGGGGCAGCTATCGGGTGCGCTATCGCGACGAGTCGATTCGCGCCTACGCCAGCGACGTCCTCCAACACCTGCTCAAGGTGCGCGACGGCCAGGGCGCCCTGGTGGACGTCCGCAGCCCGGCCGAGTTTACTGGTGAAAAGATCGCCATGCCCGACTACCCGCAGGAGGGGGCGCTGCGTGGAGGACATATCCCCGGGGCGCAGAACATCCCCTGGGCCCAAGCGGCAAACCCGGACGGCACTTTCAAGAACGCGGAGGAGCTGGCGGAGCTGTACCGACCCAAGCAGGTAACGGCCGACAAAGAGATAGTCACCTACTGCCGTATCGCCGAGCGGAGCAGTCACTCCTGGTTCGTGCTCAAGTACCTGCTCGGCTATCCCGACGTCCGGAACTATGACGGCTCCTGGACGGAATGGGGAAACATGGTGGGGGTACCGATCGAGCAGGGTGAAGGCGCGGCGCGAAGGTAGGCGGGCGTCCGCTGCACCTTATGGCCGGGCGGACAAGGAGACTTCGCTGGTCCCCAACGTCCGCTCGACTATGACCGCCACGAGGCCCTCATGTACCTCAACACGCGGGCCGTTTCGTGCCCGGTTTGCCAGGCCCAATCCCACTCCGAAAGCAAGAGGGGCGTTTGTGAGGTTGTATCTCGCACCGCTTACGGAGCAGCGCGAGTCGATGAGCGCGAGCAGGCTGAAAACGGTACCCGTCTGGAGGTCGAGGAGAAGCGTGTTCCCGGCGGCCAGCGGATAGGCGTCGCGCTCGCCGTCATGTAGCGAGACGGGGATCATGAGGTCCCGTCGCAAACGCGCAGCGATCATCAGGCAGGCCAGCGACTGGTCGAGCCGGGAGCCGAAGGCCCCCACGATCACCAGCTCCGTTGCACCGCGCTCCAATGCCAGATCGACGGTGAGCTCGAGATCGAGTTGGTCCTTGTCCGCTGGATGTTCGAAGCGCGGCAGATTCGGATAGGCGGCAAGGTGCCTCTGCTCCACCGAATCGAAGTCGCCTACTATCGCCGCCGGCTGGAGGCCCAATGCCCTTGCGTGCCTAAGGCCCGAGTCTGCGGCCAGCACCAGCCCGGCGTCGCTGATGAGCTGCTTGAGGTGATTGGTCGGCCGCAGTTCGCCGCCCGCGAGTATCACGGTCTTCATATCGCACCGCTCATTCCGGCTCCAACTTGACCCAGGCTGCGTCGGGAACGTCCAGGCCAAGCTCATCGCCAACGCTAATCCCCGCTGGCAGTTCACGCTCGTAGCCCTCCCAGATCAAGTCTCCGCCCCAGTCGGCAATGGCAAGGGTAAGGCGAAGCCGATGGCTTATTCGCTCGATCCGCGATATGTGGCCAATGAGCGATCCTGCTACTGGGCGAGTCATGCCGATGAGATCGTCACGCAGCAAGAGCGCTCCGTCGTGGTCGGATCGCACGGGCCGGTTGTCGGCCGAGAACACGTTGCGGTATCCCAGAAAGCGCGCAGCCCAAGCATTGCCCGGCCACGCCAGTACCTCCGCGCTGGGCCCGTCCTGCAGAATTCTGCCGGAACGCATAAGAGCTACCCGTGGCGCCACGGC
The DNA here is from genome assembly GCA_040905665.1 of Trueperaceae bacterium. Classification (GTDB taxonomy): domain Bacteria; phylum Deinococcota; class Deinococci; order Deinococcales; family Trueperaceae; genus DASVCN01. The sequence continues at coordinate 4,300 of JBBDRD010000028.1, forward strand.
AAACGCTTCGGCTTGGTCGTGAGTAACGTAAAGGGCACGAACTGCGAGGCCGGAAAGCAGGTCGTGCAGCTCGACTTGCAAGGCGCCCCGCAGTTCCGGATCCAGGTTCGACAGCGGTTCATCCAACAGCAGCAACGAAGGCTCGGCGGCCAGAGCCCTGGCCAGTGCCACCCGCTGCTGCTGGCCGCCGGAGAGTTCGAAGACCTTGCGCCGTTCGAGACCCAGCAGGCCCACGAGCTCGAGCAGTTCGCCGACCCTACTCTTGATCCGAGCCGGGGACCGCCTGCCCTCCACCAGCGAGAAGCCCACATTTCCGGCCACATTCAGATGAGGGAAGAGCGCGTAGTCCTGAAACACTATCCCCATGTCGCGCTTCTGCGGAGGGAGTTGGGTGACGTCTCGCCCATCGAACAACACCCGTCCGCGGTCGGGCTGTTCGAGGCCGGCTATCAGTCTAAGCAAAGTGCTCTTCCCGCAACCGGAGGGCCCCAGTAGGGCAAGCGTGCCACTGCCGGAAAGTTCGAGGTCGACGCTTTCAACGGCACTGACGGCGCCGAAGCTCTTGCTCAGGTCGTCGAGGCGCAAGGTCATGAGAACAGCCGATCATACCGTTCGGCCCCAGACTCTCTCACAGCTCCCCCGGGCCGGAGCGATCGATCACCAGCATGGCGGCCGCCGTCACGACCATCAACACCACGGATAGTGCCAGTGCCGCGCTGTAGCTGGTGAGGCCTGGGCGTCCGAGTCGATCGAAGATCGCCACCGGGATGGTGGCGAACTCGGGTCGAGTGATCACCAGCGTTGCCCCGAACTCACCCATCGAGACGGCAAAGGCAAAGGCGGCGGCGGTGGTGAACGACGGCCTCAGGAGGGGCAGTTCGATCCGCCTGAGGCGGGACCAGGAGCCGGCGCCAAGTGTGCCGGCGGCTTCCAGCAGGGAAGGTGGGAGGGCCCGCAAAGCCGGCAACAACGCCCTGGCTACGAACGGGAACGCAACCAGGGTGTGTGCCAGTAGCAGTCCCCAGGGGCTGGTGGCCAGTCGTGGAAAAGCAATGAGGTAACCGAAACCCAGGCTCACGGCGCTTGCCGCCAGCGGCAGGAGGCTCGCGTCATCCAGCCAGTGCCAGCCCCCGCGAACCACTGCGTAAGCGAAGGCGAAACCGACCAGTAGGGCTAGAACCATCGTGCCGAAAGCGAAAAGCAGCGAGTTGAACACCGCTTCGCCGGCGCCGCTGAAGGTCGCCGTAAGCGGTGCCTGGTGCAGGGCCCGAAAGCCAGCCAGTGTAGGACCGGCCTGTCCGGCGGGCCAGAAGGCCTGCACTCCCAGCGCAACCAGTGGAGAAAGGATGAGGATGGCGGCAACGGCAAGTTGAACAGCGAGGAGAGCCCTCACCACCCCGCTTGGTCGTGGGAGGCTACGGGCGGCACCGCCCATTCGAACCGAAAGTTGCCGCTGCAGTAGAACGTAGAGCCGGCTCACGCAGCCCACCAACAGAAGCTGCCCGACTACCAGTACCGCTGCGGCGTCCAACCGCAGCAAGCGCGACGTGAGCCGGTAGATCTCCACCTCTACCGTAGGCAGGTTCGGGGCGAGGATGAGAATCACCCCGAACGAGGTGAAGGTGAAAATAAAGACGAGCGACGCAGCGGCGGCCAGCGCCGGAGCGGCGAGGGGTAGCTCTACGCGCAAAAGTGTCCGCCAGGGGCTGGCCCCCAGCGTTTGCGCCGCCTCCCGTAGCTGCGGCGCGGTTGCCTCGAGATAAGAACCCACTACCCGCACAACTACCGGAAAGTTGTAGAAGACGTGAGCGAGGAGGATGAGCGTGAGGGTTCCTCGCAAATCGGTGCCGAACACACCGCGAGGGCCGAGCAGAGCGAGGAATCCCACCGCCGCGACGACGGTGGGCATAACGAAGGGGACCGTGAACAGACTTCTGAGCAGCCGCTTCCCAGTGAACTCGTAACGGCCAAAAAGCAGGGCGGCCGGGAGGCCCAAAAGCAGTGTTAGGGCCGTGGACAACAGCGCCTGGCCCAGAGTGAAGGCGAACCTGCCCCAGTAGTAGGGATTCGAGAGGATCTGGAGCAGCGAGTCCACTCCGGCGCTGCGAAAAAGGATCGCGGCGAGTGGGTAAAAGAAGAATACAGCCAGGAATAGGGCGGCGAAGAGGCCCAGTACGTGCCCCAGGGTGCGATCGTGCATCGTGGCAAGTGTACCCGCAGCACGAGAAGGAGGCTATTGAGCACGCCCAAGCCCGGCGATGGTGACGAGGAGCACAGTCGAGCCTCTACACTGCGTTGATATTACATAGGGCCGTTCTCATTGGTGTATAACAGTTGCTTGGCAGGGGAGAAGTGATGATGAGCATACTCAGGCGGCTAAAAGAACGACTGTTCGGCAACGACGGTGGACGGGCCAAGAACCGCACCATCAGGCGCGAGCGTGCAACGCTACGGCGTTGGTCCGAGCGCAGCCAGAGCGACCGCTTCAACGTCTGACCGACGGGACGGCCAATCGACCGAGTGCAGAAAAAGCGCAGAATAATCGACCGAGCTCCACGGGATGAACCGCGGAGCTCGCCTCGTTCTTCACTTACTACGCTCAGTCCATCGGTGCGGGTTTGAGCCCCTGTGAAACCACTCGCGTCCACTCGTCGAGCCACCCTTCCAGTCCGCTGGCGACCTCCTGCGGCGCCAGTTCGGCCGTCTGCTGCTCGCTTGGACGCTGGGCAAAACGTTCGAACTCCTCCGGCAGCTCCACGTCGGTCCGCACCGGGTAGACGAACATGACCCCCGGTATGTCGGCCTGAACCAGGGGGCTAAGCAGGAAGTCGATGAACCGCTCCGCCGCCTCACGCTGCTGCGTGCCGCTGAGGATGCCGATCGCCTCTATCTGTCGGTAGGCGCAGCGATCGCAGAACAGGTTAGTAGTGGGCGACTCGTCGAGGGGTTCCGTGGCAAAGATCACCTCGGCCGCGGGACTCGTCGCATAGGAGAGCACGATCGGCCGGTCGCCGCCATAGCGTGTAAAGGCGGTGTAGTAGGCGTCCGACCAGCCGCTCGTGACCAGCAGCTCATTGTCGCGCAGCTCCGCCCAATATTGCAGCCAGCCGTCCTCGCCGAATCGGTCTATGGTCGCCAGCATGAACGCCAGGCCGGGGGAGGAGGTAGCCGGATCGAGTACCGTCGTGAGACCGCGGTAGCGGGGCGCGGTAAGGTCGGTAATGTCCTCCGGCGGAGCGAGCTCCTTCCTGTCGAACCACTCCAGATCGATATTGAAGTTCACGTAGCCCACATCTACCGGCGTTACCCGGTACTCGGGGTCGAAAACCAGCTCCGGAGGTACATGCTCGAGCAAGGGGCTACGGTAAGGCTCGAAAATCTCGGCCTCGATTGCGCGAGTGAGCAGGCTGTTGTCAACGCCAAAGAGGACGTCGGCAATGGGCCGTTCTCGTGTGAGGATCGCCCGGCTAACGACCTGGCCGGCGTCTCCCGCGGGCAGGATTTGTACCTCGACCCCGGTTTCCTGGGTGAAGCGCTCGAGCACCTCGAGCGAGAGGTCGAACGATTCGTGGGTTAGGACCCGCAGCGGATCGTCGTTTGGCCTTTGGGCGAGCACCGAGCCCAGCAGCAGGAGAGTTGCAAGCATAGTCGTTACACGTCGCATGGTGTTGACCTTTCCGTCACTGGAGAAAGTGTTCGCAATGCCGGGCGTGTTCAAAGTGTGCGCCTTTTTGACTATTGTGGACTCACGCTTCCTACGCCCGTACGAACGGGATCAGGTACTAGGGTCTCATCTCAGCCCCGTGTTGCCATCGAACGGCCGGGGCACCCCTGGTGACGGAGTCAATCTACCGCCAAACGGGGCGCCTGTCAACGGAGTGGAGATTATCGGCCATTACTCGCGTGGGGCAGTGGAGCCCTCGGTGCGTGGGGCAGAGGTGCCGTCGCCCTCGGAGGCAGTCGGCGCCGTCGAGCCGAGCGAGCGCGCCGACTGCTTACTTCGAACTGTTGAATTCGGGAGCGGCGGACTCGGCAGCTTTAGTGCGGCTACCGCCAGGGTCAGAAGGTAGATGATGCTGCCCGCCAGGAACGCCGACCGGTAACCGAACAGGCTCGCCACGCCCACTCCCACCAGCGGTGCGAAAGCTCGCGAGGCCGACATTACCGAGTTGTCGAGCCCGAACGCACTCCCGATGCTGCCCTGGGTACTATAGCCGGCCAACAGCGCAGACAGGGCAGGCATCACCCCGCCGATCGCTACGCCGCTCACGGCGTTGAGCAGCAGGAGCTGCCACGGCTCGGTGACGAACGCCATCGGAATGTAGGCCAGGGCGGCTCCCAAGGCCGACCACACCAGGACCCGCTTATGCCCGATGCGGTCACCGAGATTGCCCAGGATGATGGCGCTCACGGTACCGGTGGCCGAAGACACCCCGATGACCAAACCGATCATCGTGCTAACGCCCTGCGAACTCATCATGATGAGCGGAACGAACAGGGGCAGAACCGGTACCAGCAAACCGCGTCCAAGCGTGGCGGTAAAGCGCGCCGTATAGGTCACGGCAACGCCGCGCGTGCGCAGTATCTCCTGCCAGTCCCCGATCACTCCCTGGCCCGAGCGTTCCGTGGGCTTGAACTCTTCTCTCACTCCGAACGTCACCAGCAGACCACCGACGACCAGCAGGCCGGCTGTGACGACGAACGCCACCCGGAAGCCGTATAGGTCGGCCAGCACGCCACCCATCACCGGGCCCACCGCGACTCCGCTCCACAGGGCTGTCTGCAATATCCCCATGGCGTAGCCGGAGCGTTCCCTGGGCGTGATAGAGGCGACCAGGGCGTTGGCTGCCGATCCGATCCCGGTTAGAAGACCCTGGATCGCTCGCAGGAGGGTGAGCTCTTCGGCGCTTCTGGCGAACGCCATCAGCAGGATGACTACCGCACCGCCGAACATCGCGCGTGCCACCATCGGCTTGCGCCCCAGCCTGTCGGCAGCCGCTCCCCACAGGGGCGAAGCGATCATCATTGTGAGGGCCTGTGCGCTAAACACCGCGCCGGCCCAAAACACCAGGCTAGTGCCGGTGCTCGATCCAAGCGCTTCAACATAGTTCGGGAGGAACGGGAAGATCATCGAGAACCCGATTGCGGAGAGCAATTGGGCCACGCTCAGGATGATGAGTGTCCGTTTCCAGTCGTTCATCGGTAGCTGCGCCCAGTGGGCCCGGCGGGCTCGAGCGCACGCCATGGTAACGCCGCTTCCTCGTGGAGACCGTCTACTTGGCGCCGCTCTTGGTGTCTACGGGGCCCCACAGCCCGCATCTCGAACTGCTTCAAGTCGTGCCGCCCGCGGGCCAGGGGAGTAGGAGCGGGTATACTCGCGAGCCGTGATAGCCGCCGATACAACGTGTGACAAGCTCTCCTTTCCTCGTATCAAAGGGGAGCTGGCCGACCGTGCGATGACCCGCTTTGGCGCACGACTGGCCCGTTCGCTGGAGCCGCTGAGGGATGCCGATATGGTGGAGGAAGCCCTGGAGCGCACCGCGGAGGTGCTCACGGGCGGCGATCTGTCGCTGGGCGGCATCGAAGACATCGAACCGCTGCTGGTCCGGCTTCGTGAAGGTGGAGTGGCCGACGGCAGCGAACTGCTGGAGATCGCCTATACCCTCGATTCCGCGGCTAGCGCCAAGCGTGCCATCCTGGCCTCTGGCCGCCCTCGCCTGTCGGAGCTGGCCGCCGGAATGGGTTCATTCGACGGGGTGCTGCGTTTGGTCCGCGAACAGCTGGATCCCGACGGAAATGTTCGCGATGACGCGACTCCCAAGCTGCGGGAGATCCGCAGGCGTCTGAATCCATTGCGCAACCGCATCCGAGAACGGCTGCAACAGCTCTTGAGCCACTACTCGGAGTTCGTCCAGGACGCGATAGTCACACTCAGGCGGGATCGCTTCGTAATTCCGGTGAAAGCCTCATCGCAGTCGCGGGTTCCGGGCATCGCCCTCGACAGCAGCGATTCGGGCGCCACGGTCTTCATTGAGCCTCAGTCGGTGGTACCTCTCAACAACGAGCTTGCGCTGCTGGAGTTCGAGGAGCGCGATGAGGTACGCCGTATCCTCATCGCGTTGGGCCGGCGTTTGTCGACCGCCCCCGGCCTGGACGAGACACTGGAGCTCGCGGCCCAGCTTGATCTGGTGCAGGCGCGTGCCTCCCTGGCGCGCGATTGGAAGCTCGCGCGTCCGTCGTTCACCAGCGACGGCCGGGTCTGTCTCCGAGGTGCGTTCCACCCGCTCATCGACGGCTGCGTGCCCAACGACATCGAGCTGGGCGGCGAGCGGCGGTTGCTTATCGTCACCGGTCCCAACGCCGGTGGTAAGACGGTCCTGATCAAGACGCTCGGCCTGGCCGCCCTCATGTCGCACTGTGGCCTGTTCGTAGCTGCCTCGGCCGAGTCGCCGCCGCTACTGCCGCGTTTCGAGCGACTGCTGGTCGATATAGGCGATGAGCAGAGTATCGAGGCCAGCTTGTCCACCTATGCGGGCCACCTCACGAACCTCCGTCGGATCGTCGACGAAGCCAACGACAGGGTTCTGGTGCTGATCGACGAGCTGGGCTCGGGAACCGATCCCGAGGAGGGTGCGGCATTGTCGCAGGCGATCCTCGAAGTGGTGCTGTCCTCGGGGGCGCGCGGTTTGGTGACTACTCACTTGGCGCCCCTAAAGGTGTTCGCGTCGCGTACTGAGGGGGTGTTGAACGCGGCTATGCGCTTCGATGTGGAGCGTCTGCAGCCCACCTATCGGCTGAGCGTGGGTCAGCCGGGTCGTTCCTATGCGCTGGCCATCGCCCGTCGACTGGGGTTGAGCGACGAGTTGCTGGAGCGCGCCTCGGCGCTTTTGGGTCCCGAAGGAGAACGGCTCGAAGCGCTGCTCGAGGAGCTGGAGGAGCAGCGCGAAGCCTTGAGTCTCGAGCTGCGCGGGGCGCAGGGGGCTCGGGACAGGGCCCGTAACGAGGCAGAGGTACTGCGCTCGCAAATCGACAGGCTACGGCAGAAGGAGGCCCAGGTAATGGCCGCCGCCGCTGAACGGGCCGACGAGATGCTGCAAGACACCCTACACCGCGCCAAGGAGCTCAAGCGGGCCGCTACCAGTGACCCGCAACGGCGACCGCAGGCGCTCGAGGAGATCCGGCAGTTACGACAGGGCGCGCGCAGCAAGACCGTGCGCGAGCAGCCTTCCGCCCTCAAGGAGCGCTGGGAGCCGGGAGCGCGGGTTCGGGTGGAAAGTTACGACGCCGAGGGTCCGATTGTCGAAGTCCGCGGTGACGATCTGGTGGTGCAGCTTGGCCTGCTCAAGGTCGAGGTGCCGCGGCGAGACACCAGGCTTGTGCAATCACCAAAGGCCAAGCCAAAGTCGGCGGCGAGTCACCCTGGAGGCGGCGCTTTCGATGAGGAGTTGAACATACGGGGTGCACGCGTTGAGGAGGGGCTCGAGCAGGTGCGGGAACTGATTCTCGAGGCGCACGCCATGAAAGCAGAGAAGGTTCGGATCCTGCATGGCAAGGGCACCGGCGCCCTACGTGACGCCGTACGCTCGTATCTCAAGGATGAGAAGCGGGTGGAGAGGTTCGAGGACGCGGTGCCCTACGAGGGCGGCCACGGAGTCACGGTTGCCTACCTGAGGCTCTGAGCTCGCGGCATGGCTCAGCCCGACCTGCTCGAGCCCGACCTCGAGAAATTGCTCGAGGTCAACCGCAGTGCCCACCCGCTAAAGTAGCGCGGTACCATGCGCCATGGAAAATCTGGAGAAGCAGTACGTCATCGACGCCCTGGCCGAGGACTCCTGGCGTATGTTCCGCATTCTGGGCGAGTTCGTGCAGGGCTTCGAGGAGATGAGCGACGTAGGAAAGGCGGTCACCATCTTCGGCTCGGCGCGGCTTCGTTCCGACAGCGCCGTCTACCATCAGGCCGAGAAGCTCTCGCGAGCGCTGGCCGAGCGTGGTTACACGGTGATTACCGGCGGCGGGCCGGGAATCATGGAGGCCGGCAACAAGGGTGCCTTTGAGTCCGGTGGCCGCTCGATAGGCCTCAACGTGACGTTGCCGCACGAGCAGGCACCCAACCCGTACCAGAGCGATTCCCTCTCGTTCAAGTACTTCTTCGTTCGTAAGGTGATGCTGGTCAAGTATTCAACGGCCTTCGTGGTGTTCCCAGGTGGGTTCGGAACAATCGACGAACTCTTCGAGGCCCTCACCCTCATCCAGACGAAAAAGATAAAGCCCTTTCCGGTCTATCTGGTGGACGTCGACTATTGGCGCGGCCTTCTGCAGTGGATAAACGGAACGCTAATTCGCCTGGGGGCGGTGTCCGAAGCCGACATGGGGCTGTTCAAGGTCGTCGATGATGTCTCCAGCATCCCCGGTGAGATCGAGGATTACTACGCCGAGACCGGGCATGCCGGCTTCAATGTGCCGGGCTGACGGCCGGGTGAACCCCGGATGATCGCCGCATGTCGGCAGCCGCTACGTCACCAAAGGAAGCCGCTACGTCACCAAAAGTGACATAGGTACCGGAGCCGCTGGTACCGAGGCATCTTGGCGTTTGCCCTCGAGACTGGTCTAATCAAAGAGGGTGCGGGGATACAAATCCTGGGCAGCGGTTGAAGATGATCCACCGCAAAGTGTTCGTTTCCTACGGGATCATCTTTTCCGTTGTCGCTATGTGTTACACGGCGACGGCACCAGGTGCCTACGCCGGCACCGTTCCGGCAGAGGGGGGCCAATGCTAGAGCAGGTGAGCAAACTCAGGCGGGATATCGATTCGACTGGCGTCGCAATCGAGAGTCTCCTCGACGAGTACGGGCTATTCATCGACCACGACATGGCGGGCGTCATATCCAGCTACGTGCGGGCGCTGCAGCTAGACTTTGAGTTGGCACTCAGCAGGGGGAGCGGCGAGGAGCTGGTAACGATTCTGGAGGACATGCTCGAGCTCCACAGCGACACTCGCGAGCGGCTAGTGGGCGAGCGGATGCAGAGCGGTATGAACTTTCCCCTGCAATCGTGACCTTAGCGTGATCTTCAGTCATCCGGTTTCACGCTCCCGGATCATGCTCCCGCTTCAGAGTTCGCGGATTAGACTCCGGGACAGGTTTCGGTATAGGGAGGCAACGCAACGCTTCCGAAGAGCTGGGCAGCCAACGGATAGATGTCACACGCGTCGAGCCCGGCGCCCAGATACCTTTCATCACCCTGCCAGATCTCCACGTGTGGATGCGGATCGTCCCGGGTATCCTGGACTGCCTCGAGCGTCCCGGAGTTACCGGTTGCGGCGATCAGGTCGCCCTGACGTACCTGGCTTCCCACCTGCACCCCTTCGGTGACTGCCGAGAGGTGCGCGTAACGGGATACGAAACCGCCAGGGTGGCGTAGCCATACCTGGCGGCCGCGCAGTTTATCGAGGATCTCCGCGGGCGTACTCAAGTTGCGTTGCGCCGTCGTGATTATCTCGTCGTACTCCGCGGCGGTCATCTCCTGATAGCCGTGATCCGCCCGGATGACTTCACCGCTAGCCACAGCTCGTATGGCTGTGCCGTACTCGATGTCAACGCTCACGGCACCGTCGTAGAAGTCGAAACCTTCATGGGTGCCGTTGCGATACGCCCGCGTCGCTCCCGGTAGGTGTGTCGAGCGCGAGCTGATGGTAGCGCCCTCCACCGGTACCGTGTAACCACTTGGCCACTCCGTCGAGAATTCTGAATTCGCCAGCTCCTCGAGCCGTCCCAGCAACCAGGTGCTGGCAACCTTGGGGTTGCGGCGGGCAATGTCGGCTGCACTCTGGCCCTCCGCGTTACGGAGGGTTGGGTCGGCGCCGGCGAACATGAGCAGTTGCACAGTCTCCGCCGAGTCTGCGTCGCGCGCGGCGTACATCAGCGGTGTCCAGCCTGTTTCTGTCACGACGTTTACGTCGGCGCCGGCGGCGAGCAACTCCGACACGACCGGCTGACCGGCGCCCTCGCTCAAGGCATAGATCAACGGCGTCTGGCCGAACTCGTCGCGGGCGTCGACGTTAGTTCCGGAATCCAGCAACGTCTGCAGCTCTGTCAGGTCGCCACCCTTGACCACGGTGAAGAGTGAGGATTGCGTACGCCGGATATCCGACGTCTGCTGGCCGAAGGGAAGCTGGACGACATCGAGTTGCCAGAGAGCGACCGCGGCTCCGGCCGCCACGATGAGCACGATTAGTAGTACGCGAACCATGGCGAAACGATACCGCCAGCACCGCTGCCGAGAGGTCAGAAAGTACACGCAACTCAACGCCCGCTGCACGGTATCTCGGGCGGGCGGAACGAGTGTGCCGGCCGGAGTATTCTGGGTGCTCGTGTCGATCGCCTATCGCAAAGAGGCCCGCAGCCTCGTCTCTCTCGCAATTCCGCTTGCTCTCGCGCAGATCGTCCAAGCGGGAATGACCTTCGTCGACACGGTCATGGTTGCCCGTTTGGGAAGCACAGCGTTGGCCGGTATCGCGTTAGGCGCAACGAGCTACATGCTCGTGACGATTCTGCTACAGGGGGTCGTATTTGCGGTGGGACCACTCGTGGCGCAGGCCTACGGTGGCGGGCGAATTGAAGACGCGGGACGCGCCGCCCGGCAAGGTCTTTGGCTTGCACTGTTCCTGGCGCTTCCTGCAGTAGTGCTTCTGCTCAACGCTCAGACCTTGCTGCTGGCCGTCGGACAGGAGCCGGCGGCCGCCCAACTTGCCGGCACCTACCTGGGCACGGCGGCCTGGGGGCTGGTGCCGGCACTACTGTTGGTCGCGCTGAGGGGATTCCTCGAAGGAACCGGGAACACTCGTCCGATCCTCTTCCTAATGATCGTGGGACTAGTCGTCAACATCGTGCTGGACGAGCTATTGATGTTCGGCCGGATGGGCCTGCCGGAGCTCGGGGTCGCCGGTACCGGTTGGGCGACTACCCTCGTTCACACCATCATGTTCCTGATCGCGGCGCTATACGTCGCGAAGGGCCATTCGAGGTTCGCGGTGTTTAGACGGCCGCGAGGTCCCGATCGGGCACTGCTGGGGGAGCTGTTGCGCCTGGGCGCGCCTATCGGCCTCACGATGGGGTTCGAAGCGGGCCTTTTCGCTGTTACGGCCCTGTTGATGGGTTTGGTGGGTCAGGTCGAGCTGGCCGCTCATCAGATAGCGATTCAATCGGCAACGATGACTTTCATGGTGGCGGTGGGCCTTGCGGTTGCCACCTCGATTCGCGTGGGTCAGGCGGTGGGTCGCGATGATCCCGAGGGAGCGAGGAGGGCAGGCATCGTTGGGATCGCACTTTCTATCGCTGCGATGACCCTCACGGCCTCGCTCTTCTGGTTTGCGCCGGGGCTGGTAATCGGTATCTTCCTCGACCCACAGTCCGCAGCGAACGCCGAGGTTACGCGTTTCGCGGCTGCCTTCCTGGCCATCGCCGCGACTTTCCAGATTTTCGACGGGGTTCAGGTAAGCGCGGCCGGAGCACTTCGAGGCTACAAGGACACTACCGTTCCGATGGTCATTTCACTAGTTTCCTACTGGCTGGTGGGGATCAGCAGCGGAGTCTTCCTCGCCTTCGGCCTGGATTGGGGGGGCCGGGGTCTATGGGCCGGCTTGGTGCTCGGTCTTGGAACGGCGTCGATTCTTCTGCTGGGTCGCTTCGCCTGGCGCTCGAGGGCCCTCGCGCGCAGCCGGGGTAGGATAGTGGCTGTTTTGGGTAGGAGGCCCTGAGTGGAAACGTTTCTGGAAATCATGCTTTATAGCGTGCTGGTGCTGATTGGCCTCACGGCGGTGGGTGGGACCCTGGTAGCGGTGGCCGGTTGGCTGGTCGAAAACTCCGAGGAGCCAAGCGTCCACTGAGCGATCCGCAAGGGGACGCCAAGGGGTGGCGCGCCTGGACGCCGCTCAACGCGTTCCTGCGAGCCCCGCGGCCAGATAGGCAGTTGGCGTCCGCTGCGCTCCGTGTCGCCTTTGCCGGGATGTTCGTGGCGCAGTGCGGTGTGGCTGTTGTGGTAGGCGCCGTGGTCCTGCTGTTGAGCGAACCTCAATCTGGCCCTGCTTTCGGCGGTGGCTCCGCTTTGGGGATGGTGCTGGCGGCGTTGGCGCTACTGCAATGCGTGCTTGGCATGGCGCTGCCCGACGCACTGGCCCGCTCGGGGAGCAAAGGCAGCGTCCTGTCGGCCACCTTGCTGGCTGCCGTGCTTCTGGCGACACCGGGCTGGTTCCTGATGCTGGCACTGATAACCGGGCAACGCTGGCTGCCGGTCGTTCTGTTGGGGATAGCCGCAATGTGCGCCTATACGTTGGGGTTCATGCTCACCGGACGGTTGGCCGGACGTGTGGCGGCAGCCTCTCGACAGGCGAGTTCGAACGGCTGAGGCCGCGAGCAACCGCCGGAATCGCGCTAGGAGCGTGTTACACCTGCTTTATGGAGATTTTCAAGCTCTTCTACTCTTTTGCCAAAGTCGGTCTGTTCGGGTTCGGTGGTGGACCCTCCATGATCCCCTTGATTCAGGAGGAGGTCGTCGAGATCCAGGCGTGGCTCACCAGGGAGGAGTTCCTCGATGCTTTCGCCTTCGGTAATACCCTCCCAGGTCCGATCGCCACCAAACTCGCCGGCTACGTCGGATACAAGGTGGCGGGAGTGGGCGGCGCCGTCTCGGGGCTGCTCGGCATGACGGTTCCGACCATCATCTTCATGGTGGCGCTGGCTGGGCTCTACGCCCGCTACCGCGAGGCTCCGGCGCTGGCAGGCTTCCTTCGGGGGGTGCGACCGGTCGTCATCGCCCTCCTCCTCATGGTGGTGTGGCAGTTCGTTCCCAGCGCTTTCGGTCCTCCAAGCCAGTGGTTGGGATCCTGGGCGCTGTGGCTGGTCGCAGCCGCCGCATTCGTACTGGGCGTGTTCTACAACGTGCATCCTGCTGTACTGATCGTTGCCGGTGGCGCGCTTGGCGTGCTCGTCCTACGCGCCTGAAGTCACGGCGGCACTGCCTGCCGCCCCTCTCATTAGCCTGCTCGACGCTCGGCTGAGCGCGTGCGCAGGGGAGTAAAGCATGGATTTCACCCTTCCCTATCCGTCCAGGCGAGCGCCGGTCTTTGCTCACAATACCGTTGCCGCATCTCAACCACTGGCGGCCCAGGCCGGGCTCAGCATGCTGCAGGCGGGCGGTAATGCGGTGGACGCAGCTCTTGCTACGGCCATAACCCTCACGGTGGTGGAGCCGACCGGAAACGGCATCGGTTCCGACGCGTTCGCGATAGTTCATGACGGGGATCAGCTGCACGGCTTGAACGCATCCGGTCGTTCCCCTGCCTCTTGGACCGCCGAGCGTTTCGCCCAGAGCGGGCTCCCGCAACGCGGTTGGGAGAGTGTCACTGTCCCGGGCGCGGTGTCCGCCTGGGAGGCGCTGTCGACGCGTTTCGGGCGTCTGGAGTTTCGCAGACTCTTCGAGCCGGCAATGCATTACGCCCGCGAAGGGTTCGTCGTCACGCCTCACGTGGCTCGACTCTGGTCGTTGGCGGCCCCGTTGTTGGCTGTCCATGAAGAGTTCCGGCGCGGTTTTCTACCCCAGGGCCGCTCTCCGAAGGCGGGCGAATCGTTCCGCTATCCCGAGCAGGCGGCTACTCTGGAGAGGATCGCCGAGAGTCGCGGCGAGGACTTCTACCGTGGCGAGTTGGCCGAGAAGATCGCTGCCGACGCGCACCGCAACGGCGCGGCTTTGAGCGAGGAGGATTTGGCTTCCCACCGGGTCGACTGGACGGGCACCATCAGCGCTTCGTTCGGCGCTGTCGAGTTGCACGAAATCCCGCCAAATGGGCAGGGCCTGGCCGCACTGCTGGCGCTGGGAATCTTGCGGCACCTGCCGATCGGAGAGTACGGCGTCGATACCGCCGACAACCTGCACCTGCAGATCGAGGCGATGAAACTCGCCTTCGCCGACGCCTACCGTTACATCTCGGACGAGCGGTCGCTGGATCTGCAACCAAGCGAGCTGCTCGACGATGACTACCTCGCCCAACGGGCCGCGCTCGTCGACCCGAAGCGGGCCCAAGAACCGGTGTATGGGCGGCCGCCGGCCGGCGGAACCGTGTACTTGAGCGCAGCCGATGACCAGGGGATGATGGTCTCGTTCATTCAGTCCAACTATCGCGGTTTTGGTTCAGGGATAGTGATACCAGGAACCGGTATCAGCTTGCAGAACCGGGGGGCGGGCTTCACCCTCGAACCAGGTCATCCCAACCGGCTAGCTGGTGGAAAGCGGCCGTTTCACACCATAATTCCCGGCTTCCTTACGAGTTCGGGCAGCCCGCTGATGAGCTTCGGTGTGATGGGAGGCGCAATGCAGCCGCAGGGACACCTGCAGATGGTGCTTCGCATCGCCCTGCACGGTCAGAACCCGCAAGCGGCGTGCGACGCGCCGCGGTGGCAGGTAATTGGCGGCCGTGACGTCGCCATAGAGCGCGGCTTCTCCGAGGCCACCTTGGACGAACTGGCGAGCCGCGGTCACCGTTTGCGGGAGAATGCCGAGGAGGAAAGCTTCGCGTTTGGCGGCGGACAGCTCATCTACCGGAGCGAGGACGGATACATCGCCGCCTCGGACCCGCGCAAGGACGGGCAGGCGGTAGGTTTCTGAGCGGAATCCAAAATGGTAGTTGGCCGACACCGTGCGGCTGGTACCGCGGTAGGCTCGGAGGATGCGATCGTGCTGCCGCGCGATCCGGAAAGGAACAACCATGGACAACGCGCAATCTGGAAATGTCGTCCGCGTACACTACACCGGGCGCCTGGACGACGGGAGTGTCTTCGACTCATCCGAAGGACGTGACCCGCTCGAGTTCACGCTAGGCAGTGGGCAAGTCATCACCGGCTTTGAGCGGGCGGTAAGCGGAATGGCTGTCGGTGAGACTCGTTCGACTCGCATTCCCGCCGACGAAGCCTACGGTCCCAGGCGGGAAGATCTGCTCCTCGAAGTAGAGCGCGAACAGATTCCCGAAGGCATCGAACTCTCCGTCGGTTCACAACTGCAACTACAGCAGGGCGACGGCCAGACGGTACCGGTTATGGTCGCGCAGTTGGACGGCGAAAGCGTGACGCTAGACGCAAATCACCCCTTGGCCGGGCAGGACCTGACCTTCGAGCTGGAACTCGTAGAGGTCGCTCAGCCGTAACGCAAGGGGTTAGCGCCTTCCGCGGATCAAACCGACTATCGCCAGTAGCACAACGGCGCCCAGTACCGCCACCAACATGCTGTAGATGTTGAACCCGGTTACGCCCTGGCCGCCGAAGAGACTGAATATCCAACCGCCGAGGAAGGCACCGACGATGCCTACCACGATGTCCATCAGGCAGCCTTGTTCGCGGTTGGTACCCATGATCAGGCTCGCGATCCAACCGGCAAGAGCGCCCAGAATGATCCATATCAAGAATCCCACGTCTACTCCTCTCACGTCGCTTGCAACCGTGAATATAGCGAGATGTGGACGTTCTTGCCGTGTCGAGAGCCCCGATTACGAGCATTAGCTGGCCAGGAATTGTCGGCGGTCAGCCGCTAAGCGACTAGCGAGGCCAGCGGCCGGGGTGCTCGGGCGACGGCCGGGACTCAGTAGCGCCTACCGCCTATTTTGGCCTCCTGCAGCAGGTGCTCGAAGTCCAGCGCCTTCGCGGTTCCGATGACCACCGCATCGGTTGGATTCTCGGCCACAGCAACGGGAATATTCACGGCTTGCTGGAGGAAGGTGTCGAGGCGCCGCAAGAGTGCCCCTCCGCCGGTCATTACGATGCCGCGTTCGATCACATCGGAGACGAGCTCGGGAGGAGCCTGCTCGAGCACCCGGCGAACGCCGCCGGAGATCTTGTCGAGGGAGCTTTCCAACGCCGCTATCACATCCTCGGTGGTGATCTCGATCGACTTGGGCATGCCGTCTATCAGGTCACGGCCCCGAACCTCGGTAGTCCGGTTTTCGTCGTCGGCAAGTATCGTTGCCGCGCCGACCTCGCGCTTGATCGCTTCGGCGGTACGGTCACCGATCAGCAGATTGTGCTGAGCCTTGACGAAACGCACTATCTCCTGGTCGAAGGTGTTGCCGGCGATCCGTAGCGAGTCCGACACGACGATTCCACCCATGCTGATGATGGCGATGTCTGTCGTTCCTCCGCCGATGTCCACCACCATCGAGCCGATCGGTTCGGCGATGTCGATCCCGGCGCCGATAGCTCCCGCTACCGGTTCCTCGATCAGGTACGCCTTGCGGGCGCCGATCTCGTTCATCGCCTGTAGCACCGCCCGCTTCTCCACCTCGGTGATGCCGCTGGGGATGCACACCATGATGTTTGGCCGCAGGAATCGACCCGGGCCCGACAGAACCTTGCGAATGAACGCCTTCAACATCTTTTCTGTAAGAGTGTAGTCGGCGATTACGCCTTGGTCCATGGGCCGAATGGCGGTGATGTTGCCCGGTGTGCGCCCCAGCATCCGGTACGCCTCTTCGCCCACCGCCTTTACGGTCGTAGTTCCCTTTATCACCGCGATTACCGCGGGCTCACGCAGCAACACGCCCTTGCCTTTTACGTGGATTCGCACATTGGTTGTTCCCAGGTCTACACCGATCATCCTGCACACACTAACAACAATCGATGAGACGCGGCTCAGGAGCGCGACGAACCGCGGCCGGGCATCTCTCCTCCCATCGACCGCGTCATCCCTGCAAGCGAGGCGGAGGAAGCACATGAGCGCATGGAGTCGAACAGGAACATCGGAAAGATCGTTCTGAGCTTCGGAAACGAAAGGTAGGAAGAGCTAGACGACAATAGGCTGAACAACGGTGGCGGGCGACCGCTTGAGCAAATCTGTTGAAGGTGACCGCCCGCGCTCAGGTTCGCCTTGCGTTCCGGCAATCGAGTGTGGCGGCTTCGCTCGAAGACGCTCTCGAAGACGCTACTTTCGGCGAAGCCCGAACTGTCTAGCGCAGACTATGCGGGAGCCTGTGCGCAGGGGAGTTCGTAAATGCCTACTATCGGGATCGTTGGCTCTTATGGGGGCCTTAATACTGGTGATGAAGCCATCTTTACCTGCCTCTCGCGGGAGATTCGCCGGGTAATTCCCGACGCCCGGCTAGTGGTCTTTTCCCGCAACGCCGAGCACACCAGGGACAACTACACTGTGTACAAAGTGGTTCCGGTTCGGGAGCTCACGCGCGAAGAGGTGGCGCAGGAGGTCCGGGCGCTCGATCTGCTCGTACTCGGCGGCGGTGGCATTCTCTTCGACGCCGAGGTGCTGACCTTTCTGCGTGAGGTACGACTGGCCCAGCAGTTCAACATCCCTACATTCGCCGCTAGCGTTGGCGCCGGACCCCTCTCGGGAAGGGAAGGTCGAGAGGCGGCTCGGGTGGCGCTTGACGACATGAGGGGTATCACCGTACGGGACATGGAGGCAAAGCGTCTGCTGGAGGAGATCGGTGTGGCACGGGATATTGAGGTCACAGCCGACCCTGCCTGGCTTTTGGAGCCGGAACCGTTCACGGATGAGATGCTGCTGCGAGAAGGAATCAATTCGGACACGCCGCTGGTAGGCTTCTCGATACGGGAGCCGGGGGGCGCCGCGCCGGGCCTCGACGAGAGCGAGTACCATCGCCTGTTGGCCGACGCTGCAGACTTTGCGGTCGAGAGATATCAGACCGACATCGTTTTCGTGCCGATGGAGCGCGCCGACATTCGCCATGCCCACCAAGTGATCGCCGACATGACCAATGCCGAACAAGCGACGGTTCTCAAGGGCTCGTACCCGCCCAGTCAGGTGCTCGGCCTGGTTTCGCGCTTCCGGTTGGCGGTGGGAATGCGACTCCACTTTCTGATCTTCTGCGCCCTCTCACGGGTGCCGTTCCTGCCGCTGCCTTATGCGGGCAAGGTTAGCAGCATGATGCAGGCGTTGGAGTTGCCGGTTGAGAGCATGGTGCAAGAGGGCAGGGCAGGCCGCCTCCTGGCGTCGGTCGACCGTCTTTGGGACGGCCGCGAGGAGCGCCGGGAGCATCTCGAGGGTAGAGTTCCCGAGCTGCAGGACCGGGCAAGGCGAACGGTAGCTCTACTACATGAAGTGCTAGACGGGACTTCTGGCGATACAGTCCCGAGAGCCGGCGCGGGAGGATAGTTTGCCACCACTAAAACCGCCCGGCGCCTCTCAGCACGTCACCCTGCCGCCTAGGGAAGCCCGCGTTGGCGCGAAGGTGGATGTGCTGGTAGTGGGAGGTGGCCCGGCCGGTCTTGGCGCTGCGCTGGGCGCCGCCTGGGCCGGCGCCGAGGTTGTGTTGGCCGAGAGGTATGGTTTCCTGGGCGGAAACGCAACCGCCGCACTGGTGATGCCGCTGATGTCTCACCGCACTCAGAGCCAGCCGGCGGCCAACCCAGACCTCACCAGGCTGCTTCCCGCCGACCATGGACCGGGTGATCCGGTCGTTGCGGGCGCCCTCGAGATCCTCTTGCACCGGCTGGTGACCGGCGGCTGGGCAACGACTCCCAGTGAGGACACCGGCTTCACTGTTCCATTCGATCCCGAGGGGTTCAAGGGTGTGGCGCTCGAATTGCTCGACGAGGCGAGGGTGCAGTTCTTGCTCCATTCATTCGCCAGCGGAGTCGTCGAGGGGGACGATGGCCCGGAAGGAGTGGTGTTCGAAACCAAGTCGGGCCCGCTGGTCATCTACGCCGATGCGATCGTCGATTGCACGGGTGATGGTGACGTGGCGGCCGCTTCAGGGGCCGACTGCCGCGTTGGACGCGAGGAGGACGGCCTGGTTCAGCCGATGACGCTGATGTTCCGGATGGTGGAGTTCGAGCGTCCCGAGTTCACATCTTACGTGCGGGAGAATCCCGACCAGTGGCGAGGAGTTCATGGCCTCTGGTCGTTGATCGAGGAAGCAACGAAGGCCGGCGAGCTCGACCTGCCGAGGGAGGACATTCTGCTCTTCGCCACGCCACACGAGCGGGAGCTGAGTGTCAACAGCACGCGGGTTGGTGGGACGTTGGGAATCGATGTATGGGACCTGACGCGCGCCGAATGGCAGAGTCGCCGGCAGCTGCGTGAGATCGACGCCTTCCTCAGGAAGTACGTTCCCGGTTTTGCCAACGCTTACGTGGCTCAGAGCGGCGTTCAGATAGGTGTGCGCGAGACTCGGCGGATAGTGGGAGACTATGTTCTTACCGGGGCCGACGTTGTTTCCGCTCGCCAGTTCGACGATGTGGTCGCAAGGGGCGCCTATCCGATCGACATCCACAATCCGAGCGGTAAGGGAACGGTCCTCAAGAGGCTGCCGCCGGGCGAGGCCTATGACATTCCGCTGAGGTGCCTGTTGCCGCGGGGTGTGGAGGGATTGCTGGTGGCCGGCCGCTGCATTTCGGGAACGCACGAAGCTCATTCGTCGTATCGGGTTACGCCCATCGCCATGGCAACCGGACAGGCTGCCGGCGTTTGCGCGGCCATGGCTTCTTCGCGGCGCCAGACGCCGCGAGAGGTGCCAAGCGAGGAAGTTCAGCGCGTCTTGCTGTCGCAGGGGGCGAATTTGCGTGACTTGGGGTAGGAAATCGAACCGACTGACTATAGGCAATAAAAAGAAGCGGAATAAAGAACCAGGCATAAAAAAGAACTCTGGAAGGACCTCCGCCGGGGGGGCAGCGGGGTGCGGAGATGCAACTCCCAAAGTTCTAGAATGAAGTCTAACAGAATTCCCTGTAATTGCAAGGCAGTGACGACCCCAAACAGTAGACTATGCGCTTTTCCACAACCGCCGGCCGCGCATGCCGAGCTTATACTCTCGCAGTGAATCATCCGCCCTTTAGCGCCCTGGCCGATATCTACGACCAGATAATGGCCGACGTCGAGTACGACGAGTGGCTTTATTTCATACTCAGCCAGGCTGGAATGCGCGGTTTTCGAAAGGGACCTGTGCTCGACCTTGGATGCGGCACCGGCAACATCACTATTCCACTGGCTGAACGCGGCCTCGATCCTACCGGTGTCGATTCTTCGGTGGAGATGTTGGCGGTTGCCAGGCGTAAGGCGCCGGAACTGGACTGGCGAAACGCCGATTTCACGTCGTTCGCGCTTGAGCGCCGCTTCTCGCTGGCAGTGTCGATCTTCGATTCCCTAAACAACCTGCTCACGAAGGAGCAGTTCCTGGCTGCCGCCAACCGGGTCCGGGAGCATCTGCTACCCGGTGGACTCTTCCTGTTCGACGTCAACACGACCACCGGACTGCGCGACCTTTGGGAGGGCGGCCGCGTCGAGGGTTGGGCGGGGGAGATCTACTATCGTTGGACGCATAGTTACGACGCCGAAAGGGATTTGGCACGAGTCGAAGCGTACTGTGACGACGGTAAGCGCAGCTTTACCGAGGTGCATTTCGAACGGCCGTTCGATCCGGACGAGGTGGTTTACTTACTGGAAGAGGCGGGTTTCAGCGAGATCGAAACGATCACCTATCCCAATGGGCTCCCGGCCGAGCCCGACGAGGAGCGGATCTGGGTCTTTGCCAGGGTGGCTGGGGCAGACGCCGGAGCGGACCGCGCCTAATCAAACCCTGCCTACTCCAACCCCGCCTGCCCACGCACCACCCGGGCGATGTTGCTAACGTCTTCGTCGCCCAAACCTCTGGCTATCAGGCTCGTCTCGAGCTGCTCCACGTAGGCTGCCAGCGGAATCGGCACGCCCAGTTCCCGCGCCGCGTCGAGCGCTATCCCCAAATCCTTTCGGTGTAGACGGGTGCGAAACCCCAGCGGGTAGCTGTTACGGATCATGTTGGGACCGCGGTTGCTGAGGCCCCATGAGCCGGCGGCGCCGCCGGCAATGGCACGGTGCGCCGCTTCGATGTCGATTCCGGCCTTGAGGCCAAGCGCCAGCCCTTCGGCCACGGCTGCGTAGGTGCCGGCAATGATGACCTGATTCATGGCCTTGGTGAGCTGGCCGCTACCAATCGGGCCCACGAGCGTAACGGTCTTGCCAAGCTGTTCCAGCAGCGGCATCGCCCGCTCGAGATCGGCTGCTTCGCCTCCAACCATGATCGAGAGGGAGCCCTGTTGAGCCCCCTCGCTGCCTCCCGACACGGGAGCGTCCAGCATTGCGACACCCTGTTCCCCAAGCCGTCCAGCCACCTCTCTGGTAGCCGCCGGACTTATCGTGCTCATGTCGATGAGCAGGCTGCCTTGCGCCATGCCGTGAATGGCGCCGCCACTACCGAGCACCACGGATTGGAGGTCGGTCGTATCGGACACCATGGTTATGACGACGTCGGCGCCCTGGGCAGCGCCGCAAGGGTCCGCCGCCCGTGCGGCGCCCGCCCGCACCAGCGGCTCCTCGCGCTCGCGAGTTCGGTTATGAACAGTTAGCTGATGGCCAGCCTCCAGCAAGCGACGCGCCATGGGTGTCCCCATGGTCCCCATACCGATGAATCCGATCCGCATCTGATCCTCCATCTACTCTAACGTCGTCTTCCGGCCGCCCCCTGGCCCATTGCCAGACTCCCACCGCCAGAGCGCATAACGTAGCCGGGCGCCTCAGCTCGAGGATTTCGCGCTCCGCGCTGTCCAGGCCGCGCTAAGGGCGTCTGGGAGACGCATCCTGCCGCCCGTCAGCACACTCCCGGTTTCCAACAGTGAGGAGAGTGGGGGGCAGCGCAGAACGTCGGGACTCCCACTCTCCTCCACGGCTTCACCGAAAATGCGGAGGAGCTTCTGCTGGTAACACCCGAAGACGCCGTCGCAGAGTACATCGGCCAAAGCGGCCGCTGCGAGCTGCGGGTCACCAGCTCGGAGAGCGGCCTTCATCGTCAACCCGGCAAGCCAGGCCCGCAGCGCGACGTCTGATCGTTCCTGTTCACACACGAGTCGGTCGAGCGCGGCGCGGGCTTGCTCCAGCTCGTGGAGCGCAGGGGCGACGTCGCCCGACCTAATGAGCGCGACGGCAATATGAGCGCGGATTTGAGCGGTGTGATAAGGGAAGCCGGCCTCGCTTAGGGCGCAACGTGCCTCCCTGGCAGCTTCTCCGGGATCGGCGTGAACCAGCGAGGCCAGGATACTCGTGTCCCGGCGCAACGTCCAATGCAGGCGCCCACCGCCGCTTTCATTAAGGGCACTTTGCACCGACTCGACAAGGGAACGAGCATGTCGAAGGTCGGCGCTCTCGGGGAGATCATCTACCGTCCGGAGATAGGGAAGTTGGAAAGGCTGGGCCAAAGCTCGGAACAGGTAGGCATTGCCAAGGCGCAGCGTGCCCCGCAGTACGCGGTAACTGCTGTCCACCCCCAGGTATGCGCCGTAGCCCTCGAAAGTCACCAGGTTGCCTTCGATAAGCTGGATGGCATCTTGGTGGTTGCCCTCGGCCAGAAGCGCAAGTGAACGCTCATCCTCGCTGCGTGCAAGCCAAAAGGCCCGCTCCATCTCACCAGCCCACTCATCCTTGGCGAGGGCGATCGCCCTCGCGGCGTCAAAATCCGCATGGGCGCGATCGAGGGCGCCCAGTTTTCGATGCAGCGTGCCGCGACGGGAGAGGTAGCGGGTCTGTTCGGGAACCAGTGCTTGACTTAGTCGCGACAGCCTCACCGCTTCGTCCAGCGACTTTAGGGCCGAATCGAAGTGGCCGAGAGTCAGGAGAACGTCGCCACGCTGAAACGCTACTCGCGCTTCGACGAGGTCATCTCCGCGGTCCACCGAGTCGAACTCCCCTAGGGCAGTCTCGAGATCACCCCGGTCCTTGGCGATAAGGCCCGCCCACACGGCGGTCTTGGCGCGCGCAACGCGGCTCGCACGCCGCTGGTCGGCGCTTGACGGAAGTTTCGGCCGCGCAACCTCCTCGACCAGGCGCGCTGCTTCGTCGAGCTCGCTGCGCCAGCGAGCAATGCTTGCACGCACCAGCGCCACCTCGGCGTCACGCAGTTCGTTGTTGTCCAGCGGGCACTGCCTCAGAAGCTCCTCCGCCTGCGCCACCTGACCCCGCAGCACGGCGCCCTCGGCACGCTGAATTAGTGCCCAGCATCTGAGCTCCTGGTGCGAGGACTCCAGGGCGGCAAACGCCTGCAGCGCCCCTGGATGATCGTGCGCCCCAAGGCGGACGAAGTGCGACGCAACCTGATAGGCGATTCCGTCGAACACCTCTCCGGAACGGAGTTCGAGCTGAGCCGCGTCCCACAGCGGACGGATGAGCGATTGCTGCAGGCTGGAACTATCGATGCGGCGGGCAAGAGCGTCCCAGTCTCTCGCATGAAAGAGATAGTGGAGATGCCTACTGGCGGCCTCACTATTAGGATGTAACTCGGCCTGCTCCCGGTAGAACTCCGCTGCCCGACGGCTGTACTCGCGTAAGCGCTCCGGGTTGGCGGACTGGAGGGAATTGCGTAGCCGCCTCGCGAACTCACGCGAAAAAGGCCGGTAGCGGTCGGCATCGGGCGGCACCGGATCGAGAAAGGCTAGTTCGAGCGAGCTGGGGGTGTCGTCCACCTCACGCACGGAAGAGAGAGCCGCCATCGCGACTGTTGGAAACTCGGCAAGTGAGAGCGACGCCAGCGCGGCGAGGAAGTCCCTCAATCGCTCATCGCCGGCGCTTGTCACGAGGGCGCCGAGCTGGATGACATGCTGAGCGCTGGCCTCCTCGGAATCGCCGCCACTACCGGGCCAGGGGCCGCGAACCTGAGCCAGGAGGGTGAGGGTGCGAAGCATTTCGAACGAGCGGCCGGCCCGACGGACTACCGCTTCCAACTGCTTGGCGTCTACCTGGGGCAGCCGTGAGCGCACGAATCGTCTTGCTTCGCTCGCCGTAGGTGGACTCAGCCTGACCGGCTCATCGAAGGCGCCAGAGCCGGCTATCGCCCTGGCAGGCAAGTCGCTCATGCTAACGAGCAACCCGACCGAAGGCAGGCGCGACAGTGGGTCGAAAAGAGACATCCAAAGCCACTCGGCCGCGCTTACCCTCGGGACCTCCGCCGTGTTGAGTCTGAGCGGCGTGGTTCCCAAGCGCTCCTCCTGAACGTTGGTGCGTGAGACGTGGGCCAGCAGGACCAGAGGAGCCGCGATTGCGCGAATGGCATCGAGAATGACTCGGGCGACCTCGGCTTGGGCGTCCGCTTGTACCGCGAACGCTCCCGATGCTCCCACCTTCACCAGCTTCGACTCGATCACCTCTGCCGGCACGCCTACGCTCATCGCCAGCCGCGTGAGACCGGTGGCGAGATTGCCCGAACCGAACTCCAGTCGAACGATACGCTCCGCGGATGTGGGTGCAATTTCGAGCGCCTCTTGGATGTAATCGATCAGGAGGGTCTTGCCCGAGCCCGGCCGGCCCGTGAGGAGTAGCTTGGGATAGGCGCCGGAGCGGACGCCGCCTACGAAGGCGCGATAGGCACGACGTTTCTCGCGCCCGAGCAGCGTTTCCAGTTCCGTCTCGGAGCCGCTTCCATGCGATAGCAGCACCTCGATTTCGGGGGCGCTGAGCTTGCCCTGACCCGCGCTTTCCCACAGCTGCCCCAGGATCTCGAACAGGACACGTTTGTCGGCCGGTCGGCCCTTGTCACGGTAGATGATGTTGCGAACGACGTTAGGGTTGGCGCCGCGCTGCTGCATCTGATGGCGCAGCCAGTTGATGCTCCCCTGAATGCCGTGTTCGTCACGGCGGTTCGAAGCGGCCCGGCGCACCTCCTCGAACAGCCGGCGCCAGGGACTAACGGCGGCTGAGTGGTTCTGGACGGTCATCCTCCCGATTCTACTTGAACGGGGTAAACAGGTACACAGATAGTGATTTCGGGAGCGGATTCATTTTCAAGCCGCTCCCGGTTTGTAGTGCTCTGACTCGGATAATCGGTCAGCGCAATTCGTAGGCCTCGACGACGAAGGTGGGCAAGCCGCTCCGGGGCGCGATTGCGCGGTACGATTGCGGGCGGTTATCGCCGGTGGGCACGAAGAAGACCTCGGCGGGGCTGCCTGCCGATGAACATGAGTCGGGATCGTTCGTGGTACAGAAGATGTCGGCGATTACCTGACCGAACAGCTTTGTGCTGTTGCGGATTCGGAATTCGGTACCGGCGTAAATGGCTGCGGTGTAGGAATCGTCGTTCGGTTGTCCGACGAGGGAGACGGTCCCTTCGGCGACGATAGAAAGTACGTTGTCCGGAAAGGCGGCATAGGTTTCGTCGGCAACGAAACTAGCCAGTGCCGTAAAGTCCCCGCCCTCACCGTTGATCGCTTCGAGTGAGAGGCCCGCGAACTTGCGGGTAACGCCATTCTCGTCGCGGGAGAGGGCTCGGTACTTCGAGTCCGACGCGATCTCGAGATTCAGGCCACGGAAGTTTACGTTCCCGTAGGTCTTGAAGCCGCCTGATCCGGGATTGAATGTGAAACCGTAAGTGACACTGTTTACCGTAACCGTGCAGTCGAGATCACTGCTCAGAGTCAGGGTTTTGTCGGGGGATGCCGCGGCAGTGTCGAGAGCCGCCTGGCAAGCAGATTTGAGCGCGATGGATTCGCCGTTCGGACTTGCCAACGTTACGGTGCTGCCTCCGCCAGTAGTCAGGACCATCCCGTCGGCTATCGCCTCTTCCTGGATACAGGTTCGCCAGCTCTTCGGATCGGGGCAGAAGTGAGTGTCAGGCGACTCATCCAGTTTGGGATAGACGGGAGGCTCGCTGATGTCGAACGGCGTAATACCCATCTCGGAGCAGACGCCCTTGTTGCCCTTGCATTCGGTCGTCCCTCCTTGGCTTGTGTCGACATCCTCCAGGCCATCGTCGACGGCTACCGTCAGGAGTCGATTGTCCGGTTCGCCCAGGAGCGTCGAGCCGCCAACAGCTACCTTCCCCGACTCGACGCGCAACGCGGCGCAGAGGTTCCCCGCCGAGCGAACCGCGTCGACCAGGAATATGGGATTTCCCGATTCGCTGGTCGAGTAACCGTTGAACATCGACATGTCACCGTTGGCTTCGATCACGTAAGCGTCGGGATTATTCTTGTCGCCCATGATGTAGACGCCACCGTAGATGGTGGTATTGCCGTTGATAAAGCGCATGCCGCTGCCGCTGCCGGCGAATACGGCCTGTTCCAGCGTTGAACTGTTCCTAATGAAGTAGGTGGCGGTCGCGGTTGAGGTGGCCCGTACGTTGTCCGACCCTGCCACTGTCCGTCCCACCGACCGGAGCGTAATGCGACTCTCGTTGTTCGGGTCGCGCAGGAAGCTGACCGTGTAGGTTCCAATGACATCGCCGTTGACATCGGTGACGTTTTCCTGTGTCAGATCGATGCGGTTGCCGTTCCATTCGGTTCTAGTCGGGTCTCGGTCGAAATTCAGGCCTTCCGAGAGGCTATTCGAGCAGGCGTCGGTGTTAGATGAGCCGCCACTCAGTACCGGGTCGCTCTCCAGCCACCTGAAGTTCTGGAAGAGGGCGGCCTTGTACTTCTGCAGCCCTGCCTGTGCGACGTACTGAGCCTGGGACGAAGTTGCGTCGTTGCGACTTATGGCCATCTCGACTCTCGTCGTGAAAATGGTTCCCAGGATCAGCATGCCCACGATCGAGAGGATCGCAAGGCTGGTCACAAGGGCGACACCATCGTTCGTTCGGAGGGCCGGCGGGTGCTTACTCGTCGAATTATTCTGCGACATTACGATCACTGGCCCTTCATGTTCGGTATGAGGACTTCTTGCGCCATCGCGAAGCAGAGCCGATCGGCAGGACAGTTAGTGTCGGGGGCTGCATTGTGCGGCCACTGGGACTGGGCGGAGATGGAGATAGACGCCGACCTGCCGTAGGCACCGCTACAAGTGGTGTTGTCGAATTCCTCATAGACGTTGCCGTTGCTGCAGATGACTTTCACCTTGAACTCGAGGAGGTCGGGAGCCAGCTCGATGAACGATGCCGTGTCCTCGCAGGGCACATCGGACCGCTCCAGGACCGTACCGGTGACGCGATAGGTAACGTCTCGACAGGCGTCGGTCGACGTGAATTGTGAACTTAGGTAGCGAACGGCGATGACGGAGGTAGTCGCATTGACGTTTTCGACGGTAAGGCAGCCCAAGCCGCCGTCGAAACAGAATGGCCACGTGACCGTGTTATCTTTCGCTCCACTGCTGGTGAGGTATACCGAATTGCCGGCCAGCGCCAGATCCTGCGTCGCCAACTGCATCGATACACGGACACGGTCTTGCAGTTCGCTGCGCGTCTGAATATTTTGCTGCATCCGCGCCTGTTGACTGAGGAAGGCGGCAGCTGCGCCCAAAATGATGACCAGGATGAACCCGGCTATCAGCAACTCGACGACTGTCATGCCGCTGTTACCCGACTCGCCGCGAATGGTGTTCCTCATGTTCGGCCTCCGCCGGGTTGTGGACAGGGTTCGGGGGCGGTGGACGTTGGCGACGGGAATACGTCATAACAGGTAACCCGGTCGCCGATGGTAATCGTCTGGCCACCGTCGTGTACCGCTGTCACGGTAATCGTCAATACGCCCTCGCCGAGGATCCCGCCCTCAGCAGCAATGACGTAGTTTACGTCCACGTCGTCGACCGGTACAGAGCCGGTGCATTCATCGCTTCGGTCGACCGGTGTTGGACCCGAAGGTGGGTTTTGCGGATTCAAGCAGGACCAGTACCAGTCGTGAAAGTCGAAATGTAGGTTTGGTGATGTCCCGGTTACCACAAGCACCGCGGCCATGCGCTCTTCCAGCACCCGGTTTGCGGCTGCCTTCGTCTCGGTGAGCAGACGTGAGGAGACGCTGGCCTTGATGTTCGTTATCTGGATCAATGCCATCGCGGCGAAGGCGATACCGATCACCGCCAAGGCGATCAGCACCTCGATCAGTGAGAAGCCGCTTTGCCCGCGCATCAGTTCACCTCCGTTCGGCCGGTGGGCGAGATCGTTACGGTTCGCTGGTTCCCGCCCGTCTGGTCAGTGATTAGGATCGTCTGGTTGCTGCCCGGATTGCGAACGATGCCGCGGCGATCAAAAAAGACCGTGAGGCTGGTCGGCTGGGAAATGACTGCCCGCCCCAGATCGTCGTCAGAAAAGTCGATCGACTCGGCTATTTCACCGGTGGAGCAGTTCAGAGCGACGGTTTCGTCGACGTTTCTACAGACCGTTACCGTGCCCGAACCCCCGCCACTACCAGCAACAACCTCGAAGCCGGCGGTATTGTTCGTCCGTATCGCTTCGAACCTGGCACGGTTGATAGTGGCGGCGACGACCTCGGCCGTCTGCCTCGTTGCGGTACCGCTAGGGTTCATCTGAACGAAACCCGCGCTTAGAATTATGCCGACTATGGCGCAAGCCATGATCAGTTCGAGTAAGGAAAAGCCTTGTATCGAGCGACGCATGAGAGCATGCTAGGCGGCCGACTAGGTAGTAGTGTACCCCTGAATGGGGGATGCCAGGTTTTTGAGTCCCCCACCTCGTAAAGAGACTAAGGGCTGCTTGGGACAGAAACTTCAGATACCCGGTGCTATGCTCGGCTATATGACTCTGCCTGCCGATGTGCTCTCCCGTGCCGCGGCCCGCGAGAGACTTGGTGCCGAAGAAGCGCTGAGCCTCTACCGCCTTCCCCTCTTCGAATTGGCTTCGGCGGCCGACGCCGCCAGGCGACTGCGCACGGTCCCGGATGAAGTTTCTTACCTCATCGACCGCAACATCAACTACTCGAACATCTGCAACGTCGGTTGTTCGTTCTGCGGCTTCTACCGCACAGTTCGCCAGGCCGACGCCTACGTCCACACCTATGAGGAGATAGGTGAGAAGGTACGCGAATTGGAGGAGCTCGGCGGCACCCGCATCCTCATGCAGGGTGGCGTACACCCCGATTTGCCCTTCGACTGGTACCTCGATCTGCTCGGTTACCTCAAGCAGCATCACCCAAAGGTGCGGGTCGAGGCGTTCAGTCCCGAGGAGATCAAAGGGATGACCAAACTCACTGGCATGGCCAGTCGCGAGGTCTTGCGGGCCCTCCAAGGAGCCGGGTTGGACGGTCTTCCGGGTGGTGGCGGCGAGATACTTGTCGACGAGGTGAGGCACGCCAAGCACATTTCCCCTGCCCGTGCCTCTTCCGACGAATGGATCGCCATCATGGGCGACGCCCAAAGCCTGGGCCTCTATTCGACTGCGACCATGGTGATCGGCTTCGGCGAGACGCCCCAGCAGAGGATCGCCAGTCTCCTGCGCGTTCGCGATCAGCAAGACGTCGCTCTGACTAACCACCCGAGCTCGTTCAGCGCCTTCATTTCCTGGACCCTGCAGACGAAAGGCGTGAGGATCGAAGGCAAGGCGCCGGGTGCCGGCGCTCATGAGTATCTGCAGAACGTCGCGGTGAGCCGGCTGGTGCTGGACAACGTGGATAACTTCCAGGCCTCGTGGCCCACCATGGGCTACAAGGTGGCGCAGACGGCCCTCTTCTTCGGAGCCAACGATTTTGGCTCCACGATGCTGGAGGAGAACGTCGTGTCTCAGGCCGGAGCCAAGCACCGCTCCACTGCCGAGCACGAAATCATCCGGCAGATAGTGCAGGCGGGCTTCCGGCCGGTGCAGCGGGACAGCGACTACAACATCATCGCCCGGCCCGACGTCATAGCACCGCAAGTTGCACCGGCAGCAAGGGTCGCGTCGCCGGGCAACTCGTAGCCGCCGGCGCTCGAGTGCACCGCATCATCTACCAGGCACCAGTCGTCTATAACGGGCTGGGCAACCCCAGGCGCGATGGGGCGATTGTCGTACTGGAAGCGCTAGGAAGCCGCACGATCGTTGCAGTGGGCGGCGGCGAGGAGCTTCGCCGCGCCTTCCCGGATGCCGAAGTGCACGATGAGCCGTTCGCACTCTCGCCGGCGCCTGTGAACGCCCACACCCAACTCGATCTGAGCGCCATGGAGTACATGGAAGGGCCGTACGAGGAATTCATTACGGCAGTCATCGCTCACGGGCGCAGTGGCCGCCGCTCGCTGGCGAGCGCCGAGGCCGGAGTAGAAGAGCTATTGGCAGCCGGTACGCAGGTAATCGGTGACATCGTCACCAGCGAGGAGGTCATGCGCTACCTGCTCATGCACCCCCGATTACAGGGCGTCGCCTACTGGGAGGTGCTGAGCCCCGATCCGAGCGACGCCGAGAGGGTTCTCAACGAGACCGAAGCGCGAGTACGGCAGTTCAAGGAGCATGAGCGTCCCGGAGGAATGAAGGTCGGCCTCTCCCCCCACACGCCGCATACGGTAAGCGCGCCGCTGCTCCGCGGTTTGGCGATGATGGCGCGTCGCCTCCATCTGCCGATGCAGATTCACGTTGCCGAGAGCGCGGGTGAGATCCCGCTGCACCACGACGGCGGCGGCCAGCTTGCCGAGGCGATGGGGGAGTGGCTACCGTCGTGGCAACCATCGGGTTTCACCCCGGTCGCCTATCTTGACAGCCTGGGAGTGTTGGACCAGAGCCCCACGCTGGTCCATATGGTGCATGTGAGCGACGACGACATAGGGCTAGTGCAGAGGCATGGCTGCACGGTCGTTCACTGCCCCCGCTCGAACCGTGCGCTAAGTTGCGGGCGCTTTCCCTGGGAGCGTTACGCGAAGCAGGGGGTCACCGTGGCGCTAGGCACCGATTCCCGCGGCTCCAGCCCGTCGCTCTCGGTCGAGGAGGAGGTAGCGAGCGCTTTGGCGGTCCACGGCGACAAGGCCGGGCCGCAGGCGCTGGTGCGCGCTGCCGTGAAGGGTGGCTACCGTGCACTGGGCCTCGTTCCGCCGCGCTTCATACGGGGGGACGATGCGGGGATCTTGCATAGGTGGAGCTCAGCAACCGACCAGCTGTAACCCCGGTAACGTTTGCGCCGTGCGCCGGGTCGTGTACACGGTATGACATGAACAATTCAGCCGGCGCACTACGCTGACCTAGGAGGAGCCATGTCTGAGAACACAGTTACTTTTACCGACGAGACCTTCGAGGATGTAACCCGCGAAGGGCTCGTACTGGTCGATTTCTGGGCGCCGTGGTGCGGACCCTGCCGGCTCGTTGCTCCCGTGGTGGAGCAGTTGGCGGCGGAGTACCAGGGCCGAGTGCGAGTAGGCAAGCTAAATGTCGACGAAAATCCGCAGACGGCCATGAAGTTTCGAGTAATGTCGATCCCCACAGTCATACTGTTCAAGGACGGTGAGGCAGTCGAGACGATGGTAGGCGCCGCCCCCAAGAACTCCTATGAGGCGCGACTCGAACGCCACGTGAACCAGGCGGTTTCCTGAGCAAGCGTTACTTCAGAGGTAAGCCGTCGGCTCCCAAACGGGTGACCGACGGCTTTTAATTGACCCACTGCCCGGGCGCTAGACCAAACAGCTACCCTGCTGCAGCCTCAGCGCGCCATCTCGGTCACGCTGCGGCTATAGAGAACATTGCCCTCCGTGACCGTGTAACCGGTCGTGATACCGATATTCGCGGCCAGCACATCGAGTACTTGGGCGGGCAGCTCGAAGAGTCTCAGGATCTCCGCGAAGCCCGGTGTTTCTACCTCATCCCGGCTTGGCGCAGCTTCGACCTCGACGGCGAGGCTATAGCTGCCGCTCTCGCTACCGCCGAATGATGTGGCCTGCACGAGGTAGTCGACGCCGGCCACGGCCGTGAACATCAGTTCCGAGCGGAAGATGTCGGGAGCGTCGTCGTTGTAGTCGAGCACGACGCTCTGCTCGCCATCCAGCAGATATAGCATCGTGTCGAAATCTTGACTCTGCATCACAACCGTCACGGTGGCGCCCGGCTCGAGACCTTCCAACCGGTAGAGGTCCGAGGCCGATCCGTCCACGTACGGGTCGCCCCCTCCTCCGGCTTCATCCAGTGTCAGCTCTCCGCTGCTGGTGCCCGACGTGAGAGGTTGGGTCGAAATCCCTTCGAGGTCGACGGGCCAACCCTCCGAGGATTCCGCTGCGCTGCTGTCAACGACGCCATCATCCGCGGCCAGCGCCAGGTTTACTCCGAATGCCAGCGGTTGGCTTAGAAGACGGGCAAGGTCGGCAACTGCGGAGAGCTGAGCGGATGTGTCGTGTACCGAGATCGCCTGCGCCTGATCGGGCGCCAAGGCGGTTGCCGACCTAAAGAGAGGGTCGCCTATGAATCCCGCTCCCCCCCGGAAGGTGTCCACTACCCTCTCGAAGGCCGTTGCCGGCCACGCGAGCACCAGGTGGTTGCCCACGACACCCAGGCCCACGTCGATGTTGGCGGAGGCCTGAACGCGTGTGTACTCCACACCGTCATACGCCGCCGGCCGCAGCGCTATCGGGAATTCGGCAAGGTCTCCTTGGGCCTCGTCAAGTGCGGTCACCAGCGCCTGCTCGAGGCGTTCGAGTCCCGCGGTCGCGGCTTCGGCGGAGGCGACCGGAATCATCAGTAGCTGGCCCGGACCGTAAAGCAAGGACCTCAGATCGGTGCTTTGAGGTTCGAGCATGACCACGTGTACCTCGCTGCCTAGCCAGTCCAGCAGGTCACGGTCGAGGTCGACGCCAAGCTCGCTGCCCAGCCAGCCCCGGACATCGATTGTGGCGCCGGCGGCCTCGAAGTAGCCGGAGAGGTAGTCGATTATCTCCCCAAGCGGTAGTTGGCTCGAAGCCAGCCCCACGGCGCCGGCCGGAGCCAGGAAGGGCCGAGAGATCCGACAGTTGTCGCAGAGGAGCAAGTCCGCCAGTGCCTGGTCGGCACCCTCGGGGTCGAGAGTCACGGCCCACTCGCTCACTGCGCCGGCGTCTCCAATGCTCCACTGCGCCGCCAGGTTTTCGAGTGTGGCGAGTGCGGCGGCCATCCGTTGGATAAGAGCGTCGTCCCCGGGCTCGAGTGATTGAGTCGCGTCGAAGGTGAGCTCCAGGGCATCGAGCACGGGAGCCGGACGCACGGCCACGCCAAAAGCCGTCCCGTTCTCTGCGAATCGGGCGAACGCGTCGAGCGTTCCGCTGTCGGCAAGGGATGGACCTCCCTCGCCGCGCCTGCGATCGAGAACCGCGAGAACGCTTTCACCTCGGCTGCCGGCGACCAACAAGCCGTCGTTGGTAAGCAGCAGGACGACCGCGCTTAGCCCCTCGCCAAAGTGGTACAGCTCCTCCGCCACCGCCTGGCCGTTCATAGGAGCCGAAGTAACCGAGTCGGCGCAGCCTTTCAGCGCCATGCGGAGCATGTGTACAGTGGAAGGCATGGCCCCTTCAAACTGCACGAGAGCGGTGAGGGAGGGTTGAAAACCGAGTAGCTCCACTGCGAGCATTGCCTCTAGCGGCGGAAGCGATTGTCCGCTGCCAAGTGCCCGCAGCGGGGCGGCCAGAGCCGGGCAGGACTGCTCGACTGCGGCGGAGAATGCGCTGCCCGGGTCGTCGCTCATTATGTCGCTCACGGCCGTGACAATGGAGAGATCCAGATCGTCACCCGCAGAGGTCAGCAGCGCCCGAATGGTTTGCTGTGCGGACTCCCAGTCGAGCGCGGCAAGATCACTACGAAGGTCGGCGGCGGGAGAGCCGTCGGTTTCGAAGGTAACCACCAAGGCGGCCTGTGGTGGAGCGAGGTCGCCCAGCCGAGGCTGAGCTGCGGCCCCGTTGACGAACGTGAGTGCGGCTAGCGCGGTGAGAATGTTGACG
This sequence comes from Trueperaceae bacterium, assembly GCA_040905665.1. Lineage (GTDB taxonomy): Bacteria > Deinococcota > Deinococci > Deinococcales > Trueperaceae > DASVCN01. The sequence continues at coordinate 37,909 of JBBDRD010000028.1, forward strand.
ACGAAACGGTGCTTCTCCATGGCTCTCCAGTCTGGAGTTCGCGCAGCCCGACCACCACCTGCAGCCACCGGCCGCCACTGCCGGCTCAGTTGCTGATCGGTGGTGCCGGCGTTACGCCCACGGGCGTCGACAACCAGGCATCACCTGGCCGGTTGTCGTCCGTAAAGCGCAGTCGGTAGCTGGTGTCGCTGAACTCCTCCAGCGTCCATTTGACGCCACGAGGTAGGTCCAAATCAACCAGCGCGTTGGTGGTGTAGCTGCCGGTCAGCAGATAAGCGAGTTCCATCCGGTGAAATGCGACCTGCGCGGTGCGCTGCAACTCGCTGTCGACCCGTCCGGTAGCGGGACCCGTAACCGGCGTAGCCTGCGGAGCACATGCGGCCAGCGCGGCGACCAAAGCGATAACGAGAATTCGCATCATTCCTGATGGTACAGCGGCGCTCGTCCATCTGTTGCGGAAGGTGCACCGAGGCAGGGTCATTCCGGTATCGGCGCCATGCCAAGCCTCACGATGTAACGCTGAGCGCCCTCTTTTTGCTGGTAGCGCTTGAGGAGCGCAAACATCTCCCGCTGCAAGGCCTTGGCGTCCTCGAAATCCAAATAGACCCGGTCGCGCCAGGCCGAAAGTACCGCCGGCCCCTCCGGATCGAGCGTCGTGTAATTGCGCTCGGGCGTCACGGCAGTCTGGATCTGTAACCTGCCGCGGGAGTCACGGTAGATCCTCGTTCCCCATACGCCGATGCGCTCGCGCCGAGCTCGAACCACATTCTCGCGGAGGAGCTTCTCCCAGTAAGCCTCCCTGTCACTCAGCGAAGCCTCGAGCGATTCGGCCGAAGTGGAGTCAAACGGTATGAAAAAGGTGTCGGCAGCGCTACGGTAGAGTCTCACGGGGCGCCCATTTCGAGCGACCCGCTCGTGCTCGACCAGCACCCCGGCCGCGATCAGGCGGCGTACGCGCGAAAGAACCGTGTTGGGCTTTTGGCTCGATTCGCGAGCGGCCTGGCCTACGCTCACGGAACGGCCGAGGAACGGTTCGAGTTGGCGCAAGGTGGCGGGATCGGTGAGCAGATCAGCCATTCGCGCATCTTTCACGACCAGTACCTCGTCAGCTCCGGGCACGTGGGGCGAGCCGAGTTCGACGCCCGCATCCCGTGTCGTTGCCCGTTGCTCCCGTGCCTCGCCGGATGATTCTCTATGTGATTCGCGGTCTTTCATATCAGCTAGCATAGGCCGACACTGGTAATAGAGCTTGAGACAGCGGCCTCCAAAGGAGTTCCAGATGGCAAAGTTGACAGCGAAGAATTCGTTCGATGCTCGCGAGCTGATCGATATCGGCAACCGTCAGTCCTACTACTATCGGCTGGCGCGGCTTCAGGAGCAGGGGGTTGGGCAGATAGACCGGTTGCCCTTCTCGATCAAGGTGCTGCTCGAGTCGCTGCTACGAAACGAAAACGGCTACGACGTCACCGCCGAAGATATTCGCGGCCTTGCGGCATACGATGCCAAGAGCCCGGCTCAGACCGAGATCCCCTTCAAGCCGGCGCGGGTGATCCTCCAGGATTTTACCGGCGTCCCGGCCGTGGTCGATCTCGCTGCGCTGAGGAGCGCCATGCAGCGACTCGGCGGCGATCCGAAGCGGATCAATCCGCAGATCCCAGTGGACCTTGTGATCGATCATTCGGTACAGGTAGACGAGTACGATTCACCCTTTGCACTGGCCAACAACGCCGCAATCGAGTTCGAGCGCAACCGTGAGCGCTACGAGTTCCTCCGTTGGGGCGAGGTCGCCTTCGACAACTTCAACGTCGTCCCGCCGGCATCGGGGATAGTACACCAGGTGAACCTCGAGTATCTGGCCAAAGGGGTCCTGAGCCGGCCACACGGTGACAGGGATGTGTTCTACCCGGACTCTTTGGTGGGCACCGACTCTCACACCACGATGATCAACGGCATCGGCGTGGTGGGTTGGGGAGTCGGCGGCATCGAGGCAGAGGCGGTGATGCTTGGTCAACCCATCTACATGCTCACGCCCGAGGTGGTGGGCTTCAAGGTCACCGGCCGGCTGCCTGAGGGTTCGACCGCCACCGACTTGGCGCTGGCAGTAACGCAGATACTCCGTAAGCAGGGCGTGGTGGGCAAGTTTGTAGAGTTTTACGGCTCCGGACTCTCCGGCATGACCGTGCCAGATCGCGCCACCATCGCTAACATGGCTCCCGAATACGGAGCTACCATGGGCTTCTTCCCAGTGGACGAGGAGACGTTGCGCTATCTGAGGCAAACCGGCAGGCTGCCCGACGAGGTCGAGGCCGTGGAGCGCTACACCAAGGCGCAGGGGCTCTTTAGGACCGATGAAACTCCCGACCCCGTCTTCCAGGAAACGCTCGAACTCGACCTCTCGACCGTGCGGCCGTCGCTCGCCGGTCCAAAACGGCCGCAGGACCGCATTCTGTTGACGGACATGAAACGCACCTTCGAAGAGGACCTGCGCAAGCCGCTGGAAAAGCGTGGTTACGCTTTGACCGATAGGCAGATCGACCAGAAGGCCGTGCTCCGCATCAACGATCAGGACACCGAGATCACCCATGGTGACGTGGTAATCGCCGCCATCACCTCCTGCACCAACACCTCGAATCCGTCGGTGATGCTGGCCGCCGGCTTGGTCGCCAAGAAGGCGGTCGAGGCCGGACTCGACGTAAAGCCCTATGTGAAGACCAGTCTCGCTCCGGGGTCTCGGGTGGTAACCGAATACCTTACCGACGCCGGACTAATGCCTTATCTGGAACAACTCGGGTTCTACCTGGTGGGTTACGGCTGTACCACCTGCATCGGCAACTCGGGACCGCTACCCGAGCCGGTGGTCGAGGCGATCGAGAAGGCCGACCTGGTTGCGGCCAGCGTTCTCTCGGGCAACCGCAACTTCGAGGGACGGATCAACCCCCACGTCAAAGCCAACTACCTGGCCTCACCGCCATTGGTGGTCGCTTATGCGATCGCCGGCACGGTTGATATCGACCTGTCCAGCGAACCACTCGGGCGCGGCAAGGATGGTGTTGACGTCTATCTGGCCGACATCTGGCCGAGCTACGAGGACATCACCGGGCAGCTCGAGCACGCGATGCGCCCCGAGACGTTCGAACGAATCTACAAGGGGATCGAGCGCTCCAACGAGGAGTGGAACAAGATTCCGGTCAAGGGAGGCGAGCTTTTCGGCTGGGACGAGGACTCGACCTACATTCAGGAACCTCCGTTCTTCGTCGACATGAGCCCGCAGCCCGAACCGATCCGGCCGATAAAGGGCGCACGAGTGCTGGCGAAGGTGGGGGACTCCGTCACGACCGACCACATTTCACCCGCCGGTGCGATTGGGCGAGACACGCCGGCGGGCCGCTACCTGATCGAGAAGGGTGTGACGCAAAAGAACTTCAACTCCTACGGCTCCCGGCGTGGCAACGACAGGGTGATGACTCGCGGAACCTTCGCCAACATTAGGCTCAAGAACGAGTTGGCGCCGGGCACCGAAGGAGGCTGGACGATGGACTTCACCAGCGGTGAAGTCACCAGCATCTTCGAAGCGAGCAGGAACTATCTGGAGCGCGAGATCCCTACCATCGCGCTTGCCGGCGTCGACTACGGGATGGGCTCGAGCCGTGACTGGGCGGCCAAGGGAACCTACCTGTTGGGCGTCTCGGCCGTGATCGCCAGCAGCTTCGAGCGCATCCACCGCTCCAACCTGGTGGGCATGGGCGTCCTCCCGCTGCAGTTCCAGAATGGCGAGGATGCCCAATCGCTGGGCCTCAGTGGAGAGGAAGTATTCGATATCCAGGTGGATGACGAGCTGAAGCCGCGCCAGCAGGTGAACGTGACCTTTACCCGCCCCGACGGTGTCACCAGTAGCTTCACCGCCACCTGCCGGATCGATACGCCGGTGGAGATCGACTACTACCGTAACGGTGGAATACTCCATACCGTGCTACGGAACATGCACGAGGTAGAGGAGCGCAGCCAAGCGTAAGCAGACTCCCAACCGGACTACCGGGCCGGAGCCCGCTTGAGCATGCTCCGGCCCGGTTACTTTTGTCCTCCGGACGCCCGCCTCTTCGGTCGCTTGCACCCTTGCAACGGACACGTTTGAGATGTTTCTCATCGCCTCGCGGGCGCCGTTCCTATACTGCTTGTAATGCGCGACCTGCTCCTCTTCTTCATCGTACTCGGCGTCGTCTTTTTTGGTGTGGGCGAGTGGCGCGGGTGGTTCCTGGGCGTACCCTCCCAAACCCCCGTCTACGTCTACAAGAAGCACCACATCGCGAACGCAACCAGGCGAACGATTAATCTCGATCATTTGCCGGTGAAGGTAACCGGTGATTTGCAAGAGGGCGACGTCACCGTCGCGGTCTTCTACGAGCGTCCCGTCTCCTACCAAACCGGCCGTGATCCCTTGCCCGAAGCGAAAGTGTTCGAGCGCAGTTTTTCGAGCGGGGAGCGCGTCGCTATCGACAGGGTGTTCTCGGAGGGTCAGGGAATCTACCGGGTGCAGCTGGAGTTCGAGGACGCTACCGGGCTGTTCCGGGTAAATCTTCCAACCGCCTCGCAGCTCTGAGGAGTCCGCCACACCGCTTTTCATGTGGGCTTTTCATGTGGAAAATCCTTGTCCGGGAGCGGTACCGCATACCGGATAATGCCCCCGATGCCCCGCCGCTTTCTCGTTTTCATCTGCTTTCAAGTCGTCCTTCTTTCGCTGGGCGACGCCCTGGCTCAGGATCTCGAAGTGCGAGTACTGCTCGAGCGCGTATCGCACGAGGTGTACTTCGAGATCGGCGAGGGTCACCAGGGTTATGCCGACGGCAGATTGCTGTTCGACACACCCCTGGGGATTGGCTGGCCGATCGAGGCGCGGGCAGGGCGCCTACTGGTCAACGGGGCTCTCATCGGCTCCTCGTTCATGCTCGCTCCGCGCTCGGCCGAGGTCGCCTGGGCAGGCGGCGTGTATCGAGGAGCACTGCGGTTCGTGGCTGCCGGCGACGAGCTGCTGATCGTCAATGTGGTGGACCTCGAGGAGTACTTGCGCGGGGTAGTGCCCGCCGAGATTCCCGCGGCCTGGCCCGTGGAGGCGCTCAAGGCCCAGGCTGTCGCCTCTCGCACCTATTTGATCACCTATCTCGACCCACGGTCCCGCTACGACATCTGCGCCACCGTGGAGTGCCAGATGTACTCGGGAACTTCCGCAGAGCACCGTCGCAGCGACCGAGCGATTGCCGAAACGGCGGGATTGGTACTCACCTACGGCGGCGACTTCGCCCAGACCTACTACCACTCCGATTCAGGGGGCGCGCTCGCCTCCAGCGCTGAGGTCTGGGGCACCGCCTTGCCCTACCTCGCCTCACGTGCGGATGTAGTTTCGAGCACGCCACATCGCCGCTGGCGCGAGGCGATCGACCCTCAACAGGTCGCACGTGCCCTTTCCACGCTCGGCTATCACGTCGGCAGTGTTCGGGCTCTTAGGGTCACTGCCTTTAGCGACTCGGGCCGCGCGCTCCGTGCCGAGGTAATGGGTAGTGCCGGCCGGGTGTCGTTGACCGGTTCGCCACTCACCTCGCTCTTGCGTGAGAGCGGCCTCAAGTCCACACGCTTCACGATGGTGGGCGACCTCGTGGCGCAAGGTGACGGCTGGGGGCACGGCGTGGGAATGAGTCAGTACGGCGCCAAGGCGTTGGCCGATAGCGGTTACCTGTTCGACCAGATTCTGTACTTCTATTATCCCGACACTTTGCTCCAAAGGCTCGCTACGAGTAGCGGCGAGCGTCCCTAAAGATTATTAGGCCCCCGGAGGTAAGATGGCTTGGCAGCAAAGTATTCATGAGGTCCGTCGCGCGCAGTTGCGTGCTAATCAGGCGGAACTCTCCCGTGAATGGCATATGGCCACGCACAACTATCTGTACTGCTTGGAGCAAGCCCACGCGGCTCATGACCTGCGCGCCGTGCGCTACTTCGCCGGTAAGCTCAGCCTGGCCTACCGGGCGATGGGGTTCATCAGCAAGGCAAGCTACTACCGCTCCCTGGCCGGCTGAACCTCCATGCGAGTGTCGCCAAGAAACGCCAATGCGAGCACGTCGTTCCCGCGTTGCGCCGTCTCACCCCGCTACATAACTGCTAGGCTTGGGTCAGGTTGAACAAGATTCGGCGTAATGGCTATGCCGGGTTACCGGCGCTACTGGTGGCGAGCGCGTTCTCTTTGCCGCTGGTTTCCAAGGTCGTGACTTGGTTGGGCCTACCGCGAGAGATGCGTATCGCCCTGCCTCTACTACTGGGCGTCGTGGCGCTGGCCGGTGTAGGGCAATCGCGCCGATCCACCTCGGCGACGAGCAACGAGCTTCCGGCCGATCAGGTCGCCAGCGCAACAGGAGCGGTAGCGGACGAGATGAATGCGACCAGGCGCGAGCGTCTGGGCCGATCAGGAAAAGAGTCGTTTCCGCCGGACTCGCCAAACGGCAGCTCCAAAGCGGGCGGCGGGACAGGTAGCTAGGAGGGGTCCATGCGAGCGTACAAAGGAATCGTTCGACAGGGCCAAGTCATTCTGCTTGAAGGCGCCCGACTCCCGGAGGGGGCGACGGTTACGGTCACGATCGGGGAAGCCGAGTACATCCGCGCTACACTGCGCGCCGCGCTCCGCCGCAACGTGCGCAAACGCTCTCGGCCACGAGTGTTGAGACCGGTGTTCGAGGCCAAGACGCTCGAATAGTTGTGGGCAAGCTGGTACTCGTTCCCACTCCAATCGGCAATCTGCAGGACATGACCTTGCGGGCCATCGAGGCGCTAAAAGCCGCCGACGCCGTAGCGGCCGAAGATACCCGCCACAGCCGTAAACTGCTCGACCATTACGGCATCGACCGGAAGCTGGTGAGGCTCGATGCTCACACGATGCGTGAACGGGGCGAGGGGGTGCTCGACGAGTTCCCCAATCTCGCATTCATCACCGATGCGGGTACGCCGGGTATTTCGGACCCAGGGGCCGAACTGGTGGCATTGGCGCTGCGGCGCGGATATTCCGTCGAGGCCCTGCCCGGACCGACGGCGTTCGTTCCGGCGCTGGTGCTCTCCGGACTGCCGCTGGCCCGCTTCACCTTCGAAGGCTTTCTCCCTAGAAAGGGTCGGGCGCGAAGCGAGCGCCTGCGAGCAATCGCTGCGGCCGCCGCTACCACCGTTTTCTACGAGTCTCCGCACCGGCTGGCGGCAACCCTGGACGATCTCACGCAAGTGTGCGGTGACGGGCGTCCCGCCTCGGTGAGCCGGGAACTGAGCAAGCGTTTCGAAACCACCTACCGCGGGACTTTGGGGGAGTTGACGCAGACTTTTGCTGGGGTAGAGGTGAAAGGTGAGGTGGTTGTGGTGGTTGCGCCCGCTCCTCTGCCGTCGTCAGACGAACGGGAGCGGGATTTTGCCCATGAAGCGCGGACATTGGCGGCCGATGGAGCGAGTGGCAAGGAGTTGCGCAGGGCGCTCATGGCGCTAGGCGCGCCGCGCAACCTGGCCTACCGGTTGGCGCTCGAGGCCGAATAGGGCGCCGTGTAAGGCGCCGCCGTGGCCAGCCAGGGCACAGCTAGTACAATGGCGCGGCCGGACCGACTGCATAATGGGTACCGGTCCCTCTGACCATGTCGAGAGCAAGCGCACCCGAAGTCACTGTACCGAATACCGCTGGGCCCGCTATCGGTGAGCGGGTTCGCCTGCTGGCGTTACCCAGTGTGGCGAAGCTGGCCATGTTCGCGCGGCACGACGGCCCGGCAGTTCTCCTAACGACAAGCGAACGATTACCGCTCTTCCTCGACTCCGGCGTCTTCGGTGCAGGTCGAAGCATCAATCCGACCCTCTCCGACTGGCACGAGCGGTCCGACAAGGTGGTGCTCACCCTCGAGCACGCCCTCAACGCGTTTCCGGAGGATCCCGAGAGTTACACCTTAGAGTTGCGGGTGGGCGGCAGCTATGGGCGCAACGAGTTGCAGGAGACGCTCGAGCGATACGGCTTCGAGCGCGATCAACTCCCCGGTTACTCGGTGCAGGGCGACACCCTCGCGCTTCATCTGAGTGCCGAGGTCGGCCGTGAAGCGATAAAGCTCGAGTTCTTCGGAGATGAACTAGACGGTATGCTGCAAGGCGACGAAGCCCTCGAAAGCGTGTTCCTTGCCCCTCTGCCCGGCTCTGAGGCCGAGGATGAAGGCTCCTGGCCGGTGCGGCTAATCGAAAAGTTGCCCGGAAAGGTATTTTTCGACTCACCGGAACTCGCGACGGGCGAGCTGGGCGATGAACGCGCGGCCTGGCTTTGGGAGCACTTGGCGGGAAGGCCGGTAGTGTCCTTCGGTCGCGATCCTCTGGAGCTGGAGGGGGCGAGCCGTCGATACGAGCCGCTCGGTTACTACCGCGGCAGGCTTACTGAGTTCACGGCCGATCTCGAGAGCTGGCTGGCGGACGGCTACAGCGTCACCGTGCTCCTCAAGTTCGAGCGCAGCGGGCGCTATCTGCGCGAGCGAATCGTCGACCATCTCGAAAGTCACTGGCTCAACCGAATCGAGAATCGTCCGGGCGTGCTAGGCCTGGTGCTCGCCCCCGGGGTCGCGGGGGGCTACCGGGACGACGAGTCACGAGAAGTGGTGATAACGGAGGAGCTGCTCTATGGCCACCAGGGCGGGCGCAAACTCAAACGGCTCCCTGGTAGAACGGTCCGCGACGCCGAGCAGCTTTCGGTGGGCGACTATCTGATTCATCCCGATCACGGTATCGGACTCTTCCTGGGACTCGAGCCTCGTCAGGTAGTGGGCGTGACCCGCGACTACCTGATCCTGCGTTACTCGGGGGAGGGTAAGCTCTATCTGCCGGTCGAGCAGCTCCCCCTGTTGCGGCGCCACCCTGGAACCACCGATGATCCGCCGCGCTTGTCGACCCTGGGAACCAACGAGTGGGCCCGGGCGCGCGAACGGGCCAGGTCGAGTGCGCAGGAGCTCGCCGCGAAGCTCATCAAGACCTACGCACAGCGGCAGGTTACGCCCGGCGTGGCCCTGCCCGAAGTACCCGACTGGGACCGGCTCATCGCCGATAACTTCCCCTTCGAGCTCACTCCCGATCAGGCGCGGTCGGTCGCGGCGACGCTGGGCGACATGGCCATTGCGGTGCCGATGGACCGGCTCATCTCGGGAGATGTGGGCTTCGGCAAGACAGAGGTGGCGATTCGCGCCGCACATCGTGCGGTAGGAAACGGCAAGCAGGCGGCGATGCTGGTACCCACTACGGTGCTTTCGAAACAGCACTTCCAGACCTTCGCCGAGCGCTTCCGCGACCTGCCGGTAGAGGTGCGGATGCTCTCCCGCTTCACGAGCGAGCGCGAAGCGAACGAGACTCTGCGTGGCCTCGCCGACGGATCGGTGGATATCGTTGTAGGTACCCACCGGCTGCTGTCCGAGTCGGTGGTCTTCAAGCAGCTTGGCCTGCTGGTGGTCGACGAGGAGCACCGCTTTGGGGTGGGGCAGAAGGAGCGGTTGAAGTCGCTCCGGGCAAACCTCGACGTGTTGTCGCTCTCGGCCACCCCGATTCCCAGGACGCTCTACATGAGCCTCGTTGGCCTGCGCGACGTCTCCCAGATAATGACCCCGCCCAAGGGGCGCAAGCCGATCCAGACGGTATTGCAGCCGTACGAACCGGTGGCTGCACGCGCGGCGATCCTCTTCGAACTCGAGCGCGGTGGCAAGACCTACTACATTCATGACCGGGTAGGGTCGATGAGCATGCGGGCGCGCACCCTGCAACAGCTGGTGCCCGAGGCGCGCATCGGAGTTGCTCACGGCCAGATGGACGGTGACGCGCTCGAAGAGGTGATGCTGGCTTTCGAGGACGGAGCGTACGACGTCCTGTTGGCGACCACCATCGTTGAGTCGGGTCTCGACATAAACGGAGCGAACACCCTGATCATCGAGCGCGCCGACCGTCTGGGCCTGGCGCAGCTCTACCAGTTGCGGGGCCGAGTGGGCCGGCGCGACACCGAGGCGTGGGCGCACCTGTTTTACCCCGGAAGGCTAACCGAGCAGGCCCAGCGCCGTCTCTACGCCATTGCCGAGCTCAATGACCTGGGCAGCGGCCACCTGCTGGCCGAGAAGGACATGGAGATCCGTGGTGTGGGTAACCTCTTAGGGCCGGAACAGCACGGTCAGATATCCGCCGTGTCGCTGGAGGTCTATACCGAGATGCTGGCCGAGGAGATCGCCAAACTCAAGGGCGAGGAGAAGGCTGCCGACCGCGTGCCCGTGGCTATCGACCTGAACCTCGACGCGCGCTTGAGTCCCAGCTACATTCAGGATGACGATCAACGTATCGCCTTCTACGGCCGCTTTGCCGAAACCGATAGCCTGGCCGAGGTGGGCCGCATCGCCCGTGAGCTACGCGAGGCGTACGGCCCGTTCCCAACCGAGGTCAAGGCCTTCGTGGAGTTGGTGAAGCTGCGACTGCTGGCTGCCGAGCGGGGGGTGGCCTCCATCAAGGAGCACATGACCGATGTCGAAATCGCCTTTGGTGGCGACTCCGTCGATTACGACCCGCGTAAAGTCCGCGAATTGAGATTCGCCGTGGAGCCTACCCGCTATCCACCTGGCTTCTCGGTCAAGAAGCGCGGCTTGGAGGCCGAGGAGTTGCCTGGGGCGATCAGCAGCGTGCTCTACGCCTGTGGGTGAGCGTCGGTTGCCCGAAGGCTGCCCCAGAGCCTCACGCGAGCAATGAGAAGCGCCCGGACCGAAGCCCGGGCGCTGCGTTTGATTCGAGACTAGCTCAGAAGTGGTAGTTGAAGCCCAGCTTGGCGTTCACACCGAAGGGTGAGCCCGCGCCCAGGTTGATGGACGGGCCAACTTCTGCGAATACTCCACCCTCCGGAAGCCCAGCGTCGACAAGACGGTACTCGCCGCCGAACATCAGGCCAATACCGAAGGCGGTGTCCATACCTGGGGTGTTATCGATTTCGCCAAAGGCAACCGAGAGGCCGCCACCGGCGTAGACGTCAACGGGAGTGGCGCCGGTGTCGACCGGCAGGTCAACGAGTACGTCGGCGCCAACGCCGAATACTCCCCCGAAGCCGGCCGTGATGTTGCCGCGCAGGTCGATTCCCTGAGACAACATATCCTCGCCGCCAAAGTGGAAGTTCACGCCGAAGGGATAACCAAACGAGACGCCGGCCCAGTACTGGTCGCCCACGTCGAGGTCGGCATCCGTGGTGACGACCTGAGCTAGTGCACTTCCGAGGCCCAGTACCGAAACGGCCAACAATGAAACGATCAATTTACGCATATGTTCCCTCCAAGGTCTCGTGAGAAGAGAGTGAACTCCTCCTCGTCTGGAAGGTTTATAGCACAATGTAACAACTGCCACAAGTAGGGTTGTTCACAAACTTCCCGATATCTATCGGGTTTTTGGCGCACGCTACAATCGAGAAGAGACTCTTTCGTCCCGATTACTCGCCGCCGCTCCGCTCCGCATAACGACGCCGGGCGTCTCGCTCGAGTGGTGTTCCACGGTTGCAAGCCGGGAGCTCACCCTGTACCGAGCGGTAGTGGGAAAGCAGCCTCGCTTCCTCGGCTTGCGGAACGCGGCTATAGGAGTAACGCCAGTAACAAGCGCCGGCCCTGATGCACTCGTTCCTCGCCAGATGCTGACGCAACCGATTCGGCACGTCGCGGCCGGATTGACCGATATAGATCACCCGCTTTTCTGCGTCAGCAATCTCGTACACCCCAGGCATCGCTTCGCGGCCGCGTGACTCGGGCAGATCGGTGAGTAGCCGCCAACGAGCCGCTAGAGGCATGGCTCGTGGGCGGAGAGCCGCCTCGCCTGCGTCATCGATCCACGGGGATACGGAACATCAGCTCTCGAATCCAAGCTCGCGCAGTGCCTCGGGGTCCTCCCGCCAGTTCCGGCGCACGACTACCTCTAGGTCCAAATAGAGTCGGCGGTCCACGAATACCTCGAGTTGCTTTCGGGCGGTTCTTCCGATCTCGCGTATCATCGCTCCCTGTTTACCGATGACCATTCCACGGTGGTTCGACTTCTCGACCCAAATCTCGCCCGTAATCACGCTCGGATCGTCACCCTCGCCGTCCTCCCAGCTGGTGACTTGCACGGCAACCGCATAGGGTAGTTCGTCGCGAAGGTGGGTCATGGCGCTCTCGCGGATCAGCTCGGCAGCCCAAGCCTCTCGCGATTGATCGCTGCGGATATTCGCGGGAAAGAAAAACGGCCCCTCGGGTAGTTGGGAAAACAGTTCGTCTCGCAGCTCGTACACTGCCTGCGGATCGTTTAGGGCCGAGAGGGTGTAGACGCGCTCGGCTCGTCCCAGCTCCTTGTAGAGCTCGAGCGCTTCCTCCGGATAGCGCGCAGCGTCGAGCTTGTTGCCCACTAGCCAAACGGGAGTATTCGGATCGATACCGTTGAGCAGTCGGGCGACATCACGGTCTTCGTCACCCGGCGGGCGTCGCAGGTCCACCACCCACAGAACGACTTCAACATCGACGAGCGCACCCCGGATTTCGCGCCCCATGTACTCATCCAACGCAGTCGGCCCCTTGGAACGATGGAGGCCGGGAGTGTCGACGAACACGAGTTGGCGGTCTTCCTGGGTATATATTCCCCGCACGCCGCGCCGTGTTGTCTGTGGCTTGGGCGTGATGGGAGCGACTTTCACACCCAGCAAGGTGTTGAGCAGCGTCGACTTTCCTACGTTGGGCTTGCCGAGGATCGCCACGAATCCCGAGCGCGTTATCTGCTCGGGATTCTCGCCGGCCTCCGTGGCTTCGGTTGTGGTTTCGTGGGGGTCGGATAGGTGATCAGACATAGGTCTCCCGTTTCGCCTGGCGAACTAGCGCCTGGGCAATAACTGAAACGGGCCCCGAGATTCGGGGCCCGTTTCGCTTTGGTTGCGGGGGCCGGATTTGAACCAGCGACCTTCGGGTTATGAGCCCGACGAGCTACCAGACTGCTCCACCCCGCGGCGGCGCGGAAATAAGGGTAACTCGCGCCTCGAGCAGCGTCAAGGCCTTGCAATGCAGCGCGAAGATCGCGCTTGTGCAGACAGATAAAAGCGTTTCCTGAACTCTGGTCAGGCGGTTCCGTATTCCCGCTGTAGGGTCTGGATCCGGGCTCGTATGAGAGGAACCCGTGGGTCGCGGGGGTGGAGTGCTTGCAAGCTCGCCTCCCAGACCTCGAGGTCGTCGTCCCACAGTCCGGCCGCGGAGTAGAGGGCCTCGGCGTCCCCGCTCATCAGCACGCTCTCCCTTAGGGCCTGGTCTAGTTGTTCGCCGATCTCGCGTATGCCGGGAAGGCTGCTTCGGGGCAAGACGCTACCGTTGACGAGTGCGACGGCCTCCCGGATCCTGCCGGCCTTCAGATACTCCTGGACCTCCAGGATGTCGATGGTGAAAGGTACGTCGATTCGATACGGGTTGTCGCTGATAGGAACCCGACTTCGCAGGTGGCTCACGTGCGAGCGCAGGGTGCCGGGGCTCACTCGATCATCGTCGTGGAGGAGGAAGGCGTGAAGTGAAGCGTAGTCGAGTCCCTCGGGGTGCAACGCGAGCGCCACCAAGATCTCCCAGTGACGGCGCGTAAGGTGTACTTCGTTTCCTTCCAGGCGGGCGCTGCTTCGGCCCAGTACCTTGAGCTCGAGCACCGAATTGCGACCGCTGCCCAGACCCATCCAGACCTTGTGAAACACGTCGGGCGGCCCGCTGAGCACGCGCAATGCCGTCTCACTGAGGCCTTGTAACTTCTCGCGCAGGTCGGCCGGGATCTCGGCTAGTCCCTCCGGCCGCGCTAACAGGTAGTGGAGGGCGGCCATGGCGCGTTGTTCGAAGACCAGTCGACCGTCATCGATAATCTGCTTGAGCGTTGCCGGCGCCTCGTGGGGCAGCTTGAAGGACTGAACCATACCCAGTGCCAGCTTTGACCGCAGGTCGAGTACGTCGGGCACGCCAGCGCTGAGGGCCACCGCAGACTCGGCGACCTGACTAGCCTCGTCCAACCGTTTCAGCTCGAGAAGACTCCTTACGTGCTGGAATGCCCGCAGACCCTTCTGAGTACGCGGAGCGGTTGCTAGATTGGCATGGGTATACTCGCAGGCCAACTGAGCATTGCCTTCCAAGCGTTCTAGATCGGCCAATACGGTGCGATATCCAACGGCGAGACGCGGAAGCAGATTCTCTACGGTGGAGTGAAGGTCCTGCAACTGATCCTTAAGGCCCCCGATATCGCCATGCATCATGCGGGCAAAAGCCAATTCGTTGTAGAGAGCCAGGCGCCTGACTCCATCTCGCAATCCGTGCTCGTCATAGAGTTGAAGCCCCCAGCTGGCCCAGGTGCGGGCGGCCTGAAAGTCGCCCAAGTGAAGGAACCGGGCGGCTAGAGTACTCGCTGCACGGGCGCACGCATAAGCGTCGCCCTCCAACTCGGCCTGAGCTACGCTCCGCGTAAGAAGAACGATGCCCTCTGTAGGATCGGGATTCATGCGCCCGTACTGCCAAAGCGTAAGTGGCGTGGGAAGAGCTTCTACCGCCCGAACTGCCTCCCGGAGTGCCTCTTCGTACGGGGCGAAAGGGGCATATCGCGAGCGTAGCTCGGGAGCCTCGAACCTACTCAGATAGTGTCTTGCGCGTGGAAGAACGTCTTTAGCGGTCCCCACCTGGTGAGCAGCTACCAAGGACCATTCGAGGGTGCTCTCTCGGTCCTGGAAGTCGGCTGGCAACATGCTCAAGAGGATGTGTAAGCGAGGCAGAAGTCCCTGCTGCTGAAATTCCGGACCGGCTTCGTGTAGGAGTTCCTCCACGCGCTCAGGAACGTGTTCTGCGGCTACTTCCAGGGCATCTGTCCAGCGACGCATGTGAAGCATGCCTTCAAGGACATCTTCGGGCAATTCGTACCGCGAATTTGGCTCCGGATAAACCCAGCCGTCTCCGAGAGGGATGCGGAGCCCCGGCAGCTCTGCGTGTTCATGCATCTCGACCAGAAAGGTCGTATAGGCTCCTCCACTTGAAGCGTGTAGCTCCGCTACGTCCAGGGCGCTCAGCCCGCGCGGGGCAAGCTCCCGCGCCTCCGACAGTGTCATACGCAGCTCTTCGACACCCAAGTGAATAGCTTCGCTCAGATCCAGTTCCGACTCGACGAGTAGCCAAACCCCGAAACCCGACCGGCAGGCCTCGACAGCGGCTACTGCAAAGTCTGGAGCGAGATCGGCGCCGGAAATTACAAGGGTGAACGGTGGCAGCTGATCCCGCCGCAGGGCCAACGTCCTAAGGTGCACCTGGTAGGGAAGCGCATGCTGAAGAAGGTTTCCTGCGACTGCTTCATTTACGGCAGCTGCCAAACGATTGCCAATTACGATCGGTTCTTTTGCTTCTCCTCGCCCGACCGCCAACCAGGCAACCGGATGATCTCGCCTTAACCGCTCTACTAGGAAGGGTGCGCCGTATTCCTCACCACCGTGCAAGACGAGCGGTTGATCGGAGACTGGGCAGAGGCGAAAACGCGAATCGAGCCACACGGACGTCAGAATATGTCAGTCGACTTGCTGCTGCACGTGCTATGAGATTCCACAGGCCCCCGGCAGTAGGTGCAAGGCGAGGAAAAGTCGATGACCTATCCTCGCTCTCTGCATCATTCGAGACCCAGCGACCGATACGAGAAGTACCGACCGTGGCGATGAACCTTCGTCAGGCTTGTCGTTGAAGAGCCGTCTGTAACAACTGCCGGGCCAACCGGCGTTCACACTTCACGGTTGCGATCGCGTCAGCAAGTTCTACATCCCGAACCAATATTCGGGCGTCTCGCACCGTAAAGCGTCTGCTCCCTCGGAAAACTCGTACAGCCTGTTCTCTATCCATAAACCTCCCCTTTCTGAGTCGATATTTTGCGGTTGAGTGCAAGTGTTCCCCATATACGGTGGCAATTTGGTGGAACTTAGAGCTCCTGAAAACGCAACGGGAATTCAACAAGGGCGGTCGTAATCTCGTGCCAACGCAAGCCCACGGAGGAACACTTATGAAGATCAGCAACGTTTCAGCAAATCCGAACGCAGGCATCCGCTCATTCGGAGTCAAACTCGTGCTCGCCCTGATGCTGGCTGGCGCTCCGATTATGACCTTGAGCCTGGCTGCGTTCAATAGCGCCCCAGCAACCTTGGCGGGTCCCAGTTACCCCGACGACGTCGACCCCGGTTGAATTCACAGGCCCCCTCCCGACTGTGCCAATCGACTGCCAGTATGACGACGACCCGTTAATAGGACTGAATTTCCAGTTCCAGCCGATCCTGGGAGCCGACGGCAAGCGTCTGCTTGCTTACGAGACCCTGGTTCGCCGTTCCCACAAGGACGGTACGATCGAGGGGCCGGCAGGAATCCTGCCGGCCCTCATGAAGCCCAATAGGATAGAGGCGTTCACTCGCTACTCGCTGGAGTTCGCCCTCACGCGCCTGGACAGTGACCCGTACCTGCCGGCACTGTCGGTCAACCTCAGTCCACGGCAGGTCGAGTTGGCCGTGACGAACGAGGTAATAGCACGAGCGCCCATTGCCCTGCGTCGACGTCTAATGGTGGAGCTCACCGAAGACCCGATTTACGACCACATTTCGCTCACCTACGTTCTGCACGGTCTCACCGCCCTTGGAGTGCGGATCTTCCTGGATGACATCACGCCCAGGTCGGCGCAGCGCTTCACGGCCTTGCGCAGCGTCGTGCATGGACTGAAGCTGGACCGAAGCTTGCTGGCGTCGCTGGCCGCTTCCAACCTGACCGAAGCTGTGACGGATCTGATAGATGCAGCGAACAAGGCGGGACTACTCCTGGTGGCCGAAGGGGTCGAGGACACCGATGTGCTTCCCCGCCTGGCCGCGCGTGGAATCGCATTCTTTCAGGGGTTCGCGCTTGGGGAACCATGGTCCGAGCCTAAGGTTGCGAGACGAAGGATTCTCGCGCCTCGTAGCGCCTCCCTGATGCCCGAACCGGAGTTTGTGACGGCCCTTGCCGGTGCTAGGAGCGGTAAGCTCAACTGACCCGATCATCATGATCAGAGCGAAAAAACACCTGTTGTCGTAGACTTCAGCTGCTATCGACGATCTCGAGTATCAGTGGTTGAGCCGTTGCTTCGTCACCTATCGTGAAGGCCTGCTCGGCGAGAGCAGTAGCCTCCGCCAGGCCTCTCTCGTCCCGATGGAATA
Source organism: Trueperaceae bacterium (assembly GCA_040905665.1). Lineage (GTDB taxonomy): Bacteria > Deinococcota > Deinococci > Deinococcales > Trueperaceae > DASVCN01. The sequence goes on from JBBDRD010000028.1 coordinate 55,136, forward strand.
GCGTAACGAGTGGCTCTCCGGCCGCTACTTCCTGCCCTACTTTTGCCTGCAGCAACGCGCCGACCCCGTGGTCCACGACGTCGCCCTTGCGGCTCCTGCCACCCCCAAGTAACCCGACAGCTCGGCCGATGGACAGAGCGTCCAGCCTTGCGACTTGGCCCTGGCGCGGCGCACACACCACGGCCTCCCCTAGGGCCAGTTCGAGATGGTCCAGTGCCGAGCTGTCGCCACCCTGCGCCGATACCCACATTTCGAAGCGCTTAAAAGCCCGACCGCTCATTAGCAGGTTGCGAAGGTCGCCACGCGAGCGAGGCAGTCTGGCCGCTTCGAGTACTTGCTGGGCAAGGGCCAAGCACAACTCGGTCAGATCCTCCGGGCCCTCGCCCCGCAAGCAACGAACGGCTTCCTGAATCTCGATGGCGTTACCCACGGCTCTGCCGAGCGGCTGCTCCATGCCGGTGAGTACTGCGCGCACTTCGCGGCCCGAGTGTCGGCCGATCGCGATCATGGTTAGCGCCAGCCTCCGCGCATCCTCGAGATTGCGAAGAAAGGCGCCGCTGCCCACCTTCACGTCCAAGACAATCGCCTTGGCTCCGCCGGCCAGCTTCTTGCTCATGATCGACGAGGCGATAAGCGGCAGCGACTCGACGGTACCAGTGGTGTCGCGGAGGGCGTAGAGCAGACCGTCGGCCGGCGCCATCTCCTTCGACTGGCCGCTCACGACGACGCCAATCTCGGCGGCCTGCCGCAGGAACTCCGTATCGCTCAGTTCGCTGCGAAATCCGGGAATGCTCTCCAGCTTGTCTACCGTACCGCCGGTGTGCCCCAACCCCCGGCCGCTCATCTTGGCTACCGTAGCGCCGGCCTCGGCAAGAAGCGGGGCCAGTACCAGACTCGTTTTGTCACCCACCCCGCCCGTCGAATGTTTGTCGACCGTGTAGGGGAGGGTACTCAGGTCGAGAATATCGCCGGACGCTGCCATCAACTCGGTGAGGTCGGCCGTCTCGCGCTCATCCATGCCCTGGAAGCACACGGCCATGAGCCAGGCCGCCATCTGGTAATCAGAAACGCTACCCGCAAGGTACCCGCTCAGAAACTCCTCGAGCACTTCGCGTGAATGACTCTCGCCGTTCCGTTTAGCAAGGATTACCTCTACTGGGAGCATGTCGGCATCTTAGCCGATGGCCGGCCGGCGGGCAGAGTTGGGTGATGGTGCTGGTCGAGGCCCAAAGTGACGCCTCAACGTAGTTGTCGCCTGGCTTCCTCGGCTTCATCCCAGGGCAGGGACTCATCGCCGCGCTCGAGCGTGCTCTCGTGCCCCTTGCCGGCCAGCAGAACGAGGTCACCTTCACGGGCCCGGGATATGGCAGCGGCAATAGCCTCGCGCCGGTCGGTCACCCGCACCATTCTCTCGCTTGTCGCGCCGGCTTCGACCGCTCCGGCCTCCAACTCGTCGAGGATCGCTTCCAGACTCTCGCTGCGGTAGTCCTCCTCGGTAAAGAACGTTAGATCGGCGCCGGAAGCTGCCGCCCTTCCCAACGGCCGGCGTTTGCCGGGATCTCTCTCACCGGCAGCCCCGACTACCAACAGGATTCGGCCCCGTACCGCCGGCCGCAGAGCTGCCAGGGCCTTCTCGAGAGCCGGCCCGGTGTGGGCAAAATCGATTACTACCGCGAACGGCGTGCTCTGGATCATCTGCATGCGGCCGGGAACACCGGGGAAGTTTGCCAAGCGCTCCACGAGCAGCTCCAACTCGACACCCAAGTGGCTCGCGGCTGCCAGCGCGGCGAGAGCGTTATGGACGTTGAACGTCCCCAGCATGGGTAGAAACGCCCTGCAGCGATGGGCTCCTGCCCGGACGTCGAAAGCCAGACCGGCAGGGGACTCTTTGACCGCTTCCGCTCGCCAGGAGGCCGAGTCATGCAGTCCGTAATCGATCACGGTGCCGGCTGTCGCCTTCGAAAAGACCGCGAACTCCGGGTCGTCGCGATTCAACACCGCTACCGGCGCGCGCCGCACCAGTTGGAGCTTCGCCTCTCGGTAAGCTTCCAGCGAGCCGTGATAGTCGAGGTGCTCGGCGCTCAGATTGGTCCACACCGCTACGTCGTAGTCGACTTCGTCCAGACGGTGCATGGCAAGCGCGTGTGAGCTCGACTCCAGCACTACGTGAGTACAGCGGGCGTCGCGGAAGGCGGCCAGATACCCCTGCACCTCGCTGGCCTCGGGGGTGGTGAAGTGGCCCTCCAGTGGCAAGGCGACATCGTGCGCCCGCACACCTGCTGTGCTTATCAGCCCACAACGGACGCCAGCCGAAAGCAGATGATGCAGCAGGGTAGAGACCGTCGTCTTGCCGTCGGTGCCGGTGATGCCCACGGTCGTCAATGATCGCGAGGGGTGGCCGTGGAAGGCAGCTGCCAGACGTGCCACAGCCACCCGGTCGTCAGAGACCCTCACGTAGGGTGTGGCTCCCCAGGGCAACGTAGGCCCGGCGTCTAGAACGCCTACTACCGCGATCGCGCCTCTTTCGATCGCCAAACGCGCGTAGCGGTGACCATCGAACTTAGCTCCGACTCTGGCTATGAAGATGTGGCCGGGTGCAACCTTACGATGGTCCTGAGAAACGCCGGTGACCGCCGACGCTGCTGCGGCCGCGACCGCGGTTGTGGCTGCATTCGCTCCGGTGGCGATTTTGGGTGGGGAGGCAGTGAGCCGAGTTCCCAGGGCGTCTGCCAGCAGTTCAGCCAGCGTCATGGGCAGTGCGCGCCGTTAGTCCGGCTCGAGGGCAAAGGACGGTTCCTCATCGCTGTGGCGGCGGCTCCCCCTGCGCCACGGGCACCAGCGGCCTGCTTAGACCACGCCGCTCCACCTGCTCCAGCACGTACGCGCGGTCGCCCTCCTGCTGCACGAAGTCGAGCTCGTCGGCGGGGATAACCAGCAGTTCGGAGAGGTCATACGTCCCGATCCACCCCTTGTAAAGATGCCCGAGGCGCTCGAGGTACTCGTCGGCGATATTAGCCTCGTACGATCGGCCGCGTTGCCCTATGTGGCGGCGGAGGGTGGGTAAGGAGGCGTCGAGGTAGATGAGCAGGTCGGGTGGGCGTAGTGTCTTGCTGATTGCCTGGTACATCTGCTGGTAGCTTCGGTAGTCACGGACCGAGAGGATTCCTTCCTCGAACAGGTTGCGCGCGAAGATTGCGGCGTCCTCGTAGATGGTGCGGTCCTGGATCACACGCTGGGCGGGATTGACTTGCGCCAGGTGTTGTTCCAGCCGCTTGCCCAAAAAGAACATCTGCGAATGAAACGCGTAGCGCCGCATGTCGATGTAGAAGTCCTCCAGGTAGGGATTCTCCTCCACCGCTTCGTATACCGGCGACAGGCCGAAGGTGTCGGAAAGCAGGCGTGTGAGAGTCGACTTGCCGGCGCCTATGTTGCCGGCCACTGCAACGTACACTCAGGCCGCCTTTGCTTCCAGGATCTGGTCGAGCACCAGTCGGCGGTCGCTCTCGCTCGTTACGAAGTCGACCGATTCTGCTTCGATTTGGGTATACGGACCCTGGTACTGAGCAAAGTACTCGTCGTAGGCCAGGCCCAGGCGCTTGAGGTAGTCGGCCTCGATGTGACGCTCGAAGGGGCGACCGCGCCGGGCGATGCGCCCCAAGAGCAGCTCCGGGTTAGCCCGCAGGTAGACAACCAGGTCCGGCGTTGTTAACCGCGGTCGAAGTTGGCCGTACAGCTCTCTGTAAAGCTCCCATTCGGCGCCTGACAGGTTGAGCGACGCGAAGATGAAATCCTTGTCGAAAAGGTAGTCGGCAACGGTGTGCCGCTCGAACAGAGGTTGCTGATCCAGCTCCTGTAGCTGACGGAAGCGCGACAGCAGGAAGAACGTCTGGACCTGAAACGCGTAACGCTCCGGGGACTCGTAGAAAGGCGCGAGGAAGGGGTTCTCCTCCACGACCTCGAGTACCAGTCGGGCGTCCAGGGATTCGGCCAGAAGCCGGGTGAGGCTGGTCTTGCCCACTCCGATGACTCCCTCGATGACTATGTACGACATGCCGACCTCCACAACCTCGCAAGAGTATAAACCCGGCCTGCACGCCGGCAGCGGGCGTGCCCGGTTCGGTCGCCCGGCCGCCCCTGTGCTACAATTCCACCAATCGATGGATGACAGTCGAACCGGCCGACGGCGAAGCAACTTCTCACTACTCACCAGGCTCGTTCCGCCGCTCTTGCTAATCCCATTCTTCACCGTGGTACTTGCCCAGGGTGGTGAGGTCGCTTCCGTGGGGTTTGGACAGATAGCCCTGTTGGTGGTGCTGCTGGGCCTCTCCGGCCTCATGTCGGGGTCCGAGACCGCCCTGACCGCACTTGGTGAGTGGAAGATCCGGCAGATTCGCGAGGAGGGCCGAGATCCCAGCGGCGTCTTCGCAATGCTCGAGCGCGATCCCACTCGCTTCATCACCACTCTGTTGATCGGCAACAACGTCGTCAACATCGCCGCCACCGCACTGGTCACGCAGATGAGCATCAACCTGTCGCGCTCCTTCGGCTTCTCGGAGTCGCTGGCTGTGGGCTACGCCACCGGCGTGATGACGCTCCTGGTTCTCGTCTTTGGCGAGATCACGCCCAAGTCCATCGCCGTGCACCACTCGGTCGGCTTCGCGCGAGCAGTCATTCGTCCGGTATATCTGCTCTCGATCGTGCTCTACCCCTTGGGCCTGTTCTTTACATTCGTGGTGAACGTCATTTTGAGGATGTTGCGGCTGGAACCCGCCTCGGCTGCGCTGATCACCGAGAACGAGCTGCGCCTGATGCTGCGTAGCGCCGAGGAGTCGGGGGTGATCGAAGCGCAGGAGCAGAAGATGATCAGGGGAATCATCGATCTGGAAGAGACTGTCGTGCGCGAAGTGATGACACCACGGGTCGACGTAATCGCCATAGCCGAGGGCGCCACGCTCGGCGAGCTTCTGCAACTCACTACCGATCACAGGGTGAGTCGTCTGCCGGTCTTCTCCGACACGGTGGACAACATCCGCGGAATCGTGTACGCCCGTGACCTGCTGCCCTACCTGGGCCGGCCCGAAGATCTCGCCTCCACCACGGTGAGCGACCTGATCTCCCCGCCTCACTACGTGCCCGAGACGCTCTCGATTCTTGCGCTTCTGCGCGACATGCGCATTCGAAAGAATCACATAGCCATCGTGGTCGACGAGTTTGGTGGCACCGCCGGCGTGGTGACCCTGGAAGACATCATCGAGGAGATAACCGGCGAGATCTACGACGAAACCGATATCGAAGAGGACGAGGACATCGTTCACCTGGGTGTTGGCCACTTCCGGATCCTGGGCTCGGCGCACCTCGAGGAGGTGGCGGCTCAGCTTAAGGTCATCTTCGACGATGAGGGCGAGTACGACACGCTGGCAGGCTTCCTAATCTCGGAGTTCGGTTACATACCGAGCGTAGGCGAATCGACGGTCTACAGCGGCGTCCAGTTCACCGTTGACGAGGCTGATGAGCGCCGAGTTCAGCGGGTGCTGACGGCGCCGGAGCCGGCCGAGCCCAAGGCGGACGAAGTGGTGCGGGTGGACGAGAGCGATTAGCGTCACATTTTGCACCTTCTGTTTTCCGGCTGAGGCTATGAAGCCAATCAATCGCTGTAGACCCGCTCGACTCGGGGGGAGACCGAGGTAAGCATTTCGTAGGAGATGGTCTCGGCCAGCTTGCCGAGCTCTGCTGCAGTCGGTCCCTTGGGGCCCAACAGTGTTACGCGGTCACCGGGGCTTACTTCCAGATCACCCACGTCCAGCATCAGTTGATCCATGCAGATGCGGCCCGCCACCGGAACCCGTGAGCCGTGCAGCGTCGCCCAGCCGCGGTTCCCGAGCAACCGTGGGTAGCCGTCGGCGTAACCGAAGCGAACTGTAGCGATGGTTGTGTCACGTGGCGCTCGCCAGGTCGCCCCGTACGAAACAGGCGTCCCCTCACGAACCCGTTTGAGGAATGTCACGGGAGCGGTAATTGTCATTACCGGCGTCAGGCCGGGCTCGTGCCCAGCGAGGGCGTAGCCCGGGGGGTAGCCGTAAAGGGCAATGCCGGGTCGCACCAGTTCGTAGTGGGCGGCGGGGTAGGCGAGCAGGCCGGCGGAATTGCAGGCGTGGGCCACCGGCGCCACTATTCCCTCACGCTCGAGGGTCGCCAGAAAGCCCTCGAAACTGGAAATCTGCGCCTCGGTGAACGTTCGATCCGCTTCATCAGCCTTGGCGAAGTGGGTCCACACCCCCTCGAGCTCGACCAGGGGATCGTTATCGACCTCGCGTGCCAGCTTGAGCGCCCCGTCGGGCGGATAGCCCAAGCGACCCATGCCGGTATCCGCTTTCAGGTGAACACGCGACCTGCCCGGCGCGCCGCTACGCCTGATCGCCTCTAACGACTCCACGTTGGCTATGGTGAGGATCACGTCGGCCTCTACGAGTTCAGCTATGCCGCCGCCGAAGGCGGGGCCAAACAGGAGTACCTCGCCCCGCACTCCGTCACGACGCAGCTCGAGAGCCTCGGCCGGCGTAGCGACACCGAACCAGCTCACTCCGCTCGCCTCCAGCGCTCGGGCGACAGGCATTGTGCCGTGCCCATAAGCGCCGGCCTTCACGGCAGCCAAAACTTGGCAGCCGCCACCAAGCCGGGTTCGCAGCAGTTCGAGGTTATGGCGCAGGACAGCGAGATCGATGTGGGCGACAGGCATGACCGAGATTATCGCGTGGGCGAAGCGGAAGGTTCAGAGCTCAATGCGATGAGCGACCCGCCCGCCGCTCGACGGACTTCAGCAGGCTGGAAGCGGCCAGCGTGAGGCCAATGTAGAGCAGGGCCACCGAGTTGAAGGCGGGGAAGTACTCGAAGGTGTCGGCGGCGAACTCGCGGGTTCTCTGGGTGATCTCGCGTAGCGACAGTAGCGAGAGCAGCGAAGTGTCCTTGAGCATGGCGATGAATTCGTTACCGAGCGGCGGAATTACGATGCGCAGGGCCTGGGGCAGCACGATATAGCGAGCGGTCTGCCAGCCGGAGAGGCCAAGCGAGCGAGCGGCCTCTTTCTGACCACGGCCGACTGCCTGGATTCCTGCCCGGAATATCTCGGCCATGTAGGCGGCATAACCCAGTCCGATGGCGATGATTCCGCGGCTGAGTCGGGACGGTTCCAGGAACCCGCCGCTGAAGTCTCTTACCGCGCCCTGGATGGGGAAGCCGATGTAGAGGATGATCACCAGCATTGGTATGCCTCGGATCATGTCGACATACAGCTCGGCGAAGATCGCCAGGGGATGGTTTCCGCTCTGCCAACCGGCGAAGGTGAGCATGAGGACTATCCCCGAGAAGACAGCCAGCGCGAGTCCGGGACCTTTTGCCGATGGCGGGAGGAAGCTTGTTTCCCATAAGACAGGGGCACCGGGTGGAGCGCTTGCGGCCGGCAAGAAGGCGGCGCCAACCACGCCCGACTCCAGCCTCTGCAGGGCGCCCTCGACGTCGACCACGGACCGGATGTTGCGGGGCTCCGCCCCCTGAACGTAGCGCCCACGTTGGATCGTTTCACTTCTGGCTTGCGGCGTACCCTGAATGATCGCCACTAGTCCGTCGGGCTGCCCGACGAGCAGGTAGTCCACCTGTGGCCGGGTGAGGTAATAGACGCCGGCGCCGGCCAGCAGCAGTGCCAGGATCAGGAACACCGAAAGCGTCATCCGCCCCGACCGCAGTAGCAGCAGTCCCGCAAGACCCAACCCCAGGACGGCCGCCAGCAGGTAGGCGATCACTGTCACCTGAACCGTCGTCCACAAGCCAGGCGCAATGAACGTGAACGCTGCCCGGTAATCGTCGACCGTGACGAACAGGTAGACGGTGAGCGGTACGGCGAAAAGAAGTATCAGGTAGCTGGGGCGCACCCGTCTGAGCAGACGCCAGCGTTGCGTACCGGAGGGAGGGGAGTGTGGCAACGGGATCGGCTCCTTCGTGAAAGCGAGTCTATCGCACCGCTGTTGCGTGGTCGCCAGTGCCCGCCGCTGCTCAGCCGCTGCCCGCCGGTGCCCACGCCGCTGCACCAAGTGAAGAGGCCCGGGAAGACCCGGGCCTCTGGCGTCAGTACGCTTTGATCAGTTGCTGCCGCTGAACCACTTGTTGATGAGCTCATCGAGAGTGCCGTCGGCCTGAATTGCCTCGATTCCCGCATTGAGCGCGTCGACCAGTTCATCGCCCTCTTGCACGGCAAAGCCGAGCTTGTCACCGGACTCCACGTCGCGAACGGTAACGGCCAATTCACCGGCGTACTGCTGAACGAAGGCATCGGCGGTTACGTCGTCGATCGCCACTCCATCGACGTCACCATTGAGCAGACCCTGCACAGCCGCGTTGAAGTCGTCGTAGAGCCGTACCCGGTCGCGGCCCACCAGCTGCTCGGCGGTTGCCGCGTTCGTCGTGCCGGTCTGGGCGCCCAGGACCAAATCGCCCTCGGTGAAGTCGTCCAGAGTGAGGTCCTCGTCCTCGACCCGGACAGCGATCGCCTGATCCACCTCGAAGTAGGGGATGGTGAAATCGACTACCTGGTCGCGTTCCTCGGTGATGGTTACTCCCGAGGCCACCATGTCGAACTCACCCGCGGCGAGAGCTGGGAAGATACCGTCCCAGGCAGTCGTCTGAAAATCCGCCACGCAGTTGGCCTTCTCGCACACGGCGTTCACCACGTCGACATCGAAGCCGACGATTTCGCCCTGCTCATTCACGGTTTCGAAGGGCGGATAGGTGGTGTCGGAACCCACCGTGACGGTGCGTCCCCCCAGGTCGGTTGTTTGTGCCAGTGCGAACCCGGCAAGGATTGTCAGAGCGATCAGCAGTCTTGACATACAGCCTCCAGAACTGAAGTGAATTATCGCAAGCTTATCCGATCGCGTTCCCCACGACAAGCTCTTGCCCTGGCCGGCCCTTGATGAAGGGCGCGAATAGTAAACGCGAACTGTGAGAGTGCGAGCCGGCTAGCTTCACTCCCCACTTCGATCTTCGCCCACCTTCGCTCCCAAATCCTTCTTTCTACGCCGCACAAGGTCCCACAGGCACAGCGCCAACGCCAGGGCCACGCCGATCTGGACCACCAAGAGCATGTCCTGTAGACCGGCCACCTGCACTGCAGCAGGTGCGGCGGTGGCTTCGGCGGATGTCCCGCCCGGGAGGTCGACGACGTTCCCCGTTCCGGCCGCGGTTGCTGAACGGGCGGCCACCCTGCCTGCCCAGACGCTTCCCAGCAGTGCGATTCCTGCCGTTTGCCCCAGTGCGCGAGTGAGCGCCAGAAGCCCGCCGGCGACCCCCGACCGATGCCTGGGCGCCGAGCCCATTATCGCGCTGTTGTTGGGCGTCTGAAAGGTGCCCATGCCCAAGCCCAGCGGCAGGAACCGAAGAATGAAGCCAAGTGCGCTGGTATGCACATTAAGGGTGCCTATCAGTAAGTAACCGAGGAGAATGAAGATCAGTCCTGCTACCGTGATCGGCCGTTCGCCGTAGCGGTCTGCCAGCAGTCCGGCCAGCGGTGCGGTGATGACTAGCAAGACCGGTGTGACCGACATGAGTAGCCCAACCTGTGCCGGCGGGTAACCCAGCACATTCTCCAGGTAGAAGGGCATGAGGAAGATGGTCCCAGCGATCGCTACGAAGGTAATGAAGCCCGATACCAGTCCGACCGTGAGCGTAGGGTTGGCGAAAAGCTCCAGCGCCAGTAGCGGCTGTTCGATGCGCCGCTCGAGCCGCAGGAAGGCGTTCAAACCCACAATGCTAACCGCGAACAGGCCCAGCACCCACCAGTCGGAAAAGCCGCGCGACTGGCCCACGGTTAGCGCCAGCGAGAACGCCAGCAGCGTCACGAAGAGCAGTCCGGCGCCGACAAGGTCGAAACGCTGCGGTTCGCCGCGGCCGTAAGCCGGGACGTAACGTATCGCCAGAGCCGCCCCCAGGAGTCCAACCGGCACGCCCGACAGGAACACCCACGACCAACCGAGAGCATCGACCAGGAAACCGCCCAGGGTTGGACCGATGACCACTCCGGTGGAGAGTACGGCGCCGGTGACACCGATCGCCCTGCCGCGCTCCTCGGGAGCGAAGACGTCTGTGACGATCGCCAGCCCGATGGCGGTGAGGATGGCCGAACCGACGCCTTGAATGGCGCGGAGTACGATGAGAGCTTCGATCGTCGGCGCCAGGCCGCAGAGTAGCGACCCAAGCCCGTAAACTCCGAAGCCGGCAAGGAAGATCGTCTTTTTCCCCAACATATCCGCCAGGCGTCCGATTACCGGTAGCAGCACGCTAGTGGAGAGCAGGTAGGCGAGAACGACCCACTGGACGGTCGGGAAGGTGGTGTCGAAGGTGTCCACCAGCGAAGGCAGGGCGACGTTGACGCTGGTAGCCATCACCGTGGCGGCGAACGCGCCAATCGCAGCTGCACTTAGAACCAACCAGCGCCTGGGGCTACTGCTCAGCTGAACGTGAGGCTCCTCCGGCTGCATGGCACGCCTGTTCACCCCGTCAAGGAATCCACTTCGGGCCGGTACACCCGGCTATCAGACCACATACCGGCCCCTCGTTCCCTTGCAGATGGGCGGTGCCGCCAAACTGGCGGCCGCAGGGTAGACTCGGAGTGTGGCCACCGTAGGCGAATTGCGTGAGCGGCTGCGAAAGCCGCTCCAGGTGGAGCTGAGCGGCGGTTGCTTGGACACCACCGTCGTAGGTGGGCTCGAGAAGCTGGTGGCTACCGTCGGCCGTCCTTTCGCCGACATCAACGAGCTGATAGACGGTTACTCGCAGTTGGAGCCGGCCGAGCGCGAACAGAGGGTGACGAAAGCGCTCGAGCTGCTCACGGTGAAGAGTGCCGCGAACGAAGACGGGCCCACATCCAACGCCGCGGTTGCGGCAGTTCTGCTACAACCGGGACAGCTCGACGAAGAGATCGACCGCTCCCTGCTCGACCTGGGCCAACAGGCCGCCAAGAAGCTAAGTGCCGTCGGAATCGTGGACTACCGGGACCTGCTCTTCCACCTGCCCCGCCGTTACGAGGATCGTCGGACACTCCCCAACTTCGGTGCGCTCGTAGACGAGTCGCAGGCCACCGTGTTGGGCACCGTCATGAGCCGCAAGGGCAGCAAGAGCCGGCGGGGGATGGCCCTGTTGCGCGCCTCGCTGGAGGACACACGTGGAGAGCGTCTGACGGCGGTGTGGTTCAACCAGCCATGGCTCGAGAAGCAGCTCTTTCCGGGGCAGCGACTGATACTTACCGGCAAGGTCAAGGTGCGGGGGCGGCAACGGGAGCTGGCGGTTCAGCACATGGAGATCGACGACGATTCCGACTCGCTCTCGACCGGCAGGATCGTCGCCATCTACCCCTCGACTCAGGGCTTGTCCCAGGCGTACCTGCGGCGCGCCGAGCATCGTCTCCTTTCGGCGCTCTCTACCTTGCCCGATCACCTTCCCCGTAGCGTGCTGGAAAGGTTCGAGCTGGTTCCGCTAGACCGGGCCCTACGGGAGATCCACTTACCCGAATCGGAAGTGGCGCTCGCGAGTGCGACCCGAAGGCTCAAGTTCGACGAGTTCCTCTTCCTTGAACTACGGGTGCTCCTCAATCGCGACGCTAACGTCGTGGGGAAGCCCATCGGGGCCAAGGATGGCTTGGCAGAGTTCGAAGCAAGCCTGCCGTTCGCCTTCACCGATGCTCAGCGCTGCGTGCTCCAAGAGATCTTGGCGGACATGGCCAGCGGCCGGCAGATGGCCCGCCTGTTACAGGGCGACGTGGGCTCGGGGAAGACCGCGGTGGCGGCGGCGGCCGTTTTCGCCGCCGCCCGTAGCGGCTACCAGTCGGCGTTCATGGCGCCGACCGAGATCCTGGCGCGGCAGCACTTCCTCAACCTGAGGGAGTACCTCTACCCTCTGGGCATTTCCACCGAGTTGCTGTTGGGCACGATGACCGCCGGCGGTCGCCGCTCGGCTCGTGGGCGACTCGCGTCGGGCGAGGCGGCGCTGGCAGTGGGTACTCATGCGCTCATCCAGGAGGGGGTGAGCTTCGAGCGGCTGGGGCTTGCCGTAATCGACGAGGAGCACCGCTTTGGAGTCGAGCAGCGAAGGAAGCTGCTTCAAGGAGCGCCACACGTGCTGGTAATGAGTGCGACCCCGATTCCGCGCTCGTTGGCGCTCACCTACTACGGCGACCTCGAGCTTTCGGTCATCAACCAGCTGCCCCCAGGACGAAAACCGATCACCACTCGGATGTTCGATGCGAAGCGCCGTAGCGAGGTTTACGGCCACCTCACGGAGGAGATCCGCAAGGGCCGCCAGGCCTTCCTTGTCACGCCCCTCATAGAAGAGAGCGAGGCGCTCGAGCAGATCGTCTCGACCACTCAGATGTTCGAAGACCTCAAGATGCTGCTGCCCCAAGATGTGCGCCTGGAGATGCTCCACGGGCGAATGTCGGGCGCTCAGAAGGATGAGACCATGGAGCGCTTCCGGCGGCACGAATTCGACCTGCTGGTAGCAACGACCGTCATCGAGGTGGGCGTCGATATCCCCAACGCATCATTGATGGTGATCGAGAACGCCGAGCGCTTCGGCCTCTCGCAACTCCACCAGCTGCGGGGCCGGGTGGGACGCGGTGTACACGAGAGCAGCTGCATCCTGGTAGCCGGGGACCGCTCGCGCAAGACGCAAAAGCGGCTCGAAGTGATAGTCAGAAGCAGTGATGGATTCGAGATCGCCGAGAAGGACTTGGAGCTGCGCGGGCCGGGCGACCTGCGCGGGACGAGACAATCGGGACTCCCCGAGCTGGTCCTGGGTGACCTGGCGAGCGATGGCGACCTAATCGAACGCGCCCGCGAGCTGGCGAAGCAGATGCTCGAGGCCGATCCGCATCTCGACGCCGTCTGGGCGAAGCGCCTGAAGGAGGAGTTGCAGCGCCGAACCCGGGCCGTTGGCTTCCGGCAGGTCATCTGATCGCCTTCTGCTATGCTCGGACCGTGCATCGCAGCGCCAGATTCATCGTCTGCCTCGCCCTGTTCGTGCTCCTTGCGGGCTGCGTTCCGAGGAGTGACATTCGCAGTGCTCAGCGCATCGGTGAGATCGTGCCGCCCGAGTTCCGGCTTGTGGACGGGCAAACGAGCGTGGAGCGATTCGACCCCCCTGGAGCGGGAGGCGTCGTGGCTCTCACGGTGGGAACCAGCGTCTTCAATCCGAATCCATTTCCGATCAAGGTGACGAGCATCGATTATTCGGTGGCGTTGGAGGGGCGCCAGGTGACGAGCGGTTCTCTCGAGCTGGAAATGTTCATTGTCTCCGAGGGCACAGCGCCGCTACGTTTCGACATCGAGACCGCCCTGCAGAATCGGCCGGCTTTGCTGCGTGAGGTCGTTCGGGCTTTCACGGGCGAACCGTTGGGCTTCCGGATTGAAGGCAGAATGGTGTTCAACTCGCTGGCCTACGAGTTCCGCACCAACAAACGTGTGCTCGTCGAGGGTGAGACGGTGGCACGCGAATCGGTCGAAGCGCCAACGCTACGAATGGACGAGGAGGAGAGCCAGGCGTACCTGCTGAGCCCCGATGTTCCGGTTGTCCGCCTGGTGCTACGGGTAGGCAATCCCGGCGACGTAGGTTACTTCCTCTACGGCAAGGATTTGACGCTGACGTTGGGCGGACATTCGATTGCCACCGACGATCTGCGTCCGGTACCGCTCCCGGGCGGCGCCTCCTCGAGGGTGGACATAATCTTCTACCCGCACAGGGCAGGACTTTCCCGGGAGGCTCGAGCGGCACTCGAAGCTGCGCTTAGCGGCATCCCGACATCGCTAGAACTCAGTGGCCGGCTTTCGATGGACGTACTCGGTGTAGACGCCTTCGCCGTTCCCGACGGCTGGCGAGTAACCGGTTTCGTTCACGCCGATCGCCGCTAACGAGTCGAGCAACCCAAGATAGTGAGTAGACAGCACCATCTCCCGCAGGAGCGCTTAGCTTTTTGAGCTGCCGCAGCAGAGGAATATTACTAGCGTGATATCGTCCGCTGGTATGTTAAGAATCCTGGTCACCGATACAATCCAACTGGGCGACGCAAGCTACGCCGACATCGAAGTCGATTACCGTGAAGGGATCGGCCGTGCCGAGTTACTGGAGATAGTCGACCAGTACGACGGCCTCATTACCCGCTCGCGAACTCAGGTGGACGAGGAGCTGGTGAGGCGCGCCGGCAAGCTGCGAGTGGTGGGCCGCGGCGGTGTGGGCGTCGACAATATCGATCTCGATGCCGCGAGTCGCCGCGGGATAATCGTGCTCAACGCCCCCGAGGCCAATAACGTATCGGCTGCGGAGCTCGCCATTGCTTTGATGCTATCCGCCGCTCGTGGGGTCAGTCGTTCCGACCGGCTCATCCGCGCCGGCACCTGGGATCGAAAGTTCCTCGGCCGTGAGGTTAAGGATTCCCGACTGGGCATCGTGGGTCTGGGCCGAATCGGTTCTCTGGTAAGCAAGCGCTCCCAGGGGCTGGGAATGAGCGTCGCGGCCTACGACCCCTACGTTTCACGGCGGACCGCCGAGGAGCTCAAGGTCGAGCTGTTCGACGACCTGGGTGAGATGTTAGAGCGTTCCGACTTTCTCACCGTACACACGCCGCTTAACGAGGAGACCGACGGGATGATAGGTCCCGACGAGATCGCCCGGCTTCCCCAAGGGGCGATCGTAGTAAACGCTGCCCGCGGGGGGATCATCGATGAGGACGCCTTGGCGGAGGCTCTCCAGGACGGCAAGCTGTTCGCGGCCGGTCTGGACGTATACGTACTCGAACCTCCGCGAAAAGATCATCCACTCCTTGAGCGCGACAATGTAGTTCTCACGGCTCACTTGGGGGCGAACACCTCCGAAGCGCAGGCCCGGGTGGGGGTCGAGATCCTCGAACGCACGGTGCTGGCGTTGCGTGGTGACTACTCGCGGGGCGTGGTGAACGCGCCGGCCCTGGCACCCGACGTCATGACGGCGCTGGGCCGATACCTGGAGCTGGGGGAGGCGCTGGGGCGGATGGTGTCCCAGCTAATTCACGGCCGAGTGCGTAGCCTGGAGATAGAGTTTTCCGGGACGTTTCCTCGTGACCCCGATCCGATCGCGGTCGCCGTGACGAAGGGTTTCCTCGAGCCGATCCTCGACGATCCACCCAACTACGTCAACGCGCCGTCGATCGCCAAGGAGCGTGACATTCGCGTTTCCCGGGTGACCGCTTCCCGTGAGCGCGGCTACACAAGCCACGTGATGGTGACCGCAGTCAGTGACGATGGCCGTACCTCGGTCGGGGGCAGCGTGTTGGGCGACCGGCCACGGATCGTGAGCATCGAGGGCTATCCGATCGAGATTCGTCCCGAGGGCACCATGCTCATCTGCACCAACTACGACCGGCCGGGGGCGGTCGGCCGTGTGGGTACGGTGCTGGGCGAAGCTGGTGTGAATATCTCGGGTATGCAGCTTTCGCGCGTCAACGGTGAAGGGGTGGCGATGTTCGCCCTTACCCTTGACGACGTCCCCGCCGAGAATGTGCTGGAGGTGCTCAGGGACATGAATGACGTTATCCGTAGTTTGCGAATGGTGCGGTTGTGAACAAGGTGCGTTTGCTCGCTCCTGGGCCGGTTGCGGTTCCGCCCCAGGTCCTCGAGGCGATGGCGCGCCCGGTCTTCATGCACCGCGGCGCGCAGTTCCGGTCGCTCCTGCTCAGGGTGCGCGAGCGTTTGGGTGAACTGGCCTGCGTGCCGGGCAACGAGGTCCTGATCGTCACCGGCTCGGGGACCGCTGCCTTCGAGGCGGTGCTGCTGGCGTCGGTTCCGGCCGGTTCGAAGATCGTGGCAGTACACGCCGGCAAGTTCGGGGAGCGCTGGGCACAGATGGCCACTACCTTCGGCTACTCGGTCGTCCCGGTCGCTTTCCCCTGGGGCAGGGCCGCAGACCCGGAAGTGCTGGGCCGGGTGCTGCGTGAGAACCCAGATGCTGTGGCGGTGACTACCACCCACTCGGAGACCTCTACCGGAGTGCTGCACGACGTGGAGGCGATGGCGCGAGTTGTCCGGCAACAGGCCCCCGAGACGCTGATGATCGTCGACGCCGTCACGTCATTGGGCGCCGGCGAGCTTCGCCCGATCGACTGGGGTTTGGACGCCGTCGTTTCCGGTTCCCAGAAGGGGCTCATGACGCCTCCGGGGCTGGGCGTAGCCTGGCTCTCGGAGCGCGCCTGGCTGCGGGGTGAGCAGGGGCTGCAGCCCAGCTACTATCTCGACCTCCACCGCGAGCGCAAGAGCCAAGCCAAGGGTGAGACCGCCTACACGCCGGCACTCAACCTCCTGGCTGGTCTCGACGTGGCGCTCGGGATGCTGCTCGACGAGGGGTTGGAGAGGGTGTGGAGCAGGCGAGCGATATTGAATGAGGCCCTTTTGGCGGGCGGCGAGGGAGTCGGCCTGGCGCGCTACGCGCAGAGGGTGAGTCCGGCGGTGGCGGCGCTGGCGGTGCCGGCGGGAATAGCCGCTCCCGACGTCGTTAGCGCCCTGGCCCGGCGGGGGATCGTCATTTCAGGGGGACAGGACGAGGCTAAACCGGTACTCATCCGCCCCTCTGTCCTTGGCTGGGCCGATGCCTACGACGCCATAACTATCGTGGCGGGGTTGGAGGAGGTACTGCGCGAGTTGGGTCGCGAGGTTCCCTTTGGATCAGGGGTAGCCGCGACCATGAAGACACTCGAAGCATCCTGAGTAGTAGCGCTGGGGCGTCGTAGACACTCACCGGCTGGCGCTCAAGTCGGCCACTTCGATTCCACCCTCCGCCAGCCGGTAGAGACAGGTCGCCGCCATGGCCAGTGCGGGCCGGTGGGTTACCGCCAGGACGAGCCGATTAGCTGCCTGCTGCCGCAACAGCGAAACGAGATCATTCTCCGCAGCCTCATCGAGGTTCGATGTCGGTTCGTCGAGCAGGAGCAGGGAGGGTTCGGTAAGCAGGGCACGCGCGATGGCTACTCGTTGACGCTGCCCCCCGGAAAGTCCCGCTCCATCTTCCTTGAGCAGATGGTCGAGGCCGGTTGGCGTGGCGCGGAGGGCGTCTCCCAACAGGACCTCGTCCAGTACCTGCCACAGCTTCCCGTCGGCTACCGGCCTGCCAAGGGTGAGGTTGTCTCTTACCGATCCTCGCATCAGCTCGTGCCCTTGTGGCACGTACGCTACCGCCCGCCGGAACGCCGGCTCGGGCCAAGCTTCCAGGGGAACGCCGTGCAGCAGCACCTGCCCCTTCGTCGGCTGCAGGAAACGCAGGAGCAGCCGCAGCAGGGTGGTCTTGCCGCTACCGCTCTCACCGATCAGCACCGTGAGGCCGGGACCCGGGAGCCGAAGTGACATGTCGCGGAGAATGGTTCCGTTCTCGTAACCCAGGTCTACTCCCCTCAGCTCCAACCAAGGAGTCGCCCGGCGCTCCGGCTCGGGGACCTGTTCGACCTCTCGGGGTTCAGGAGCTTCGGCAAGCCGTCTCAAGCGGAGGCTGGCGGCACGTGCCTGCTGAGCCATAGCTACCCCTTTGGGCAGCAACTGCGCAGGCGCCGACAGCAGTGCAACAAGGGTGATGAAAGTGACCAGTTGGCCTACTGTCATTCCACCGGTCGATGCCAAGGAGGCAAGCATGGCAACCAACGCGCCGACCGCAGCGAACGCCAATACCTGGGTGATGGGGATCTGGGCGCCGGCGATGAACGCCCGGCTGGACATGGCCGCAGCCGTCTTGCGGTTGGCCGCCGCGAAACGACCCACTGCAAATTCGGAGGCGCCGAACGCTCGCAGAACCTCGTGGTGCCGCAAACCCTCCTGAAGGTGCCCCCCCACCTCCTCGGTACCCTCCTGCGAACGCTCCGCCATGCGCTCGAGCCGCCCGCCCACCAACTTGAGTACCAACACGAGTGGCAGGAAGAGCACGATGAGGAGTATCGTCGCCTGCCAGTTACTGATCGCCAGTACCGCCAAGACCCCCAGGATGGTGGCGCTTTCGGCGACCAGGGTGCCCAGTCCGAACTGGTAGTAGGTCTCCACCTCTCTCAGATCGTGGAGGACCCGAGCGGCGAGGCCTCCGCTGCTACCGGGAAGTGTCCCCGGTGAGCGGGCAAGAAGGCGGCGGTAGAGAATCTCGCGCCAGCGCTCCGCTACCCGGGCGGCGGCCCTTCCCAAGAGCGCGTCCTGAGCCCAAAGCGCAACGCTTCCGGCGATGACCAGCAGCGCCGCAAGCGAAAGCAGCGGAACCAGGGAAGCGAGTTCGTTGCGAGCGACCACCTGGTCGATCAACGGTGTGACGAAAACCGGTATGACCGCTACTCGCATGACGGCATTGATCACCGAAGCCGCCAAGCCCGCGATCGCCGTGGACGAGCGCGGCAGCAGCAACGGCGGCAGCGCCTGCTGCTGCTCAGTCACCGGTCGAGCCGGCTCCCACTCGCAGTATCCGGTCCACTATCCCGCCGGCGGCGCCCGGCCCCGGCATGGTGGCGAGCAACCTTTCGCGGCGGCGGCTGAGATCGGCTTGGTCGCCGAGCATTTCACCGGCACGGTCGGCGATGCCGACAGGGGAGATGGTCCCCCGCACCTCGACCATCAGCTCCTCACCGCTCAGCTGATTGGGCAGGGAGACGGGATAGTTCAGCCTCTCGACGAATAGCCGTACGGCGCGACGCTTGAGCGGTACCCCGACCAGCGGAAGCAAGGATAACCAGTGCCCCGGTCCCTCGAGCGGAATGACCTCGGGCCGGTTGAGGGGGAGAATCACCAGCGAGGGTACTCCGGCGATTCCCAGTTCGAGGGTATTGGTCCCGGGAATGGTTACGGCCAGGTCGGCGCTCGCCATTTGCCGGTAGCGATCTTCTTCGTGTACCAGCTCGATTCGAGCGCCCCTCGGCCCAATTACGATGTCGCCGTCGCGCCTTCCGGCCACACCGCCAAGAGTCGCCCGTTCGACGCCTTGTACGCCCGCCCTTAACGTCTCTTCGCGCAACATCCGCGAAACGGGCCAGATGAAGCGCGCAGCCGGGAAGTTGGTATGTAGCTCGTCGGCGACGGCGATCATGAACGGAATCAGGTGTACCGCGAAACCATCGCGGCTGCCGGGGATGAGGAGCACATGCGGCGCTCCCCGCTCGTCGAGCGGCCTGCTAGCCGAGACCGCGTCGGCTACCAAGTTTCCCACCACTTCGAGCCGGGCACGTGGCGCCCCCAACAGTCGCGCCTTGCGGTAGGCGCGATCGTCGTGGACGAACAGGGCCTCGAGCTTCCTGTGCCAGTAGGGAACGAAGGAGTAGCGGTAGGCTCGGCTTCGCAAGCGATCGGCCAGCCGCACAGCCATGCCAACGCTGCCCCCCAAACTCACCACCGCTTCGACTTCGTCGCCGAACTCCTGGGGAACACGTCCGCCGGCGGCCAGCCGCAGGTAGTGTGCGGGCGTGGTGACGGCGTCGGGTGAGAAACCGCGTGCCGCTTCGCTCTCAGCCCCGCCGGCGAACTGGCAGGGGATGAGGCTTATGACGACTCGCCTGTCGGGCACACGTGCCCGCAGCTCGGCCAGTACCGGACGAACCCAGGTGTGAAGCTCGCCCGGGCCGTTGCTCACCAGGACCAACGTTCCCGACATCGTTCAGTCGCTTCCCTGGAATCGCGCCACGCCACGCTTGCTGTTGGCTATGAAGTGGGCGATGGAGCGCACATCATCGCTCGAGACCGCCAGGGCGTCGAACGTCTCTCGGTCGGCACGGCGAAGAGCCAGGACGGCGAGTTCGAGAACCCGGTAGCGTTCACCTTCGATACCGTTGCGCTGCAGACCCACCCTGTTCAGCCGGAAGTGCCTTGCCGGATTTCCTCTCGCCATCAGGAACGGCATGATGTCCATATTTCCGGCGGAGCCGGCGCCAAACATCGCGTACGAGCCAATCCGGCAGTACTGGTGGATGATGGCGTTGGAACCGAACACCACCCGCTCCCCTACCTCGCTGTGGCCACCCAGCTGCACCGCGGTAGTGAGAACGCAGTGGGCGCCCACCTGGACGTTGTGGGAAACATGTGCGTAGGTCATGACCAAGCTGTGGTCGCCAACGCGTGTCGCCTCTCCCTCACCGGTTGCTCGGTGAACGGTGGCGAACTCGCGCAATGTGACGTGATCGCCCAGAATCGCCAGAGACGGCTCCCCCTTGAAGGCGGAGTCCATCGGGTCGCCGGCCACGACCGCATAAGGACCAAGGCGACAGCCTTCGCCCACGCGGCTGCCGGAGTGCAGCACAGTGCCGGGCAGGATCCTCGTCCCCGAGCCCACGGTGACGTCGGCCTCGATCACAGCGAAGGGGCCTATCTCCACGTCCTCTGCAAGCCGTGCCGCCGGGCTCACGACGGCGCTGGGGTCGACCGAACTGCTCAACGTCATTTCGCAAACACGAACGACAGCGTGGCCTCGGCGGCCACCTCATCCCCCACCAGCGCTCGGGCGCTAACCCGGCATAGGCCACGGCGGAAGAGGAGGATCTCTCCCGTCAATCGCAAGCGGTCGCCGGGTACCACCTTGCGGCGAAACTTGGCGGAGTCGACCGCCGCGAGGTAACCGACCTGGCCATCCTGCTTGTCTTCACGCACCGCCAGCCCCACCGCCGCGGCCTGGGCCAGCGCCTCAACGATCATTACCCCCGGCATCACCGGCTCGCTTGGGAAGTGACCCTGGAAGAACGGCTCGTTGTAGGAGACGTTCTTGACGCATTCGAAGGTGTCTCCCTCCTGTGATACGAAGGCATCGACCATGAGGAAGGGGTAACGGTGGGGGAGTATCGCGCGGATATCGACTGACATGATCGAAGTCTAAGGTATGGCGCTCAGGCCAGCGCCGGTCGGCGAAGTTCCATCGCCGCCAGGAGTCTAGTTGCGAGCTCGAGGGAGCGAACGTCGTCCTCGAGTGTGCCGATAGGTTGGGCCGATCGGCCGATGCGGGCCAGGAAGTGCTCGAGCTCCATACGGAGCGGATTGTCCTCCTGCACCGTACGGCGGTCCACCTGGGTGGCCTGGCCGTTGGCGGACTGCATCCGGTAGACGGTCACTTCGGTCTGCGGCTCGCGGGCGAAGTCGAGCCTCACGGTCTGCTGCGGCTCGCTGATAACTAGGCTGCGTTCCTGGTCGGGAGCCACCCGGCTCGCCAGGAGCCTGGCGATACAGCCCGATTCGAATATGATCTGAGCGGCTGCCACATCCTCGAATGGGCTGCCGTTGAGCATGTGACCGGCCACCGAAACGCTCTGTACCGGGCCCTTCACGATCCTCAGGATGATGTCGATGTCGTGGATCATCAGGTCGAGTATTACCCCCACATCCTTGATGCGGGCCGAGGGCGTGAGGCGCCGAGCCTCGATCAGATAAGGGTTGCGAACCTCGGTGGAGAGTTCGTGTACCGCTCGGTAGAAGCGGGTGATGTGACCCACCTGAAGAATCAGTCCACTCCGTTTGCTCAGCTCCATGAGGCTCTGCGCCTGCTTCACGTCGGTAGCGACAGGTTTCTCGACCAGGACATGCACGCCCGCCTCTAGCAGGCAGCGCGATAGTCCGTAGTGCATGGCCGTGGGTGCAGCCACCGAGGCCGCGTCTATCTCGATATGGGAGAGCATCGAGTCGACGTCGGGAAATGCCAGGCAACCGAAGGTGGCGGCCGCTTCGCCGCGGTTAACCGGATCCGGGTCTACCAGCGCGACCAACTCCGCTTGCGGCAGCGAGGCGTAAACCGCGGCGTGGTACTTGCCCATCACGCCGGCGCCCACTACCGCGACCCTCAGCTTTCGCTCGAAACGGGTAGCGACCGGTTTCACGTGGCGACCTTCGTGGAGGAGAGTTGTTGGAGCTGATGCATTAGATCCACGTGTACTCTGTGTGAACCGCAATCGACCCGAACCGCGGCGTGTAGCGGCCGCCCCAGCAGGGCAAGGTCTCCGAGCAAGTCGAGCGCCTTGTGCCTTACCGGCTCATCCGCATGGCGCAAGGGCTCGATCGGCCCACTATCGTCAAAGACAATAGCATTTTCGGTATTCGCGCCCAGAGCGAGGCCCAACGAGCGTAGCGTTTCGAACTCCTCGAGGAAACCGAATGTGCGAGCGTCGAGCAGTTGTGGCCAGAGGTCCGGTCCGCCCGTCCACTGCTGCCTGCCGATCGCCGGATGCGGGTAGTCGACGTTCACCTCGAGCCGCGGCTTACCAGGCGCTACCTCGACGAGCCCGCCTTCGAGAGTCACCCCTCGCTGCGGTATCAACGCAAGGGGCGCCGGGGGCGCTTCGCCGAGTGGTGCAATCTCCTCCTGCCATGGCAGCGCAGAGCCATCGAGTATCGGGAGTTCCTCCCCTTCGACCTCGACGACCACACCCGACCAGAATCCGGAAATGTTCAGGGCGGCAAGCAAATGCTCTACCACCGCTACCTTCGCCCCACCCTGCGCAAGCACCACGCAACGGTCGGTAGAAGATACGGCGGAAAGGAGCGCAGGTATCTCGGCCTTGCCCCTTCGGAACCTTATTGGGCCCTCCTCGCGGTGAAGCCGCACGCGGCAGGTCTTGCCGCTATGGATGCCCATTCCGGCTATCACGCTCCCACCTTCTCCTCGCTCTGCTTAACGAAACGCCAGATGCGTTCCAGTTTGCCGCTGAGATAGGACTGACGGGCGAAGCGCCGGTACGGTTGAGCAGGGTATCCGATCCACGTCTCGCCTTCGGGAACATCCTTTAGCACAGTTGCTCTTGGTCCCAGGGTGGCGCCGTCGCCAATCGTGAGGTGGTCCGCCACGCCCGCACTGCCGGCCATGGTCACTCTGTCACCGATTCTCGTGGAGCCGGCGATGCCGCACTGTCCGGCGATGAGGCAGTCGCTGCCGATAGTGACGTTATGGGCGATCTGACATAGATTGTCGATCTTCGTACGATCACCTATTAGCGTGTCTCCCAGGGTTCCCCGGTCGACGCAGGTATTCGCGCCGATCTCCACGTCATCGCCAATCACTACTGTTCCAAGATGATGGAGCTTGAGAGCACCGCCCTGTGACGGCACGTAGCCAAAGCCGTCACTGCCCAAAACAGCTCCGCTATGCACTATCACCCGGTCGCCCAGCTTCACACCGTCCAACAGCGAGGCACGGGCGTGCAGGCGGCAATCGCTGCCCAAGACCGCCCCGGCGCCCACCAGTGCGCCTTCGCCAACAATCGTGCCGCTGCCGATAGCCGCCCCGGCGCCGATAACCGCCCCGGCGCCGACCCTGGCCCCCTCTGCCAGTACCGCGCCCTGGGCGACCGTGGCGCTGGGGTGTACCCCGGGGTCGGGCAGCGGCCGCGTGTCGAATAGCGACGTAAGCTGCGCCAGGGCGAGTCTTGGTTCGACTACCGTTATAAGCGAGGCGATAGCGGAGGGCCGCTCGAGACCCCGGGGAGCCACGACGAGTGCAGGCTTCCAGGACTCCGCCGCGGCCAGCTGCTTGTCACTGGAGACTACGATTACGGCGTCGCCGCAATCGGGACCCGGTTGTGCGAGCCGCGTGACGGACGGGTTGCTGCCTTCGAGCTGGCCACTTAGCTTGCCGGCAAGTGCTCGAGCGTCATAACTTCCCCGCCTGTCGCCTGCCCAGGTCACCGCGCCGCTACTGCCACTCTTCTTGCCGTACGCCGCCCCACAGCGGCCGTACTCGCTGCTCTACGTAGGGATCGGTACTCTACAAGCCTTGAAGGATCTGTCGCCACGCGTCAGCGCCGGAGGAAGTTGTCGGAAATCAGAGCGTCCTGGAGTACCGGAATCATGTCGAGGGCCTGACCGGTTCCCAGTGCCACGGCGTCGATGGCGTTCTCGGCCACGGCCACCGGGATGCCGGTGGACTGGCGCAGCAACTCGTCGAAGTTGCGCAGCAGCGAACCGCCGCCGGTCATGATTATGCCCCGGTCGATTACGTCGCTCACCAGTTCGGGCGGGGCGAGCTCGAGCACGCGGCGGACACCGTCGGAGATCTTTTGCAGCGGCTCCTGTAGTGCCTCGACGGTGTCCTCGGTGGTGACCCTGATGGTCTTGGGCAGGCCGTTGATGAGGTCGCGGCCCCGCACCTCCATCTCGCGGATGTCGTCCTTGCCGCGCACTACCGCGGCGCCCACCTTCATCTTGACGTCCTCGGCGGTGCGGTCGCCGATGAGCATGTTCTCCTTATGGCGGATGTAGCGGATGATGGATTCGTCGAACTCGTTGCCGGCGATACGGAGCGACTCGGACACCACGATCCCACCCAAGCTGATTATGGCGACATCGGTGGTTCCACCGCCGATGTCTACGATCATCGAACCGGTCGGCTCGGCGATCCGCACACCTGCGCCGATTGCGGCTGCCAGCGGCTCTTCGATCAGGAAGGCCTTGCGCGCGCCCACTTCGCGTGTCGCCTGCAGGACAGCCCGGCGCTCCACCTCGGTCACGCCTGAGGGCACGCACACCATGATGTGGGGCTTGAAAAGCCGGCCCGGGCCGGTAATGACCTTCCGAACGAAAGCCTTGAGCATCTTCTCGGTGAGGTCGTAGTCGGCGATGACTCCGTCACGCATGGGACGCACGGCGACGATGTTGCCGGGCGTGCGACCGAGCATCCGGTACGCTTCGTCGCCCACCGCTTTCATGTCGCCGGTATCACGCACCATGGCGATAACCGACGGTTCCCGAAGGCGTATGCCTTTACCTTTCACGTAAATCAGGACGGTCGCCGTCCCTAGGTCAACACCTATTTCCTGCCAGGGTCTAAACATCGTCACTCCATCACGTGCTACGAATCAAAAACGTGCATCGAAGGCCGGCATCAAAGGTCGGCCGGGGGCGATAAGCCGCGCTGCCAGGGCAACATTCGAGGCAGTATAACTTCGCCGAGTGAAGTTCCGCGATAGGAACTTCCCTACTTCTACGTCTGGCTCTACCTCTGCCGGTTCGTCTTCTGCTACTTTTACCTTTTTTGGGGTGGGATTGGGCCCGGTACGGGGCCGCCCCTGGAAAGGATGGGGACTGGGCCTCGAGAGTCAGCGATCAGAGGTAGAGCGGCCGGTAGGGTGTGGCGCCCGCGGCCTGCCGAGCGATGTAGACCGGATCCGGCGCAACACCTTCGATCAACTCGAGCCCCGGGTGGAGCGTTTGGGCCTGTTCCCGTGCCACCTTGTGAGGCGACTCCTGGGTGACGAGCGTATCTCCTTCGCGTCGGTAGCGACCAACGTAGATGTTTCCGCGGCGAGCGTCTACGGCGGCCAGGCCCTCCGCGCCAGAAGCCAGCGCTCCAAAGGCGATTGCCGCCAGGGTGTCGCAGCCCGCCAAGGGGATCCCCAGGGCACGGGCCAAGCCGCGGCCGGAGGCACCGCCGACCCGCAGGCCGGTATAGGAGCCGGGACCATTTCCCACGGCAATTCCGGCGAGCGAGTCGCGACCCACGCCTGCCTCATCTAGCATCTCTTCTAGTGCGATCACCAGGCGAGCGGCGTGACCGCGTTCGACTAGTTCCGCTCTGGACGCCAAAGTGCCGGACCGAGGTGTCCAGAGGGCCAGCGACAGGTACGGGGTGCATGTATCGAGGCCAAGGTAGACGCTGCTCAAGCGGCTGCCTCGCTCCCGGGGTAGAGGTGGCGACACTCTCCGGTCATCCGCCGGGCTCGGTTCTGGGGGGGTGGATGGACGCTTGGCGCCAGTCAGCGTCGCGCTCGAGCCGCACGACCCATGCCTCGGGATACTCCGACGCAAGCACCTCCCCCCACTCGATCACCGTCAGTCGGCTCCGCTCGAGATAATCATCGATCCCAAGTTGTTCGAGGGCTTGGGCTTGGGGAAGCCGGTAGGCGTCGATATGCACCAACAGCCCGTGCGGCGTCGGGTACTCGTGAACGAGGGTGTAGGTAGGGCTCGAGACTTGCGCTTCACTTCCCAGGGCGACGGCGATCATGCCGGTGAGAGTCGTCTTGCCCGCGCCCAGCGGTCCCGACAGCAACAACAGCGAGCCCGGCGCGCTAAGGGCGACCAAATTCTCCGCCAGCTCGCGCGTGTCATCAAGTGAGCGGAGAACCAAGGCTCCTCATCTCCTTCTCGGGCGACAGCTCGGATCGCAGCTGATGAACTACTCGGCTCATCGCAGCCGATGATTCCATTACAGCCAACAGACGGCAGCCATCCATCGGCCGGGTTGTGACAAGCGCGAGATGTCCCAGCTCAACCGTTCCGAGTTGCGGCATTCCCCGGTTCAACTCGGCGCCCAGGTCGACCACCCTGCTAAGCCACTCGTCGAGAGCAGCGCCGACTGTGTCGAGACTCGAGTGGAGGCGGCCCGACACCAGATTTCCCTGCCCGTCCAGCAGTGCGACAGCGCTCACCCCGTCCTCGGCAAGGTAACGGTCTACCAAGGCATTGTGTTCCGGGTTGTCGCTCGTGGCTTCCATGGTCTTCCCGGTGCTGTCGTCGGTCGGATAATCCGCTCCGCTGAACGCCCTACTACTCGCTGCCGCAGGCGCTTCACCTTCGATCAGTAGCTGCTCGCTTCCCGAGCCCAGCAGGCCGAGCATGTCGTCAATGAAGTTACCGCTTACGAGTTGATTAGCGATCGCCCGGGTCGCTTCGTATTCCTGTTGGAGCTTGGCCAGCAGCTTCTCGGCGTGTTGAAGTGAAGACTCTAGTTCCAGGCGCAGACCCATCGATACTCTGCCCAAGGAAGCGCGCTGACCGTCGAGGTGACGCAAGGTCCGGCGGACCTCCTCGACATCTTCGCTATTCAACTTTTCGACCGACGACAGCTGCACGAGGGCGGCGTCGAGACGCCTCTCTACACCCGCAAGTCGTTGCTCGACGGTGGCGCGTAATGCCTCGAGTTGGAGCCACGCTCGACTCAGCAGCGGCGCGTGATCGGTTTCCAGTGTGGCCTTCTCCAGCAGCTCCAGCAGCTCCAGCAGCTCCTCGTAGCCTGCCAGTCCCAAGCCACCAAATCGCTGGGACTCGATCTCCAACGTCCTCAATTCTGCGAGCTCCTCCTGCCGCCGGCGGTCGGCGGCCGCGCGGAGCGCTCCCTCGATCTCATGCAGGCTCGGGTACGCCCCTTGCGCAAACTCCTGTTGGGCCTGCTCGATTCCCAGGGCGATCGCATGCTCGCTCAGGCGATCGGCTTCGAGCCGCGCCGCTTTCAAGCGCTCGCTGTAGGCGTCGCGGAGTTCCAGCTTTAGCGCCCGGAGCAGAACCTCGCACTCGCCCACCTGTTGCGACGCTGCTTGGGGAGGGAGGTCGGAGTGCATCTCCGAAACGCTAAGGACGGCGATCTTGCCAGAGAGAGCCTGTGTGCGCTCTCGCATGGCGGGAAGCAGAGGAAGCGACTCCACCTCCACCAGCAACGCTCGTGCCCGGGCCTGTGACTGCAGCTCCCCACCAGCAACCGCTTCGCCAAGCGCAGCCTGCAACCGGTCCTCGGACCTTCTCACGGCGGCAAGCAGCTCGGGGACCAGCTCCTCCTGATCGTGCGCTGCCTGCAAGGCAGCCAATCCGTCACGCAGGGCGTCGACGTGAGACGCCAGTCCAGGGTCTTCCCGGTTGCGCCGCAGGGAGGCGTTCAGTCCGGCCAGGGCCGTCGCCTGTTCGTTCAGACGTGCTTGGCGCTCATCCTCGGCCGCGGCCTCGTGTTGCTCGACCTCGCCCGCGCGCTGCGAAACATATTCGTGGAGGTCGCGGATGCGGCGCATGTCGTGCAGAGTCGGCAGAGAGCTGTCCAGCAGGCCGCGCGTCACCTGAACCGCCAGGTTGAGCTCGGCGATGTCCACCCGGTGGCGATAGCGCAGGGCGTCATCGGTTATCCGGTCCAGTTCTTCCTGCAACTGCCGGCGCAGCCCGTCCGTTGCCGTTTCGAGCTCGTCCCGGAGCTGCGATAGCCGTCCCGCCAACGGCTCGCCGCCAGCTAGCTCTCGACGGAGATCATCGACCTTTTGGCGAAGATCGGGCAGATGTTCGAGCGCATGCCGGTGGGCGCTCTCGATCGAGCCTAGCTCGTGCAGTTCGCTTTCCAGGTCGATTTGCCGGAGGCGCGTGTTTACGTCCTGCTCGAGCTCGTCCTGAACCACAGCGAGTTGCTCATCGTCGTCCCCAACCTCGAGGATTCCGCCTTCGACCTTGGTCGACTCCTCCTTGCGTACCAGCACGCTCGATTCCAGAAGCTTTCGGAGATCGGCGCCCAATCGGCGGGCTCGTTCGATCTCGGCCGTTGCCAGCTGTCTCTCCTGCTGCGCGTCGCGGATCTGGCCCAGCAGGTTCTCGAGGCGCCGGAGATTGGGTCCACCGAGGGCGCGAACGCCATCGATCATTTCCTCGAGTTCGCTCAGCTCACGCGCTTGAATCACCAGCTGATCCTCGAGCTTCTGGACGACGATGCGCAGTTGATCGCGCGCCTCGCGCAGTAGGCTCCCGGCTTCCCGACCTTCACGCTGCTCGTTGTCTAGCAACTGGATTTGGGCGCGCAGCTTCTGAACCTCGGGCCATTCGAAGTAGAGATTGAATGGCCGCATCGATTTCCTGAGCTGGGCGAGTACCGCTAGCTGGTTATCTAGGGGCGCGGGAGTTGGCGTGCGTGAGGAAGTGCTGTTATCGAGGGTGCGGAGCCGACCGAGCATCTCGGAGATCGTCTCCTTCGCCTGGTCGGTAGACATCGTCACCTGGAGTTGGCGATAGACCTGATTCTTGAGAATGCGTTCTAGGCCCGGTAGGTCGAGCTCCTCGGGATTGCTGCCGATATGGGCCAGTCCCTCCTTGAGGGAGCGTGAGACCACCCGTGGCGCGAGGACGCTCTCCAGCTCCGAGACGGCAGCCTGAAAGAGGGGGCGGGAGGTCATGCTCCTAAAGCTGGCCCCATCAGAACTCCTCGTCCCAGTCGACGACCGTATCGGCATCGGGCACAACGGCGGTCGAACGAATCGATTGAGAATCGCTGCTAGTGAGCCGTCTTGCGCCGATCAACCCGAATTGCACGCAAATACCGTACAGCCCCGCAACGGCGAACATGATGCCTGCCGCGGTGATTGCTGCCCAGAGCACCTGGGCGATCGGATTGTGGAACATCGAGAAGCCAACGAGAACCCCCAGCTCCTCGACGCCGCTGAACTCCGCAACCAGAGCCCCGAGGGAGGCTACACCCTCGAAGATTATCGGCAGTAGCAGGAGGAAGAGCGCGACTCCGATGAGCTGCCAATTACGATTTCCCCCGCCGAAAGCCAAGT
This sequence comes from Trueperaceae bacterium, assembly GCA_040905665.1. GTDB lineage: Bacteria > Deinococcota > Deinococci > Deinococcales > Trueperaceae > DASVCN01. The sequence goes on from JBBDRD010000028.1 coordinate 84,429, forward strand.
TCAGGAGGTAGAGCGGAACGATGGCCAGCAGAGAGAGGACGATCAGGGTGATCAGTCGCACCCAACCGGCCCAAACCAGGGTCGTTTCGGCATTGGCCACCTGAACCGCCGAGGCCGCTTCGGAGGAGAGCAGACCGGCCAGCGCGTCGACCTGACCGAGCAGAACCAGGGCGTCTTGAGTACGCGTGGCTGGCACGACCATGAGGTGATCGACCAGCGAGGTAATGCGGTCATCGACGGCAGGGGAGAGAAGCGCGATGACAGACTGCAGACTGCTGCCGTATGCGGCTGTGAAGTTCGCCGTCGCTTCGCGCGCCTCTCCGGGATAACCCGACTGAGCGGCGGCCACGATGCGCGCCGCCAGTGCGAACAGATCGTTGATAGCCTCGTCGAGGGATGTAACACCGCTTCCGGCCATTTGAGTCGCGAGTGCGGCGGCCCGAGTAGAGGGGACTCCAGCGGCGATCAACTCGACTTCGAGTGAGCTTACGGCGGTATCGGAAGGCGGTGCGACTGCTGCGGTTTCCGCGGTAGTTTCGGGAACGGTCTCGCCTGTGGTTTCCGTCGTTTCGAGCACCGTTTCGCCGTTCCCCATGGCGCTGCTGGTTTCGTCGCCGGCCTCGTCAGCCAGGTCGACTGCTGCCTCGGCTGGTTCTCCGGTTGCTTCTTCGGGCGCCGCAGTCGGCCCTTCGGTCTGCTCCATCAAGGGGAGGGCTACGCTGTCACCATCGACGGGGGCTTGAATCTGCCCGGCTGGACTCTCTATCGTCTCCTCGTTGGATTCTGAGTCTGCTTCGTTCGGTAGAACCTGTGCAGCCTGTGCAAGGCTCTGAATGTTCTCACTGAGCATCGCCAGCGCCGCCGTCATCTCCTCCCCGCGGTTCTCTACTAATCCCTGAGCTGCGCGGCCGAAGCTGGCGTTGAGTTCCGAGTTCGCCCTCGGTGAATCCTGTACCAGGAGAAAGTCGGCGTAAGCGTCAGCCAAGGCGCGATAGGCTCCGTCTCGGCTCTCCGCGAAACCCTCCTGGACGGCCCCGAGTTGAGTGCTTACTCCCACGGCCACCGCACCCTCGAAGATCCGGCGAACCTCTGCCAGGTCCGGGGCCTCGGACAGTGCCACGCGAGCATCGTCGGGAAAGTCGAGATCTTCCGCGAGCCGCTCGAGCCTTGCCCTTGCCACTGCCGGCTCACTTTCGAAGGCGCCTAGCGCCGAATTGTAGACGGCGCGCTGGAAACCACCGCGTAGCAACGAGGACTGCACCGCGAGGTCGGTGCTCGAGCGGTTGAGAATCGCGGTACGAGCGCGTTCGAAGACCCGCTCCATTGCCTCGACGAGAGTCGACTCACCCGCTCGGGTGGCAAGGAAGCGCAGGGCGCCCGCGGCACGATCGAGTTCATCGCGGCTGGCGGTTATATCGGTGGAGAGCATTCGCATGCTCTCGCTCAGGTTGACGAGGGCCAAACCGTAGCGCTCGAGAATCTCATCGCCTTGCGCCTGCGCGCCAAACCCGACGACAAGCAGCAGCGCGCATATAAGCAGACGGCGTAGGGCGGGCTTCATAGATCCTCCTCCAGCGCGAGCGCTGTGAAAGCGGTTGTAACGGCACCGAGATTGAGCTCGGCGGCGCCAAAGACCACAAGCAAATCGTGTCCGAATGGGAACAGGAAAAGCTGGCCTTGCGAGTGGGCAAGGTGCAGCGATCGCACGGTTCCGCCCCGGGCCAGGAGCGAAAGGGCAAGGCGGCTGAGTCGGGCAAGCGATGCCAGGTCGAGACCTTCACCTCGTGAGATCGGAACGTCGCCATCGGCCCGGACTGCCGCCACGAACCGCACGTGGTCTATCAAGGCGAAGCGCGTCACCTGAAGCTCGAGCTCATTATCGCTCCGAGCGCGCTCGAGTGTTGGGGCCTGTTGAGATGGGGTCTGCGGTGACGAGGCCTGCGGGGACGGGTTATTCAGTGCCACCGTTTCTAGCACTGCCGTCTCTAGCACTGCCGTCTCTAGCACAGTCGCCTCTAGCGTGGGTCGCTCCGACGCCGCGGAAACGACGGGGGTGAGGAGTTCATGGACCGGGACGACGCCGGCGGGGATGGTTCCGGTTTGCAGGGCGCGGGGCCTTTCGGCAACAAGAACGTCACCACTGTCGCCGGTGGAGACCCTAGCGTCGCCGTAGCCGCCGACCACATCATTGTCGTTGGGCAGTAGGCTGGCAAGTCGCTCTAGGTTGCGCTTGAGGCCAATCCGCGGCAGGACGCTCTCGAGTTCGAGGAGCACCGGTCCCAAGAGCGCGCCTTTCATCTGTAGGCGGTCGATCTCGTCGGGGTCATGTCCTCCACGTTTGAGCGCGCCCTCCAGGATTCGGTCGGCCGCCCGAGACGACACCATGGCGCTAAGGCCCGCGCGGGTGCGCAGGAATACCTCATTTGGCACGGGTTCCCCCGTCGCCGCTACACTCTTTCATTCGCCATCGCCATGAAGCGTCCTGTCTCGCCGCCTGAGCGACGGTGTGGGCTCCAGGATAGGTTTTAGGCCCTCTCCGGCGTGTGAAAAATCCTCTGGGAACAGCGCCGGAGACGCGAACGAAATCAGTTGTGAGAGAAAGTACCCTCGCCGGGTGAGAGCGAGTCGGCAATACCTCGTGCCACCCGAAGAGCTTCGCGATAGCGCATGCGCGCGGGACCCACGACAGTGAGTCCCGCGTGACCACGGCCCATCTCGAGACGCGCACGAATCTGTGCGGTAGCGTCGTCGAGGTACAACTCGAGGCCACCCACGATCGATTGGTGAGGCGGCGACTCGACCTGCTCGACCACCAGCCGCAGGAACTCGGGATCGCGTGACTCGGGTTCGGCAAGGAGATTGCGCAGGCCGCCCGAGAAGAGCCTGGCGGGGTAAATGGCGGGCCAGGCCTCGGCAAGCGCCAAGAGCATCCTGGCCAGATCGTCCACCTCGCGCCTAGCCATGGCCGAAAGTGCGCTTGGCATCTCGCCCACGGGTAGCGTAAGTTGACGAAGAGTGCTCTCGGCTCCGCTGATAACGTCATCGGCCGGCGCCGGGTCAAGTTCGACGACGAGCTGCCGTACCAGGCCGTTCTCCAGCACCACCACGGCCAGAAGCCGCCGCGACGAGAGGGCCGATAGGTGAACTTCCAGAGCGTGCAGCGTTTCATCGGACGGCAGACTCACGACCACGGCGTAGCCCGAGAGGTCGGCGGCCAACAAGGCGATCGTTTCCAACAGCGTGTCCCCGTGCTTTCCGCTCAGGCGCTCGCGTATGAGGCGGCTCTGCCCGGGTCCCGGGCTCTCGGGTGGTAACAGGGCCCGAGTGTAGGCGCGGAAGCCGCTGGAGGTGGGTATTCGCCCGGCGGAGGTATGAGGCTGCTGCAGGTAGCCTTCCTGCTCCAGCGCCGTGAACTCATTCCGAATGGTTGCACTGCTGAGTTGCAGGCTTTCCGCTACTTGAGAAGAGGGTACGGGATGCGCCGAGCTTATGTACGACTCGGCGACCAGATCGAGTATTCGGGATCGCCGTTCGCTGAGCATACGGCCATGCTAGCATCATGTTGTCGCCAAAACGTGAAAGATGACGCGGTGAACGCAGTTTGCTCTACTGTTAGGCGCCGCCCGGTTCCTGTTCCGACAAACGAACGATCCGGCGAAACTCGGCCCGGCTCACCGGCATGACGCTTAGGCGGTTGCCGCGCTGCGTGACCTTTAGCCCGCCGAGCGCCGAGTCTTCCTTCAGTTCGGCAAGCGAGACGGGGCGTGGCAGCGGCTCTAGCGCGCGCACGTCGACAGCGAACCAGCGTGGTTGCTCCGAAGTGGACTTGGGATCGAAATAGCGGCTACGAGGGTCGAACTGCGTGGGGTCGGGGTAGGGCTCCGAAGCAACCTCGGCCACTCCAACTACCCCCGGCTGGGCCGTGCTGGAGTGGTAATAGAGCATCTTGTCGCCCATCTTCATCCCGTCCCGAATGAAGTTACGCGCTTGGTAGTTCCTCACTCCGTCCCACACGGTCGTCTGCTCTTTGGCAGCCAACAGATTCTCGAACGAGAAGGAGCCGGGTTCACTCTTTATCAGCCATTGACCCATGGCCGGATAATAACCCGCTTGCCCGTCGCCTTCCGACGCTGCGTTTTACTCCCACTCGATCGTGCCAGGGGGCTTGGAGGTGATGTCGTAGACCACCCGGTTGACCTCGGAGACGCTGTTGACGATGCGGTTCGAGACGGTTGCCAGGAAGTCGTCGGGAAACCTCGTCCAGTCGGCGGTCATGCCGTCGACGCTCGTTACGGCGCGAAGGGCAACGGTGTTCGCGTAGGTCCGATCATCGCCCATCACCCCCACCGAGCGAATCGGGGTAAGCACCGCCAACGCTTGCCAGGTCGAGTCGTAGAGTCCAAACTCGCGAAGCGCGCCGACGAAGATGTCGTCTACCCGGCGGAGCACTTCGAGTCGTTCACGGGTGACCTCGCCCAGGCAGCGAATAGCCAGGCCCGGGCCGGGAAAGGGGTGCCGGTCGCGCAGCGCCGGCGGCAAGCCCAACATCGCTGCCACCTCCCGTACCTCATCCTTGAAGAGCGTACGAAACGGTTCCAGCAGTTCGAACTGCAGGTCGGCCGGCAGTCCGCCCACATTGTGGTGCGACTTGATGTTGGCCGCCCCGTGACCGCCCGCCGATTCGATTACGTCGGGATAGAGCGTGCCTTGCGCCAGGAAACGGATCTCGCCATGTTCCTTCTGGAGGTGCCGGGCCTGTTGGGTGAAGACCTCGATGAACTCACGTCCCACGATCTTGCGCTTCTCTTCGGGATCGCTCACGCCCTCGAGGGCTTCGAGGAAGCGTTCCGAGGCGTCGACTACCGTCAAATTCACGCCCAGGGCACGTAGCGCTCGCTCGACCTCCTCGGCCTCGCCCATTCGCAGCAGACCATGGTCGACGAATACGGTGAACAGTTGGGACCCAAGCGCCCGGTTGAGCAGCAGCCCCAAGGTGCTGGAGTCGACGCCACCGGAGATAGCGAGTAAAACCCGGTCGTCTCCCACGCTCTCCTGCACCTCGTTGGTGAGGGTGCTCACCACGTTCTCCGGGGTCCAATCGCGGCTCGCGCCGGAGAGATCGACGAAGCGCTCGAGTACCTCTTGCCCTTTTGGCGTGTGCATGACCTCGGGATGGAACTGTAGTGCGAAGAGGCGCCCATCGTCGCTCTCCATCGCAGCTACCGGCGTATCGGCGCTGGCCGCCGTAATCTGGAAGCCTGGTGGCGGCACGCTCACCGAGTCACCGTGGCTCATCCAGGCTACGAACTCGCCCTCTATCCCCTCGAATAGCCGGCCGCTGCACTCGCTAAGCACCGCCTTGCCATACTCACGCACACTGCTGCGTTCCACCTGCCCCCCTAGCGAACTCGCCAGCAACTGCATCCCGTAGCAGATTCCCAGGACTGCCGGCCCGCCCTCCAGCAGCCTGACCGGAAGGCGATTGAGGTTCGATTGGTAAACGCTACCCGGTCCACCAGAGAGCACTACCGCAGCCGGCGCGTCGTCAAGAGCCGCTTCGAGTTCGTCGGGCGTGACGATGAGACTGAACGTACCGAGCGCCCGAAGCCGGCGGGTGATGAGGCGGGTGTACTGCGAACCGTAGTCAACGACGATTACGTGATTCATACTCTCCGGTTCTCTCGACTTTGGAAAGTGCGAGGGGAGGACTTGGGTGCGCGGTGGTGAGGGCCGGGCGGTCAGGGCAGATGGTCAGGGCGGGGCGGTGAGGGCAGGGCGGTGAGGGCGGGACGATCAGGGCGCGGCGGTCATGTCCGTTGGTCAACGGGGGCGGTCAGGGCGGGATGGTTAGCGTGAGCGATCGCTCCTCGGGAACCTGGATGGTGACGACCGGCGAGCGGCGGTCCTGCAGCCTGCCCTGGAACGCCCACGTGCCCGGGAGGTCGAGCGCCAGGTGGCGAGGAGCGGTGCCTAGGGTGTCGCCTCGTGCGAGGCTCGAGCCGGGCGGGCTGGTGATCAGGTGGATGGCGACAGGTGGAAGCGTCTGCGGCTCCACGGCGACCTCTACAACGTAGATTGTATTTTCCAAGGTCGGCGAAGCCGGAGGTACGCTTCCGCGCGGTCCGTACATCGCCAGAAGGGCGAGCACGACCACCGCCGCCATCAGGACGCCCAGTAGAGCAAGTCGCCGGCGACGGTCGCCCCCATCATCAAGAGTGCCGGCGTCATCGGGTCCGGAGGCGCCCGGAGGTCTCGGGCGAGCGCTAGAGGATGAAGCGTTGTCGGTCGAAGCGTTGTTGATCGAGGCAATGTCGCTTGAAGCAATGTCGCTTGAAGCGGCAACGCCCTTACCTGCGCCGGGCTCCTCTGCGCCGGGCTCCTCTGCGCCGGCTTCATCGGCACCGGGTTCACCTACGTAGGCTTCAGCTATGTTGCGGCGACCCTCGGGCTGCGCATCATCAGTGGCGATTGCAGGTACGGCTGCCGTTCCCCCTACCTCCGGCCCTGTTTCCAGGATCGTCGTTTGCTCAGTCTCCAGCTGATCTACCAACGCCTCGAGCGCCAAGTAGAGCTCCTCGGCGCTGGGGCGCTCGAGCGGGTCCTCGGCCGAACAGAGCTCGAGCACCGCCACAACCGTCTCGTCCCTCGCTGTGACACCTATTTCAGCTACGACGGCGGCGAGTGACCACACGTCCCCGGGCAAAGTTCCGCCCTCTTCGATTTCGGGCGCCCGGAAACGCCCCGGTTCCGGCAGCCAGGGAACTCCGTACCCCTCCAGCAGCAAGCGATCCCCGGCGAGTAGAAGTCGTTCGGGGCGAAGGTCGCCGTGTACCAGGCCCAGCGAAGCAGCATCATGCAGCGCCCGCGCCGCATCGAGAAGCCGGGCGGGCGTGAGCGGTACGGGATCATCCGCAAGACGCTTCCAGCCGAGGGAGAGGGCGGCCACGACTCGACCCCTGCCCTCTTCGGAGCCACTCCACAAGATTCGCGGAATATTCTCCGACTCCAGATCGGCCACCGAGGTTAGCGGTTCACCCTCGAATTCGTATATCAGGACAGGCAGTCCGGTGACCGGATCGAGACCGTCGAGCGAACTGGCGCCCGAAACTTCGTCCCTACTTGCTCCCGGGCCCCGCAGGGCCTTGTAACGGTCAGGACCGTTCATTACGCCCTCCCAACGGCCAGCGCGCGGCGCCGGTAGGCTCGCCGAACGGTCGTGGAGTCACGTTCGCGAGTATAGCCCGATAGCGCTTCTCGGCCCCCGGCCGGGATTCGGTGGGTGCCCGCGGTAGTGTCAAATGTTGCCGTGACAATCGAGCTTTGCTAGGCTGCAAGCTAATGACCTCCCCCTTGGAAGCGCGCGTTCTGGAAGCACTGAAGACCGTGCAGGATCCGGAGTTGCACCAGGATCTGGTTAGTCTGGGAATGGTCGAGAATGTCTCGTCCGAAGCCGCTCGTGTCTCCATCAAGATCAACCTCACCACCCCCGCTTGTCCCATGAAGGGCAAGATCGAAGCAGATATTCGCCGGGCCGTCGAGCCGCTGGAAGGTGTCAAGGCGGTCGATCTGAGCTTCGGCTCGCAGGTGCGCGGTACCGATCAGGAGGCACTGCCGGGCGTTCGCAACATCATCGCGGTGGCTTCCGGCAAGGGTGGGGTGGGCAAGTCGACGGTGGCCGCCAACCTGGCCGCCTCGCTTGTGCTCGAGGGCGCTTCGGTTGGGCTGCTCGATGCCGACATCTACGGCCCCAGTCAGGCGCGGATGTTCGGCGTCGAAGGCAAGCGGCTCATGGCCGACGACGACAAGAACATCATTCCGCTGCGTAACCACGGGGTGAAGGTGATCTCGATCGCCAACCTGGTGGAGGACGGGCAGGCCCTCACCTGGCGCGGCCCGATCCTGCACGGCACCCTCACGCAGATGCTCAAGCAGACCGTATGGGGGGAGCTGGACTACCTGGTGGTCGACCTGCCCCCGGGAACCGGCGACGTTCAACTCTCCCTGGTCCAGCTCGTGAACGTCACCGGCGCGGTGCTGGTGACCACGCCCCAGGATGTTGCGCTCATGGACGTGCGGCGTGCTTACACCATGTTGCGCAAGACCCACGTTCCCGTCCTGGGCGTCATCGAGAACATGAGCTACTACCAGCTGCCCGACGGAACTCGTGACCCGATTTTCGGGGAGGGCGGCGCCGCTGCCTTCGCCGAGAAGGAGAAACTCGCGCTGCTGGGTCAGATCCCCATTACCCGAGCGCTACGCGAGTCGGGCGATGGTGGAATGCCATTGGTCATGTCGCAGCCGGATAGCCCGAGCGCACTCGAACTACGCCGTGCAGCAAGGGTGTTGGCCGGCCGGGTGAGTGTACAGGCGATGATGAGCCTGCCGGTGGTTTAAGAGTTGCTTACTGGTCAGCGTAGCCAGTCGTAGCATCCTGTTGCGCGGTTCACGCTGAGTGTGACCGAGTCATTGGCCAATGACCGCTTGATCAGCAGGGTGTCGTTGTCCGTTGCGGTGCAGTGAACCAGTCCGTTGCGAAGTACCGGTTCTTCTTTACGTAACGCCAGGAAGCGGGCTACGGCGTCGCGGAGGGGCTGAGAACCCGCGTCTCCTGCGTCGGTCCACGGGAACGCGCGTCTGCAACCGGGATCGCCCTCGCCCGCCATAGCGATCTCGTCACCGTAGTAGAGGGCGGTGGAGCCGGGGTATCCGCATTGGATGACGAATGCAAGCTCGACCAGGTGCAAGTCCCCACCCAAGTCATGGCTGAGCCGGCTAACGTCGTGACTTCCAAGCAGGTTGTACTGTGCCTCGGCAATCTCCCTTGGATAGCGGTAATAAAGCCGATTCAGGAAGGCGGCAGATTTCGAGGCGTCCAGTCCTCCACACAAAAACTCCAGGACTATCCTCCGAAACGAGTAGTTCATCGTTGCGTCGAAGCTGTCGCCCTGAAGGAAATTCCGGCCATCTCCCCAAACTTCGGCTAGCAGGTAGGCATCGCTCTTGGCCGCACGAATGACCGAGCGAAATCTCCTCCAGAAATCCAGAGGCACTTCGCCCGCTACGTCGAGTCTCCAGCCGTCGATATCGTGCTCCTCTAGCCAGTGAACCCCGACGTCTAGGAAGTACTGCTGGACCTGGGGATTGTCGAGGTCGAGTTGGGGTAGGTGGCCGTGCCCCCACCAGGTTGCGTAGGAGTCGTCCGAGTGCTCCTCTATCGGCCAGCGCCTAACTCGAAACCAGTCCCAGTAGGGTGACTCGCGACCGCGTTCTACTACGTCCTTGAAGAACAGATGCTCCTCGGAAACGTGATTGAACACGCCGTCGAGAATGACCTTGATCCCACGGGCGTGCGCTTCGCGAACGAGCAAACCTAGGTCGTCGGCTGTCCCCAATCGTTGATCGATGGCGAAAAAGTCGGTGGTGTCGTAGCGGTGGTTCGACGGGCTGCTAAAGACCGGGTTGAGCCACAGGGCATTGATTCCGAGACGTTCGAGATAGCCGAGCTTCTCGGTGATGCCGGCGAGCGTTCCCCCCTTGAAGCCTGTGGCGGTAGGGTCACTACCCCACGGTTCCAGGCCATAACTTGGCGCATTTTTCGGCTCACGGCCGCGATGAAACCGGTCCGGGAAGATCTGGTAGAAGGCAGCACCCCGCGCCCATGCGGGGACCGTCGATGGTTCGAGCTCGGCTACGCGGAAGCGCGCCTCCTTTGGCAGGCTCGCCTGCAGTCCCGTCGCTCCAAAGAGGGCTTGGCCGGTTATCGTCTGCAGCCGAAAGTAGTACTCGCAGCCCTCCTCGAGTTCAAGGGAAACACTCTCCCACACCTCCTGATTGCTATCGCCATAGCGGTGGACCAGCAGGCTCGTTTCCGGCTGTTCGTTACGAAGAGTCACGACCTCGCCCGAACGGATGATTCCGGACTCCGCCCTCAAGCGCAGGTAAACGTACCCGTCAGGTCTGAAGTCGAAGTCCTCCCGACGAGATGGATGGTGTGATAGCGAGAACGGGAGGGTCTCCCCATGCGGCATTTGCAGGACGCGGTCCAACTGATACTTGTTCATTTACACCTTCCGGGTCCACCCAAGTCGGGAGAGGTGCGGTTCCTCTGAGTCGTGTTGCGGAAGTGGGTGTATCTCAACGTCGTCCCCCGGTGCTATGGCGCTCGACGAGTAGAGGTGGGAACATAATCTGCTCGACCCGCTCTAAGCGCCCGGCAAGCGCCTGAATCAAAATCTCGGCGGCGCGGCTGCCCATTTGCTCGATTGGCTGCGCTACGGTCGTGAGACCGTTTGCTGCTGCCGCACTCTGGTCGTCGAATCCGATAACTCGAACATCGTTACCGATGCGGGCGCCCTGCTCTTCGAGCTGCCGCATGGCGCCCAAGGCGAGATCGTCACAGGTTGCCAGCACGGTGAGTCCCGTGACAGCTCGTCCAGTCGGAAGCCGTTGCACCGCCCGCCGTCCGTCCTCGACCGAGATCGGTACGCGAATGTGATCGACCAGACCGATACCGTGTCGCTGCAACGCCTGGAAGATCCCCTCACGGCGTTCCTTGAACACGGGACTTTCAAACTCGCCCGGTTGCTCTTCGACGTCGACCAGTGCCACGGGAGCCCCGAATCTGAGCGCGTGCTCCGCCGCAATTCGGCCAGCGCCGATATTATCGAAGTAGACGCTGTGATAGCGGGGGTGGTGGGTGTCGACCAGCACGATCGGTTTGTCGAACGGGGGGCGTTCTCCTCCGTAGATGCGGCCGGGATCGAGGGATGCGATTATCAGTCCATCCGCGTGATACGGCAGCGCCCCCGGATCGCGGTAGCGCTTTAGCCTGATGCCTCCTACGATCGGAAACAGGGCCATGTCGAGGTTTTCACGCTCGAGCACTCTCTGGATGCTCTCCAAAAGCCGACTGTAGAATTCGCTACCGGTCATCGGAAGGAGCACCGAGGCTGCGTGAGTCTGACCGGTGCGCAAACGGCGGGCGGTGAGGTTTGGGGTGTAGCCCAACTCTTTTACCGCCGCAAAGACCCGGTCGCGAGCGTTACCGGAAATGCTGGGGTGGTTGTTTAAGGCCCGTGAGACGGTACTGGTTCCCACTCCGGCGCGTCTCGCCACCTCGCGAACACTAGGTTTCTTCATATAGTCTCCACCTTGTTTTCGGAGTCACACCGGTATCGACCGGGAGTCCATCTCGTCTCAAGAGTGCATTGAAAGGGCCCTGGACCGCTAAGGTCACTCCTTTACACCTCCGGCCGTGTAGCCAGAAACGAAGGCGCGTTGGAAGCCATAGAAGATCGCCAAGATCGGCAGAGAACCCAGGACGCTGGCAGCAGCAAATATTCCCCAGCGGGTGTTGAACTGTCCCGACGTGAAGCTGTAAAGACCTATACCAACAGTCCACGACTCAACCCCCGTGAGAAATAGATTCGCCAGAATGAATTCTGAGTAAGCTCCCACGAACTGCATCAGGAAAATGAATACGAAAATTGGCATGGAGAGCGGAACGATGATCCGGGTAAACGCCTGCCAGGAGGTTGCCCCGTCGACGAGGGCGGCTTCCTCCAGGCTGGTTCCCAGAGACTCCAGGTATCCCTTATAGATCCATGTACCGAAGCTGATAACGGCCCCGGAGTACGCGAGTACCAGTCCCGTGAGTGTATCGAGCAGTTCGAGGCGACTCATCAGATAGAAGATTGCGATAAGGGTCAGGAAGCCGGGGAACATCTGGATGAAGATAAATGACATAAGCATCGGGAAGCGGCCGGGAAGGAAGCGAAAGCGTGCGAATGCGTAGCCTGCGCTGGCCGTTAGTACAACGGAGAGAAGTCCGGTGAGGCCGGCAACCAACAGCGTGTTGCGAACCCACAAGACGAACTTGCTTTCGGTAGCGCGTCCCATGAACTGTGGTGGGGTCAACGACGCGACCAGAACGGCGACCGCAGTTATCGCGGCGATAGTGAGCAGCGAGCGAGCGTCCTCCAACCGACGGTTTGAGCCGTGAGCGGTTAGCCGGGCGTTCAGGATGCCGCCTGCGACTAGCGCCAATGCGGCGAGCAGCATCAGTGCCCACTGATGGTCGTAGATATGTAGACCTTCGAATAGCCTGGCGTAGTTGGACCAGCTCACTTGGCTAAAGTCGGGAAGTACTTTGGCCCGCGTCAGCAGGAAGCGACTCTCTACGGCACGGAAGCTGAATAGGCTGTTTCGCGGATCGAAGGACGCGGCGACTACCTGGAGGACCGGGTAGTAGACCAATGCGATCGTGATCCAGATGAAGACGTGGGTCACCCCTTGGCCGAACAGCGTCCATGGGCGGCGCTTTTTTCCGCTAAAGCGATTTACGAGAGCGGTTACCGCGATGCTGTAGGTGAGGATGAGGAGCACGACCGCGGTGAGTCCAGTGAGAGCATAGGACCAGCCGTTCTCGATGAATACCCCGCCGAATACCGCTCCGGGACGCACCCGCTCGATAAGGTCCACGCCCACTCGATAAACTCCGGTGAGAATCGTCAGGCCGATGAGGAATGAAAGCAGCTTCCTCACCTGGACTCCTTGAACACACCGGTAGCCCTGAAGTTCACGAGGCTTATCGCGACGGTTACGAGGAAGATGATGATGGAGATCGCCGCTCCCAATCCGTACGCGGTCTGACCCGCACTGCTGAATGCGGTCTTGTAAGCCCAGGAGATGAGGATGTCTGTCCCTTGGGCCGTCGCGAGCCGCCCCTCTTGCGCGGGCCCGCCTCCGGTTAGCAGGAAAATCACGTTGAAGTTGTTGAAGTTGAAGGCGAATCCGGTCAGAAGGACTGGCAGCATAGGCGGGTATAGCAAGGGCAGGGTTATCTTATGTAGCGCCTGCAGCGGAGATGCACCGTCGATTCTGGCCGCTTCGTAGAGTTCGTCAGGGATGATTGACAGTGCCCCAAGTGCCGCTACCATCATGAAAGGGAAGCCCAGCCAGAAATTCACCAGCAAAACGGCGACCTTCGCCCACATCGGGTCCAGTAACCACGGGATCGGATAGATTCCGAGGAGCCCGAGGAGGCGGTTTATCGCCCCGAACTGGTAATTGAGAAGTGCCTGCCACATCTGAATGCTAATTACTCCGGGGATCGCCCAGGAGATAATCAGGAGGGTGCGATAGAGCCCGCGAAGGGCAAGCGAGCGGTTGTTGAGCAAGATAGCTAGGAGCACCCCGAAGCCGCCCACGGAAAAAACGGTAACGGTGGCGAAGAGGAGGTTCCAGGTGAAAACCGGCAACAGGGAACTCGAAGCTCTGCTGAGGATGAAGGCGAAGTTCCCAAAGCCGACGAACTGAAAATCGCTCACGATGCTTACTTCCTCGGGCTCGAACGGGGGTGCACGCTCGAGAGTCAGCCGGTTTCCTGTGACACGTGCTATTCGGATCTTGTTCCTGTCGTTCCCATTTTGCAGTTCGACTCGCTTGCCCTCGCACTCCGTACCGCAACGAAGTGCCTGAGCGACCGGCTCGGTAAGAGTGAGATTACGGTCGCGCGTTGCCACGACAGCCGTTTGGGTAGTGCGGTTTGCGTGGCCGCTCCGGGAGCCGGCGTAGTCGGTAAACGCCAGGTAGACGGTGAGGAAGATCGGGTAGACGGTGAAGACCAGCAAGAAGAGAAGTGCGGGCAGGAAGTAGTACCAATAGCCGAGGAAAGGCAGGAGGCGTACGAGATGCGCCAGCATTGGTACCAGAGCGAGGCCGACGGTGAGGAGGAGGATGTACGTGGGTAGAGCAGGGTAGAGAGTCAAGAGGGCCAAGTAGGCTAGAAGTCCTAGAGCTACTGCGGCGACGGCTCCCGCAATGAGTGTCAACGCGGAAACTAGGGTTGAGCTGTAGCTCCTTGATTGCCTGTACATGTTGCTATCCTGGAGGGGTTGGCCCGCCCCGGTTGGGGCAGGCCTAAATCGGTCAGTTGCCTTCGAGTTGCTCGACCATGCTGTCGATAATCGCTTCGACGTCGGAGTCCGGGCTTTGCAGGACCAGTTGCAGGGCGTTCATCCAGGCGTCGAATGCCGGACCTATTTCGGGAATGCTGGGCATAGGCGTGCCACGGGCGATCGACGAGGAGAACCCCTGTACGATCGGGTCATCGGCCAAGGTTTCGGCTGCCTGAATCGCGACCGGAATTCTCCCACCGGCTTGGTTAAATGAAACTTGCCGGCTGGGTTGCACCAGGAACTCGGCGAACTGGGCGGCCGCTTCTTTCTCGGTCGAGTAGGCGTTGAGGACGATGCCCTGCACTCCTACCAGGGGGCCCCACGGCTCAGTCGCGCCAGGAGGCGCAGGCATGGGGGCGATGCCGAAGTCTAGCCCTGCCTGGCGGTAGTCGCCAACTGCCCACGGCCCGTTGAGGATCATCGCTGCCGCACCGTCTATGAAGGCACTATTGGCGACCGGGTAGTCGATTCCTTCGGGCACGAGCTGGTAGCGGTAGCGAAGATCCTTCACGAAATTGGCCGCCTGGTAGCCGGCTTCGCCGCCTAGGCCTATGTCCTGGGCATTCAGGCCACCTTCGGCCGATTCACCGAAGATATAGCCGCCATACGACTTCCACCATCCGTACCCGTAGTAGGGGATGTCGAGCTGATAGAGGAAGCCAAAGGTGCTGTCGGTCGTGTGCAACCGGGCAACTGCAAGGAACTCGTCCCAGGTTTCGGGGGCTTGAGCTACCAGTTCACGGTTATAGAGCAGCGCGATGCCCTCCATGAACATCGGGAAGCCAAAGAGCCTCCCCTGGTAGCTGAGGGCCTCGACTGCGACCGGTTCGAGGATATCGAGTTCGGCAGTTTCGACGAGACTGCCGAGCGGCTCCAAGACGCCGGAGGAGGCAAGCTCACCCAGCCAATCGTGGGGAATGGTCACGATCAGGTCGGCTGCGTCTCCCTGGGGCGCGCCCAATACCAGCTTCTGCCTTATGTCGTCAAAAGGCACCTCGACAACATCTACTCGCACCCCTGTCTCTTCCTCGTAGCTCACGGCCTGGCTCTTGAGCCATTCGAGCTCGCGGGTCTCAGTGAAGTGAGTCCAGATGGTCAGCTCGTTCTGAGCGAGCACCGCCGTTGTGCTCAATACAAGTAAGGCAAGCAAAACCCTTTTCATCAGCGCTTCTCCTTTCAATTTGCTAAATCGTTACGGTGGGAACGTTACCACAAGCTAGCAGACCGAGCCAAAATGCAGTACCTCCTTCCGCTACCGTACGGGCGCTAGTGAATGAATAAGCGAGTGTAAATGTATGGAAACGTTACCAACGATGGTTCTTGCGAGTCAAGACTGCTACACTCTGCCTATTCCCGGATGAGCAATTTGCTCGACGATCCGGATTTCGGGAGGAGTAGCCGACCCCCTTGTCCTCAGAGAGCCCTGGCGATGCGCTGAGAGCCGGGGCGGAGAAGAGTCGGTGAACGTCGCCCGGCTGCGGGCCAAGCGGCTTTGCAGAATGAGGAAGAGAGGGGCTGTGGCCCCCACTAGAACCTCCGGCAGTCGCCTCGAAAGTGCGACCCAAGAGTGCCGCAGGGTTTGCCGGTAGCGCAAACCCGAGCGGAACTGCGGTGGTACCGCGGGGTTGACCTCGTCCGCAGAAGTCCTGTTGCCAGCGCGTCAGGATAGCGGAGGAGGTTTTTTGTGACGGAAGAAGATGGAGTTGCCTGCAATCGGGAGCTGGCGAGCCGCTACGATCCCGCTGAGGTCGAGGCCAAGTGGGTGCAGCGCTGGGTCCGGGAGCCTTTTACCGCCGACGCCGCTAGCGACCGCGTACCGTTCTGCATCGTCATACCGCCGCCCAACGTCACCGGCAATCTCCATCTGGGTCATGCCTTCGATAATGCGATAATAGACACGCTCATTCGATTCAAGCGAATGCAGGGCTATGAGGCGCTGTTTCAACCGGGCACCGACCACGCGGGGATCAGCACGCAGGTACAGGTAGAAAAGGCGCTCCGCGAGGAGGGCATAAGCCGCCATGAATTGGGCCGTGAGGCCTTTCTGCAGCGGGTCTGGGAGTGGAAAGAGCGCTTCGGTGGGATCATCCTCGAGCAGCTCCAGCGGCTAGGCATTTCGGCGGACTGGACCAGAACGCGCTTCACCATGGACGAAGGGCTTTCCAGGGCGGTCCGCAAGCAGTTCGTAGACCTCTATCATCAAGGCTTGATCTACCGCGGTGAACGGATAGTCAACTGGGACCCGATAAGCCAGACCACGCTCAGCGACCTCGAAGTCGAACGCGAGGAGCGCGCCGGCAAGCTCTATACGCTTGCTTACCAGCTGGAAGAGAGCGGGCTGGAAGAGAGCGGGGAGATTCGAATCGCTACCGTGCGACCCGAAACCATCTTCGCCGACCAGGCAGTGGCGGTTCATCCTAACGACGACCGCTACCGCTCGCTGGTGGGGAAGCGGGTGCGCATACCCCTTACCGATCGCTGGGTCCCGGTCATTACCGACGAAGCCGTGGAGATGGAGTTCGGCACTGGCGCGCTCAAGATCACCCCGGCTCACGACCCGACCGATTTCGAGATCGGGGAGCGCCACCGCTTGGAGCGCCCCAGCGTCATCGACCTAGAAGCGAAACTGAAGGGCGAGCTGGTGCCGGAACGGTTCCGCGGGATGGACCGTTTCGAGGCGCGCAGCGCCGTGGTGGAGGCGCTGCGAAGCGAGGGGACGCTCGTCGAGGAGCGCCACCACACTATTCCGATCGGCCTGTCGCAACGCACCAACGAGCCGGTCGAGCCGATCCTCAGCACCCAATGGTGGTTCCGGATGGGGGAGGTTGCTCCGAAGGTTCTGGAGGGACTGGACCGAGGCGATATGCGGCTCCACCCCGACAGGTACGAGAAGGTGAACCGGGAGTGGCTCACCAACCTGCGGGATTGGAACATTTCACGCCAGCTCTGGTGGGGTCACCAGATTCCTGCCTGGTACGACGATGAGGGGAACGTCTACGTTCCGAGCCCGGACGACCCCTACACCGATCCGACCGCATTGCCGGAGAACTCGGCCAAGCGTCTGACTCAAGATCCCGATGTCTTCGACACCTGGTTCTCTTCGAACCTCTGGCCCTTCAGTACCCTCGGCTGGCCGAACGAGGAGGACCCGTTCTTCCGGAAGTTCTATCCGACCTCGGTTCTGGTAACCGGTTACGACATCCTCTTCTTTTGGGTCACCAAGATGCAACTCGCCGGCTATCAGCACACCGGTCGCGCCCCGTTTAGCGACATAATGCTGCACGGCCTGGTACTCGATGCTCAGGGGCAGAAGATGTCCAAGTCGAAAGGGAACGGCATCGATCCTCTCGACGTGATCAACGAGCACGGCGCCGACGCCCTTCGCTTCGCCACCACCCACGCTTCTACCGGCGGCCAGGACGTTCGCTGGGACGACAGGCGCGTGGAGATGGGGCGCAACTTCAACAACAAGTTATGGAACGCCACCCGTTTCGCGCTTATGAACCTGGAGGGCGACGTCGATCATGGTGCGCCGAGCAGTTTGCCCGACCGCTGGATACTCAGCAGACTGCAACGGGCAACCGCCGAAATGACCCGCCATCTCGAAGCATTCGACCTGGGCATGGCCAATCGCGCGGCGTACGACTTCGTCTGGTCCGAGTTCTGCGATTGGTACCTGGAGGCGGCCAAACCTGCCCTCAAGCGCGACGATCCTCGCACCCGAGCCGTGCTGCACGAGGTCCTCGAGGCCCTGCTGCGGCTGCTACATCCGCTCGTCCCCTTCATCACAAGCGAGCTGTGGGAGACCCTCGGTCACGAAGAACAGATCGCGCTTGCCCCCTGGCCGCTGGTCGACGAGAGCCAGCTCGACGAGGCCGCGGAGCGTGAGTTCGAACTCCTGCAGGAGGCGGTGGGTGCGCTTCGCACCCTGCGAAGCGAAGCCAATCTGCAGCCCGGCCAGGTAGTCCCTATCCATGCTGTGGGCGAGGGCGCGAAGATACTCGAAGAGAACCGCGAGGTCTTCGAAAGCCTGGGGCGCGTGGAGCTTCGCGGCGAAGAGGCCAGCGGGCCGACACTGACCCAACCCCTACCCACCGTTGAGCTGCTCTTGCCGCTCGCCGGCCTCGTCGACGTCGAGGAGTGGCGCACCCGACAGGAGAAGCGACTGGGTGAGTTGCTTCTACAGCAGGAGCGCAGCGAGAAGAAGTTGTCCAGTCCGGGGTTCATCAAGAAGGCGCCCGAGGCGGTCGTTGAGGAGGAGCGCCGCCGGGTCGCCGAGGCGAAGATGGTCATGGAGCGGCTGCGTGCAAGTTTGGAGCGACTAACCTAAAGAGCGACTGATCTAAAGAAGGACGCACCGTGACAGGCGGGTAGGTAACCTCATGGAAGGCCGCTAGGCTGACGGTGTGGAACCTCCGCGACTGGCATTCCGAACCGTGGTGTGCTTACTCCTGCTCGTTGCGTTATCGAGCGCGACTGCCCAGGCCCTGCGAGTAGATGGCTCATCGACCCTTCATCCGGCGCTGGTGGCGGTCGCAGCGGAGTTAGCCGAAAAGCTGCCTGATACCACTATCGAGCTAGGCTTCAGCGGGACCGGGGGCGGCTTCGACCTGTTCTGCAGGGGGGCCGCACAGATCATCGGTGCCAGCCGCCTGGCCAGCGCTCAGGAGCGAGAGGCCTGTGCCGCCAACGGGGTCGAATTCGTAGTTGTCCCGGTCGCCCTGGACGCGGTGATCATGGTCGTGAACCAGGACAACGACTGGGCCCTCTGTCTGACGCTGGACGAGCTGCGCCGGATGTGGCGGTCGGATTCCTCGGTCGAGCGCTGGAGCGATCTGCGACCCGATTGGCCCAGCCAGGAGATTCACTTTTATGCTCCCGGTGTTGCCAGCGGCACAAATAGCTTTTGGAACGAACGAGTGGTGGGTGAACCGAGCGGGATGCGAACCGATTTCTTTCCCAGCGAAGATGACCGGTGGTTGGCCCAGTCGGTGGCCACCGACCTTAACGCCGTTTCATTCTTCGGCCGTGCTTACGTCGTGCAGGAGGCGGATAGGCTGAGGGCAGTCGCCGTCGACGACGGCATGGGTTGTATCGATCCAGCTTCGCTGGCGCGCCCGTGGTCGAGCCGCTGGCCGTTCATCCGGCCCCTGTTTCTTTACCTGTCAATGACCTCGGCCGAGTCGCAAGATGCCGTGACGATGTTCGTCGAACTCTTTCTGTCCCAATGGGGTCAGGAGCAGTTGACGGCGGCCGGATACCTTCCGCTTGGTGAAGGGGTATTACGTGCCTCTCGAGAGCGATTCCGGTCCCGGGTAACTGGTCCGCTGCCGGCCGAGTTCAGTGGTAAGGCGCTGCTCATGCGACTGCCGGGGAACTAGCGCCGGTCGAGCCGCGGTTACGAATCCTCTGCCTCGACTTCTTGGCTTTGCTGGGCCAAGTCCAAGCCGTTGACACTGTTCATGGCCGTGTCGATGCCCTCCCGAAGTCCGTGCTCGACAGCGTCGGCGGCAACGATGACCACGCGCTGGAGCAGATCTTTCTCCTCTTCGAGGAAGCGGCTGAGGACCCAGTTGTCGACCGGCCAGCCCTCGGGAGGACGCGAAATTCCAAGCTTGAGGCGCCAGAAGCCGGGGCCGACGCGGGCAATAGTGTCGCTCACTCCGCGCTGTCCGCCCGCTCCGCCGCCCATCTTGAAGCGCAGGCGTCCCAGTGGGAGATCGAGATCGTCGTGAACGACGAGCAGCTCTCCCGGCCCTGTCCGTGCAGCCGAGGCAGCACTCTGGATCGCTCGTCCGGAAGCGTTCATAAAGGTTCCGGGCTTGTAGAGCGTAACGGCACCCAGCTTGCACGCCTCGCCACCACGCGCCTTGCGAAAGCGGAGGTCGTGACGTCGTGCCAACTCGTCGAGCACCAGGAAACCCATGTTGTGGCGGGTGTTTTGGTAGCGCACGCCGGGGTTTCCCAGTCCGGCAATCAGTTTCATTCCGCCAATTACTCTTCTGTTTCCTCGTCCTCTGCGCCTTCATGACCGATGATCGCGGGTTCGGCCTCTGTTTCCTCGGCGGCGGCGGTTTCGGCGTCCTCGGCCACCCTGGGCGGTACAACCGCGATCACCGTGAGTTCGAGATCATCGAGTACCGTTGCCTGCTTGGGCAATAGGCCGACGATATCCTTGATGTGAATTGAGTCGCCGATGGCGAGCGCGCCGATCTCCAGTTCGATATGCTCGGGGATATAGCGCGGCAGGATGCTGATGTGCACCTCGCGACGCTGCACGTCCAACTGACCCCCTTCGCGAACGCCAACCGGCGTCCCCTTGAGGTCCAGGTGTACGTGTACGTCCACCGCCTGTCCGGCTGTCACCGCGTAGAAGTCGACGTGCTGCGGCAAACGGCGGCGCTTGTGCATCTGAACCGCCTTCACCAGGACCTCGTGCGTTTGGCCGTCAACGTCCAGGTCGATGACGTGAGAGGTGCCCTGGCTGCGGAAGACCTTGTCGAATTCGCGCAAGTTCATGCTCACCGGCACGTTGAGCGCCTTGTTGTACATAATGCCAGGCAGGCGTCCAGCACGCCGTAGGCTCGCCGTGTCCTCGCCGGCGCGTTTCTCGACTGACAGCTTCATCGTTCCTCCTGAGTGATCGCGCCCTCATCACGGGAGCATAGGCTCCGGCGCGGCACATCGATCAACATCCGGCGCTCGCCCGCTTAGTCTTTAGAGACTCGGTCTTTAAAGACACAAGTCTTTAGAGACAGTGCGGTTGCGACGCCAGCTCATCCAGCGTGCCAGCATACTTGTTCAGCACCCGAACTGTCCAGCCGAGGAAGTCAGTTCCTAAAAAGCGAGCTCACCGACACGTGCTCGTGGACGTTCTTTATCGCTTTGGCCAACAGCGGTGCGACCGAGAGGACCTCGACGCGATCGAAGTCGTCGGCGAAGGGGATGGTATCGGTCACGCAGACCTTCTGGATGGACTCGACGGATAGTCTCTCCAGTGCCGGAGGGGTGAAGACTGCGTGCGTGGCGGCCACGGTTATCTCGGGAATCGCTCCCAGTCGCAGCAGGGCGTCTATGCCCCGGCTCATGGTGCTGGCGGTGGAGATCATGTCGTCGACCATGATCGGTCGCCTTCCGGCCACATCACCGATCACGTGGGTCACCTCGGTCTCGGTGGGCGAGGTGCGGCGCTTGTACAGCATCGCAAGCGGCAGGTTGAGGGTGTTTGCCAGCCGTCGCGCTTCGGTTGCACGGCCGATATCGGGAGAGACGACCACGTGATCGTCGAATCCGATGGTGCCCAGGTAGTCGGCCAGGATGTCCAGAGCGGTGAGATGATCGACTGGTACGTCGAAGAAACCCTGGATCTGTCCCGCGTGAAGGTCGATCGTGATCACCCGGTCGATGCCGGCGGTCTCGAGCATGTTGGCGATGAGCTTGGCCGTGACCGGCTCGCGAGCCTGCACCTTCTTGTCCTGCCGAGCGTAACCGAAGTAGGGGATAACCGCGTTTATGCGCCAGGCCGAGGCGCGCCGCAAAGCGTCTATCAGTACCAGCAGTTCCATGATGTTGTGGTTCACGGGGTTGCAGGTGGATTGGATTAGGTAGCAGTCGGCGCCGCGTACCGACTCCTCGATTTGAATGCGCGTCTCACCATCCGGAAACTGCGATACCACGCCGTTGCTCAGTTCCTGACCCAGATGTTTGGCTACCGCCCGAGCCAGTTCGGGTGTGGCGGTACCAGAGAAGAGCTTGACGCTGTCGCCGATCACGACGCGTTCACGACGGTTGCGGCGTGAGGGGGCTGTAACGGTTGCATGGGTACCTCTCAAAGTGGGGGTAGACCGGCCGTTAGGCCGCGAGCCACCGCAGAGTATACCCAAACCGTGGGGAACATCCGTTGCCAACCTCCGCGGTGCGGCAACGGTGCGGTTGGGCAACGGACAAATTTTTGCCTAGCGAGCGTACTCCACTGCGCGCGATTCCCGCACCACCGTCACCTGGACCTGGCCCGGGTACTCCATGTCCTGCTCGATGCGGTTAGCGATGTCTCGCGCCAGCAGCACCGCCGAGGCGTCGTCGATCTTGTCGGGTTCGACGATGATGCGGATCTCACGTCCTGCCTGAATTGCATAGCTCTTCTCGACGCCCGGAAAGGAGGTAGCTATGCTCTCAAGCCCCTCGAGGCGCTTGAGGTAGCTCTCCAGTGTCTCTCGCCGTGCGCCTGGTCGGGCCGCCGAGATTGCGTCGGCCGATTGCACGATGACGGGGTAGAGCGTTTCTGCCTGATCGAGATCGTGGTGGTGTGCTATGGCGTCCACCACTTCTTTAGGCTCACCGAAGCGGCGTCCGAGGTTGCCGCCGATCTCGGTGTGGGTGCCTTCGATCTCGCGATCGATCGATTTGCCAACGTCATGTAGCAGGCCGGCACGACGTGCCAGGGCCTCGTCGAGTCCCAGTTCGGCGGCGATGATGCCGCACAGGTGGGCGACCTGTACCGAGTGCTTGAGGACGTTCTGGCCGTACGAGGTACGAAAGTGCATGCGCCCGAGCAATTGGATGAGGCCGGCCTTGACCCCCACCACGTTGGCTTCGAGCGACGCCTCGTCACCCCTTTCCCGAATGTACCCCTGCATCTCCTGCTGCGCCTTCTGCACTACCTCTTCGATACGTGCCGGGTGGATTCGTCCATCGGCCACCAGCTCGGTGAGCGCGATCATGGCCACCTCCCGGCGGATCGGGTTGAAGGAGGAGAGGAGCACCGCTTCGGGCGTGTCGTCGATTATCAGGTCGACGCCGGTGAGGCTCTCGAAGGCGCGGATATTGCGCCCCTCGCGGCCGATGATGCGGCCTTTCATGTTGTCGCTGGGGATGGGCACGACCGACACGGCTATTGCCGCCGATACCTCCGAGGCGCTTCGTTGGATCGCTTGAGCAACGATATCGAAACTCTTGCGCTTCGCCTCGGCGTCCGCCTTGTCCAGTGCCGCGCGTACCCGCACGGCCTTCTCCCGCTCCAACTCCTGGTCGAGACGACCAAGGATCATCTCGGTTGCCTGTTCGCGGCTGAGCATGGCGACCTGGTGCAGCTCGGTCTCGACCTGCGCCTCGCGCTCGCCCAAGGCGACTTCGCGAGCCCGCAGTTCGTCGCCGCGGGCGTTCAATTTCTCCTCGGCCTCATCGAGGCGCAAAGCCCTGGAGTCCTGCTGCTCTCCACGACGGTTCAGACGCTCTTCGAGTTGCTCGACCTTCTCACGATCGCGCTTGATCTCCTCACGCGCTTCACGCAGATCAGTGCGGCCCCGTTCGAGCTCGTCGCGGCTTCGTGAGAGTTCGGTTTCATTGATCTGCTGCTGGCGGTCGGACTCGGACTTGAGCTGCTGACGAAGCCGCTCCTCGTCCTGTGCAAGGCGCAGGCGATCCGAGGCGATCAGCTCACGCGCTTCGCTCTCGGCTATCTCCTGCGTTCGCCGGGCCTGTGCTTCGGCCTCGGCCAGGGTGCGCGATGCGTCGCTCTTGGCTTGCTCGAGCACACCCTGATCACCACGGCGTCGAAGCATGGAGCCGGCGACGAAGCCGACGATGGCAAAGACAACTACGAGCAGCAACCAGACGACCGTGCTCATTCCTCGGCTCCGGCCGTTGCGCCGGTTCTTTCCTTGCCGCCGCTCGATTTTCCGCTGTTGATTGCGTCGATTACCTGTTGGCGGATA
>JBBDRD010000029.1:0-107292 GCA_040905665.1 Trueperaceae bacterium
GGACGTCGGCCCCTTCGATCGCCTCGCGGGGATCACGTACGATACTCACCATGGCGCCGCGGGAGCGGGCGCGCTCGAGTGCCTGGGAATCGGGATCGTAACCGTCGGGACAAGCGATAGTGAGTTCGGTGCCCGCTTGCATCGCAGCGAAGATGTGTGAGTTGCAAACGTTATTGCCGTCTCCTACGAAGGCGACTCGCACGCCATTCAGGTCGCCGAACACCTCGCGCATGGTGAGGTAGTCGGCCAACAGTTGACAGGGGTGCAGGAGGTCGGAGAGGCCATTCACGACCGGTACGCTAGCGTGCCGGGCGAGTTCGACCAGTGTGGAATGGCCGTAGGTGCGGGCCATGATTCCCTCCACCCAGCGCTCCAGGTTGTGGGCGACGTCGCGAATCGTCTCGCGAACTCCCCAACCGATGTAGTTCTGGGAGAGAAGCACCGAATGCCCGCCCAGTTGGTACATGGCGATGTCGAAGGTCGAGCGCGTCCGCAGCGACTGCTTCTCGAAGATCATTGCCAGCGTTTTATGCCGCAGCGGCTGAGGCCTTTCGCCGCGCTTCCAGGCCACTTTCAAATCGATCGCGAGGTTAAGCAGGCCGGTGAACTCGTCGCGTGTGAGGTCTTCGAGCGACAGCAGGTCGCGCCCGGTCAGACTTTCGACGGTGTTGAGCGGCAAGGTGGACGACATGGTGAACTCCCTCTACATGCCGGAGGCGCCGGCTAGCGCGCGGATCGCGCACGACGCAGACTCTACCACGCTCTCTACCGCACTTAAATTCGGTTCAGATTGCGAGCAGGCCCAGGTACCAGGAGAGTAGGGCGTCGCCCAAGAACAGCGTGACCAGCGCTGCCACGACCAGGTAGGGACCAAAGGGAACAACCCGCTCGCCACCTAAAATCCGGGCCGTGATTCCACCGAGCGCACCCAGAATGAACGACAGGAAGAGCGCCAGCAGCAGCTTCTCGGGGCCCAGGAAAGCACCCATCACGGCGGCAAGCTTGACGTCTCCAAATCCCATGGCCACCGGCTCCTCGACACTCGTTCCCTCGGCGCTCGTTTCTTCCGCTTCCGATTTTCGACCCTGATCTGCCAGCCACCAGAACAGCGCTCCGGCCAGGGCCACCCCGCCGGCTGCTATCAAGCTCCCGCCCAGGGCGGTGAGCGGAGAGACGGTGAACCCCAGTAGTGACAGCGCCAGGGCCGCCACCCAGAGCGCCAGAAGAAGCGGCTCGGGCAGGCGCAGCGGGCGACGCAACGCCAAGTTGGCGGCGAGCGAGACGACAGCGGCCAAGGCTCCGGCCTGCCAGCCGGCGAGTGCGCCGGCGAGAGCGGCGATATTCACCTGGTCGAAGCCGAGGGGCCAGAGGCGTTCTCCTGTGTCCCTAAATCGACGCAGCACCAGCGCGCCGATCCGGTTGACAAGCACCAGTATCCCCGCGCCCAGGGTCGCGCCCGCGACTGCTGAACCGAACGAGGGAAGACCAGCCTGAGGCCCGTAGAGTATGGGCGCCAGCAGTGCGATCGCCAGTGCCGGCAGGGTGAGAGAGTCGGGTAGCGTGTAGGTGTCAATGTCTATGGCGGCCAGTATCATCAGCAGCGCGTAGAGTGCAGCCAGCGGAAGGAACGTCCAGCCCGCCTCCAGCGGGGGCCAGCGCCACCAAAGCAGTGCGAAGCCCAGCGCCACGAGCGATTCGAGCAGCGGATAGCGAAGCGAGATCGGCGAGCGGCAGCTGCGGCAGCTGCCCCCCTGCACCGCCCACGAAAGCACGGGTACGAGCTCTAGCGGGCCCAGCTCATGGTTGCAGGCGGGGCAGTGCGAGCCGGGAAAGGCGATAGACTCGCCCTTGGGCAGGCGGTGAACAACGACGTTGGCGAACGAGCCGATGAGCGCGCCCAACACGGCGGCGAACAAAATACCGAGTGGAGCGAGGTCGAAGAGGGCGGGGGACATGAGACCACCTTGGCGCCTGAAGAATTGGTTTGGATGGGCGACGCGCAGCTTCTCATAATGCCGGTGTTAGAGTAGTCGCGCTATGAAACGACTCACCCTGATACTCGTATGCGTCGCCGTCATCCTTGGGGTGGCGTCGATCAACCTCACCGCCCAGGCTCCCGATACACGGATAGTTTTCGTCAACTCACAGGCCGCGATCGCTGCGCACCCAGCAGGCGACGAGGCGATCGCCCTCGAGGCTCAGGCTAGGGAAGAGCTATCCGGCATCCAAAGCAGCATTCAGGAGCTCGCCGAGCGGGCCCGTGCCGGCGAGCAGCTGACTGCCGAAGACCAGGAGCGCTATCAAACGCTGCTGGCGACTT
Organism: Trueperaceae bacterium; assembly: GCA_040905665.1. GTDB lineage: Bacteria > Deinococcota > Deinococci > Deinococcales > Trueperaceae > DASVCN01. Next base: position 2,321 of record JBBDRD010000029.1, read on the forward strand.
TGCAGACCGTGCAGCAGCGCTACGAGGCGGAGATCGCCACCGCTGCCGAGCCCGCGGTCACCGATGTCGATCAGACGATCCGGGCGCTGGCGCAGGAGAACGGCTACTCCATCGTCCTCGACGCCGTCGAAGCCGGACCGCGCGGGACCAACCTGGTCGTCTATGCACAGGAGGGGCTCGATATTACCGAGTTGGTAATCGAGCGGATCCAGGCTACGCCCTAAACCGGCCCAACGATGCGGTTCGCCGCGAAGATTACAGTTAGCGATGCGGGTGGCTCAAGTGGCCACCCGCTTTCGTTATCGATCTGGCTGAAGAGGCGAGGGCGAGGGGATCGCTACTCGCCTTCCTTCCGCGCCTCACTTTGGAACTCGCTAAGCAGCTTCCTGTCCCCATCGTCCAAGGTCACGCGCTCCAGCAGCTCGGGCCGCCGTGCCAGCGTCCTGCGCAACGCCTCGTGGCGTCGCCACTCCCGGACGCGTGCATGATGCCCGGATAGCAGGATTTCCGGTACGTTCATCCCGTCGAACTCGGCGGGGCGCGTGAACTCCGGGTAGTCGAGCAGACCCGTGGTGAAGGAGTCCTGGCGGTGGCTCTCCTCATCACCCAGCACGCCCGGTACCAGCCTGGCGGTGGCCTCGATGAGGGCCAGGGCGGCGAGCTCGCCCCCCATGAGCACGAAGTCGCCTATCGATACTTCGCGATCCACCAGCGTTTCGGCCCGGGCGTCGAAGCCCTCGTAGCGGCCGCAAAGGAGGCAGAGGTGCGATTTGGCGGCGAGCTCGCCGGCGAGCGGCTGCGTTAGCGGCTCTCCGGCGGGCGACAGTAGGATGACTTCGTCGGGCGGATGTTCGCCGGCCCGCGCTTCGGAGATCGCCCGCGCTGCAACGTCGACTCTTATTACCATCCCGGCCCCGCCGCCGTACGGCGTGTCGTCCACCTTGTTATGGCGGTCGTTGGCGAAGGCCCGAAGGTCGTGAACCTGCAACTCCAGCAGGCCGGCGCGAACGGCGCGGCCCAGCAGGGCCTCCTCGCGCCACGGGGCCAGCAACTGCGGAAACAGGGTGTAGACGCTGTACTTCACGACTGCTGCTTCACGACTGCTTGTTTCACTGCTGTTGGGTTCACTGCTGTTGCTTTCACTGCGGCGGGTCGGCGTCGATCAGGCCGGGCGGCGGTTCGACGACGAGGACGGCGTGCTGGGCCAGGTGAACATAGGGCGCCCGCAGCGGCAGCATCGCCTGGCCACCTTCGGGGCGCTCCACCATTAGAAGCTCGGCTCCTGCCACCCCGGTAAGGTCCACGACCGTTCCGAAGGGCCTGCCGTCGACCAGCACCGGTAAGCCTCGCAGGGCGTCGACGTACTGACCCCCGGCCGAGGGCACGGGCAAAGATTCGCCCGGTGCGAACAGTTGGGCGTTCACGAGTTCGCGTGCCTGGTCGATCCGGCGAACGGTGTTGAACGTGACCAGGATGCTCTTACCGTGCGACTTCACTTCGCGTAGGAGGTTATTTCCCACCCCTGCGATGAAAACCGCGTCCAGCTCGAAGATGGCCTCGGCTTCGGCAATACCCAGTGGGCGGAAGTGCAGCGCTCCCGCGAGACCAAAGGTCTTGCCCAACCGTCCCAGGAGTACGTAACCCTGGGGGGGCTCGAGTGCGGTGTCGGAGCGTTGCGCCACTAGTCAGTCACCGATCCCCTGCTTGGGGCCCGGTTCGCTCCGATTCTGTTCATGGCTAAGGAGAGGGGCAGGTCAATCGATGAGCTGAACTTCGACCCGCTGGCTTCCATCTGCCGCCGCTCGCGCCAAGGTGCGCAAGCTGTTGATGATGCGCCCGCCTCGGCCGATAATTCGCCCGGCGTCATCGGGGGCGCAGCGGATCTCGATACGGATGCCCCGTCCGTCGCGCTCGGCGCCGATGTCAAGCCTGTCCGGCTCGGCAACGAGATTGTGAACGATGAAGGTGACGAGCTCGAGCGGCGCCACGCGGTCGACCTACGCCTGAGCGCCGGAGCGGTACCTGTATCCCTCGGTGCGCTTGGCGCGCACACCCGGAACTTCGACACCGACCTTCTCCAGGAGGCGCACGGTGGTCTCGGTGGGCTGTGCTCCCTGCGCTAGCCAGTAGCCGGCCCGCTCGATATCGATCTTGAGGGGCTCGGCGGTGGTGTCACGCGGGTCGAAATAACCCAGCGACTCGATATAGTCGGACGAGCGCTTCTTGCGAGAATCGACGACCACCACACGGTAGTGCGGGTTCTTCTTGGCGCCCACACGCATAAGACGAATCTTCACCATAACTTCCACTTCCTCCGAAAAGGGCCTGCCGCGGCTAAAGCCCGGCGCCTCAAACTACTCATCCTACATCTTACCCGCTGCGTCTTGCCACTGGCGTTGTGCAGGCCGCTTGGTCCCCCCTGGCTGCACAGATCAGTCGCGCAACTGTGCGGGAACTATCTGTGAGACCCTAACGCCCCAGCCCCGGTGGCATCCCGCGGCCCTGCGGCCGGCGCCCCATCTGCTTCATCAGCTTCTTCATCTGCTCGAAGTTCTTCATGAGCCGATTCACGTCCTGCACAGTCGTACCCGAGCCGGCGGCGATACGTTTGCGGCGGCTGGCGTTAAGCAGCCGCGGCTTGGTTCGTTCCTCGTCGGTCATGCTCGAAATGATCGCCTCGACCCTTGCTATCTCGTTCTCGTCCACATTAGCGCCTGCCGGCAGCATTTTGTTGGCACCCGGGATCATCTTGACGATGTCGGTGAAGGAGCCCATCCGTTTGATCTTGCGCATCTGAGTAAGCATGTCCTGCAGCGTGAAGTCGGTGAGGCTGCGCATCTCCTCGCCGTCGTCGTCGGCCTCCAGCGCCCGTGCTTTCTCCACCAGGGTGAGTACGTCCCCCATGCCCAGGATTCGCGAAGCGATTCGGTCGGGGTGGAAGGCCTCGAGTCCGTCGATCTTCTCACTCATACCGGCGAAGAAGATCGGCTTGCCCGTCACGTGCCGCGCCGATAGTGCCGCGCCGCCGCGCGCATCGCCGTCGAGCTTGGTGAGGATCAGGCCGGTGACGCCCACCCGTTCATCGAAGCTACGCGCTACCGGCAGCGACTGCTGCCCGGTCATGGCGTCGACGACCAGCATCGCCTCACGCGGCTCGAGCGCCCCCTTCAAATCGGCCAGCTGATCCATCAGGCCTTCATCGATCTGCAGGCGGCCGGCGGTGTCGACAATAACCAGGTCGCGGAAATCGCTCTTGAGGTAGGTGTCGAGCCGTTCCCTGGTGCGACCGGCCGGCTCGTTGTCCTCGACTTCCAGTACCGGCACGCCGATCTGCTTACCCAGAACCTTGAGCTGGTCGCGGGCCGCGGGACGCTGGGTATCGGCCGCTACCAGCAGCGGGCGGCGCCCCTGGCTCTTGTAGCGGTAGGCGAGCTTTCCGGCGGTGGTGGTCTTGCCGGCGCCCTGCAGACCCATGAGCATCCAGATGTTGCCGTCGCTGCGCATGTCCGGCTGGGCCGACTTGCCGCCCAGCACTTCGATGAGTTCCTCGTGGACGATCGAGATCACGCGTTGATCGGGACGTAGCGACATGAGGGTGTCGGAGCCCACTGCCTTCTCTTGGATCCGTTTGGTGAAGTCGCGAGCTACTTCGAGATTCACGTCGGCCTCGAGCAAGGCCACGCGTACCTCACGCAGGGCGGTTTTCACCTCTGCTTCGGTGAGCTTCCCGCGCCCCTTGAGATTATCGAATACCGACTGAAGTCTGTTGCCTAGGCTCTCGAACATGTTTTTTCGGCCCCCCTCGGAAGCCGCTCTCCACCCTAACGAATGCGATTGTTGGAAGCAAGCTGGATTCGAACGCGCCGCGAGAAAACGGCTTCCCGATGCTAGACTCGAGCTGTGCCCCGAGCATGGCTGGCCCTGCTGCTACTCGGCGTCGCCGGCTTCGCATGGTCGCAACAGGATCCCTCTGCGCTGCTCGACGAGGCGCGAGCTGCCGCTCGCGAGGCCCGCGTCACCTATGAAGTCGATACTCCCGACCAACGACTATGGCGTCAGGCCTTGGAACTCGCGGGGCAGGCGGAGCGGCTCGATCCAACCAACCTCGAGATCAAGCGGTTCCTGGCGTTGACCCATAGCGAAGTCAACTGGTACGTGCGGGCGCACGAGCTGTGGCTGGAGTATCTGGACGCCGGAGGTACCCTAGCGCCACAACCGCAAGACGAGGGCCTCTCGGCAGCTTCTGCGTTCGCCGAGGCCGGTAACCAGTTGGGATTCGCCCGTTATGCGTCTGGCAATACAGCAGCAGCAGTGGGCTATTACCAAACGGTTCTACGTCACGTACCCGACGATCCTGAGGCGCTCTACTGGCTGGGGAGGCTCAATCTCGAACTGGGCCAGGGGGAGGCTGCGCGCGGCTACTTCGAACGGCTTCTGGCGGAGGAACCCGAGCATCAGACAGCGGGCTTCTATCTGGCTCTCGTCGACGAACGAGAGCGGGTAGGGGCGGAGGCGAGCCGGGCATATCGCGAGGGCCTGTCCGCTTATGAGGAGAACCGACTGGCCGAGGCCCATGATTCGTTCGCTCGCGCCGTGAGGATCAACGGCGACTTTGCCGACGCCGCCGCCTGGGCCGGCCGCACGGCGCTCGAGCTCGCTCGCCCGGTCGCTGCCGCGGATTACTGGGAACTCGCCCTGCAGCTTCGCCCGAATGACGACAGGGCGCGCTACTTCCTGGAGGTGTCCAACACTCAGGCGCTATGGGGCGTTGCGGCGGGGCAAGCGTTTTTTCAAGGCCAAGCGGCATACTCGCAGGGTGACATCGAGGCGGCCGCGCAAGCGTTTGCGAGGGCGGTGGAGGCCAATCCGCTAATGGTGGACGCCTGGGTGTGGGCAGCCCGAGCCAGTCAGGAGTCGGGGGTACCGGAGGACGCCGTGTACTACTGGCAGGGGGTGCTCGAGCGCCGGCCCAACAGTGAGCAAGCCAGCTACTTTCTCGAGGTCGCGCGGCAGCAGATCGAGTTCGGAACCGAAGCGGGGCTGGCGTTCGCCCAAGCGGTGCGGCATTACCAGCTGGCCGAGTTCGACGAGGCGGAATCTGGATTCCGTCGCGCCGTTGAGGAAAACCCTCAGTTCTCCACGGCCTGGGGTTGGCTGGGGCGACTCTACTTCACTCGTGCAAACTACGAGGAGGCTGCCGAGGCGTACGGGCGTGCATATCAGCTCGAGCCCTCGAACGACGACTACGGCTTTTTTGCCGAAGAGGCGGAGCGGCTTGCCGTGGAATCGCGGCCACAGTGAGGCAACAACGGTGAGGCGACAACCGTGAGGCAACAACGATGAGGCAACAACCGTGAGGCCGCAACGGTGAGGACCATCGTGCTGCGCGTGGTGGCGCTCTCCGTGCTGCTGCTCCTGGTGCTGGCCGCGGTGCTCACACTGCAGACCATGAGAAGCCTGCCCGACACGCTCATCTACTTCGTGACGGAAGAGGAGAGCCTCCTTCGGCTGGAAGCGGTCGGACGGCGCAGCAGCGCCGGTAGCGCCGAGGAGCGGGCTCGTTCGGCCGTGGCCGAGCTGGCGGCGGGGCCCAGCGAGAGCGAGCGTAGCCGCGGGTTGAGTACAGTCGTGCCGACCGAAACGACGGTACGGGGAATAAGAATCTCGAACGGCATACTTCACCTGGACCTAGCGAAGGAGTTCGAGTCCGGCGGAGGCAGCGCTTCGATGCAAGGTCGCCTCTACCAACTCTTTTACACGCTCACCCAACCGAGTGGTATCGAGGGAGTAGAGCTTTCAGTGGACGGGAACATGGTAGTGGCGTTTGGGGGCGAGGGGATACTCATAGATTCACCCTGGCTGCGTTCACAACACCCTCGGCTTCCGGTTTGGTAATCCCGCGCTGTATGGCGGAAAGGAACAGTCCACGGCGGGCGGCGCGGCTACACTGACTATGTGAAGCGCTTCTCACGCCTGTTCCTGGCATCGGCAATCATCGTCTTGCTGGCAACCTCGTTCGCCGTCTCGGTGGGTGATCCCTGGGACAGTGCAGAGGATCGGGGCAGGACGTTCGAGGCCGTGGTCGACGTATTCCAACGCAACTACTGGGACCCCGGACACCGTGACTGGCAGGCGTGGGGAGAGGACTATCGGGAACGGGCTCTCTCGGCGTCCACGCGCGAGGAGTTCGACCGGGTGCTGGGACGTATGGTGCGCGCTCTCGACGACGAGCACTCAAGCTGGCTGGGCCTCGTTACTTATGCCGGCAACGAGGACCTGGCGGGGGATCGGCAGCCTCGGTTCGGGTTCCAATCGCGGTTCCTTCCAGGTACAGGGGTGGTGGTGGAACGGGTCTATCCAGGCAGCGCGGCGGCAAGGGCGGGCCTCCGCCGTGGTGACGTTGTCGTGAGCGTCGATGGCCGGGAGTTGACTGGGCGAGGGTCCAACTACCGAGTTTGGGACGTGTTGGCGGCTGCCAGCGAGCGCGACACGGTGCTATTCGAATTGCGACGTGGCGACACCCGTCAAAGGATCGAGCTCGAGCCCGTCCCCTTCGAACTGGGGCTGGCCCGCGAAATGCCGCAAGCGGAGATGATCGATGATCGGCTGGGCTACCTCTACCTGCCGAGTTTCAACAGGGATGACATCGGCCAGCAGGTACACCGGTTACTGACCGACCTGCAGAGCCGGGGACTGACGGAACTGATAGTCGACTTGCGCGGTAATCCGGGCGGACGGATCGGCGAGTTGGGCCTCACGCTCGGCGCCTTCCTCGAGGGAACCTGGGCGAGGGCGACAAGCCGCGGCGACGTGGTGTGGCAGGGACGCTACGACTCGAGCGATGAACGCGGCGAGACCTGGCTCGAGGATCCCAACGGTCGGATCCTGCTGCAGAGGTTCATCGAGCTGCCGGCCATGTTCGCCGGCCGAATGGTTGTTCTGGTCGACCGCAGCAATAGCAGCGCCGGGGAGCTTGCCGCGATGGTTTTGCAGGCGCAAGATAGGGCGGTCGTGGTGGGCGAGCCGACCAGCGGCAACGTCGAGGCGATTCGTGGCTTCGACCTGCCCGATGGCAGTGTGGTGATGGTTGCAGTAGCGAACCTCGAGGGACCCGACGGCGCCAGTTTCTCCGGCGGCGTAATGCCCGATGTGCTCGCACGCGAGAGCCTCCGCGAACTCGCACAGGGATACGACGCTCCCCTGGCCGAAGCGATTCGGCTGCTGAGGGGCCTGCCGTTCACGCCGAATCGCTACTTTGGGCAGGGAGTAAGCGTTCCCTGATTGGGGAGGATCGGGGGGAATGATATCCGGTCTCTCAGGGCGGTTTTGAATGGACCACGTATTGAAAATCGGTAGTACCATTTAAGTTTTCACACTGACAAGCTACAAGGGACCACCGAACGCGGTACTGTGTTGCATGAGCGAACCTCGACTGAAGTGGAAACTGGACCCCTTGCTCGAGCGCGAGGGCGTGAGCGTGTACGCCCTCAACAAGAAGCTGGTGGAGGCCGGCAAGAGCGTTTCGCGCACGACCCTCTACCGTCTCGCCTGCCAACAGCCCGAACGCATTGACCTCGAGGTCGCCGGTCGCGTCTTGTGGGGACTCGAGCAGTTAACCGGCAGGCACTTCGACATCGCCGAACTGATCGAGTACCAGGCCGAACCTGAGCTCAAGGACGAGGGGTCCGAAGCCTGGCTCGACTCGGACCTCTCACGGCTGGGCGAGTTTGAACCGTACGACTGGGAAGAGGGCGAAGCGGAGGAAGGCGAGCCGGTGCGGTACGAGCCCGGTGTCGGGATAGTGGCTGGCAATGGCTGAGCCGCTCGCCGTCGGCGATGTGGTGACGGTGTTGCTGCCCGAACGGACGCCGCAAGGTCACGAACAGGAGGGGCGACGGCCCGCGGCGGTGGTCGGCCTACCCGACCGGCTGGGTCCCGCCCGCTCCTCGGTGCTAGTGATCGTCCCATTCAGCCGCTATCAAAGCCAGCCCTGGGCCGACGCCGCGCCGGAGCGATACCCCCGCTTCGAGGCGGGCACGGCCCGGCTACACTCCCCCTCGATAGCCCTACTCGACCAGATACTGTCGGTGGACGTGCGGCGCGTCGAGAGGCGCCGTGGTCGCCTAACCGCCGCCCAGTACGGACCCATCAAACGTGCTTTCGCCAAGATGGCGGATCTCGGATCTTGGTGAGCGCTCAGTTGGGAGCGTTGAGGGCGAGAAGTAGAAGTGCTTTTTGGAAGTGGTATCGTTCCAGCACCCTAAACGAAGGATGGTGAACCTAACCGGCCGTCCAATCCGCGCGGCGCTATATCTGCGGGTTTCCGCGGGCCGCCAGGCCGAGAGCGATCTGTCCATTTCCATTCAGCGGCGTCAGGCCGACGCCTATTGCGCCTGCGGCTATCATGAGAAGTGGTGGTTGCGCATTACCTGGCGAAGCATGTTGGCTTGTCTGGGCTGGCGAGCCGCAGTGCATGGCCCTCTTGGGCGCTCAGCAATTGCGCTCTGGATTCGGTCTCTTCATTTTTGGTGCGCCCGGCAGGATTCGAACCTGCGGCCTTTCGCTCCGGAGGCGAACGCTCTATCCGACTGAGCTACGGGCGCGCGTGAATGGTGGACTCGTCCGGTCGGCTGACACGTGGCCAGAAACATGGCCAAGAACACGGCGACGGCGAGCCCGAAAGACGGCGGAAAGTATAACACGCCCCTAGCACGGCGAGTCCCAGCAGCTAACGGATGACGGCCGACCACGCCGGTGGTCCTAAGCGTTCTCACCGACTCTGTGTGATACATTGCTGCGCGTGAATCGAGCCGGCGTTTGCTGGCAGCCGTGTCCAAATCGGCGGCAGCTACCCGGTCCCAACCGGGATTTGCATTTCGGCTGCTAGCCACTCGCGAACTGGCTTGGCGCAGCTCTCGCGGGCGCCCCTTCACGGCAACTACCAGCATTGACCGCCATGGTGGCGCCCTCCCGTTAGGACGGCGAGAGCCCGTCGGCGATGAGGAGGAAGACGAAGGCATGAGGCTTAGCAGACGAACTAATACCATTATCCTCTGGGTCATCTCGATCGGGTTGCTCCTCGGTATGATCATCACGTTCACGCCCACGATCGGCGGCTTTGGCGGCTCCGCTTCCAACGAAGGGGAGACGGTGCTCCTGGTCAATGGTGAACCGATCAGCGAACTGGACGTTGCACGCGCACGCCAGAACACGCTCTTTAGCTCAGTTACCGAAGGACAGGTAGGCGAGGACCTGGAGCTGCTTCTCGTTGAGCAGCTGGTGAATCAAGAGGTCTTCGACCAAGCAGCCGCAAGGACGCGGGTGTCGGGCCGCGAGGTGCGTGCCGAGGTTGAGACGTTCCGCGAGTCGCAGGGCGTGGCGGGTAGACGGAACGACCAAGCGTACCTGCAGGTAATCGGCCGCTCGGGCTTCGATGACCAGTCGTTCCGTGCCTACATCGAGGAGCAGCTGCGTCGCAGTGAGTACGAGGAAAGCCTCATAGAAGAGGTCGAAGTAAGTGACGCCGAGGTGGAGACCTTCTACCTGGCGAACACCGACCAGTACCGGAGCGATGAGCGCATCCTGGCGCGGGCGATCGTCGTCGAGGACGCCCAGCTTGCTGCTGAGTTACGCGAGCGGGCGCTAGCCGGCGAGGATTTCGCCGATCTGGCGAGCGAGAATTCCGTCGAGCGGGCTGATCGTGGGGGAGCATTGGGTGCGCCTCAAGGATCCACCGAACCGCAACCGGTGGGCCGGGCGGCGTTGCCGCAGGACGTATCGGCAGCCGCCTTTGCACTACCCGGGCCCGGACTCACCGAGGTTGTGGAGAGCGGGCAACGCGCCTATCTGGTACAGGTGGAGGAGCACGTCCCAGCGAGCTTGCGACCTCTCGACGAGGTCGAGGAGCAGGTCCGTGCCGACGCCCTCGCAGCCCAGGAGGCGGGCGTCGTTCAGCGGCATCTCGAGGAGCTGAGCAGCCAAGCGAACGTCGAGGTTCCCGAGGGCAGTGATATCGAGTACGACGACTACGCGGTGGCTCGGGTTGGTGATGAGGAGATCCTGGCCTCGGACCTTGCCCTCGCGACCTATAGCAATCAGCAAATTCAGCAGAACCTGAATCCGCAACTTGCGCCGCTGATCGTCGAGTTCTTCAAACCAACGATTCTCGAGACCATGATCGACCGTAAACTCGCCTACCTGGGTGCTGAGCAGTTGGAGGCAGACTTCGTGGGCAGCGAAGCTCAGGTGGCGGAGCAAGCACTCGCATTCGTGAGTCGAGACGCCTCAGTCGACGAAGAGGCGATCGACGAGTATTACCAGGCAAACGCCCGCCTGTTCACGATTCCTGCCCAAGCTGACGCCCTTCGCGTCGAGTTCGGCTCCCAGCAAGCGGCCGAGGCTTTCCGCAGCGCTGCGTTGGAGGGAAGTGAGATCGAGGCAGCCGCCGAGGAGCAGAGCGGCGCCATGAGCGAACTGGGGACAGTGCGCGAGGGTCAGTTGGAGGAGGCGCTCGACCGCGCGCTTTTTGCAACGGATGCATTCGAGTCACTTCCCGACGATGAGCGTGAGGTTTCGGACGTGCTGGTACTTGAGAGTGAGCAGCCCGAAGGCAGCGAAGTGGATGAAGGCGACGCCGCTGCCGATGGTGAAGCCGACGACGCTGCAGCTGACGAAGTTGCAGCTGACGACGTTGCAGCCGACGAGGTTGCAGCTAACGACGAAGCCGCTGCAGACGGCCCCTTCGGGAGGAAGGAGACGTTCGTGGTACTGGTGGCGAACCGCACGCCCGAGCAGCTAAGGCCGCTGAGCGAGGTGCGGGACCAGGTGGAGCAAGCCGTGTTGCAAGCCGAGCGCGCCGAGCTCTCCCAGCAGTGGCTCGCCGGACTGCGCGAGGCGATCGAAGTGGTCAACCTGTTGGCTCAGGCTCAGGAAGAAGCCGCCACGGAGGCTGCTACAGAAGCTGACGCGGCGGGCGAAACGGAAGAACCTGCCGCAGGGGCGGGGTCAGAGGATGCGGCCGCCGAAGCTGAAGCTGCCCCCGCTTCCGAGGGAGAGGCCGAGGGAGAGGGAGGGGCCGAGGTGCAGGACGAGGGGGAGCCCGAACCGGTTACCGACTAGGCGCGGTAGGATCGATGCCAATGCCAAGAGCCCTGTTGAGCGTGTCGGACAAGACCGGCTTGACGCACCTTGCCAAGGGGTTGCGTCGGGCCGGGTTCTCGTTGATTTCCACCGGGGGCACCTACAAGGCGCTGCAAGCGGCCGGCCTCGACGTTACCCAGGTCTCCCAGCTGACCGGTTTCCCGGAGATCCTGGACGGTCGAGTGAAGACGCTTCACCCGGCAGTACATGGCGGCATTATGGCCCGTGGTACGCGAGAGCATCTTGACCAGCTAAGTGAACACGGCATCGAACCGATCGACGTGGTGGTGGTGAATCTCTACCCCTTTCGTGAGACGGCTGCGCGTGCCGGCGCATCGTTTGCCGAAGTAGTGGAGCAGATAGATATCGGCGGGCCGGCCATGCTTCGTGCCGCCGCAAAGAATCATGAACGGGTGTGGGTGGTCGTCGAACCGGCTGATTACCCTCTGCTGCTCGACTCCCTCGGTACCGCCGAAGAGCGAAGCGTGCGCACGCGGCTCGCCCGCAAGGCGTTCGCCCATACCGCCGCTTACGACGCTGCGATAACGGAATATCTGACCGCTGTTTCAGAGGAGGCCGAAGGACTGGCACTGTCGACTGGTGATGCCGTCAATGAAAGCCAACGGGCGCTGGCTTTCGACTCCGCGTCCGAGTCTCCGCAAGACACGCTCCCCGCAAGCATGGTGCTCAGGCTCGAGCGCCGTGAGCTGCTCCGTTACGGCGAGAACCCACATCAGCAGGGTGCGCGTTATCGCGAAATGGGCCGCGACAGTTGGTGGGACGATGTGGTGCTGCACAAGGGCGCCAACCTCAGCTACCTCAACGTTTTCGATGCCGAGGCTGCTTGGCGGCTTGTTTTCGAGTTCGATGAGCCTGCCTGCGTCATCGTGAAGCATGCGAATCCTTGTGGAGCCGCATTGGCTCCCGAGATCGCCCAGGCTTACGCCCGCGCCTATGCCGCCGACCCCAAAAGCGCTTTCGGTGGCGTGGTGGCTCTCAATCGCCAGGTCGACGAAAAGACCACCGAGCAGATAATGGCGAACGCCAAGGCCGACGTACTGATTGCGCCCGGTTATGACGAGAAGGCACGTGCACTGCTCTCGGCGAAGCGTAAGACGATGCGCGTGCTGGCGGCCCCGCACCCCGGTCCCCGCGAGCCGGAGCTGCGCCGGGTTGGGGGCGGATTCCTGGTACAGGAGCCCGATCTGCTGCGCCGTGACAGGTCCGAGTGGCGGGTGGTCACGCAGGCGGCTCCAAGCAAGGAGCAGTGGCGCGACATCGAGATCGCCTGGACGGTATGCGCTCGCACCTCGTCGAACGCCATAGTTTTGGTGAAGGATTCGGCTGCCGTGGGGGTCGGCGCCGGCCAGCAGAGCCGGGTCGACGCCGCCGAATTGGCCGCGGCCAAAGCAGCCGGCCGGGCACGAGGCGGAGCCTGCGCCAGTGATGCGTTCTATCCGTTTCGGGACGGACTCGACGCGGCTGCAAGGGCTGGAGTGGCCACCGTGATTCAACCGGGCGGTTCGGTGCGTGACGACGAGCTTATCGCGGCCGCCAACGAACATGGAATCGCCATGGTTTTTACCGCTCGCCGGCACTTCAAACACTAACCAGAGGGTAGCCAGAGGCGAGGCGAAAGCGCCTTATTGCCTAGTTGCGACGTGTCACACGGTACTCCTCCTGTGTGAAGTGTCATACAACGAGTGGTAGGCGCTCTAGTGCCAGTGACCACATCTTGTACCCGGCTGCCGATTTTGATACGCTTCGAGGACCAACCCGTAAGGGCCAAGGATCGACATCCGACCCGGGGCACCCGGCATGCGGGACGATGCGCACGTGGAGGGATAAACGTGGGGAAATCAGCGCCGACCTCGAACCTGAAGCTGCTTGCCGAATTCGACGATCACGCCGTTTCGATTGCTAAGCGACAGTATTTCCAGCCGGGTGATGACGACCTGGCCGGCATGTTCGAACGGGTGGCCAGTTGGGTCGCCAAGCCGGAGAGCGAGCTCGACCGTGAAACGTACAAGCGGTCGTTCTTCGACCTCATGGCGTCCAAGCGCTTTTGCCCGGGTGGCCGGGTGCTGGCCGGCGCAGCCACCAGTCACGGCAATGTTCTCAACTGTTTCGTTCAGGACGGTCGCCCTCAACAAGAGGGGACAACTGCCTGGGTTCTCCATCTGGCTACCAAACTTGCCCTCGTCACCAAGGTTGGGGGCGGAAACGGGCTCTGTCTCGACCCGCTTCCCGCCAAACGACCGTTCCGCGGACAGGTTGGTCAGCTCTATCTCACCATCGCCGGCGCCCACCCGGATCACCAGAAGGTGCGCGACGGCACCTTCATGGACCTCGTACACGGCAAGTACGCGACGAGGGGCTACCGCTACCTAAGCTTCGTCGAGTACGACGCAGTTCCAGCGGGCGTGCAGGTCACGCAGGTCGGTGACTCGGTAGATCAGATCTGGGGCCAGGCGGGCAAGGCCACCGAGCAACTGTTAGCCGGGAAGGACGTGCTGCTCGACTTGAGCGCCCTGCGCGCCGAGGGAACCCCGGTCAACGGTTCGGGTGGGACATCGAGCGGGCCCTCGTCGTTTGCGGTCGAGGTCTTCGACAACTTCGCCTTCTGGGCGAGCTTGGGCGGCGCCGAGTACGCCGGGCCGGTGGCAACGCTGCGCTACATATTCGCGCCCACGCTCAGAGCAATTCGGCAAGGTGGTTGTTTGCACCCCGACACCCTCGTGCATACTAGCCGAGGGACGCTACGGCTTACCGAATTAGTGGACGCCCGTCATTACGGCTGGCAGGACCACCATCTGAAAGTGGCGACCGACGAAGGCTGGAAAGACAGCCCCAGAGGCTTCAACAACGGGAACGCAGCCACTCTGAAGGTCACTCTGACCAATGGCCAGGAGGTCCAGGGGACGCCGCAGCACCGACTGAAGGTGATGCGTTCTAACGGGGCGCGCGAGTGGGTCCGTTTGGACGAGCTCCAGAGTGGCGATCACGTGATCCAGATGCTGGACCAGCATACGGGCGCCCCGGTCATGTTGAGCCCGGTTCCGATCCCGCACCACAACGCGCATGAGATCAAGCAGCCGGAGGTTCTGAGCGAAGAACTGGCTTTCTTCCTCGGCTACCTTTGGGGCGACGGTTTCGTGAGCAGCGGCCGAGTGGGTTTCGCTGTGGCGCACGACTCCCCCATGGTCGAGAAGACCCACCGGCTGTTCAAGGAGCTCTTCGGCCTTTCCGTCTCCCTCGAGCAGAAGGAGAACGACGCCAGCGCGGTCTTCGTCGTGAAGGGCGCCCACCTCATCGCCTGGCTTCAAGGCAACGGTCTGCTCAAAGGAAGAGCACGTCACATCCGGGTCCCACGGGCGGTACGGATGGCGCCGCGGCCGGTACTCGGAGCCTTCTTGCGTGGCATCTTCGAGGCCGACGGCACTCTCATCCACGGCTACCCGACGCTCTCTACGGCGTCGGGAGGGCTCGCCCAGGACGTCGCAGTCCTGCTCGCCGGACTCGGCATCCCCACTACTCAACGAGGTGTGAAGCCACGTCCCGACCGTTACTCCCGTCACGCTATACATCATGTTGGAGTGCGGAGCGCGAAGGGGCTTGAGCGCTTCGTCGAGCGTGTCGGCGTGCTGCCTGGCTCCCGCCTCGAGAAAATGCGGGAGTTTCGCCCGGACACTAGTAGAGAGTCCTCCTGGGTGCTGCCCCATGCCCCCGCCTTGTTGGAGCCCGTACTGAGCAGCTTGCCGAAAGGTGTAAAGGGTTGGCCGTCCCCTTACACTTTCGCTCGCAAGTCACTCTCGCGTTACATCCAGGGTGGACGCAATCTAACTGCCACCGGATATGAGACGCTGCGCCGGAACGAGAGTGTGGCGCGGTTGCTGCCCGAGTTCCAATACGACGAGTACTACGTGCAAGTGAGCTCCGTCGAGGAGGCCGGGCGCAGCCTCACCCTCGATATTTCGGTGGATGAGAACAAGACCTACCTGGCGAACGGTGTGGTTAGCCATAACACGCGTCGTGGAGCAGGGATGGCCACCATGTCCATAACGCACCCCGACATCCACGACTTCATAACCGCCAAGGATCTCGAGCGTGAGCGGCTCGAAGGCGATATCAGCACCTTCAACATCTCCATACTCGTGAGCGACGAATTCATGAAGCGCTCCCGAACCGAAGAGGAGAAGGGTGTTCTCCACGGAATTGCCGAACACGCCTGGCAGACCGGCGAGCCGGGGCTTATCTACATCGACCGAATCAACCAATACAACCCTATGCGCGCGTCGTTGGGGGAGATCAAGGCGACGAATCCGTGCTTTCCGGCAGACGTTCGGATCGCCACCCAGCGGGGCCTCTTGACACTAGGCGAACTGTTCGAGTCTCAGGAAGAGTTGATCGTGGCGTCGGACCGACGTGTGCCGGAGGACGGTCTAGGCGTAACGCCCCGCGCAGCCGTGCCGGTCTTCAAGACCTCGGACGCCGAGCCAGTCTATCGGGTGGTAACGAAGCACGGTTACGAGGTGCGCGCAACAGCCAACCATCAGTTCCTAACCCCGTCGGGCTGGACAGAACTCTGCCAACTCAAGCACGGCGATACCCTCTACATTCAGAGCGCAGAGGGGATGTGGAGCGATCAGTACGAGTTCGACATCGGCGTCGTCGAGTCGCAATCCGAGCTGGTCGCAACGGCAGGAAGCAATAACCGGGGCGGTTCATTGTCTCGGACGGGTCGCAGCGACATAAGAGAGAGGTTCGCCGGCGTTCCGGCAAGATGGAGCGGGGAACTCGGTACATTCCTCGGTTTCATGGTCGGCGATGGTTTCATTAGCGCGACGAAGGCGGGCATAAGCTTCGCGAACGATGATTATGACGAGCTGTCCGAGTACATAGAGCAGTATCACGCATGGTTCAACGGCGGGGTACAACGTCACCACAGTTCCATACAGGTGCGGTTTGGCCGAGTGGTCATAGGATACTTGGAGGCCCTGGGACTTCAATCATTAAAGGCCGTTGAGAAGCGCGTTCCCGAATCGATCTTCCGGGCACCGAGAGAGGCTGTGGTGGGGTTCTTGCGGGCCCTCTTTACGGCCGACGGCACCGTCAACCTTAGCGGCTACAAGAAGAGTTGTAGTATCAGGCTGGCGAGCTCTTCGAGGAAACTCCTCGGAGATGTCCAGCTCCTGCTCTCGAACTTTGGGATCGTGAGCCGTATCCACCTCCGGCGCGAGGCAGGAGAGAAGGCGATGCCGGACGGCCGTGGTGGCTCCCAGATCTACCCCTTTGCGGCACAGTACGAGTTGATACTCGACAAGGCCAATCGCGACATATTTGCACAGAAGATCGGGTTCCTGACGAAGGCCAAGCAGTCGAAAGTACTGGAATTCATCGCCTCGAAGAGTCGTCAATCCAATCAAGAGCGTTTCGAGGCCGAGGTAGTGGACGTCGTGTTCGACGGGGTCGAGGCCGTTTACGACACAACCGAACCGGTAGCCCACTCGATCGTCGCCAACGGACTGGTAGTACACCAGTGCGGTGAAATTCCCCTGTTTCCAGGCGAACCTTGCGACCTGGGCGCCATCAACCTGGCCGCCTACGTGAAGCGAGGCGGAATGGGGATGGACGGGTTCGACATCGGTTCGTTCCGAAATGACGTGCGAACCTGCATCCGCTTCCTCGACAATGTGCTCGACGTAAATCACTTCGCGCTCGAGGACAACCGGACGATGAGCCATCAGCTGCGCCGCCTGGGCCTGGGAATCATGGGACTTGCCGATGCGCTGATCCTGATGGGCCACCGGTACGACAGCGACGAGGGCCGTGCTGCAGTGAAGCGGATGATCGACGAGCTCCGCGAGGCCTCCACCAAAGCGAGTGAGGAGCTTGCCGAGGAACGCGGCGTCTTTCCCGGCTTCCCGCAGAGCGACCTGGCCAGGGCACGTCGCAACATCGCCCTGCTGACGGTAGCCCCCACCGGTACCACTTCGATGCTTATGGGCGTTTCTTCGGGCGTCGAACCGATCTTCGCGCCGTTCATCTACCGCAAGATCGGCGACACGTACGCCGCGCTCATTGCCCCACTGTTCAAAGAGCTGCTCGAGCGCCATGAGCCTCACCTCGACTACCGACAGGGCCAAGGCTGGGATTGGGAGAAGGTCGTCGAGGCGGTCCAGGCTAACCACGGCAGCGTCCAGGGGCTCGACTTTATCCCCGACGACGTGCGGACGGTGCTGATATGTGCTCACGATATCGCACCAACGGACCATGTACAGATGCAAGGCGTAGTGCAGCGGAGCTTCGACGGTGGCGAGCAAAGAGTGGCGAACAGCATTTCAAAAACAATTAATCTGCCAAACCAAGCGGGCGTGCAGGATGTCTACGACGCCTACCGCCAGGCGTTCGACGCCGGCTGCAAGGGAATCACCGTGTACCGAGACGGTTCGCGCGACTTCCAAGTCCTCTCGACCAGCTCCAAGCCAGAGGCGAAGGTCGAGGGGGAGCCGCAAGGCACGGAGGGGAGCAAGGTGGGGGTCAAGGAGCAGCACCACGTGGAGGGCAAAGAGGAGGGCAGGGTGGAAGGGTCCCATGTGGCCCAGGCTCTTCGGGCCGTACCGACGGCAAGTCCGGCAGCCGAACCAGGCCCCTCGGCGCCTGCATCAAGGGACGTTCCCGAGCCTGCGCCGCGCCTCCCCGGCGAACCGCTCTTCGACCGCCCGGTGCGGGTGAGTGGCTTTACCGACAAGGTCAAGCTCACCCTGCCCGGCGGCGAGAAGCGCGGTTTCTACGTGACCGTGAACAAGCAGGACGGCTTGCCTACCGAGGTGTTCATCGTAAGCGGCAAGGCCGGCGACGAATCGAACGCCGACTCCGAGGCGCTGGGCCGGATGGTTTCAATAGCTTTGCAGTACGGCGTGCCGGCCGAAGCGATCGTCCACACCCTGCGCGGAATCAACGGCGGAATGTACGGCTCCTACCAGGGCCGGATGGTCGCCTCCAAGGCCGACCTGATTGCCGTGGCGCTCGAGACGGCTGGTGTCCAGAACACTCTCAACAAGGGTAAAGGTTGCCCCGACTGCAGCGCGCCGCTGCGCTTCGAGGAGGGCTGCGCAAAGTGCGAGAGTTGCGGCTATAGCAAGTGTTCTTGAGGCAGAAAGCCGACGGCGCGGGTTATCCGGAGAATTGATTCAGGTCAGGCTTCGACGTTCTGTAGAAGTTCGAGAAATGCTTCTACGACCACCGGATCGAAGTGCGTTCCAGCCTGCTCACGGATGAACGTTAGCGCTCGCTCTTCATTCCAGGCAGGTCGGTAGGGACGGTTCGAGGTGAGCGCATCGTAGACGTCGACAACTGCGAATAGTCGTGCTGCGAGCGGGATCTGATCGCCCTTGATTCCTCTGGGGTAGCCGCTGCCGTCCCATTTCTCGTGGTGGGTGTAGGGGATGTCGAGCGCGGGACGCAGGAAATCGATGGGCGATAGGAGGTCTAAGGCGTAGCTGGTGTGCTGCTTCATCGCCTCCCACTCCTCGGTATCGAGCTTCCCTGGCTTGAGGAGAATGGAGTCGGGGACGCCCATCTTGCCGATGTCGTGTAGCAGCGCGCCGCGCCGAACGTGTACGAGCTCCTCTTGGTGCATGCCCATGCGTCTGGCAAGCTGCACCGTCAGCTCCGTCACCCGGCGGCTGTGCCCCTCGGTCTCCTCGTCCTTGAGATCGAGCGCCCGTGCCCAGCCTTCGATGGTGGTGTCGTATGCGAGACGCAGGTCGTGGTTGGATCGCTCGAGGTTCTCGAACATGGTGGTGTTGTCCAGAGCGATGGCCGCCTGGGTGGCGAGGGCGGTGAGGAAGTCATCCCAATCATCGTCCGGGGCAAGCGCGGACCGGTGGAATAGCTCCAGCAGGCCTTGCAGCTTGCCCTTGGCGACGAGGGGAACAGCGAGGTAACTTTCGAAGCCTTCATGCGCAATCGAAGGGGTGTGGGCGAAGGCGGTGGCGAACGCCTTCGCGTCGTCGACGAGCACCGGCTCACGCTCCAGGGCGGCGCACCCGGCAAGGCCCTCCCCCAAGCGCAGATCCTCACGGCGCCGCGCGGCGCCACGGAATCCCCGGCTCGCTGCATAGCGCAGCGTCAGGCTCTGTGGCTGGTATAGCAAGACGCAGGCGGCATCCACCTGCAGCCGGGAGGTAACCTGTTCCAATACGACGTTGAGGGTGAGTTTGAGGTCCAGGCTGCGGGTGATTGTCTTGTCGATCTCGTGAAGGGCAGTGCTGCGATCGAGTTGCTCCTTGAGATCCTCGTTCAACGTTTGGATTTCCGACCGCGCGGTTCGGATCTCACTCAAGTCCAGCCCGACGCCCGCCAGGTACGATTTTCCGCCCATCGAGACCCGCTCCCCGGTCAGGTACATCGGGATCCGCCTGCCGTCCTTGGCGATGATTGACGCTTCTACCCTGGCGCTGCCGTTGACGAAGACCTCTTTGATCCTGTCGGCGATCAACTCCTTCTCGTCCCCCTCGTAAAGATCGATCGGATGGAGTCGAGCGAGTTCGTCATCCTTATACCCCAGAAGACGTGAGTAGTTGCGGTTCCACTGGTGATGGCTGCCGTTCTCGCTAAGCACGTAGAAGATGCCCGGAAAGCTGTTGATCACGGCTTCGCTTAAGGCCCGTTCGTCGTGAAGCGCCTCCTCGGCCCGCTTACGGTCGGTGATATCGCGAGAGTTCAGCACGAGCGCATTGACGTGCGGATCGTCGAACAGGTTCACTCCAGTCGACTCGATCCAGCGCCACTCGCCGTTAGCATGGCGTACCCGGTACGTGGCTCTGTATCGGCCGATCTCGATGGCCGTCGCCAACTCCTGTTTCATGCGCGTCACGTCGTCGGGGTGAATGCGGTCGAAGGCGTGCTCCGCCGCCCGTGGCCCCGGCTCGTAACCCAGAACCAGCTCGACCGACGGGCTTTCATAGAGAATCTCACCGCCCCTGCTCATCAGCCGGATCATGTCGCTGATTTAGTTCGAGTGTGGTCGGCTGGCGCTATGATGACGATGCCCCTGGGTGCTAGAGCTGGCGCCAGACTCAACCAGATACTATCAAGGCGCTCTTACACCGCTCTTACTCAGCCTCCATTCCGATATCAAGGCCAACCCTCCTCACGTCGTGTCGCTGACTCTTGGCTGCAACGTGAAGTTCGCATCCATTGGGCAAGAGGGTCGAATCGATATGGGCAAGACGGTCACCGCGTCTGTCTTCCTGCGTTAGTCTGGCGCAGACAAGGAGTCTCTCTTGAACAAGCCGACTCTTCCGAGCGAGGGCGAAGTCCCATCGGGACGGGCCCAGCTAATGCGCAAGCTGCTGATCGGATTGCTATTCCTGTTGCTTATAGCGACAGCGCTGGATGTGGTCGTCGAAGGGAGATCGGCCCTCACGCTCGAGGGGCTGGCTGCGAACATGCTGGTCGCCGCAGTCCTCGGCGTCGGCCTGTGGCTCCTAGGCAAAGGGCATCTCAAGAGTGTCGTCGCGCTTGTTGCGGGGATAATCATGCTCCTAGCCGCCGAGAGTTTGTGGGACGGCATTTCAGGGCGAGCTGCGAGCCTGCTGCTCTTCGTTGCGCCGATTACCTTGGTGGGCCTGCTGATGGGCCGCTGGGCGCTCTACCTCACTGCCGCTGTCAGCGTCGCCTTCGTTGCGACCGTTTACTGGCTGGAAGCTTCGGGCTCGCCATTCATCGTGACGCCGCCGGAACCCAGAACGCTGTTGGACACTGTGCTGCTTTTCGCGATCATCGTCGGCCTTCTCGTACTCTTCCTAGACCGGTTCGCCCTTACCTTGCAGGAAGCTTTGGCAAAGAGTTCCCTTCGTGAAGCCGAATTGCGGCGCGAGATGAACGAGCGAAAGAGTCTCGAAACGAGACTGCAGCTTGCTACCGACTCGGCCCAGGTCGGGCTATGGAGTTGGGATCCCGATAGCGAGGAGGTCGAATGGTCGTTACAGATGAAGAATTTGTTCGGCCTGCCTGCGGATGCCGAGGTGAGTATCGAGACATTCCTCGAAAGGGTCCACCCCGAGGATAGGGACCGAATAGCTACGACGTTCGGCGAGGTCGAGAACGGTGGCGGCAGGCCGTACAGGATCTGTCTGCCCGAAGGCCAGGTGCGCTGGATCCTGGGTCGCGGCAAAAATATCACGCTGCCGAGTGGACAGCACCTCGCCTTGGGAGCCGCATACGAGGTGACGGCGCTCATCGAAGCCGAGGCCGAGCGAGACCAGCTCCTGGGCAAGGAGCAGGAAGCTCGCCGCGAGGCGGAACGGGTTGGCGAGCGGCTTGCCTTCCTGGCGGACGCCGGCCGTATTCTCGCCGAGGCGCTCAGTTATCGGAAAACCCTGGTGCAGTTGGCGGAGTTGGCAGTGCCGCGACTGGCCGATTGGTGCGCCATCGATGTACTCAATCCGGACGGGCTCCTGGAGCGGCTGGCGGTTATGCACAGCGATCCCGAGAAGGTCCGTTTTGCTCACGATCTTCAGCGGCTCTATCCACCGGATCCCGCTGCGACGACGGGCGCCTATCAGGTGCTGAAGAGTGGCGAGCCGCGGCTCATGGAGGACGTGGGCGAAGGCGCCCTAAGGGCAGCCGCTCAGGACGAGCGGCATCTCGAGATGCTGCGTGGGGTGGGTTTCAGTTCCGCTATCATCGCTCCACTCATAAGTCGCGGTACGCCCCTCGGCGCACTCATCCTGGTTCAGGCCGAGTCGGGTCGGCATTACGACAGTGAGGATTTGGACTTGGCTATGCAGCTGGCAGAACGCGCTGCCATCGCAGTCGACAACGCTCGCCTCTACGGAGAAGCAACGGAGCTCAACGCCGAGCTCGAGGAGCGGGTGGAAGCACGCACCGAGGAGCTTCGGACCGCCAACACTGAGCTCGAGTCGTTCACCTATAGCGCAAGCCATGATCTGCGTGCGCCGCTGCGCGGAATTAATGGCTTCAGCCAAGCATTGCTTGATGACTATGGCGACCGGCTGGACGAGAAGGGTCACGAGTATCTGCGACGAATTCATGGGGCGGCCATGCGAATGGGGGATTTGATCGACGACCTGCTCGAGCTCTCGCGCATCTCCAAGACCGAGTTGACTGTCGAGCGCGTTGACATAAGCGCGCTAGCGGATGAAGTGGTGCAGGGGATTCGGCAACAGGACCCGGAGCGCGAAGTACACGTCGAGATTCAGGAGGATATGCGCGCCAAAGGTGACGCCCGACTCCTCCGGATCGCTCTCGAGAACCTCTTGGGCAATGCCTGGAAGTTCACCGTGGAGCGCGAAGAGGCGCGAATCGAGGTGAAGTGGGACGAGAGTAAAGGAGCGTACTACGTCCGCGACAACGGCGCGGGCTTCAGCATGGATTATGCGAACAAGCTCTTCGTGCCGTTCCAACGCCTTCATCCGCCCGACTCATTCGCCGGCACCGGCATCGGTCTGGCCACAACCATGCGCGTCATCGAACGGCATGGTGGTGACCTATGGGGTGAGGGGAAAGAGGGCAGAGGGGCCACTTTCTACTTCACTCTGTCCCGTCAAGAGGCGTAACGGTCGGTATTGCCAACCCCAAATGCCTCTGTTAGACTACCTTTCGCTTGCGGTCGCCACGCGACGGCGGCGCGTATTCGGCGGTAGCTCAGTGGTAGAGCGATCGGCTGTTAACCGATTGGTCGTAGGTTCGAATCCTACCCGCCGAGCCACACAGTCAGCGACATGCAAAACGCCCGCCCCAACAGCGGGCATTTCCTTTGCCATGTGCCGATAATGTGCCAACTCCGAAAAAGTGAGCGTGGGCACCTGAAATGCAATTAGTTAGCGATGGATGTCGGAGGTATGGACGGTTTGGAGCCACTACTCGAGCTTCTTGGCCAGTCCCAATGGGTTCGAGACCGCATGACGTGCTGCCTCCCAGGCGCGCTTTAGCTCGACCTCTTCGGGGACTAGCGACCGTTCGTCCATATCGGCAAAACGAGTTACCTCGTCGGCCTTGGCGTTGAGAACCAGGTTAAGGACGGCGTGCAGAGAGGCTCGCACGGCCAAGCCCTCACGTAGCATGTCCTGCAACTCCAACACCCGGTTCACCAGGTCGTCGTGGCTCATCGATTCGAGTTCGGCCCGGGTGCGCTGCATTTGGCCCTCCTGCCCGGCTACTCTACCGCACGGCACACCCGCCGGAGGGGGCGGGGCCACTCGCGTTATGCTGGTTCATGTCCACTGATCCCACGGCGCTCACCGCAATTGAGTTGGCAGAAGCATACCGGCGCGGGGAGTTGCGTCCGCGTGCCGTAACGGAAGCGTATTTGAAGAAGGCCGCCCCCGGTCCGGTTTACCGCGAGCTGCTGGAGGAACGTGCTCGAGCGCAGGCGGACCGGGCCGAACGTCAGTTCGAGAGCGGGATCGATGTGGGACCGTTGCAAGGGATTCCACTCGCACTCAAGGACCTGCTCGACGTAGAGGGAACGGTTACGGCCGCGGGTTCCAAGGTTCTGGCCGCCACGACTGCCGCTTTGGCCGACGCACCCGCTGTCGCTCGCCTCGACGCGGCCGGAGCGGTGTTCCTGGGCAAGACGGTGATGACGGAACTGGCGTTCTCGGGGGTGGGAATCAACCCACACTTCGGCACTCCGCCCAACGCCTTCGACCCGGAACGAATCCCCGGCGGCTCCTCATCGGGCTCGGCGGTAGCGGTCGCTACTGGCCAGGCCTGCGCCGCAATCGGGAGCGATACGGGCGGTTCGGTGCGAATACCGGCGGCGTTCAACGGGTTGGTGGGGTTGAAGACCAGCGAGGGCGCGATTCCTGGGGACGGCTGCGTCCAGCTCTCCTTCACCCTCGATGTCCTGGGTCCCATCGCACGTACAGTGAGAGACGCCTGGCTTTTATACCGAGCCTTGGCGGCGCTGCCGCCGGCGCCGATCCCTCCCGTGCCGGTTCGCCTGCGGTTGGCGGCGCCTACCACCGTCGTTCGGGAGGAGTTGGCGCCCGAGGTGGAGGACGCGTTTACCGCGGCCGTGGAGCGTCTCGAAGCACTGGGTCACGAGGTGGTCGATATTCCGGCGCCGTTGTTCAATGAGATCGAGGAGACGGCAGGCCGCTACGGCACCTTCGCGGCGAACGAAGCGTTGGCGCTCTACGAGGACCTCATCGAACGCCACGGGGATGAGATGGATTCGCGGGTGACCGGCCGAATATTGGCTGCCAGGGGTCGCTCGAGCAGCGATTACATTCGCCTGGTGCTGGCGCGGCGTCGCTGGCAGCAGGAGTTCTGGTCACAAGTGGCCGGGTTCGACGCGATCCTGGCCCCCACTGTGCCAATCGTCCCGCCGCGCCTGTGCGAGTTGCGCGACGACAACGCCTACTTCGAAACGAACCGCCGCTGCCTGCGGAACACCTCGCTGTTCAACGCCGTGGGAGGGGCCTCCATCGCCGTTCCCGCGGGAGTTGGACCTGTGGGAGTCATGATTTCGGCTGCCCCGGGGAACGAGGGGCTGGTGTGCGCAGTAGGAGAGTTGTTGACCCCGAGTCCGAACTGAAGTGTTCGCAGCGATTAGTGCCGGCCTTAAGCCTTAGTGACCCTCGGCGGCGGCAGGTTTGCGGCGATCAGTGACGATCTGGACCGCGGCTAGCAATCCACTGGTGTACTTGACGAGGATGTCAGTGACTATCACCTGGACCATCCAGCCGAATGTCGCGAAGCCGGCCCCGGCGAACGCCAAGACGGTGAATATCAGCGTATCGAGGGGTGCGCTCACGGCGTTGGAGGAGGCGACGCGGGTAAACCAGGGCCGGTGCAGGAGTCGCGCGTACACTTCGGTGTCGGCGGTCTCGGACAGCATAATGGCCAGGAATCCGACAAAAACGTAACGCAGCGGTGTCCCCAAATGAAGCGACATGAGCACGTTGGAGACGGCCGCAGCCAGAATCATCGCATACACCCAGCGGCGTCCGAAGCGGTGTACGCGGTCTCGCTGCGTGAAGGTGATGCCGAAGAAAAAGGTCCCCACGTTGATGAGGAAGAAGTCCCCCACGGGGATGAACGAGTCGAAGGTGTAGTTGGCCAGCACCGTCGCGACGATGTAGACGCTCATGGACGAAAGCAGGGCGCTCCAGTAGGCCGATAGGCCCCTCAACAAGGTCACCAGCAACAGGGCGGCTCCGGGAGCGGCCAGGTAGCGCCATGAGCCGGCGTCGGCCGCCGACATTGCGGCAAAATAGGCGGCATTGGCGACAACGGCGGCAATCAGCATCCAGGCAAATCGACGCCACGGCACACTCGCTGTTAACGACTCCAGCGGACCCGCGGCCAGTGCGCCGAACATGAGGATCATCGGCAGGGGTAGCTGTGGGAAGGGATTCTGGCCAAACGAGGAGAGCCAGAGCAGCAGTAGGCAGCCGGCTTGGGCGGCTACCGACAGGGTAATGAACAATGCAACGGAAAATACCGGGCGGGGGATAGGCGCCACGCTCTCGCCTCCTGAACCAATGGGTTATGAGGCGGTATGTCACCTCCCGCCGGCGGCAACAGTATAGCAACCGCCCTGCCCGTGAGTGAGCTTGTGCTCTCTGCTCCGCCATTCGTCCTATTAGCGACTAGAATTAATGAGTTGCGCGAACAGGAATCAGCGAATCATGCTGATTGGAGAGGTGATGTACTCGGGCTACCTGGTTCGCGTCGACAGTGTGGAAGGCACCGAAGCCCACAACGTGGCGAGAACGGTGGCTTATGCCGCACTCCAACTCGGTCTGCACGTGCAGAGCTCGAAGAGTGACCGGCAGTGGAGTACTTTTAGCGCTTGGATAACCGGCGAATCCCGAGAGGTAGCGAGGCTTGTGGGCCTCCTAGAGTTGGCGTTTCCCAATGCCATCGTGGGCATCGAAGCCGGACCCCAAATTGTAGAGAAGGCGCCAAAATGAAAAGAAGACCCCTGTCGACTTGGCAGGGGCCTTCAGCGTGGTCGGGGCGAGAGGATTCGAACCTCCGACCCCATCGTCCCGAACGATGTGCGCTACCAGGCTGCGCTACGCCCCGACGCGAATGACCAATGTACCGCTCGCCCCGACCGATGGTCAAGCTGCCGATCAAGCGGATGGGTCGAGCGGATGGATCGGGTGGCCCGATCAGGTGAGTCGGTAGTCAGCCGTGGTCGAACTCGCTCTGCTCGTCGCCTGCCGTAAGCCAGGGGCATCTTTCGAGGGCGGCTGACACCGTATCACCAGGGAAACCTCGCCGAGCCAGGAACGCGAAAGCTCGCGCCCGATTGCGACGCTCGTCGCCACCTTTTAAGCGCCAGGCCTGCCGGTTGAGCAGTGACACAGCACTCTCCGTTTGCGCGGCCTCATCGAGTGGCTGGAGAGCACTCTCCGAAACCTCCTCGGGTACGCCCTTGCGCCGCAACTCGAAGCGAAGCGCCAGAGAGCCCTTGCGCGCGCTGTGAGTACGGACGTACGCCTCGGCAAAAGCTTCGTCGTCGACCAAGCGGTAGTGCTTCAAGCGAAGGATGACCTCGTCGATCACCTCCGTCGACGCCTGCCTGCGAACCAGGCGCTCGCTAACCTCCGCCACCGTGTAGGAGCGGCGACTGAGGAGCGTGAGGGCGTAAGACCAGGCACGCTCCTTGTCCAACTCCTTCATAGGAGCACGTCTTGCCCCTGCTCCTTCATCGGAGCACGTCCGTGGGTCGGAGGTTCGCAGCACGGCGAGCAGGTAGCAGGGACGCCACTACCGAGGTGAGCAGAGATAAGCCGCAAACCCATAGCACGTCCCAGGCCTGTAGCTCGACTGGCAACCGGGTAATGAAGTAGAGATCGCCAGGCAGGGGATAGGGCTGATAGCGGAAGTAGAGGGTCACCGCCAGGCCCAGGAGGGCGCCCAGGGCCGTGCCGGTACCGCCCAGTAGTAAGCCCTCGATGGTGAACACCGAAAGAACCTGTCGTTCGGATGCGCCGAGCGCCCTCAAGATGGCGATCTCCTCGGTCTTCTCGGCTACCGTCAGAATCAGGATGTTGGCAATTCCCATCGCCGCGACCAACACGATGAGGAATACGACCGCACTTATGATCGCCTTTTGCAGGCGCAACTGCTCGAGGAGAGTAGCGAACAAACGCTCCCATGAAATCGCCAACATGTTGTGCTCGATCGCCAACTGGATCCCAACGCTATTCGCCTGCTGGGGGTTACGCACTCTTACGTGATAGCCGGTGAGTTGCCCCTGAGCACCCAGAAACTCCTGAAGCGCGGCAATCGATAGGTAGGAGGTGACACTGTCTATCAGCTCGTTACCCACACGAAAGGTGGCCGCCACCTCGAAGGCGGCGCTCCTCCCGCTGATGTCGCGTACGAATACCGAATCGCCTGGGTATACACCCAGTTGGCGTAGCGCTAACGACTCGCCCAGGACGATTCCCTCACCGGCCTCCAGCGCACTCGCTGCACTTTCGAGCGCCGGCAGGTCGAGAACCTGCTGCTCCAGTTGGGCATCGATGCCCAGCAGTTGGGTATAGCCGTGGCGCCCGCCTATACCCAGAGTGCTGCTGGCGCGCCGGGCGATGAGAGCCTGGCCACTAAGGTACGGTGCGACCGCTTCCACTTGAGGATGTTGAGCGATGGAGTCGAGTCGAGCGGGATCCTGGGGAATGGTCGAGCCGTCGTAGCTCTGCAGCGTTACATGAGGTGTGGCCTCGAGGGTCGACCGGATGAGTTCGTCGATGAATCCGTTGGTTAGTGATAGTGCGGTTATTAGCACCATGACGCCCATGGCCACGCCCGCGACGGTCAGTCCGCTCTGCAGCGGCCTTCGACGAACGTGACGTAGCGCCAGGAAGAGGACGAAACGGCGCACGGAGAACACTACCGCAGCCTGGGCATACGCCTACCGAGCGGCTAGCAGTTGTGGCGTAGCTTCGAAGTCACTCCAGCTGCTGGCCAGTGTGGGTCCGTCGCGGCCGTAACGAATGATCTCGACTTCTACGTTGCGTACTCCCCACGAGCGAGCGCTGCTGAGCGCTTCGAACCACACGTCTACCTGCTGCTGCTTTCGAGGATGCATTGTGTCCTCGACGATGAATAGTCCATGTCCGTCGAGAACCGACTGATAATTGCCGGCGCCACGACCGGTGTAGTAATTGCCCAGGTCTCGGATGCGAATCAGAGAACCGTACGGAATGTCGTGCCCTAACATGTCACGGCTTACCGCGACTATTCCGAAGCGCGTACGAGCGCCCGTGGCGGTGATGTGCGGAGTACCGTCCGTCTGGCTTGCAAGGGAGTTGTATGCCGTAGCGCGAAGGACGAAGCGCGGATTGGCGATGGGTCCCAGGGGCTCGAGCGAGATCTCACCGGCAAATACGCGGGGCGTCTCGAGCAGACCTACCTGCGGCGAGACCTGAAGCGGAACGCCGTCGGGAGCTGGCACGCTAAAAGCGGTAATGAGAACAGCGAGCACCACGCCTAGCACGCAGAGCTTGCCGCTGATGTGAAAGGCCATGCATCCTCCCAGGGGGGAAATCTTAGCACTAGCTGCCGCGGACGCCGGTGGGTACATTACAGATCCCTATTCATACTCGGCATTTATCGGCTCCAGCAGGCTACTTTCGTAATGACGCCGGTGAGCATTTGCGGCGCCCGCCGTTATACTCGCCGCGATGGCGATCCTGGCGCGCAACCCCGGCAACTCATCTCCCTCCACATCACGTTGCCCCGCGCTACGTTGGACACCGCTACGTTGGACAGGGCTACGTTGGACAGGGCTACGTTGGACAGCGCTGTGAATCCCCACGGCACTATCGACGAGTCGACCTTCGGTTTCGAGCTGCTGGAGCAGCGCGGCCAAGCACGCCGGGGTCGCATCTCCACTCCGCATGGGGCTGTGGAGACACCAGCGTTCGTAGCGGTTGGAACGCAAGCGACGGTCAAGGGCCTATCGGCTCCCACCATTAGCGAGACGGGCACTCAACTGCTCTTCGCGAACACCTACCACCTCTTTCTGCGGCCGGGAGAAGAGGTAGTGAGTACACACGGTGGTCTTCACCGATTCATGGGCTGGGACGCTCCGCTGATGACCGACTCCGGTGGCTTTCAGGTGTTTTCGTTGGGGGCCGGCATCGAGCATGGGGTTGGAAAGGTCTCCTCCATCTTTCCCGGTGAAGAAACGCGTGAGGAGGCGAAAACTGGCGAGGGACGACGAGGCGGACCCTCGAAGTCGATGGTCGAGGTGGATGAGGCGGGTGTACGGTTCCGCAGCCACATCGACGGGAGCCCCAGGTTTCTTAGCCCCGAGATCTCGATCGCGGTACAGCGGGCCTTGGGCGCCGACATGATCCTCGCCTTCGACGAGTGCACCAGCCCGCTGCACGACCGCTCGTATACCGAGGAGAGTATGGAACGTACCCACCGCTGGGCGCAGCGTAGTCTCGCAGCCTTCCGGGAGAATCCGGCGGTCCACCCCTATCGGCAGGCGCTCTATGGGATCGTGCAGGGCGGCGCCTACAGCGAGCTGCGCCAGCGGAGCGCGAGCTTCATCGGAGGGATGGAGTTCGACGCCTTCGCCATCGGAGGCAACCTGGGCAGGACGCACGACGAGATGTACTCGGTGATCGACTGGACGATTCCTTATCTCCCTGCCGAACGTCCTCGTCACCTGCTGGGGATCGGGGACGTTCCGGCGATATTCGAGGCTGTGGAGCGAGGCTGTGACACCTTCGATTGCGTGAGTCCAACTCGAAACTCGCGCAATGCCAGCCTGTTGGTGCGCTTCGACGAGGGCAGAGCGGTCCCCAATTTCCGATTGAATGTGCGTAACGCACGCTTCGCAAGGGATATGGGACCGATCGAGGAGGGTTGCGACTGTCTCGCCTGCCGGACCGTCTCGCGCTCCTACCTGCGGCACCTGTTCAAGGCCGGTGAGTCGCTGGGCCCTCAGTTGGCGACGATTCACAACTTGCGATTCATGACCCGGCTCTTCGCCGATATCCGACGTACTCTCGACGAAGGAAGCTTCACGGAGCTCAAGGCCGAGTGGCTGGCTCCGGAAAGGGAGGAAACATGAACCTCATCTCGATCATCATCGGAGTCCTCGCGTTGCTGGGCGCCCTGGTGGGCTTCATACCACTGCTGGGCTGGCTCAACTGGGGTGTCATTCCACTAGCGGTGGTGGGGCTCATCGTGGGCCTTATGGCCGAGGAGAACGGCGGCCGCAACATAAATCTTGTGGTGATCGTGCTGGCCGTGATCAGGTTAATGCTGGGTGGCGGGCTGATTTAACCAACCGTTATCGACTCAGTTCGATCAGATCGATTGTGGTGCCATCATTGGTAACGAACCGCACGACACCTATGCTCGGTACGAAGTAGAGGTCCAGGAGAGTCTGGGCGCCCGAACTTGTCGTCGTCGTCTGACTAATTTGTAGCGCGTTGAAGCGTCCGGCCGGTGTGCTGATTCCGCTTATCGCGATAACCTCGGCGCTCAGCTCTATTTCGAACCCGGAAACGCGCGTCATGCTCTGCCATCTCTGTCCCACCGAGAGTGGCGCCGGGCCGTACACCTGCAGGGGAGGGATGTAGGATACGACGTCGCCGCCGCTAGCGCTTCCCAGGCTAGTGACGCCCGCCTCCCCGTAAACCAGATAGTCCTCCGACACGGGAACTCCGTCGAAGTAATGGGTGAGGACCAACACCTGCACCCCCTCGAAATCCCGCGGGCCCGAGAGGGTCTGGGTTTCGCCGCTGCTGTAGGTCCAACTAGTCCCCGGGGAGTTCGGGTAGTAGGACGGGTGCTGAGCAACGCTCGAACCCGCGGCCAGGATGGCCACCAGCAGCAGCACGAACACGCGTTTACTTCTCATGCTTCCTCGCGCCGTAGCTCCGCCGCGCGGCGCGCCGCTTGCTCCACCGCATCCATGAGGGCGAAACGTAGTCCGTGGAGCTCGAGCGCCTTGATTCCCGCGATCGCGGTGCCCCCGGCCGAGGCGACCTCGTCCTTTATGCGCGCCGGCTCCTCGTCGGCAAGCAGATGGGCGGTGGTGAGGAGAACCTCGCGCGTGAGTTCCCGCGCGAGTGTACGAGGGAACCCCACGCGTACGCCGCCGTCCGCCAGCGCCTCGGCGACTACAGCCGCGAACGCCGGGCCGGAGCCCACCAGGCCGGTGAAAGCGTCGAATAACCGCTCTGGGACGTGGTGGACAGTGCCCACTGCCGCGAATAGGCTCTCCGCGAAGGTCACGTCATCGTCGCTCGCCTCGCTCAGATGTGCCAGAGCGGTCGTGCTCATGCCGACTCGTGCCCCCAGGTTGGGCATGGTTCGCACTACCCTCCGGCTGCCCACCAGGCGGGCCACGGTCTCCGCGGGAACTCCGGCCATGAGACTGATGTACGAGGCCGTTCGTTGAGCGATCAGCGGAGCGACTTCGGGGAACGACTGGGGTTTGACTGCGATTAGAACCCTCGCGGCGCGGTGTACTCCCTCATCGTCGAGGCAGGTCACGCCGTGCGTTTCGCTCAGTTGCGTCCGCCGTGCCGGGTCGGGATGGTAGATACCCACCTCGTTTGCCTTCACGACCCCGGCTTGCAGTGCGCCGGTTAGGACCGCAGCGCCCATCTTGCCGGCGCCGACTAACGCAAGTATCACGGCAGAACTCGAGTTTGGGGGGGGAGCCAAGTGAGGTGAGCCATGGCTCATTCTACTGACTCGCCGGCGGAGCGAGCCTCCCGTGACGGATAGTACACAAGCCATACGCCAACTGCTGCCCCGGCAATATCGGCCAACCAGTCCAGTATATCGGGGTTGCGGCCGGGCACAAACATCTGATGGACTTCGTCGACCACGCCGTAGAGGGCGGCCACTGCAACTGCCAACGTCGGCCTTAGCCCCGCCATATAGAGCAGGGCCGAGAGGACGCCAAAGAGCCCGGCATGCGCGAGCTTATCGGCGGGCAGCCAACCTGGCAGATCGAACGGGTCCGAGATACCGCTCTGACTCGAGAGGAGGAAGACCAGCAGCATCCAGGCAACAGGCGCCAGACGCCACAGTAGCGAGCCACGAGCAAGTCCTCTAGGCATCGTCGCGGGTCTCGCTGCCTTCCGGCGCGCTACTCGCTCGCTGGGCAGCGAGACCGTGCTCCACCAGCTTGTGCTCCACCAGCTTGTGCTCCACCAGCTCGAGCAATACACCGCCGGTCCAGCTTGGGTGCAGAAAGATTACACGGCTACCCGCATGCCCGGCGGTTGGCGCCGGCTGGGTAAAACGTGCGCCCTCCTCTATCAGGCGCTCCACCTCGCTGTCCAGCGAACGCACGCGCAGCGCCACATGGTGGAGTCCTGGTCCCCGACGTTCGAGGAACCGTGCCACCGGTGTTTGGGGCCCGGTGGGCTCAATGAGCTCGATGCGGCTACCCGCGGCTTGCAGCATCCGAACCCGCACCCCCTGCTCGGGAAGGAGTTCGTCGACGCCGGACTCGAGGCCCAACAACAGGTAGGGAGTCGATGCCGCTTCCAGATCGGCAACCGCAATCGCCACGTGATCGAGCGGCAGGCCCCGCAAAATGGCGGGCAGTTCGCTCACGATCGACCCGCTGATGGGACACAGTGGCTTGTAGCGGGAAAGCCTGGAACTACGAGAACAGAGCGAGCATCTATGAGATCGGCGAGCCGGCACATGGCGTAAGCATAGCCTCCGCTGCCGCTGCCGGCCGGTTCGATTGTCGGTCGAAGCGCAGGTTCGGGCGCCGGTTCGGGCGCCGGTTCATGACCTGCTCGCGGCGTCACTGGGATCGCCCGCGGCGGCGTCAGGCGGCTCCCTGGTCGTGTCGTCAGTTGTGATCTCGCCCCTCAGATCACGAGACATCATCTGGCGCACCCGTTTCGCAGGCAGCTCCAAGGAGAGGAGATAGCTCAACTTCGCCAGGGCGGCCTCAACCGTCATGTCACCGCCGCTTACCACCCCAGCTTCGGCCAGGGCTCGGCCGGTTGCATAACCCGACATGTCTACCGCGCCCCTTAAGCACTGGGTGCAGTTCACCAGCACCACGCCGCGCTTGTTGGCTTCACGTAGGGCGTCGATAAGGTCGCCGTCACGGGCGGGAGCGTTGCCGGCTCCAAAGGTCTCGAGCACCACCCCGCGGAGCTGGCCATCGAGGAGGCGTTCGAGTAGATTCGCCGAGATTCCCGGGAAGAGGCGTAGAGCGGCTACTTCGGCGGCAGCAAACGCTCGCACTTGCAACGCCTCACCCGTGGGCGACATCAGTAAATCCGTGCGTAGCTTCACGTCGATGCCGACCCGTCCCAGTAGCGGAAAGTTTGGCGACTCGAAGGCGTCGAAACCACCCACCGAGACCTTTGTGGCGCGGTTGCCGCGGAGCAGGGCGCCGTTGAGGTAGAGGCAGACCTCGCTCAGCTCTCCAGACGCCGCCAGCATCATCGAAGTGATGAGATTCTCTCTAGCGTCGCTGCGAACCTCGACCAGCGGTATTTGTGAGCCGGTGAGCAGCACCGGCTTTGCCAATCCTTCGAGCATGAAGGAGAGGGCCGAGGCGCTGTAAGCCATCGTGTCGGTACCGTGCAGCACGACGAAGCCATCAAAATGATGGTAGTTGGCCGCAATGTCACGGGCGACCATTTCCCATTCGACGGGGCCCACGTTCGAAGAGTCGAGCAGGGGAGAGTATTCGTGTAGGACGTAGCGCGGAAGGTCGGGGTGCTCGAGCTCCGGCATGGCCGCCAACCGTTCGGCCAGATAACCGGGTACAGGCTCATAGCCCGATGAGCCGCGCCGCATGCCGATGGTGCCGCCGGTATAGGCGATGTAGACGACTTTCTCCGGTAGCGGTCCACGGGCTGCGGGCGCGTTCGTCACCTAGCGGATACCGGGCGGGACCTGCGCTTGGGGCGGATCAGGCAGGTTGCGGGGGATCGGCACGTCTTCCAGCCGCTTTACAACGCCATTTTCATTGCAGCCAACGAAGAAGGGGCAGCGGAGGCATTCGGACCATACGCGTGGGTGCAATTCGCGAGTCTTGTCGATTAGCCTGAAGCCGCACTTCTCGAAGAAGCCGACCTCGTAGGTCCAGGCGAATACCACCGGAATGCCTACCCGTCGGGCTTCCTCCTCGCAGGCTGCTACCAGCGCCCGGCCCACTCCGCGCGCCTGGGCGTCGTTTGCCACCGCGAGCCCCCGGACCTCCGCTATGTCACCCCACAGGATGTGCAGCGCCGCGTTCCCGGCAAAGCGCGGCCCGTCCTCTGTTAATTCCTCGCACACGAAGAAGTCCCGCAGGTTTTCGAAGATGTTCTGCATCGGCCGCACCAGCATGCGGCCTTCCTGAGCCCAATGTCCGATGTTTTCGAAGATCGAGGGGACGTCCTCGGCGCGTGCGGGGCGCACTCTCAAGCAAGTTCTCGGTGATTGGCAGCTCACTGTCGTTGCTCCTCTGCCAGGATAGTGCGGGCCCGGCTTATCTGCTCCGTCACTCGGCTTCGAGCGGTGCCGCCATAACTGTTCCTCGCGTCGACCACGCGCTCTAGCTCGAGCACCTCGTACACGTCCTCCTCGATCGCGTCGCTGGCCGACCGCAATACCTCCAAGGGAAGGCTCTGGAGGTCCACTCCGCGGCGCAGCGCTTCGGCCACCAGTCGACCCACTACCTCGTGTGCGTCTCTAAATGGCACGCCCCGACGTGCGAGGTAGTCGGCCAGGTCGGTTGCGTTGGAGAATGCTCCGCCGGCCGCCTCGCGCATTCTTCCGCTGTTCACGGTCATTCGCGGCAGCATCGACACGGTTAGGCGCAAACAGGTTTCCAAGGTCGCGGCCGCGTCGATCACGCCCTCCTTGTCCTCCTGCATGTCCTTGTTATAGGCGAGCGGGAGTCCTTTCATCGTGGTGAGCAGCGCCAGGAGAGAGCCGTAGACCCGGCCGGTCTTGCCCCGGATCAGTTCGCTCACGTCGGGATTCTTCTTCTGCGGCATTATCGATGATCCGGTGGTGTGGGAGTCGGGCAGGGTGATGAAGCCGAACTCCTGGCTCGACCAGAGGATCAGCTCCTCGCTCAACCGAGAGAGGTGCATCATGGTGATCGCCGATGCCGACAGGAACTCGATCGCGAAGTCACGATCGGACACGGCGTCGAGCGAGTTGGCCGCCACGCCTGCGAAGCCCAGCAACTCGGCGCTCCGCTGGCGGTCGATGGGAAAACCGGTCCCGGCCAACGCCCCCGCCCCCAGCGGTGAAACGTCGGTTCGCACCAGGCAGTCGGCGTACCGCTGCCCATCCCGTGAGAACATCTCGAAGTAGGCCAGCAGATGATGTGACAGCCTCACCGGTTGAGCGACCTGCAAGTGGGTGTAGCCGGGAATGATGACTTCGACGTGGCGATCGGCCAGCTCCACGAGTACGCCGCGGAGCTCGGTGATTAAGCCCTGCAGCTCCAGGTTGCGGCGCTTAAGCCAGAGCCGGAAATCGGTTGCCACCTGGTCGTTGCGGCTACGGGCGGTGTGCAGCTTTCCACCCAGCGGGCCGATCCTTTCGGTGAGCGCCCGCTCGATGTTCATGTGTACGTCCTCGAGCTCGACGCGCCATTCGAAGCGTCCAGCATCAACGTCGTTCTCGATCTGGCGCAGGCCCTCGACGATGCGGCGGCCTTCCTCGTCGGAGAGGATCCCCTGTTCGGTGAGCATAGTTGCGTGAGCGACAGAGCCGGCTATATCGTCCAAAGCCAACTCGCGGTCCACATCGATCGAGGCGTTGAAGCGCTGCACCAGATCGTCGGTCCCCTCTTCGAAGCGGCCGCCCCACATGCGCCCACCGGTGTTGGGTGCGCCCGCTCCGGACGTCTCGCCGGCGCCCGCGTCCCTATTGGGCCGGTCCCCACTGCCCTCCTCCGCGCTGCCCTTCTTGTTGGGCGTTTCGCTCACAGCTTTTGCGCCTTGAGCTGCCAGATTCCGCCCACCCGCTTGTGTGCCGTCAGTCGCTCACCGTCGCCGTCTTCGACGGTGTAGCCAAGCCGGCGGTAGTAACCGGCCAGCTGGTCGTCGGGGAGCACGACGCTAAGCGAGGGGATGTTGTAGCGGATGGCCAGAGCCTCGACTTTGGTCATCAGCCAGCGTCCGAAGCCCAGGCGGTGCGCCTGGGGCAGGGTACATACCCGGTCGAGCAGCCAACCCTCGTCGGCCTCACGCCAGCGTACGGCGCAGAGCGGCACGCCCTCCTCGTCCTCGAGCATGAGCGCGCCGCCGCTCTGGAGCCATTCGAGCATGCAGCTATCGGCTTCCGGTTCTTCGGGCCGCGCCTGGGCGAAGAGTATGCCCAGGCGTTGGCTGTCGAGAGTGGTCGCCCAGCGCAGCTTCGTGGCGTCGTAGGCCCGGCCGGCGGGAGCGAGTAGAGCCGTGGCCGCCCGGCTCACTTGCGTGTGTTCTCGGGTGTGTTCTCCAGTGTGCTCCGCGCGCTACTTCCCCGTCCCAGCTGACTGGCGATTCGCAACCGAAGCGCATTGAGCTTGATGAAGCCCTCGGCGTCACCCTGTTGGTAGACGTCATCCTGTTCGAAAGTCACCACATCTTCCCGGTAGAGGCTGTTGACCGACTTGCGGCCCAGCACGCCCACGCTGCCCTTGTACAGCTTGACCCTCGCGGTACCGCTTACCGGACGCTGGATGTCGTCCATAAGCCCCTGCAGCGCTTCACGCTCGGGAGCGAACCAGAACCCGTTGTAGACGGCTGCGGCGTAGCGGGCCACCAGGTCGTCGCGCAGCTGCACTACCTGACGGTCGAGAGTGAGGGACTCCACCGCCTTGTGGGCGTGATAAAGCAGCGTGCCTCCAGGCGTCTCGTAGCAACCCCGTGACTTCATGCCCACGAAGCGGTTCTCGACGATGTCGACCCTGCCCACGCCGTGCTCGCCGGCGATCTCGTTAGCGCGGCGCAGCAGCGCTGCCGGCGCCAATCTTTCGCCGTCGATCGCCACCGGATCCCCACGTTCATACTCGACCTCCACGATCTGCCCCTGGTCGGGGGCTTCCTCGGGATCTTTGGTGATCTTCCACATGCCTTGCGGCGGTGCTGTCCAAGGATCTTCCAGCACTCCGCCCTCGTAGGAGATATGGAACAGGTTGGCGTCGGTGGAGTAGGGCTTCTCCTTGGTGACCGGGACCGCGATTCCATGCTCCTTGGCGTAGTCGATGCAATCCTCGCGCCCACGCAAATCCCATTCGCGCCAGGGAGCGATTATGCGGATATCTGGATTCAAGGCATAAGCCGAGAGTTCGAAGCGCACTTGATCATTGCCCTTGCCGGTAGCTCCGTGAGCAATCGCGTCGGCACCCTCCTCACGGGCGATCTCGATCATCTTGCGGGCGATCAGCGGTCGCGCGAAGGAGGTGCCCAGCAGGTAGTAGCTCTCATAGATCGCGCCGGCTCGCAGTACCGGAAACACGAACTCACTCACGAATGTATCCGTGAGGTCAACCGCGTACGCTTGCGAGGCGCCCGTACGAACGGCCTTCTCTCTCGCCTCCTCGACCTCCTCGCCCTGGCCTATGTCGGCTGTGAAAGCGATCACCTCGGCGTCGTAATGCTCCTTGATCCAGTGCAGAATTACCGAGGTGTCCAACCCGCCGGAGTAGGCGAGAACGACCTTCTTGATCTTGGTAGCCACTCAAACCTCCTGAACG
Source organism: Trueperaceae bacterium (assembly GCA_040905665.1). Taxonomy (GTDB): domain Bacteria; phylum Deinococcota; class Deinococci; order Deinococcales; family Trueperaceae; genus DASVCN01. Next base: position 40,152 of record JBBDRD010000029.1, read on the forward strand.
AAACAGCCCAGACCTGCCGGCCACGGCGACAAAAGGAACCTACCGCTCGAGGAGCGGATTAACGGCGTCGGGCGCGGGTCTGGGTAGTAGTTGAACTGTGCATAATTGGGTGCGGCTTCTGAAAATTGTTTCATCCACCGCAAAAACGATGCAAATCTATCACGGTCTACCGGGGGGGTCAAGAGATTGCGTGTCACTGCCCGCACTCTCGAGAAACCGGTCTTGCCTGCTTTCGAACTGAGGCTCGGTCTGCCGGCGCCACGAAGGCAGGGAGGCAAGCACAGCGGTGGCGAGGATCAGGCCGGCTCCCGCCATTCCCAGCGCACCAAATCGCTCCCCGAAGAGCAGGGCCGCCAGAGCGACCGCAACCACCGGTTCGGCGGTGGCAACCAGCACCGCACGCGACGCCTCCACCCGCGCCAGGCCGGTGTAGTAGACGAGGTAGGCTAGATAGGTGGAGAAAATGGCGAGCAAAGCCAGCAGTCCCCACGCGGCTGCGCTCTTAGGGGCGAAGGAGACGAACGGGAAGAGGCAGGCGGCTCCGATAGGCAATACCCAAGCGTATATAGTCACCGGTCGGTAGCGCTCCAGGAAGAGTTTGCCGAAGATGTAGTAGGAGGCGTAGGTGAGGGCGGCAACCAAACCCCAGAAGATGGAGGTGGCATTTGCGACAATTCCCAAACCGCCACCTATTGATACCAGTGTGATTCCCACTAAGGCCAGCGGCGCCAAGACGAGCTTGTGGGTGGTTAGGCGTTCGCCCAGTACCAGCCAGGCGGCGACGATAACGAAGAGCGGTGCCGTGTAGAGGAGTATGAACGCCAAACTTATTCCGCCGGTGTCGATCGCCAAAATCAACGAGGCGTAGAAGAGGGATACGCCCACTACTGCGAACCCCGCCAGGGGAAGAGCGTCTAGGCGGCGCGAGAGGACCAGGCGTCGTTGCGCGGCGGCGTGAGCTACGAACAGGCCACCCCCCAGGAGTGCCCGCCAAAAGGCGACCTCCAACGCCGAAATGCCCTCTGCGAAGATTCCCTTCGAGATCATGCCGATTAGGCCCCATAGGATGGCGGCGCATAGGATCAGCAAATAGCCGGAGGCAAACGCGCCCCGCTGTTTTCGAATCACTGCCTGCCCCTCAGCTGCCTGCCGTACAGCTGACTGCGCTTCAGCTGCCTGCGCTTCAGCTGCTTAGTCCGTAAGCTTCGACTGACTCCGGATGGCGGCGCCGCAACTCGCGCATTCGGCGGCGGTACGAGACGTACTCCACCACGAAAGCGATCAGATTGACCACGTAAATGGCGGCCAGCGCCCATAGCTCGGTTTCCAGCGGCAGCCCCAGCGACCGTTCCCAACCGAGCCATTGCGCCAAGGCGTCAACACCCAGCAGCGCCCAGGGAACCATAAGGAGAACGCCCCACGCTTCGTCGGCGAGGCCGCTGCCCGGGATGAGCAGGGCCAGTAGGTGATAGGCGCCTGTCCGAGGTGCGTTGCGGGCGAGCGCCGGACGCGGAATCAGCAGCCACACAACCGTGATGAGGATCCACGACAGGAACAGGGCGAGCAGAATCTGCCAAACGAGGGAGGGAACAGCAAAGAACTCCATGCCACGAAGCGCTCGCCAGGGGTTCTCGAAAGTCGCCCCTACCGCCCGTTGCCAGCTACCCGAAATCGCCGTGCGAAAGTCGCCACTCCCGGGAACGGCCAGCAGCGGCTCGGCTGACTGGTAAGCGGCATGGAATGGCGACGGATCGGCAGTGCGTCCCAGGTTGAACGAGGCCTCGGGCATGCCGGGGGCCAACTCCAACGCCCTTTGGTAGAGCACGTCGTCATCAATCAGGGCCGCGAGGTTGTTGAGCGCCGGCGGATAGTCTCCGGCGGCCAGATATTCCTCGCGCGCGGGAGTTTCCTCCCCAGCCACCTGAGCGGCGTAGCCTTCGATGAAGGCGGCCCGTGGTCCCTCCAAGGGACTGCTCGAGACCACATCGCGAGCTACCGGGCTGGCCAGCGTGCCCGAAGCCAAGGCTAGCGGGCGGTCGCCGGCCGCGTCGTACCAGCGGGTCAACCCGAGTAGCGCCAGGCAGGCGGCGAAGAGCAGCACCAGCACCAGCTTTTCGGTGAAGGAGTAGTAGCGGATGGCGAACAGGCGCGACCACGGACGTCGGTTGCCGCCGGTTTCGCGCCCACGCCTGATCGCGAGCGTCTGAGGCGCCCAGTACTTGGCGATGAGCGTCACGTGCAGCGCCAAGATCGCGGCTAGTAGCGCCGCTACCGCGTACCAGCCCGAGCGCCCGAGCCCCAGGAAGAAGCGGTCGAGACTGGCGGCGGGTGAGGCGCTCCGGCCAGCGGTAGCCCGGTCGCGCCACAGAGAGGCTGCGTCGCGTTGGCCCACGGCTGCGAGCTGGCGCGAGTACTCGAGCAATGCTGCTCTGGTCGCCGGCGCTTCCTCGCTACTAACCAGGTAGAGCCAGGGCGCCCAGAAGCCCGCCGTATCGAGGTCGGCATCTGTAAGGGCACTCTCCAGCGGCGCCAAGGGGAAGTAATAGGCGCGGCGCATGGCATCGCTGGTGAGCAGTTGGGGGTCGTAACCACGCCCGGCGAAGTCCTGAAGTGCCAGGTCCATGGCGTCCCCGGCAAGTTCGATCTCGCCGGCGTCGTAGAGCTCTTGCGCCATGCCGGCCCGGTCGTAGAACGTTGTACCCCGCTGTAACGCTTCCTCGAGGTGTTGGCGCCGCGAGCTGGATTCCTGGTGGGACAGCCCTACCACTAGGTGGAGCCACGCATTGGTGGGATCGATCTCCAGACGTGCGGCAGAGTCGGGGACGTGCGCTTCGTTTCGAAGCCATTCGAAAACGTCCTGATCCACGCCAAATCGCACTGTCGTTCCCGGCCCCTCTTCATCAACCTCGATTCGCTGTCGCAATCCTCTGCCGATGTCGCTGACGACCGAAACGGCGTCGCCCATCGGCTCGAGCCGGATTACCTGGCCGGGCATCGGATAGCGAGCCTGCGCCTGGCCCGACTGAGGCTCGATCAGAATCAGGCTGTTGCCGTGCCCCACCCAGACACCGGTGCCGGTCTCGAGTACCGCCCCGGTACTGCCGCTACCGGCTGGGAAGTCGAAGCGCCAGACGCGGCTGCCGTCCCTCATGCCGACGACGGCGTCGCCATCGGTAGTGACAGTTACCGGCTCCTCCTGACCCCCAAGCTCCTGTCCCCCGAGGTCCTGTCCCCCACGCTCCTCGCCTGACTGCTCTTCTGGCGACTGCTCTCGTGGCGACTGCTCCTCCGGCGACTGCTCCTCTGCCCCCGCTTCATCAGCCACCTGTCCGTCCTGGCTGGAAGTCCCGGGCGCGGCTACGTCCAGTACGACGGAGGCGCTCACGCCCTCGCCGGAAAGGTGCAACGTCCACTCGCCGGCCGCCTCGAGCTCGAAGGTATGGGACAGGTTCCCGTCGTCGTCGGCCGTTAGCGCCTCTTCGATCGTTTCGTCGTCTGGCCCGTCGATCGTCAGGAGGTACTGCTCGTCGGGCGTGAGGTCGGTCGCACTCAGGGTGACCGCCTCACCGACCTCGAAGCGGGTTGCGTCGAGTTGCACGCGAGGGAGGTCTTGGGCCAATACAGAGCTAAAGAGGAGGAGCGACAGCAGCAGCAGGAGGTGCGCCGCCATGCGCCGAGGAACCGAGTTGGGCGTCGCCATAGCCAAGACCTTACCGTATAGCCTCGCGTGGCTCGCGAGTATTGCTTCACGTCCCCACTCCATCACAGGGGAGATTTCTTGCGTTTGACAGCGGCGTCGCGTTGATATACTGCCCCCGATGCACAGCAGTGACTGGGATCGATTGGCGGCCCCGTTTCAACGGCAACAGATGACCTGGCGAATCCAGGAGCTGGCACCCGACCAGAGCAGCGCGCGGCTACGTCCGCAGCTACTCCTCGAGGCGATAACGAACCGGCTCGACGAAGTAGCCGGAAGGCCAGGCTGGTCGTTCCGCTTTCGGGCCTTCGGGGACGGCGTGGGCTGCGAGTTGGTGGTCGACGGTGTTGCCCGCTCGGCAATCGTAGTGCCCGGGCGCGAGGAGGAGGGTCCCGAGGAGTGCAGTCGGGCGGCTCTGGCGCGCGCTGCGGAACTCTTCGGCCTCCTGCCACCCGTGGACGTCGAGGGGAGTTACTGGGTCGACTACGATCCGGATGAGGGCATGGCCCTTACGCCCGACGACGTCGATGCCGGTGATGCACCTTCGTATCCCCAACCGTCCTCTACAGCAGCACGCCGACCGGAATCCGCCGGCCCCGAGCCGGTGAAGCCCGAAGGCCAGCAAGCAATCGACCGGCTAGTGGAGCGGTTGAAGCTGGAAGGGCACGCCTTGGACGCCGCCCGCTTGCTCGTGGAGTATGGTGGCTACGGCTCCGATCCCCAGGCAGCACGCGAACTCTACGGAAGGCTCCGCGAGTTGCTTGCCAAGCGGGCAGAGACCCCCACATGAGTGCGGTCGGGGCGCTACGGAGAGCAACGTGATCAAGATCATTGCCGTGGGCGACGTGCATGGCCAGTGGCCCGAGTTGTGGCGAGTACTCAAGGCTGCTTCGGCCTGCGACAACAAGTTGGAACCGACGCCCATGGTGAGGGAGGGGCGCTACCAGGTGGTGTGCATCGGCGACCTGGTGCACTACAAGGACGACCGTGCCTACGCGCAGGCGGTAGGTGAAGAACCGTTCGACGCCGACAATCCCGATCACCTGCGGCGAGCAGCCAAGGCGCAGATGCGCGAGCTCTACCGCTTCAAGCACTTCGTTGATCTGTCGTGTGGAAACGTAAGCGTCATACTGGGCAATCACGATGAAGTCGCCGTCGATCACGGCTACGACCTTTCGACCAGGGGGGGCCTGCGGCACGACGAATTCAATCCGGCACGCGGCGGAGTGGAGTTACCCGAGGATCTCAAGGAGTGGTTCCGCACGTTCGCCCGCCAGAAGACCTTCCACGGAGTACACTTCGCTCACGCGGGTCCCCTGCCCGGAATGCAGGAGTTCGACGATTTCTTCTATCACGACAGCGACACCAAGAAGTGGTGGTACAGCAAGCCACAGCTGGTGCGCCAGGCCGGGCACCGCTTTGGCGTTTACGGTCACACCGTGATGAAGGAGGGCATCCACATCGATAAGGAGAACTGCTTCGCGATGATCGACGCGTTGTCGAACCTGCAGTTCCTGGAGATGATCGTTTCCGAGGAGCAGCTCGACTACACTCTTTTGCAGCTTTAGTACCCCGCCAATCGAGTTTGCGCCTAGAGTGATAGGCGCCTAGAGTGATTGGCGCCTAGAGCGAGTAGCCGCCTGTTTCGTCGTCCCGAACCAGCTCGCCGTTGCGGAGGACGATCGTGCGGCGGCGCAACCTCTCGACCAGGTCGCGGGCGTGGGTAGCCACGACGACTGTCGTGCCTTTTATGTTGACGTCGCTGAGGAGCTCGAGGATCTCCCAAGAGGTGTCGGGGTCGAGGTTCCCGGTGGGCTCGTCGCACAGCAGCAACTGCGGATTGGTCACGAGGGCGCGGGCGATCGCGACCCTTTGCTGTTCGCCCAGCGACAGTTCGATCGGGAAGGCCTTGCGTTTGTGCGCGAGCGACACCTGACGAAGTGCGAGCAGGGCCCTTTGCTCGAGATTGCCGCGTTCTCCCGTCGCACGCAAGGTAAAGACCAGGTTGTCGAGCGCGCTTAGGTTCGAAAGCAAGCGGTGATCTTGAAACACCATGCCGATCCGGCGTCGCAGGAACGGAAGCTTAGAGTCGCGCAACTTCGCCAGGTCCTGGCCCAGAATGTAGACGTTTCCTTCGGTGGGCAGGACGCGGCGCAGGATGAGTGACAGGAGGGTTGATTTTCCGGCGCCTGAGTGCCCGGTGATATAGACGAACTCTCCTTTGCGAACACGAAAATCCAAGTCGCGCAGCGCATGGGTATGGGTGCGGGGGTACGTCTTGGTGACGTGGTGGAACTGGACCATTTACCTAACTCTACCGCGTCGAGTCGAGCCGCTCGTGAAGGGCGTTAGGACGAAGACGCTAAACAGATCAAGCGCACCTCAGGCGTCGATCCTGGTGAGTGCACTCTATTAGCTGGAAAGTTGCCGAGTACCGCGCGGCAAAGTAATAGGCCGCTCGCGACGAATCGCGGGCGGCCCAGTAGAGCGAATGAGGTAGGAGCCAGGCTCGCTCGCGGTCTCTAGGCCTCGGCCTCTTTCTGTTCCGCGACCTTCTCGAGGTCCTCCTCGGCGAGCATCACCATGGCCGAAACGACCCGGTCGCCCTCGTCCATGCGCATTATCGTCACGCCCTGCGAGGAGCGCCCGTACGAGCTCACCTGGTGGACTTGGGTGCGAATGAGGACCCCGCGTTCGGAGAGCACTAGCAGCTCCTCCTCCCCCAGGACGCAGTTGAAGCCCACGAGCGAACCGGTCTTGGAGGTGACCCTGAGGGTGATGACGCCCTGGCCGCCGCGTCCTTGTACCGGATACTCGGAGAGAGGAGTGCGCTTGCCGAAGCCGCGCTCCGATACTGCCAGCAGCTCCGCCGATTCCTTGTGCTCCTCGCCGATAACCGCCAGGCTTACGACGATGTCTTTGTTCCGCAGCCTGATGCCGTTGACGCCCTGGGTGGCTCGACCGGTGTCGCGTACTTGGGTCTCCTCGAAGCGGATCGACTGTCCCTCGTGGGTGGCGAGGACGATGTCGGCCTCGCCGTTGGTGATACGAACGGCCACCAGCTCATCATTATCGAGGAGGTTTATGGCGATGAGGCCGGCGGAGTTGATGTTCGAGTAGTCGCGAATGGCCGTGCGCTTGATGAGTCCGCGGCGGGTGGCGAAGATGAAGTAGCCGTCTGCATCGAGATTGCGCAGCGCGATCACCGTCTGGACCGCCTCGTCGTTCTCGAGCGGCAGCAGATTACGCACGTGCGATCCACGTGCGGCACGGTCCGCCTCCGGCAGGTCGTAGATCTTCTCGCGGTAGACGCGGCCACGATCGGTGAAGAAGAGCAGGTAATCGTGAGTGCTGCCCACCAGTAGCATCGAGTTGATGTCGTCGTCCTTGGCCTTCTGCGCCGTTGCGCCGCGGCCACCTCTAGCCTGGGCCCGGTAGGCGGTGAGCGCGGTGCGCTTTATATAGCCTCCGCGGGTGAGGGTAACGACCATCTGCTCTTCGGCGATGAGGTCTTCCTTGCCGATGTCGTCGGTAAGTTCGACTATCTGGGTGCGGCGCTCGTCTCCGAAACGCTTCTTGATGTCGCGCAGCTCGCCCTTGATTACCTTCCACAGTTCCTGCTCGTCACCCAGAATCGTCTGCAAGCGCGCGATCTCCTCCTGCAACTCTCGGTACTCCTGCTGAAGCTTCTCACGCTCCAAGCCCGTGAGCCGCTGGAGGCGCATGTCGAGCACGGCCTGGGCCTGAGCTTCACTGAGACCGAACTCGGCCATGAGGCCGCTCTTCGCGCTGGGGCCGTCGGCCGAGGCGCGAATGAGAGCGATGATCTCGTCGAGCCGGTCGAGGGCTATCAGATAACCCTCGAGGATGTGGGCGCGCTCGAGCGCTTTGCGCAGTTCGTACTCGGTACGCCGGCGAACCACATCGGAACGATGATCGAGGAAGTAGGTGAGCGTGTCGTGCAGCGAGAGCAGCCGTGGCGAACGGCCCACGATGCATACGTTGTTTACTGCGAAGGTCGACTGCAGCTGGGTGTACTTGTAGAGCTGGTTGAGCACCAGTTCGGGGATCGTGCCGCGTTTGAGCTCGAAGACTATCCGCATCCCCTGACGGTCAGACTCGTCTCGCAACGCCGAGATGTCCTCGATCTTCTTGTTGCGCACGAGGCTGGCGGTCGTCTGAATAAGCGAGGTCTTGTTGACCTGGTAGGGGATCTCGGTCACAACGATCGAGGTGCGGTTGTTGCGCTCCTCGATACGTACCCTGCCGCGCACTCGAATGGAGCCGCGCCCTGTCTCGTAGGCCTGACGGATCCCTTCGCGGCTGATCACGCCACCGGTGGGGAAGTCGGGGCCAGAAATATGACGCATGAGGGCATCGACGTCTATGTCGCGGTCGTCGATCATCGCCAAGAGCGCGTCGACTACCTGCCCCAGGTTGTGCGGTGGCATGTTCGTCGCCATGCCCACTGCGATTCCGGCGGCGCCGTTGATGAGCATGTTGGGAACAGCTGCCGGCAGGATCTCGGGCTCGGAGGTCGTACCGTCGTAGTTCTCCTTGAAGTCGACGGTCTCCTTTTCGATATCGGCCAGGAGCGCCTCTGCAATAGCGGTCAGGCGCGCCTCGGTGTACCGGTAGGCGGCAGCGGGATCACCGTCGATGGAACCGAAGTTCCCCTGACCGTCTACCATTGGGTAGCGCAGGTTCCAACTCTGGGCCATGCGGACCATCGCGTCGTAGATCGACATATCGCCGTGTGGGTGGTACTTCTTGATCACCTCCCCCACCACGCCGGCGCTCTTGGAGTGCTTGCGGTTGGAGGCTAGTCCCTCCTGCTGCATCGCGAAGAGGATGCGCCGCTGTACGGGCTTGAGCCCGTCGCGTACGTCGGGGAGCGCCCGATCGACGATCACCGACATTGCGTAGTTGATGAAGCTCGATTTTATCTCGTCCGTAATCTGGACCGGGACGACCTGACCCTCGTTCAAAAGAATTCCTCCTCGGAAGCTGGCGCCGGATGCTCCCGCAGCGGGGGTGCTTTAGCAGAAGCCGCCAATAACGCCGTCGCAGCCAGCCGTAGTTGGCGCGGGCAAGGCCACGAAAGGGCCCCTGCGGCCAACGGGCGAGTATACCATCCCGGCACAGCCGGCGGCAACGCTAGGCTAACGTATTTGACTTGTCCTGGACGGAGGAAATGGTGGAGGAAAAGGAGCTTCTCTCGAACGCTTGCATCACTCTGGCGGAAAATTCGCTTCTACAGGAATCCATCCCGCTGAACGGGTGGATCAACTAATTCGGAGCGGTGCTAGTGTTGCTGAACTGAAGGGTGGAGGTATCGATGTCGAAAACCAGCCGAAGCGTGCAGCGGGTGCAGGACGCTCTGGTGGCTTACGGCCTATCAGAGGAGGTCGAAACCTTTCCTGCGTCCACCAGAACCGCGGAGGACGCCGCACGGGCAGTGGGGTGCCAGGTCGCGCAGATAGCCAAATCGCTGGTGTTCCGAACCCGCGAGGGGTCCGAGTCGGTCCTGATAATCGCCTTTGGGCGAATCTGGGCGGCCGCAGGGCGGCCGGATACCGTGTTCGCTATCTCACCAGAGGAGTTGCTGCGAGTTACGGGTGGGACTGTGATCGACGTGAAGTAGGACTTCCTTGCGAGGTTCCGCTCTAGTAACGGTTACCACTCCCGCCTAGTTGGGAACAAGCGCCCCGTAGCTCGCACCAACCGTGATAGCGTCGCCGCATGATCGAGCGCTACTCCACGCCTGAAATGACACGCCTGTGGAGCGAGGCCAATCGTTACCGGGTTTGGCTCGACGTCGAGCTGGCTGCCATGGAGGCGTGGGAGGAGCTTTCCGAGGTGCCACCGGGAACCGCGGCTCGCATTCGCGAGAAGCTCACCGACTCCCCACTCGACGAAGCCTTTGCTTTGCGCGTGGCCGAGATCGAGGCCGTCACCCGTCACGACATCGTCTCTTTCACCCGCGCGCTCACGGAGCGGGTGGGTGAGGACGCTCGTTTCATCCACCTCGGGCTCACTTCCACCGACGTGGTCGATACCTCCCAGAACTTGCTGCTTCGGGAGGCACTGTCACTGGTAATGGCCGACGTCGAGGAGTTGCGCCAAGTCGCGGGCGAGCGAGCGCTGGAGCACAAGCACACCCCGGTAATAGGCCGAACTCACGGGATCCACGCCGAGCCGATGACCTTCGGGCTCAAGTTCCTGAACTTCCATGCAGCTCTGAGCCGCGACCTCGAACGACTGCGGCGTGGCCGAGAGGCGATTTCGGTAGCGATGATGTCTGGCTCGGTAGGCACCTATGCCCATGTTCCGCCCACTATCGAGGCGCGCGCGGCGGAGCGCCTGGGACTAACTGCGGACCCGGTGACCAACCAGACGGTTGCTCGAGATCGTCACGCCGAGCTGATGTCGGCGATCGCCATCCTGGGCACTACCTTGGAGCGTATTGCGTTGGAGATCCGGCACCTTCAACGCAGTGAAGTACGTGAGGCACAGGAGGGGTTCGCGAAGGGGCAGACCGGCTCGTCGAGCATGCCGCACAAGAAGAACCCGATCGCGACCGAGAATGTGAGCGGTATCGCGCGGCTGTTGCGCTCTAATTTGCAGGCGGCCCTGGAGAACGTGGCGCTGTGGCACGAGCGCGACATTTCGCACTCCTCCGTTGAGCGAGTGATACTGCCCGACACCACTACACTGGCGAGTTACGCAACGCGCCGGCTTACTCGGGTGGTACGGGAGCTCGTGATCTACCCTCAGGCGATGCGCCGCAATCTCGACGCCCTGAACGGGCTGGTTTACTCGCAGCGGGTCCTACACCTTCTCGTCGAGCGTGGCCTCATGCGAGAGCAGGCGTACGAGATCGTGCAGCGAAACAGCCTGCGGAGCTGGGAGGAAGGGGTCCACCTGCGCGAGCTGCTGGCGGCCGACCAAGATAATCCGCTGACCAGTACCAAGCTCGATGAAGCGTTCGATCCGGCCTGGTATCTGCGGCACGTGGACGAGATCTACCAGCGGTTCGGCCTCTAGCACCGCGATGGTCCTTGCCGGCAGTAGAAAAGCGGCCTCATCATCACCGGCGCCGATCCTGCGCTATAGTCCGCTCGTGGAGAAAGCACCCGACAAGCAGGAACTCAAGTACGAGGGCAAGGCCAAGAAGGTGTGGGAGACAGCCGACCCCGCTTTGTTGATCGTGGAGTACAAGGACGATGCAACCGCCTTCAACGCCCAAAAGCGCGGCACGATCCCCCAGAAGGGCGTAATCAACAACACCATTTCTACTCGGCTGTTCGAGCTGCTGGGAGAACAGGGAGTTCCCACCCACCTGGTTGCGAAGATCGGTGAGCGAGAGCAGCTGGTGCGCTCCGTTGAGATCGTCCCGGTCGAGGTGGTCGTGCGCAATCGTGCAGCCGGCTCGTTCGCGAAACGGTACGGGGTTAAGGAGGGGGTCGAGCTTGAGCCGATCGTTATCGAGTGGTGCTACAAGTCTGATGAGCTTGGCGATCCGCCGATGAACGACGCCACTGCGGTGGCGCTTGGCTTCGCCAGTGAGGAGGATCTTGCTCAGCTCTTCGAGGCGACCGTCGCCGTAAACCAGTACCTATACGACTTCTTCGATCAACGCCAGCTCGACCTGGTCGACTTCAAACTCGAATTCGGACGCACGCCCCAGGGCGAGTTGCTCCTGGCCGACGAAATTAGCCCCGATACCTGCCGACTCTGGGACACCGGCAGTGGGGAGCGGCTCGACAAGGACCGCTTTAGGCGCGACCTCGGCGGGGTGGAAGAGGCCTATCGGGAAGTGCTGCGCCGGGTGCAGGAGGACGGGCATGCCTGAGTTTCGGGCCGTGGTCGATGTGATGCTCAAACGCTCCATCCTCGATCCGCAAGGAAGAACGGTCGAGACGACTCTCAAGCGGTTGGGCCACGAGAACATAAGCGACCTGCGGGTGGGCAAACGAATCGAGATGCGCTTGAGTGGTGAGCGCGAGGCGCTCGAGCGCCAGCTCGACGAGGTGGCGCACAAGACGCTCGCCAATCCGGTACTGGAGGACGTCACCTTCGAGCTCATCGAGTTGGAAGGCTAGAGACGATGCCTCGCCGGAGCGGCTCTTTCAAGGGCGGGGCTGGACTTACCCTCCACACGCTCGCCTGGCGGCCCGCTGCGAATGCGCGAGGCGTGGTCGTGCTGGCGCACGGCTACGGCGAGCATGCCGGCCGCTACGACGACCTCGCTGGGGAGCTGACGGGGCGCGGCTTCGAGGTACACGCCCTCGACTTCGCGGGCCACGGCAAGAGCGCCGGCCGCAGGGGAGAGGTCGCCGACTTCTATAACCTCGTGCGGGATCTGGGCGCGTTCGTCGATGAAGTGCGGAGCCAGACGCCGGGCTTGCGCTGTGGGCTGATGGGCCACAGCGTGGGAGGCGCCGTTTCAGCGATTTTATGCAGCCGTAGCCCGTCGCCTGTCGACGCGCTGGTGCTGAGCGCCCCCTACCTTCGTCACGGCGAGCCGGTGCCCCAGAGGCGCCTGAGGTTGCTGCAGCTGTTGGCTCGATTCCTACCACGCCTGGGCGTGAACCGAGTCGACCCCGACTACCTCTCGCGTCTTCCCGCCGAGGTCGAGGCCTACCGTAACGATCCGCTGGTGTTCCACGGTAAGGCCTCTGCGCAAACGGCGCTCGAGCTGCTAAAAGGGGTTCAGGCTCTGGAGTTGGCACCTCACCTCACGGTCCCCCTGCTGCTGATCCACGGGAACCAGGACCGCATCGCCGACCCCGTCGCAAGCGGCGAGCTCTCAAGGCGGGTCGGTGTTAGCGACATGACCTTCGAGCTAGTGGCCGGGGGCTATCACGAGTTGCTCAACGATCTAGAGCAGGAGCGCATTCGTGAGCGCATCGGTGACTGGCTGGAGGCTCGGGTGACGCATAAGTGAGCGGCGCCAAGGTGAGTGTCGCCTAAACGAGTGAGTGTCCTAGGCGAATAGCGCCAAAGTGAGCGGGCTCGCCTCAGGCCGGCCCCAATACCCGCAGCACCATGAACTTGAGGTAGCGTCCCTCGGGAAAGTTCGCAGGCACGGGATGATCTATCGGCTGACCCGCTTCGTGGATTATCTGCGCCCGCACCCCGGCTTCCGCTACCGCCTCGGCCACTACCTGGCGGAACGCTTCGGGGGAGACCTGGGCCGTGCAGGATGAAGTTGCCAAAAGGCCCCCCTCCTCGACCCGTTCCAACGCCGACCGATTGAGGCGCCGGTAGGCACGCAGCGCTGCGTGCCGGCTTCGCTTCGCCTGCGCCAGCGAGGGAGGATCGCACACCACCAGGCCGTAACGCTCCGATGGGGCGCTCGAGAGATACTCGAAGACGTCGGCCGTGACGGTGGCGTGGCGCTCCGAATCGAATCCGTTGAGCTCAACTGTCCTCACCGCGTCACGAAGGGCAGGTTCCGCCATATCGACCGACACGACCGCCTGAGCCCCGCCGGCGAGCGCCGCCACGCTGAACCCTCCGTTGTAGGAGAAGAGGTTTAGCACCTTGCGGCCGCTTGACATGGTCCGAACGGTGGCGCGGTTATCGCGCTGGTCGAGGAACAATCCAGTCTTTTGGCCCTCGTGGAGATTGGCCAGCAGCTTGAGGCCGTTCTCACTCACCGTCACCTCGGGCGGAGGAAGCTGCCCATAGTGGCTTTCCAAACCAACCTCGATCCGCTCGCTCACGCTACTGAGATCGAGCGCCGAGGTCAGCGCCTTGAGTACGTACGGGACCGCCTCCCTCACGCCTTGCGAGTAGATCTTGAGCACTGCGAAGCGGCCGTAGCGATCGACGACGATGCCGGGGAGACCGTCGCCTTCGCCGTAAAGGAGCCGGTAGGCGTCGGTCCCTCTTTCTTCCAACCCGGAGCGCAGTTGCAGCGCTTCCAGAACGCGGTCGTTGAACCAGGGTCGTTCGGGAACCGCCTCGCGGCTAAAGACACGCACCGCGATCGCTCCCTCCTCGTCATAAATGCCAAAGGCGACCCCCCGGCCGGCCTCCAGCCGCACCCACTCCCCGGTGCGCAGAGAGTGGCGTGGCAACGCGTCCCGATAGATCCAGGGGTGCCCCGAAGCAACGGCCTTTTCCAGTTCCCGGCCCAGGTTCAGGGTCTTTAGCGCCATGGGCCAACCAAGCCGATCGCCCGGCTCAACAGCTCGTCGAGCATCTGTGCGGTGAGCCGGCCGGTATTGGTGTTCTGAAAGCTCGGGTGATAACAGTCGAGCAGAGGAACGGCGCCGCTGAACGACTCCAACTGGTGCAATGCGCCATGACTGAACGTGTAATCGCGCTTGACCAGACTGGCGCCGCGGGAGCGGAGGAGATCCAGGTAGCTGTTATGAGCGATGCCGCCCAGCGCCACTACCAGCCGTACTCGGGGGAGTCCGTCGAAGTCGTGCTCGAGCCACTTCCGGCAGTTGATCAGCTCGTCGCGATTAGGGCGATTGCCCGGTGGCACGCATCTCGCCGAGGAGGTGATCCACACGTCGCGCAAAGTCAGGCCGTCATCGACCGCTTGGGCCGTGGGGCGGCTCGCCAAGCCCGCTCGGTAGAGTGCGGGGTAGAGAAAGTCCCCGGAGGCGTCGCCCGTGAACATCCGGCCGGTACGGTTCGAGCCGTGTGCGCCAGGAGCGAGCCCCAGCAGCGCGATGCGGGCCGCCGGGTCACCGAAACCGGGTACCGGGCGGCCCCAGTAGGATTCGTTTCGATATGTGCGCCGCTTCTCTCGTGCGATCGTTTCGCGGTGTTCCACCAAGCGCGGGCAGGCACGGCAGTTAGCGAGTTCGGGCGGCAGGGCCTCCATCACCGTCACCGGCGCACCGCGAGCGCGTCCCGAATCTGTTCCAGCGCCTGGTTGAGAATCGTCTTCGAAGTAGCGAAGTTCAATCTGGCATAACTCTCAAGGCCAGGTTCCGCACGCTGCTCGGCTGCGTAGTGAACGGGCGGTCCGAAGTCGGGTCCGCCATTTAGTCCCACCTTGGCGTTGGCCAGAAGGAAGGGCGCTGCCGCTTCTTGGAGCCCGGCCTTCCTGAAGTCGAGCCACGCCAGGTAGGTTCCCTCGGGGGCGTGCAGCGCCACCTCGGGCAGTTCGCGTTCGACGAAATCGATCAGGAGCCGGCGGTTGCCTCGCAGATAGGAGAGCGTGTTCTCGAGCCACTTATCGCCCTGGCGGTAAGCAGCAATTGTGGCGGCCTGGGCCAGGACATTGCCCGACACGACCAGCCCCTTTGCGGCCTCTCGAACCATATCCATTAGCTGCTGGTTGTGGCTAAAGGCGAAGCCGATCTTGAGGCCGGCGATGTTGAACGTCTTGGTGGGACCGTAGAGGGTAAGCGTGCGCTGCGCGATCTCGTCGCCCAGAGAAGCGAGGGGGATGAATTCGCCGGCGAGCGTCAGGTCGGCATGCAGCTCATCGGATACCACCCATAGGCGGTGGCGCAGGACTATCTGGGCAAGGCGCTCGAGTTCATCGCGGCGGAACACCCGGCCGGTGGGATTTTGCGGGTTGCAGAGCATCAACAGCCGGGTAGACGGAGTGATCGCCTGCTCCAGTCCCTCGAAATCGAACTCCCAGCCCGCGTCGGTCAGGACCATTGGGTTGTAGACCGCTTCGCGCCCGCTTTCACGTACCGCCGCCATGAAAGGTGGATAAATGGGCGGCTGCACCACGACCCCCTCACCGGGTCCGGCAAGCGTCTGGGTGGCGAGGTAGAGCCCGGGGATGATCCCGGGCATCATCATCAGATCGTCGGGCTGAATAGTGAGGCGGTAACGACCGGCCAGTCGCCCGCATACCGCTTCGAACAACCCCTCCAATCCCGTTCGTGGTGGATAGCCCAGGTCGCCGGCCTGGGCGAAATCTGCAACTGCACGGCGTATTTCCTGGGCGGGTGGGAAATCCATATCGGCGACCCAGCAGGCCAGCACGTCCTCGGGAAAGTGACGCCATTTGACGGAAGGTCGAGTGCGAAGCGTGTCCTGGGAGAGGGCGTCGAATGGGTGAATCATGCCGGAGTCTACCAAGGGGCATTATCGAGTCCCGAGGCGCAGCGGTACACTCGGCCCATGCAGCCCGAGATCGTCATACCCGATTGGGCAACTCACACCCTTTCGGATCACACCGACATGGACCGGTCGCCTCACCCGGTCGACGCGAGCCGGGTCAGCAGTTTCCGGCTCGAGCTGCCCGATGACGTCTATTTCGAGTACGCCTTCATCGACGAGGAGGGCAAGGTACGGGCCGATCCCGAAAACGACCTGCGAGGAGAGAACCCCTGGTTCGCCGATGTGAGCGCAATCAAAGGTCCGGCCTATGAGCCGAACCGCTACGCATCATTGCCCGAAGAATCAGCCGGAGGAGCGCTCGATCGCCACAGAATCGAGAGCAGCCACCTGGAGGGGGTGCGCCGAGTCAACGTATACACGCCCAAAGGTCGGGCCAAAGAGACGCTTCCGCTGGTGCTCGTTCAAGATGGAACGGCCTTCTTGCGCCTGGCGGGGCTTCACCGGATACTGGAGGCGCTGCTCGACGAGGGGTGGGTGCGGCCCGCGCGTCTGGCGTTCATCGAGCCTGCCGACCGCACCAAGGAGTACGGCTTCGACGAGAGCTACCGCGAGTTCACCCTGGGCGAATTGCTTCCCTTCCTCGAGGCGAACTACCCGATGAGCCAGGAGCGAATTCTTCTGGGCGCCTCCCTTGGCGGCCTGGTTAGCGCCACACTGGCGCTCCTCTGCCCGAATGAGTTCTCCGCTCTGGCAACCTTCTCCGGCGCCTTTCTGGGAACGCCGGACGAGCGGGAGTTCTACCGTTCGGAACGGTCGTGGGTGCTGGATAGGGTACGCGAGCGCCCGAAATTGCCGCTCCGCTGGTACGCAGAGGTAGGCACGATCGAGTGGCTCACCAGCGTGAACCGCGAGCTGCACGAGGCGCTAGTCGAGAAGGGCTACGCCCACGACTACCGAGAACGCAACGCCGGGCACAACTGGACCAACTGGCGCAACGGCTTGGCCAGCGCGCTGGAGTTCGTCCTGGAGCCTTAGCTGCCCAACCGCGTTTCCCGCTGCACAAAAGCCGCGCTAGACTGGGCACATGGTGAAGCAAGGTTCTAGTTCGTCAAGTGAAGAATCGGGGCAGAGATACCGGGTCGAGAAGGACACGCTTGGGGAGGTCCTGGTGGCCGCCGACCGCTACTGGGGCGCTCAGACGCAACGCTCGCTCGAGAACTTCCGGATTGGCGAGCAACGGATGCCGATCGAAATCATTCGGGCATTCGCGGTTCTCAAGAAGGCCGCCGCGCTGGTCAACGCTCAGCTCACCGACTTCCCGCAGGAGAAGGCACAACTGATCGCTACCGTTTGCGGCGAGATATTGGCGGGGAAGCTCGACGATCACTTCCCGTTGGTGGTTTGGCAGACCGGTTCCGGCACACAAAGCAACATGAACGTCAACGAGGTGATCGCCAACCGAGCGATCGAGATCAGCGGCGGCGAGCTCGGCTCCAAGGCGCCGATACACCCCAACGACGACGTCAATCGCTCCCAATCCTCCAACGATACGTTCCCAACGGCGATGCACATCGCCGGTTACACCGCTCTGGTGGAGCAGCTGCTGCCAAGGGCGCGGGATCTGCAGGAGGAGCTCGAACGTAAGTCCGAGGAGTTCGGCTCGGTTGTCAAAATCGGCCGCACTCACCTGATGGACGCCACCCCCCTTACTCTTGGCCAGGAGTTTTCGGGCTACGCCGCCCAGCTGCGCAAGAGCATCGAGGCGATCGAGAATACTCTCCCGCACCTCGCCGAGCTGGCCTTGGGCGGCACCGCGGTAGGAACAGGCCTCAACTCGCCGGCAGGCTTCGCCGATCGCGTCGCGGAACAGATCGCCGGACTGACCAACCACCCCTTCGTGACCGCCGAGAACAAGTTCGAGGCGCTCTCGGCGCACGACGCGGTGGTCGAGGCTTCGGGCGCGCTCAAGCGGCTGGCGGTGGCGCTCTTCTCGGTGGCGAACAACATTCGCCTGCTCGGCTCCGGTCCGCGTTGCGGCATCGGCGAGGTCCGCCTACCCGAAAACGAACCGGGCTCCTCGATCATGCCGGGCAAAGTCAACCCTACTCAGGCCGAAGCGCTGACCATGGTCTGCGCTCAGGTGATGGGCAACGACTCGGCCGTCTCGGTCGCCGGCTCTCACGGTCATCTCCAGCTAAACGTGTTCAAGCCGGTGATGATCTACAACCTGCTGCTTTCGGCCCGCCTGCTGGGCGATGCGATGGCGTCGTTTCGCGAGAGGTGCGTGGTGGGAATCGAGCCCGACCACTCGCGCATCAAGGCTCATCTGGACAACTCGCTCATGCTCGTCACCGCGCTCAATAGCCATATCGGCTACTACAAGGCGGCCGAGATAGCCCAGAGCGCCCACCGGGAGGGCACGACCCTGCGGCAGGCGGGTATCGCACTCGGTCACATTAGCGGTGAAGAGTTCGACCGGCTGGTGGTGCCCGAGAAAATGGTGGGCTGAGGGCGGTGGTTTGAGGGCGGTGGTTTGAGGGCGGTGGTCGCCTATATGCGCAGCTAGATGGACAGACAGGCGACCCTGCACGCGGTTGCCTCAGTTGCGCTCGTCGATAACCTCGGCGTCCTCGGGAATGTAGGTGACATCCTCGGCGGACAGCCCTCCATCGCGCCGGAAGTTTTCGACAAACAGCTCCGCCAGAGTTTGGCCGTCGCCCCCCGTGAGGACGAGTTGGGTGGGAACCCAGGTGCCCTCTTCGACCGTCGCCAGTACATGGTCGATGGTCGCTCCCTCCTCGCTGTTGTCGAGCCGCAGTTCGTAGGCGCCCGGCTCGTAGCCCACCAAGCTCGCCTCCCAACCGGCGAACAAGGCGTCGAGGTCGAGGGAGAGAGTGAAGCCTTCGCTCGGCCCCTGCCCGGTTGTTTCCTGCTCGCCCATTTCCTGCCCGCCTATTTCCTGCCCGCCAAGGAATCCACCGAGAGCGTCGGGATCGTTGGCATCGAACACCGTCACCTGATTGGTCAGGAAGATGTAGTTGTAAACAGCATCTCCGTCGAAAACGATCACGTTGTCGGCCAGCGCGTCGGGCTGGATGAAATAGGCGCGTCCCGCCCTTTCGCCGGGAACCACCTCGATCTCCACTTCCAGGTTGATGCTGCTGCCGTCCGGGTCGAGAAGCCTTCCGGTAAGCAGGAAGCTCGCGTCCTGCGCAGTCTCCGCCGCCTCCGTCATCTGCGCCAGCACCTCGTCGGCAGTCAGATCCTGAGCCAGCGAGACGCCGGATAGTGCGATGGAGAGGGCGGCCAGCATGGCCGTAAGCAGGGGGCGAGACTTCCGCGAAGCGATCTTCATATGAACTCCTTCATCTAGGCAGTTGCCACTCGTATGCCCGTTTCTGTCTTTCACTTTGACGGAAAGCGAGCCCACTGTATGTCCACAGTAGATGAAGGACCCTTAAGTATGCGCACACGCCCCGGCAAACCCAGGTGCTAGTCTCCCATTCGTGAAAGGAGAGGGTTCATGAAACGAGTGTTCGGCCTTCTACTCCTGATAGTCGTGTGGGCCTCTCCCGCCTGGGCGCAATCCCAGGACGGAGTGGTCTTCAGTCCTCAATCGATCGTAGTCAACCCACGCCCCGGCTTCGAGGTGGACGTATTCCTCGACCAAGGCAGTGACTCTCAGATCCCTACTTACCAGGTGGGCGACGAAATATCTATCGGTGTTCGTGTCACTGAGGACAGCTACGTCTACCTCTTCAACGTGCGTCCCAACGGTCAGATCCAGCAGCTGCTTCCAAACCGTTACGACAGTGCCGGCGAGAACAACTTCCTGCGTGCGGGGGAGACACGCCACTTCCCGGCGCCCAATGCCCGTTACGTTTTCAATGCTGCGCCGCCACGCGGCCTCGACAAGGTAATCGCGGTTGCCTCCAAGACCGAACTAGATACCCGCGAGCTCGCGCGCTTCGAGGAGGACCCGAACTTCGCCACCTCGCAAATAGGCGAGGAAGGATTCGCCCGTAACCTGTCGATCGTCGTCCGGCCGATCGAGCAGAGCAACTGGGTGACCGACACTGCCCTGCTGTACGTGGGCGACCGGCCGCAAGAGGCGGCATACGGAACGCTCGCGGTACGGTCGACCCCTCAGGATTCTCTTGTTTACATTGACGGGGAGTTCGTGGGTTACACCCCGGTGAGTTACGGCGCCCGTCCCGGACGTCACGAAGTGCGAGTCGAACGGAGTGGTTACGAAACCTTCCGGGAGACCGTGAATTTGCGGCCCGGCAGCTCGACAACGGTCGACGCACGACTCGCTCAGGTGCAGAGGACCGGCTCGGTCACTTTCGAGAGCGAGCCCCGTAGGGCCGAGGTATACGTCGACGGGCGCTTCGTTGGCACCACGCCCACGAGCAGCATTCAACTCGATGCCGGCAGCCATGAAGCGCGCTTCCGTATTCAGGGCTACCAGGACGCCTTCGTGAATTTCGACGTGCGCGCCGGCAGCAACCAGACGGTTAGCACCAGATTGCGCGGCACGAACGGCAGCCTCTCGGTAGTGGCGAACGTGGGTGGTGCGCGTGTCTACCTCGACGGCAACTTCGTCGGGACTGTCGCCAACGGGACCGGCCAGCTCAACGTGGGTGACCTTCAGCCGGGTGAATACGAGCTCGTAGTCATAGCTCCGGGATTCGAGACCTACCTGAACGACGACGTCCGGATTCGCGCAGGCGATACCGAGAGCGTTCGCGTAAGACAGGAACGAAACTAACCGCTACCCTCCTTTGGTTCCGGACGCCGCACGGCCCCATCTGGCTGCGCGGTGTCCGCATATTGCAAATCGAACCGCCCTGACGTCTGCACTTGGGTAGAATGCCAACGTCATCATGCAAGGTAGCCACCCCCAGGTCATCGCAGTCGTGCTCGCCGGCGGCGACCGTCACGATCCGCTCGCCCAAACGGCCGGCGTTCCGGTAAAGGCGCTCGTGCCTCTCGCCGGCAAACCGATGGCCGCTTACGTCATCGCCGCCCTCGAGCAGAGTGAATCGGTTGCGGAGATAGTCTACGTAGGCCCCGGCTTCGAGTTGCTAGGAGTGAAGCGTGGGCGGGCGGTTGAACCGGGGAAAGGCTTCGCTAACTCCCTGGCGCTGGGCCTGGGAGCCGCCCAGTCGATCTCTCGCACCAAACCAGCCCTGGTGGTCACAGCCGACATCCCCTGGCTTACCTCCGCCGCAGTAGACCGCTTCGTAACCGCCGGAATCGACGCCGAACTCGCCTATCCGATAGTTAGTGAGGAAGATACTCTCGCGGCTTTCCCAACACATAAACGAACCTTCGTGCGACTGAAGCAGGGACGCTTCACCGGAGGAAATTTGATGCTGCTCAAGCCCAGGCTCGTAGGATCGCTTCTGGACCTGATAGACCGGGTTTACAGGGCAAGGAAGAATCCCCTGGCGCTAGCCGTTTTGGTAGGGCCGCGCACCTTGCTCGCTCTGCTACTGGGGCGCGCCGATCTCACTCGACTCGAGCAGCTCGCGAGCGAGCGACTCGGAGGGGTGGCTCATGCGGTAGTGAGCGCCGACGCCTGTCTGGCCGCAGATGTCGACCGCCTGGAGCAACTCGACGTTCCCATGCCCGTTGGAGAGCCGGCGTGAGGCGTCCGTCGCAGCTACGGCTCGCTGCGTTTCTGGCTGCGCTCGCCGCGGTGGCGTTCGCTCTGCTCGTGTCGTTCGCGCTCTACCTGCTACTTGGCCGGCGTGGCAGCCTTGCCTTTCACGACTTCAACCTCATGGGTATCGCCGAGGGACTGCTCTTCGTCATCTCGTTCGTCAGCGCGTTGCGCTATCTGCGCTCGGCGCTTCGCATGCCAAGCCCCACTCTGCTGTCGTTCGGTCTCGTCGCCCCGCCTACCGCCCGGCACGTCGCTGCAGCCGTGCCGGTCGTCGAGAGCGCTCAGAACATACAGACTCTGGCCGAGAACCGGATAGTCGTCGTCGAGGAGCAGGGCGTTCCGATAGGCATCACCGGTCTCAAGCGTGAGCGCATCACCTCCTGGGAGGAGCTGGTGAAGGTCGACGGATCTGTCGCAGTTACCGACCTGAGGCGGGTGCTCGCCCATGAGTCGCTGGTGGTGGTAATGGAGGACGGAAAGGTGGCAGGCGTGGTGACCCAGGAGATGTATCTGGGTGGCTTGTGGGGAACGGTCCGTTAACCGTCTTTGGGCTAAACGGTTGTGTGACCAGGTGGTCGTGGAACTCAGCGGTCGGGCGCCGGCCGGGCGAAGACCATTGCCGAGCCCGGACCCAGCCGCGCACCCAGTGCAGGACCGATAAGTTGCAGGCGGCCGTGGACGATCCTTAGTCCCGCTTCCTCCATCGCCGACCTTAGCCTAGCGAGTGCCTCTTGATCGGCCCCGCCATAGGCGATTGCCACCAGAAGAGTGCGATTTCCGAAGCGCTTTCGGAGGGCGGCCGCCAGCGCGTTGGCAACTCGGGACTCCCGTTCCCAGCCCAACTGAGTCATCTCACCCGATTCCATGGCCACCAGCCGGCGGTGCCCTAGCGCCCTGTGGCGCCTGTCTCGCAACGCGCTCAGCCAGTCCAGCTCGCCACTCCAGTCACCGTTCGTTGGGCTAACGACCCCGTAGAGGTTCTTCCGAATGCCCGCCGCAGCAAGCTGCATATCGATAGCGCTGCCCCCCTGACGCGAGAGGCGGGCCACCTCCAGCACGATCTCTGCTAACCCGGGTCCGGCAAATCCGGAATCGATAAAGGTAATCTTCTCTTCGACACCCAATCGCCTTGCCGCGCGCCTGGCGTGCTCGAAGGTTCGGGAGAATTGCGGGGAGAGATGAATGGAAACGATTTGATCGTAGCGCTGGAGGAGACGACGGTAGACGTGCATGAAATCTTCGGGTTCCGGGGAGCGGACGGAGGGGACTACTCCCTGATGCTGCATCCAATCGTAGAGGGTGGCCGGATCGATGTCGCGCCAATCGAGGTACACCTCTTCGCCCACCTCGAGGCGCAACGGGACCGCCTCGACGCGCAGGCGGTTGAGCGTGGCCGCCGGCAGGTCGCATGTCGAGTCGGTCACGACTCCCAGGAGCATGGCCGCAGTCTACGACGGTGCGAGCTGCTGTCGCGGTCGAGCCCGGGGACTTCCCGAGACTGGGCCGAGGTGACGGCGCCATGAATATCGCTGTCCTGCTCCACAGCGGCGTGGGCGGAAGCGGCGTGGTCGCCACCGAGCTCGGCATCGCCCTGGCCCGCGACGGCCACTCGGTTCACTTCGTTGCCGACCGGGTTCCCTTTCGTCTGGGGGAGATCAGCTGCGAAGGGGTCTACTTCCACGAGGTCAAGACGATCACTTACCCGCTGTTCTCGAACCCGCTAACCACACTGTCGGTGGCATCGAAGTTGGTGGAGGTGATCGAGGAGGTGGAGATCGATCTCATCCACGCTCACTACGCCGTGCCGCACGCCACCGCCGCCCTGCTGGCCCGTGACATGACCAGGCGCCGGCAGGCGCCGGCGGTGGTCACCACCTTGCACGGTACCGACGTGACGCTAGTTGGGCTCCACCCGGCCTATCTGCGAACCACCCAATACTCGATAGAGGGCTCCGACGTGGTGACAGCCGTGAGCCGCTACCTGGCAAAGGCTACCCGTGAGCAGCTGGACGTATCGCGGGAGATCACCGTGATTCCCAACCCCGTAGACATCGACCGCTTTCGTCCCGGCTTTGACCCCAAGCTCCGCAGTCGCTACGCCGGCGAGGAGGAGAAACTGTTGGTGCATGTGTCGAACTTTCGTCCAGTGAAACGGGTCATTAACGTGGTGCGGGTGTTCGCTGCGGTGGCTCGGGAGTTACCGGCTCGATTACTGATGGTGGGGGACGGGCCCGATCGCCCTGCGGCGCTGCAGCTGGCCCGGGAACTGGGAGTGGCCGATCGGGTCTCGTTCCTCGGCTCATTCCCGCGCGTAGAGGCCCTGCTGCCGCTCACCGACCTCTTTCTGCTCCCCAGTCGCAACGAATCGTTCGGCTTGGCGGCGCTCGAGGCGATGGCTTCGGGTGTGCCGGTCGTGGGGAGCGCTTCGGGCGGACTTCCCGAGGTCGTCGAGGATGGCCGTAGCGGCTGCCTCCGACACGAGGACGACATCGACGGGATGATCGCCTGTTCCCTGGCCCTATTGCGCGACGCGCAAACGCATGATAGCTACCGCCGGGCGGCTCGCGAGCGGGCCGTCCGTCATTTCGCGGGCGAACTGGTGGTGCCGCAGTATCTGGACGCCTACCGCGCAGCGTTGGAGCTGAGGGGCAGATAGGGTCGGGCGTCGACGTCCCACCGGTCGCCGGCCAGTCCTCGCGACAGCCGCGCTTCGCCGGCCAGAGCGATCATCGCGCCGTTATCGGTGGCCAAATCTTGCGGGGGCAAGCTTACGGTCAAGCCGCTCTCCCGCAAGCGCTCCCGTAGCCGCAGGTTCGCCGCCACCCCGCCGGCCACCACGAGTGTTTGACGGCCGTTGGCGTTGGCGGCCCGTATGGCGGTAGCGACCAGGCTTTCGACGACCGTGTGTTCGAAGGAAGCAGCGACATCCTTGGGTTCGGCCCGCGGCTCGCGCTCGAGGAGTGTGGCCACCGCTGTCTTGAGCCCGCTGAACGAGAAATCGAAGCCCTCCTGACGCCTGAGCGGTGGTGTGAAGCGGTATGCGCCGCGGTCCCCCTCGCGCGCGAGATTCGCCAACTGCGGTCCGCCGGGGTAGGGAAGACCCAGCAGACGGGCTACCTTGTCGAACGCCTCACCGGCGGCGTCGTCGCGGGTGCGTCCCAGTTCACGGTACTCGCCCCATTCCCTCACGTCGAAAAGGCTGGTGTGTCCCCCCGAAGCGACCAGGCACAAGAACGGCGGCGTGACATCGCCCCCGGCGATCGCTGCTGCTATATGCCCCTCCAGATGATGAACTGGCAGGAAGGGTAGGCCCAGTCCCCAGGCGAGCGTCTTGCCAAAGCTGAGGCCGACCAGCAGGGCGCCCACCAATCCGGGTCCGTAAGTCGCAGCCACCGCTCCGAGTTCTTCCAGCGTCGCTCCCGCTTCGTCGAGCGCGCGCGACAGCACCTCATCGATAACCGCCAGGTGTTCCCGGCTGGCGCTCTCGGGAACCACTCCGCCAAAGCTCGCGTGCAGCGCCGCTTGAGAAGCCACCGCATTGGCGATTACCTTGCCACCGCCCACGATCCCTATTCCGGTGTCGTCACAGGAGGTGTCGATCCCCAGCACCAATGACTTGGTTTTTGGCAGAGGGGGGGGCAGAGAGGGCGGTGACTTCGCTTCTGACAGAGGCATGGATCAAGCGTAGCACCGGGGTCGGGCAAGCCTGAATCGGCCGATGCCCCAGGTCGACGGACCATGGTTCCGCATCGCGCGGCTAAACTTATGCGATGAGCGTGCTGGAGCGATATCACGAGTCGGAGAGGGTCGAACTGCCGCAGGGGGTGATGTTTATCAAACCGGGGATGCGCGGCTACCCGGAGCTACCTCCGGCAATGAGGGTGTTTCGTAACGCCTTCCTTGGCGGCGGGACGTTACCACTAGTGGACGCTAGCGGGACGGCGGGCGCGGTGGCGCTCATGGCGCAGGCGGCATTTGGCGCGGGCGAGAACGACCAACCGGTAGGGCTAACGGTGCTCGAGCCCTCGATGGCGGCCTTGCGCTGTGCGCGAAGAACCTTCCACAAGGGCGCCGAGGTTCGCGCCGCGCTGCCCTGGGACCTCGCGCCCGGCAGTATCAGTCGCCTTGCCTTGGCGCCGCCGGCCGATCGTGGCAACGCGCGCGTTATCGCCGAGCTGCAGGCGGCGGCCGAGGCGCTGCGGGAGGACGGCACGCTCCACGTGGCGCTGCACAAGGACCAGGGCGGCAAGCGGTATCTGAAGAAGCTGACCGAGCTGTTCGGCGGAACGAAGGTAGTGGCGCGGGAGCGGGGCTGGCGGCTGATCGAAGCGCGTTTACCGCTGGCCTCACAGCACGTTGACCCCTGGCTGGGCTTCGAAGGAGCGGGGATGGAGCTCGTGTCGCTACCGGGTGTTCATTCCGCCGGGCGGCTCGACCCCGGTACGACCGTCCTGGTATCTGCCGCGCCCTGGGAGCGGCTGACACAACGGCGGGTGCTCGACTTGGGTTGCGGCGTGGGGGTACTCGCTCTGTTAGCCGCCGGCAATGGGGCGAAGGTAACGGCCGTCGACGATGACCTGGCTGCGGTCGCGAGTACCCGTCGCAACGCCGAGCGGCGCCGGTTGAGGGTAGACGTGCGCCACTCCGACGTCGACAGCACACTCGGTGAGGAGGAGTTCGATTTCATCCTCACCAATCCGCCGTTCCACGTCGGTCGAGGAGTGCGGTTGGAGGTTCCTGCAGCATTCATCGCGGCCGCCGGACGGCTGCTGCGACCCGGCGGCGAACTGTGGTTGGTCGCCAACCGGGACCTGCCCTACGAGCGGGAGTTCACGTGTTGGGCGTCACTGGAGCAAGTAGGTGACGAGGGCGGCTTCAAAGTGCTTCGCGCAGTGCGCTGACGCTGGGCACGGGTAGGCTCTGATAACCACCCGCCGGCGTGAGTTCGTGTACCCGGCCCTGCACGCCGGCGTAGCGCTCGAGCACCGTACGTACCTGGGCCGAAGTCGCGGTGCTCGCTACCGCTCCGATCGTCGGCCCCGACCCGGAGAGGTAGGCGGCGTAGGCGCCCGCCTCGAAAGCGTCCGCGAGGCACTTGTCGAAGCCGGCCATGAGCGGCGCGCGATACGGCTGATGAAGTACATCGAGGCTCGCAGTGCGCAACAAGGCAGGTTCGTCCCTCGCCACGGCCAGCGTCCACAGGGCGGCGCGACTGGCGGTGCGTACTGCGTCTGCTCGTGAGTAGCTCGCGGGTAGCAGCCGACGGGCGCTTTCGGTGAACAACTCGAATTCCGGCACCGCGAAGAGCAGGCGCCAACTCGCTGGTACCTTTAGGGCTCGCGTGATATAGCGGTCGTTGATGTCGAGAGCCGATACCGTGAATCCTCCGTAAACGGCCGGCGCAACATTATCGGGATGGCCCTCGATCGCGACGGTGACCTCGAACACCCCGTTGCGGCCCAAAGCGCCACCCAGCATCAGATCGGCGACCGCCGCGCCGGCGACCAGAGCCGCCGACGAGGATCCCAAACCACGCGCCAGCGGGATCGGGTTATTGACCTCGAAGCTCACCGGGAACGGTTCACGTCCCGCCGCCCGGCAAGCAGCGGCGAATCCCTTGTGCAGTAGGTTGTCCGGCCGATTGGGCAGCTGACCGTCGCCGCGATAGACGAAGCTGTCGCGGTCGCTTGGTCTCGCCTCGATCTCAAGGTAGAGGCCAACCGCCAAACCAAGGGCATCGAAACCAGGCCCCAAATTGGCGCTGGTTGCGGGGACACGCAGCCGGACAGTGGGGGATAAGGTCATGGCGGGAAGACTATCATGGCGTCAAATATTCATTCCCTCTGGGAAAGCCAGCAGGGCGGCCGGAAGTTGAGCGATGAGGTCGCCCGCCAGCATGCCCGCTCCCAGCAGTTCACCGGCCAGTTTACCGGCGCGCCCGTGGACCGCCACGGCCGCTTCTACCCGTTGCGTGTGGGAGGCCGCGTTAAGTGGCGCAGCCAAGAATGCGCCCAGGACGCCGGCCAACACGTCACCGGTGCCGCCGCTGGCCATTCCCGAGTGCCCCTCTACCGAGACTGCCAGCGATTGGGCCGAGGCGATGGTCGTGCTGCCGCCCTTTAATACGCAGACGGCGTTCCACTCCTGGGCAATGTGGCTGGAGGCGCCCAGTGGGTCGGTCGTTACTTCGCTGCTGTCTACGCCCAGGAGTTTCGCCGCTTCACCTGCATGAGGCGTTAGGACGCAGCCGCCGTGCCTTCTCACCGCCGCCCTGAGCGCCGGCTTTGGTTGCAGTGCCCCGGCGTCGAGAACCCAGGGCACGGCTCGCTGGGCGATGATGTCTGGGAGGTGCTCGAGCGCCCGCTCGTCTAGACCGGGACCCGCTACGACAGCCTGGGCTCGGCCTCCGGACACTTGGCTCAGCCGATCCACGGGATCGTCGTCCCAGTCGATATGAAAGAAGATGATTTCGGGCCAACCGGAGGGCAAGCGATCCTTAGCGGCCAGGGTAACGAGGCCGGCTCCGGCGCGGTAGGCGCCACGGCAGGCCAATTCGGCCGCGCCCAGGTAGTGGGGCGAACCGGCGAGCACCATAACCGTTCCTACCTGGTACTTATGAGCCTCCCGGGCACGAGCAGGGATGCCGGCCGCGACCTCGGGGCCGAGCAGGCGTACGGTCGACGCGGCCTGCAGGATCGGCCGGGGGATTCCGATATCAGCGACCTCCTGCTCCCCAAACGCCGATCGAGCGGGATAGAAGGCGCTCGCCAGCTTGGCGCCGGCAAGCTGTACGGTGCGAGTTGCACGGATATGCGCGCCGGGCGGAGTAGGGGAATCGGAACTCACGCCGCTGGGCACGTCTACCGATAGAACCGGGAGCTGTGAGTCGTTTATAAGCTCGACTACCGCTGCGTGGTCGTCGGTCAATGGCCGGGTGAGGCCGCTGCCAAAGAGGGCATCGATGACGAGGTCACAAGCCCCCAGCTCGCGGATCAGTGTCTCGCGCGTCAGCCTTTCAGTTGGCAGGTGGGCTAGAAGCGCCCGGCGGGCGGTGGCTGCATCGCCGGCTGCATCGCCGGTCGCCGCCGGCGCAAACTCGAGCACTCTCACGGCAATACCGGCCATGTGGAGGTAACGGGCGGCGACATATCCGTCGCCGCCGTTGTTTCCCTTGCCGCATAGCACCATTACGCGCCATAGATTGGGGAAGTTACTTCTGGCGGAGTCGGCCACCGCCCGACCCGCCGCCTCCATGAGCATTCCCGTGGGGACGCCTGCAGCGGTAGCCTCTTCGTCCGCTCGCCTCATGCCTGCTGCGCGGTAGAGCTTCAGGGTCTGCATACCTCCACATTAGCGGACAGATTAGCGGACAAGGTAGCGGAATGGGCCGGTAGCGGCGGGCTCTCACCGAAGCAATCTGAAACGAGATGTCGAAAATTCCGATAAGGTTGGCATCGGTTCGAGAATCGACGGACGTAGGCTCTGATGATCCTGCCCTACAAATTGTGAGGTTACATCCCAAAGACGCTCCGGTTTACGCTGCAGCAGTGACTATCCACGCGGATGTTCTGCTGACAGCTGACCGAAAGCACTTCGGTGACCTGATGGAGCGCAAGGATCTTCCGGTACCTGTTCTCACTGTTCGTGAGTTCCTCCTGCATGGCCCGATGGGTCTTTTGCCTGGCTTCGGTTAATCCAATAAAGTACTCGTCCCGTCCTCATGATGGAAAAGGAGTAAGGATCTACCAATGAAGCCAATCTACGACGGTCCACCCGCCGGCCTGGAGGAGCGTCTCGGTTCTCCAGGCGATTTCCCCTATACCCGTGGGATCTACCCTCGAATGTACTCGGGCGGCCGGTTGTGGACGATGCGTCAGTACGCGGGATTCGGATCGGCGCTGGAGTCGAACGAACGGTACCGTTATCTGATCTCGCAAGGCGTCACCGGGCTCTCGGTAGCCTTCGACCTTCCAACCCAGCTTGGCCTGGATCCCGACGACCCCTTGGCCGAGGGCGAGGTGGGCCGGGTGGGTGTTTCGATCGCCACCGTGGACGACATGAAGGGTTTATTCGACGGCATTCGGCTCGATGAAGTCACCACCTCGATGACCATCAATGCGCCGGCGATGATGTTGCTGGCGCTCTATCTGCTGGTGGCCGAGGAGCAGGGAGTACCGTTCGAGAAGTTGGGCGGAACGGTTCAGAACGACATCCTCAAGGAGTACATCGCGCGGGGTACCTACATCTACCCGGCGAAACCCTCTATGCGGCTGGTGACGGATACTTTCGCCTACTGCGCGGTACACGCGCCAAATTGGAACACCATCTCCATCTCGGGCTATCACATTCGCGAGGCGGGCTCAACGGCGGCACAGGAGATCGCATTCACTCTGGCGAATGCCAAGGCCTATGTCCACGCGGCCATGAAGGCGGGCATGGAGCTCGAGCAGTTCGCTCCTCGGCTCTCCTTCTTTTTCGCCTGCCACAACCGCATCTTCGAAGAGGTCGCCAAGTTCCGGGCGGCTCGCCGAATGTGGGCGCGAATCATGCGTGACGAGTTTGGCGCAACCTCATCCAAGGCAATGATGATGCGCTTCCACACCCAAACCGGCGGTTCGACACTCACTGCTCAACAGGTGGAGAACAATGTCGTGAGGACCGCCTACCAGGCGCTGGCGGCGGTACTGGGGGGAACACAGAGCTTGCACACCAACGCCAAGGATGAGGCGCTTGGCTTGCCCACGCCCGAATCGGCTCGCACGGCGTTGCGTACTCAGCAGATTCTCGCCCATGAAAGCGCTGTGCCCGAAGCCGTCGATCCGCTGGCCGGCTCTTACTACCTGGAGCACCTTACCGATGAGCTTGAAAAGCAAGCGGAGCTGCTTCTGGGACAGGTCGATGAGTTGGGCGGAAGCGTCGCCGCTGTCGAGGCGGGCTTCATCCAGCAGGAGATCGAGGAGGCCGCTTACCGCTTTCAGCAGGAGGTCGAGGCGGGCGAACGGACCGTGGTGGGCGTGAACGCCTTTCGAGTGGATGAGCGGGAATCGCTCCCCATCCACGGTAGCGACCCCCGGATGCAACGGCGCCGCTGCGAGGAGTTGACTGCCTTTCGCAGGGACCGCGACGGGGCCGCGGTATCGGACGCCCTCGAGCGGCTGCGGGGCGTCGTGACAGGGAGCGAAAACCTCTTTCCACCGGTGCTCGCAGCACTACGCTCGCGTGCCTCCTTGGGAGAGGTTTGCGGGGTGTTGCGGCAGGCCTGGGGGGAGTACCGCTAGCCCGCGTCGTTTTCGGGTTCGCGATCCGATCCGCCGGCATCTGGATGGATGGCCTCGGCCTCCCCCTCGGCCTCGGCCACGATTTTGGCGATGACGTCGACGGTGGCGCTCAAAAAACTGCGTGCGTCAGCGAGATAGCTGGTCGAGTCGAGGTAACCACCGGCGCCGGTATGGTCCATCGGACCCATGTCGATTCTTTCGATTCTTCCGGCGACCAGCGCCTGATTCCAGGCCGAGTAGCGGAGGAAGGGCCATCGGCCCGGGAAGAAGAGGAAGGAGAGACGCTGCACCACGTCGCGTCTTCCCGCCAAATGATAGAGACGGTGAATCGCGCCTAGGCCTGGGTCCGAACTCATTACCCCGCCCAAGGCGATGACCCGCACCCGGGAGGCGAGCATCTCGGTCAGATGGCCTCCGGCGCCAAGCGCTACCTGCCCGCCCCCGCTATAGCCGATGAGCGTGATCGGCATCGCGCTGCCGATGCGGTAACCGGCGGTTACCAGCGCTCCTGCAATCAGCTCAGCCGACCCCTGGTTGTAGAGAGGGCCGTACCGGCGGTCGGTTGAGACCGCCACTTGCCATAAGTTGCGCACGTTGATTACCGTCCCGGCGATGCTGGAAAGGGTTCGGCGGCTCAACTTCATCGATAGGGCCCAGCGCCAGAACCAGGAGAAAACCCGTTGACCGGTGAGCGCCCGATTTGTTACCGAGTAGGGGAAGACCTCGACGACGACGCTCTTGGGCAAGCGTTCGCGCATCTCTCGCAGGAGATTCTGTTCACGCCGGGCGAATGTCTCGCCCGAAACGCTGTGTACTCCGGAGAGAAAAACCAGGAAATGGCTCAGTTCGTCGGGGTCCCGGATCGGACTCTGGCGGACGAGAGCCAGCTCGCTACTGCCGCTACCGAACCAGCCGGCCCACCAGCCAAGCGTCTCCAGAGGCGCCAGCGCGCCGCCCACCAAGAGGGCTGCAATGGCGATTGTGACGAGCGTCCAGATGTCCCAGCCCACCTCAGCTCTCCTCGCCGCGTCGTGACGCCCGCTTGGCGCTGGTTAAGAGGCTGGTTCCGGCTACCCAGCCCCGCATCGCGCCGGTTAGCCACAGCACCGGACGACCGACAGTACGGGCGATGATCTGCAGGAGCAGCCAGCCACCGGCATTGCACAAGAGCGCCTGCCAGAGGGTGAGGTCCAGGACCACGCTCGTCGCAATAACCAGGGCAAGGAGGCTCCAGATGGAAAGCGCGAGCCAAAGGAAGGACCCCAGGTACGGCGTGAGAACGAAGAAACTTAGCAGGTAGGGGCTGTACGCCAGCGCTATCGCGCGCAAGACGGTGTCGTAGGGAACCGTCCTGGAGTAGCCGTAACGCCCTACGAGCCAGACCGAGAGGCTCCACATCAGGAATCCGGCGACGAAGATGGCCGCCGAGAGCAGGAGGCTGACGACGAAGCGATGCGGCCTCACCCGGCTTACGAACAGCACCAGACTCTGCCCCAGGGACGCCGAAAGTCCGGCCAGGAACACGACCGAAACCAGACCTCGAAGAGGGACCCCTTCGAGGTCGAGGTAGTGGCCGCCGCTGAGCCGCAGAGTGGAGGCTATCAGCTCGCCCATGGCGGGTTATCCATTGGGAGAAGTCTAGCAACCGCCACCCGCCGAAGGCGTGCCGTTGAGCCTACCCTTGAGTGCAGAGCATGGGGCCGAGCGGCTGTCCGCCCAGGAGGTGCATGTGGAGGTGGAATACCTCCTGGTGGCCGTGCTCCTTGCAGTTGACGATGAGCCGGTAGCCATTGTCGAGCCCTTCACTCCGTGCCAGCCGGCGCGCCACGGTGAATAACCGGCCCAAAGCCGGCTCGTGCTCCTCCCGAACGTCGTCGGCGGTCGCGATCGGCTCGTTTGGCACGATGAGGATATGCGTCGGCGCCTGCGGGCTAACGTCTCGGAAGGCCGTGACAAGATCGTCCTGATAGAGGACGTCTGCCTCTATTTCGCCGCGCACTATCTTGCCGAAAATCGTGTCGTCACTCATGCCCTACTCTAGCGGCTCGCCGCCACGGAGTGCCTTTAGCTTTCGCGCTGCATCATTCCCATTGCTCTCCTGCCAGTCGTTAGCGGCCCAAACGTTAGCGGCCCAAACGGTAGCGGCTCAGTCGTTGGCGCCACGGTCGGTAGCGACGCTGTATGCCGCGACCTTGTGCTTCGTCGCCGCCGCCGTCACTCTTAGTGCGGGAGGGAAACAGTGGGTGAATACTGGCAGACGCTCAAGCAAACGGTGCGCGAATACGGCGAGGACACTGCTCCACGACTGGCGGCCGCCCTGGCTTACTACACGGTATTTTCGCTGGCGCCGCTGCTCATCATCGTGATCGCCGTCGTCGGATTGGTATACGGCAACGACGCAGCGCGCAGCCAACTCGTCGACCAGCTGCAGGGGAGAGTGGGGCCCGATGCGGCCGGCCTCATCGATACGATGATAGAGCGTGCCTCGCAACAGGGCTCGAGCGTATGGGCAACCATCATCGGCGTGGGTGCACTGCTCGTGGGCGCCACCACCGTCTACGCGCAACTTCAGGCCGCGCTCAACAAAATTTGGGATGTGGCCGCCGACCGCAGCCGGGGAATCAAGAAGCTGCTCCTAGTTCGGCTCGAAGGCTTGGGAATGGTACTGGCGTTAGGGTTCGTGCTTCTGGTGTCGTTCGTCCTCCAGGCCGCCTTGAACGTAATGATGTCGAACTTTTCCGGGCAGCTCCCCGGGAGTGACGCACTCTGGTTCGTAGCAAACCAGCTGCTCATGATTGCGCTCTTCACCCTGATTTTTGGCGGGATCTTCCTGGTGCTGCCCGACGTGGAGATCGGCTGGCGCGACGTGTGGCGCGGCGCGCTCCTCACTGCGGTGCTTTTCAAGCTTGGGGAATTTCTGATCGGCTACTACCTGGGTGCGTCGGGCGTGCGCTCTGCTTATGGCGCCGCCGGTTCACTGGTGGTCCTCCTGCTATGGATCTACTTCTCGGCGCAGATTCTGCTGTTCGGCGCCGAGTTCACGCAGGTCGACACGCGGCGGCGCAAAAAGAGCGCGCCGGCAACCGAGGTGGCCGCCGGCCGCTCCTGACCTGGGCTTATAGCGCTCCGCCGCTACTACATCTATGCGGCGGTGCCTCCTGTTGTCAGGTCAGCGAAGCTTGTTGCGCTCGGCTTCCTCTTCGGCCGCCCGGCGCGCTTCCTTGCCAGTTTTCTCCGCGACCTCGCGGGCATCATGCAAGACATCCTTAGCGCCTTCCTTGAGACCCTTGGCGTCGTAACCGCGCTCTTCGAATTCACTCTCGGCGGTGTCACGCGCCTCCTTGAAGGACGTCTTCGCCACGTCGCCCATCTTGCTCACCGAATCGCGTGTTCTGTCTTTCACCCGCTCGGATGCCTCGCCCATCCACTGGTTTTCCTGGCGGGTCGACGGGAGTAACATCCCCACCGCGAGCCCCAACGCCAGCGCCCCGAAAGCGAACGTCAGAGGGTGCTCATGGAAGTAGTGGTCGAAGCCCTGTCGGGCGCGGCCAGTCGCCTCCCTAGCGCCAGAACGCATCTGATCCACGCTCTGGCGGGCCCGGTCGCGAATGCCTTCACTCGACGACGAATCCCTGAAGTCATAGTCCGACTCATAAACGGCCCCACGGGCGTCGTTCTCGCTGTTGTATCTGTCCCAATCACTCATGCGAACTTCTCCCTCACCATGCGTGCGTCTTCTCGAATTGTCTCCATCGTCCGGCGGGGCGCCAGGCTATTCTGCCGCATCGCCTGCACGTTCGCCATCACCAGCACCAGTCCGATGAGCATCAGGGCGCCGCCGACTATTAGGGCCGATGCCCAGTAGGGCAGCACCAGTCCCAGCGCCAGAATCGCTGCCGCAACCAGTGCCAGTAGCCCGACCAGGGCGAACGCCCCGCCTATCGCGATGCCAATGCTGTCGCGAGTCATGCTCGAGATGTTCTCTCGCATCTCGCTCTTGGCGAGCTCTACCTCCTGCCGGATCAGCTCGGAGCCGTCCCTGAACAGGTCCGACAGCACATCGCCGATCGAGCGATCGAATGGGTCTCGTCTTGCGTCAGTGTCCACATCTCCCCCTTTCGTAGCGGTCAGTATCGTGGCGGCGGTACATCAGCAGTGGTGGTGGCAGCCGTGGTCGGTTTGACGAGCGGCATCTCCGGCTCATGTTCGCGGCCTCTCACCGGTAAACCGGTACGCCGGCCGTTGCTGTTGCTGATGGCCAAAAGCGCCAGCCCAAGCCCTACCAGCGTGGTTACCACCGGATAGCGCTTAACGACGTCGACAGCGATTCGGCTGAACTGACCTACCTGTCGATCAGCTTTGTTGCCCAGACCATCTAGCCGGCCACTCGCCTCGTGCCGAACGCCGCGCAAGGCGTCCATCGCGTCATGCTCGAGCCCTCGGCGGCTCAGCCGCATGCGCGCCGCATCGATGTCGGCCGCCAGCCTCGCCCGGGTCGACGCTATTTCCGACCGTATCTCGGCCGGGCTGCGGCGCCGCCCGTTCATAAACTAGTGGTGTCGCCGGTACGGTAGGGATCACCGGTGCTGGTCGAACCCGCGTACGAGCCGCTCATACCACCATCACTACCGCTGTTCATCCGGCTGCTCGAGCCGCTGTGCGAGTCACTGCTGTGAAGGAAACGCGCCGTCATCAGACCGGCGACGAACATTCCTCCCAGGAACCAGCCAGGTTGCGATCGTGCCACGCCCCTGACGTCATTCAGCAGCTCGCCGGCGCTACGCTCCTCCAGGTAGTGCTGGAGTTCGTCGATGCGGCCGGCAAGCCACTCACCCTGGTCGGCAAGCCGTCCCAGTTCCTGGCTGCGTAACTCCTCGCTGCTCTTGTGGAAGGCTTGAGCCACGCCACCTACCTGGTGCGCTACCTGATGCTTGCCCTCCTCCACCGATGTTCGCGCCTGATCGCGGACGTAGCTGGTGGTGGATCGCGCCTGGTCCATGGCCTCGCGGCCAAGCTCCTTGGCGGTGTTGCCCGCCTCTTGGGCGACCTCCTTGGCCACCTTACCGGTACTGGTCCCCCCACTCGTCGCGGATGGCTTATTGCTGTCCGTCGCCATGTGCCCCCCTTAGGCTGTGCCGTCGTTATCTGCTCACGGGTCGCCCGGCACGGGCGCCTCTGCTGCCCAGCGTAGCGAATGCCTTCCCGAACGAGTAAAACCTCGCTTACAAAGGTGGCCCTGCCCACGCCTGGCGAGCGCTCATCTGAGACTGTTCAGTTCCGACATCTTGAATAGAGCCCGCAGCTCGATTCCCGCTTCGGCCAATGCCTGGACTCCGCCTGCCTCACGGTTGATCACGCAGATCGCCGTCTCTACCGACGCGCCCAAATCGCGTAGCTCGCCACTCGAAATGACAACCTGACCGCCGGAAGTAACCACGTCCTCCACCACCACCAGGCGCACTCCGCGAACGTCGCCCCCTTCGGCCAATTGCCGGGTACCGTACTCCTTGGCTTTCTTGCGAACCGAGAAGAGGGGCAACCCGGTGATCTGGGAAAGTAGGGTTGCGATGGGAACACCACCTAGCTCGAGCCCGGCTAGGCCGTCGCTTTCGGGAGGTACGAGCGGTGCGAGCGCCTCGGCGATGGATCTGAGCAGCCGGGGTTCGCGTTCGAAGCGGTACTTGTCGAAATACTCGCCGGCGATCGCTCCCGAGCGCAGAACGAACTCGCCGGTAAGATGCGAAGAGCGGTAGATGGCTGCGGCCAACTCATCTCCAGTCATAGTTGCCATGGCGGTATCATCGCACGGTCTGGCCGGGACTTTGTTTGGAATTCAGCGTTTGGAGTTCGGCGCAGGACTATGCTAAACTCAAACGTTTTGGTTGGGAGCCGTACTTTGCGGCGCTACCCACATCTAGGAGGAAACGATGCCGAGAGTGTGCGCAATCACCGGCAAGAGAACGAAGATGCAAAAGACGAGCAAGCGCAAGGGTTCGCCGAAGAAAAAGGGTGGAGTGGGCCTCAAGCAGGTAGGCGTCCACCGGCGTACGGTCAAGCCGAACCTTCAGAAGCGCACTATTTGGATAGCCGGCAAGCCGCACCGAGTATGGCTGAGCGCCAAGGCTTTACGCAACCTCGACCCCACCATGCTCGTCAACCCCAACAGATAGTTCGACGAGACAAACATGTGCTCGTATGAGGCGCGCGTAAATGCGCGCCTCTCTGCGTAGCGCTCCACCTAACGGCCTGGTTTCGAACCGCCTGGTTTCTAACCGCCTGGTTTCGAACCGCCTAGTTCCTAGCCGCCTAGTTCCTTGCCGCCTGGTTACGCCTAGTTAGCCGCCTGGTGAATCCGCCTACTTTAAGGAGGATAATGTTGGCACGCCTCATCCTTACCGGTCTCGCTTTGCTGGGCGGAGGCTGTGCGATGGCGCAGCTACGCGTCGTGACTTCGATAGCTCCCTATGGGGATCTGGTCGCTCAACTCACGGGCGAACTGGCCGAGGTGAGCGTTCTCCTCCCGGCGGGGGCTTCGCCCCACACGTTCGAGCCCACGCCTCGGGACGCCGTGCAGCTTATGGACGCCGATCTCGTGGTGCTTAACGGCGGAATCGACGAGTGGCTGCACGAAATGGTAGTGGCAGTAAACGCTCAGGTCCCGCTGCTCGAGGCTCTCGATGTCCTGGCGCCTGCGCTGTCAGCGTCGGTGGAAGATGAGCACGACGAAGAAGAGCACGACGGGGAAGATCACGACGAAGAAGAGCACGACGAAGAAGAGCACAGCGAGGGGGCCGATCCCGCCCATGAGCACCTTCATACCGGCGTCAATCCCCACGTGTGGCTCGATCCCCTGCTCGTAATCGACGTCGTGGTGGCCGTCGCAGACACGCTGGCCCAGTTGGACCCAGCCAACGCCGCTACATACCAGGCACGGGCCCAAGTGTTGACGGCCGACCTCAAAGCTTTGGACGCTCAGTTGCGCGATACGCTCGCTCCGGTCGCCGGGGCGCCCTTTATACCTTTGCACGACGCCTGGCCATACTTCACGCAACGCTACGACCTCGATCTCGTCATGGAGATCGAACCGTTCCCGGGTCGCGAGCCGAGCCCGCGCTACCTGGCGACGGTCGTGGCGACGATCGCGGAGAGCGGAGCGCCGGCGATATTCAGCGAAGCCGGACTTAGCGACAGGCCCGCTCGGGTGCTGGCCGAGGAGGCGGGAGTGGGTCTCTTCGAACTCGATCCTCTTGGCCGGGCCGGGGAGAGCTATCAGGACCTGCTTCGCCGCAATACAGCGACGGTACTCGAGGCGCTTTCGCCCTGGAACAGCGCCCCCTAATAGGGAGGTAGCCTCATCGACACTCCCGCTACTCCCGTCGCCCTAGCCGATCCGCCTGCGCTACACGTCCACCATGTGAGCGTTCGGTTCGGCAATGTGATGGCACTGCAGGACGTGAGTTTCGACCTGCAAACGGGCGACACCCTGGCGATCGTCGGACCGAACGGCGCCGGGAAGAGCACGCTGATAAGGGTTGCCCTGGGGCTTCTTCGTCCGCAGCGTGGGCACGCGACTATCTTTGGCGCAAATGCCGGGATTGATCCACGGCGAGTGGGGTACGTACCGCAGCTAAAGACGTTCGACCGCACGTTCCCGGCCACCGCAGCCGAGCTGGTGGTTTCGGGCTCACGGCTGCGGTGGCCGGCGCTGATTACCGCCAGGGAGCGGAGCATGGCGAGCGAAGCTCTGGAAAGCGTGGGAGCCGGACACCTCTTATCCCGGCGTCTGGCTGGACTTTCCGGTGGCGAGCTTCAGCGTGTCTATCTGGCCCGGGCCTTGGTAAGGCATCCCGATGTCGTGCTACTCGACGAGCCGGCTACCGGGGTCGACTTTCTGGGAGAGCACGACCTCTACGATCTGTTGGAGAGATATCAGCAGGAGACTAAGGCGGCCATCGTAATGATCACGCATGACCTCTCCGCCGCCCGCTATCACGCCGATCGGGTCCTGGTTTTGAACCGCCGCGCACACGGATTCGGAAAGCCCGCTGAAGTTCTCACCGACGACTGCCTCCGGTCCGCCTACGGGCATCTGGGTCACGAGCACGGACGGGTTTTTCCCTAGCGCCATGGACGACCTTCAGGCGCTCTTCGGTCTTGCCTTCATGCAACGCGCCCTGATGGCCGGCGCCTGTATTGCGGTTGTCGCCGGCGTGCTGGGGACCTTCGTGGTGCAGCGCGGCCTGGCCTTTCTTGGAGACGGGCTCGCGCACGCCGCCTTCGGTGGAATCGCGCTGGGAGCTTTCGTCTCTGCTACTTTCGGCAACTCGACCCTGCTCGAGGAGCCGCTGCTGATCGCCGTGCCGTTCACTTTGGCGGCCGCGCTCGGCATCGCCTGGGTGCGGGACCGAACCGATCTCTCCTCCGACGTTGCTATTGGAGTGTTTTTCGCGGTGTCGGTGGCGCTGGGGGTGCTGTTTATCTCGATCATCCCGCCCGAGCGCAACGTGGTAGACGTGTGGCACCTGCTGTTCGGCTCGATCCTCGCGGTTGGACGCAGTGAGCTTCCTGTCATCGTCGCCGTTTCGGGCGTCTCGTTGCTTCTGCTGATAGCCATGTGGCCGCTGCTCGGTTACGCCACTTTCGATTCCGATCTCGCACGTTCCGATGGAGTTCGTGTGAGGGCGCTGGAGTACGGGTTGTTCGCCATCGCGGCGCTCATCGTGGTGGTTAGCGCTCAGGTCATCGGCGTGGTGTTAATGGCCGCCTACCTGGTCATACCTGCAGCCGCGGCTCGACTGGTCGCCCGCTCGCTCTTCTCGATGACCCTACTAGCGGTTGCCGTCGGGTTGCTGAGCACCTTCGGGGGCCTGCTGCTGTCGTACCTTGCCGACATTCCCAGCGGGAGCACCATCATCCTGAGCCAGGCCGCCCTGTTTCTGTTGGCGACTTCACTACAGCGGCGCTAGCCATACTCGACAATGAGGAAGTTTTGCCGTTCTACCAGGAAAGAAGGAACCGGTGCCGTCCATCAAGCCCCCAACACGTCCAGTAAGCATTGCTGGCCTTCAACTGGGACGGTGTGGTGCGCCTTTGGAAACAGTGAGAACCAAGTCGATGGTTCTCGACCTGTTGGTTGGAGGTGGCACCGAGATAGTCGAGGGCACGCTGAGGAAAGGGGAGCGCATTACCTTGCTTCCTTCCAGCGAAGTCGGGGGTGAGGCAGTCGAGATCTACTACCTGCTTTCCGGCAGTCTCGCGCAGCTAGGCGCCGAAGAAACCGACATCATGGTGCGGGGAGACTATTTAGTTACTCGAGGCCTCGCCGAAGAGGCGATCTTCACGGCGATCGAGGAGGTGCGCTTCCTCTACGTCACGTCGCAGCCCTTCTTCAAGGAGATAAGTAGCGGTTTACAGGAGCTGATGCAGCTTGCGGTCGAGGTGGAGCTCAAGGATGGCTATACCGCGGAACACTGTTTGCGGCTGCAGCGGCTCTCCTTTGCCACCGGCAAGGCGTTGGGCCTAAGCGCGCATCGTCTGCACCTGTTGGACCACGGTTCCTATCTCCACGATGTAGGCAAGGTACGGGTACCGGTGGAGATCCTGCTGAAGCCGGCCGCCCTTACCGACGACGAGTGGGCTGTCATCAAACTTCATCCCACCTTCGGTCGAGAGATGCTTCAGCCGACCTTCGTTAGGGAGGCAGGCCGGATCGTCGAGCAGCACCACGAGCGTCTCGATGGCAGCGGGTACCCCTTTGGCTTGGCGGCGGACGAGATTTTGCCCGAGTCATACATCGTCGCCATCGTAGACACCTACGACGCGATGACAACCGACCGTGCTTACCGTAAAGCGCTTCCTAAAGCGGAAGCTTTCGACGAGTTGACGCGCTTCTCCAACATCCACTATCCGCGTGAGCTCGTCGAAGCCTTTCTTTCGGTCGTCCACAAACTCGAATCGTAAATTACAAGCCTGTAAGAGGTGCTCGAAGTCTTCCCGGCACGAGCCTGCAGGGGCGACGTGAGATTTATGTTGCTTTAGTGTAATTTATGCTACACTTAACGGGAGGAGGAACACTATGCATTACGCCACCCTTCGTGTCCTCAAGTCTCGTGTACTCAAACGCCGTATCCTCAAACCTCTCGTCGTCGTCCTGGCCCTCTCGCTCCTAACAACCGCCTTCGCCTGGGGCGGCCTGAGAGGCCTGCTGAGAGGTGGCGACAAGACCGTTAAAGTCGAGAGCTCCCTTCTCGAGCCGATAGCTGAAACCCTCGGAGTAGGTGAGATAGGCCAGACTTTGTATTACGTGCAGGAAGACGTTGTGCATGGCACCATCACCCGGACGACCGGCAAGACCGTCCCCCACTACTACATTTGGATCTGTGTAGGGGATGACGAGTGCCTTCCTGTTGATCCGTTCACGGCCAGCAACTGAGCGATTGGGAAAGTAGAAGCAGGATGTGATTGCTGGAGGCGGCGCCGGAAAAGCTTTTCTCGAGCGCCGCCTTCTTGGCCTAATTACCTTCCGGCGTTATGGCGAGCCTCCAGGCGCCGCCTACACAACATCTACCGCCTCATCCGACTCGGGCTGTTCGAACAACCCGCCAAAACGCTCTTCCACCCGTGACTTGACCTCGTCCGTCATCACGATCTTGTCCGGCCAGCGGCGGGTAAAGCCTTCGGCGGGAAGTTTTGGCGTGCCGTCGAATACCCACCTCGGTCCGACTCCAAAGGTGTCGTCGATGATCTGAAGGTCCCGCTCGGGATCGATGTTGTTGAGCAGCGTCCACATGCACTCGTCGAAGTCGCGTGGGTCGGTGTCCTGATCTACAACCGCGATGAGCCTTACGCCCGAAGCGACGCTCTGCCGCGCCGCCCACTCGCCCAGGTGGCGCCCCTGCTCTGGGCGAGTCTTCTTGGTCGAGATGAACCAGAAGCCGCCGGCTAACTGGTGCTGATCAAGAATCTCGGCGTGGTACGGCAGTTGCGCGGTCGTCCTCTCGGGGTTCGCCTCCCAAACGACGGCCTCCCCCTCCTCCCGATGCTTCACGGTGCCGTCTATTACCAGCTTCGAGCCATAGCTCCACGACCGGCTGGAGTGGTCGAGCACGTCGATCGGGCCCTTGGCCAGCTGCTGATCGCGGCCGGGGAGCGCGTTGCGTAGCACGGTTCTCCAAAACTCCTGGTGGTCCCGCGGCGACACCTTTTCGTCGGTCACCAGGATCACCTTGGCGAACATCATCTGGCCCAGCCCCAAGAGGCCGTTCGCCACCTTGTACGCCTGTCCGGGATAGCGCTTATCGATCACTACGTTAACCAGGTTGTGCGCTATTCCCGCCGGCGGCATGTGGTAATCCACCAACTCCGGCATAATAAGCTGCGCCGGCACCAAAAAGATCCGCTCCGACGCCTCGATGAGATAGGCGTCCTCCATCGGCGGACGCCCCACTATCGTTGCAGGGTAGATGGCGTTGCGGCGCATGGTAAGCGCGGTCACGTGAAAAACGGGGTACTCGTCCTCCAGAGTATAGAAGCCGGTGTGATCCCCAAACGGCCCCTCCACCCGCCACGGCTCCTGCGGATCGACGTACCCCTCCAAGACGAACTCGGCGTGAGCCGGCACCTCGAGATCGACGGTGAGCCCGCGCACAACCTCGAGCGCCCGTCCCCGCAGGTAGCCGGTGAGGGAGTACTCGTTCAGTCCCGGGATCGGGGGCAGAGGTGCGGTGGCGGCGTAGGTAAGGGCGGGATCTCCGCCCAACGCCACCGCAACCTCGAGCCGCTTACCGGCCTTGCGGGCATTCTCCAAGTGCCGCGCACCGGTTTTGTGGCGCTGCCAGTGCATGCCGGTGGTGTTCTTGTCATAGACCTGCATGCGGTACATGCCGATATTCAGGTCGCCCTCGAGCGGGTCGCGGGTTACTACCAGCGGCAAGGTGACGAATGGACCGCCGTCCTGCGGCCAGCACTTCAGTACCGGCAGCCGCCTGAGGTCGACCTCGTCACCGCGCCACACCACCTCCTGTACCGGCCCGCTTCGAACCCGCCTTGGCGCCAGCGATTTGAGCTCGCGCAGTTTGGGCAGATGTGCGGCAAGGCCGAGGAGTCCCCCTCCCAGGCGCACGTCGAGCAGATTTCGCAGGCGCTCCGCCAGATCGTCCAACTCGTCCACGCCCAGCGCCCAGGCTGTGCGCCGGCTGGTTCCGTATAGCCCTATGACAAGCGGAAAGTCCTTGCCCGGGATGTTCTCGAAAAGTAGTGCCGGCCCGCCCCGCTTGACCATCCGGTCGGCAATCTCGGTTATCTCCAGCTCGGTCGATACCGGCTCGTGAATACGCAGCAACTCGCCGGCCGCCTCGAGGCGCTCCAGGAAGTCGTGAAGATCTCGGTATGGCATGCCCAATGCTAACCGGGGACAGCCGAAAGTGCTGCCTCATCGCCACGCAAGCTTCCATGCCTCCCCAAGGTCATAGTCTTGACCCTACGCGCGCACCAGAACGAACCGCGTCACTCGATACGGGAAGCAGCAGCGTAACTGTGTGCCCGTTCCTGCGGCAGATGTACCGGTGCCTGCTCCAGCAGTACTTCGGCCAGTCGTCCGCGCAGCTTTTGAATTCCGCCGCCGTCGACTGCCGCCACTGCCGTGGCCGAGTAACGTTCTGCCAACTGTGCCAGCACATCGGGATGCGCGATGTCGGCCTTGTTCAGCACGATCAGGCGGGGCACGGTCAGCTCGAGCGCCTCGAGGATGCGGTCGACGGCGTCAACCCGGTCGGGGGCGCCTGGGGATGCGGCGTCGACAACGTGAAGCAGCAAGTCGGCGTCGTGCAACTCCTCGAGAGTGGCCCGGAAGGCGTTGACCAGCTCCTTGGGCAGGTCGCGGATGAACCCGACGGTGTCGGTGAAGAGCGCCTTCGCGCCCCACTCGCCCAACCCCGGAAGCCAGCCCTCACGGGTAGTCGGCCGCAGCGTCGCGAA
This sequence comes from Trueperaceae bacterium, assembly GCA_040905665.1. Classification (GTDB taxonomy): domain Bacteria; phylum Deinococcota; class Deinococci; order Deinococcales; family Trueperaceae; genus DASVCN01. Next base: position 83,824 of record JBBDRD010000029.1, read on the forward strand.
GAGTTGATTACGCGCCGGCGCATCGGGCTTCGCCAGCATGTTGAATAGCGTGCTCTTGCCGGCGTTGGTGTAACCCACCAAAGCGACGACCGGCACTTGTGACACGGTACGCGACTTGCGGGTTTCGGAGCGCTGACGCGATATCTCGTCAACCGCCTGCTCGAGAGCGACGATTCGGTCGCGGATGCGGCGCCGATCGACCTCCAGCTTCGTCTCACCGGGACCCCGGGTGCCGATCCCACCCCCCAGGCGGCTCATCGCCTCGCCACGTCCGGTCAACCGGGTGAGTTGGTACTGAAGCTGAGCCAACTCGACCTGGACCTGCGCCTGCCGTCCTCGGGCATTCTGCGCGAAGATGTCGAGGATCAGCTGGGTTCGGTCGAGAATCTTCAACCTGGTCTCCGAGGCGATCTCGCGAGCTTGGGCAGGGGTAAGTTCGCGGTCAAAGATGAGGAGGTCCGCGTCTTCGTGGTAGGCCTTGGAGACGAGCTCCTGGAGCTTGCCCCGGCCTATCAGCGTACGTGGGTCGGTTGTCTTGCGGTGCTGAATGCTCGAGAAGGCGACTGCCGCGCCGGCGCTGCGGGTGAGTTCTTCCAACTCCGCCAGGCGTGACTCGGCCTCGAGGGTGCCTTCGCCGGCTTCCAATGCCACCAGTACGGCTCGTTCGGCGCTCGAGCTCCTCACCTCGCGGGTGCGCTGGCTTCGCGAGAGTTCCTCTTCCAGCGCCCGAATCCGCTCGCTTATGTCGATTCCTTCGAGTGTTCGCACGGGTTGAGGTGGGTCTATTGTCCAGTCTTCATCTTCGGCCGTGGGCGGCGCGATCTGGGCCAGATGAGCGTCGCCCAGCACCACGCCGCCCCGGTCGTTGCGCCCGACGTCGATCGCGACCATGGCGTCGAGCCGGTTGAGAAATAGCGCGGAGAGATCGGAACCCGATAGACCACCGGCTTTGGTGTGGGTGTGTACCAGGCGCAATCCGAACAGGCGTGATTCGGCTTCACCGTGTACCTGCGGCAGCGGTGTGTCCGAAGCGTCTCCCACAGCCACGGTCACGACGCGGCCGCGTCGGTCGAGCAGGACGCTAACGTTGCTGCCGATGTCGGTGGCCAGCTCGCCCAACTCGCGGGCCAACTCGAAGCCCACAGCGGCCTCGGGAGCTATGCGTCTGCGGTAGAGATTGCTGAGTCGCTTGATTTCGTTCTTCTTCAAACCGGATAATCTGCCGTGGACCTTTTCGATTATCTCTCCTCCCGAGCCTGCCTACGGAACACGACGCCTTCTGGCGACGCGTGGGCACGACCTCGATACTTACCCTGTTTATCCGAGCAGTTATTTGAATGGCGGCGCTTCAGGCTGCGAATATTCAAGCAGCGGCTGTCTAACCATGGATTGTTCAAGTGGGGGTCGTTCGAGTGGTTTGCTTTGGGCACGTGCAAACTAGCGGGCAGATGCCCGAAGCTCGGGAACACGATTGAGGCGCAGCATGTCTATGTGGAGATTATAGCGCGCAAAGGAATGAGTTCGCGTAGGCGACCGTACGGTGACCGGCTGGTTCGTGGTGAGCGGCGGCGCAGGGGCAAAGGTACACCGGTGGATCCGCAACCAGAATGTCGGCTGGTTCACGCCCGGCAGACTCATGCTTCCCGCCTACTGTTGAGTGCGATGGTGATGGTGCTGTACTCGACCGGGTCGGTGATGGCGCAGAACGCTGGGCACCGAGAACTACCAGCCGTGCGCGAGGGCGCGGTGACACTCGTTGAAGCGGCCTCCGTCATCCGCGAACTGAGTTTGGTGGCGAGCGAGGATTCGGGCACCCTCACGCTTCGCGGTGAGGAGGGGATATTCACGCTCTTCGATGGCTCGCCGGACGTCCTTTGGCAACCCCGTGGAGAGGGAGTCGCTCGCCAGGAGAGCCTCTCGGGAGCAGTGAGGCAGCGTGGCGACGGACAGTGGTGGCTGCCGGTCGATGTGCTGGCGTTTCTTGGCCTATGGGTCAGTGACGGCGTCGCCGAGGACGCCAACGGCCGCTCGTTCCGGCTACACTTTCCTCCGGCTCCGGCGGTCGCAGGCAGGGACGGCGAACTGGTTGACTTGGGCTCCGGCATTCCCGGTCTTCGAATGTACGCGGCCGGCAGTGCCGGTCCCGCTACTCAGAGCTTGCTGCTGGCGGACGCGGGGTTACTCGGCTTGGCAATGCCGAGCCATCAGGAGCGGTTCGACGAGTTGGTGGCGCGCAGCGGTCGTGATCGTCCTCTCCTCCTCTTCGTGACCGCTGTTGAAGCCGGCTCCTGGCGCGCAAGCATCACATTCTCCCAAGGAACGCTGGACTTCGCCGCGCGACACCCGTTTCGTCTTAGGCTCCTCGACGGGGAGGCTGCATTCGTGGGACCGGAGTCGCCGGTAGTAGGGGTAGTGCTGCTGCCCGAAGAGTTCGACTTGCGCCGGCCGATCCGGGTGCAGTGGGGCGATGCGAGCGCGACAGTGACGTTCAGACGCTGACACCTATACTTGAGGCGAGATCGAGCGAAGGCGCGGGCCCAGGCACGGCCTGCGCCTGCACATAGATATACGTGCAGATATACATGGAGATATAGGCCGAGATACAGGAGGAGCTATGAACGTAGTTATCGCATCGGCTGTGAGAACGCCGATCGGCGCATTTCGAGGAGCGTTGTCCCCGCTCAAGGCGTCGCAAATCGGAGCCGCTGCCATTGCCGGAGCGCTCGAGCGTGCCGCTGTTGGCAGATCTGATGTCGACCTGGTGGCGATGGGCTGCGTCCTGCAGGCCGGGATGGGCCAGGCGCCGGCCCGGCAGTCGGCGATCTACGCCGGGCTGGATTCGTCGACTCCCGCGATCACCCTCAACAAGATGTGCGGCAGCGGGCTGGAGGCGATCGTGCAGGCGGCCCGAGCCATAGCCGTGGGAGACGCACAGGTGGTGGTCGCCGGTGGGATGGAGTCGATGACCAACGCTCCCTACCTGGTGCCGGGAGCTCGCGGTGGGCTTCGCCTGGGCGATGGCAAACTGGTGGATTCGCTGGTGTTCGATGGCCTGTGGGACGCCTATAACGACAAGCACATGGGCTCTTGCGCCGAGGCGTGCGCCCGCAAGTACGAATTCTCGCGCGAAGCTCAGGACGAGTACGCCACCCGCTCTTACCGTCGGGCGCAAGCGGCGATGGAGGATGGGACGTTCGACGCTGAGATCGTTCCGCTCGAGGTGGAAGGGCGGCGTGGCGCCAAAACGGAAGTCCGGGAGGATGAGGGACCGCGTTCGGTCGATTTCGACAAGCTGCCCGGCCTCCGTCCGGCCTTCGAGAAGGAGGGCACGGTGACGGCTGCCAATGCCTCGACCATCAACGACGGCGCCGCCGCCCTGGTGGTGACCAGCGAAGAGGTCGCCAAGGAGCGGGGCATGCCGGTGTTGGCGAGGATCGGCGCTTACTCTTCGTCGGCCGGCGCCCCGGAGTGGTTCACCACTGCTCCGCTTGGCGCCATGCGGACACTCTTCGAACGGACCGGCTGGACGCCCGACGATGTCGATCTATTCGAGATAAACGAGGCATTCAGCGTGGTACCGATGGCGGCCATGAAGGAGTTCTGTCTCGACGCCGAGCGTGTCAACGTTCATGGCGGCGCGGTGGCGCTGGGGCATCCGATCGGCGCCTCTGGGGCCCGAATCGTTGTTACCCTGCTCAACGCAATGGAGCAGCGGGGCTCCAAACGAGGAGTGGCGGCCATCTGCATAGGTGGCGGCGAGGCTTTGGCGTTGGCGGTAGAGCGGGCCTGACTTTCAGACGAATCAGCTTTCGTCGATCTTCTCTGGCATCCGACCCTGCTGGACAGCTTCGGCCACCATGGCTGGCAGCCCCCAAGCGATGATGTCGAAGGCCACCGCCCCAAAGTCGTACTCGGCCTTGTCCATCGATACCTCGATCCGGTCCTCGTCAACTCGCAGGAGGGCGTAATCGGCGCCCGGCTCACCGTTGAGGGCGAGGCCGACCGAGCCCGGGTTGAGTACCGAACCGGCGGCCAGCTCCCGGTAGTAGGGGACATGCGTAGCTCCGGCCGCCAGTAACCGGCACCTGTTGCGCTCGAGCAGCCGGGTAAGCGAGTGTGGGTCTTGGTTCAGGTTGAGCCGCTCGGCCGGCGTTTCCGGCGTTCCGTGAAAGAATCGAAAACGGCCGGCGGGGGTGAGGAGCCGCTGTTGAACGGGGAGACTACGCAGGAACTGGACGTTGCGGGGCTCGATCACGCTTCGTGTCCATTCCAAAATCGTGTCGGCCACACCCTCGCGAGGGCGCTTGCCGCGTGCGAACTCGAAGGCGATCCGCTCGTCGGCGTTGCCAAGGGTACACATTATGCCGGCGCTGCGAACCAGTTCGATCGTTTCGTTGGGTGAGGGGCCGTACCCCACCAGGTCGCCCAGGCACACGATGGTATCGGCGCCCTCGCGCTTCATTACTTCGAGAACCGCTTCGAGGGCCACGACATTGGCGTGTACGTCGCTGATGATGCCGAGAACCACGGCTAAAGTCTAGCACTGGCCTTATTCACTCCGTTGCGTAGGAGTTCTCCTCTAGCCAGCCGGTGAGCACCTGCATGAAAGCGGCCGGGCATTCCCGATGCGGCACGTGACCGCACCCGTCCATGAGCGCCAGGGTGGCGCCCGGGATCTCCCGCGCCAGCCGCTCGCTCTCCTCGCTCGGCACGATCGGATCCGAGGCGCCGGCCAACACCAGCACCGGCATCGGCAGTTCGGCGAGACTCTCGTTGGCGTTGAACGGCCGGCTCGCCTTGGTCACTTCCCACAGCCCGCGATCCCAGTCGTCCACCTCGAAACTGCGCCCGAAGTCGTTTATGTCTTGCTCATCGAGGCCCTCCGATTGGGCCCACTGCGAGGTGAAGAGCCGCACCCCTGCCTCCCCGCCCAGCTGGCGCATGAGCAGCGGTCCCAGACGGTTCATTTGCGGTGTGTAGAGAAGCGGCCGTGACCAGGGTGGGGGCGCCCTGGTGCTATAGACCGGGGCGCCTTCGAGTACCAAGGCGGAGACCCTTTCGGGGTACTCGAGCGCTGCTCGCAGCGCCGTCACGCCGCCCGAGGAGCTTCCCAGCCACACGGCCTGCTCGATTCCCAACGAGTCGAGCAGCGCGATGGCCTGCTCGACCTGCGCTCCGGGCAAATAGGGATTTGCGCCACGCGGCCAGGAGCCCGGCAAGAGACGCTCGCTGAGCCCGAAGCCGGCCTGGTCGTAAGCGACCGTTCGGCCGTAGAGCGCCAGTTCGGGCAAAACGGAGTTCCAGCCTGCGGCGTTCGAGGGGTAGCCGTGCAGCAGCAGGAAGGCCAGAGGGCCACTGCCCTGCTCGAGGTAGTGGAGGGTCACGCCATCAACGCCGGCGAATTCACTCTCCGGAGTAGCGAGGCTTCGTTCCGGTGCCGTTCCCTCGAGCGGCGGCACGGGAATCAGGAAGGGCCCCAGGAGAATCAGCACCAGCAGAGCCAGGAAGATAGAGACGGACACCTTGATGCGAAACGGCATGAGGAGTTAAGCCTCGCTCCTCGGCGCACGGTCCGTGATCGACGGGTTACGCCCATGATCTCCCTGCGCCGTTACCGTAACGCCGGAACTACGCGCGATCACTGCCCCTTGAAGTCGGGAGCACGCTTCTCGAGGAACGCCGAAGTGCCCTCCTTCATATCCTCAGTGGTGCTCACCATGCCAAAGAGGTCGGCCTCGATCTCCAGGCCTTGCGGCAGGGTGACGTCCAGCCCTCGAATCACCGACTCCTTCGCCAGTCCCAAAGCGATAGGCGCGTTCTTGAGACAAGCCTGGGCCAACTCCTGTGCGGCGGCGAGGGCATCGTCGGCGACCCGGTTTACCAGGCCCAGCGACAGCGCCTCATCGGCCGGGACATGACGTCCGGTGAGGATGAGATCGAGCGCGCGGCCCATGCCGATCAGTCGCGGCAGTCTCTGTGTCCCGCCGTAGCCCGGAATGAGACCCAGCTGCACCTCTGGCAGCCCCAGCTTGGCGCCGCTGGCGGCAACCCGCAGATCCGCCGCCAGAGCCAACTCCAATCCACCCCCCAGAGCGAAGCCGTTGATCGCGGCGATAGTGGGAAAGGGGAGAGCCGCGAGGCTGTTCATCAGGTCCTGCCCACCGAGCGAGGCTTCCCTGCCGCTAAAGCCGTCGCTCAGCTTCCTGAGGTTTTCGATATCGGCGCCGGCGACGAAGGCGCGTCCTACGCCGGTAATGATTAGTGCGCGCACGTCGAGGTCGGCTTCGGCCAACTCGAGCGCCAATCCCAACTCGAGGATCATCTCCTGGTTTAGGGCGTTGAGGGCCTCGGGCCGTTCTATCGTGAGCGTGGCGAGGTTGCCCTCTACCTCGTAGGTAAGGTAGTTGAACTCGAGTTCCTGATCCTCACCCTCGAGGTTGCCACCACTGTTTATAGCGCCACTGTCCATATCGTCCGACATCTCCGTACCACCTTCCCCAGTCGTACTTCTTCAGTCGTAGCGGTAGAACCCTTCGCCGCTCTTGCGTCCCAGCTTTCCCGCGCGCACCAGCTGGCGCAGCAACGGCGCGACCCTGAACTTGGGGTCGCCGAACTCCCGGTGGAGGCTATCCGCCGCCGCCAACGAGACGTCCAGGCCCACGAGATCGGCCAGGGCCAGAGGACCGATCGGCATGTTTGCCCCCAGCTTCATCGCCCGGTCGATATCCTCGGCGCTGGCCACCCCTTCGCTCAAAGCGTGAACGGCGTCGTTGACGTAGGGGATCAGTAGCCGGTTGACGATGAAGCCGGGCCGGTCCTCACACACGATCGGGATCTTGCCGATGCCCTCGACGAAATCCCGGGCACGCTCGAGCGTCTCGGGAGCGGTACCAATCGCGCGCACCACCTCCACCAGCGGCATGAGAGCTACCGGGTTGAAGAAGTGCATTCCGCAGAAGCGTTCTGGACTTCCGCTGAAGCCGGCGATCTCGGTTATCGACAAGCTGGAGGTGTTGCTGGCCAACAGCGTCTCGCCACCAACCGCTTCGCTCGCCTGCCGCCAGGCGCTGCGCTTCACCTCGACGTCCTCGAAGACCGCCTCGATCAACACCTGAGCGCTTGCGAAGTGGGAGAGATCCTGCGACCACTCGATTCGCGACAGCGTTTCCTCGGCCTGCTCGCTGCTGATCTTCTCCTTGCGAACCAGCCGCCCCAGGCTGTCGGCCATCGCCCGCTGCGCCCGCTCGAGCGCTTCCGGCGAGACGTCGAAGAGCACCACGTCATGGCCCGAGGCGGCGCACGCCTGTGCGATACCCGAGCCCATGGTGCCCGAACCCATAACGGCTACTCTCATCGGTTGTCTCCCTCGAGCCGTGCCGCCGGCACCGCTCAGCCGCCCTTATGCAGTTTGACGCAGGCGGCAAGGGCGCACTCGGTCATGCGGCTGATACTCCGCTTCATGATCGCCGGATCGATGAAGGAGGAATCACCGATGGCGTTGCTGGTGGCCAAAATGCAGCCGGTTGCGACCTGACGCAGTTGACCCAACAGGAAGAGCGCCGAGGCTTCCATCTCGACCGCCAGCAGGCCCTGCTCGCGTAGCCCTTGAACGTCGTCGGGACTCGTCGCGTAGAAGGCGTCTTCGGTACGGATCGGGCCCACGTGGACTTCGCCGTCCCCGCCGGCCGAGTCGACCAGCGCCCGCACCACCTCGAACGAGGGGTGAGGAGCGGTTGGCGCCCCCCGCAGATATTGCCGGGTGGTTCCGTCCGCCGCCACCGATGCGGTAGCGATCACCAGGTCGCCGGGCCTGAGCCGATCCGCGATGATGCCGGCCGTCCCTACCCTGATGAGGGTAGTCGCACCAAGCCGGATGAGCTCCTCGACGACGATCGCCAAACTGGGGCAACCCATACCCGTGCTCTGCACGCTCACCGGCACGCCCTGGAAGGTGCCGGTATAGCCCAGTAGTTGACGGTTTTCGTTGTAGAGGCGCGGGGATTCAAAAAAGGTTTCGGCGATGAAGGTGGCGCGGTTTGGGTCGCCGGGCAGCAGCACGAACTTTGCGACGTCACCCGGTTGCGCGTGGATGTGGAGTTGACTCATGCCCCAACAAGATAGCAGACGCCAACGACCCCTCCCCTCGTTCGAAAACCGTGTGCGAAAACTCCGACGTCGGGGGCCGGTGGCCCATGCTAGACTCCGCGAGATGGCCGAGCTGGACGAGATTCTCGCGCACCTAGTAGAGCAGGTGGACGGCGCTCTCGCCGCGGCGGTAGTGGGGACAGACGGTCTACTCGTCGAGCAGTTCAGCCAGGATGACACCGACCTCGCGGCTGTGGCGGCCGAGGTAACCAACGTGCTGGCTGCCGGCCGCAACGCTATGACCGTGCGGTTGGGCGCCGGCGAACTCCGCGAGCTCTTCCTTGGTTGTGAAGAGCGCCTCGGTTACGTCCGGCTGCTGGGCAGCGATCTTTTCTGCCTCATCGTGTTGTCACAAGAGGGCAACTTGGGCAAGGCGCGCCTCTACGGCGAGCAGGCGGCCGAGCGGTTGACAAGGGAGTTCGCTTGAGCCTGCGAGTTGCCCTTAGGCCGCTACTGGCCATCGACGGGCTGGTCGCGCTGTTGCTGCTCACTGCCGACGGTTTGCCGGTCGAGATGTTCGGGTACGGCGTGCGAGCCGAGAAGCTGGCGGCAGAGGTTGCCGGCGTGACTGCTGTTACCAGGCGCGCCTTCGGGGAGCTTGGTATGGGTCAACCGAGCGGTCAGCGTATCGAGCTGGAAGGACACAACGTTCACATCTACCCAATTGCCGATTACTACCTCGCTTTAGTCACCGATCGGCAGAACGCCCATTTTTCCGCGCCACTTATTCAGGAGAGTGCGCTCGAGCCGCTGCGGCTCGAGTTGAGAGGAGAATCGTGAAGCTCAAGCCGCTTCTGCAGCAGGTACTCGAAATCAGGGGCGTGAAGAGCGCTGCCCTCGTGGACGCCGACGGACTGGTGCTTGAAGGCGTCTCGGCCGAGGGCACCGACCTCTCCTTCGTCGGCGGCGCCATCGCCAGCAGCCTGGCATCGACCAAGACCTTAGCGGGACTGCTGGGCGAGGGCCGGGTCACGCAAACGACGATCGAGTACGAGAACGGCCCGGTGCTAATGACGCCGCTCGAGGCCGAAGGCAAGGAGTACGTCGCCGTCCTCACTCTCGACGGCGCCAACTCGCTTGGCCGAGTTCGGTTCCAGCTTCGCAAGCTGCTGCCGGAGTTGGTCCAAGCAGTTAGCCATTAGGCACGGCGCTCGCTACGCGGCCCGGGCGCGCCATAATGAGTGTCGCGAAGACCTCAGGCCGTCCACTTTAGGCGGGCCCGGAGCCGGCTCTCGAGGCGTATTGAAGCGAACATCACAGGTCTCCGCCTGTCGCTCGCGCTACCCGCTCGCGGTTAATGCCGGGGATGTAATGGGTGCATGCCGGAGACCGTGCGGGTCTACTTTGATTACCTCTGTCCTTACGCTTGGCGCGGGGCAGAGGTGGCGCATGTTGTGACAGGCGCACGTGAGGTCTCGTTCGAGTGGCAGCACTTCAGCTTGATGCAGTCTCGCCATCAGGGGAACGGCTGGCAACTGTGGAATGAGCGGCTCGATCCCGATGACGAGTACGGCAGCAACGGCCTCCTGCCTTTTCTCGCGTCGTGCGCCGTGCGCCGGCAGGGAGCCGACCAGCACGGCTCTTTTTTGTTGGCCCTGCTAAGGGCTCGTCACCGCGACCACAGGCCCTATAAGCGCAGCACCATTTTCGAAGTGGCGGAAGAAGTTGGTCTGCACATGCCTTGCTTCGAGAATGATCTAGCCGATCCCGAATGGCGAACACAGTTGGCGCACGAGCACTACCGAGCGGTGTCGCTCGACGTCTTCGGAACACCCACATTCCAGTTTCCCAGTGGCCATCTCGCCTACCTGCGTCTGGGTGAGTTGCCATCGGATCATGGCGAGGCGTTGCGTTTGTTCGACGACTACCGGGGACTGCTCGAGTCGTTCCCATATCTCGAGACGGTCAGGAGACCGAGGCCCAAGGGAAATTGAGCCCCATTGTCATGTGGGATAGTTCGTTGGGGACGGTAGGCCGAGGGGATAAACTCACCGCGTGCGTCTGGGTCAGAACGTAGGCCACGGCTCCGATGTGGGCCGCGTCAGACCGCTCAACGAGGACTACCACCGGGTGCTGCAATTCCCGCTCCCAGGCGGTTCCCTGACGTTGCTGGCGGTGGCGGACGGCATGGGTGGAGCTGCGGCCGGCGAAGTGGCCTCTAAGCTCGCCATGGAGGTCCTCGATCAGTCTTTCGGTCGTTACGCCGGCGAGCTGGAACAGGGCAAGCAGATGGTGGGTATAGAACGCCTGACCGAGAAGGCTATCCGGCTGGCGAACCGGCGGGTCTATGCCGAGGCGAGCCGTGACAGCGGCCGGCGGGGGATGGGCACTACTCTTACTCTTGCAGCGATACATAACGACAATGCCGTGCTTGGCCATGTTGGTGACTCGCGTGGCTACCTGGTGCGTGACAAAAGGATCTATCAGCTCACCAAGGACCACTCCTGGGTAGAGGAGCAGCGCCGGCGTGGGTTGCTGACGGACGCCGAAGCTCAGACCCACGAGTGGCGCAACCTCATCACCCGGGCGCTGGGCACCCGGCCGGAAGTCGAGCCTGACATAATCCCGCTCGCGGTGCGCTCCGGCGATGTCCTTGCGCTGTGCAGCGACGGATTGCATGGTCAGGTGGAGACCGGGGAGATCCTGGCCGAGATCAGCCGCACCAGTAATCGCCAATCGAGTGTCGAGTACCTGATCGCACTCGCCAACCAGCGAGGCGGACCCGACAACATCACGCTCGTGATTGCCGAGGTTCCCTGATGCTTTGGCTTCTTCTGGCCGTGACGGTTCTGCTGATAGTCTGGCTCCTGCAGGCGCCAGGTTGGGTGAAGGCCTCCATTTTCGCTATCGGCGGCCTGTTGGTTGCCGGACTCTTGGCGCTCAGTGGCGCCGACCGGGCATTGGCCCCGACCGCACTCTTCGCCCTCGCACTGGCGCTCTTCGTCACCGGCGGTCAAGCTACAAGCCGTCGTTCGAGGGTCGCACCGCGTCAACGCAAGGCCTCGAAGACAAGCCGCAAACGAACCGCGCGGAGCGCTCCGGGGTTCGATCCCATGGAGGTGCCCGGTTACGAGATCCTCGAGAAAGTGGGCTCGGGCGGCATGGCCAGCGTCTACCGAGCCCGCAAGCTGGCCGGTGGACAGATCGTGGCGCTCAAGATTCCCATGGAACAGTATGTGGCCGACGCCAAGTTCATCCGGCGATTCCACCGGGAGGCGGAGGTCGCCCAGCGGCTGAGCCACGTCAACATCGTGCGCACGTTCGAACACGGCAGCCTGGGAATCAAGCACTACATGGTGATGGAGTTCGTGAAGGGCCGCTCGTTGGAGAGCTACGTCGAGGCCGCGGAGCTGGATCCCGAGCTGGTAGTCGACGTAATGACGCTGGTGGTGAACGCTCTGCAGCACATTCACTCGGCAGGCATCATTCACCGCGACATCAAGCCCGCCAACATCATGATCCTCGAGGGAGGAATCCGCCGCGACGCTCGGCCGCGATTGGCGCCCGACGCCGTTAAACTGATGGATTTTGGCATCGCCGGCGGCAAGGTGCTCTCCCGCCTCACAATGACCGGGGCACGCATCGGTACTCCCGTCTACATGTCGCCCGAGCAGGCCAGGGGCCTCAAGCTCGATCATCGCAGCGATATCTACAGCCTCGGCCTGGTCTTCTACGAGATGCTCACCGGGGAGACGGCTTTCAAGGGTGGCTACGAGGTGATCGTCCACCAGCAGATATTCCAGAGCCCACCCCCGCCACGGCAGCTCAACCTGGGCGTGCCAAGGGTGCTCGACGAGCTGGTGATGAAGATGATCGCCAAAGACCCCGACGACCGGCCCTCCCTCGAGGAGGTTCAGGCCGCGCTGAGCGGCGCCGATCTGAGTGACGATGGTCAAGCCGAGCTGCCCAGCAGGATCGTGCTCACGGTAAGCACTCGTCAGGGCGTCCTGCGGGTACTCGATCCGCACGGCGCGTTGCACGCGAGTATCGGCGATATCGGGACAGAGCCGGGGTCATTCTCGGCTGCGCCACTATCGGTTTCGCTCGACAGCGCGGGCAACTTTTACGCGGCAGTTTTCGAGTACCAGTTGGGGCAGACGGAGCACCGGATGATTCATAAGTTGGCGCCCGACGGCCGTCACCTCACCAGCTTCGGTTCCTACGGCATGAAGGCGGGCGAGTTCCTCTATCCGGTATCCCTGTCTGTCGCTCCCGACGACACTCTTTACGTTTTAGACGCCGAGTCGCACATCGTGCAGCGCTTCGATTCGGAGGGGGTCTTCCTGTCCCGTTTCGGCGGCCGAGGGGAGGGCCGCGGTCTCTTCAACGATCCGCGCTCCCTGGTCGTGGGCAGCGACGGCGCGATCTATGTGCTCGATTACGGTAACCGGCAGGTGCAGCGCTTTAGCCCCGATGGGGAGTACCAGACCCGCTGGGCCTTCAAACAGGGTGGTGAGCAGCAGGGAATGCGTCAGCTAGATGGGTTGACGGTGGACCGGGAGGGGAACCTCTTCATCAGCGATGCCTCCGGCTCGAAGGTACGGAAGGTGAGTCCCGAGGGTAAGCTCACCCAGTCGTACGCTCTGGAAACGTTGCACGGCGATAGCGGCGAGAGCCTGCTGGACTTGGGCGTGGACGAGCAGGGCAACCTTTACGCCGCCCGGCGCGGCGGGCAGACTATCCGCAAGTACGAACCAACGGGTCAGCTCCTCGCCACCCTGGAAACTTACGCTCCGGTGGTGCAGATGATAGTGGACGTGCGCGGTGTGGAAGAGACGGTCTCGACGGCCTGACGCCGCAGCTCGCCGCGGTTTCGTCAATGTTGCAGCTTGCCCGATCGGTCGCCCGGCTCGCCCCCCTCAAAACGAGGGGGGCGGTTCAGAGGCCCGGGATCAGTCGCAACAGTCCGCGAATGATTCCGCTGAAGAAGCCCATGATGGCACCGGTGACGCCGGTTGCCGAGAGGATGAAGAAGACTACGATGAAGCCCAGAACGCCGTAGCCGGCGATCTGGTTTATGAAGCGCCTTACTCCGGGGCCGCCCCAGGCCAGCGCGGCTCGGGCGCCGTCGAGTGGAAAGACTGGGAAAACGTTGATGGCCGCGTGGAGGATGGAGATATTTCCGGCCACCAGGAAAGCCCGGGCCAGTTCGATGCTGCCCATATTGATGAAGATCAACTCGAGCAGAAAGCAGATCGCCGCTATCCCCAAGTAGGTAAGCGGTCCGCTATACCAAACGATCGCTTCCTGCCTGCCGCGGTCGCGGTAGTTACGGCTGTTGACGGGTATCGCCTTGGGCCACCCGAAGCCCAGCAGGAAAAGGAACAGCACGCCCATGGGTTCGAGCTGCTGTTGCGGATCGAAGCTCATGAAGCCCGATAGCCGTGCACCGTTGTCGCCGTAGCGCGAAGCTACCCAGCTTTGGACCATGTTGTGAAAAATGAGCGCCATGATCATTACGATGGCGCTGATAACCAGTATGGTCGGGTTGTTCCAGTAGTTGAGGATCATGACGTTTACTCCCGCGTACGGCGACCCAGGTGCTCGTCGACACGGCGCCGGGCCAGCTCAATCTCGTCTTCGAAGGACTTCACCCGGCCATGCTGCCTGGCCCTGGCGATATCGTCCAGAACTTCGCCTACCTTCGGCCCGGGCGGCAGGCCCAACTCTAACACGTCGCTTCCACGCAGTTTCCGTCGGCGTGGGACCTCCTCGAACGCCTTTACGCGAGCTGCCAAATCGGGGGAGAGGACCCGTGCTACCGCCCGTTCGGCATCTTCGGCGGCGTCCAACCACTCCTCCGACACGAAGCCGGCTTCCTCGGCCTTGACCAGTCCCTCGCGAACGGAGAGTACTCGGCGCGGCCAGTGGAATGTTTCGACATGGGCGGCGGCGCGGCCGAACGGGTTGCGCAAAAGCAGTGCGTGCAGATAGGCGATGGGAGGGATCGGTCCCCGGGCCCGCAACTCATCGAGTTTCTGCGTGAGCGTGGGGTCGAAGTGCAACCGGTAGACCGCCTCGAGTGCGCCCAGAGCGTCGAGCATCTGCAGCGCCGGGCTAACGCGGGACTCTCCAAAGGTGAGCTCGAGCTCGGCGCGGAGCCGTGAGCCGCTTACCTTCGCCAACACGTCGCCCTTTAGCGCCTCCTTGGCCTGCAGCTTAGCCGCCTCCGCGAATTCGAAGCCCAGCCTGCCGCCCAGCCGGGCGCCACGGAGTATCCGGGTGGGGTCTTCGACGAACGACAGCGGGTGGAGCAGGCGTAACGTCTCGCGCTGCAGGTCGCGCACTCCATCGAATGGGTCGATGAGCAGGGTCGGCTGCGGGGCTACCCTCACCGCCAAAGCATTCACGGTGAAGTCGCGCCGCGCCAGGTCCTTGCGGATCGAGGAGGGCGTAACCCGGGGGAGGGCTCCCGGGTGGGCGTAATACTCCTCGCGTGCCCCAGCTACGTCGACGACGAGTCCGCTGGGAAGGATGAGTGTAGAGGTGCCAAAATCGGCGTGGAAGGTCATGGTGCCGCCCATTTGTCGTTGCAGCCGGCTTACCAGCGCTTCGGCCGAGCTGTTCTCAACCACCAGGTCGAGATCCACCAGCGCCCTGCCCAGCAAGGCGTCACGGACGGTTCCACCCACCAGGTAGAGGGCTGAGCCGTCGGCTCGGGCCCGCAAATCCACTACGGCCAGGTCGATGACGCGCCTCGCTTCACTGGGTAGCCGTTCGCACACCTGCTTAGCTGCTGCCGGCTCGCGCGGCGGATGGTGGGCCGCTAGGAGATCACTCCTGGTGACGATTCCCACCACCATGCCGTCTTCGACTATGGGTATCCGACCGATGTTGTGCTCTTCGACCAGGTGCTCGAGCTGCATGAGGGTCGCTTTGGGGCTTGCGGTAATTACCTCCCTGGTCATGAAGCCGCTAACTGGGGATCGTGACAGGTCGTGCCTAAGCGCGCGCTCGAGATCGCGTCGGGAGATGATCCCCACCAGCTTCCCGTTGTCCAGCACGGGTACACCGTTATGCCCGAACTGGCTCAGCAGCTGTTGCGCCTCGTGAAGCATGGCGTCGGAACGGACGCTCTTGACCGGCGAACTCATGACCTGCCTGGCAACGGGTGCCGGACGAACATGCGCCTCCAGCGCCTTTAGGACACCGGCGGCCGCTTCTTGGGGTGACTGGTCGCTGCGAGCGAAGGCAGCTCCGGGATGGCCGCCGCCGCCTGCGGCTTCGGCGAGCGCCGCGCCAACGTCGAAGCCGCGGACGGCGCGGGCAAAGAGCAATGTCTTGCCTTCCATGCTCACGGCCAGCAGCGCGGCGTCGGAATCGGTTTGGGCTAGCAGCCGACTGCAGGTTCCGGCGGCGTCGCGTACGTAATGAGGGAATTCGAAAGCCGAGTGGGCCAGGGTGAATCCGCCAATTTCGAGTGTGCGGACGTGTGCGAGCGCCTCCTGCAGCAACTCTCGCTGTTCTTCGTCGGAGTGGTCGCTGTTGGAGTCACTCTGGGAGTCGCGCACGACTTCGAGCGAGGCGCCGCGGCGCATGAGGAGTGCGGCTGCCTGGTAGTCGTGGGCGGTCGTGAGATCGAATGTCAGGTTACCGGTGTCTTCGTGGATGGCCAGCAACGCGAGGCTGGCGAGCCGCGCCGGTATTTCGACTGATGACGTTTCGAGGTGGCGGGTTAGCAGTGTGGCTGTGGCGCCTACCTGCTCCTGGATTCCGTGGGCCGCCCTGATCTCCTTTTCGTGCCTGGGATGGTGATCGTAAACGGTGACCGGCACCCTGCCGATAAGTTGTTCAAAACGGCCCAGTCGCTTCGCGTCATTGGTGTCTACGACGATCAGCTCGGTGACGCCGTCAAGGTCGACCTCTTCGGCGGCCCGAAGTTCGAGTTCATCGCGGTAGAGGTGAAGAAAAGTCCGTACGCTTTCGGGCAAGTCTTCGCCTATCGCCGCCACCGCTCCCGGATGCGCCAAACGCGCGAGTGCCAGTGCGGCCAGGGCGTCGAAATCGGGCTGCTCGTGGGTGATGATCAGCTTCATCGAGCGTCTGCACGGCCGTTCACTGGCCGGGCAGCAGATCCTCCATCCCTTCCAGTCCGCAGAGGAAGCGCTCGAGCAGCAGCACCGCCCCCTCTACGTCGTTGAGGTCGACTACCTCGCTCGGTGAGTGCATGTAGCGGTTGGGCACCGAGATCAGGATGGTGGGAGCGCCGTAGCGGACTTTGGCGATGTCGTCGGCGTCGGTTGCCGTGCGACGCCCGCTGAAACCGGTCTGGAATGGGATCTCCTCCCGTTGGGCGCACTCCCGGATTCGCTTGGCGAGTGACTGGTGTATCGTCGCCCCCAGCTCGATCACGGGCCCTTTTCCCAGGCGAATATCCCCTTGCGTTTTCTTCTCGACGTCGGGTACGTCGGAGGCGTGCGTGAGGTCGAGCGCAATGGCGAGGTCGGGCCGAATGCCGTAGGTTGCCACGTTCGCACCCACCCCCGCGATCTCCTCCTGGGTGGTTGCCGCGGCGATGATCTGGGCCCTGGCGCCCGCTGCAGCCGCCCTGCCGGCGGCTTCGAGTGCGATGTAGGCCCCGATCCGATTGTCCATCGCCTTCGAAGCCCAGCGGTTTTCGCTCAGTTCGATGACGGGCGCTTCGAAAACGGCGAAGCAGCCGGGTTGCACGCGCTGCAAGGCGTCGTCTCGGTCCTCGGCGCCGATGTCGATCCAGAGGCCTTCCAGCTTGATCCGTTTGCTGCGTTCATCGTTCGAGGTCAGGTGAGCCGGTTTGCGGCCGATGACGCCCAGTACCTGCTCACTGTCACTAACTACGCGTACTCGTTGCCCGGGTAGTCCTTCACCGCTCGAGATTCCCACGCCGGTGAAGTAGAGCAATCCCGATTCGTCGATATAGGTGATCAGCAGGCCGATCTCGTCTATGTGACCGGCCAGCAGGACTCGCGGGCCGCCTCCTTCGCCAAAGCCGGCGAAGCTGTTGCCGTAGGCGTCGGTGGTCACCTGTGCTCCCAGTTCTCTCGCCTGCTCGCGCCACAGGCCGGCAGGCAAGCCTTCGAATGAACTGACGCCGGGGCTCTGCAGTAGCTGCTTCAGGAATTCGTATTCGGCCATTAGGGAAGCATACCGCTGGGCGGCCGACCTAACGCTCGAGCTTTGTCAGTACCTCACGCACGCTGTCGCCCACCTCCACGCCCAGCGCTTGGGCGAGCTTGTTGTAGTGAGTGATAACGCCGTTCTCGAGGGTATCGGCGGCGTCGCCTATGCGGGCACTGTTCACGTCGACGGCCGCAGCAGGAATGTGAAAGGCGTCGAGAAGCTCGAGTCCTGCTATTCCCGCACGGTCCTTGCCAACACCGGCGTCGTTGAAGACGGCGAGTTGCGGTGGCCGGCGCAAGACCCGGCGGGCGCTGTCGAGTCCGGCATGAGCGCCCGACACCAGCACGAAATCGGAATGTTCGGCCGACATGTCGTCGAGTGCGTCCAGCAGCAGGACCGAGATGCCCTCCAGGTCGAAGGCTCGCGACGTCATTGCCGCACCTCAGGTCCCCACCGGAGTTGCTTCCAGCTTTTCGATAATGTCCCCCATCGCGCCTTTCGCATGCTCGATCCCATTCTCGATGAAAACGTCCGAGGTTCGGTTGCCGTGTCCGGCCGAGCCGATGAGGTAGAGGCCAGGAACGTTGCTCTCGAAAGTATCGGGATCGAGGTCGCAGGCCAATGTTTTAGGGTCGTGCTTCACGCCGGCGGTCGTAAGGAGGGTGGGCGGCGCGTAGTACCCGGTGAGCAGAAAGACCTGATGAGCAGGGATAAGGAGCTCCCGCCCCTCCTTCGACGCCACGACCGCATCGGGCGTGATCCGTTTTACCGAGGTATTCAGATGAAGCGTGATCGAGCCTTCCTTGACGCGGTTCTCGAGGTTCGGCCGCACCCAGTACTTGAGGCTGTGGCGGAAGTCGCCGCCCCGGTGGATCATGGTGACTCGCGCGCCGGCGCGGTGCAGGTCGAGAGCGGCGTCGGCGGCGCTGGAGCCGGCTCCCACGATGACCACCTCCCTGCGGAAGTACGGGTGCGCCTCGGTGTAGTAGTGGCTCACATGAGGTAGCTCTTCGCCGGAAACGTCCAGAAGCTTGGGGTGGTCGTAATATCCGGTCGCCACCGCGACCTTGCGGGCCCGGAGCCGGCCCTCACCGGTGGACGCATCACCCGGTGGACCGCTCACGGCCCCGCTTGGAGCAGCGCCGGAGGCACCGCGCTGCTCCCTATGGACGAGCTGGAAGCCTCCGGCGCACTGTTCTATCTTCACGACCTCGGTGTACTGGCGAACCTTGAGGTCTTCGTTTTGGACGACTCTGCGGTAGTAGTCCAGCGCCTCTTTGCGAGTGGGTTTATCGGTGGCGGATACGAGTGGATGGCCTCCGATCTCCAGACGATCGGAGGTGGTGAAGAAAGTCATGTAGGTGGGGTAGCCGCGGATGGCGTTGACAACGCTTCCTTTGTCCAGCACCACGTAGTCGAGGCCGGCATGCTTGGCGAGGATGGCCGTTTCGAGGCCGATGGGCCCAGCGCCCACAATGGCGAGGTCGAACATGGAGCAAGCGTACCAACTCCCTCTATGCGGGATTTCTTGGCCGGTTACACGTTTCCCTTGCGTTGGGCGGTAGCCGAGTCCACTGTGGGCATTTGCCGGTTTCAAACCCGGCTGCCGGCGTCAAATGCCGGTTTCAAACCCGGCTGCTGGGGCAAATGTCGCTCAAGACGCATTCCGCGCACTTGGGCTTGCGGGCGACGCAGATCCTGCGGCCGTGCAGGATAAGGGCGTGATGGACGAAGACCCATTCTTCGCTGGGGTAGATATTTTCGAGATCTCGTTCCACTTTCGCTGGATCATCGGAGCGACTGAAGCCGAGCCGGTTCGCCAACCGCAATACGTGAGTGTCGACCGCGATTCCCGGCCGGCCGTACACCGTGCCCAGGACCACGTTGGCGGTCTTTCGGCCCACACCCGGTAGCGCCAGTAGCGCCTCGAAGTCGTTGGGCACCTCGCCTGCGTGCTTCTCGACCAGCATATGGGCGGTGCGAACTATATTGCGAGCCTTCCCGCGGAAGAGGCCGATGCGGTTGATGAGCGGTTCGACCTCCTGTGTCGTGGCGGCGGCCAGCGCCGCCGAGTCGGGATAGGCGCGAAACAGTCCGGGCGTAATCGCGTTCACACCCACATCCGTCGCCTGCGCCGAAAGGATTACCGCCACCAGGAGTTCGAACGGGTTCTTGAAGTCGAGCTCGGTTTGGGCGTTCGGGTAGAGCGTGCGGAGGCGCTCCAACGCCTCGGCGGCTCGAGCTCGCTTGTCGGTGATCTTCTCCCGGGGCATCGAGCGCATTCTAACGTCGACCACGCGGGCGGCAACGGCCGCACAAGGGGCAGGAAGTGCAGAATCCAGCAGCGTGAGTGGTGTGCCGGCGGCTAGACTTTCTCGAGTGGCGCAGGCCGACTGCGCTTTGGAGGAGGAGCCATGCCGGTTTTCGAGTACAAGGCAAGAGACCGGACCGGAAAGATGATCGCCGCGTCCATGGAGGCAGGAAGCCAGAGGGACGTTGCTGCGTCGTTGCGGGAAAAGGGCTTCTTCATCAGCGAAATCAAGACCCCCAAGGCCGGCCTTAATGCCGACATCAAGCTCCCCAAGTGGCTCGACTTCGGATCCAAGCCGAACCTTCGCGACGTCACGGTCTTCAGTCGTCAGTTCGCGACCGTCATCAACGCCGGTCTGCCGGTGGTGCAGTCCCTCGCGATTCTGCAGAAGCAGGCCGACAAGCAGGGGATGAAAGACGCCCTCAAGAAGATTCGTGAGGACGTGGAGACGGGGATGCCGCTCTCCAGCTCGCTGGCGAAGTTCCCCGCCATCTTCAACAAGCTATACGTCTACCTGGTGAAGGCCGGCGAGGTCTCGGGCAACCTGGACGGAATTCTGGAGCGCGTAGCCTCCTATCAGGAGAAGCAGGCGGCGTTGCGAGGCAAGATCAAGACCGCGCTCACCTACCCGGTAGTAGTGATGGTGATTGCCCTGGCCGTTACCTGGTTCCTGCTCACCGGCATCGTGCCGCAGTTCGCTCAGATTCTAGACCAGCTCGGGGGCGAGATGCCGCTCATCACCGCTGTCCTGATATCGATCAGCGATTTCCTGCGCTATCAGTGGTACATCCTCATCGGCGGAGCAGTCGCATTGATCGTGGGCATCGGCTTCTACTACCGGACCAATAACGGCAAACACGTGATAGACCGACTTCTGCTGCGTATCCCGATAATCGGACCGCTGGTGCAGAAGAGTGCAATCGCATCGTTCTCGAACACCTTCGGCCTGCTGCTCAAGAGCGGTGTCAACATCATCGAATCGATCGAAATCACCAAGGGTACGGCCGGCAACATCATTGTCGAGGACGTTCTGGACGAGACCAAGGAGAGCGTGCAGAAGGGCGAGCAGATAAGCACCACGCTCGTGCAGTACCCCAAGGTCTTCCCACCGCTGGTTTCGTCGATGATCGCCATCGGCGAGGAGACTGGCGCCGTCGACTCGATGCTCGAAAAGATCGCGGTCTTCTACGAGCGCGAAGTGGACGAAGCCGTCGACAGCCTCACCGCCGCCCTGGAGCCCGCCCTCATCGTGTTCCTGGGAACCATTGTCGGCTTCATCGTGGCCGGAATGTTCCTGCCGATGTTCTCGATCATCGGGCAGTTGAGTGCGTAGGTGTTGTTGTAGGTGGGAAGTTCGATCTGGCAATTGGGCAGTTAATTTGGCACCTAGTTGACGCTGCATGAGAAGTTGAGTTGGCAATGACTGGTGCTGGTTGGAGAGGTTGTGCTTCTGCCTGTCTGGCTAACTCCAAAGCACAGTTTCAAACGCCCTCGGGGAGTGGCGCGAGCGGGCGGTAGAGTCCAGCGGTCCTACGCGAGAAGTCCAGTCTCGGCTAGCTCTGATCTCTCGGTCAGCACATATACTCCAAGGTGACCAGGTCACGTCTGGTCTGGCCCAGCACTTGCTCGAAACATTCCCGACAGAAGCGTCGCTTTGACGCGTACGGCTTGGAGGGCTGCGGAACGTCGTAGCAATCCTCGCCCTTAGTGATGTCTTGGCGGCACCGGCTGCAAGGGGACCTTTTCCACAGGTCTTCTTCTCAGGGCGTCCTCATGAAGAACCGATCAACGATGGCGTCTTACCTCGCGGCATTCTGAATCTTCTTTATCTCGCGGACAAGGCTGTCGAGGATCTCAGGCAAGAGTTCGATCGCCGAGGTGAACTCCTCCGTGGTTCATTCCGGCCTCTTGCGGCCGATCCCGACTCTCTTCCCAATCTGTTCGTTCACATCTGGAACGCAGCAACGAAGTTGAACCGCCCCGGCTTTCCCGGGGGAGCGTTGGGCCGCGACTTCGACCAGGCGACTCAGGCTCACGGCCTGGCTGCGACGATGGGGACCGACTCCACCACAGGTGTGGCCGGCCTCACCCTGGGGGGCGGAATCGGCTTTCTCTCGCGCAGTTGTGCCGTCAATCGGTTCGACGAGGGGGCCACCGCCTACCCGCACCGCGACGCCGCTTACAACCTGGGTATCTCGGCCGGTTGGGAGGCAGCCGGAAGCGATGAAGCCGCGATCGACTGGACCAAGACCCTGCACGCCGACCTGGCAGCCTACTCGACCGGTGGAGTTTACATGAACTACCTGGACCGTGACGATGGTGCACGGCTCGAGTCTGCCTACGGCGAGAACTGGCTTCGACTCCAGCAGGTCAAGGCGAAGTACGACCCCGACAACTTCTGCTGACGACAGGAGACAGAAATGAAGGGAAATTCGAAGGTGTTGGTCGCAGCGCTGCTGATCGGCCTTGCCAGCGTCGCCGTAGCGCAATCGGAAAGTGACAGTACCGTCGAGACGGTAGCCGTTGGCCACCGGTTCCAGATGTCCACCAACGAGGTACCAAGTGGCTGGACGACGTTCAAATTGGACAACCAGGGGGACGAAGTCCACTTCCTCGTCACCGAGCGGCTGCCGGAGGGCAAGACCCTGCAAGACAGCCTCACCGAGGTCGTGCCGCCGTTTCAGGAAGCGATGAACTTGGTTCCAGTGGCCGGCCGTGCAACCGCTCCGGGTCGTCCAGAAGCTCCTTCCAGACCAACTTGGATGCGTACGGGACGTTCCCTAGCACGGGCTTGACGTCGTCTGCTGGTAATCCATTGCGTAGCAGAGCTTCGGTCGCACCCATGCGTCGATCTTACCGAGCAAGGCCCTAGGACATTCTGGCTTTAGAGCGCGGAAATAGAACTCGGGAGCCGTAGCCAGGGCAGGCACAGGCGAATGAGCGGCGCGGAGACCCCGAATAAGAGGAAGTTGGCCACAGCGGAAGCCGTTTTATTCTAAAGGTGGTTGACACGGCGCCCTTCTGAGTTAACGCTGGCGGAACGATCGCTTTCCGAGAACGACACCTCGTTGCGCGTGCAGGAGAGAGACCGCCCTAGCGGCCCGCCGGGCCGGCAAACGACCACGAGGTGTGATCAACCTTCGATCGTTTCACGACCGCCGCCGCAGAGGTACGTATGGCAGTGGTCGCGCTTGAACTTCGGTCTGGGAAGCGTCTGGGCCTAGGGGGCGTATGCCCGCACGAACACGTCGCTGCTGCCCTCGTTGCTGCCGTCGAGTGCACCACTCGTGTGTCCGGCAACGATCACGTTATCAGACACGTCACTCGCCACACCTGTTGGCCTGTCGCTGGCGTCGGTTCCGAACTGCTGGGTCCAGAGCGGCGTGCCGGCAACGTCGAGCTTGCGCACGAACACGTCTCTGCTGCCCGCGTTGCTGCCCTCGAGTGCACCACTCGTGTTTCCGGCAACGATCACGTTACCGGACACGTCACTCGCCACACCCGTTGCACTGTCGCTGGCGCTGGTTCCGAACTGCTGGGTCCAGAGGGGCGTGCCGCCACCGTCGAGCTTGCGCACGAATGCATCGACGCTGCCCGCGCTGGCGCCGTCGAGCGCACCATTCGTGAAGCCGGCAACGATCACGTTACCGGACGCATCACTCGCCACACCCGTTGAAGTGTCGAGCGTGTCGGTTCCGAACTGATGGGTCCAGAGCACCTTACCGTCACTGTCGAGTTGAAGCACGAACACATCGGCGTTGCCCGCGCTGGTGCCGATGAGCGCACCACTCGTGGAACCGGTGACGAACACATTACCGGACACGTCACTCGCCACACCGGTTGGCCTGTCGGTCGCGTCGGTTCCGAACTGCTGGGTCCAGAGGGGCGTCCCGTCGCTGTCGAACTTGCTCACG
>JBBDRD010000030.1:0-4996 GCA_040905665.1 Trueperaceae bacterium
ACGGTATTGGGGCACGGTTTTAGGGGCACGGTTGCTGGGGGCATGTGAGGGGCAACTATTCGGGGGTGGTCTGGTCGCTGGTTACGAACGGAACGTTTCGGTACTGATGCGCCACATCGAGCCCATAGCCATAGACGAAGGCGTCCTCGATCTCAAAGCCCAGGTAGTCGATGCCGACGTCGACCACTCGGCGCGATGGTTTCGACAGCAGCGTAACCACCTTGACCGAAAGAGGACCGCGGCCGGTGAGGTAGCCGTGCAGATACTGCATCGTGAGGCCGCTATCGATGATGTCCTCGACGAGCAGGACGTGGCGACCCTTGAGGCTCAGGTCCAGGTCCTTTACCAGCCTCACCTCACCGCTCGACTCGGTTCGCGAGCCGTAGCTGGAAACCGACAGGAAGTCGACGGTGAGGGGCAGGTCGATTGCTCTGACCAAGTCGGCCATGAATATGAAGGCTCCGTTTAGCACGCACACCAGGTGCACCGGCTTACCTTCGTAGTCGTTGCGGATCTGCGTCCCGAGCTCCTGGACGCGGCGACGGATCTGCTCCTGGTCGATCTGCACCGAACCGTTTCCGTGCCGGAATATTGTCTCTGCCATGCCGACGATTATACCGGCTGGGGTTAACGGCTAATCGCGTCGCCCCAGCGCCGCGTCGATCTCATCCGCTTCGAGTTGGCGCCAGCCGCCGGTCGGCAGCTCACCAAGCTCGAGCCGGCCTATCTTCGTCCGCAGCAACCGCAGCACATCGCAACCAACAGCTGCGAGCATCCGTCGGACCTGTCGTTTTCGGCCCTCGGCAAGAACGAGGAGGCAACCCTCCGGCTCGGAACGTACCTCTACTGCTTTGGCGGGGCCATCCTCGAGGTCCACGCCGTCACGCAGGCGCTGGACCTGCGCCTGAGATAGCGCGCCCTGCTCACACCAAACCCGGTAGGTCTTGCGGTGTTGATAACGCGGATGGGTGAGCTTGAGCGTCAGGTCGCCGTCGGTGGTGAGTAGCAACAGGCCCTCGGAGTCCCGGTCAAGCCGGCCGACAGGGTGAAGGCCGGGGATTCGGGGAACGAGCTCCATGACCGTCTTACGGCCCCGCTGGTCGAGGACGGTAGTGAGCACAGCCGGCGGCTTGTTTAGCATGTAGGTCGCAGCCGCAGCCTGGGCGGCCACGGCCTGGCCGTCCACCTTTACTGCGTCCTGAACGGTTATTCGCATTCCCAGTTCGGCCGGCTGTCCGTTGACGCTCACCCGGCCCTGACGAATCAGATCCTCGACGCCTCGCCTGCTGGCGACGCCAAGTCGAGCGAGGACCTTCTGCAACCGCACACCGTCATCAGCCATCCTTTTGCTCCGTTTGCTCCTGTACTCCCACGGCGTGAGTCTAACTCGACGGCTCTCGCGACAGCCTGGGCCCCCTTGGCTTGTTACTGTTGCGCTCATGATCAATCCGATCGATGAAAAGTTCGCTCGCCTCCTGGTTCGCTACTCGTGTGACGTGCAGCCTGGGGACAACGTCTCGCTCAACATCCACTCGCCGGCGAGCGATCTGGCTCGCGCTCTGGTGCGTGAGGTGCTGACCGTTGACGCAATGCCGATCTTGCGCATGGAGTACCCCGAGTTCGAGGAGGACCTGCTCAACTTCGCGTCGGATGCGTACTTCGACCGTGCTCCCGAATTCGAACTGAACGAAATCCGGCAGCTTCAGGCCTGGATAAGGGTTCGGGCTCCGCTCAATACCCGCGGCCTGCAGAATGTCGACAAGAGCCGCTACTCGCGCAAGCTCAAGCGCAACCGGCCGGTCCAGGATCACCGTCTCGATCACACGAAGTGGGTGGGCACCCTCTACCCCACCGATGCACTGGCGCAGGACGCCGGCATGAGCCTGGACGAGTACGAGAAGTTCGCCTACGACGCCATGTTCCTTTACGACGACGACCCCGTGGCGCGCTGGCAGGAGCAGGAGGAGTACCAGAAAAAACTGCTGGAACGCCTGGCGCAAGCGAAGGAAGTCCGCATAGAAGCCGAAGGCACCGACCTCACCCTGGTCACCGGCGGACGCACGTGGGTCAATTCGGCCGGTCGTCACAACATGCCCTGCGGTGAGATCTTCACCGGTCCGATCGAATCGAGCGCCAACGGGGTCATCGCCTACAAGGTGCCGTCCTCGGTGAACGGCGTCGAGGTGGAGAACATTCGCCTGCGCTTCGAAGAGGGAAAGGTGGTCGAGGCAAAGGCCGAGAGGGGCGACGACCTATTGCAGTCACAGCTCAACAGCGACGATGGGGCGCGCTACCTGGGCGAGTTGGGCATCGGCACGAACTACCGAATTCAGCAGCCCACCAAGCAGATCCTCTTCGACGAAAAGATCGGTGGGACGGTTCACCTGGCGGTGGGCAGTTCGTACACCGACACCGGTGGCGTGAACCAGAGCGCGATCCACTGGGACATGGTCTGCGACCTGCGGCAGGGAGGCGCGATCTACCTCGACGGGGAGCTCTTCCAGGAGAACGGCCGCTTCTTGGTCTGACCTAACCGCTGCACTGAGTCGTTGCACTGAGTGCCAGCGCCTCCTCGCGCTTGCCTCTTACCCAGCCGCAGCGAACGGGTTTACGACCTGAACCTCGAGAATCCATTCCCCGTCGTTCAGATCCTCCGTGTAGAGCTTCTCGCAACCCGACAGAGAAGCGCTCTGGACGATCATGGCATCCCAGAATGACAGCTGTTGCTCCCTATGGACGTTGATGGCGGACACAACGTCGATTCCTGCGGGGCGATGAGTGCGCCAGTGGCTGTACGACTCTACAAGAACTCGCGCCGTCTTCGGTGTCATATCCTGGACCTTGCGGACGAGGGTCACATAGAGTTCCTGCAATACCTGGATACTTAGGCAACCTCCCCCGTTGGGCCACAGATCGGCGACCAGGCGTTTGGCGATCTTGTGCTTTTCTCCGGCTGTGACGTCGTGGGCGTAGACGAGAATGTTTGTGTCCAGAAACGGTCTAGCGCTCATGAAGCTCGTCGCGCGACCAACCGACCTTGCCCTTCGTACCGAGCTCGAAGCCTTGCTCGAGCAACGCCAAGGCCCGAGCCTGCGCCCGGGCGTAGCCCGTCTCCTCTCCGATCAGTTCAGTGAGCTTGTCAGCAACGAGAGCCGAAATTGAGGTGTCGCGTTTGGCCGCAATGATCTTTACTTCTTTATACACATCGGCATCGAGCCTGAGAGTTAGGTTCCGGTGTTGCATGTCGATCTCCTCGTGAAGGAGTGTAGCACTGATAACGGTGCAACAATGCAGCGTGGTTGGTCTACCGTGCGGTCCAGCCCAGGTCGATCGACTGCACGCTGCCGGTGATCCCCCAAGCCCCCAACGAGGCCAGGAAGAGCGCATAGTTGGCGACATCCTGCGGCTCGAGGAGCCTTTTCACCGCGACATTCTCGAGGAAGACCTCGCTCTCGACCTCCTCTAGCGAGATACCGCGGGTGCGTGCTTGGTCGGCCATCTGCCTCTCCACGAGCGGCGTTCGCACATAGGCGGGACAGATGGTGTTACAGGTTATGCCCAACTCTCCGCCTTCCAGGCAAGCGACCTTCATCAGGCCCAGCAGGCCGTGCTTGGCGGTCACGTAGGCGGCCTTGAAGGGGCTCGCTGTTAGGCTGTGGGCACTCCCGATGTTCAAGATCCGCCCATTGCCGCTCCGGCCGAGATACTCCCAGGCGTACTTACTCAGCAGGAAGGGCGCGGTGAGCATCAGCGAGATCATCCGGTCCCAGGTCGCCTCGGGAAAGTCCGGCAAGGAGGCTATGTGCTGGAAGCCGGCGTTGTTTATCAGCACATCCAACCCATCGAACCTTTCGACGGTCGCTTGGACTGCGCGCCGGCATTCCTCGCGCTGGGCCAGGTCGGCGGCAACGAAATGCCCATCAAGACGCTCGGCGAGCGCCGCCCCGCCCGCCTCGTCGAGATCTGCAATCGCAACCTTGTAACCAGCCCGGGCGAAGGTCTCGGCGCACGCCTTGCCGATACCGCTGGCGCCACCCGTGATGAGCGCCACGCGGCTTTCCCCTCCCTCGCTAGCGCTTCCCCTTGCCTCGAGATCGGGCCCCTCGGCCGGTTGCTCTCCACCGCGTCCCATCTAGCCTCCTCCTAAGCGGTATTCGCCGGCACTATAACTTTCACACCCTATGCTGACCCTGTGTTGAACGTAGGAGTAATCGCCGATACTCACGGCCTGCTACGCCCCCAAGCGCTAACGGCGCTGGCCGGCAGCGACCTGATCCTCCACCTGGGCGACGTGGGACCAAAGGAGTTGCTGGCACGCTTACGGGACCTCGCGCCGGTAGACGCGGTCCGAGGAAACGTCGACCGAGAGGCCTGGACCGAGGAGTTGCCGCTGCACCGCCGGCTCGCGCTCGAGTCGCTCGAGCTGGTACTCCACCACGGGCATCTGCCCCTCCCCGCCGGTGTGCTGGACGGAGCCCAGGTGGTTGTTCGAGGACACAGCCACCGGCCGGTCGTCGATCGCCGTGACGGGGTACTGCATGTGAACCCCGGTAGCGCGGGGCCGAGGCGCTTCAAACTTCCTGTGACACTCGTCCGCTTGAAGATCGATGGAGCAGAAGCCCACGCCGAGTTGGTCGACCTGCTGGACGAGGGGTAGATGTCGTGGTCTAGCAGCAGCGGGGCCGTTGGACCGCCGCAGCCCCGACTGCCCCCGGGCCGTTTCGAGTCTCGTGCGAACAGGGATCGACGGGTACGTTCCCTACTGCTTGCAGCTCCCGGGAATCCGGTGATA
Organism: Trueperaceae bacterium; assembly: GCA_040905665.1. GTDB lineage: Bacteria > Deinococcota > Deinococci > Deinococcales > Trueperaceae > DASVCN01. The sequence goes on from JBBDRD010000030.1 coordinate 4,793, forward strand.
GACTTCTTTCTCGGTCGCAGCCGCAACAGCGGAGAGCATGTCGCGGCCGTAGGCTCCGACATGGAGTGGCCGGCGCCAAACGGTAAGCCGAAGTGGCGGAATTGGTAGACGCGCACGATTCAGGGTCGTGTGGCCGAGAGGCTGTAGGGGTTCAAGTCCCCTCTTCGGCACCAGAAAAAAACAGGAGGCGGGGGGGGGGGGGGG
>JBBDRD010000030.1:5006-26437 GCA_040905665.1 Trueperaceae bacterium
CGGTTTCCGTTACGGAAACCGCGCCTGCTTTTAGGAGCGTTCGATTCCCAGGCTCACGCCCTATGGTGTGCGGGATGTTCACATAAACACGTGCTACACTGTTTTGCGTGACTTAATGACGAGGAGAGGGAAGATGGCGAATCGAAACATAACGCTCAGCCTGCCTGAGGAAACGCTTCGAACGGTCAAGATTCTCGCGGCCAAGCGCGACACCTCGGTATCGGCGATGCTCGGCGAGGCATTAGAGTCCCTTGTGCGCGAAGACAGCGGTTACGAGCAGTCACGGCGCGAGTTCATGCGAGCCGGTGAACGGGGATTCGATCTGGGTACCAATGACCGCGCCATTTGGACGCGCGACGAGCTGCATGAGCGTTAGGGAATTCGTGGACAGCAACATCCTTGTCTACTTCCACGACACCTCTGCCGAGATGAAGCGGCCTCTGGCAACCACACTAATTGAGCGGCTCTGGGCTAGCGGCGGCGGTTGCGCGAGCGTACAAGTACTCCAGGAGTTCTACGTCGTCAGTACCGGCAAGCTGGGATTGCCGAGCGATAGCGCCGAAGCGCAAGTCCGGCGACTATCGTCATGGCGTTTACACTCTCCCACGCCGGAGGATATCGTTACAGCAATCCGAATTCACAGGAACAGACAGCTCTCGTTCTGGGACGCAATGATCGTTCGCAGTGCCGTACGCCTCGGCTGTCAGATCTTGTGGACCGAAGACCTAAATTCCGGCCAAGTCATAGAAGGTGTCGAGATTCGCAACCCGTTCACGGACGGAACAGATCGGGGATAGTAGCTCTCGGTAGTCCTCCGGTGAGATTGCCGCTTTTGATGCTCCTAAAAACGCAACTGATTCAGCCCTGCCTTGGCGCTACCCACCCTACCTGCGGCGTTCGGCGGAAACCATCGGGTTATACTCCCCCGCCGAGTTTCATGCCGATGCCGGAGCTATCCTGCTCCCGGACAGGCAAGGTGAAGTAAAAGGTCGCGCCCTTGCCCACCTCAGACTCGGCCCATACCCTCCCACCATGCCGGTGGATTATGCGCTGCACGATGGCAAGACCTACGCCAGTTCCACTGAACCTTCCCGGCGAGTGCAAGGATTGAAACGGTACGAACAGCTTGTCCGCGTATTTCATATCGAAGCCCTCCCCATTGTCTCGCACGAAATAGGCATCCGCGCCGTCGAAGAAGCTCACGCCGAACTCGATAAGAACGCCCTCCCGGTCCTGGGTGAACTTCCATGCATTGTCAAATAGTCTCTCTAAAACAATCCGCAACGACTCAGGGTCACCCTCCGCGGTAACGCCCTCTTGTACTCGTACTTCTGCCACTCGCCGGCCATGACCGGATCGAAGAGCATCGGTCACCACTCTGGCCTGGCCGCTCAGGTCAACGCGCTGACGCTCGGTGGGACCTTTAGTTAAGCGGGACAGAGCCAGAAGGTCGTCGAGAAGCTTGCCCATCCGCATTGCACCCGCGCGGACCCGCTCCAAGTACCCTTTGCCCGTCTCATCGAGAACGTCGTCATACTCCTCTTCAAGCACTTGGCTGAAGCCGTCGATTCCTCTCAGCGGCGCGCGCAGGTCATGAGATACGGAGTAGTTGAAGTCTTGCAGCTCCCGATTGAGGGCCTCAAGCTCCGCTGTTCGCTCTCGCACCCTCTCCTCGAGCTCTTCGTTCGACTCCTGCAACGACTCCTGCGCCTGCTTGAGTTTTGTGTTGTCCCGCATAATCTTCGCGAAACCCAGCAGATTACCCTGCTCGTCCCGCAAACCCATCATGATGCCGTTTATCCAGCGGCGACTACCGTCTTTTCGTATATGCCAACGATCATCCATAGCCTGACCGGTCTTCGCAGACTGACTCATCTCATGCGCCGGTGCACCGCGTTCGCGGTCCTCTGGCGTGAAAATGGCCGTGGCATCCTTGCCTATCCACTCGGATTCGCTATAGCCGAGCACGTCCATCACGCCCTCATTCCAGGAGGTGATTACGCCCTGCGAGTCCATGCGGAAGATCGCGTACTCTCGCACACTCCGTACCAGCAGACTGTCAAGTTCTTTGTTGGACTCGTCCATTCAGCATATCTCCCAGGGTAAGACCAGTCACTGTCCCCCTTGTCTCCGACAGTAAGAACAATGGAAAACGGAACAACTGGCATCATAGCTCGCATCTCTGGAGCCGTTGCTTTTTGGGGTGTTCGGTTTGCGAGATTGCGGGCCGCGCTTTCCTCTGCGGAGGCTCTCATGCCCTAATTGGTATCGCTTGCTGCCCGATGACCGAACCGTGCGCCCTCGCAATTATGGTGAAATGCGCCGGTGGAAGGCATCCTCTGTTTACCAACTTCTGGCAGCCGCCTAACGTCCGGCGGCCAGATCCCTTATAGAAAACGACTACGACTCACTCGGATAGTTTCCCTGCTTCTACTGGTGTGCTTCGGCGCCGCCCAGGAATCATTGCCGGAGATAGGCTACGCAGAGGGTCGCATCATCGAGCTGAGCGATGCCGACTCCGGTGCCGGACAGGCGATCGTGAGGCTCCGGGATGGTCACGTCGTGAACGCCGTCGTTCCGATGAACGACGGTTACGGCACGGAGGAGCTTCCCGACTTCCGGCCTGGACAACGCGTCGAACTTTACTACTCCCCAGCGCCCGGCCCCGAGGGGCAGCGAGAGTACGTCGTAGTCGACTGGGTACGGCGTCCGGCGCTCTACTGGCTGGCTGGGCTCTTCCTGTTTGCCTCGGTTGCGGTCGCCCGTTTCAAGGGACTGCGGGCCTTCGCGGCCACCGCCATCAGCCTGCTGATCGTGGTTACGTTCATCGTGCCTCGCATACTCGAAGGCTGGAACCCGCTACTCGTCGTCCTCTTGGGCGTGGGCGGCATCCTGCTACTGGCAATCTACTTCGTCCACGGCGTCAACTGGTCGACAACCGCGGCCATGGCGGGCACGGCCGTAGCCGTGATAGTAACGATGGGCCTGGGACTTCTCTTCACCGAACTCGCACACCTGACCGGGTACGGATCGGAAGAGGCGATGATGATCAGCTTCGGCGCCGACGAGGTAAGCCTCAAGGGGCTGCTGCTGGCCGGCCTCTTGGTGGGAGCGCTGGGGGCGCTCACCGACATCACGATCGTGCAGGCCAGCGTCGTCCGCGAACTCTCGCACGTCAATCCGGAACTTGCCTGGTCCGATCTCTACTCCCGCGGGATGAACGTCGGCCTCGATCACATTGGCTCGCTCGTGAATACTCTGGTTCTAGCCTATGTGGGAGCCGCACTGCCACTCCTGGTCCTGCTCAACCTCAACGACTTCACGCTCGGCAGGGCCTTGAATATCGAGTTGGTCGCCGCCGAGGTCGTGCATACGCTGGTCGGCTCGATCGGCCTCGTTCTGGCCGTTCCGCTCACTACCTTCATAGCCGCCCTTCTCTTTCGAGGAGACCGACTGGCGCTCACACCTGGGGAGCTCGAACATGCTCATGGTCACTGAGCGGCGGAGCGAGGGTTCAGGAGTGCAGATGGTCCCCAAAGTGTCGCCTCGGCGTCTATCGTCCCGGAGCCCGTGACTGGCTTCCGACACCTTCAGAAGAACTGTCCAGATATACAGCAAAACTGAACGGGCGCCGATTTCATCGACCTGTCCAGTTGCGGTAGCGTCCTCGCGTACCCTTTTCCAGTTAGTAGGCATCTTCTATCACCGCCTCTCTTCGTCATATCCACCCTCGAGCCACGCTTGGTAGCGCTCTTCGGCGACGGGGATATTCTGCGAGTACCATCGATTCCAGTTGCCCGCCTTGACGATTCATCGGCGATCCAGAGCGGCAGAGGCGGATGGATGGAGTTACAGGCGTTCTACTAGGGTCAGGGCCGGATAGGCGGTCTGGTATCGGGCAGGATCGAGCGTGAGAAGGCGGTCTGCTTTGAACAGAGCGTGCGCACCCACCAGGAAATCAACCAACAAACGCTTCGGTTGACCGCCGCCCGAGTCCCGGCGCCGCTCGGCGTAGGAAGCGAAGGCCTCGCCCGCTCCACGCCAGACTGCCTCACTCAGTTGGAAGTCGACGTCGATGCCGGTATCGACGAGGAACTGCTCGATGAACGCTGGTGTTGCGGTGGGATGAGCAAAAAGCTGGGCATGCACGGGGGCGCACACGACGAGGCCACCCTCCTCGCGAGCCCGTCCCAACAACAGAGCCAACTTCCTGGCCTTGGGCTCCCTTGACCAGAGCGCCGAGATGACGTTGGTGTCGATGGCGCTCAGCACACTCAGTCCTCGTCGCGCAGCTCGCGCTGCCAGGCGACCACCTCGGCGGAGTTCTCGAAGCCACCTAGCGCCCCCGCATACGCTTGGAACGGATTGTCGATCGCCCTGACCGGACGAAAGATCATCAACCCGTTTTCCATTATGAATTCGACCCGGTCACCCTGCTTGAGGCCGAGCCGCTTGCGTACCTCCATGGGAATCGTCACCTGCCCTTTGCTGCTGACCGTCGCAAGAGCAATCATCTTACTTTGCCTCCTGACAGTAAGGATGTCACGTCTTACGAGCATTTTTGAAGTCACGCTCCAGGACGCTCACTGGGATCAATCAGTTATTTCGCTCTGGCGTGCTGCTTGAAGCGGCTCACACCGCTGACCGACAGCCGCCGTCGCGACCTCCTCGAGCTCCTGGACGACGGCTACGGAACCCGCTCAACCCTCATCACCAGCTAATTAACCGCCGCCTGGCACGACTACCGCGGCGACCCCATCCTCGACCGGTTCATCCACAGCGCCCACCGCCTCGACCTCACTGGCGACAGCATGCGCAAAACCCGCAGCAACTTGATCAGGTGAAAAAACCAGAACAGCGAAAGTTAGCTCACCCCGCCACACCCCCGGTGAGGGGCGGCCGCTTACCAGCGGAACAGGCAGCCGGGTAACTCCGGAATCGCAGGCCGGAAAATAACGGAACCAACGGCCGAATAAAGCGGAATAGCCAGGTCAGTACGTGCGGCACCGAGTCCACCGCCGCGTGCGCGGGGTAACTGGGAACGCGCTGACTATGGCCAGGAGAGCCTGCGAGCGCAACTCGCGCAGCAGCATGAGCGGCACGCGCACCACCGGGACGAGATTGCCCAGGACATCCGGAACCTGGGTAACGTGGACCTCGAAGATGCTTACCTCGAGCATGCCGAGGAGACGCTTCGCACAGTGAGGCTGCATGAGGTATTACCAACTGCTAAGGAGGCCCCCGAATAAGAACAATCCTCACTACTCTCGCAGCCGCACTCATGGCGGATCATATTTACCAGCGCCACGAGAAGCTGCGGCGGTACGCGCGCCACCTGGACCGCGAGCTACTCACCCTGGCGAGCCCCCTAACCCTCTAGTGAACGAGAAGCGTCTCGTCTACCGCCTGCGTTCAGACCTTGTAACGCAAGGCTACTGGATGAACGTGCCGCTCGTGGAGCGCCTACCCGACGACACGCCGATAGGCGCGGCCTACCGGACCCGCGCTAGCGATGGAATAGAGCGACTCGTGGTGAAGGTCGCCAATCTGCCCACGGCCCTGCGGCACATCGCGCCCTTCCAGACCCGCAGCGTGTGGTACGCCCACAACGAGTTCCTTTCTGACATTGACAAGCATGGGCACGCTATCCCCTACCCGCAGCGACTCGCTCACGAAATGCTCGATGATCCCTTCCGCGAGGGCCGCCTGATCCAGGAAAACTACTTCGCCTACGCACTGCGCTTCTATTGTCCCGCGTCTCAACTCGGTGAGTCCCTCTCTGGAGTGGACGCCAGTCGCTACGGCTACGTCGTGATCTACTTCGATCTTGCTCCTGGCCCGCACAACTACAACTTCATCAAAACGGCACATGTCCGCTCGCACCGACAACTCAAACGCGCTATCATGCACGGAAGGAGGATCCTGTGGCAGAGCACGTGACAGTCAACTCTTACGACACGCTAGACGGTCCCAGGCTCCTCATGCTCACCGATTACCAGGGGGTTCGCACCGCCGGGACGGACACCGAGCCGTACACCAGCGGCGTGACCGTACTGCGGGATGATACCGATGCCGAGGAGTTCGTGGGCGTCGAAGCCGACCTGCCCGACTTCCTACTGCACCGCGAAAAGCTCCTCGCGCTCGACCTGCAGCGCGTGGACGTGCCCGAGTACGGCCTGCGCGAGGCGCACCCAATGGTGGCACTCCTGCATATCTTCGAGAAACTCGGACACGTTAAAACGGCAGTCGCATAGAGTCTTACCGTCCACTGCCTGCAGTGGATTCATGAGATTGTTCCTGCGCCTGCGACAAACTCTTCCCAAGGCAATCCCGTCACGCCTCACCTCACAATTAAAGACGGTCCACCCCCGCGTGTGCGGGGATGAACGTGTACCCATGAACTACCTCCGCACCGCCAACGCCGCAGCGACACCTATGAGCAGGAACGCCGCCCCATGATTCCAGCGTGGCCGTTCATTCAGGACCAAGACCGCAAACACAATGAATACGGAGATCGAGATGACCTCCTGAAATATCTTCAGTTGGGTGGCACTAAAGGTTTGATAACCGATGCGGTTGGCGGGTACCTGAAAGCAGTACTCGAAGAACGCGATACCCCAGCTCAGCAGGATTACGACTCCTAGCGGGAACCGCGACTCGGGCAGGAACTTCAGGTGCCCGTACCAGGCAAGCGTCATGAAGATGTTCGAAACCAGCAGGAGTAGGATGGCGACCACGATGGCCTCCGGCCGGCGCTGCCTTGGCAGCGGCGGTGATTTCAGGGCCGATCATACGTTGACTAGAGGCGCGGGATCGGGTTCTTTGCGGGTGAGTTCTTAGAGCGAGGCGAGGCGCGGCGACAGCGGGCCAAAGATAAATGGGATGACCGTTCCAGTCCCTTGCCTATTCGTAAGACAATGGGCCTGAATGATCGTCTACACCGACAGCATTATCGGTATAGAACCCCGCCACCTCGAGGGCTTCTACGCGGATGGGCCGACTCAGCGACTGCCAGGCTCGATGAGATCGCTGAACGTGCCCGGCGAGACTATCGTGAGGGAGTAAGCAGCGAGTTTTGAAGCATCTTGCCGACGGCGATTTCTGGTACTGCTACAAGGCATTGCCCAGCCGTACTCACCCCTCAAATCCCCTCCAGCTCCTCCAGCGACCCCAACGCCCGCAGTGCGTCCCGCACCTCACGTAGCAGCGCCAGCCGGTTCCGCCGCACCGCCTCATCCTCGACCATGACGAACACGTTGTCCAGGAAGGCGTCGAGTGGCTCCTTGATCTGCAGCACCTTGGCAAGCGGCGCCTCGAGTGGCGGGAGAGAAGTATTTGGTCCATGCCCCAGGTCCCATGGCGCAAGCGACTCCCGGCCCAACTCGATGAGCTCGGCGATCCCCTTTCGCACCAACGGCAGAGCCCGATGCAGCGGCGCCTCCTCACCCACCTGGAAAAGCTTCGGTTCGACCTGGAGATCATCGGGGGCACGGTCGGCCAGGTTGGCCGCACGCTTATAGAGCGTCGTGAACGACGAAAACTCCTCTGCCCGGCTCATTCCATGCAGCAGGTGGGCTCTCCGCGCAGCCATGATCACCGCCGGTCCACCATGGGTGGCCGCCCGGACGGTATGGACGCCTATCCCCTCCTCGGCCAACAGCGAGGCAACCCGGTCCCATACGAAGCGCTCGACATCGTCGATCACACTTTCGTCCACCGTGACCTTGACGCTCTCGTACGCCCGAGCGGCAGCCTCGAGGAAAACACGCGGCGTCTCCCCCCAACCCTGTGAGTTGAGCACCCGTACCAGGCCCGAAGCGTCGCGCCGCAAGCCGAACGGATCGGCCGACCCACTGCCCCTCTTGCCGGCCGCGAAGAAGCCGAGGAGCTTATCGCAGCGGTCGGCAACCGACAGCAGCGCGCCCACCCGATTCGCCGGCAGTCGATCATCCGGCCCTTTTGGCCTTACGCCATCTTCGAGTGCACCACCGACACTGGCGCCCATTCCCTCGGCAACCGCATAGGCGCGAGCCATCACCCCCTCGAGTTCGGGGAACTCGAAGACCATGCCGCTACCCAGGTCGGCCCGGAAGATCGGCAGCGCCTGGCTTAGCACCGCCTGCTCCGCCTCGTCGAGCTTCAGCGGGGCGACGAGGAGGTGGGCAGTCTCGCCGACCCGCTCAACCTTCTCGGCCATCGAACCAAGGCTGCCGTGGAACTGGATACCCGACAAGCCCCAGGCGTGCTGCGAAAGACTTTTAACCCGGTCGGCGTCCCAGAAGAAACGGGCGTCGTATAGCCGGCCGGCCAGCACCCGCTCGTACCCCCTACGGATTACCGCGATGTCGGGAACCTTATTGTTGGACACGCTCACGAAACGCGACGACAACTCCCCTCCGCTCACGCGCACCGGGAAGTAGCGCTGGTGATGGACCATCACCGTGCTAAGAACCTCGTCTGGCAACTCGAGGTAGCCATCGTCGAAGCTGCCCAGTACCGCGAACGGGGCTTCAACCAGGCTGGTTACCTCGTCGAGAAGCTTCTCGTCCTCCAGCGGTTCAAGCCCCTCGCTCGCGGCCACGGCTCGAACCGCTTCCCAGGTCGCCTGACGGCGTTCATCGACGTCGACCAGCACGAAAGCGTCACGCAATGCCTGGCGATAGCCGAGCGGTTCGGTTATCTCGAGTTGGCCCGGCGACAGGAAGCGGTGTCCTCGAGTACACCTGCCCGACTTCACCCCCGCCACTTCGACATCGATCAGCTCGTTGCCCAGCAGCGCCACCAGCCATGACACCGGCCGCACGAAGCCCGTCTCGACCTCTCCCCAACGCATCTTGCGTGGAGCCGGCAGGCTTTCGACGATGGAACGCAGCATCGCCGGTAGCAACTCTGACGCCGGCTCACCACCCACTTCCTTGAGGGCAAAGAGGTAACGGCCCTTGTCGGTCTCCTCCACCACCAATTCAGAAGCGGCGACCCCGTTTGCTTCGGCGAAACCGAGTACGGCTCGAGTAGGCTTGCCCTCGCTATTGAAGGCAGCTCCCTCGGCTGGACCTCGGCGCTTCTCGCTACGCCGCTCGCTGTGTTGCGCCAGGCTCGAGACCAGGACCGCCAGGCGTCTGGGGGTTGCAAAGGCAGCGATCTCGCCATGCGCCAAGCGCGCTTCTTTGAGGGCGCTCCCCAGAGCGGCCGCAAGAGAGTCCCGCCCCTGCGTCACATACCAACTGGGCAGCTCCTCTGTCCCGATCTCGAACAGTAGATCGGGCATCAGGCCGCCTCTGACTCTGCCTCGAGCGACGCGAGATAGTGCCGGGCGCTGGCCTCACTCAACCGACGCAAACGCTGCACGTAGTTCTGCCGTTCGGTTTGCGACAACACCCCGCGCGCATCGAGCAGGTTGAAGGCGTGCGAGGCCTTCATCACGAACTCGTAAGCCGGGTATACCAGCTCGAGCTCGAGGAGGCGCTGCGCCTCGGTCTCGAAGGCGTCGAAAAGCTTGCGTTGTAGATCGGGATCGCTGTGCTCGAAGTTGTAGGCCGAATGCTGAAGTTCGAACTGCTTGCGCAGATCGCCCATTGTGACTCCGGGCGCAGCTTCCACCTCGAAACCGTGACTGACACCCTGCAGGTACATGGCGATGCGCTCGAGCCCATAGGTGAGCTCAACGGGAACCGGCCGGCAATCGACGCCCCCAACCTGCTGAAAGTAGGTGAACTGGGTTATTTCCATCCCGTCCATCCACACCTCCCAGCCCAAGCCCCAAGCGCCCAAGGTGGGCGACTCCCAGTTGTCCTCCACGAACCGAATGTCATGGCGGCTGGGATCGATGCCCAGCTGATAGAGAGACTGGAGATAGACCTCCTGAACGTCGGCCGGTGAAGGCTTGAGCACGACCTGATACTGGAAGAAGTACTGAAACCGGTAGGGGTTGTCGCCGTAGCGGCCGTCGGCCGGGCGGCGGCTGGGAGCGACGCCCGCGACTCGCCACGGCCGGGGACCCAGCGAACGCAGGAAAGTGGTGGGATAGAAGGTGCCTGCCCCAACCTCTGTATCGTGGGGCGTGGCGATGACACAGCCGTGATTGGCCCAGAAGCGGTCGAGTGAAAGGATGAGGTCCTGGAATCGCATGATGGGGCTCCCGGCAGCGGAGTTTAGGACGGCTCTATTTGGAATCGGTGAAGCCCGATGAGGATCAATCGTAACGAATACCCTTTCAGGCTTTATATCGAGCGCGTAGTATAGCACCATGACTCAACGTCGAAGCGTGACCCGCATCAGGCTACGTGTCCGGTGCTGCGACGGGTTTGGAGGAAGGCCGTGAACAGGTACGACGACAGGGCACGACTGGTCTTCCACTTCGCGCGGGAGGAGGGATCGAAACTCGGTCATGCAATGATCGGGCCCGAACACCTCCTGCTGGGTCTCATGCGTGAAGGGGGCACCGCTAGCCGCGTGCTAAGCGAGTTCGGCGCGACTCTCGAAGGGTTTCGCCGTCAGGTCGAAGAAATGGTTGGCCGTGGAGATGGGCTCCCCCGCAATGAGACAGCCGCAATCACGCCCCGTGCTCGCCGCGTCATGGAGCTTGCCGGCTCCGAGGCGCGCAGTCTGGGGTCCAATGTAATAGCTACCGAGCACATCCTGCTCGGCATCATCCGCGAAGGCGACGGTGTCGCCTACCGCATACTGCAACAGTTGACGCGCGATGTGGACACCGTCCGCTGGCGCATCCTGGCTGCCGCCGACCCAAAAAACCAGGCCGAGGCGGTCAACACTCCCTTTCTCGACGAGTACGCCCGCGACCTGACCAAGGAGGCGCGCGAAGGAAAGCTCGATCCGGTAATCGGACGCACCGAGGAAATCCGCAGGGTCATCCAGATACTCTCGCGCCGTACCAAGAACAACCCGGTCCTGATCGGGGAGCCTGGCGTGGGCAAGACGGCGATTGTGGAGGGCCTGGCACAGGCGATCATCGAGGGACGGGTTCCGCCGAATCTCATGTCGGTGCGGGTGCTCTCCATCGATCTCTCCAACATCGTCGCCGGCACCAAGTACCGCGGTGAGTTCGAAGAGCGGCTGCGGCAGGTGATAGAGGAACTGCGCAGTGCAAAGGTAGTCGCCTTCATCGACGAGTTGCATACGCTGGTGGGCGCCGGAGGCGCCGAGGGAACCCTCGACGCTGCCAACATCCTCAAGCCACCGCTCTCACGCGGTGAGGTGCAGGTAATTGGCGCGACGACCACGGGTGAGTACCACCGCTACATCGAGAAGGACGCCGCTCTCGAACGCCGCTTCCAGCCGGTAATCGTGCTCGAGCCCTCACCCGAGGAGTCGCTCGAGATCCTGCGCGGTCTGCGCGAGAAGTACGAAACCCACCATGGGGTAGTGATTCCCACCAACATCCTCGAGTTGTCGGTGAGGTTCGGGGAGCGCAGCTTGCCCGGCCGCAATTTTCCCGACAAGGCGATCGACCTGATAGACGAGGCAGCCGCCCGCACTCGCCTTAACAAGTCGCTGGGATTCCCGGTAGTCGAAGAAGATGACGGCACCCCGGTAGTGACCCGCGAGGACGTCGAGGCGGTAGTGAACTCCTGGGGCGGCATTTACGTCGACGACCACGATTCCGATAAGCTCAACGACATCGAACGCTCCCTCAAGCAGGCGGTAGTCGGTCAGGACAAAGCAATCGGGGCGCTAGCTGGGGCGCTGCGGCGGGCACGCGTAGGGCTTGGGGGCCGAACCAGAGTATCGACCTCCTTCCTGTTCGTCGGACCCTCTGGAGTAGGCAAGACCTTTCTGGCTAAGCAGCTCGCCGTCGAACTGTTCGGTTCCGAGCGCGCCCTGGTGCGCCTCGATATGTCTGAGTATCAGGAGCCGCACTCCATCTCGAAGCTCATCGGAGCTCCTCCCGGCTACGTTGGTCACGAGCAGGGGGGCCGGCTTACCGAAGCCGTGCGCCGTCAGCCCTTCTCGGTTGTACTTCTCGACGAGATCGAGAAAGCGCACCCCGACATCTACAACACCTTCCTGCAGGTTTTGGACGATGGCCGTCTCACCGACGGCTTGGGCCGCACCGTCGACTTCCGGCGGGTAATTCTGATCATGACCTCGAACACCGGCTTCAATCGGGGACCGGGAGTGGGCTTCCAAAGCGAGAAGCAGATGGATGTGCAGGCTCCTCTCCGCGGAATCTTCTCGCCCGAGTTCCTCGACCGGCTCGATGAAGTGATCGCTTTCGAGACCTTCGACCGCCAGGGGATCCGGCAAATCACCCGCGGCATGCTTGACGAAATGAGCCGTGACCTCACCAGTCGCGATATCGATGTCACCTTCGCCGACGAGGTATGCGACTTCTTGGTGGAAAAGATGCCCAAGGGTGAGAGCGCGCGTCCGTTACGAGCGGTCATTCGCGAACACATCGAAGACCCGTTGTCACTCGAGCTGCTCAACCACGGCTCTGTCGAACCGCTCATCGTAACAGTAGAGGACGACAAGGTCGTCTTCGCTCGGCCGGTGCCTATCGCCTGAGGCCCAACCAGAGTCAGAAGCGTCAGGACCCGTTCGCGAGCGAGCGGGTCCTTTTGCTCATCCAGAGCCGCAGCGGACAAGGCAGATCTGATCCATACCGATCGAACCTCGCAATTCTACGTAACCGTGTCGAGGTCGACCGGATCCACTTCGGACTCGAGCAGCACCGGTTGAGAGGAGCGGTTCACGATCAGGCGGAAGACATCTGGGCGGCTGTAATGACCGGCGACGTCCAGCTTCCACTTGGGGCCCCTGAACTGGCTGGGATTCACATCGGCATAGACGATTCCTTCCTCTGAGTTGAGCGGTCCGCCAATGAACTTGCCATCCGGGTCGACGATGGCGCTGTCACCCTTGTTGATCCAGTCGCTCCCCTCCGGGTAGTACTTCTTGAACTCGTATGTGTCCGGAACGTCTGCCCGTCGTATCGCCGAGCAGCAGCCGATCACGTACATCCGCCCCTCCTTCGCGACGTGACGCAGCGTGGAGAGCCACGGTTCGCCATGATCCCAGGTGGGGGCCGCGTAGAGTTGCACACCCCAGGCGTACAGTGCGTAGCGCGCCAGCGGCATGTAGTTCTCCCAGCAGATAAGCCCGCTCAGCTTGCCCAACGGCGTATCGAATACCTCCAGGTACTCACCCTGCCCCTGCGCCCACACCATGCGCTCAGGAGCGGTCGGCACCAACTTGCGGTGCTTGCCCAGTATTCGTCCGTCCGGTCCGAGATAGAGGAGGGTGTTGTAGAGGCTTGCCCCGCTGGCCTCCGAATTGCGCTCGTTGAGACCCACAACCGCATGAATCCCGGCCTTCCTGGCCCCTTCCGCAAGCCGAGAGATGGCTGGTCCCGGTATTGTGACAGCCTGATCCAGTAGCTCCGCATACAACTCGCTAAGAAGTCGGTTCTCCTTCGCCGGGACGGCCCATACCCAGAAGGGATAGGTAGGTATGAACGTTTCCGGAAAAACCACGAGCTTGGCGCCATTGGCAGCCGCCTCCCGCATGAGCTCGCAGGCCTTTTCGACGGTGGCATCACGATCCATGAAAACCGGAGCGGCTTGCACCGCGGCTACCTTGAAATTCTCCATTAGCACCTTTCCCTTCGGGCCGACTCCGCGAGGCAATCGACGGCTGGTAAGTCTCGGTCGATGAAGCGGGGACCCGTACTCATCGGCGTGCGAGTGGGGGTCCCCACGATTTGACTAACCGCTGGGTTCGATGTTCTGGTTCAGACGGAACAGATTCTCGGGATCGTAGGCATCCTTGACAGCAACGAGTCGCTCCCAAGTCCGTTCAGGATAGGCATCGTGTACGCGCTGTGATCCCTCGTCGCTGAGGAAGTTGACGTAGACGCCGGTAGCGAATGGCCTCGTATTCTCGAACAGCTCTCGCGCCCAGGCGATGCATGCGGAGTCCTCGCTCGCCTCGTACCAGCGCGTGTGGACGTTCATGGCGAAAGCAGCGCTCCGGTGTGCGTAGGCGGTCGCTTCCACTGGCACGCTTGCGATCGCCCCTTGCAGGTGCGGGATGAAGATCTCGCAGTGCGGCGACGGAAAGCGTCTGGCCGCCTCCAGAGTGGCATCGATGAAGCCGTCGCTCAGTTCCTCGAGATAGTGCGACTTCCAATAGTTTCTGGCGCCCGCTTCATTCAGCCCGTCGAAGCCGCTCTGCCAGCCGGTATAGGGATTGAGCCCCACCTGCTCTCCGTAGGGCAAGCCGTGCTCACGCAGGGGGGCTACCAGTCGCTCCGCTTCTGCGACTTCCCCAAGACAGGCGAATGCTGTTATCAGGACAAGCTCGCCATGCGCCTCGGCGGGCAGGAACGGCAGCGCGGGGGCACGGCGGATCACCAGCCAGGCGCTCAACTCATTCGGCGCAGCGGCAACATACTCCCGGTAGAACCGCATGAACTCGCGCGCTTGCCCGAGCGGCCGAACTACCAGTCCCGAGAGCAACTCGGTGCCAATGGGGTGGAGCCTGAACTCGAACGAAGTAACTATGCCGAAGTTGCCGCCGCCACCCCTGATTGCCCAGAAGAGTTCCGGGTGCTCGCTCTCGTTGACGACTAGTTGCCGCCCGTCTGCTGTGACGATCTCGGCGGATACGAGGTTGTCTATCGACAGTCCATAGCTACGGCTCAGCCAGCCGAACCCGCCGCCCAGGGTCAGTCCAGCCACACCCGTTGTCGAGACTATTCCGCCAGGTGTTGCCAATCCATGGGCCTGAGTCTCCCTATCCATATCCTGGAGTAGGCAACCTGCCTCGACGCGTGCCCTACGAGCTTCGGCGTCTACCGTGACCCTCTTCATCAGCGATAGGTCGATGACCAGGCCACCATCGCAGACCGCATTGCCCGCGACGTTGTGTCCGCCCCCTTTGACGGCTACCAGCATCTCCCGGTCTCTCGCGAACGCGAGCGCGCTAACGACATCGGCAGCCGAGCGACAACGCGCGATCAGGGCGGGGCGACGGTCGATCATGCCGTTCCAAAGTTTGCGGGCATCCTCATATCCGGAATCCGCCGGGCGCAACAGCTCGCCCCCGAACTCGTCCTGGAGCCGCTCGGCTCGCTCGGCTGCCGCCAATTCCCGGTCGTCCGGCAATTGGACAGCTTTCAGGGTGCTCCTGCCTTTCGGTGTCTCCTCCATGCTCTCCTCCTCGGTAATGCGAGCCTTGAATTGTTGGTAATCCGCGACCCGAGAAAGTCACTTCGCGTCGCCTGGTCCCAGCCTCTGCTCGCCCACCCCAACCTTGCCTTGCCTGGCGTTCTCGAAACGTTCTAGCGGACTCAGGCCTCCCAACGAAGGCCCCGCCAAGGCCGCCCGGGCTCGCAACTCGAAAGTGCGAGCTTGCTGTGCGGAGGCGATCTCGAGCGCACGAGCGAGAGCGGCCTCCGCTGCCGGGAGGTCTGGTTGCGGCAGCGCCCGGAGCAACTGACCCCTCACTCGGTTCAGCTCCGACTCGCTCCAGCGCTCGCCCGTCATCTCAACGGCCGCTTGGGCCTCGGCCAGCAGCGCGATACCCCGCTCGACCTCGCCGCTCCTGCCGTGCAGCTCGGCTAGCAGCGTCAGAAAGTAGGGGCGGACGAACTCCGCCCCTGTGGCCCTGAGCTCGGCCATACCGTCCTGCATCAGCAGCTGGCCGGACCGGAGATCGCCGGCTTCTCCACGCGCCCAGCCCTGCAGGATTGTGCCCAGTTGCAACCACAGTCCGATTCCATTCTCGCGACACAGCGCAACTGCCCGATCGGTGTGTACTGTCGAGCCAACCGCATCGCGGCGAAGGCTGTGCAGCAGAGCGGCCCAAATCGAAGCGTACGCGGTGCTGAAGGGGTGGCCGAGCTCCTCGGCCAGATGCAGGGCCTGTTCGCTCCGCGATTGCGCCTCCTCGGGGTAGCCCAGGCAGTACAGCAGGAACGCCAGCCTACTGAGGCATACAACCTGCGGATCCTGAGAGTAGAGGGCGAGGTGACGGAGTTGAAGTACCGGCTCGTAGCGGAGGAGAGCCTCCTCGAGGTGCGCTCGGGCCGGGAGCAATGCGCCCTGCCAGAACATTGTCACACCCAGAACGTAGCGGGCTTCGACGTGCAGGACCGCGTCGCCAGCCCGGCCTGCGGAATCGAGCAACTCTTTGCCCAGGACTCGGGCTTCCTCCAACTCACCTCGCACCACGTGGGTGATCGCCAATGCCCGCAGGATCGGAGCGTCCGGTTGCCTCCCCAGGCGTTTCGCCAGGTACTGGGCCCGCTCGTAGTTCTCTACCACCTCGGGCGCGGCGTAGCCGAGTAGAGCTACGAGCGATACGCCCAAGGCGACGCGCGATGTGAGTTCCAATTCTGCGCTCTCGTCACTCTCGGGAAGCGTGGCCACCAGCCTGAGCGCGCGGTCGAGCAGGGAGATCGCTACCTGGTTGCCGAGGAGCCGCTGCGCCGCCGTGGCCGCGTGCTGGAAGTGCACCGCCGCCTGTACCGGCAAATCAGCGCGTTCGTAGTGGAAGGCGATCAACGCGTCAGGGCTCTTCGGGGCGACAGCGCCGGCGGACTGCACTAGCGACGCGATCCGTCCATGCATCAGTCGACGTCTCGCGCCGCTCATCGCAGCGTAGGCGGCAGCGCGCAACTTGTCGTGGCTGAAGTCGTAGGCGTCGCCACCCAACTCACGCACAATGCGTCGCCGCCACAGCTCGTCGAGACCGCGCATCAGGTCATCTTCGTCGAGTTCGCCAGCTCCGGCGAGCAGAGTGACGTTGAAATCACGGCCGATGCAGGCAGCCAGCTCCGCCACCAACCGGCCGGTTGGGGAAAGTTGCGCCAGGCGCGCTTGCAGGACCGCCTGCATGCGGGGCGGGAGGGTACCGAGGATGTCGTCCGGATGTACGGGCGACGCAGGCGAGCCGGCCCGCGCCAACTCGGTGATGAACAACGGGTTCCCTTCACCCTCACGATAGATCAGGGCTGCGTCATTCAGCCCGGCCTCCCTTCCCGTGAGCTGCTTGGTCAACTCCGCCGATTCAGTTTCTGAGAGCGGACCCAGCTCGATCTCGGTCACCAGAGAGCGACTCCGAAGCCCGAGCAGGAGTGAGGTCAGCGGGTGATCCTGGGCCAGCTCGTCGGACCGCAGGGCAACGAGCACCAGCTGACGTGCGTTCAGCCCGTGCCTGGCAAGGTGACCAAGCCAGGCGATAGTCTCGCCGTCGCACCACTGGCCATCGTCCAGCACGAATACTCGTGGTCCCCTGGTCTGGGTGAAGACCTCGCTCAACCGTTCGAAGAGGCGCGTTCGCTGCCAGCCCTCGGTGAGCGGCTCGGGGTAGGGGATGTCGGAACGGGCCGTGAGCAACTCTGGAAGGAGACGCGCGACTTCACTCAACTTGTTGCCGTCAAGCCCCTCCAGAACGCCCTGGAGTGGCTCGCTGCGCAACCACTCGATGAGCGGGGCATAGGCCAACTCGGCACCAGGGCCAAAGCAGCGAGCAGCGGAGACGGGGTTTCCCTGCTCCCTGCACCACCGTTGAAACGCTTCGCTCAGGTGGCTCTTACCGATTCCCGCCTCGCCAGTGAGCCAGACGAAGCGGGATCCGCCGACGGCAGCGAGCCAGCTCTCCATAAGCTGCGTCCAGGCAGTTCGCCGCCCGATCAACCTCTCCCTCTGTGCCCCAGAAGTCGTTGTTATGGGGGGAGAGCCGGCCGTGGCCGACAGCAGTGCTCGATATGCCTCAGTGACGGCCGGTCCTGGTTCAACACCCAACTCGCGCCGTAATGCCCCTACACAGCTGTGGTAGACGTGCAACGCCCTGCCCCGGTCACCTGCCCGGGCATAGAGTCCGATAAGGCGGCAATAGGCGTTCTCATTGAGCAGGTCGTTCCGCAGAAGCCGCCGAGCGTGACGAATCGCGGCCGCGTGGTCCCCCGCCGTTTCGCACAGTTCGGCCAGTTGCTCCAACGCATCCAGATAGCTTTGAAGTAGGCGCTCACGTATGGGCAGCAGCCACTCTTCGAACCTGCCGGGCAGCAACTCGCCCCCGTAGTGGGCGATCGCCTCGGTCAGGTAGCGGCGCCGGTCGTCCGCGTCGTCCGTTTGTTCCGCTCGGCTGAGCGCAGCTTCGAAGAGCGCCACATCGAGCGACAGCGGCGCTTCGGGATGCCATCTGAGAGTCCTGGGGGTCACGTCGAGGAGCGCCTGCGATCCAGGAAGGTCCCGTCGCAGATAGTGCAACAACTGCCGCAGGTTGGTCCGCGCCTGCTCCTCGCCCGAGTCGGGCCAGAATTCGAAAGCAATTCGTTGGCGGCTGAGTGGCGCCTGGCGGTGGAGCAGGAGGTAGGCGAGGAGCGATTGAACGCGCGGCGACTCCAGGCCCGCCACGGAAGCGCCGTTAGCCTCCAGCCGGAACATGCCCAGCAACCGGAAGTGCAATAGAGATGTCAAGTCACCCTTCACTGGTTCCTACCTCTTCCTCGGTCGGACCCTTCACTAAGCGAGGTCCCAGGGCACCACGGGCCAGGGGATCAGGGCATCGTCGTGCATGGTACTGCCGGTCCTCTGAGAGAGGTGGACATCCCAGTAGTTTGCACGTGGATGAGCCGTAGCCATCTCTGACGGTGATGTGACCTACACTATAGCGGTCTGTTGCCAGCGCCGCTTCTAGCGTCGCCGCTATACGAGTATCCGGGCTCCTCGCACTCGCTCTACCGTTTTCTTCACGCTGTGACGGTGGCCCGATCCTGGCCCGCCGGGGGTCGCCAGTACGGGACAGGCACACCCGCGACGATGGCCGTCCACCGTCTAGGCCCCGCGGGCGAACGAGTTATGATGTCGCGAATGCAGTCACCCCTAGCCCCCGTTACACACCGTGCCAAAGAGTAGCGTCGACTACCTCTGCTCGGACTGTGGCACCTCATCGCCGGTGTCGCTGGGTCGTTGCCCTCGCTGCGGTTCCTGGGCTTCGATGCAACCTCGGCCCCAGGAATCCTCCAATCAAAGGGCCGAATCACGCCGTGGCAGGGTGGCGCTGGTTCAGCCCCTCGAGGAGGTAAGCGAGGCCGAACTCTACCGGCACTCCTCGGGGAATGACGAGGTCGACCGAGTGCTGGGCGGCGGTTGGGTAAGCGGATCGGTGCTCCTCCTCGCCGGCGAACCCGGCATCGGCAAGTCGACGCTGCTGCTGCAACTCGCTCACCTCGCCGCCGAGAATCAGCGAACGTCTCTTTATGTAGCGGGCGAGGAGTCGGCGGCCCAGGTGCGACTGCGAGCCGACCGGCTGGGCCTGGCCGGAGGGTTGCAGCTCACGCGTGAAACCGATGCCCGCGCTCTCGCTGCCTACTTACGCTCCGAACCACCCCAGCTCACTATCGTCGACTCGATCCAGACCCTCACCGCCGAAGACGCCGCCACACCCGGCACGCTCACACAGGTCCGCGACTCCACCGCGCTGCTCGTGGCCGCGGCCAAGGAAACCGGCTCCACTCTGGTTCTGATCGGCCACGTGACCAAACAGGGGTCGATCGCCGGACCCAAGGTAGTCGAGCACATGGTCGACGCTACCCTCTCCCTCGAATCGGCGGCGGGCTACCGAGTGCTCCGGGCCATCAAGAACCGTTTCGGCCCGGCCGGCGAGATGGGAGTATTCGAGATGACGGGTGAGGGCATGCGGACGGTGCCCAACCCCTCCGAAGCATTCCTGTCGGAGCGCCCGCTCGGTGTGCCAGGCTCGGTTGTGGCGGCTACCCTCGAGGGCCAACGACCGCTGCTACTCGAAGTTCAGGCCCTGGCCGCGAAGTCCCCATACGCCTCTCCTCGACGCGTGGTCCAGGGGCTCGACAGTCGCCGAGTCGACGTGGTCCTGGCGGTGTTGGAACGGCGCCTGGAGCTACCGCTCACCGGCCTCGACATCTTCGTCAACGTCGCCGGCGGTCTCCGGCTCACCGATCCCGGGACCGACCTCGCCGTAGCCCTGGCCGTCTATTCGGCCGTAACCAATCAGGTATTGCCGGACGAAACCGCGGTTCTGGGCGAAGTCGGTTTGGCCGGCGAGGTTCGAGCCGTTACTCAACAGGAACGGCGCCGCAGCGAAGCGGTGAGGTCCGGGTTCGGGAACGTCATCGAACCGGCCGGCAATAGCCGCGAGGCCCACGGTATTCGTTCGGTGCATCAGGCCGTTGAACGTGTCTGGGGCACAAGGTGAAGGCAGATTCCGGACCGTACCTGCTCGCTCGTGCGGTAATGGCGCTCGGTGGCGCAGCGCTGGGCCTCGCCGCTGCCGACCTCCTGCTACGGCGCGAGATCCTCACGGGACCCAACAATCTCCTATATCTCACGCTGGTTGGCCTCTTGCTCGGCTATCTGGTGAGCGCACCGGTCGCGCGCTACTGGGCTCGCCTCTGGAACCGGACGACGACCAAGCTGAATGAGATCCCGCCCGAAGCGGTTCTGGCGGCCGGAACCGGAGCAACGGTCGCCCTGCTCATCACCGTCCTCGTGAACAACGTACTCGCGCCAGTGCCCGGGTTCACCTGGTACTGGTCACTCCTCATCGCAGTCGTACTGGTGTCGGCTTCCAGCTCATTCTTCGTGGCTAACCGGCGCCTGTTCGGCACGCTGCGGGCACCGATCGAAGCCACGACCAGTGCGAGGACGACGAGTGGCGAGAAGGTGATCGATACTTCAGCCATTATCGATGGCCGGATCCTCGAGGTCCTGGAAGCGAACTTTCTGGACAGTCCTATCGTCATCCCGCGTTTCGTGCTGCTCGAGTTGCAGCGAATAGCTGACTCAGGAGACCCGCTGCGGCGTCGCAAGGGCCGGCGGGGTTTGGAGATGCTCGACCGATTGGCCCAACAGAAGGTAGTGCCAACCCAGGTGATCTCCGACGACCCGGCCGACATCGAAGCGGTAGACGAAAAGTTACTGGCTGTTTGCCTGGAACGCGGCGCCGATCTGATAACCACCGACTACAACCTCGATCGAGTCGCGGCGCTGCAAGGAATCAGGGTGTTGAACGTCAACCAGCTCGCCAACGCGGTGAAAGCGACGTTCCTTCCCGGCGAACGGCTCTCGCTGGCGATCGTGCGCGAAGGCCGGGAGGCCGGGCAGGGCCTGGCCTATCTCGAGGACGGCACGATGGTAGTGGTGGAAGACTCCTCCGACCTGGTTGGGCGAACGGTCGATGCGGTGGTCACGAGTAGCCTGCAGACCAACATGGGGCGGATGATCTTCGCTCGCCCGGCGGATGACGAACGGGGCTAAAAGCAGGGCTGAGGCGCCGAGGAGCGCTTCCCGACGCAACATCAGCGCTTGACACTTCTGCCCGTGGAGGCATATCCTACCGGGTGCTCTCTTGCAGGGAGCGCGTGCATCGCGGGGCCTTAGCTCAGCTGGGAGAGCATTCGCTTTGCAAGCGAGAGGTCGTCGGTT
>JBBDRD010000031.1:0-10407 GCA_040905665.1 Trueperaceae bacterium
ACAACCTGTTCGAGCACCTCGCCTGCGCCGATGCCGCCGTGGTGCAGGGCGGCCTAAGCACCACGATGGAGCTGGTGGCCTCCCGGCGACCATTCGTGTACTTCCCGCTCCGCAACCACTGGGAGCAGATCCATCACGTGACCGCCAGGCTTAATCGGTACGGCGCCCACCCACCGCTGGACTACGCCGCAACGGATCCAGAGACGCTCGCCGCCGCCCTCGAAGGGATCCTGGATAGTCCCGTCGCATACAGGTCGGTGCCGGGCGACGGCGCGTCGAGAGCCGCCACCCGGATCGCGAGCCTGCTCGGTCCGCCGCGTTCGTAACCGAGCGAGCCCGACGCATGGCGTTCCCGCAACGACCCGGTGCCAACGATGAACGGAGGACGGGCGATGGAGGACCGATGAACGGAGGGCCGGCGAAGGAGGTCTGATAGACGGAGGACCGATAGACGAGGACCGATGAACGGAGGACCGATGCGTTGAGCAAGGCTGGGCTTCCCTCCCACGGAGGGCGCAGAACGGCACCTTCCAAAGAACGAGTGCCACCAACCAAAGAACCGACATCACAAAGGAGCATCCATGGCAACAAAGCGCTTGTTACGAATCCCGCACCTTCGGCACGTCCTGATGCTGCTCGCGGCATTGTGCTTGGTTCATCTCGCTTCGGCTCAATCATCTGAGGCCGGAGCAAATGCGGAGAGGCCGGGCCTCATTTTCGTCGACTACCGCAATATGGGAAATGGGCCGGACGGGTTGGCTCTCATCGACCTCGATCCCGAGTCGGAGCGCTTCGGCGAAATCGTGCAGAACGTGGAGATGGGCGTCGGCGTCCTTCCGCACCACCTCTACTTCAACCATGACCAAAGCAGGGTCTACAACACCGCTTTGGGCGGCGCGCACCTCTACGAAATCCTCCTCGAGTACGACCGTGGCGGCACGCCAACCATTACTTCCGTCGAGCCTATCGACACCGGCGACAACATCGTGGGCGAAGATCTCTACTTCACGCGAGACGGCAGCCGCTTCTACATGACCTTCCTGGGTGGCCTGGGTGGCGACCAGGGTGGCTCCGTCGGGGTATTCGATGCGCGGTCCAATGAGCTCATTACTTCCATTGCCGCATCCATCCCGGAGGATCCCGCCTCTGGACAGCCTTTCATCATGTACCCACACGGCATTTCCGCCAATGAGGATCTCGGACTGCTCATGGTGACATCCACGATTCATCCGGACTTGACCACGGGCGTCGGAAACACCGTCACCACTATCGACTTCGAGACGGATGAGGCGATCGCAACTCACCTCGTCGGCGCGAGCTATGACGAAACCACCGCGCCGGTCGAGGTGCTGATGCTCCGCGATGGGCTGCCTCCCTATGCACTCACGACGGCGATGCTCGGTGGTGACATCTGGGTCGCCGCTTACGACGAGAACGCGCAGAGTTACGGCGAGTTCCAAAAGGCCATCGAGGGCGATGACTTCGGCGTGGCTTGGCCGCTCAAGTTGTACATCCACACCGGTCGACAAGATGAAGCGGAGCTCTACGTCAGCTTCGCCAGTCCCGGCGTCGTCCACGTCTACGGGCTCGAGAATCTCCCTGAGCTGACGCTGAAGCGGACGCTCCCTGCCGCAGCGGGTGCGCACCACCTGGTGTTCTTCACCACAGCTTCTGGACGCGAGGTGATGGTGGTTCAGAACAACCTGTTGAACCTCGACGAGTTCAACGAAGGCAGCCTGATGGTGGTAGACATCCACACGGGTGAGGTACTCGCTACCCTTCATCTGCCAGCGGAACATGGCCTCATGCCCGAGTCCATCGAATCGGCTTACGGGCATGGCCACGACTATCGCCACTGAGAGCTCCAACGTAGTTTCATAGAACTCGGTGAGCTGCGAAAAGATCGATCGTATCGGTCTTTTCGCAGCGTCAGCCGGTGAACTCGGCGGTCCATGCCGAGGGATCGATCGTTTCTGCAGTCCGAGGGCTCAGTCGTTTCTGCATCTGCTGTCGCGGCCAACGCGACAAGAATGCCCCATTAAAAAGCCTTCAGCATTATCTGATACCTTCTCGCTCGACCTTCGCTATTTCTGATTGAGTCACTGCCTCTTCCATCTATGAGGCATCGTAAGTGCTCTCTGTAAAGTTCGTATAAATTCGAAGACCTCCGTGAGTGAGCTGACCGAAGATCCTGGCTCTTCCGGGCTTAGGCCGAGGGCCGAAGAACTTCTGCAACTCCTTGCTCACGATCCCTACGAGAAGCCGCCTCCCTTTCAGAAGCTGATCGGCGATCTTGCGGGAGCGTACTCGCGACGAATCAACATCCAACACCGCTTGGTGTATCAGGTGTTGGACGAAGCGAGGGTCGTGAAGGTTCTGCGACTGTGGAGCCATTACGAATAGGTGACTTACCCCACGGCTGAAGTCGGGGACTTCTCAGGTCGTTGGGGAGAAGCATCCTTCAACACCTCGCTGATGGGCATGCCCTGCCCTAATAACCTTGAGGCCGTCCTTGATGCGGGCGAGAGGGTGTGGTTTGACCATCGCCAAGCACTACGTCGAGCGGCAGGGGGGGGCGTGTCGGAGTGAGCAGCGACGTCGGGAAGGGGAGTCGCTTCTGGTTCATGCTACCCGCCGAGGTAGACAGTTGAGGCGCTGGCCACGCTGTGCGCCCCTGCTCTGGTCAGTTACCATCGCCGGCGGGCGATCAAGGGATATGGACGGTGGAAACGCCCATGAGGTTAGCCACGCGGCACTGTGTCTCATCGGCGCTCACCAAGGTCAAACCCTCAAACTGGACGATGCCGAGATGCAGGGCGTCCCCAGCTCGGAGCCCGTTGTCAAAAGTCAGCGCTCGCTGTCCCAAGAGGAAATGATCCGCTATGATGCCGATCTCGATGTACTTTCCCTGAGCGCGATCCAGTTCATAGTCGTCTAGAACCTGCTGGGCAGCTTGCCGGCTGAGCTTGTCTTGCCGCACGCTAAGCGCCACGGCACTCTTGATCTCTAACGTCACCCAGGGACTCACCACGATATCGGCCGGGTCCTTGGCCACTTCGGCTGTAGCCCTCGAGCTACGAGGTTCGCTCACATAAAGGCTAACGACGACGCTGGTGTCGAAGTACCTCAGTAGCGTTCCAGTTGCCGGGCCCGAAGGACCGGGTTCTCATCCAGAGCGACATCCAAGCGCTCCCGCCTCTGCGTGAGCTCCTCTGGATCGAAAAGCTTGCGAGGCTTGGCGGACACGAGCTTCACGATAGCTTCGCCGTTACGGACGACGACTATATCCTCGCCTTGCTCGGCTCGCGTAAGCATCTTGGCAAGGTGCTGCCGAAGATCTCTTACGTTGACTTCCCTCATGGCTTGACTGCACTCCTCCTGTTTGACAGCGCGCTACGATGTGTACAAGTAATGTACACGCCGGGAAACTCTACGTCAATAGCATCTTGCCGCTCAGGGTGCTACATTCTAATATCGGGAGGCGATATCGTGGTTCGAGACTTCTTTCTGGGGTTCATCAAGGTCCATATCCTTCACCACGCCGCCGAGCATCCGGTGTATGGCGCCTGGATGATCGAGGAGTTGCACGAGCATGGTTACGACTTGTCTCCCGGCACCCTCTACCCGATCCTCCATGCCCTCGAGGGGGAAGGGTTGCTTGTCGTAGAGGAGCGGGTTGTGGAGGGTAAGCGCCGTAAGTATTACAGCGCCACGGGTGCTGGTCGTGAGGCTTTGGTTGAGGCGAAGAAGAAGATCCGGGAGCTCACTGAGGAAGTGCTGGAGGCCGAGCCGGAGCCGTCCAGCGCCCTCGCACGAGAGGATTGAAGCCGGTGACACGAGGTCTAAGTTGCAGCGAAAACCTGCAGGGAGCGGAATTGATATTGGCCGAGCGAAGAGTAACGGACGACCGTGAGTGACGTTGACTCCACCGTAATGTCTGCCAGTGAACCTCGTGGAAGCTTCTTCGAAGTGCTGGCTGTCTTCACCAAGCTCGGTCTCACCTCGTTCGGGGGGCCCGTGGCGCACTTGGGCTACTTCCACGACGAGTTGATCGAGCGGCGGAAGTGGATGGACGAGGAGAGTTATGCCGATCTGGTCGCTCTCTGCCAGTTCCTTCCTGGTCCGGCCAGTTCCCAGGTAGGTATCGGACTGGGGATCAGCCGTGCCGGAATACCAGGAGGGTTTGCTGCCTGGTTGGGTTTCACGCTGCCGTCGGCCCTGGCGCTCATCGCCTTCGCTTTTGGCGTGACGAGCATTGGAGATGTGAGCGAAGCGGGCTGGCTCCAGGGTCTCAAGATCGTTGCCGTCGCTGTGGTCGCTCACGCAGTCTGGGGAATGGCCACCAAGCTGACGCCGGACAGGTTGCGCGTCACTATCGCCATTGCCGCTGCCATTGTCACGCTTGCCTGGGCCACGAACCTCGGTCAGGTGCTGGTCATTGTGCTGGGTGGTCTGGTCGGCTGGGGTTTGCTGGGCGACGCGCCACTCATCCCCAAGAAAGAGGGCGACTACCGGATCAGGCGTCGCTTGGGTGCAGTCCTGCTGACGCTCTTCTTCGCCCTGCTGGTGGGCCTGCCGTTCATCCGTGAAGCAACGGGGAGCTTCGGGGTGGCGGTTGCGGATTCCTTCTACCGGGCCGGCTCGCTGGTGTTCGGGGGTGGTCACGTGGTGCTGCCGCTGCTTCAGGCGGAGGTGGTACCACCGGGCTGGATAGACAACGAGACGTTCATCGCTGGTTACGGCGCGGCCCAGGCGGTTCCGGGACCACTCTTTACCTTTTCCGCTTACCTGGGGGCGGTGATGCAATCGGGTCTGGCCGGCGTGTCCACGGCGCTGATCGCCCTGGTGTCCATCTTCGTGCCGTCGTTCCTGCTGCTCATCGGGGTACTGCCGTTCTGGGAGCGGCTCAGGGCAATGTCGCCAGTGCAGGCCGCGCTCAGGGGCATCAACGCGGCAGTCGTCGGCATCCTCCTGGCCGCTCTCTACGACCCCGTGTGGACGAGCGCCATCTTCACCGCCTCCGATCTCGCGATCGCCCTTGCCGCCTTCGTGCTCCTGGCCTTTTGGAAGTGGCCCGCCTGGCTGGTCGTAATCCTCAGCGCCCTCACAGCAGCAGGAGTCCAGGCGTGGCTCTAGATGGCGCCGAGGGGGTTCGGAGCGGCCTCGATGATTCGGTGCTTCGAGACTTGCGCCGCGGTCGCCTGACACTGTTCTTTCGCCACGCTCAGACGGAAGACGGCACAGACAGCGACCCGGTGGACCTCGCGGACTGCTCGACGCAACGCAGCCTGAACAACGTAGGACAACAGCAGGCAGAAACGCGCGCCGACGTGCTCAGGACTCCGTCGCATCCACCATCGCTTGGCGGCGAGCGGGAGCGCAATCGCGTTGACCCAGGCAACTACCCCCCCCACACCCGCCTCGGCTTGAGGCGTCGTAGTTCATTATGCCAGCGCCTACCGCACCTCGTCCGGCTCCGCCAGGCGGTAGCTGGTGCTGCGCCCACCCCCCGGGTTCTGCACGAGGACACCGCGCTCGAGCAGCTCCTTGATGTCACGCAACGACGTGTCGGTCGAGCATTTCGCCAGCTTGGCGTATTTCGAGCTCGTCAGCTTGCCCTCAAAGCCGTCGACCAGGCGGTTGACCACGCGACGTTGCCGCTCGTTCACCGGCCGGCGGTTGATCCGCTCCCACAGCCTTGCCTTGCTCAACACAATTGCTAGCGCATTCTCGGCACCCAGCAAGGCGCGATGCAAGCAGTCGAGGAACCAGCGGAGCCAGGCGGTAATGTCCATGCCAGCGCGCTGAGCGGATTCAAGTGCCAGGTAGTACTCCTTGCGCTCGAGCTCGATCTGCGCCGACATGCTGTAGAAACGCTCTTTCGTGCCGTCAGCGCGGGTGAGCGCCAAGTCGGCAATCGCGCGTGCTATCCGGCCGTTGCCGTCCTCGAAGGGGTGGATGGTAACGAACCAGAAGTGGGCGACGCCCGCCTTGAGCACCGGATCCATAGTTGCTGGTTCGTTGAACCAGTCCAGGAAGCGCGTCATCTCCAGTTCCAGGCGCTCAGCGGCGGGCGCCTCGAAATGAACCCGCTCACTACCTATCGGTCCCGACAAGACCTGCATAGGGCCCGCGTCGGGTGTACGCCAGGCCCCGACCATAATCCTCCGCAGCCCAGTGCGGCCCGTCGGGAATAGTGCGGCGTGCCAGGCGAACAGGCGCTCGCGCGTCAAGGGCGCCTCGGAACGCCGGGTAGCGTCGATCATCATATCTACTACCCCATCCACGTCGCGGCTGCTTCGCAAGAGGCCGGAAGCGTCGAGGCCCAATCTGCTCGCGATGGAAGATCGCACCTCGTCGCGGTCGAGCTTCTCACCCTCGATCGCGGAAGAGGTAACCACCTCGTCGGTCAGCGCCGTTAGGCTTGCCTCGGTGCGCAGCTCAAAACCGAGGCCCTCCATCCTTCCCAGCAGCAGGCCCTGCTGGTAACGAACCTCCGCAAGGGGGGCAGCGAGCGCGGCGTCGTCCCAGGTCAATTCAGGCCAATCGGGCCGCTGGTGTATGAAACTCCTAATTTTCGCTCCTCCTGCGGTGATTATACAGACCTGCACCGATTCGAGGGTATTTATCGTCGCACAATGTGCGGTTATTAAGGGCGTTATTCCCCGTATAGCCAGCAACTATGGGGACCAAGCGGTAGCCAGAGCAGAGAGTCGGTGACCCTCACGTTCCGGCAAACGAACCTGGCGGCTGCGCTGTGTCGTGTTTATGAGCCCATCTGCTGCCTCTGCTTAAGCAAACTTTCGGCAGGGATCCCATAGTTCTGATGCAGTGCAGTAATCATCCTCAGGGTGAGCGACCTCCCTTCACCTGGTTAGGGCTTTCCCAGTTCGCCTTGAGCACCTCCCGGTACCATGCAAGCGTTGGCTGCTCGGCGTCTCCGTGCTCCGGGTAAGATAGTTCCCCATGAGTGATTACGCTGATGCCATCGACGCTGCCGTAAGCCGCAATAAAGACCGCCTCCTCGAACTTAGTCACCGAATACACGCGAATCCCGAGATCAAGTTCAAAGAAGTTCAAGCGAGCGCCTGGCTAGCGGACGTGCTCGAATCGGAAGGTTTTTCGGTGCAGCGGGGAGTAGGGGATCTGCCTACCGCTTTTGTAGCCGAGATGCCCGGCGGGCGGCCCGGACCTACGGTTGCCGTTTTGGCGGAGTACGATGCTCTCGAGGGAATAGGTCACGCTTGTGGACACAACATCATTGCCACCGCAGCGCTGGGGGCAGCTCTGGGACTCGCGCCATCGATGCCTCAGCTGCCCGGTAGTCTGAAAGTTATCGGAACACCGGCTGAGGAGGGCGGTGGCGGTAAGGCGATCCTCCTCCAACATGGCGTTTTCGATGATGTGGACGCAGCGATGATGATCCATCCGTATCACTTGAACCAGACGGGGATCGCCATGCTGGCGAACGTAAAGTGGTCGGTAACATTTCGCGGAAAGCCGGCTCACGCTGCTCTCGCTCCGCACCTTGGCATAAACGCGCTGGACTCCGTTCGGTTGGCATTTGCCGGTGTCGATGCCTTACGCCAGCAAGTGCGTTCGGACGTGCGAATCCACGGCATCGTCACGCACGGAGGGGACGCCGCAAACATCATTCCGGACCGCGCGCAGATGCTGCTAGTAGGGCGAGCCGCCGACGGTCGCTATTTGTTCGACACTCTGGTGCCGCGCTTGCAAAACGTACTGAACGGCGCGGCGCTTATGACCGGCGCCGAGGTCGATGTGGCCGACGTGTCGCCGGCCTACCAAGAACTGCGTACCAACCCTGCCCTCTCTTCTTGCTTCGAGGTCCATTCAGGCAGGCTTGGACGTACCCTCACTCCCTGGAGTGTGCAGGATGCGGGCGGGTCCACTGACATGGGAAACGTGTCGCAACGAGTTCCGGCACTTCACGCCATGCTTGCGATCGACGACGAGGCGTTACCGCACACCGAGGCCTTCCGCGAGGCCGCGCGCGGCGCACGAGGTGATTGTGCTGTCCTCGATGGAGCGCGCATCTTGGCATCAGTCGCAGCCGACGTGCTGTCCGATCCAAAAGTATTGGAGCAGGCGCGCCGCTCGTTCGAGGAGCGATAACAGGCCTGGCTAGTCGAGACTCGTAACCCAAATACAGTTCCAATCTTGGCCATCTCCACGAAATCCCGACATACTTTGAGAAGCCTTCGGCAACCTGAGTCCGAACGAGCGAGCGTGTCGGGAATAAATCGTACCGGGGAGGATGAGTTGACGTGCCTCGAAAGGAGCATTATGCTGCGAGCACATGAATGGAATTACAGTTCCGTCTGGCGGAACGGCCAGGAAGGCCAAGAGGATCATGAGCGGTCGAAATAGCGCCTCCGCATCCAGCGCCGCGGAGAAGGTGCTTCAGGTTCTATGTGCGTTCGAGCAACGCTCTCACTGGGCGCTGCAGGATCTTGCGAACCACCTCGAAATGCCAAAGAGCACCATTCACCGGCTACTTGGAACGCTCAAGTTGATGCAGTTTGTTGACCAGGATCAGGGTGATTCGAATTATCATCTCGGTTTTCGGCTTTGGGCCCTGGCACGGCGCTCTCGGGACTTCGACGCACTCGCTGCCTCCGCCGCGCCTATTTTGGAGGCGCTGGTCGAGAAGACCAGAGAGACCGCGTTCATAATGGTGCAGGACGGCTTTCATGCGCTCTGCATCGCACGCGTCAACACCCGGCAGGACGTCAGGCTCCTCATCGAGGTTGGCACGGCCAGTCCGCTTCACTTAGGTGCCTCGAACTCGATAATCCTTGCATTTCTCGCCGAAACCGAGCGGTCGTCAATCCTCTCGCAGACGGTGCATGAGTCTGGTGAGCGAAAGCGAATCGAGGAAGAGATGCAAGGCGTTCACGCCGCGGGTTTCGCTTACACTTCCTCTCAGCTCACACCCGGCGCCGCCGCTATCGGCGTGCCCATCCTCGGCTCTGGTGGGACGGTATTGGCCGGATTATCTATCGGCGCACCCGCATACCGCTTCGAGCGCCAGCGTGCCCTCAGTATGTTGCCCGCTCTCCAAAGTGCCGCCGAGGCCCTTTCTCTTCGCTTCGGTCGCGCGCATCCATCCGTCGGTCAATAACCCGATTGGACCCGCTCCGGGTTCCCAGGGCCGAAAAGGAGGTATCGGAAACCGCCCGCCCACCTCATCTCATATTTAAAACTCAAGGGAGATCGCATGAGCCCCACAATCTTCAAGAAACTCGCCTTAGTTGCCTCAATGTTTCTGGCATGTCTCGTTGGCACCGCCCTGGCTCAGGACGAGCCGTTCGCAGGTCAGACTCTAGTGGTTACCAGCTACGGCGGCACGTGGCAGGAATTCCTTCGTGACGTAATCCTGCCGCCATTCGAGCAGGAAACCGGGGCGACGGTCGAACTCGCCACGGGCCTCTCCCGCGACTGGATGGCGAATCTTCGCGCAGCCGGTCGGAGTAACCCACCGTACGACGTGGTGATCGCCAATGAAACCTGGATCAGCGCTGGGCGCCTCGAGAACCGCTTCGTGTCGCTCCCCGAGGACAAAGTGCCGAACCTCAGCCAAATTCACCCGGCGCTACGACTTGAGGATGATATCGGCGTTCTTGGTCTGCTGCAGCCCCTAGGCATCGCCTACCGTACCGATCTGGTCGAGACTCCGCCCAGGTCCTGGATGGATCTTTGGAACGATGAGTACAGCGGGAACATCGGAATCTATAACATCGCCAACTCTGCCGCACCCATGTTCCTCATGATGTTGGCGCAAATCCAGACAGGCGACGCCATGAACTACGACGTTGGTTTCGACCTTCTCCAGGACCTGCGTCCGTTTAAGCAGACTGATTTCTCGGGCGACATGGAGAACCTGCTGGTACAGGGCGAGATCCACATCGGAATTCTCGACTCTGCCGCCGTGGCTCGACTGAAGCTTCAGGGCGTGCCGCTCGAATTCGTGATCCCCTCCGAAGGTCTGTTTATGTTTGAACAGAACATGAATGTGGCAGCCGGCAGCGATGTCGAGGATCTTGCCTTCGCGTTCATCAACTACATGCTTGACGCCGATACCCAAAGCGTCTGGGCCGAGAACTATTACGTCACGCCGGCGAATGTCGAAGTATCGATCGAGGGTGAGCTCGCGAATCTTATTCCGGTTACCGCAGCCGAGATTGACCAAATCCACCAGTGGGATTGGCTCTGGCTCAATTCCGGACCACGCGAGGACATGGTCAACCGCTGGAACCGCGAAATTCGCGGGAACTGAGGTAGCAGTGGCGAGCATCCACATCGAAGACGTGACCAAGCGCTTTGGCCCAGTCACTGCCGTCGACCGGATGCACCTCGACCTCCAGGAAGGCGAGCTAATCGCCT
>JBBDRD010000031.1:10417-101635 GCA_040905665.1 Trueperaceae bacterium
GGGGCCCTCGGGGTGCGGCAAGACAACAACTCTGAGGATGGTTGCCGGGTTTGAACAACCCACAGGGGGGACGATCCGATTCGGAGACCAGAACGTTACCAACCTCGCACCGGAGCAGCGCAACGTAGGCATGGTCTTTCAGAACTATGCGCTATTCCCGCACATGACGGTCGCACAGAACATCGCCTACGGGCTCCAGATGCGCAGAGTGGAACGTGCTGAGGTTACCAAGCGAGTGGAAGCGATGCTATCTAAGGTCCAGCTCCAAGGCCTGGGCGACCGCTATACCCGCCAGATTTCTGGAGGACAGCAGCAGCGCACCGCGCTTGCTCGCGCTCTGGTGACCAACCCGTCCGTGCTACTTCTCGACGAGCCCCTCGCCAACCTCGACGCCAAGTTGCGCGAGGAGATGCGGTTCTACATCCGCGAACTGCAGCGCGAGTTCGGAATCACGACCATATACGTAACCCACGACCAGTCTGAGGCGCTGGTGCTGGCGGACCGCATCGCGGTCATGATGGACGGGGAACTCCATCAGCTTGACGTTCCAAAGGCCATCTACGAACGCCCCACCTCGGCGCGCGTGGCCGATTTCATCGGACTGGCCAATCTGCTTCCGGGTAAAGTGACGGCGAATCATGATGGGGCTGTAACGGTCATTACTAAATGGGGCGAGATAGCCTCTTTGGGGGTACCCGAATGGTCTTCGGGTGACGATGTTCTCGTGTGCGTCCGGCCCGAGGTCTTCACCGTGACAGAGGGCAGCGGGACCCCCGCACTTCGGCGCGATGGCGAAGCGACCCTGCTCACTGGTCATGTGCGGGAACTGGCGTACCTGGGCAGCATGGTGGATTACCAGGTCGAGGGCCCGGAAGGATTGTCGCTTCGTGTTCAGTCGGTTGCCGGTCAGGAGTTCCGGCCGGGCTCGCTCGTCGAATTACACTTCACCGCCGGCAAGACCTGGGTGGTGGGCGTTAAGCGTGACGATTCTCCGGCATTGGCGGCATGAATACCGCCGCCTCGGCTCCCGTTCAGTCGCCGCGCGATTCTAAGCGTACCAAGGACAGGCGCTCCTGGCTCCTCTTGCTGCCCGGCTTGGTCGTGCTGTTTTTCTTTTTCGTCCTGCCCTACGCCAATATGCTCTACATAAGCTTCCTGACGCGGGCCTATGACGAACCGTACTATCACGTAGCGACTCTCGATAACTATGTCAACGTGATGACGGACGGCTTTAACTGGGAGATTATCGGGCTCACGTTCTGGTTCGCGATCGTAACAGCTGCCGCAACCTTGCTGCTCAGCTACCCGGTCGCCTATTTTATGGCGCGTTCGCCGGCACGCCGCAAGGGAGCCCTGCTGGCGCTCGTCCTGGCGCCGCTGCTCGTTGGCGTCGTCGTACGGAGTTACGGCTGGATGATCCTGCTTGCCGATACAGGACTGGTGAATCAGTTTCTTTCCTGGATCGGCATCGGTTCGCAAAGACTTATGTACAACCAGACGGGCGTGTGGATCGGTCTCATCCATGTCTACATGCCGTTCATGGTGATTTCGCTCATGAACGCACTCGCGAACGTGGATCCGGAGCTGGAAAAGGCTTCGCGCAGCCTGGGAGCATCGGCCTGGACAACCTTTTGGCGAATCGTCTGGCCGCTCAGTTTGCCCGGAGTCGCTGCCGGAACGGTGCTAGTGTTCGTCCTTGCGGTAAGCGCCTACGTGATTCCGTCGTTGCTTGGCGGCTACAACGTTTTGACCGCCCCGCTGCTGATCGTGCAGGCCGTCATGGACCTGTTCAACTGGCCACTAGGTAGCGCCTTGGCAATGGTTCTGTTCGCGGTCACGGTCGGAGCTATAGCTATCTTCAATCGAATAATGGCGCGTGCGATGAAGGGCGTCGCTTAATGAACGCAAGGACTCGCTTCATTCTCCCGACGTACGTGATACTGATGTTCACCTTCCTGCTCGCCCCGATCGTGATCGTGGTGCTCGCGGCATTCAACGCAGGTGAATACCTCACCTTTCCACCTCAAGGGTTCTCGCTGCGCTGGTTCGAAAACTTCTTCGCAAGCGGCCCGTTCATGCGGGCCTTGGGCTTTTCACTGCGATTGGCCCTGTCGGTCACATTCGTGGCGACGGTCCTCGGCACACTTGCGAGCCTCTTCGTCGTCCGGCACGCGCGCCGGCTGCGCGACTTCCTCCGACTGGCGTTCATATCGCCGCTGGCATTCCCGTCGATCCTCACCGGAATCGCACTCCTCATCTACTTCTATGCAATCGGAGTAGGTACGAGCGGCGGGGTAGCGCTAATCGTCGGCCATGTCCTCGTGTGTACGCCCTTCGTATTCATCTCCGTTACTTCGGTGCTGGTGCGGTTCGATACTTCGATCGAGGAGGCGTCACGGAGCCTCGGAGCCGGGCCCTTCACCACCTTCCGGCGAGTCACGCTGCCGCTGATAAAAGGCGGCGTGGTTTCGGGCGCGGTGTTGTCGTTCATCACGAGTTTCGACCAGTTTCCGCTCTCGCTGCTCCTATCGGGCATCGGGACAACGACCCTGCCGGTGCAACTGTTCGACTACCTGAGGTTCTCATTCGATCCCACCGCGGCCGCCGCATCCACGGTGAGCGTCGTGATTACCGTTGTCGCCGTCATCCTCACCGAGCGCTTCGTGGGACTCGGCTCGCTTTATGGAGACAGATAATGAAGATTCCCACGATTGGCTTGCTGACGATCGGGCAAGCGCCACGTCGCGACGGTTTGGCAACGGACGTACGGGCTGTGCTCGGCAACGTCCAGGTGCTGGAGCGAGGCGCTCTCGATGAGGTTGGCCCGGACGATATTGCAGCTATGAAGCCCGGTGATGACGATTACCGCTTAGTGACGCTGCTACAGGACGGAAGTTCTGTAGAGATTGCCAAGCGCCACCTGCTACCGAGGCTGCAAGCGCAAATCGACGCTCTGGAGGACGCCGGCGCCGACGTAACGCTGCTGATGTGTACCGGAGAGTTCCCCAGTTTCCGCCACCAGCGTCCGCTGCTCGCCCCCCAGGCGGCACTCTATGCAGTGGTCACGGCGCTTGCCGCGGGAGGCAGGGTAGGGTCGATCACGCCATTGGTCAGCCAGGTCGAGCAGGCCCGACGAAAGTGGTCGTCACTCGGCGTGGATAACGCTTTCGTAAGCAACGCCGACCCCTATGGCGCTGACCCAGTTGGCTCTGTCGCGACTGCTGCCCGCCAGGCTAATGACGCAGGCGCCTCAGTCTGCTTCCTCGATTGCTTCGGCTACAACCTACGAATGCGTGACGCGGCAAGGGAAGTTTTCGCCGGACCAGTGGTGCTCGCCCGATCATTCGCGGCAAGATTGGCCGCCGAGGTGGGGGCATGATTGAGGGAGCTCGACCGATCGAACCGAAATTGCGGCGGCCAACTCTCGGGGTACGACCATGATCTTGCGTCAGGTCCTCGAACTCCTCGATGTTCTAGATCGCCCTGATGCCGGCGGAGAAAGGGTAAAGAGCCTTCTGGAGGCCGCCGGCCCGGCGGACGTGACCGTCCAACGGCTACTGGGCAACGGGGGCGGCACCGATCACGTGACGGTACGGATATCGGGACAGAGCGGCCGCACGGCCGGCGGCCAAGCTCCTACTCTCGGCATAATCGGACGCCTGGGCGGCTCCGGTGCCCGGCCGGCGATGATCGGCCATGTCTCGGACGGCGACGGTGCCCTAGCCGCGCTGGCTGCCGCCTGCAGGCTAATCGAGATGGCGGACGCCGGAGACCGATTGCCTGGGGACGTTATCGTCACCACTCATGTCTGTCCCAACGCTCCGGTTCGACCGCATCGTCCGGTACCGATGATGGGTTCGCCTATTGAATCGGCCGTCATGAACGAGCACGAGGTCCTGCCCGAGATGGACGCTGTGCTCTCCATCGACACGACGCGAGGCAACCGAGTTTTAAACCAGCGAGGAATAGCAATTACTCCCACGACCGTGCAGGGATGGATCCTGCGAGTCGCCGACGACCTGCTGGACACTCTCGGCTGGGTGACCGGGCGGCTTCCCCTGGTCCTGCCCATCACCATGCAGGACATCACTCCTTATGGGAACGAGGTGTACCACATCAATTCGATCATGCAACCAGCCGTTTCCACCAGCGCGCCGGTGGTCGGTGTCGCCCTTACCGCCGAGGTGCCGGTTCCCGGTTGCGCCACCGGAGCCACTCAACCGGAGGACGCGGCGACTGCGGCTCAGTTCGCAATAGAGGTCGCTAAGCGCTTCGGTGCCGGAGAGCTGAAGTTTTTCGATCAGTCGGAGTTCGAACGGCTAGTTGGGCTTTACGGCCCGATGACGCAACTGCAGCAGGGGGCGGCCGAGTGACCGCAGGTAGGCCCGGCGGTTTCCAGGTCGGCCTCGACATCGGCGGCACGTTTACCGATCTCGTCTTGTTGGATCGGACGAGCAATCAATTGCAACTGCACAAGTGTCTCACCACTCCGCAGGATCCTGCGGTGGGCGCGCTCCAGGGCCTCCAGGAACTGCTGGCGATGGCCGGAGTCGCACTCGGAGAAGTGGATGCGCTGCTCCACGGGACAACACTGGTAACCAACGCGATAATCGAGCGTCGCGGACGGCCGACGGGCCTGTTGACCACTTCCGGCTTTCGAGACGTGCTGGAGATGGGTCACGAGCAGCGCTACGACATCTATGACCTCTTCTTGCGGTATCCGGCGCCTATCGTTCCCCGTCGACATCGTCTCGAGCTCTCCGAGAGACTCGATCGGGATGGACAGATCCTCACGCCCCTCGACCTCGAGCAAGTCGACTCACTCGTGGACCTGCTGGTGAACGACGGAGTCGAGGCGCTTGCAGTCTGTCTGCTGCACAGTTACCGCAATCCGCAGCATGAACGCCTGGTCTTGGAACGAGTAAGGGAACGTCATCCGTCGCTTTACGTCTCTGCGTCATGTGAGGTAGTGCCGGAGATCCGCGAATACGAGCGGACCAATACGACGGCCTGCAATGCCTACGTTCAGCCGTTGATGGACAAGTACCTTGCTCGGATAGAAGGAGCGCTCGCGGAGGGGGGGTTTCAGGGGCGCTTCTCGCTAATGTTGAGCAGTGGCGGCATCGCCTCTCCGGAGGTTGCCCGCCGCTACCCGATCCGGCTGCTCGAGTCCGGTCCGGCGGGTGGGGCGCTTGCAACCGCCTATCTCGGTCGCCGGGCCGGAGAAAAGGACCTCCTGGCCTTCGACATGGGTGGCACGACCGCTAAAGCTTGCCTAATTCAGGACGGGCGCCCGGACGTTGCCGCCGAGATGGAAGCAGGACGGGTGCATCGCTTCAAGCGAGGGTCTGGGCTGCCGATTCGGGCACCGGTAGTAGACATGATCGAGATTGGTGCGGGTGGTGGATCCATCGCTCGACGCGATCAGCTCGGACTCCTAAAGGTGGGGCCTCAGAGCGCCTCCGCCGATCCCGGTCCGGCCTGTTACGGCCGGGGTGGCAGCGAGCCCACAGTCACCGACGCGTGCCTGCTGCTCGGCTACTACGACCCGGAGTTCTTCCTCGGAGGCAGCATGCGGCTGGCCCCTGATGCTTCCCGAAGTAGCCTGGAAGCGCTAGGTAGCGGTCTCGGTATGAGCGCGGTGGAGGCGGCCTGGGGCGTGCATCAGGTGGTGTGTGAGAGCATGGCGCGCGCTGCGCGAGTGCATATCATCGAGAAGGACCAGGACCCAAGGAATTTCCCGCTGCTCGCCTTCGGCGGCGCGGGACCTGCTCATGCGGCCCGCGTTGCCCGCATCCTTGGCACCCACTCGATGCTGGTGCCTCCTGTATCGGGCGTCGCTTCGGCGCTCGGCTTCCTCGTTGCTCCAACGAGCTTCGAGATCGTGCGTTCCTACCCAGGCGCATTCGACTCGCTTTCATGGCCGGCGATCGCCGAACTATACTCTGCAATGGAGCACGAGGCACGGGAGCTCCTGGAGCGCGCCGGCGTGCGCGAAAAGGACGTGCGCATCGAGCGTTCGGTCGAGGCCCGGCTGATCGGCCAGTTCCACGAGATCGAGGTACCCCTACCTGACGGTGGGATCGATACCGCTACCGGACCCGCCCTAGCCGTCGCCTTCGACCGCGTCTACGCCGAGCGCTACCACAATGTGCTGCAAGGTTACCGGCCGATGGCGATGAGCTGGCGGCTGCGCGGTGTGGGGCCCGAGCCGCAGGTAGACCTGCACGCCGAATCCTTGATTCGGGGCGGAACACCGGCTCCGAAGGGCACCCGGCAGGCATACTTCCCCGAGCTACGGGGTTTCAGCGAGACACCTGTCTATGCCCGAGGCGCACTTCCTGTAGGCGTGCCGGTTGATGGTCCTGCGATCGTGGAAGAGCGCGAGAGCACAACGGTGATTCCGCCAGGCGACCGTTTTGAGGTCGACGAGGTGGGAAACTTGCGGGTTTTGATTAATGTCGGGACGTTAAGCGCCGCCCCGTCTGTACGGAAGAGTGAAACGTGACGCGTACGAAGTCAGGGGTAATTGCGTGAGAGATACGACCTTCGATCCGATCAGCCTTGAGGTGATGTGGAGTCGACTGATCAACATCACCGAGGAGTGCTGGATAACCATCTGGCGCACCGCTTTCAGTACGATCATCGGCGAAGCCCAAGACTTCGGCTGTGAGCTGCTGGATGCGGACGGGGAGTCCTTGGCCCACTCCCCGCGCTCGATGCCGGTGTTCAACTTGACACTACCCAAAGCAGTCAAGGGACTCCTCGAGGCGTTCCCCCGTGAGACGCTGCGCGAGGGGGATGTCCTTGTCACCAACGACCCTTGGCTTTGCGCAGGCCACTTATTCGATGTAGCGCTGGTTACCCCGGTGTTCCGGCAAGGTGAACTTGTTGCCCTAG
This sequence comes from Trueperaceae bacterium, assembly GCA_040905665.1. Lineage (GTDB taxonomy): Bacteria > Deinococcota > Deinococci > Deinococcales > Trueperaceae > DASVCN01. The sequence continues at coordinate 17,318 of JBBDRD010000031.1, forward strand.
TGGGCTCCATCGCCCACTGCTCCGACATTGGCGGTACCAGGCACTATCAGTCGGTGAGGGAGGTATACGAGGAGGGGCTGCAAATCCCGCCGATGAAGCTCTACGAGGCGGGGATCCCAAACCGCAGCCTCTTCGCATTGATCGAGCGCAATGTTCGAAAGGGAGAGATGGTGCTCGGTGACCTTCAGGCGCAGTACAGCGCCAACCGGGTAGCGATGCACCGGTTGTTGGCCTTCATGGACGCCTACGAGCTGGGCGACCTGCGTGCGCTGGCATCCGAGGTGCAGTCGCGGGCCGAGGGTGCCATGCGCGAAGCGATAGCTGCAGTGCCCGACGGCAAGTACGAGAGTCGGGCGAGCTTTGACGGCGTCGACAAGCCATTGGAGCTGCGTGTTGCAATCACCGTTGCGGGAGATACGCTCACGGTTGAGTGGGAGGCTCCACCGCAACAGCCGCAGGGCGGGACTAACTGCACGCTAAACTACACCGCCGCACACACGGTCTATGCCTTGAAGTGCATACTCACGCCCGATATCCCCTCGAACGCCGGTTGCTTCCGTCCCATTGAAGTCACGGCGCCCGAAGGCAGCATTCTAAACTGCGCCTACCCCGCCGCCGTCAACCAGCGTACACAGACAGGCTGGTACTGTGCACCGGCAATCTTCGCGGCGCTGGCAGAGGTTCTGCCTGATCGTGTCCAGGCGTTCACCGGCCTTCCGATGGGAGTTGCCGCCTACGGGCATGACCCGGAGGGGCGCGTCTACAACGATCACCTGTTTCAGGGCGGGGGACAGGGCGCGGGCGTCACGGCCGATGGTCAGAGTGCGCTCCTGTATCCGACGTCGGCAGGTAACACCTCTATCGAGATGTTCGAGACACGAACGCCGCTTGTGGTCGAGCAGAAGTCATTCATATCCGACAGCGCCGGTCCTGGTAGGCAGCGTGGTGGGCTTGGCCAGCGGATTCGACTACGCAAGCTCCTGGATGACGGAAAGACCGCGCTGCTATCCCTACACCCGCAGGGCATGCTCGTGGCCACGCCAGGATTGGATGGCGGTGAGGCGGGTCGCCTTGCGGGCGTGGCACTCGAGACGCCGGAGGGGCGACTCGAGAACGGTGAACTGCACGGTATGGCCGAGCTAAGAACACCGGCGGATGTGTGCGTGATAGACATGCCCGGAGGAAGTGGGTTTGGCCGTCCGGAAGAGCGTGACCCAATGCTTCTCGAACGAGACCTGAGCGAAGGATATGTAAGCGAATCGGGCGCTGCCCGCTATCGGCGCCGATGACTCTCGCTCACTCGGAAAGTTTCAGCCCACTAGGCGAGTTGTTGCTGTCAGCTGGGCGCCGTTGTGGGATGGGGGCTTCTCGAGGATCTGGCCCTGGCAGTGTGAAGAAGAAGGTCGCGCCCTGTCCGACTTTGCCCTCTGCCCATATTTTCCCCCCGTGACGCATGACGATGCGCTTCACCGTGGCAAGGCCAACGCCGTGCCCCTCGAACTCCCCTGGGCTATGTAGTCGCTGGAAAGGCATGAATAGCTTCCTCGAATACTCCGGGTCGAATCCCGCTCCATTATCGCGGACGAAGAAGACGAACTCGCCACGCTTGCGCTCGCAACCCACACCGATTCGGGCTTTCACAGTGTTGCGCGTGAACTTCCAGGCGTTCTCAAGAAGGTTGGTCAGGAGCGTTTCCAGCAGCTCAGGGTCTCCCATCGAAACAAGCTTCGCGGCAACCTGAATATCGGCGCGCCGGCGGGGTTCTCGCTGCCTCAATGCTGCAGCCACTTCATTGGCGATGGCACTCATGTCGACTCTGGAAGGCTGCAACTCGCCACGAGCGAGTTGCGAAAGGGTAAGCAAGGCGTCGATCAGTTCACCCATCCTCGAGGCGCTCGAGGTCACTCGCTGCAGGTACTGTCTGCCCTTCTCATCGAGCGTGTCCCCGTATTCCTCCAGGAGTACGTGACTGAACCCGTCAATCCCGCGCAAGGGGGTACGTAGGTCGTGCGCGATGCTGTGGTTGAACGTCTCCAGTTCCCGATTGAGGCTCAAGAGTTCGGAAGTGCGTTCCAGCACACGGCTCTCGAGCTCGAGATTGAGGTGCTGCAGCGCCTCCTCGGCCTCCTTACGAGGCGAGATGTCTTCGACTACCGCCACGAAATACGAGAGCTTCCCTTCGTCACTCCTGACGCTTGAACCGGTCAAATGCACCCAAATCGGACTGCCATCCTTGCGGATGTAACGCGTGTCCATCTCGAAACGGCTGATTTCCCTTTGGGCCAACCGTTTCACCTGACGCACGCCAGCCACGAGGTCCTCGGCGTGAGTGACGTCCTGGTAAGTCAGGCGCTGAAGCTCCTGGGATGAATATCCGAGGAGCTCGGATAGGCGATCATTCATCTCCAACCACTGCCCGTCGGGGCTCACCCTGGCTACTCCGACCGCTGCATTCTCGAAGACGCTGCGGTACTTGCGTTCACTCACCGCGAGGGCCCTAGCCAGGGCTCGCTTGGCGCGATACTCGCGCACTAGCACCACGGCTGTCACGAAGTAGACGAGGCGCGTGAATGAGTTCCAGATGGGGGCCCAACTGCTGCTGTAAGTCGGGGTTTCACTCACGTCGGCGAAGTACCAGGTAACCGCAGCGAGTATAGCGACAAGCGGCCCACTCACGCGATCCCCGAGTAAGGCAGCCACCACCACCGGTAGCAGGTAGAAGAGGGAAATGCCGATCTCAGGGCCGGTATGGTAATCGACAAGGGCAATGACGACCAAAGTCGCAGACCCCAGGACAATGGGGGCGAGTCGAGCGGGAAGCACGCTAAGTCTAGGGGGACACTTCACATTGACCCTCGGGTGGCAGAGTTTACTGATGCCACCACCAGTTTTGCCCACCAAGGTGAGAGCGCACGTAGAGCCGGCAGGCCCGGTTGTGGGCGGTCAAGAGGGAGTCGACCTAGAAGGGAAGAGCCGATGACTCTTCGAAACGCCCAACTATCGACGCCTGCTGCTCTATGAGACCCCTGCGTAAATCGTCAACTCTATTCCGCTAACCCAGCTTGGGTAGGAAGCGTGAAGTAGAAGCTCGCGCCACTGTCCACCTCACCCTCGGCCCAGATCCTGCCTCCGTGCCGGTGGATGATGCGTTGTACCGTTGCCAGCGCCTGCAAGAGTTGACGGCCGCCATCGGCATGGGGCGATGTCATTTTCAGCCCTCTCCTCAGGCGAGAGCGTCCATTATAGCCGTCAGAAGCTCATGCTTCTCGCCGTACGAGGGGCGCATGAAGACGAGCGTTAACGTTGTCCAGTCCTGCACGGCCGCGATCTCCTGGCCTCCATCGTCCAGCTTGAGGTGGGGATAAGCGCCGTACTCGACGAACATTCCGAAACGTTCGGCGGACTGCTCGAGCCTGAGGAGCTTCTCCTCGTCGAAACGAACGACGAAGGGAAGCTGGAACGCCGGCTTTCCTGCACGATCCGCTACTACCTCAGGCCGGCGCGAGCTGCGGCTCGGGCGAGACTCCTTCCGAGGTGTCGCTGCGCATGGGAGCGTTGAAGCTTCGCAGCCTGAGTGCGTTCGTGAGCACGAACACGCTGGAGATGCCCATGGCGGCAGCCGCGAAGATCGGGCTGAGGAGGATGCCGAGGAACGGATAGAGGACTCCGGCGGCTACCGGAATGAGGAGAGTGTTGTAGAAGAAGGCCCAGAAGAGGTTTTGCTTTATGTTTGTGATTGTCTTGCGTGAGAGTGCGAGTGCGTTAGGTATGCCCCTTAGGTCGCCGGCCATGAGTACGACGTCGGCCGACTCTATGGCGATGTCCGTGCCGGTACCGATCGCCAGGCCGACATCGGCCTGGGCAAGCGCCGGTGCGTCGTTGATGCCGTCCCCCACGAACGCTACTTTCCGGCCTTTTTCCTGGAGCGATTTGACCGCTGCGACCTTGCCGTCGGGCAGGACCTCGGCCAACACTTCGTCGATTCCGAGTTGACGAGCGATAGCCTGGGCCGTTCGCTGGTTGTCTCCCGTGATCATTGCGACTCGCAAGCCCAGGGCGTGCAGCGCTTGGATCGCCTGTGGGGTGGAGCTCTTGATGGGATCGGCGACCGCGACGACGGCGGCGAGTTCGCCGTCCACTGCCGCATAGAGCGGAGTCTTGCCTTCGCTAGCGAGGCGGCCCGCCTCGCTAGCGAACTCCTCGACATCGATGCCCAGCCGGCGCATGTAGCGGTCTGCTCCCACCTGCACCAGACGCCCGTCCACTCTGGCTTCGACGCCGTACCCCGGTACAGCCTCGAACTCCTCCGCCTTGCTCAGTTTCAGACCTTGTGACTTCGCTGCTTCCACTATTGCGTCGGCCACCGGGTGCTCGGAGTTCTGCTCGACGGTAGCGGTGAGCATCAGCAGCTCCTGCCGCTCGAAATTCGAACGGGTGAGGAAGTCGGTCAGCTCAGGCTTCCCTTTGGTGAGCGTACCCGTCTTGTCGAGGGCGATGATCTTGGCTTCCTGGAGGGTCTGAAGCGCCCCGCCGTTGCGGAACAGGATCCCCATTTCGGCCGCTTTGCCGGTGCCCACCATGATCGAGGTGGGAGTGGCGAGGCCCATCGCGCAAGGGCAGGCGATGATGAGCACGGCGACGGCGTTCACCAGCGCGAAGGTGAGGGCCGGGTCGGGACCGAAGATCAGCCACACGCCGAAGGTGAGCAGCGCCAGCGCGATGACGATCGGAACGAACACGCTCACGACCTTGTCGGCGAGGGCCTGGATGGGCACCTTGGAGCCTTGGGCGTCTTCGACCATCTTGACTATCTGCGCCAGGACGGTATCTGCCCCAACTTTTGTGGCCTCGAAGGTGAAGGCGCCGGTCTTGTTGATGGTGCCGCCCACCACCTCGTCGGCTTCGCCCTTGCGCACCGGTATGGCCTCACCGGTAATCATCGACTCGTCTACGAACGACGAGCCGGAAAGGACGCGTCCATCGACCGGGATCCTCTCGCCCGGTCTAACCAGCACGGCGTCGCCAGGGAGCACCTGATCCACGGGCAGCTCGAGTTCCTGGCCGTCTCTAACGACCCGAGCGGTCTTGGGCTGGAGTCCAAGAAGTTTCTTTATTGCTTCGCTGGTGCGACCCTTTGCAACGGCCTCGAGGTACTTGCCCAACAGAATCAGGGTGATGATTGCGGCGGAGGCTTCGTAGTAGACGTGAATGGTGCCCGCCGGCAGCAAGCGGGGCAGGAACGTGGCGACGACCGAGTAGCCGTAGGCGGCGCTGGTGCCAAGCATGACGAGGCTGTTCATGTCGGGGCTGCCGTGGCGGAGGCTGGTCCAGCCGGGCCGGTAGAACCGCCTGCCGGGGCCGAACTGCACGACGCTGGCCAGCACGAACGAGATCACGAAGATCGCTTGCATGGGGATGAGTTCCATAAGGCGCATTTCCAGCGCCGGGACCATCATGGGTATCATCACGAACAGGATCAGCGGAAGGGTAAAGAGGGTCGCGACGGCAACATCGCGCCTTAGTGTTCGAATCTGCTCGTCACGGGCTTGCCGTTCGCGGTCGACCCGATCTACGCGCTCGCCTTCCTCCCTCACCGCATAGCCCACCTTGCGCACGGCAGTAGCCAGTTCGCCGGGGGTTACGACGTCGGGAAGAAAGGTGATGCTTGCCCTCTCAGTCGCCAGATTCACGCCGGCTTCGAGGACACCCTCGACCTTCTTGAGTCCTCGTTCGACACGAGCGACACAACTCGCGCAGGTCATCCCGCCTACCGAGAGGCTTAGCTGATCCGTTACCGGAGCATAGCCGACCGACTTGACGGCCTCGAGAAGCGCAGGAAGACCGGTTCGTTGAGCGTCGAAGTCCACCCTTGCCTTCTCCGTGGCCAAGTTGACGGTGGCGTCACTGACACCTTCTATCTTTTTCAGGGCTCGCTCGACCCGCCCCACGCAGCTTGCGCAGGTCATGCCGCGAACGCCGATGTCGATGCTTTCCACGACTCCTCCTAATGCCTACTTGCTTTCTGCACCTTCTTCTATAGGGCGCGTCGATTCCGGTTGCCGGTTACGGCTAGCTAACTAACTGCGGTACTTGAGAGCCTCCATGAGCTCTTCGACTATGTGCTCGGTATCTCCGCGCTGTGCCGCTGTCGACACGTGGTCGCGAATATGCGAGCGCAGCACGGCCTGGTTCACCTTCGAGAGCGCACCCTGCACGGCTTTCACCTGCTTGAGGACATCCACGCAGTAGACACTGGGGTCCTCCAGCATTCTAAGGATTCCGTCCAAGTGGCCTCTGGCGCTTTTGAGGCGACGGACGGAGTCAGTACGAGTGGAGGCGTCGAGGTGCAGGCACTCTTCGTGCGGCCATGTCGCTTGGGCGGTAGTGTCGTGGCGTAAGACATCCTGGATGGTGTCGATTGTCGGTCTTGCCATCACTGTGCCGGCTGAGCGTTATAGCCTTCTTCCTCGATCGCCTGGATGAGCGCTTGGGTGTCTGCCGTCCCTTGGACCTCAGCCGTGCCGGCATCGAGGTTCACATGAGCCGCTTCAACTCCCGGCACGATTCGAGGGCGCTTTTCACGGCCGACTGGCAGTGATCGCAGGTCATTCCCATCACGGTCAATTTGTTCATCTCGATCTCCCTTGGGTTGGATTTTCGACTGCCACCCCCCCTGGGGTGGCTTCGGCTTCTGAATAGTACATCAGAATAGGGCTTCGCCGTCAAGGGAACGGGTTACGTGGGGGCGGAGCCTGTGCTTCTGAGGTGTCGGTAACGATCAGGCGGTTGCGCCGGGCGAGTGTACGAGACGCAGGAAAGCCTTTGCTCGGGGATGGTTCGGGCTGGTGATGTGTCAAGCCAGACCATACGTGATCCTGGTAGTTTCTATCGGTCAACGCAACGGTTTCAGGCGTCCCATGAGAAGCTCATAATCGATCTTGCAGGGGCGTACTCTCGGCGCATCAACATTCAACACCGACTCGTGTATCAGGTGCTGGATGAGGAGAGGATCGTGAAGATCCCGCATTTGTGGAGCCACTACGAGTAGCCGGCATCGAGCATGAATCAAGAACGACAATGAGTAAGACCGGCGAGCCCCCGTTCGCCGGTCTTATCTTCGGTAGTTCCGCTGCCCCCGTATTAGAAGGGTACGCGCTGCGCCGAGACGCGAAAAGGCGCATATGCATGATGGAGGCGGTTGCAAGTGTCACTCCCAACCATGAAAACCGCGTCGTGGGCGAGGTATATCATTAAGCAGCCTGTCGTGCACGACTAGAAGTAGTAGTTGGCGCCAAGGGACAGCTTGGGAATTGGAACAGGTGCGAGGCTTAGCCTCGTCCCTTGCCAAAGGAGGAACGGGGCAGACACATCTAGCTCGAGAAAGAGCCCCGCGTTGGCGTAGCGTACTTCCATTCCGACCAAGCCACCGACACCAGCCGCAAAAGATGGGACCTGAAAGAGAGTAAGTAGGCGGGGACCAGCGCCAGCATAGAGAACACCTTGATAGCGAAACGCATCGAGCGGAGGCTCTAGTGTCGATATGAGTACGTTAGCGCCGAACTCGAAATTTAGTGGGGGAGACGGTCCAGACCCACCAGGCCGGTGCATGATCGCCAGCGGATAGTAGGTCACGTCAAAACGCGCATCCGTACCTTCTCGAACGAGATCCCGCACACCTAGACGAGCGTCGAAGCCGTTCAGCAAGACCCTCGAGGTCAGGGCTGTCCCTACCCACATACCCTGCTCGTCCTGGGCAAGGGCCGGCAGGCCGAATGTTTGACAGAAGCAAAGACAGACGAGGAACCGCCTCATCCTATGAATACTTCCTCTCGAGTTCGGCGAAGAAGGCTTCGCACAAGCGTACGAACCGTCGATGCCACTGAGCCGATGAATGAACATATAGTCGAGGAGGAAGTACCTGGTCGTTGAAGAAGCGAGCCTCGAAATCCTCCGACGGAGCTTTGTCGACCATTTGTCGGTACGTGTGAGCGGAAGTGAGATGATCGTGAAGTGAGAATAGCTGTTTTTGGTGCGAGTGGACGCACGGGAAGGCATGTTGATGAGCAGGCGCTCGAACGGGGCTTCAATATAGTTGCGTTTGCCAGAACGCCCTCTAAGCTGGGGATGCCGCACAAGTATCTGGACCTGGCGCAAGGCGACGTTCTAGACGCTGCTAGGGTCGAGGAGGCCGTGGGGGGCACGGAGGCCGTAATAAGCGTGCTCGGACCCAGCCGCAACAAGCCGGATTACCGTGTGGAAGCCGGCACGCAAAACATCATCAAGGCGATGATGTTTAGTCAGGCAGTGTTAAGTCGGGCTACATGGCCAGGGCCGGGCATACGGATCGCTCGGTCTGATGCAGCTCGTTTCCTGCTCGACGAACTCGACAGCGGCCGTTACATCCACGCCGCGCCGATGATCAGTAACTGGTTCGCTAGTCGTCCACGCCCACCGGCAACACCTCGGGATCGTCGTCGAGCGACAGCAGGAAGGCGACGAGAGCGTCCTGGTCGTTGCTGTCAAAACCTGCGGGTTCGTCAACCCAGAATGTGTGTCCGCTACCGTCTGCATTCGCAAGCGTGGGGCCCGGATGCTCGCGGTTGGCAGCGACTACCGCCTCTCGTAGCCGCCTGTCAACGAGCGCCCGAAGACTCGCTCGCGGGTCGACGTCGAGGCCCCTGAGCAGTGTGCCAGGCAAGCCCAAGCCGCCGCCGGCAATTTCATAGCGCTCGTCCTCGAGGCTGAATGCCCCGGCCGCAGCCGCCACGCCGCCGTCGTGCAAATAGGGAGCACTCACCGCCAGCCCGATGAGGCTGGGCACCTTATAGCCCACCTCGGCCCCCTCCAGTCCATAGGCGCGTGACAGTATTTCCAGCTTGGCCTCGTCGACCGGCACCTCTAGCGTGGGAGCGTCGCGGGGCAGAGGTACCTCGAGGCTCGGCGGCCAGGTACGCGGAGATTCGAGGACACGCGCAAAGCCGGTGAGTGCGCCCGCCCGCGAGGGTTGCGTGCCGATGACAGAGAGCGGGATCACCCGGTTGTTGGTGAAGCGACGGCCGCTGTGGCATCCGGCGCAGCCGGCTTGCCCGAACACCTGCGCCCCATGCTCGACGGCCTCTCGGTCCTCTGCGACGGGAGGCGGCGCCAGCGTGTTCTGAAACGCCGATATGGCGTTTAGTTCCTCTGCGAACGGCATGCCAGGGGAGTTGATCATCAGCCCATCGGGAATGAATACCGATCCGTGCGGGTATTCAGGCATGGGCGTGACCGAGTTGAGCGCGGGCCCCAGGCGCGAAGGGTTCACGGCCTCGAAGAACTCGAGCGGCGCCTCCCCCGCGGGCAGCCGCATCCCGGGGGACGCGGCCTCCTGAAGCAGCACGCCCATGTAAGTATCTGCGTCCATTCCCAGCATCTCGGCGCTCATTGCGAAGCCGGTGGTGGCGTCGGAGTTGAGTGCGTGTACGTTGTTATTGAGAGTGGTGAGGCCATCGAACCAGCCGGCGGCCGAGAAGCCGTTCCAACCGTACGGCCAAGCCTCGAACGTGAATGAGGTGGGAATCTGCGAGGGGTTGTTGACTAGGTCGATGGTCGAATCGAAGTTCCCAGGCGGCCAGGCCAGCAGATGCCTGTCGACCTCTCGTTCGAGTGCCTGCGGATCGGGAAGCTGGCGTTCGAGACCCGTTGAATCGAGATAGCTCTTGCCCGTAGCAGGGAAGGTCAATGGGTCGAGGCCGGTGTTGCGGAACATTGCCGCCGAGTTGCTGGCCATAGCCAGCAGTAAGCCGGTATCGAGGTCGTGGTTGGGCGCTCCTTCGACGATCAGGCCGCTCATCGGCTCAACGGTGGCGTGGCACAGGGCGCAGGTCACGCCGATCTTCGGCTGGCCCCCCACCAGGTACATACGCATTCCCAGCGGAAGGAGCCAGCCTGGAGGAACATCGAGGCCGGTGGATACCTCCTCGCCCTCCTCGAAGGTGCGGCCACCGATTTCGACCGTCTCGGTGATTCGAACCCGAAGATCGTCGGTATGACCTCCCCTCAGAGCGATGATCGCCCGACCCATCACCGCCATATCGATGGGACCGTCGAGGACTCCAATTACGTCACTAAAAAAGTACTCGTTACCAAAACTGCCGGTATAGAAAGACTCGCGGCCCAGGTCGACGAGTTCACCGGTCACCGGTACGGCTCCGTTCTCGCGCGCCAGCATCTCGCGGCCCTCGGCCGTCGCCAGTAACCGGTTGGCCTGGGCGCTCGGGACTGTCCTGTCGAGCAGCTCGTAGGAATCCAGGTCGAGGGGCGCGGCTGTCGTCTGGAGTGAGAAAGTGGCGTCGACCGAGGGGACGCCCGGAAACGCCGGACGCACAAGCGCTAGCGTGAGCACGAGGATGGCAAGCACGATGAGAACCACGCCAACCGTCGCCTTGCGCCTCGTCATCGATCCTCCTTTGGCCGGAATCCCTTCGGGATGGCCCAAGGAGGAGGGTAATGCCTCTCCATTCGGCTCACATCGACAGTGGGTACATTTCTGCGCGAGGGCCGGGGCGGGTTACTGCGGTCGGGAAACATGCGCGTCCGCTATCACGGCTGCCTACGGCGTTGGTTTCTCTACCCGCTCTTCTCCCTATCCAGGAGCACACGCTTGCGCTCAACGCCCCAGCGGTAGCCGGATAGTCCGCCATTATTGCGAACGACACGGTGACACGGGATGGCGACCGCGAGTGCATTGGCACCGCATGCCTGCGCCACCGCTCGCGCCCCCTTCGGTGCGTCGAGACGCCTTGCGATTTCGGAATAGCTGGACGTTGCACCCACTGGAATCTCACGAAGGGCTTTCCAAACGCGCTGCTGAAACGCGGTTCCGCGCACGTCGAGCGGTAGATCGAGCCCGATTCCTGGAGCCTCGACGAAGGCAACCACAGTGGCGACCACCTGCTCGAACTCTTCGTTTGCCCCGACCAGATTTGCTTGCGGAAACCGGTTCTCGAGCTCGTGCGCCAAGGCCTCCGGATCGTCGCCCAGGAGGATTGCGCAGATTCCCCGCTCACTGCGCGCCACCAGGATCGAACCCAACGAGAACTCGCCAATGGCGAATGGTATTTCTGCATCCGTGTCGCCGGCGCGGAACTTAGAAGGCGTCATGCCTAGCACCTCGTCCGTAGTCTCGCAGAATCGGCTGCTGGAGTTGTAGCCCCGCTGCCTATCTGACGGTACGGGACGCGGGCTGGGCTCCAGAGTGAAGGAGAAGGTGGCTCCCTCTCCGGGCGAGGCGTCGGCCCAGATTTGACCTCCGTGGCGCTGCACGATCCGCTGCACCGTGGCAAAGCCTATGCCTCTGCCCTCGAATCGGTTCGGCTCCTGAAGTCGCTGGAACGGCACGAAAAGCTTTGCGGCGTACGCCATATCGAAGCCGACGCCATTGTCCTTCAGGTGGTAAACAGCGGATGAATCGACGTAGGTTACGCCAAGCTCGACGCGAGGCGCTTCCTGGTCCCCCATGAACTTCCAGGAGTTTCCCAACAGGTTCTCGAGCGCGATGCGCAGTAGCTGCGGGTCGCCGTGTGCTTGGGTGTCGCCCCGGACGTGGAGCTCGACCTGCTGTTGTGGCCACCGCTCGTTCAATTCCTGGGCGATCTCCTGAGCCATAGCGCCCAGGTCTACTTTCGGTGCGCTTGACGTCGCCACCAGAGAGCCGTGACAGCTTTAGGAGGTCATCGATGAGCTCGCCCATCCGGTCGGCGGCCGAACGTATCCGGTGCAGATACCCTTTGGCCGTATCGTCAAGCTCTTCGGCGTAGTCCTCCATCAGGATTTGACTAAACCCGCCGATACCCCTGAGGGGCGCTCGCAGATCGTGTGAAACGGAGTAGGCGAAGCTCTCGAGTTCGGCATTGGCGGCTTCGAGGCTGTGGGTGCGCTCCTCGACCCGCTGTTCGAGGGTCTCGTTCATCTCGTTCAGGGCCACCTGGAAGGCCTTCGTTTCAGTCATGTCGATCACAACTCCCACGACACGCTCCGGTTCGCCATCGGCGTTGGTGATTGTCTTGCTTACATCCGTGTCGTAGGTGCCCATTCGGGCGACCGACAGTGCCATCTCTAGACGCTCCTCGGCGAGTTGGCGCTCCCGCATCTCTCTGCAAAGCGCCACCTCTCGTTCGACCATCGCGGTGAGCGCGCTCTGCAAAGAGGTGCCAAAACGGTCGAGGAAGAACAGGACGATCAGGAGGATTAGTGAGAACTGCAGCGCCAGGGGCCAATTCGCCTCTGCCGGTGGGGCGCCGCTCAACAAACGGCCGGTTTGAGCTATATATGGTCCAAGCAGGCCGGCAAGCAGGGTCACGCCGCCAACTACGTAAAGTGCACCGCGTCCCAACAGCAACCCCGCGATCACAACCGGGATGAAGAAAAGAAAGAGGGACGCGGCGTTTCGTTTCCATCGACGCCCATGGCAAGGAGGGGATACGAGGCCGCAAGCAACACCAGGACGATAATGATCGCCAACGCCAGCCGGAGCCGGTACAGCTGGTTGAGCCAAAGTGCGGCGCCGATTACCGCGCACAAGATCAGATTGGGGAGGTGCGCCGCTAAGCCCGAAGCTTCGAACTGCACGGCATTGATGATGATCGTCAGTACGACGACTCCCAGCAACGACCAGAGGAACCTTGGACTACGTTTCGCCGGTAGCGCCGAACGCCCACGAGGATCTCGTCGGCGCTACTGTTAATCGCCACGTGGCCATCGGTCTCGGGCTTCGCTTCGGAAGACTTGCATCCGTTCAATATCGCATACGGTCGCGGGCTGTGAGTCGAAGTGGTTCCGGTGCGACGGGTCGATGCGCTGGAAAAGTGGTAAGAGTTGACATCTGTGAGCGAAGATCGGAACCTCGCGCAAACCGTGCAAGTGCCCCCGGACCTTTACGAGTTGATCGTGAGCAATACTCGGGAGTTCGCCATTTTCGGCGTCGACCTTGATGGCACCATCACTAGCTGGAACCCAGGGGTCGAATACCTGTTCGGATACAGCCGGGTCGAGTTCATAGGGCAGCCTGCCGCCCTGATCTTCACTGCCGAGGACAAGGAGAAGGGTGCGCCCAAACGGGAACTACTTGGCGCACAAACGCAAGGGGAAGCGATGGACGTGCGCTGGCATCTGCGCAAGGATGGTAGTCGCTTTTGGGCCAATGGAGTGCTGACGTCGTTGCGCAGTCCGGCCGGTGAGCTCGTGGGCTACGCGAAGGTCGTGCGAGACGAGACGGAGAAGAAGAGGTTCGAGATGGAGCGCGACAGGCTCCTGGTGCAACTCCGAGAGGAGCGCGATCTCGTGAACGGCCTCAATGCGCTTCTCGAGCAGCGCGTTTCCGAGGGGCTGCTCGAGCTGGCCAGCACCAGCACGCAGCTGGACCAGGAAGCGCTCGAGCGGCAGAAGGTCGAGCGGTCGGCCGGCCGGCTTTCGAACGAGCTGCAGAGCCAATCCGAGGAACTGGAATCGATCACCTACTCGATCTCCCACGATTTGCGTGCGCCGCTCCGCGGGCTCGACGGGTTCAGCCAGGCGCTGCTAGAGGACTACGGCGACGTGCTCGACGAGACGGGGAAGAGTTACCTGAGGCGAGTTCGAACAGGTGCCCAGTTGATCGGCGAGCTGATCGATAATCTTCTGGATCTCTCGCGGCTATCTTACGTGCAGATGAGGCGCGAGGAAGTCAACCTGAGCGAGGTGGCCGGCCGGATTGCCGATAGGCTGCGAGAGAGTTCCCCCGAGAGGGAGATGGAGTTTTTGATTCCCCAGGGGATCATGGCGCAAGGCGACGCGAATATGCTCGCAGTAGTCCTGGAGAACCTGCTGTCGAATGCCTGGAAGTTCACCTCTAAGGAGGAGCGTGCGAGGATCGAGTTCGGTGCGAACCTGGAGGACGGTGAGACAACTTACTTCGTGCGCGACAACGGGGTCGGATTCGACATGAGGTACTCCGGTCGTCTCTTCGCGCCATTCCAGCGCCTACATCCCAACCGTGAATTCGAGGGAACCGGCGTCGGTCTTGCTACGGTGCGCCGGATCGTGCGGCGCCATGGCGGCCGGGTGAGAGCCGAGGCACAGGTGGGGCAAGGCGCGACGTTCTTCTTCACGCTCTAGGCCAGGAGGAACCGGTACACGACGCCGACGAGGCCACCACCTACGACCAGCCAAACCGAGTTGATCTTGAAGCGCAAAGAAGTAATGCGGCAACCAGCGCAAGCAGCGCCGTAAGGAGGTCGGTTACCGGGGCCCGCGCGAGCTCCAGGGTAACTGCCGCATGAGCGCGAGCGCGGCCACGTTCACGCCGTCGAGCAGCGCTCCGAACCAGGCGGAGGCCCGTAGCCTGGGAATCAGCGGGTTCACGAGCGCCACGAACAAGCCGGCGAACAGGGAGCGCCTTGCCGCCACGTTGCACGATCAGGTCGTCGCCGATCTCGGCGACGAGGAGTTACGACCAGGCGTCCGGCGCTTACTAGAGCAGGCGAGGGAGGCGGGCTACCTTCTGGCCGTGGCGACCAGCAGCGGCCGCGACTGGGTGGAGGAGCGGCTTGAACGCCACGGGCTGGCTGAGCACTTCGGAGCACTGGCAACGAGAGACGACGTGGCGAGGGTAAAGCCGAATCCGGAGCTCTATAGCCTGGCGGTCGAGCGCCTGGGCGTGCGGCCCGAGGAGGCGTTGGCCATCGAAGACTCGCTCAACGGCGCGACTGCGGCTGTTGCTGCCGGCCTGGCGGTGGTAGTGGTACCGAACGAGGTGACCGCCAGTCAACCTTTCCTACCGAACTGGCCCCGTCTCGAAGGATTCGAGGGCGGCCTCCGGGAGCTGCTGGAGATAGCCGGTGTGGACGCCGGGCGACCGAGGTGACCGCGTGGAGGTGACGATGTGAGTTGCGAGCAGTGCCTCGGCCTGGAGAGGGTGTTTGATGACCGGGCTGCCCGGGCGGATCTGAGGCGCTACCGCCGGCGCGGACCTCAACGCACTACTAAAATCATGGTCGACGTCCTGATCGCGGAGGGCATTGTCGCTGCAACGGTCCTGGATATTGGCGGCGGAGTCGGCGCGATCCCGAACGCCATGATCCGAGCGGGTGCTCGTTCGGCGAGGCTGGTGGATGCGTCGGCTGCATATCTGGCCACGGCCCGCGACGAGGCCGAGCGTCAAGGGCACCTGGAACGGATGTCCTTTCGCTTCGGCGACTTCGTGGGAGTGGCTGCCGAGGAGCCTGCGGCCGAAGTGGTGACTCTCGACCGGGTCATCTGCTGTTACGACGATATGGAGGCGTTGGTGTCGGCATCTACTGCGCGTGCGGAGCGCCTTTACGGCCTGGTCTATCCCAGGGACAGTTGGTGGAACCGGTTGGTGGAACCGGGCCGGCGTGAGGGTAGCCAACCTCGTGTTGAGGCTCGCGCGCGTCACCTGCCGGGCGTTCATACACCGTCAGGAGAGGGTAGAACGGCTGATCGAGGCGCAGGGTTTGCGGCGCGTGTTCCGCCGTGACATGGGGATCTGGCAGGTGGTGGTTTATCGGCGCGATCAGCGTTGACAACCGGTAACGTCGGGCCGAGCCGGAAGACGCGATCTCTGTCTGAGCGGCTCTGTCCGAACGGCTCCAAACAGCAGAAACCGGACCCGCCCCCGTGGGTCCGATTCCTATGCTGGAAGGTATTATCCTTCCCCTGGCGGTTCCCGCTGCCCCCGTAAAAGAAGTCTAGTGTAGCCGGCCGGGGGGGAATAGATGCACCGGTAACCGCCGGGCAATGACAGTAGCTCGTGACAGTAGATCAGGACGGTTGCCCGGCAGTGGCCGAGCCGGAGGAGGTGCAGATGCTCGAGCGACGGGAGACCGGCTGAGACATTGTTGGTTGCCACGTTTCCAACGCGTTGCACGGATGGGTCCCCTTATGCTACGATTCTCAGGCTAAGGGCCGAATGGGGCCAGTATGCCCCTACCCATCAATCTATGAGCCAAACGACATGAGCCAAAAGAGCTGAAGGAGAAGAATGGCCAGAAATCCGTCTGCAATGAAATACCACCGTCAGTCCGAACGGGCCCGGTTGGCGAACCGTGCCAAGAAAAGCATGATCCGCACCTTCTCGAAAAAGGCGATTGCTGCGGCTGAAGCCGGCGATCTCGAGGGTGCCGCGAAGTATCAGAAGGTAACCCAGGGTCTGATCGACCGGGCGGCCAAGAGTTCCACATTGCACAAGAACAACGCTGCGCGCAAGAAGTCGCGTTTGGCGAAACGCATCAACGGTGCCCGGCAGCAGCAAGACGCTTCGGCTTAAGCGGTAACGATCAGTTGAAGCGGCGGCCGCAAGGCCGCCCTTTTTGTGCTCCCTGGTATCCTTCCCGTGTGAGACCGCGCATTATTCTGGTTGGCACCAAGCACAGCGGGAACCTGGGCAGCGTAGCCAGAGCGATGAAGAACTTCGGACTCGACGACCTCGTGCTAGTCGCGCCCCGCTGTAAGGTCGACCGGCAGGCCTACGCGATGGCTTCACACGCCGGTGACGTGCTCGATGGCGCCCGTACCGTTCCCGATACCGCGCAGGCGCTTTCCGGCTGCACGCTCGTTCTGGGTACCACTGCTCGGGATCGCGCGTCGCCGTCTTATGAGATCCTCACCCCCCGGGTAGCAGCAGCACGTTTGCCGTCGCAGGGCGGAGCGATCATGTTCGGCCCAGAGGATACCGGGCTAAGCAATACCGACTTGGATCGCTGTCAAGTTGCGGTGCGAATACCCACGGCGGAGTACGCTTCGCTGAACTTGGCGCAAGCCGTGAACGTCATGGCCTATGAGTGGTTCGTTCGAGACGCCGCGGGGGATGAGCCTTTGGATTCAACGCAGGAGGAGCCGCGAGCGGCGCCACGCGAGGAGTTCGAGCCGATGATCGCCCAGTTGATGGAGACGCTCCTCTACATCGGCTATACCGACGAGCTGAAGGCTGGCAGCGTGGAGCACATGTTCAGACGCTTGCTCGACCGCGCTTCGCCCACCAGCCGTGAGATCGCCGCCCTGCGGGGCCTGTGGAGCCAGACGCACTGGGCCGCGAACCAGCCCGTCGAGGCGCTTCCCGGACGTCGCCGTACGCGTTGACACTTTCGTAGCACGCTATGTATACTCGCTAGCGCTGACCGGAGGGCCTACGGGCTGTTGTGTTGCTGACCGGAGGGTTGGCTGAGTGGTTGAAAGCGGCGGTCTTGAAAACCGCAGTAGGGCTTCGCTCTACCGGGGGTTCGAATCCCTCACCCTCCGCCAGATGAGAGCAATTGCAGCGCATGACCTAGAGTTCCGGGAGAGGTGGCCGAGCGGCTGAAGGCGCTCCCCTGCTAAGGGAGTATAGGGGCAAAACCTCTATCGAGGGTTCGAATCCCTCCCTCTCCGCCAAACCGTTTACCGTGGTACCGAACGGGAGCGGACACAACAAGCGCCTGTAGCTCAGTTGGATAGAGCGTCTGACTACGGATCAGAAGGCCAGGGGTTCGAATCCTCTCAGGCGCACCACGGCAAAGCGTGCAGGACGCGCATAACACTCCGAAGCCAATGGCGGCTTCGGGGTGTTTGCCGTAATTGATGAAGTAGCTGACCGCCTGAAACCGCTTGCTGATCGGCTTCGCCAGTCGGCCGGTACTCCGCGGGACCTTCATTTCCTCCCACTCCAGCTCAAGAATTCGAAGTCCGCGAACAGAAAGCGTGAGAGCGGCACCTCTCGCGGCGCCAGTCACGTCAACGATAGGCCTTCGGTTTGGTGATGACCCGGTGGTGCTACAGTCCGCACATGGGTGAGCAGCTGGAGGACAACGGCACCTCTGGAGCGCTGAAGGCCAAGGCGCTTTCTGAGCAACTTCAAGTGCGCGTGCAACAACAGGCGGTTGTTGCCGACTTGGGCGTGTATGCCTTGGCTGGTGCCGATCTGCAGTCGTTGATGGATGAGGCGGTGCGTCAAGTCACCCAGACGCTGCAGATGGATTACTGCAAGGTGTTGGAACTGCTCCCGTCAGGCGATTCACTGCTACTCAAGGCGGGGGTCGGTTGGCAGGAGGGCTTGGTAGGTCAGGCGACCGTAGGTACGGACAAGGATTCCCAAGCCGGCTATACACTCCGCTCGAAAGAGCCGGTGATAGTAGATGACCTCCGCACCGAGAAGCGTTTCAACGGCCCTTCGCTACTGGTCGAGCACGGCGTCGTGAGTGGAATCAGCGTGATCATCTACGGTCGCGAGGGGCCGTACGGCGTCTTGGGCACTCATACCAGGGAGCTACGACCCTTCAGTGGTGATGACGTTCACTTCATCCAGGCTATAGCGAATGTTCTAGGTGAGGCGGTCGAGCGAAAACGCTTCGAAGAGAAGCTGAAGACAGCCCACGACCAGTTGGAACAGAGGGTCGAGGAGCGTACCGCCGAACTTAGAACGGCATATCAGGAGCTCGAATCGTTCAGTTACTCGGTCTCACACGACTTGCGTGCTCCGCTTAGAGGAATCGAGGGTTTCAGCAGAGCGCTGGAAGAGGAGTACGGAAGCAAGCTGGACGAACAGGGCATCGTCTACCTGGACCGAACTCGCGCCGCAGTGAAGCGAATGAATGCTCTGATCGAAGACCTGCTTGACCTTTCCCGATTGGCCACGATCAGGGTGAGACGAAAGGGTGTCGACCTGACTCAACTGGCGTTGGATGTGGTTGATGATCTTCGCGCCCGTGATCCGGAGCATGAGGTTGAAGTCAAGGTCGAGGATGATCTGAAGGTCGAGGGGGACGAGCAGCTTTTGCGAGTTGTCTTCGAGAACCTGTTGGGGAACGCGTGGAAGTTCACGCGTGGTTGCCAGACGCCAAGAATCGACGTTGGTTCCAGGATCGAGGCGGGCCGTAGGGTGTTCTGCGTCAGGGACAACGGGGTAGGCTTTGAAATGGCGTACGGCGACAAGTTGTTCGTTCCCTTTCAACGACTGCACACACAGGACAGATTCGAGGGAAGTGGAATAGGCCTTGCCACGGTGAAGAGAATAATCAACAAGCATAGCGGCAAAATCTGGGCCAGTAGCGAGCCGGGCCAGGGAGCGAGCTTCTACTTCACGCTCGTTAGCCCGTCCTAGGTTCACCAACGAAGTGGTTGCCGATGTCCGGGCAGGCGGCAACCCGGAACCAGCCCCGACGGAAGTCGACTCTACGCGGCCCACGGCCTATCCGACAGCGTTTCAGTCATGCCGAGACACTCGAGGGGGCACGGTGTGGATGTTGGCCAGCGCGGCCCATCACCAGGTTGAGAGCGCGCTCAGCGCCATAACCGGCAGCAGTCATGATGACGATGTGGAATCAGGCGGCAAAGGAACGGAGGTGGCCGAAGTTCGCGACGCCGGAATGCGCCGTGGCAGACCGGGTCGACGCTCGCAGTAAACTGCGGCGGCCGAGCCTAGCTGCGCCTACCGTTGCGGCCTGGTCCCACCGCCTCGCTGGATGCAGCGATAGGGCTCGTAAGAATTCCTTGAGACCGTCACGAGTACAGTTGTTTCTTGGCTTGCCTCGATGCGGGCCGTGGAAAGGCACGTTGCTATTGAGATGCTTCATCAACTGAGATCACTACTCGCCTCCCCGTTCAAGGCCGCAGTCATTTACATCGTTGTGGCTGCGGTGTGGATACTGCTGTCCGACCGGGCGCTACTTGCCATCACGGATGATCCACTGGTGCTCTCCCAGCTGCAGACCGCTAAGGGATGGGGTTCATCGTCAGTAGCCGCCTGTTCGTGGGCGTACTGGATGCAAGAGCGAGGCAGCGGGAAGCGCGGGCAGTTGACGAGCTGAGAATCTCGGAAGCCCGCTTCCGTTCCCTAGTGGAGAACAGTAGTGGCATGTTGAGGCTGGTGAACTCTGAGGGCATCACCACCTTTGAGAACCTCGCGATGGGAGCGCTGCTCCACGACATCGGAAAAATGGCTGTTCCCGACTCGATCCTGTTGAAGAAGGGCAAGTTGGGGACGGAGGAGGGGGAGATCATGAAAGCCCATCCGGAGCACGCATTCAAGCTTCTGTCACCTATCAGCTTCAGGCCGGCCCTCGACATCCCTTACGCCCACCACGAACGGTGAGATGGCAAGGGCTATCCGGTGGGCCTGAAGGACGAGGAGATTCCGCTGCCGGCGCGCCTCTTTTCAGTTGTGGACGTCTTCGACGCTCTGCCTTCAGAACGTCCGTACCGGCCGGCTTGGCCACGGGAGAAGGCGATGGAGTACATCAGCGCCCAGCGTGGCCGGCAGTTCGATCCGCGGGTGGTCGACGCCTTCTTCGAAGTGATTCAGGAGGAAGTCGAGATGGTTTAGGGAGATCACCTCGAGCCGAACCGGGCAGCACCGTGTAACGCCCGGTGAGCAGTTGCCGGCAAAGCGTGATCAGGACAAACGGGGTCAACTTCTCGCCGGGTGAGTTGGCGGAGCGAGGGTCGTCCCCGTGTCGTACCAATGCCGTGCAGGACGGCAAAAGCCAGGACTGCCACTGTTAAAAATGTCCCGCCGTCCTGCTCGCGGGCTGCTACACTACTGGTTGGGAATCTTAGAGGTTCTCAGGCGAAAATCGAATACGCCTGCAGAAGCGATGAAGTCTGGTCCGCAATTTGGGCGCCTGGGCCAGATGGAGCTAGTAGCGCAACCGACTGAAGGCACACAGGACTCATCGAAGACAAAAGTCTTCCTTCTGAGCTCGAAAGTGTGTTGCTGGCGGAATCCCGAGCAACCGGCGGAGTGCCGGACAGGGGCCCAAATACATGCACGGTATCGATCGATACCGATCAGGAGGAAGTAAATGATCAGCAAGCAAGTACTCATCAAGGGCCTCATCGGACTGACCGTTCTTCTGCTGCCGGCTGCGTTCGCGCAAGATCCAACGGCCAACCAGACCGGTACGGCGACCCTGACCGCGGTGAACACGATGTCTCTCGACACGGCGAACAACGCCGCGTTCGCCATCACTCTGGCGCTCGGCGCAACCCCGGTGCAGGACTCGAATACGGTTCTGACCTTCGACACCAACGACGGTGCCAACCACAAGATCACGGTGCAGGCGCAGGAGAACACTGCTTCGGCCAACGACTTCTGGAAGTTCACCCCGGAGAACGGTACCTCCGCCGCGGGCACCTACCCGGAGCTCCGGTTCTTCAAGGCCGTCGTTTCCGGCGCGACGGGAAATACTGTGAGCGCTAGCACCACGCCCGGTGTTCTCATCGCAGCCGACAACAACGCTGCCGCGGTTACCGCTGGTACCGGCGCGCCGATCGTTGACGTCGTCACCAGCATCAACAATGCGGCTGGCACGGTCACTGTCACCCTCGATGCGTCGATCGACGAGACGGTCGTTGCAGGCACGTACGACGGTAAACTTCTCTTCACCTTCGAGTCGCTCTAAGCCTTAGCTGAGCTGATGTGGGCAGGATGGTGCGTTGGCCGTCCTGCCCACATTACGCCTAATCATTCCGATCCTGGAGTAACGGCCCATGCACAAGTTTGCAGTCGGCATCCGCTATCTGCCCCTCGTTTCCGCAGTCGCTATTTTAAGTTTTCAGTTTGTACCGGCCCAGACTATCGACCCGAGCTCTGTCGCGCAGGTTAGCGTCTCGAGCAGCCTCAGGCAGGAGTTCACGCTCGAGCCTGGGGTCGAAAGGCACGGAACCATCACCCTCTCCAACAAGGGCGAGGTGGCCGCCATAGTCTCCATCACACCGGAAGACATCGGCTTCACGCCCGAGGGAGACACCAGCCGACTCGCCGCCGGTTCTCTTCCAACGTCTAACGCCGCCTGGATAGACTCGCCCGCGCAAGTTGAAGTACCGGCCCGCTCCACCTTGGACGTGCCATATACTGTGCGCGTTCCAGCCGACTTGAGCGCAAGCGGCAGCTACTGGAGCATGCTCAACATCCAGGCCCTCGAACCGCAACTCTTAACTGAGGAAAGACCCGACCGCCTTGTGCAGACCAGCATCGAGATGGACTTCCGCTACTCGGTCCTGGTGCTTACCCATGTTGGCGCTCAAGGAGAGAACCTCCTGCAGTTCACCCAGCCGTCATTCTACTCTGTCGAGGACGGCGATTTCGAGCTGAGCGTGGGCGTCCATAACGCGGGCAGGTTCGTGGTGGAGGCGGCAACCTGGGTCGAACTTTACAACCGCGATGGCGTCCTCGTGAAGCGTGTGGCGGGGGATAGTCCCCGTGCCTACCCGGGGAGTCTCGACCGGGTGGCGTTCGACCTCGGCGAGTTGGAAGCAGAGGTCTACCAGGCCGTGGTGATTGCTGACGCAGGAGGCAACAGCATATTCGGAACCCGTTACAACCTCGACGCAAGCGAACAATAAGGCTGTCTCGTAACATCAATGGGACCGTGGCCCCCACGTGCGCTGGGCATTCTCTTCGGCGTTCTCTCATGGACCGCTTTCGGGCAAGCTGTCCTGCCCGGGCTGACCGTGGAGGTACTCACGCCCGTTATCGAGGCGCAACCGCGACAGGCGCTGAACCTGCGAGTCCGCTTCGTCAACGATAGCGAGTCGTGGCAGTCGGTCGAGCCGCATCTCACGGTACCGGGTGGGTGGCAGTTGCTCGTCCCGGCGGACGAGTTGACGTTGGAGCCTGGTGCCTCACAACTGGTCCTGTTGACCATACTTGTGCCGACGGATGCCCGGGCCGGCAGTCACACCTTTCCCCTTACCTACTACAGCTCAATAGACACGGAACCAGGGAAGGTTCTGTTCACTGTCACTGTCCCCGTCGTCGACCACGCCGAGATCAACCTGTTGGATGCACCGGAGCTGGTCGCCACCCCCGAGTACGAAACCACCTTCCTGTTGAAGAACTTGGGGAACACCCCGCACGAATGGGAGCTAGCCGCGCAGAGCAGCCTGGGTTTGGAGGTGACGGTGTCCCCGGAGCTGGTAGTTCTGGCACCGGGCGAGGCGGCCGAGCTAACCGTCATGACCCGAGTACCCGAGAATCTCTCGAGCCAGCAGGTGAATCACTTGAGCGTCACCGCGCGGAGTCGAAACTTGCCCAGTGTCGTGGTGGGAGGTTCGAGTCGGAGCACACTTGTGCCGCAGGCGTTGCCGGCCTCGGCGGCACTGCACACGTTCCCGCTAACCGTCCGGGCCAGCTACAGTGGCGGAACAGGAGCGGAGACCAGTGCCCAGCCGACCCTTGATATAAGTGGGGCGGGCTGGTTGAGTGAGAGTGGTGACGGCCGATTCCAGGTGCAGTTGAGGCTGAATCCCGAGGACCTGGTGGAGACTCTCCTCCTCGAGTACCAGCAGCCGGGCCTGATCGTGCTCGTGGGCGATCAGGGCTTCAAGACGTCCCACTTGACGCCCGATGTAAAGGGCTTCGGCGTAACTACGCGCTTCACTACGCAAGTCGCGGAGCTGCCATTCGACGGAACCCTTCACTTATTCTCGTCTGATAGCAACATCGGTATGGGCACGAGCCTCTCTTTACAGGCATCTTCGAGCACCCGTTTGGAGCTTATGGTTAACGGCTCCGGAAGAGGATTGCTCGGTTCGTTCGCAATCAGGTACCGACCGCAATTGGTGGACCCGTCGCGGCTTCGGCTGACGAACGTTGCCGCTACCTACGGCATACGGGTCGCGGAGGAGGACTTGGGCCATTCATTGGAGGCGAATTGGCAGTTGAATGAAGGACCAAGCTTCGTCCGATTCGGAGTCAACGCGGCCGATGCCGGCTTCACCGGAAGGGCCGGCCACGCCTTTTCGGTTGGACTCGAGTCATCACTACGCATGAATGAAGCCCTGCGCATCCTGCCGCAGTACCCACTCAACTTAACCCTCAACTACTCGAGCAACTGGGGTTGGAGCGCGAGTAGGCCGTTCTTCAATCTGCCGCCAAATGGTGCTGAGGGGCACATCGTCAAGTACGGAGTGGGGGCTAACTTCGGGGCCGGCCCGATAATCCTCAGCGCTGCCTACTCCACCGTTTTAAATTTCCATGACACTTACAGTGGCCAGGCGGACACCCTTAGCGGTCTGATCCGCTACCAGACCCAGAGCTTTACGGTCGCGCAATCGGCAGCTTGGGTGAGGTCAAGGGCAGACGGACTGTCGGTTGGTGAAACGCTTGAGTACGAGTCAACAATGGTCTTGTCGACGGCCGCGGAGGGAAGTTTTACGGCGTCGCTGACTGGTAAGCACGATCTGCGAAGCGGACCGGAGGAAGTAGCGTTTGGTGCTAGGTGGAGTGGCGCAGCCTCGGCCGGTCTGGACATGAGTCTCGGGGGGCAACTTTTCCTCGTGCACCCGACCAGTCTGTGGAACACGAACGTTGGCATAGAACACAAGTTTTCGAACGATCACGAGGTGGATGCCAAAGTGAAGGTGGCCCAATCTCTGGAGGGGCTTTTCAGCGTGGCCTTCGACCTTAGTTACTCCGTGCCGTTCAACATGCCTATCGGCAGACGATGGGATATCGGCGAGGTCGCCGGGAGCGTAGTGGGGTCCAACGGAACCCCGGTGCCTGGACTGGTTCTCACAGTGGCCGGTCAAGGGGCAACAACACGCTCTGACGGCTCATTCGACTTCCCGGCCGTACCGGTGGGTGAGCACATCGTGCAACTCCTGCCGCACGAGATCCTTGGTCCGACGCAGATTCTTACGCCATCGCCGCCACGGCGAGTTCGCGTCGAAAACGGGCAGGTGACGCGAGTAGAGTTCAAGATCGTTGAAGGGGCAGCCCTCGTGGGGGAGCTCAACGTACGCGTTCCGGAACCGACTCCAGGACTAGCACATCAGGCCGTTTCGACTGACGAAGTTGCGCAAGGCGTCCACATCGAGCTACGAGGGTCAGGCGGCGTCCTGCGTACCTTCACCGACTCGCGTGGAGCATTCCGTTTCAACCGCCTGCTGCCGGGTGAGTGGACGCTCAGGGTCATTGAATCCTCAGTGCCTGGCATCTACCAGTTCGAACCAGCCGCGTTGCAGCTCACTATATTGGAGGGGGAAACTGCTCACGCGGTGGTAACTATGGTGCCGGTGGTACGACGAATTCAGTTCGATAGCGGTGGTGAGACGCTAGTGCCGCCGAGCAACCCCTAATCGGGCAGCATTAGCCGCGCCGCGACAGCTCCTCCCGCACCACCGGCGCCACCTTCGTCCCGAACAGCTCGATCGACCTCATCAGCTTGTCGTGTGGCACCGCCCCCACGTCCATCTGCGCCAGGAACCGCTGGTGCCCGAAGATCGAGTGCTGGAAGAGGATCTTCTCGACCACCTCATCCGGTTCGCCCACTGCCAGTGCGCCCCTGGGCGAGCGCAACGCTTCGAACTGTTCCCTGGTAGTGGAAGGCCAGCCGCGCTCGCGGCCGATCCTGCTCATCGCCCGGGCGTAGTAGGGGAAGAACTCGTCTGCCGCGGTGCTCGAGGTGTCGCCCAGGAAGACGTGCGAGTTGATGCTCAGGGCAAGCCGCTCGGGGTCGTGCCCCGCGCGCAGCCAGGCCTCGCGGTGAATCTGCGCGAAGGGGGCGAACCGCTCGGGCTGACCGCCGATGATGGCGAGAGCCATCGGCAGACCCAGGCTTCCCGCTCGCACGGCCGACTCCGGCGTGCCGCCGACCGCGATCCAGATTGGGATCTCTCGCTCGGGACGCGGGTAGACCCCGGCGTCCGCGAGGGGCGGTCGGTGCTTGCCCGACCAGCTGACCTGCTCGTTGTCACGCAAGGCGAGGAGCAGCTCCATGTTCTCGGCGAACAGTTCATCGTAATCACGCAGGTCGTAGCCGAACAGCGGGAAAGACTCTATGAACGATCCGCGGCCGGCCATTATCTCTGCCCGTCCGCCGGAGAGCAGGTCGACAGTGGCGAACTGCTGGAAGACCCGCACTGGATCGTCGGAGCTGAGAACGGTTACAGCGCTGGTGAGACGGATTTGCCCGGTCCGTGCGGCGGCCGCTGCTAGCACCACTGCCGGGGCGGAAACCACGTAGTCCGGCCGGTGGTGCTCGCCGACGCCGAATACATCCAGGCCCAGCTCATCGGCCAGCTCTATCTCCTCAAGCAGCTCGCGCAGGCGCTGCGCGGGACTCACTTCGTGATCGGTTAGCGGACGCACCGCTCGGTCTGCGAAGGTGTAGATCCCCAGCTGGAACTGCCCTGCCTCAGTCCCTCCCTGAGCGAAGTCGCTCATGCTCTATCCTTGTCGACCTGAATTTGCAGCCCCTTGAGTGACGAACCGCTCGATCTCCTGCGCCGGCATCGGCCGTCCCAGGTAGAAGCCTTGGCCGGCGTCGCAACCCTGCGAGAGCAGGTAATCGAGCTGCTCCTTGGTTTCGATCCCTTCAGCGATCACGGAGAGCCCCATCTTCTGCGCCATCGTAATCATGGCCGTCACGAGCGTAGCCTCGCGCTGGCTCGCAGGAAGGTGTCGGACGAACGATCGGTCGATCTTCAGCGAGTCGATGCGAAGCCGCGAGAGGTAGGAGAAGCTGGAGTAGCCGGTGCCGAAGTCGTCGATGGAGAACTGGACTCCGAGTTCACCCAGTTTCTCCATTATCGAAAGTGCCGTATCGATATCCTGCATCAGGTGATTTTCGGTGATCTCGAGGGTGAGTAGCTGGGGGTCGAGCCCGGTCTCTTCGAGTATCTTCCTGACCGTGCCAAAAAGGTTCTGTTGGCGGAACTGGCGCGGTGAGATGTTCACCTTGATCCTCGGTGGTGTCGGGAACAGAGCGCTCCATCTCTTGCCCTGCTTGCAGGCCGCCCGCAGTACCCACTCACCCAGTTGGACCACCAGGCCGGTCTCCTCGGCCAGGGGGATGAAGTCCCCTGGCGGCAGCATCTTCTGCTTCCTGTAATGCCAGCGCACCAGCGCCTCGAGCCCGATCACCGCGTTACTCTGGAGGTCCACGACCGGTTGGTAGTGGAGAAGGAACTCGTCGGACTCGAACGCCTGGCGCATCGACGTCTCCAGGGCCAGCTTTTCGTCCGCCGCTGTTCCCATTCGTGACGTGTAGAACTGGTAGCTGTCGCCGCCATCCCCCTTGGCCCGGTACATCGCCAGGTCGGCTTTTTCGAGCAGGTCCTCCGCGGTGTCACCGTCAGCCGGGTAGAGGGCGAGGCCGACGCTCGCGCCGGTGAACAGCTCATAGCCGTCAACCCGCAGCGGTTCACGGATTCCAAAGACCACACGTGCGGCGATCTTCGCCAGGTCGCTGGCGTCCTCGACCTGCGGGAGCAGAAGGGCGAATTCATCACCGGCCACCCGGCCGACAGTTTCGGCTTCTCCTACCAGCCGTTGCAGGCGGTTGCCGACAGTGCGCAGGAAGCGGTTGCCGGTGTCATGGCCAAGGCTGTCATTGATCGTCTTGAAGCGGTCGAGGTCGAGCATTGCGATCCCGATCGGACGATCCTCGCCCCTTGCCCCGATCATCTCGCGGAGCCTCTCGAGGACCAGTGTTCGGTTGGGGAGGCGAGTGTGTTCGTCGTAGAACGCCAACTCGTGGAGCTGCTCATCCTTTCGCAAGTGCTCCAGCGCGAAGGAGATGTCGCCGGCGATCTCATCGAGCAGTCTCAACTCCTCTTCGTCGAAGAGATTCACTTCGTCGGAGAAGAGGGTGAAGGTTCCCATGGGCTCGTCGTCGAGCTTTAGTGGCAGCACTGCCACTGAGCGACAGTCGAGGGCCAGAGCTTCGTTGCGCCAGCTGAGGAGCTGGTCGGCCGCTATGTCGTTGCAGATAACGGGTCGTCCCAGCTCGAGGGACTGCTTGAGCAGGTCGGCGCTATCGGGCAGGTGTTGAACCGTACTCAGCTCGACGAGCGGCAGGAATAGCTCGCTTCCCCCCGCCTGGGCGGCTACTTGTGGCCGTCCAGAGCGGCTCTCGACCAGGCCAATCCAGGCGAACCGGAAGCCGCCGAGCTCGACCGCGATTTCGCAGGCACGGCGGAAGAGTTCGTCACGTTGTTGAGAATGGACGATCGTACTGTTGATTCCGCTGAGAAGGCTGTAGAGCCGGTTGAGGCGAACAACTCTGTCCTCGTGTCGCTTTCGCTCGACGACCTCGGCCTTCAGCTCCGCGGTTCTCTCTTCGACCAAACGTTCCAGCTGCTCATGGAGTCGGGCCCGCTCCAGCGCCACCGCAACTTGGTTACCCACCCCCTCGATTCCCCTCAGCGACCCCTCCTCGAGAACCTCGCTGCCCGTCGCCAGGAGGTTGAGCATCCCCAGGTTGCGGTTACCCAGGTGCAGCGGTATCCGTGCGATCAGCAGATGCGAACTGTCGGGCGGAGCGTCGCTGCTCAGAGGCTCGAAGGCAAATCCGTTGTTTGGCTCTTCAGCCGACTGATGGAGGGGTTGGGTGTCGATTCTCGCCATCTCCACGCCCGCCTCGACATTGCGCTCAACGATTACAGTCAGCTCGCTTCGCTCGTCCCAAAGGCTGATCCAGCCCCCTTCGATGCCGGTCAGCCTCTGCAGTCTGTCGAGAGCGACTTCTGCCACTGCCTTGATACTGGTGGCCCGGTTGAGTCCCTGACCTAGTTCGTACAGCCCCGCCAGCACTCGGTTCGCCCGTCCCAGTTCGGCTTGGCGGCGGCTCAGCTCGGCGTTCAGGTCGACTGCCTGCTCGTAGGTCGAGATCAGCAGGTCGAGGATCTGCTGCCGCTCGGCGTTGATGAAGTGGCGTTTGCCGCCGAGGTTGATCTCGACGCCCATCTGCATGCGCTGCTCCTTGCGGAGCGCCTTGTTCATGAGCAGGTAGTCGAGCCGTGAAAGCAGGTAACGCTCCTCATACGGCTTCCTGAGGAAATTGTCTGCCCCGCACTCGAGGCCGCGAATGACGTCCTGCGAGTCGGCCAGGGTGGTGACCAGGATCACCGGTATCTCCTTGAGTTCCTCGTCCGACTTGAGATTGCGGCACAGCTCGTAGCCGTCCATCCGCGGCATGACGATGTCGCTGATGACCAGGGCCGGCTTCTCTTTCCTGGCCAAGGCTAGCGCCTCTACCCCGTCAGTCGCGTAGAGCACCTCGTATTCGCGGTACTCCAGCAGAGCGCGAAGCTGTTCGGCCTGGGTGCGGCTGTCCTCGACGATGAGGACGGTCTCTCCGTTGGCGGCTCTCTTGGGGGTCGTCATGATCTGAACCTGCTTTCGTCGCCGGCTTTTGCCAGCCGGACCAGCACCTGGGCGACCTTCTCCTGAGGTAGAACCATGCTGGCGGCGTCGAGTCGGATCGCCTCTCCAGCCATGCCGTGAACGATTGAACTTGCCTGGTCCTGGGCAAAGGTAACAGCGCCGCTGTCCCTTAGTTGCTTGAGTTCTACGGCGCCATCTCTCCCCATGCCAGTGAGCAGGCCGGCTACGGCGGAGGCACCGTAGGCTTGCGCCAGCGAACGAAACAGGACCGACACCGCCGGACGCATACCGTTCTCGCTCGGTGCGCTGTTCAGGACGAGCTGCCCACCGCTCGTCACGAGCAGGTGGTGGTGGTCGGGCGCAAGGTAGGCGTGGCCGGGCAGGGCCCTTTCCCAGTGGCTTGCAATCTTGACCGGGTAGCCTGACGACTGGCTGAGCCAGTCACAGAAGCTGGGAAGGAAGCCCTCCGACATGTGCTGCACCATTACGATCGGCAGCGGGAAATCCTTGGGCAGCCCGGCGAGAATCGAGCGTAGGACCGGCGGTCCGCCGGTCGAGGCGCCGAGGCCTACTATCTGCAGACGACCGTGTTGAGGAGGTACCACCGGCTTTTCCAAAGGCTGTGCGGGGCGCCGGCTTCTGGCCCAGCGCCTGACGACCTTCACCTCCGCCATCAGTTTCACGGTCTGTATCAGTTTTCGAGCCGACGACTCGTGCTCAGGGTGGCCCACTCCCTGGGGCCGGGGCAGGATCGCCAATGCCCCCGCATCCATCGTGGCGAACGTAGAAGCAGCCTCGCTGTGGGGAGTACTCCCACTTACGATCACGATGGGCGTCGGCTTGTTCTCCATTATCCGGCGGGTGGCTTCGAGTCCGTCCATCTTTGGCATATGTATATCCATGGTGATGACGTCGGGATGGAGCCTCTGAACTGCGTCGAGCGCTTCCTCTCCATTGGAGGCGACGCCGACCACCTGGATGCCGGGGTCGGACTCCAAGAGATGGACGAGGAGTTCACGTGACACCAGTGAGTCCTCGACGACCAGCACCCTTGTCACCTACCATCATCCTATCAGGCGCTGGACGGCGTCCAGAAGATTGCTCTGGTCGAAACTGCTCTTTACGATATAAGCGTTCGCCCCGACTTCGACTCCTCGCTCGCGGTCCGCGGGCGACGACAGCGACGTGACGAGGATCACGGGAAGCTCGCTCAACTCGGTGTCGCCACGCACTCTTGCGGTCAGCTCGAGCCCGTTCAAGCGCGGCATGTCTACGTCCGAGACGATCAGGTCGGCAGCTTCGGTCTTGAGGCTGGTGAAGGCGTCAATCCCGTCGACGGCCGTCCTCACCTTGTAACCGGCGGATTCGAGAATGCCCTTGAGCAGCGAACGTGAGGTGATCGAGTCCTCGACCACCATTATCGAGCGTGAGGATCTCGTTTCGCTCGGGCCGCCACCGTTCGCGAGAGGTTGGCTCGGCGTGAGGGTGGCAGAGTGGAGGAGGTCAGGAACGTTGAGCACCGGCACCACCTCTCCAGTGCCCAGAACCGTCGCCCCCTGCAGGTTCGGCACGCGGACCAGTTGTCGTCCCAACGGTTTGATAAGCACCTCTTGCCCGCCTACGATTTCGTCGACCTCGAAGGCGATGCGGGTGGAGCCCGTGAGGACAACTGCCTGACGTCGTTGCTCGGGCCTGGTATAGGCCGGGTCCACCATTCCCAGGGTCGCGTCCAGCCGAACCAGCGATAGCGTCTGGCCCTGTACCACGATCGTGTCGCGGTTCTCGACGGTGCCTACGTCGGCGTCGCTGAAGAGGAGCGCCCGTTCGATGCTGCTCGACGGCAGCACGAATCGTCGGTCGCCAAGCCGTACCAACAGGCCGTGGAAGGTGGCGAGCGTGAGCGGAAGGATCATTCGGAAGGTGGTTCCGCGTCCGGGCAGTGAGCTGGCCTCGACGCGGCCGCCCAGCAGTTCGATCTTTTCGCGCACGATGGGCAGGCCGAGGCCGCGGCCGGATAGGTCGGTGATCATCTGGCTGGTGGATATGCCGGAGAGGAACGAGAGTTCGATCAGCTCCTGGTCGTTCAGGGCCTCTACTCTGTCGGCTTCGACGACTCCCAGCGCCGCTGCCGCCGAGCGAAGCCGGCCCGTGTCGACTCCTGCCCCGTCGTCCTTCACCACAACCTGTATTCTGTTACTGTCACGCTGTTCGATGGCGATGAAGATCCGTCCCTGCTCGGGCTTTTCACGCTGTCGGCGAGCCGCGGGTTTTTCGATGCCGTGGTCGATAGCGTTGCGAACGAGGTGGGTTAGCGGGTCCTTCAATTCCTCGAGCACCCGCCGGTCGACCTCGGTATCGCCGCCGTTGATTTCCAGCCGGACGTCCTTGCCCTGTTCACGGGCCAGCTCCCGCACCAGCCTCGGGAACATTTCGAGGAGCGACGAACTGGGCATCAGGTGCAGCTCCCTGGCGGTAGCCTGCAAGCCCGAGACCAGAATGCTCAACTGGCGCTGGTCTCGTTCGGCGTTGCGGACCAGGTCAGACAGTTTCTCTTCGAGCTCCTTCAGGTAGTCCTGCTCGCTCTCGAGGTACCCGAGCAATTGCTCCAGGCCGGTCTGATCGTCAGGTCGACGATCGCCCTGCGTTTGGAGCTGCCGCAGGTGCGGCTGCACCTGGGCCCGACGTTTGCGCCAGGTGTGCACAAGCCGAGTGGTCTGCCGCACCTCCTGCGCCAACTGTTCGGCCGCAAGCCGAACAGGAAGCAGATTCTCGGCCTGCCGCGTCAGGTTCTCGAGCTTCGCCAGGGATATCCTGACGGTAGCAGGCGCTGCTCGTCGCCCGAGCGGACTCAGCTGAGTCGGAACAAGATTCTCGCCGCTAGTCGTGGCGGAGGAGGTTCCTGCTGCGCGCTCGCCTGGCTGCGCCGCCGCTACTGCCTCGGCTGTTTCAGTCGCCTCGCCGCTCACGTTGCCCTGGTCTGCCACCACCTGCTCGTTGGTCCTGGGCGGCACCCGGTACCGCTGTCCGGCGGTGGCACGCTTCAGCTGCTCCAGCAGCACCTCGGCGTCTGTCGCCTCTTCACCCGCAGGCTCGATCATGCCGCTGAGGGTGTCCACGGCGAAGTAGAGAAGCTCTATGAGTCCTTCGGAAAGTCCGAGCGCGCCCTGTTTGAGGGCGGCCAGTACACTCTCGAGCGCCTGGCAGACTGCTTCTATACGAGTGAGGTTGACCGCTCGTGCGGCCCCCTTCAAGCTGTGCGCCTCGCGGAAGATCCCCTCGATGGATTCGGCCCGCTGGACACCCGGCTGTTGCTGTTCGAGCTGCAGAAGGGCAAGCGACATCGCTTCGAGGCGCTCTTGAGCTTCGAGGCGGAATGTCGCCAGGAGCCTTTGCAGGAGTTCGCTGTTGTCCATCAGCCATGTCCTCGAGTCAACCGGTTCAGGCGGACGTAGCGCTGATGAGCCTGGTCAGCCTGCGCCCCAGGTCCTGGAGGTCTTTGGCCGCCGATTCCGCCTGCCGTGTGCCGGCAACGTTCTGCGAGCTGGCCTGCTTGATGTTGTCCATTGCGAGCGCCACCTGATCCATGCCCACCATCTGCTGCTGGTTCGAGGCGGAGATCTGGGTGGCCGCCTGGGCCGCTGCCTCTACGCTGTCGGCGAGCCGGTTGATCGCCTGGGCCGTCGCTTCCGTCTGGCGCACACCTTCATCCACCGCCTTGTTCCCCTCCTCGGTGGCGAGCACTGCCGTATTGGTCGCCTTCTGGATGTCGCCGAGGATGGCGCGTACCTGGCGCGTCGCGTCTTTCGACTGGGAAGCGAGGCTACGAACCTCCTGGGCTACTACCGCAAATCCCTTGCCGTGCTCGCCGGCCCGGGTTGCCTCGATGGCCGCGTTGACCGCCAGCAGGTTCGACTGCTCCGCCAGGTCGTTCACGGTCGTGATGACCTCTCCGATCGCCTGGCTCTGCTCTGCAAGCTGGACGATGCTGCCCGCCACCGACTCCATCTGCGACTGGATGTTCTGCATGACCTCGATCGTGTCCTCGATCGAGCCGCGACCGGACCGGGCGACATCGGTCATCTCCCGTGCGCTATCCGACACCTGCTTCGCCTTCTGACTGGCGACCTGAGCTGTTTGCTTGACTTCTTCC
Source organism: Trueperaceae bacterium (assembly GCA_040905665.1). Lineage (GTDB taxonomy): Bacteria > Deinococcota > Deinococci > Deinococcales > Trueperaceae > DASVCN01. The sequence continues at coordinate 50,587 of JBBDRD010000031.1, forward strand.
ACGGTTGCAGTGGTTTCGTTGACGGCCGTCGCCGTCTCGGCCGTCCCCGAGGCTACCTCGGCGGTGGTGGAGAGGATCTGTGCTGCCGACGCGGAGAGGCGCATGATGCTGTCCTGAAGCTGCCCCGTGATCGAGCGACCGAGATAGGTGGAGATTGCCAGGCCAAGGACAACGGCCGCTGCCGAGGCGATGAGCATGAGGAGGGTCAGTCGGCGGGCGTCCTCTGCTACCTCCTGCTGACCGGCCCGCACCCGCGCGGCCTGAAGATTGCGAAAGTCGGTTGCTCGCTGCAACAAGCTGTTGCTCAGCTGAACCGCTTGCAGGTCGCCGAGCGCGATATCTTCGGCTCCTTCGCCGGCGTTCAGCAGAGCCAGGGCCCGGTCCTGAGCCAAGCTGAGCTCGGCCTGCCCGTTATCCAGGTCGTTCAGGATCGCGCGCTCTTCGTCGGTAGCAACCTGAGCGCGCAACTGGTCGATTATCGTGTCGAAGCGCTGGCGCACCGCTTGCAGCTCGTCCAGATACTCTTCGCGGCGGTTCGGATACAGCAGCGCTCCACGGAAGACCGCGATCTGGTCGCGGACGCGCAGACTGATCTCGTCGCCGGCGTCCGCCAGGCGTTCATTTACCTCGACCAACCTGTCGTAATTTTGCCGCACGCTGTTGAGCGCGTAGACGCCGACGACGGTTATTGCCAGGAGTAGCGCCAGAACGAGGGCGTAACCGGTGAATAGTTTCTTGCCGATGGTCATGATGAAATCTCCCTGCAAAACGGCCCCGTTGCCGTTGGAGGCTGGCCCCGGTGGGCCAGACGAAGCGGTTTCGTCCTGCCTCCGGCATTCGGGGGTATCGGCGAAATCGGGGGCAAGCTCATAGGCGGCCACCACTTCTGGCGTTCGTCGGGCTCCTGTCTACGATGATCGCCGGGTCGGAAAGCAGTCGCTCGCCGTTGATCAAGGCGATTCGCTCGTTCGTAACGCCGACGAGGAACTTCGAACCGGCAGCACTCGCTGAGGTCGGTACCGTTTCGATATGGCGGGCATCAAGGCTTCGTACTCCTGCTATACGGTCGGCGAGAATTCCAAACGACATATTCCTTCCGGAGAGCAGTATCACCTGGTGCCTCCCAGTTGTCCGGCCATCAGGAAGGCCGAAAAGTCTTCTTATGTCGAGCAGTGAGAGGATCTCGCCCCGAACGTTGATGAGGCCGAGTACGAACTCGGGTGTGCCGGGCAGTGGGGTGATGCTGTCGAGGGCACAAACCTCGCGTACAAGATCGGTACTCACGGCGTATCGTTCGTGAGCGAGATCGAACTCGAGTACCTCGGCCAACTCGATCTGGTCGTCTCTTTGGTCGGGCTCCTGCGCCAGCCACCGGGTTCGTTCATCCAGAATCCGGTCGGCGTCGTGTCGCGACCTGCGATCATCCGCAACCCGCTGGGCGAGGTCGTTCACCAGGCGCTTCGCGCTCTCCAGTGAAGAGCGCAATCCGTCCGAAACCGTCGAGGGGGGCGTACTCTCCTTCACGGCCGCGTCTCCATTGTCCGGCCGCTTCGGCCGCCGTGGGTGCGCCGTCTCAGCTCGGCCAGCGCCGCTTCGACGAGTTGAGACAACTCACCGGCGGTAAGCCCTTCGGAGTCTGCCACCTGCTCCGCGGCGGGCCGGGCACGCAGGAGCCGGAGTGCCGTCGTGAAGTGCCGTCCTGCTTCCAAATATCGCCCTTGTGCCTGGCGTAGGTTGGCCAGGGCGACGTGGGGCAGGGCGACGTCGGGCTCGAGATAGACCGCTTGTGTAAAGGCGCGCGCCGCAGGCTCACTGTTTCCGCGTTCAATCTCGATAACTCCGAGTAGATAGCGCAAGGAGGCGTTCGTCTTGTCGAGTTGGACCGCCCGGCTGCAGTCCTCGGCCGCCTCCAGCAGGCGGCCGTTGTCGGCGTGATCTCGGCCGGAGCTTGCTAGTGCCAGGGCCTTGGAGGCGGCGGCCTCAGCCGGCGCCGACTCGGCAGTAAAGGTGGAACTGATGCTCTCTGCGGACTCGTACCGACTTTCTTGCCGGCGGCCGGCGGCGCGCTTTCGGTCTCGCTCCAGCGGCTGGCGGGACGTCGAACCCCCGGTGACTGCAGGTGGGCGAGTCGCCGGTTTAGCGGAGCGATTCCTGTGTGGCACCTCTTTGCGTCGAGAAGCCGGCTTGGTGCCGTGCGACGGTGATCGAACAGTTGCGGCCGCCACCCCGGCCGGCGGCATCGGGCCGTCGCGCTTTCGGAAGAGCACGCTCCCGCTGCCTCGAACGCGGTCGAACTCGGGAAAGAGTTCCCCCCACGCCTCAGTGGGACTGGTGAGCAGCCAGCCGCCCTCGCCGAGGCAAAGGTGGAAGCGTCTCGCCACCTCCTTGGCAGTAGCCGGCGCAAAGTACATGAGGACGTTGCGGCATAGGATCAGGTCGACGGGAGCGCCGTTTCCGACGGCAAGGGGGTACGACTCGGCAACCAGGTTGAGGTGCCGGAACTCCACTCGCTGGCGTATCTCGGGCAGCAGCTGGTACTTTCCCGAACGCATCTGGCGGAAGTAGCGGCGCTTGAGCCAGCCGGGGGTACCGCGGAACGACCACTCACTGTAGATGCCCTCCCTCGCCTTCTCCAGGGCCGCCGCGTTGATGTCCGTCCCCACGATCGAGATCTGCCACTCCGACTGGTCGGTAAGCAACCTGTCGAGAAGAATCGCGATGGTGTACGGCTCTTCGCCGCTGCTGCAGCCGGCGCTCCAGATCGTCAGCCGCTTCGAGCCCTCTTGCCGGCAGCGGATGAATTCCGGCAGGATTCGCTCCTGTAGCGCCGTGAGCGCCTCCGGATGACGGAAGAAGTAGGTTTCGCCCACGGTAAGGTGTCCAGCCAATGCTTCTGTGAGTTTCGGGTTCAACCGATCAGTCAGGAGCCGCTCCGAGAAGCTCGCGACCGAGCTGAATCGCAGCTCAGCGGCGGCAGCGGCCAGCCCATGCTCCAAATCTCGTTGCCGGCTTGGTGCGTAGTCGAGGCCTAGTCGTTCGGTGACCAGCTGGCTCAGGCGAGAGAACTGCTCATCGGTCAACATTCCCCCCACCTCCTGTCTGCCGTTCCTGCTCGAGAGCCTGCTCGAGAGCGGCCTCCTCCTCGAGCGACAGGAATGTTTCGAGGTCGTGGATCAGAATCAGCCCATCGGCAAGCTTCGCTACGCCCTTTACGTAAACCGCGCTCCCGACTATCTCTTTCGTGACCTGTACCTGTTTCGCCGGCAATACGACGACCTCGTCCACCCGGTCGACCACCAGGGCCAGCGAACGACCGCCTGATTTGGCGATCAGCAGGTTGTCGCTCAACCGGACTTCGCGGTCGGGAAGCCCGAGCCGCCGGCGCGTGTCCACTACCGGGAGCACTTTGCCCTGGAAGTTGACCACTCCGATGATGATCGCGGGGACCTCCGGCAACGGTGTCACCCGGACCATGGGTACGACTCGCTCGACGGCCGCCACGTCGAGTGCGTAGCGTGAACCGTCCAGCTGGAAGGTTAGGAGACACCTGGGATCCGGTCCCGGTTCGGAAATGGGTGACGAATCTGGCTTCACTATCCGGAGCACTTTACCTTGGCGACGCAGTTCGTCGATGTTGAGTAATCTACTGGTCGCCTATCAAAAACCATCAAACGGCAAGGGTGTCTCTCGGGCCTCCAGCCGGCGCCAAACCTCCGGTAGTATGTTGCAGATGCAAGGATCCACCGGCGCCAAACCTACACCCAGCTGGCGGGGGTTGTGACCTCCATACGGACGCCTACGTTGGCAGAGGAGATCCAGCGCCGCCGGACTTTCGCGATCATCTCCCACCCGGACGCAGGCAAGACAACTCTCACGGAGAAGCTGCTGCTCTATAGCGGCGCCATCCGTGAGGCAGGCGCGGTCGCCAGCAAGGCGGGCGGTCGCCGAGCAACGAGCGACTGGATGAGCATGGAGCAGGAGCGGGGGATCTCGATCAGCTCGGCCGCGCTCCAGGTGCTGTACCGCGGCTTCGTGCTCAACCTGCTAGACACGCCCGGTCACCAAGACTTCAGCGAGGACACCTATCGCACGCTCACCGCCGCGGACAGTGCCGTGATGCTTCTCGACGGAGCGCGCGGCGTGCAGGAACAGACCAGGAAGCTCTTCAAGGTGTCCCGCGAGCGCGGAATTCCGATCTTCACCTTCATCAACAAGCTGGACCGGCCGGCTCTCGATCCCTACGCCCTGCTCGACGAGGTTGAGGCGGTGCTCGGAATCCAACCGATCCCCATCACCTGGCCGATCGGCGACGGCGTCGACTTCCAGGGCGTCTACGAGCGCCCCGAGCGTAAGCTGCACCTGTTCGAGCGAGTTGCGCGCAACGCCAGCCAGTCGCCTGTCACTACAGTCGATCCGGCCGACGCTACGGTCGAAAAGTTGATCGGCTCGGCTGCCCAGAAAAAGTTGATGGAGGATATGGCCCTCCTGGACGAACTGCTTCCACCCATCGACGCTGGGCGTTTCCTCGAGGGGGAGTTCACTCCGGTCTTCTTCGGCAGCGTGCTCACCAACTTTGGCGTGCAACTCTTCCTCGACCACTTCCTGCGACTGGCTCCCGGACCGGAACAATTGGCGACCAACAGCGGACCGGTCGCACCCGACTCCAAGGAGTTCACCGCGTTCGTTTTCAAGCTCCAGGCGAACATGAACAAGCAGCACCGCGACCGAACCGCCTTCGTCCGGATTTCATCTGGACGGTTCGAGCGAGGCATGCAGGTCATTCACTCTCGCAGCGGACGGGAGGTGAAGCTCGGCCAGGCCCACACGCTGTTCGCCCAAGAGCGTGAGACGGTGGAGCACGCATATCCCGGGGATATAGTGGGGCTGGTGAATCCCGGCCTGTTCCGCATCGGTGATGTGCTCAGCAGCAAGGCCGGCTTGGAGATCGTCGACTTTCCCCGGTTCGCTCCCGAAGCGTTCGCGTTGGTACACCCCGCCCTGGCCGACCGCCGCAAGTCGTTTCGCAAAGGGCTCGAGCAGCTGGCCGAGGAGGGCGTGGTGCAGGTGTTCTACCCGGCGCAGGGGGCTCGCGACCCGGTGCTGGGCGCCGTGGGGTCGTTGCAGTTCGACGTTTTCAAGCACCGAATGTTGGATGAGTACAACGTCGAGGTGAGGCTCGATTCACTTCCCTACAAGCTCATTCGCTGGCTGAGCGAGACTCCCAACCCCCAGCCGCGCTTTGGCCTGCTGGTACACGACCGCGACGAGCGGCCGGTAACGCTTTTCAAGCAGGAGCATGAGATCCGCTACTTCCGTACCGAACACCCCGGGGTCGAGCTGTTCGATGTGCCCTTCGAGGGCGAGATCATCCGGCTATAAGACCGAGCCGTCGGGACGCAAAGGTCGAAGGAACGGGGCGAACAACGCAACCGCCAGAGGCAGGAGTGCCGAGAGCATCAGAACCGGAAGGTAGCTGCCCGCCGCCTCATAGCCGAGCGCGTAAATGAGCGGCCCGGCGGCGGTGCCCGCCACGGTGATGGTTATCGCCGAGCCCTTTATAGAGCCCAGGTGCTTCCGCCCGAAGTAGTAGGCGTAAACGCTGCCGCCAATGGCGCCCTTCATCCCGTTCGCGAGGCCCATTACCGCTCCGTACAACAAGATCAGCTCGGCGCTGCTCGCCCGGCCGGCCAGCACGATCGCTGCAGCGAGAAGGCCGAGCGAAATAGAGAGCAGAAATCTGGGAGGAACACGGTCCATGAGGTAGCCGGTGAGCAGGATCGATCCGGCGCTCAGACCTCCCAGGGGTATGTAGAACGCCGACGCCTGCAGTCGATCCACTCCGCTGGCCGCCATTATCGAGTAGTGATGGAACACCAGGCCCGTGCCAAGGGCGGATACCAGGAAATCACCTGTCACGAACAGCCAGAAGGTAAGCGTTCGGCGAGCCTGAGCGGCGGTGTACTCGACCTCGCGCTCCGCCGTCTCCTCCTTGGGAATGGAGCTGTCGGGCCGGAGGCCGTACGCTTCGGGGTGTGACCGGAAGAAGAGCGCCCCTAGCGGCACCATGATGACGGCCACCAGGGCGCCCAGCAGCATGTAAGCCACCCGCCAACCGACTTCATCCAGCAAGAACTGGCTCAGGAGCGGAAAGAATGCGGTCGCCAAGGCAATTCCCAGGCCCGAAAGGCCCACCGCCAGACCCCGCCTGCGAACGAACCAGATATTGATCACGTGCAGGCTTACCAGGCCCAGCGACCCCTGGCCCAGGCCGCGGATGAGTACGAAACCTACAAGCAGCGAGAATAGTCCGCTGACGAAACCCATGAACAGGCAGGCGAGTGCGAAGAGAGCGGAAACGACGACTACCGCCACTCGGGGACCGCGCCGATCTATGAAGCGGCCGACGAACGGGAGCGAGAAGGAGCCCACCAGCGTGCCGATGGTGTAGAGCAGCGACACCGTCGAGCGGCTCAGCTCGAGCTCGGCGATTATGTCGTCGAGGAACACCGAAACGCCGTAGGTTTGCCCAGGGGAGGTCATCATCATCCCGAGGGTGGCGGCCAGCAGGATCAGCCAGCCGTAGTAGATGGGTGAGCCTTTCACCATGCGGCTCTGACGATCTGACGTTGCGGTAGGCTCCGCGGTCTTTCTCTCCATCTGGTCCACTCCTGCGGTAAGTCGTCGTCGCAGCGAGCGGCGAGCAGGGCTAGCCTACCGCGTGGTGCCGATCTTTTGTCGCCGCCCCCCGACCTGTTCGAGCAGAGCGGCGCGGTTCGTGGCGAGGAGGTGCTACTGGTGGATCTGAAAGATCAACTGCGCCACGCACACCGGTTTCACCTGCTGCTCGGCCTCGAAGCGCAGGTCGAGGACTGCTCGAACGCCGTCGGCCAATGGTTCCAACTGAGAGACCGCACCCCCGCGACCCTGAGCGCCCTGCTCGACGGGCCCAACTCACCGAGGGCCAGGACGAGAGCCTGGCTGAACAGCTGGTGACGTTCGGGGAGCTGCGGTTGGAGAACGTCGTTGAGCTTCGGGGCTGGAACCTGACGAGCGAGGAGCTGGAACGCGCAGGGCAGCACCCGGCGCTCGGAGTGGTGCGGTTGGGGCAGCTGCTGGCGCGGCGCCAGCAGGGCCTGCGCTCGCAGCCGGTCCGCAGCCCGCTCGAACCCCACGGTCCGGAAACCGGAGCTGAGCCCGTTCCAGGCCGGCTCCAGGTAGGCGGGATCGTTGGCCAGGGTCCGGAAGATGAAGTTCACGAACGGGACGCGCAAGATCCTCTGCATGCTCTGGTAGATCGCGCGGACGCGCTCGTCCGCCTGGTCCGGCATGATCTCGGGTAGCTTCGGCACGAGCCGCATCCCGCGCTCCAGGTCGGCTTCATGGTCGTGTGGCATCTGTCCCCCAGCTTCTCGAGCGGCCCGCTGTGGGTGCGATCCGCTCCGGGCCCGCATCGGTTTCGGCCTCTGCCGCCCGACCGGCCCGGCGGCGCTCCCAAGCCGTCACCGGCTGGAGCGCCCAAGACGATTGTCCCTGCCGGGGTGCGGAGTCGACTGTAGGACGGTCCCGAAAGGGTCCACGGTCAAGCCCCCGGCCGGAAATCCACGTCCCCGAGACGCCCCCCGGCCGTCCGTGCCGGCTCGAGCGCAACCGTGCCCGAACGAATCGTCTGAGGAGCGAATGCGTGGGAGCCTAAACGGGAAGGAGGCAGCATGAACACGAATAGCAGCACGAGCACCTGGTCTTCGGAGTTGCGACAGCCCTGGCCCACGAAGGGCTCGGAGCGCTCGGCGCACGATCCGACCAAGCGGCTGAGCGTCCACTCCAAGCCGACCCCGACACGGCGCGGGATGCTGCGCTAGAACGAGATTGCGTTCCTCTCCCGCATTAGCGAGCCATCCCTGTGTGGGCCATCATGGGGCCGCCGTGGTCTGGGATGCCCTGCTAGCGTCTCGCGCTCGCTGGTTGAGGAGCTCGCGCTCAGCGGAGGGGCGCTCCCGCGGCGGCGTCCGTGAGGTACACGCATCCGTCGTGGCAGTTGGGCTCCGTGTGCGCGTTCGCCCACGCCAGGCGCCCCTCGAGCTCCTCCTCGAGGGCCTGCAACTGCTGCAGTCGCTCTCGAACGGACGAGAGGTGCTCTCGCAAGCGTTCCCGCACGTGCTCGCACGGCTGCAACCCCTCCCTACGCAAGCTCAGGATGCCGCGGATCTCCCGCAGGGTCAGCCCGAGCGCCTGCGCCCCCCGCAGGAACACCACCCGGTCGATCATGGCTGGTTGGAACACGCGGTAGCCGCTGGCGGTGCGGTCCGCCTCGAGGAGGCCCTCGTCCTGCCAGTACCGCAGCGTTCGCACGCTCTCCCCGGTGGTGCTCGCCAGCTCCCCGATCCGCATCACGTCCGCACGCTCCTCACGCCGTTTCCTCTCCTCGTTCGCTTCACTTCGGGCTCCTCACACCATGTAGACGATATCGGACGCGGCGGCCGGGTGCACCAGCATGCTCGTCTTCAGGTCCAGCGCCGTGAGCCCATGCCGAATGGCCAGTGCGAACATGCCGATCGTTTCGCCCGCGTTCATGCCGAGCAGGTGCGCGCCGAGGATGCGGCCGGAGCCCTTCTCGATCAGTACCTTGGACGCCGCATGCTCCTCGCGGGTGCGCCGCGCCGTGAACCAGCCGCTGGTGTCCCGCTGCTTCACGTCGAACTCCAGCCCCTGCGCACTCGCCTCCTCTTCGGCAAGGCCGGCGCGGGCGAGCGTCGGCAGGGTGAAGGCTACGCTGGGCGTCCCCGTGTAGTCCGGCGTCTTGCGGTTGCCCTTGAGGATGTTGCTCACGGCGGTGAGGCCCTCGTGCACCGCGACGGGCGTGAGGGGCCAGCCGGCCGTGTCGGCCGCGTCTCCGGCGGCGTACACGCGGGGGTTGCTGATGCTCTGCAGGTACTCGTTGACCTCTACGCCCCGCTCGGGATCGAACGCGACCTCGCCCGTCTCCAGGTCGAGCAGGTCGATTTCGGGCACGCGGCCCGCGCCGTGCACCACCAGGTCCGCCTCGAACTCCTCGCCGGCGGCCGTGCGCGCTACGAGATGCTCGACCTGACGCTCGACAGCGGTGATCTCAGTATGGAGCCGCACCCGGATGCCGATCTCTTCCGAGGCCGTGACGAGCTCCCGCACCAGGTCCGGATCGAACGCCTCCAGGGGCCGCTCGCCCCGGTGGGCGATGATGGCGTTCGCGCCGGCACGGGCGGCGATGTGGGCGAACTCGAACGAGACGTAGCCACCCCCGATGAAGAGGATGCGTTCGGGTAGCGCTTCGAGCTCGAGGAAGTCGGTGCTGGTGGCGAGCAGCTCCTCGCCGGGAATGCCGAGCTGGCGGGGTTTGGCGCCGGTCGCGATCAGGAAGCGCTCCGCCGCGAACTCCTCCTCTCCCACTCGAAGGGTGGTGGGGCTCGTGAAGCGCGCGGGCCCGTGCAGGGTCAGGACGCCCAGCCCGTCGAGGTTCTTCTCGAGGCGCTGGGGGACGGGTTCGGTAAAGGTGCGTTTGAAGGCCATCAGCTCCGCCCAGTCGATGCGTGCCTCCCCGGTGACGCCGTGCCCGCGGCTGCGCCTGTGCCAGTCCACCAGGTCCGCCGCGCCCACCAGCACCTTCTTCGGGTCGCAGCCCCGCAGGGCGCAGGTGCCGCCGTACGGGAGGGTATCGACGATGGCGACCCCCTTCCCGGCGGAGGCGGCCTTGCGGGTGGCGCCGAGGCCCGCCATGCCGGCTCCGATTACGATCAGGTCGAGCTCGCGGGTGCTCACGCGGGTTCCTCGCTCCCGCTCGCGCGCAGGCGCTGCTGGAGCTGGGGCTGGGGGGGCCAGCCGCGTCCGGCGTTGCCTTCGTAGCGGCGGCACGCCATCACGGCGGGCCCGTCGTACCCTTCGAGATCCCGCCCGGCGATGCGGAGGGTGGGGGAGCCGGCGAAGCCCCTGCGCTCACTCTCGGGGAGCGCTTCGATGTTGCGGAGGCGGACGGTGGCGTCGGTCCGGGTCTCATTGAGGGCGAGACCGAGTTCGGTCCAGGCGTGCTGCCAGGAGGGGCACCCGTCGAAGTAGAGCAGTTCAATGGTGACCATGTGCCAACTCTAGAACCTCTAGTTCAGTGGAGAGTCAAGGCCGTCGATCCCTAGAGTCGTGGCGCCACGTTCGTCGCGATGTCCCCCTGGATCGATGTCGATCTGCACGCCGCGCGCCTGGCCCTCCTTGGGCAGGAATTCGGAGTAGGGGAAGCTCGAGCCCACCATCAGCAGCGTGTCGCACTCCATCATCAAGTCCCAGCTCGGCTTGGTCCCCAGCAGCCCGATGGAGCCCGTCACGAACGGCAGGTCGTCGGGAAGCGCGGCCTTGCCGAGCAGGGCCTTGGCGACCCCGGCGCCGAGCGTCTCGGCGGTGTCGATCACCTCGGCGCTCGCGCGGAGCGCGCCCACGCCGACGAGGATCGCGACGCGCTCGCCTTCGTTCAGGATCGCTGCGGCCTTCCTTAAGTACCCGGCCTTACCAGCGGATGCTCCTAGCGCAGTGCGGCACCTCAGAGGTCGTCGGCGAGCCGGAGCGTGGCTTCCGTCGCCACCCCGAACACCGTGTGCCCTGCTAGTCCGCGCGCATGCGTCTCCCAAGGGAACTCCTGCGGAGGAGCGGTGAGACCCAAGGCCGTGTTCGCGCCCTCGTCCACGAACAGGAAGAACAGCGCACCGTACAGCGTGCCGAAGCCCCAGGATGCCCACGCGGTGCGCGGGCGCAGCACTCCATAAACGGCTCCCGCGCCCGCACCGAGCGCCCAGTGGATGGCGCTGCCGTAGCGCTTGCGCTGCTTCTCGTTCACCTCGGTGCCCAGCGCGTGAGCTGCCTTCTCGGTCGCGACGCCGTAGGCGGTCGTGCCTTGGACCCTGCTCTCGTGCTCTTTCGCTTCATCGCCCTCCCGCTTGTAGATCGCGCTCGTGACCTGCCCCATCACCCAGGTGGCGGCGAGGCCGGCGGCAGCGCCTAGGACCGCGTCGACAGCGATGCTTCTCTTCGAGTGCATGTGAATCTCCCTTCGAACTGCGGATCGTCTTCGTGTGTGCCCTACTCCCTGCTCCAGAACCGTTCTGGCGCGCCTGCGGCACTCATGACAAGGCTAATCAGGAAGCTGTCCTTACCTCTAGAAGGCGCCGTACAATTCCAGCATGCTGACGCATAGTCTGGGACGTGATCGGTCTGCTGCCCGGAGCTAGGCGAAGTTGCGGTTCAGCCGAACGGCAGGACGCCTTCCACGAGTGCTGCCAACCGGTCCCACGGCCCTACGGACAGCCCTTGGACGGGCGGTTGCCGCACGATCCGCAGGCTTCCTTCCTGCGAGAGGACCTCGTGGTGCGACTCGCCCTTGCGATCTCGCCAAAAGCGTAGATCCACGCTTCCCTCCCCAACCCGCAAGCGCTGGAGCGTGACCTCGGGGAGCCACTCTGGAAGCACCGGATCGATCGCCAGCAGGCCCATGGTGGCCACGGGCCGCATCCCCAGGAGGGACTGCATCAGGATCGCGAAGGTGCTGCGGTTCCACGCCTGCGGAGCGTTCGCGCGCGGGTACGCGCCCGGGTGCGAGCGCTCCTCGCGGGCGTACCCCCCGACGCACTCGGGGATCCGGTTCGCTTCCCAAATCCGTGCAAGGTCGTACAGGCTGCGGGCCAGCGTGGTGGCCTCCTGGTCGAAGCCGTAGCGGCGCAGCCCGAAGAGGATGGTGCCGTTCTCGACCGCCCAGACGCTGCCGAGGTGGTACGAGAGCGGGTTGTACGCGGGGTTCCCGGTCGAGAGGGTGCGCAGCCCCCAACGGCTGAACAGGTCCGGTTGAAACAGGCGCTCGACCAGGCGAGGCAGATGCTCGTTCGCGACGATCCCGGTGGCGATGCACTGTGCCGCGTTCGACGTCAAGCTCCGGATGGGCTGCTTGTCCGCATCCAGTCCCAGAGCGACGTACCCTTCGTCGGGGAGCCAGAAGTCGCGGTTGAAGCGCTCCTTGAGCTCTCCGGCTTCCCGCCACAGGTCCCGAGCGTGGGCGTGATCCCCCATCACGAGCGACAGGGCCGACATGAACTGCAGCGCCGCGTACCAGTATCCCTGGATCTCGCACGGCGCGATCGGCGGCTGCACCTGGCTTCCGTCTCCGTACACCATGGAGTTATCGCTGTCTTTCCAGCCCTGATGCTTCGGGCCTTTCGGTGAACGGGTCAGGTAATCGAGGTAGCCATCCCCGTCCGTGTCCCCGTATCGGCGGGTCCACTCCAGGATGCGCCTCGCAGCGTCCCAGTTCTCCTCCAGGTCCTGCTTGCGGCCCGACCAGGCGTAGAGCTGCCCCAGGCCGATGAGGAACATCAGCGGGGACGCATGATCTCCGTAGTACCGATCGAATGGCGTCTTCCCGAGTCGGGCCGTGGGATCACGGCGGGCCTGCTGGATGATGCGCCCGGGCTCCTCATCCCGCCAGTCATCGATCACGCTGCCCTGGGTGGGCCGGAGCTTCGCCAGGGTCGCCCGGACGAGTTCCCCTCCGTCGAACACGGCGGCTTGCCAGGCGGCCGTGAGGGCGTCGCGACCGAACACGGCCGGGTAGAGGGGTATGCCGGCGGCCGGGGCGAGCCACTGCTCTTGCTCCCCGTCGAGCAGCGCCATGGAGCCGAGGTCGTGCATCGCCTGGTTCGTGATCTCCACCAGGGGTGTGTCTCCGGGCGCGGCCAGGCGCGTGACGTTCTGGTGCCACGCATGCAGGCGCTGCTCACGCTGCGCCGACGCTACGTCATCCAAGGGATCCTGGGCGTCCACGGCTCTGACGTGGAGGCGAACCTCTGCTCCTTCCTGACGATCGAGGGTGACGCGGGTAGAGAGGCGGCCGTCCGTGAAGCTCCACGCTCCGGGCCCATCGACCGTCACGTGGGTCTCGAGCGGGAGCTTCTCGTGCGTGTAGCGGAAACGCACTCCGCCCTCTTCCGGGTCGATCGCCACGGGCGCTTCCTGCTGTCGCTTTCCGGCCTGCGCCTCACTCGTGCCCGCGAAGTCGGCGGACAGCAGCCACCCGAGATCGAACTCCGCCCGCTCGTCCCAGCGGTTGGTGATGCGCAATCGCACCTCGAGCGTGGCGGGGTGTACGTGGTAGCGCAGGTCGAGATCCAGGCCACGGAACAGGATGCCGTGGTGCCGGCCGGAGCCGCCCGAGCCGCTCCCGCCTCCACCGCGCGACTCTACCGGCGGGTAGATCTGGGCGAACTCCAACGCGTTGGGGGCGACCTCCGCGACGGAGCAGGGGAAGGGGTCTTCTTCATCGATCTGGAGCCGCAACTCGTGGAGGTAGCGCGTTTCGCGGAAGAAGTAACCGGTGAGTTCCTCCTGCCCGCAGCGGCCCTGGTTGTCGGTCACCAGCACGGAGGGGCCACGCCAGGCGTAGTGGATCTCCGGGTGGTTGTGCGCACGCAACGCGAAAGGCGTGCTCATGCGCTCCCGAGATCCTCCAGGACCGTGTCGGTTAGACGCCGGGTGGCTTCTGTCGCCAGCCCGAACGTCAGGTGGCCCAGCAAGCCGCGCCTGCCGGCGGTACATGGCTGGGTGGGCATGCTTACCGCTCCGCCAGAGGAACGGATCGATTTCCCGCCCTGCCGCTCGAGGGGCGTTCCTGCCGTCGCGGATGCGTTGTTCGTTCGTGGTGATCCCGCTTGGACGAATCGGTTAGGGCGGCTCCGATCGCCGCGAAGAGCAGGCCGACTCCTGCCGCCGCGCCCAGCACGAGCAGCCGCTTGCGTTTCGGGTGCTGCTCCAGGGTGCGGGTGTAGCTGCTGACCGACTTGGACTTCCGTCCGAACTGCCCAGTCGTGCGGCCTGTGCCTTGCATGGGCTCGAACAGGTTGTCGCGCCCGTCGTCCGCCTGGCTCGTCTTCTGCTGCTTGAAGGCGCTGCCGCCCCACAGCATGTACGCATCCGCCAGCTTGGGACTGATGCGTTCCAGGACCGTCAGCGCCTTGCCGGCGCCACCGACGGTGATCTCGCGCCGGGGGTGCTCGGCGGCGAAGACGATCGCTTCCGCCACGACCCGGGGCTCGTACACCGGTGGCAGGGGTTGCGGCATAACGCCCATCTTGGAGCGGGCGTGCTCGAATAGCGGCGTGTTGATCGAGGAGGGCAGGACGAGGGTGATGCTGATGGCGCTGTTCTCGTGCTCGAGCTCCATGCGAAGGCTCTCGGTGAAGCCCTTGATGCCGTGCTTGGCGGCGCAGTAGGCGGCCTGCAGCGGCACGGAGCGTTTGGCGAGGGCGCTGGCGACGTTGATGATCGCTCCTCGGCCTTGTCGCTCGAGGTGAGGCAATGCTGCTTTCATTCCGTGGATCTGCCCCATGAGGATCACGTCGATCATGCGACGAATCTCCTCGACGGTGGCGTCTGCGACGGTGGCGTAGAGGCTGATGGCGGCGTTGTTCACCCAGGTGTCGATGTGGCCGAAGCGCTCTGCGGTCTCGTCCGCGGCTCGCTTCACTTGTTCCCACTCGCTCACGTCGGCCACGATGGCGTGCGCTCGCCCCCCGATGCGCTCGATCTCCTGCTCGAGGCTGTCGAGCGCGTCGCGGCTGCGGGCGATCGGGACGATGGTGGCGCCGCGTTCGCCGAAGTGCAGGGCGGTCTCGCGGCCGATGCCGGAGGACGCGCCTGTGATCACGACCACTTGCTCCCGAACTGGTTTCAGGTTCTGCTTCATGCGCGCCTCCCTGGGCCGGAGTTCTTGGGCTCACTTCGTTTCACTCTAGGAATGATCGACTCAGAACACTGGAAGGCAAGCACGGTGCGTCGTCGTGCCGGGGCAAGCATGGGGAAGCACGTGCGATCTCCCTTGAATTCTCTACCAAGGTACGGGCTTACGATAGGAGCGTCAATTGAAAAACAGTTTGGCGCGCGACAGCGGTATAGACAATAACTAAACATCATCACATCACTAAGTGCTGATATAATTAAAGCATGGTTTTGTCGCCCGCTCAAGAAGGCACCGAACTAAAGGCCAAGCTCTTTCGTGGGCTTGCGGACCCGACCCGCCTCAGCATTCTCGATGCGATCAGGCACGGATCGATGTGCGTGAGCGATGTGGTGGCCGCTACCGGCCATAGCCAGTCGAACGTCTCCAACCACCTTGCCTGCTTGAAGGATTGCGGTCTTGTTAGCAGCGAGCGACGGGGCCGCAACATCCACTACCGCACGAGCGAGCCCCGGGTGAATGAACTCCTGGAGCTCGGCGAGCAGCTCCTAGCTGACGTTGCCCACGGCATCTACGCCTGCACGCGCTACGCCGGTCGTGAGGATAGCCGGGAGGAGGAAGCGCAGGCTGATGGATAACCCCGCTCACTCCACTCATTCCCGGGCGGCGTCTCGCCTCGAAACCATCGACGTGCCCGTACTCGGAATGGACTGTGGCGGCTGTGTAAAGAATGTCCGGGGCGCCATTACCGGACTGCCCGGCGTTGTCTCGGTCGAGGTGTTCCTGGCTGGCGAGAGGGCCGCGGTGACGCTCGACCCCGCCAAGGCAAATGTGCAGGCCGTTAGGAAAGCAGTTCAAGAGGCGGGGTACACCTGCCCCGCTCCTCAGAGAAATACGCCGGTGAATGAGAGTGCCGACGTCGCTCGGGCCGCTGCCCTCTCCCGCTCGGCCATGACGCTGATGGGCCTGGTCTTCGGAGTGGTGCTGTTCACGGTGATCGTGGGCGAGTGGTTGGGTTTGTTCGGTGTCCTCACCGAGCGCGTGCCCCTCTGGGCCGGCGCTCTCCTGGTACTCGCCTTCGGTTTTCCGGTGTTCCGAAACGTAGTTCGCAATGCCTTGCGTGGCAGGGTCGTCTCGCACACGCTCATGAGCACCGGTGCTTTCGCTGCACTGGCTATCGGGGAGTGGGCTACCGCGGCGCTGGTGGTGTTCTTCATGCGAGTGGGCGACTACGCGGAGAGCTTCACGACCGAGCGCGCGCGGCGGTCGCTGCGTGATCTCACGGCACTGGTGCCAAGAACGGCTCGAATCGAGCGTAATGGTGGAGAAGTGAAGCTTGCGGTCGAGCAGGTGAGGGTGGGCGACATCGTGGTGATTCGACCTGGCGAGGCGATTCCAGTTGACGGCGAGGTAGTTGGTGGATCTGCCACCGTGAACCAGGCGGCCATCACCGGTGAATCCATGCCGGTGGAAGCGTCACCCGGTACCCGCGTCTTCGCTGCAACCATTGCCCAGCTCGGCAGTCTGCGCGTGCGCGCTCTCGAGGTTGGTCTGGACACGACCTTTGCCAAGGTTGTCCGTCAGGTTGAGGAGGCCGAGGCCAACCGCGGCGAGACGCAGCGGCTTGCCGACGCGTTCTCCGCCTGGTATCTGCCGATCGTCGCGGCTATCGCTCTCGCTACCTATCTGCTTCGAGGCGATCTGCTGGCGGCGGTGGCGGTCACGGTAGTTGCCTGTTCCTGTGCCTTCGCGCTGGCCACGCCCGTCGCGATGTTGGCGTCGATCGGGGCGGCCGCCAAGCGGGGGCTGCTTATCAAAGGTGGGAAGTACATCGAGGCGCTGGCCAAAGCGGACGTCTTGCTCCTCGACAAGACTGGCACTCTCACGGTTGGTGAGCCGAAACTCGTGGACGTCGTTCCCCTAGGAGCGCGAGGTGAGGACGAGTTGCTGGCCTTGGCGGCTGCCGCCGAACGCGATAGCGAGCATCCACTCGCCCGGGCCGTTCTACGTGCTGCGAGAGATCGTGGCCTCGAGATTTCCAGGCCCGACGCCTTCGAGGCGCTTCCTGGGTACGGAGTACGCGCGAGGGTCAGGGGGCACCTCATCGAGGTCGGTTCCCAGCGGCTATTGAAGCGAGAAGAAGTTCCAGCGCAGGCTCTGGACCTCGAGGCGCAAGGCAAGACGCTGCTGTTCGTGCTTGCGGGAGGCAAGGTGATCGGCATCCTCGCTGCCGCCGATACCCTTCGGGCCGAGGTTCCCGCCGCAGTGGCGGCCATACGAGAGTTCGGTATCTGTCAGATCGAACTCCTAACCGGCGATAACGAGCGCGTCGCTCAGGCTATCGCCGGTGAGCTGGGAATAGCCTATCGCGCCAACCTTCTGCCCGAGGACAAGATCGAAGCCGTGAAGAGTTACCAGGCACGCGGCCAGACGGTAGTGATGATCGGCGACGGCGTGAACGACGCCCCTGCACTGGTGCAGGCGGATGTGGGCGTCGCCATGGGGGCCGCGGGAACCGACATCGCCATCGAGGCTGCTCATGTCGCCCTGATGAACGATGACTGGAGCCGGATCCCCGAGTTGTTTGCGCTCGCACGGCGCACGATGAGTGTGGTGAAGCTCAACATCGGCTTTACCGCCGTCTACAATCTCGTCGGCATCACTCTCGCGGCGCTCGGCTTCCTCCCGCCGATCTTCGCGGCGGCGCTGCAGTCGATTCCCGACCTCGGAATCATGGGCAACTCGGCTCGCCTTCTCCGTACGGACGCTCGCCCGACTCCCGAGGCCGATCCTGTCGTGCCCGGCAAGGTGCTGATCCAGCAATAATGAGTATAGCTGGACAGATTCGCCACTTGAATGTCCCCATCGAGTGCCCTTTATGCGGGGGAACCTGCCGGGTGGAGGATCGCGGTGACTCTTGTGCGTTCTTCCACGAGTGCGAATGTTGCGGTGAGAGGCTGCGGGCCCAGGCTGGTGACTGTTGCGTTATCTGCTCGTATGGGATGTTACGGGCTCAGTGCCTGGCGGTGGCGCTGCTGTCCTTTCCGGCCTGACCTTCTCGCCTCGGGAGAGTGGAGCGGTCACGGTTATAGCTGCAACCGAACCTGGGGTCAGACAATCACCCGCCAAGTTCGCACATGCGTTCGATCCCCTTTAGAACCGGAGCAAACTGATCAGCGCGTAAGCGACCGAGGCGTCGGTGTACACGGGTTGCGTCGAGACCGCGCAGGTGATCGAGCAGGCCCACCGAGTCGTAACGGAGTCCTCCCGTGCCGGCGGCGAAGAAGGGATAGAGGTCCGGGGCGTTGCGGGCCCATTCGCCGATCTGTGTGGTGAGGGGGGCCACGACCAGCATCGGGAAGCGCTGGGTCCCCAACCTCTCGGGCAAACCGACGACTACGGCGGGGCGGAATCCCGATTGCTCATGGCCTGGCGGAGTGTGTTGAGGAAGGTCGACGAGGAGCATATCGCCGACTGCGGGTGGTTCAGCTATCTTCCTCACCTACCCAGCCGAGACTTGGTTCAAAACGGAGTGATTCACCGAGGCTGGCGGGATCGAGGCGGCCATGGGCGTCGGGCTCGAGCAGCGAGTGAAGTGCGGCATCATGCCAGAGCCGCATGTCGTCGGTGGGGGGTCCCGAGACATCAACTACCTCGAATACGTCGGACATATTCACGCTCTCGCCGGTAATTTCGCGCAGCGTGCCGATCACGGCTTCGAGCGTCGGGAGGTCGATTCGGTTAGGAGTATCCGTTGGGCTGGTCAAGCGGTAAAGGGTTGCGACCCGTTTCCCCCCCATCGCCCGAGAGAGATCTTGAACAGAAATGTCGCGGGTGCGAAGGAAGTCTCGAAGTTTCCAAGTAATCCGAGTCATGCAAGCAAACTATCACAAAGCGCGTGGGAACTAGCGGGCAGCTAGTGGATTCTCACCAGCCCTTTTTTTTCGTCACCCGTCCGATGGGGGGCGGAACGGTGCAGGCGTTCCGCCCCCCATCGCCCGCGGTCGTTACCGAACCGGTGTTCACTCGACCGCTACGTACTCCTCATAGGTGCATGCCTGGAAGCAGAAGGCGTCTATCGAGACGATGTACTCGGTGTAGTGGGGGTCGCTGAAGATCGACTCAACGGTGAGCAGGTACTCCGGGGTGCCGCCCTCCGCCTGAATCGCAATGGACTGAGAGTCGCCGCAGGTAATGACGGTGCCCAATCGGTTTCCCTCCTCGTCCTCCAGTACGGCGCGGATGGGACTGGGGCTGGGCGAGGGGTCGCATTGCAGATCGATTTCAACCGTCGTGGTGGTGTTCTGACCATGAACCAGGCCGAAGAGTAACCAGTCGCTCTCATCACCCGGGTTGGAAATGGCATTGCGATACTGCAAACCTTTGACGTCGAGTGGCGAATCCTCATTGAATAGGGGCTCGTCGACCCAGACCGGATTACCCGAGGTGTTGCGAAACAGTGCGTGGACCGCCGGGTTGGCTCCGAAATCGCCGTCCTGAGGAGCCGCCTGCTCGCCCGGATCGACCAGCGAGTACTCCACGTCGACGGTTGCCGTGCCCCCTGCGGTAACGTTCGCAGGCGAGCCCGAGGTCGCCGGAGCGTACGAGTCGGCGCCATCGGCAACCTGACCCGCCAGGACGTTGTACTCCCCCGGCTCGAGATCGTCGAGCGTCGCACTGGCAGTGAGCGCTTGCGCGAAACCGGGACCGCTAACGTCGATATCGGCGTCGACACCATCAGGCAGGCCGCCTACGTTGACGGAGAGGGTCCCAGGTTCAGGAGTGTTGTTGTTGTCGTCGTCGTTGTTGGGAGCCGCGACAGTGTTGCAGGCTGTCAACAGGAGCGCTACCAGCACCGTGCCTATGAATCTTGCGCCGAGTCGCGTACCAGGTATTAAACGAGGTTGTGCCATGCTTGCTACCTCCTTTGTTCGGCTGGTATCTGGTGTCTCCAGGGGGCCGAACGCTTGTTACCGTGGCGAGTATGTCGTCGCGTGCGTTATATGGACGTTACGCCGCGCATGCACATAGTGGCGCCCGAGAAATCGCAGCCCCGATTGGAAGGTGTTTATGTCGTCGCTTCTCGAACGTATGGATCGCCTGCAGATAGCGGAGAACAGCCTCGTGTTCCTGGGCCTCGGCCAGGTAGGCGTCGCCATCCGCGGCCCATGGGAGACCATCTACATCGACCCTTACCTCACTTACAACGACGGAAACGGCGGTCGGCTCGACCGTCTCTTTCCGCCTCCGATCGACCCTCACGAGATAGCTAACGCCGCGGTCGTCCTCGTGACCCACGCACATATCGATCACTTCGATCCACAGACGCTGGCGCCCATCGCCGCTGCCTCGCCGCAGGCGCTGTTCGTCGGGCCGCACAGCTGCGACTTCATCGAAGCAGGTATTCCGGCCGAGAGAACCGTTGTGCCTCCGACACTCAAACCGCTAAGTATCGCTTCCGCGACGGTGACGCCCATTCCCTCCGCCCACACCGAGTTGGACAGGTCCGAGGAAGGCTATCCGTACTTCGGGTATGTGATCGAGTGGAACGGCGTCACCCTCTATCACGCGGGCGACACGGTGATTTACGACCAGCACCAGCCGAGCGCTACACCGGGACTGCTGGACACACTCGGAAACTGGTCGATCGACGTGATGTTCATTCCGATCAACGGTCGTGGCTACTTCAGAACCGCTCAGGGCCTAAAGGGGAACACCGATGCTCGAGAGGCAGCTGTTCTCGCCGAGACGCTAGACGTCAAGCTGGTGGTGCCCACGCATTACGACTTGTTGGCCGGCAACGGAGCAAACCCGGCTCATTTCGTCGATATAGTCTACCGGCTCAATCCGTCACGTCGTCACCACCTGCTGCGGCCAGGCGAACTCTTATGCTACGTAGGTGGAAACTGATTCGTACGTTTCGCTTCGTAGCTCATTGAGGAGAGGTAGGGGCACCACGTCGAGCGACGGCTAGAACCCCGTTCTTAAAAGTCCGACGTGGTGCCCCGACCGACCCGACCCGGCGTGGTGCCCCGACCGACCTACGGCGCCCCGGTGATATACGTCTGCAACTGTTCTATGAGGTACTCCTGCTCGCGGATGATCGACTTTACTGCGTCGCCGATGGAGATCACTCCCACCAGCCGTGCCCCCTCGACGACAGGCAGGTGCCGCACACGCTTCTCGGTCATGAGGGTCAGGCACTCCTTCACCGTCATCGACGGAGCTACCGTTACGACTTCCCGCGTCATGATTTCGCTTACCGGAGTGTTCTTCGAACTCTTTCCCGCGAGGATTATCTTGCGCGCGTAGTCGCGTTCCGAGAAGATTCCGGAAATCTCGCCGTCACTGACCACGACGAGAGCGCCCACGTTCTTTTCGGCCATGAGGGCGAGGGCTTCGAAGACGTTGGCCTCTGGTGTCGTCGTCCACACCGTCGGCCCCTTCTGCTGCAGAACCTGTCCGGTCGTGCGGTTACCTTCCATGGTTCTCCATACTACTCGGCCAGTGTGGCGGGAAGTCAATCGCTACTCGGCGCCGACTCGACTTGACAGAGGAGCGCGAGCGTTCGCGGTTGGAGACGATACTCCTCGCCTGCTTCCACCACGCGCTCTTTGGAGTGCGGGCTGTTGGTGTCGACGAGCACCTGCCAATCTTTCGCCTCGGAGTTGGACGGCAGCGTGAAGTGCTGATCGTTCGAATCGCCATTGATGAGCAGCAACAGCACGTCGTCCTCAATGCGCCGGCCTCGCTCGTCCGTTTCCGCGATGGCGCTACCGTTGAGCATCATCCCCATGGTGCGTATCCAGCCCAGCTCCCAGGTCTCATCGCTCATGGGGGAGCCGTCGGGTTGTACGAAGTCGATGTCGTCTAGTTCCGACTCGTGCAGCCGACTGCCCTGGAAGAACTTGCGCCTGCGCAAGACAGGGTGTTCGATGCGAAGCCGTATGAGCCGTCGGGTAAACTCGAGCAACTCCTCGTCACGCTTCGAAAAGTCCCAGCGGAACCAGGAGATCTCGTTGTCCTGACAGTAGGCGTTGTTGTTGCCACCCTGGGTCCTGCCATGCTCATCCCCACCCGAGATCATCGGTACTCCTTGGGACAGCAGGAGAGTAGCAATCAGGTTGCGCTTTTGCCTCTCCCGCAACTCCAGCACCTCGGGATCGTCGGTTTCCCCCTCGGCGCCGCAGTTCCAGGAGAGATTGCGGTCCTCGCCGTCGCGGTTACCCTCGCCGTTCGCTTCGTTGTGCTTCTGGTCGTACGACACCAGATCGTTGAGGGTGAAGCCGTCGTGGGCGGTAATGAAGTTGATGGAGGAGTACGGCCTTCGGCCGGTGTCCTCGTAGAGGTCCGAGGACCCGGAGAGCCGGTATGCCAACTCCGCGACGCCAACGTCGTCGCCCCGCCAGAACGCGCGCACCGCATCGCGGTAGCGGCCGTTCCACTCGGCCCAGCCGGGCGGGAAGTTCCCGACCTGATAGCCGCCCGGTCCCACGTCCCACGGTTCGGCGATAAGCTTTGCCCTGGTGACTATCGGATCCTGCCCGATAGTGTCGAAGAAGGTCGAGAGGCGGTTAACATCGTGCAGTTCCCGGGCGAGTGCGGCGGCCAGGTCGAAGCGGAAACCGTCGATGTGCATCTCGGTCACCCAGTAGCGCAGGCTGTCCATGACCAGCTGCAGTACCCGGGGTTTCCCCAGGTTGAGAGTGTTGCCGGTGCCGGTGTAATCCATGTAGTGGCGGGGCTGATCATCCACCAGGCGGTAGTACATGGAGTTGTCGATGCCTCTGAAGGAGAGCGTCGGTCCAAGCTCGCTGCCTTCGGCGGTGTGGTTGTAGACCACGTCGAGGATCACCTCGATGTCGCTTTCGTGGAAACGCTTGACCATCTCCTTGAATTCGCGCACCTGCTCTCCGCGTGTCCCAGAGGAGCTGTAGCGCGAGTCGGGAGCGAAGAAGCAGATCGTGTTGTAACCCCAGTAGTTGCGTAGGCCGCGGTCCTCGAGCACCTTGTCGCTCACGAACTGATGTACGGGGAGGAGCTCCACTGCCGTTATCCCCAACTCCTTGAGGTAAGCGATCACCGGTGGACTGGCCATCGCCGAGTAGCTTCCGCGAAGCTCCTCGGGAACGTCGGGGTGGCGCATCGTCATTCCACGTACGTGCGCTTCGTAGATGACCGTACGGTGGAGCGGTATGCCAGGTCGCTTGTCGCCGCCCCAGTCGAACGATTCATCAACAACTACGCACTTTGGGATGTACTCCTGATTGTCGCGCTCGTCGAAGCTCAGGTCCTTGCGCTTGTCGCCCAGCCGGTAGCCAAAGTTGGCATCGTTCCAGGTGACGGTCCCGTCGATCGCCCTGGCGTACGGATCGAGAAGCAGCTTGTTGCGATTGAACCGCAAGCCCTGCTCCGGCTCGTAGGGACCGTCCACCCGGTAGCCATACAGCTGGCCCGGCCCTACTCCGGGCAGATAGGCGTGCCACACGAAGTCTGTGCGCTCTATCAGAGGCACGCGCCTGATCTCCTGAGTTGGATCGTCGGCGGCGAAGAGGCAGAGCTCCACGCCTGTCGCCTCTTCCGAAGCGAGCGCAAAGTTCGTTCCTTCGCCATCCCAGTTCGCGCCAAGTGGAAACGGCTTGCCCGGCCATGCCTCGGTCATGTTGATCCCCTTGAGCTCTCGATGTTTTCGGTCTGCGCTTCCTTGCGGCGGTAGAGCACCGCTGGCAGGAACGGCAGGGAGTCGATCGCCACAGTTTCGTCGATCTCGACGCTCGTAAGCGTTAGTAGCTCCTGCCAGCCGGCACCGCTGAGGTCCTCCGGTATGGGCAACTGCTTGTTCCGCCAACCACCCGAGCGCTCGAGCACCGCCAGGTAGCGTGGCACGATCACCAGGAGCTGCTCCTGGTCGCTCTCCCGCGAATAGGCGATCAGGTGGGTCGGTGCGCCCTCGTCCGAGTCCGGATCATCGGTGTCGATCGCACGGTAGCTGCCTCCGAGAAGCTCGGGATGTTCGCGCCTGAAGCAGAGGAGCCGGTGAAGCAGCAGCATCTTGAGGCGTGGATCGCACGATTCTCGCCATTGCGCCAGCTCCTTCGCCCAACTGTCCTTAGCGCTGGATACTTGGGTAAGGGTTGTGCTCCTCTGGCCAAAATCGACCGGTTGGCGATTGTCGGGATCGACCAGCGACAGGTCGAGTAACTCGCTTCCCTGGTAGATATCCGGCACGCCCGGGGTAGTGAGCTTGAGTACCTGTTGGGACAGGCTATTGAAGTAACCGTAGCGGGCAACGTCGCCGGCCAGCGGGGCCACGATTGCCGCGACTTCCTCGTCATGAACAATGGCATGCGCGAACTCCGCCACTGCCCCCTCGTAGCCCTCATTCGGGTCTATCCAGGAGCTGTCCTCTTTCGCTTCACGGATCGCTTTTTGCATATACGCCTGAAGGCGTGGCGCCAGCGTCTTGGGCTGCTCGCCTTCCCACAGCGCCAGCAGATGCTGAAACAGCAGATAGGCGTCGCGTTGCGAGATCCGGGGCGCGCCTAGCCTGTTGCTTTCACGCCAGTAGCGTTGGGCGCGCTCATCGAGTCGCTCTGCGGTCCCCTGCCACTCCTCGGCCAGCTCACTTAGAACCGCCAGACGCATGCGGGTGTCCTCGCCGCGCTTGTGGTCGTGTGTTGCGGTGGCGAGAAGATTCTCGGGATAACGATGTTCGCGGAAGTGTGCACGGGAATGGAACGCCTGCAACTCCACCGTGAAGTGATCGGGTTCGCCGCCAACCTCGTTCAGGGCGGCCAGCGGTACGTATCGATAGAAGGCGGTATCCTCCACACCCTTCGCCGCCACCGGCGCCGTGTACTGCTGGAAGCGCCCCACGAATGCCTGGCGAGTGGGTTCGAGCGCCACGGGGAATGTTTCGCTCAGGCACCTAAAGATAAAGTCGTGGACCGAGGTTTCGGTGTTCTGAGCGAGCCGCTTGCCCTCGGAGACGGCGTGCCGCAGAACCTCCTCGGCATCCTCCCGCTCGAACGGAAGATAGGTGCGGTAGCGTTCGAAGGCGGCGATGATATCTGCCAGAGCGTCCCTTAGGGCAGTCGAGGTGAAGTCGCGAGTGTGGTAGTCGGCTTCGGAAATCCTGTAGAGCATGTTCGTAAGACGGGTTAGCTCGCCAGCCAGACTCGTTTCCATCACCAGCCGCTTGCAGCGCACCACCTCGTCCCGGTACGGAACCACCGTCTCGAGAAGGCGCCGGTACGTTTGACGTAGCACGCTCTCCCCGCCGGGATAGACGAGCAACCGCACGACATCGTTCATGAACTCGTAGCCGGTCGTGCCGGAAACCGGCCACTCTTCGGGCAGAACCTCACCGGGGGCGAGGATTTTCTCGACCCAAACGTGCTTGGCGCCCAGCGCGGCGAGTGATTCCAGGTACGAATGCGGATCGACCAGGCCGTCGACGTGGTCCACCCGAACGCCGTCGACCCCATCCTCCAGCAGCAGCTCTCCCAGCAACCGGTGTGCCTCCCAGAACACCACCTGCTCCTCCATGCGCAGCGCCACGAGCCCATTGACGTCGAAGAAGCGGCGGTAGTTGATCTCGTCTCCCGCTGTCTTCCAGTAGGCGAGCCGCCAGTACTGACGCTCCAGTAGCCCGTGCAACCGCTCCCCACTAAAGTGAGCGAGTGCCGGCTCCAGCGCGACTCCGGCGAGGTCTTGGCCCAGTCGGCCCTTGAGCGCCTCGGCCTTCTCCCGCTCGGACATTGCCAGATCGGCATAGAGTCCCTGCAACTCGAGCAGGTCGAAATACCCCGGTTGTCGTTCGAGGTCGGGCAGCAGGGCGGCGAGGATCTCGCCGTAACTGGCGGGGGAGAGGCGGAAGCGGTTGTCGTAGTAGCGGGCGTAGAAGCAGCCCTCGTCGTAGTCGAGGACGATCTCGCCCTCATCGAGCGCCTCCCCGTACGGGCGCCCGAGGAAGGGCAGCAGCAGCTTGCCGCGCAGCTCCTCCTTGGGCGGATTCCAATCGATATCGAAGGTTCGGGCGTTAGGCGACTGCGGGCCGTAAGCCAACAGATCCTGCCAGGCCTCGTTGTGCGAACCTACACCAGCGTGATTCGGCACGATATCCAGCAGCAATCCGAGTCCTTCCCTCAGCGCCGCCTCGCGTAGCGCTTCAAAACCTTCACGGCCACCAAACTCGTCCCGCACCATATTGTGGTCGGTCACGTCGTAGCCGTGGGTCGATCCAAGGGCTGCCTGGGTAATCGGCGAAAGATAAAGATGGCTCACTCCCAGGCGACGGAAGTAGGCGAGCTGCTCGCGCACCTCTCCGAATCCGAATTCGGGCGTGAGCTGGAGCCGGTAGGTAGCGATCACCGGGTCCTCCGGACTCGGAAGCGATTTGGGAGCGTCCTTCGTTGGCGGTTCACTCGTCCAACTCCAGCAGCAGGGCCGCCGCTCGTCCAAAGCTTACTGTCGCCGTATCGACGACCGGAGGCAACGGATCGGCTGCGTAGGATCGATCCTCGCTGCTCCAAATCGCCTTGACGCCGGACGGAACGGACAGTTGGGCGTCGCCTTCGAATGCGATCAGCATCAGGTGATTGCCGCGGCGTAGCGAGAGTCCGGCCGCCTGGACCTCTTGCACCTCAGCCTTGCCCGAAAGCGAGCGCCGCAACGCCAACAGGTCGCGGTACATTCTCAGGATAGCGGCATGATGTTCGCCCTCCAGCTCATCCCAGTCGAGCACGCTTCGCCGGAATGCCTCGGGGTCTTGCGGATCGAGAACCTCGTCCCCGAAGTCGAAGTCCTCGAACTCCTTGCGTCGTCCCTCGCTCACGGCCTCTGCGAGCTCACCCTGATGGTCGGTGAAAAAGAGGAACGGCGACCCCGCAGCCCATTCCTGCCCCATGAAGAGCATTGGAATCTGCGGAGCGAAGAGGAGCAGCGCCGATGCCGCGCGATAAGCGGCGACGGGGATCTGGTGATGTAATCGGGCACCGTCGGGCTGATTGCCGATCTGGTCATGATTCTGTATGCAATACACGAAGCGGCAGACGGGAAGGTCACCCGCCCCGGTTCCGCGCGGACCTCCATCGTGTTTTGAGTGGTGACCGCTGTAGAACCAGTTGCCGCACAACGTGCGGGCGATCTGTGCGCTGCTGCCGCTAAAGTCCTTGAAGTAACCTCGGTCATCACCTGCGAACCGCACCCTTAGCTGATGATGGAAGTCGTCGGCCCAGACCGCGCCCAAACCGAAACCCCCCTGTTCGAGTGGAAGCACCATGTTGCGCAGGTTCCGAGGGTCCTCGGCAATCAGTAGACGCGGGGGGCCCTCAAGCTCGGCGACCGCGGCGGAGAGTTCGGCCAGCAGGTGCGAGGGCCCTTCGTCGACAATGGCGAAGGTGGCGTCGAGTCTGAGCCCGTCGAACTGGTACTCCTTCAGCCACATCAGTGCGTTCTCGAGACAGAAGCGCCGCACTCCATGTGAGTGAGGACCGTCGAAGTCGAGAGCCTGGCCCCAGGGGGTGTGATGACGTGAGGTGAGGGTATAGGGGCTGAACGCCGGTAGGTAGGCGCCGTCGGGACCAAAGTGGTTGTAGACGACATCGTGAATCACACTTAGTCCTAGTCGGTGCGCCTCGTCTACCAGGCAACGCAGCTCATCTGGGGTGCCGTAGGCGTTGGAGGGCGCAAAGAACGAGGCGGGATCGTAACCCCAGTTCCAGCGACCGGGACACTGGGCTACCGGCATCAGTTCGATGGTGTTCACTCCCAACTCCGCCAGATAGGGGAGCTTGCGGCAGGCGCCCTCGAAGCCACCTTGGGGGGAGAACGTTCCCAGATGAAGCTCGTAAATAATCGCCTCGTTCCAGTTAGCCGAAGCGGACCGAGTACTGCGCCACCGGTACTTCGTCGGGTCGACTACCTGCGAGGGCCCGTGTGCGCCTTCGGGCTGATGACGCGAGGCGGGGTCGGGGAAAATTGACGCGCCGTCGAGGCGGTAGCGGTATCTGGCGCCGGCGGCAAGCCGGTGGACCGTTGCCGCGAAGTAGCCGCCCGGTTCCCTCTGCATGCTTAGAACCCGCTCGGGATCTTCGAGCAGCAACTCGGCACCTTTGCTGGCAGGCGCCCAGACCCTAAAAGTCACACCTCCGGGCGATGGTAGAGCACCAAGTGACGGCTCCAGTTCGCTCAATCCCCCCATGCCATCCCCCTCGCCCACACCGACACCAACCATCCGAAACGCCTGCTCAGCTACACGGCGGAAAGCGAGCTGCGGGCTAGCGCTCCCGCCGCCGAACGGCTCAGTGCTCCGGAGGGGCCTCCTGCAACTTGAGCGCGGCGGGATGCTCTTCGTTGGACCATTCGAGGATTATTACTTCGTGGGATTCCTCGAGGGGGTCGCCCTCGTCACTCCCATGAACCGGTCCCCGAAACGTGATTCGCTCGCGCGCCATGTACAACCGGTGGAGCGCGTCGTACGCCTGCTCGGGATCGTCCGGCTGCCACAAGCCCTCGAGGAGAAGCTCGCCGTCCTCGCCACGTTCCCAGTTGAGCGCGCCGCTGCCGGTGAAGTCGGCAAGTTGCGCCCGACCTCTCATCGTGCCCTCCTGCTGCGTACTCATGACTGTCCATCTTGGCAGAAGAAGGTCCAAACGAATGTGTTATCCGGGCTGATTGCCGCGTTGGTCGTGACTCAAGTGCCCTCGTCGGGTCTAAGACGGCGGGCGTAGACGCCGCCTACCAACACGCCCAAAAGGAAGGAGCCGGCGTAAGAGAGAAACGCTCCGAGCTCCGGAAACGCGAACCGCAGCGGGATGCCAACGACGGCGAGAAACGCCAGGCCCACTCCAATCGCATAGCCTGCGACCGGGCTGCTCATGACTTCGGAGCGGCTAGCAGCGCCTCGATCTCGCCCGCCACTCGCTCGGCGATCTCGGATATCTCTTCGGCCGTTGGTCCTTCGACCATGATCCTCATCAACGGTTCCGTACCACTGGGGCGCAGGTCGATTCGACCGGAGCCGGCGAGACGACTCCGGGCCTCGGCGACGGCTCGTTGCAGCGCGGGATCGTGTGCGAGGCGACTCTTGAGGTCGGCCGGTACCCGTACGTTGCGGATGGTTTGAGGGAAAACGGGAATGTCGTCCATCCACGACTCGAGTGAGCGGCGCGACTTCCGCACGGCGGCGAGCAATTGCAGGGCGGTGAGTATCCCGTCTCCGGTAGGGGCCTTGTCGAGAAACAGCACGTGCCCCGACTGCTCCCCACCAAGCTTGAGGCCGCGTCGACGCAGTCCTTCGAAGACATGGCGGTCGCCAACCTGCTCGCGGTGAAGAGTAATTCCATGCCCCTGCAGGAACTGCTCTACGCCCAAATTGCTCATCGAGGTCGCCACTATCTCTTTCTCGCCGCGAACGACACCGCAGATGGCCAGAATGTGATCTCCGCTCACCACGCGGCCCTGCTTGTCGATCAGCATCGCCCGGTCGGCGTCGCCGTCGAAGGTGACTCCCACTTCCAGACCGTGGCTGCTGACCCGCGACTGTAGGGCTTGCGGATGAGTTGAGCCGCAATCGACGTTGATGTTCTCGCCGTCGGGCGAGACGTTCATGACGTCGAGCCGGGCGCCGATCTGGGTGAAAACCCGCGGTGCGACCTCCGAGGCCGCGCCGTTGGCGCAATCGAGGCCCACCTTCATGCCGTCGAGGTAGGGCGCGTGAGAAAGGAGGAAACGCTGGTAGTCGGCATCGTCGCGGCGGTAACGGGTGGAGCGGCCGATAGCTTCGCGGGTTACCGGCGGTAGAGCGTCCAGGTCCTCGGCCAGGAGCGTCTCGATAGCTTCCTCGGCTGCGTCAGAGAGTTTTTCACCCTCGCGGTTGAAAAACTTGATACCGTTGTCGAAATACGGGTTGTGCGAGGCGCTCACCACGGCTCCCGCGTCCCGCTGGAGCGACCTTGTGAGATGCGAGACGCCCGGCGTAGGGAGCACGCCCAGCCACAGGGCATCGGCCCCCCGGGCGTTGAGCCCGGCAACCAGTGCGTGAGCCAGCATTGGCCCCGAACGCCTCGTGTCCATACCGACGGTGAATCGCGGTCGCTCGACCCCATCCCGCTTGAGTGTTTCGGCCGCGGCCACTCCCAGGCGAAAGGCAAAGGTTGCAGTCATCGGATGTTCGCCGGCTACTCCACGAACGCCATCCGTGCCGAAGTAGCGTCGGATCGTCATGGGCGACATTCTACCCCTGCACTTGCCGGCGTCGGGCGCTAACTGGGCACGGGCTCACTTGGCGTCGAGCCAGTTATCGCCGGTACCTACCTCCACCAGTAGTGGCACGTCCATCGCATAGGCGTTCTCCATCGTGTCGCGAAGCAGCTCTCCAGCCTGGTTGGCGACGTCGCGCGGCGCTTCCACGACGAGTTCGTCGTGAACCTGGAGGATCATCCCCGCCCCCAACTCGGTAAGGGCCGGGGCAAGCTGCACCATCGCCAACTTCATGATGTCGGCGGCCGTCCCCTGGATCGGCATGTTGTAGGCGGTGCGTTCGGCGTACTCCCGGGCGGTGCGGTTGCCGGCTGAGATATCGGGAATCAGCCGGCGTCGCCCCAGCAGGGTTTCCACGTAACCGTTCGCCCGGCAGAAGTCGAGGGTGCCGTCGATATAACGGCGCACCTTGGGATAGCGTTCGAAGTAGGTGCGGATAAAGGTATCGGCCTGCGCGTAGTCGATGCCCAGTTCGCGAGTTAGGCGGTGCGCCCCCATGCCGTAGAGAACACCGAAGTTGATGACCTTGGCAACGCGCCGCATGTCGCTGGTCACATCATCGACGCTCACGCCGTGAACCTGGGCCGCGGTTCGTTGGTGGATGTCCTCACCCTCGCGGAAGGCCTCGATTAGTACCTCTTCGCCGGCGACATGAGCCAGCACCCGCAGCTCGATCTGGGAGTAATCCGCCGCCAGCAGGACATGTCCGGGCGCCGCTTTGAAGGCCCGCCGTATTTCCCGGCCCAACTCGGTACGAATGGGGATATTCTGGAGGTTCGGGTTGATGCTCGAGAGGCGGCCGGTGACCGCCACCGTCTGCTTGTAGGTCGTGTGGAGCCGACCGGTTGCCGGGTTTACCAGCCGGGGCAGAGGGTCCAGGTAGGTGTTCTTCAACTTCGACAGCTCGCGGTAGTCGAGGATCAGGCCAACCGCTTCGTGGCGGTCGCGCAGCCCCTCGAGCACTCCCACGGCGGTCGATTTCTTGCCGGTCGAGGTCTTTCGTCCCGCCTGCAGCCCGAGCTTGTCGTATAGCAGGGTCGCTACTTGGTCGCGCGAGTTGATGTTGAGCGAGTCGTCTTCGGCGATTGCGCGCAGCCGCCCTTCGCACTCTTCGAGCTGCGTAGCCAGTCGCTCCGACTGGGCGGCCAGGAGCTCCTTGTCGAGAACCACCCCACGAGACTCCACGTCAACCAGAACCCGCTGCAGGGGACGCTCTATCTCCTCGTAAACGCGCCGCCGGGGCCCGTCGAACTTCTCGGGCAGGCTACGCAGGAGTTCCGCTGTCACCGCTGCCCGGTCCGCGGCCGAATCGGACCAGTCGCCCGCGCCGTAACGCTGAGCGGCGGTGTCGGGTTGGGCAACGGTGGGATCGAGTACATAGGCCATCAGCAGCGGATCATCGCCGGGTTCGATGTCGATACCCTTGCCCCGAGCCCATACCGCCAACGCCTTGGCGTCACAGGCGTCGATTGTGCCGGCCGCCGCCAAGAACTCTTCGGCTTCGCCGGCCCCCGGCGCCAGCGCGACGGTACGGCCCTGGGCAACCGCCAAGCCCTCCAGCCGTGCCTGCATGGGGCTGTCGCCGGCCAGGACGAACCCGACCGCGCCTTCGAGCCCGGCCTTCCAGCCGGCCGGCTCCCACTCGACCGCGCGATATTCCGGCGTTTCGGTGAGCCCCAACTCGCGCAGCAGGCTGCCGAACTCAAGTTCGACGAGGAGGTCGCGCAGTCCCTCCCGCTGCATTTCGCGTTGGGCCCAGGCGCCCGGGTCGATCGGAATGTCGGCGTCGGTCACGATGCAGGAGAGCTCGCGGGAGAAGCGGACCTGATCGAGGGAATCTCGGATCTTCTTGGCCTGCCCGGAAGGCTCGATCTCGTCGAGGTTGTCGAGGATGTAGTCGAGCGAGCCGTAGCGCTGCAACAGCGTCCTGGCCGCTACCGGCCCGATCCCCTTGGCGCCCGGAATGTTGTCGGAGCTGTCGCCGGTGAGGGCGCGGTAGTCGGTCCATTGTTCGACGGTAACGCCATACTTCTCGAGCACCTCACGAGGTCCCAGGCGGTCCTGCTTGTCGAGGCCCCGAACGCACACACGATCGCTCACGAGCTGATAGGCGTCTCGGTCGCTGGTGACGATCTCCACCGTGTAACCGCTAGCCTCGCAGTTCTTGGCAATGGTTCCGATCAGGTCATCGGCCTCCAGGCCCGGCACCTCGATCTGGTACAGCCCGAGCATCTCCACGAGTTGCTTGACCGTCGATATCTGCTCGGGCAGATCGTCGGGAATCGCAGCCCGGCCGGCCTT
Organism: Trueperaceae bacterium; assembly: GCA_040905665.1. Classification (GTDB taxonomy): domain Bacteria; phylum Deinococcota; class Deinococci; order Deinococcales; family Trueperaceae; genus DASVCN01. Next base: position 82,886 of record JBBDRD010000031.1, read on the forward strand.
GTAATCCTCATACTGTTCATGCCGAAAGGTCTTCGCCGGCGCGTCGAACGTCACTACCGTGGCGTCGTGCTCCCCCTCTTCACGCAAGATGCGCAGCAGCGAGCGCAGGAAGCCGTAGACGGCATTGACCGACCGCCCCTGGGAGTTGGAAAGCTCGCGGATTGCGTAGTAGCTGCGAAAAGCCAAAGCGTGGCCATCGATGACGACGATCTTGTTGCCGTTCCGCGGCGATGCTTCGGCCGCCTGAAACAGCTCGTTCTGCACGGTCATCTCGCCGAGCCTGCTGGGGAGCCGGATTTCATAACTAAAGCTTACCGTGAGGTCACCAAAAATCCCGCCGTTTCCCCTACCGCTGGCTCCCCTATCGCTGGTTCCCTTGCCTCCCACCGATGCCTTCGGCCGCGCTGGTGCCTGTGATTGCCCGCGTCACTCTGTAGGAACGTAGACAGACCGAAACGTCGAGAATGGGATAAACATGGGCCATGCTGCTCGCTCAGCGGGAGCGGGCCGATGAACTCCGGGGCATGTGCGCCGGGGCAATGTGAAGCCCAGGGAAGCGGGGGACAGCATGAGCGATCCATTGAAGCCGCGAGACAGACCGAATGAAGATCGAGAGGATAAGAACCGGGTAGCGGAGGAAACCCGTCCGGAGGTCGCGGGCGGAGCGTACGCGGATAACGACGTCGCAGGCGGAGATGTCCCAGGCAGAGATGTTGCAGGCAGAGATGTCCCAGGCAGGGACGTACCCCCCAGGAGGGACGTCGCCGGGAGAGAGGTCGCGGACAATAAGGTCCCGAGCAGGGATGTGGCAGGAACCGAATTCGCAGGGGGCGAGGTCGTGGGCGATGAACCACGACGAGCTACCGCCGCAGAGCGTCCGCGCGGCGGCGGGCGTTCCTGGACAGGAACGGTCGTGGTTCTGGTGCTGATAGCCCTGGTGCTGTGGTGGGTGCTCTAGGCGATCGCGCAAGGAGGCGGGCCCGCTAGGCAGTTGCACGAGAGACGTACTCGCTCCAGAAGCGCAATCGCTCTAGAGGTTCCATCCACCGGCCACCTCGATCGTGGTACCGGTGACGTAAGTCGACTCGTCGGAGATGAGGAAGCGAGCGGCGGCGACCAACTCGTCGAGACGGCCGAGTCGACCCGCCGGGATCTCACGTCGCGGCAGAGTAACGCTGTTTTCCATTACTCCGGGACTGATCACGTTGACCGTGATGCCGTTGGCGGCTTCGGTTTTGGCGAGCGCCTTGCTGTAGAGGATCACCCCGCTCTTGGCAATGGAGTAAGCGGCGACAGCCGGCCTTGCGATGAAGTGTTCCGCTCCCGCATACCCCAGGTTGATGATTCGGCCGCCACCGGTCGCGCGCATGAGCGGAACCACCCTACGACAGGTGTAGAAGGTGGCGTGGAGGTTGCTGTCGAACATCTCATGCCAGATCTCGACCTCAAGATCGCTCAGAGAGCCGTAGTGGTAGTTCCCCACGTTGTTGACGAGCACTCTAAGCCCGCCGGTTAAGCGATGGGCGTCCTCCACCAGGGCTGCCGCCTCCTCGGGAACGGTGACGTTGGCTTGTAGTACGAACGCCTTTACGCCGGCTGCTCGTGCCGTGGCGGCGACCTCCTCCGCCTCCGCCGCGCTGTTGCGGTAGTGAACCGCCACGTCGTAGCCGTCTTCGGCGAGTGCCAGTAGAAGCGCCCGTCCGATGCCGTGCGCCGAGCCCGTTACTAGCGCGCCGGGCACACCGCTCCGCAACTGCGGAATCTGCCTCTAACGGCCCACCACCCCGCATCAGTACGCTTCATTGGCGGCATTATTCCACCGACGGCGGCGTGGGAGTCAAGTGGTGGTAGCGTGCGCAGGAGTATGCGGGGCACAGATATGCGGGGTACAGAGGGGAAGGGTGTATGGAGAACTTCCGTTTCAAGCTGGTGACGTCGAACGACAGTGAACTATTCGAGCAGCGCCTGCAGGCCTTCATCGACTCACTCGATCGGAGCGCCATGATAGTCGATTTCGAGTTCACTACCGTGCCACTCCATAGTGGTGGCGTGGAGTACAGCGTTCTGATCCACTACCGATAGGCGGAGAGCTCGAGTTGAGGGCGTCGCGCCAACCGTCCTTGGTGAGGGACGGGAAGTTCATACCCATGCTAGCGGCAGCACGGTACGATGGCGACCATGACGGCAACGCTGGTCCTGGTAGTCGATGACGACCCGGCGCTGCTCAAGCTGATCGAGTTGACGCTAGTGGCTGCAAGCTTCAATGTTCTGGCGTTCGACGATCCGCGTGACGCGGTCACCGAACTGGAAGAGGGCCTTAGGCCCGACGTCATCGTTTCCGACGTCTCCATGCCGGGTCTCGACGGTTTTGAGTTCTATAAGAAGGTTCGTACATTTTCCGAACTGCACGCGGCTCCGTTCCTGTTTCTCACCGCGATGGAGGACCGTAGCTATGTGCGCCAGGGCATGACGCTGGGCGCCGATGACTACCTGACCAAGCCGTTCGAGCGGCAGGAGCTGGTCGACGCCGTGCGCATTCGCCTGCAGCGCATCGAGGAGCTGCGTCATCCCTTGGAGGGAACGGTGCGCGCGAGAGCGTTGGGCCACCCCTTTATCGAGCGCAATGGCAAGCGGCTCGATTGGGACTCGCTCAAGGCGCTGGAGCTGCTCTACTACCTGCTCGAGCACCCCAACGGTGTCACGACCTACGAAGTGGCCGAGGCTTTGTGGCCCGGTAAATCCGAAGCAAAGGCGTCGAGTTCGTTCCACACCACCCTCTACCGTCTGCGCAAGGTGATGGGTGGCGAGATGGTGGAGTCGGCCAACCGCCGTTACTATCTGCGCAAGGAGTTCCGCATCGAGTACGACGTTGCGCTCTATCGGGACCTGGCCAAGAAGGCGGGCGACGCAGGCACCCGCGAGCTTCTCGAGCAGGCCGTGCGGCACTACCAGGGACATTTTCTGCTGGGCTTCGACTCGAGCTGGATCGACGAGATCAGGCAGGCCCTTCACGCCGACCACCTGTCGTTACTCCAGAGCGCCGCCGATAAGGCGGTGGCGCGCGAAGAGCTCGAGGCGGCCACACGCTACTTCCAGGCGATGACCGAACACGAACCATTCAGCGAGAGCGCTTGGACAGGGTTGGCCGATACCTGGCAGGCGCGCGGCGAGCCCGGTAAGGCGGAGGGCGCCCGCAACCGGTTCGAGGAGCTCATGACAGAGGGCTAACCAGCCGACAGCCTCGAGTCGATGCGGCCGGCGGCCTAACCTGCTGTTAGACTGCGCTCAACTCGAAAAGTTTAGGAGCAACCCATGTACTCAATCGACCTGCAGGGAAAGAACGGCCTGGTATTAGGCGTCACCAATCAGCGTTCGCTTGCCTGGGCAATCGCCCAGCCGCTTGCGCAGGCCGGAGCACGCCTGGCCTACTCCTATCAGGCAGACCGCTTGCGGCCGACACTTGAAAAGCTCACGGCTGATCAAGATGAAGTCGTCTTGGCCGAATGTGATGTGCAGAGCGATGAGCAGCTGGATGGTCTCTTCGCCACCATCGAGCGTGAGATGGGGAAACTCGATTTCGTCGTACACTCCCTTGCCTACGCGCCCCCCGAAACCTTCACAAACCCCTTCGGCGAGACCAGTCGTGAGGACTGGCGCACGGCCCTGGACATCAGCGCTTATTCGCTAGTGTCGGTCGCCAATCGTGCGGCGCCGCTAATGAGCGACGGGGGTAGCATCCTCACGTTGACCTACCTCGCCGCCGAGCGGGTCGTGCCGCACTACAACCTGATGGGCGTCGCCAAGGCAGCGCTCGAAGCGAGCATGCGCTACCTGGCGTACGAGCTGGGCCCGAAGGGCATCCGGGTGAACGCAATTTCCGCTGGACCGGTACGTACCGTTGCTGCTCGCTCCATCTCTGGATTCGGCGACATGTATGGCGAGGCCGGACGTCTGTCGATGCTTAAGCGCAATATCGAGCAGCAGGAGGTGGGCGGGCTCGCCCTGGCCCTGGTGGCCGATGCTTTGGGCGGCGGCATCACCGGGGAAACGATCTACGTCGATGCGGGCTTCAATGCAATCGGAATGTTCCTGCCCGAAGGCGCAGAGGATAAAGCGGCCGGCTAGCTCATCAGCCGGCTCTCGGGTATACTCGCCCCATGACGGCTCCCTTTTCTTGGACCGGGGTTTTGGGTCGATGGCGGCGCGCTTCCGCCACCGACTGGTGCATTTTGAGCACCGCCTAACCCCAGTCATCTTCGAAAGAGGAACCGATGTTTGCAGCACCCCCGAAAACCACGGTCAAGCCCGTGTACCGCGAGGTCTTGGCCGATCTCGAAACTCCACTCACCGCCTACCTAAAGGTCGCCGGCCATCCCGCTTTCCTGCTCGAGAGTGTTGAGCAGGGGGAGCGTGTAGCACGCTACTCCTTTATCGGCACCGGGGAGAGGCGGCGTATCGAGGCGCGTGGAACACGCGTGACGATCACGGGTCCAGGCGGCACCGAAACGATAGAAACCAGTGACCCCCTGCGGATCCTGTGGGAGTGTACCGTCCGCAATGTCGAACCACACCCTCAGCTGCCCTCGTTTTGGGCCGGCGCGGTAGGGTTTGCTGCTTACGACCTTATCCGTCTTTACGAGCGCCTTCCCGACTCGAACCACGACGAGCTGGGCACTCCGGATCTGCTTTTCGTCGAACCCGAAGTGCTGGTGATCTTCGACCATCTTCGCCGTAAGATTTTCATCGTCGCCGCAGCCGAGGAGGGCAATGCCGCCGACGAGGAGATGGCGCGCGAGCGTGTCGAGGCTGCTTATCAGCGCTTACGTGGGCCGCTGCCGGGAGTTCCCGGTGACAGGGCCGGGCGGCTTACCGAGTTCAAGAGCAACTTCACGAAGGATGAGTTCATGGCTGTGGTGGAGCGGGCGGTTGCCTACATCCACGCCGGAGACGTCTTCCAGGTAGTGCCCAGCCAACGCATGTCGGCCGATCTGGGAGTTCATCCCTTTGCGATCTACCGGGCGCTGCGCACAGTGAATCCCAGCCCCTACCTGGGCTATCTCGACCTGGGGCCGGTAACCATGGTGGCTTCCAGTCCCGAAAGTCTGGTCAAGAGTGACGGAGTCAATGTCGAGACCAGGCCGATCGCCGGGACACGGCGGCGCGGGGTTGATGCAGCCGAGGACGAGGAGTTGGCGAGAGAGCTTTTGGCCGACGCCAAGGAGCGGGCCGAGCACGTGATGCTTGTCGATCTGGGCCGAAACGACCTGGGCCGGGTTTGCCGATTCGGCAGTGTGAAGGTCGAGGATCTGATGAGCATCGAGCGGTACAGCCACGTGATGCACATCGTTTCGAAAGTCACCGGCAAGTTGGCGGAGGGTCGCACTCCGCTCGACGCGCTCTCGGCTACCTTGCCTATGGGCACAGCCTCGGGCGCACCCAAGATTCGGGCGATGGAGATAATCGACGAGCTCGAGTCGGTCAAGCGTGGACCGTATGCCGGCGCTTTCGGCTACCTGTCGGTAAGCGGCGCGATGGACATGGCGCTCACGCTGCGCACGGTGGTGGTCGCCAAGGGCCGCATGCACCTGCAAGCGGGAGGCGGCGTCGTCGCCGACTCGGACCCCGAGTTCGAGTACCAGGAGTCGCTCAACAAGTTAGCGGCCTTGCGCAAGGCGGTCGAGATGGCCACCGGAGGGCTGGGCTAATGGTTGGGTCGTGGAGTGGGCCGTTAGTTGGGACCCCGTCATGAAGCGCGTCCTGATGGTCGACAACTACGATTCGTTCACCTTCAACCTCGTTCAATACCTGGGCGAGTTGGATGCCGAGGTGACCGTCTGGCGCAACGATCAGTTCGAGCTCGATGAGGTCGAACGGTTAGCGCCCGATGCCGTTCTCGTTTCGCCGGGCCCTTGCACTCCCAGTGAAGCAGGGAATTCGGTAGAGCTCATCCGCCGGTTTGGCCCTCACCTACCGATACTGGGCGTGTGCCTGGGGCACCAGGCGATTGCCGAGGCGTACGGCGGTTCTGTCGTGCGCGCCACGAACCTGATGCATGGCAAGGTCAGTGCGGTATGCCATGACGGCACTGGCCTGTTCGACAAGCTACCCTCGCCGTTAACGGCAACTCGCTACCATTCCCTGATCGTGCGGGATCTGCCGGCCGAGCTGGTCGTCAACTCCTGGATCGACGAGAGCGGTGAGCGGGTCGTGATGGGTATGCGCCACGAGAGCCATCCGGTTTGGGGTGTGCAGTTTCACCCCGAGAGCATCCTCACAGAGTCGGGGCACGATATGCTCCGCAACTTCCTGGCAGCGACGTGAGCAAAGTCGAAATCAGCGTCATCACCGCAACGATCGATCGCCGTGAGCTGATGCTTCGCAAGCTGGCCTCGCTCCAGGAGCAAACGTTACCCGCCGACCGGTTCGAGTGGATTGTCTGCGACAACGGTGGAGGGGATGGCACGATCGAAGAGCTCGAGCGCCGCGACCTGCCATTTGCGCTTCGGACCGTCGAACTCGTCAGCAACCGTGGGCCCGGGGCCGGGCGCAACGCCTGCGCCGCGCTCGCCGCTGGAGAGATCCTCTACCTGTCCGACGACGACTGCCTGTTGGCGCCCGACACCCTGGAACGTCATTTAACGGCGCAGCAACAGCGCCAGGGTGTCGTAGTCGGCGCGATCCGCTTTCGACCCGACGATGGGCGGGGACACCTGTGGCGGCCCAAGAGGATCGGCTACTGGAACGTCAACGGCGCCAACACGAGCCTGCCGGCCGGTGCCTTTCGCGGCGTCGGCGGCTTCGATGAGTCGCTCGTGGGTTACGGCGGTGAGGATGTGCTGCTGGGATACCGCCTCAGCCAGATGGGGCTGCACTTCCAGGCGTTGCCCCGGGCAACCGTCCAGCACATCGGACCCGATCCGGCCGGAGGCGGCAATCTCGCCAAGGCAGCGAGCGCCGGGCGGAACGCCGGCCATATAGCTCGCCGCTATCCCGAACTGCGCTTTCGCCTTGGAGTACACCCCTTGCTCATCGGCGTCAAACGAGTCGCGCTGCCCGTACTGGCGCCGCTCCTCGGTGTACGGGCAAAGGCCGAGCTCGCTTACGCCCTTGGAGCCCACGAGGTTGGGCGTTCCCGAGCGCTGGTGAGCCCCGTTAGCGAGAGGAGGAAGCCATAATGAGCGCTCCCGTATCCGAGTCCTTCGACGTCGCCCGATGCCTTGGCGACATCTTCGACGGCCACACGCTGTCACGAGCCGACGCCCGGGAGGTGATGGGTAAGCTGATGGACGGCCAGCTGTCGCAGATGCAGGCGGCGGCGCTGTTGGCAGCGCTCCGGACGCGCGGAGAGACGATTGAGGAGATCGTGGGCTTCGCCGAAGCGATGCGCGAACGAGCTGTAAAGGTCGCGCCCCGCGTGGAGGGGCCGCTGCTCGATACCTGCGGTACCGGTGGTACCGGCTTTAGCACCATCAACATCTCCACCACAGCTATTTTCGTGGCCGCGGCAGCTGGGGTAGCGATCGCCAAACATGGCAATCGCGGCGTCACCAAGCGCTCGGGCTCGGCCGATGTGCTCGAGGCGCTGGGAGTGGATCTCGACCAGGACGCCCACGCGCTGGCGCGCTCTATCGAAGAGACCGGCCTCGCCTTCATCTTCGCCCGCACCCACCATCCGTCGATGAAGTTCGTAGCGCCCATCCGGGCCGATCTCCAGGCTCGCACCATCTTCAATAGCCTGGGGCCGCTCACCAATCCGGCCGGCGCCACCCGCCAGCTCATGGGGGTCTTCTCCCCGTTGCTGACGGTGCAACTCGCTAGGGTGCTCGCCGGCCTGGGAACGGAGCGGGCGCTGGTCGTACACGGGGACGGGCTCGACGATTTCACGGTGAGCGGTGAGACGCTGGTAGCCGAGCTCGAACCAGGCGGCGAGGTGAGGGAGTACGTGGTTACGCCCGAGGGGGTGGGTCTTAGGCGGCGGCCCAAGGGCGAACTAAGTGGCGGCGATCCACAGGAGAACGCTGCGCTGCTGCGAGCAGTTCTCTCGGGCGAGGAGGTCGGCGCCAAGCGTGATGTGGTGCTGTTCAACGCCGGCGCAACGCTCTACTTGGCCGAGCGGGCCGGCGACCTGCGCGAGGGCGTGGCCCAGGCAGCGGATCTGATCGATTCGGGAGCAGCAACGGCAAAACTCGAAGAACTCATACGCTTCTCCCAGAGAGCCACGTAAACTGGAAGCAGGGTATCGCCAGCTTACTGAGGCACAATAGACAGGTAAGCGTGTGGGGCGACGCTAGGAGAGATCATGGCTGAACGAGCGATTGGAAGCATTAGGGTCAAGACCGGATTTGCCGAGATGTTCAAGGGCGGCGTCATCATGGATGTGGTGGACGCCGAGCAGGCGCGCATCGCCGAGGAGTCCGGCGCGGTTGCGGTAATGGCCCTCGAGCGAGTGCCGGCCGATATCCGGGCGCAAGGCGGTGTTGCCCGCATGTCCGACCCAGGCATGATCAGCCAGATAATCGAAGCGGTGTCTATCCCGGTTATGGCCAAGGTGCGCATTGGCCACTTCGTCGAGGCGCAGATACTCCAGGAGCTGGGCGTGGATTTCGTCGACGAGTCCGAGGTTCTCACCCCGGCCGACGAGGCGTACCACGTCGACAAGCACGCCTTCACGGTGCCTTTCGTGTGCGGTGCGACCAACATCGGTGAGGCGCTCCGGCGCATAGCCGAAGGCGCCAGCATGATCCGCACCAAGGGCGAAGCGGGTACCGGAAATGTCGTTGAAGCCGTGCGTCATGCTCGCTCGGTTCTCGGCGAGATCAAGCGCCTGCAGGTAATGCCTCGCGAGGAGTTGATGACCTACGCCAAGGAGCACGGTGCGCCGTTCGAACTGGTGGTCTATGTTCACGAGCACGGCAGGCTCCCGGTGGTGAACTTTGCCGCCGGTGGTGTGGCGACGCCAGCCGACGCCGCCCTGATGATGCAGCTTGGCGTCGAGGGTGTTTTCGTGGGCTCCGGTATCTTCAAATCGGCAATGGGCGAGGTCGATGTTTCCAAGAAGCATCAGGCCTGGATCAAGCGCGCCAACGCCATCGTTAGGGCCGTCACACACTACAACGATCCGGCGATCCTTGCCGAAGTATCGCGCGACCTGGGCGAAGCGATGGTGGGCATAAACATCGACACTCTGCAAGAAGGCGAGTTGCTTGCCAGCCGAGGTTGGTAGCGATCGAAGGATTATTCAGTGAGTAGCGGCGATGGGCCGGCTGGTAGAATGTACCGCGTGAGGATCGTGCAGGCAGTGCTCGTGCTGCTGCTCACGGGAGCGCTTTCCGTGGCGTCGCTTCTTACCGCCTCGGCGCTAAAGTGGGCCGGCGAGCTTCCCAGTCTCGCCGAGCTCGACGCATTGGAGTACACCTCGACCTCTCAGGTCTTCTCCAGCGACGGCCGGCTCATCGGCGAGATCCTTCCGCTCGCCGGCGAGGGCCGCGAGACTACCAACAGAATCCCGGTTTCGCTCGATGACGTCTCACCCGCGGCAGTGGCGGCGATCGTTGCCTACGAAGACGATCGCTTCTTCGAGCACTACGGTTTCGACGTCCTCAGCCTCTTTCGTGCGACCTATGAGGAGTTCTTTGGAGATGCCAGCAGGGGCGGTTCGACCGTCACCGCGCAGGTGATCAAGAACACCGTTCTGCAGGAGATCCGCAGCGAGCGGTCGCTCGAACGAAAGGTCAAGGAAATAATGCTGGGCGTCGAGCTGGAGCGCCGGCTCACCAAGGCAGAGATCCTGCAGCGTTACGTCAACGTGGTTTTTTGGGGCGGAAACATCTACGGTATCCGCTCGGCCGCTCAGGCTTACTTCGACAAGGAACCTATCGAGCTGAGCCTGGCGGAGAGCCTCTATCTGGCAAGACTGATCCCGGCGCCAAACGCCCGTCACAACGACATAGCTGAGACACGCGCTTCCATGCGTTTGGTGCTCGATCGGATGGTCGAGCAGGAGATGATCACCTCGGCGCAGGCCGAGATCGCCTGGCTCGAGCCGCTCGAGCCGCGCGGCTGGCGTGTGGAATACGACGGCGAAGGGAATATGCTGGGCGCCGAGCCCACCGGCGAGCAGCCACTCATTCGCACGAGCGTCTCTTCGGACCTCTCGCCTCACGTGGTTCTGGCGGTGCGCAATTGGCTAACGGATCGTTACGGCGAGAGCGTCGTCTTTGGCTCGGGCGGGTTCAAGGTCTACACGACCATCGACTATCAGTCGCAGGTGGCTGCGAACGAGGCGTCGGCCCGCGCCGAAGTGCCACCGGGGGCGCAACTGGCGCTTGTGGGACTGGAGCCCGGGACCGGACGAATTCTGGCGATGGTGGGGGAGAAGCTCAGTGCCGATGGTACTTACAGCGAGCAGTTCAACCGTGTGACGCAGGCGCGGCGGCAGCCGGGTTCGTCGTTCAAGCCGATCGTGTACGCAACTGCCATCGAGCAGGGCGGGCTGAGCCAGGCGACGGTACTGGTGGACGAGCCGGCCTCCTTCGAACAGCGTGGTCAGCCCCCATACGAGCCCAAGAACGCCGATAACACCTTCGAGGGCCCGGGAACGGTGCGCTACCATCTCGATCACTCTCGCAACATACCGGCGGTGAAGGCGCTGGAGGCGGCGTCGCCGGAAGCGGTCGCGCAGCGCGCCCGCGAACTGGGCTACAGCAACATAGAGGCCTACTACTCGCTCGCCTTGGGTTCGTTCGAGACCACTCCGCTCACCCACGCCGCGGCGTTTGCGTCCTTCGCCAACGGGGGTATTTGGGTGGAGCCCCACCTGGTTGCGCGCGTGGAGGACGCCGAGGGGAACGTGCTATATGAAGCCGACCCTCGTGAGGCCCGGGTGTGGAGCGAGCAGACGGCCTACATAATGCTCGATGCGCTGCATGGCAACGTCGTCGACCGTGATCGAAACGGCGCCATAGTCGGCTATTCCTGGCGTGCTGGGGCCGAGCAGATGGCGGGTCGCTGGATCGCCGGCAAGACCGGCACCACCAATGACGAGCGTGACATCTGGTTCGTGGGCGCCACACCGGGGATGGTTGCGGCCGCCTGGATCGGCAACGATGACAGCACCTCGTTGCCATCGCAGATGGTGCTATCGACGGGCGCTAGCGATCTGGTCAACTCCTCTCGTCAACCGATCTACGCCTGGCGGGACTTCGTGGGCAACGCCCTTCGTGGCAAACCCACGGCCGATACCTTCCCGATCCCCGACGGCATAGTGTTCCAGGGGTTCGACCTGCGTAGCGGGGCCCCGGTAGAGGCCGGCACGCGGGGCGCCTTCCGCACCACCACCGACCTGAGTGGCCAGGCGTTCGCCGATGGAATTCGTATCGAAGTGCCCGTCGATAAGCGGACAGGCGAACGGGCGACGGTCGACACTCCTTTCGAGCAGCTCGAGATCCGCGAGGTGAGTCCCGAGGAACTCGATGAGATCCTGGCGAATAGTCGAGCGAGCGCTGCAGTCAACAGGCCAGGGACAAGGGAGGGCGCGGGAGACGACGGTTCGGCCAACAACGGCGGTTCGGCCAACAACGACGGTTCAGCGAACGACGAGGACGCGGCGCTCGATGATTTCCTGCGGGGCTTCGAGGCGCTGCCGCAGTAGTGAGGTAGTACGAAAAGCGTTTATATCAGTGGTGGATGAGATGATGTGCGCATGAAGATCGGGGTTCTTGCCCTTCAGGGGGCATTTCGGGAGCATCGCTTGGCGTTCGAGCGGCTGGGCGCACAGGTGAGCGAGGTGCGCCTGCCCACGCACCTCTCCGGGTTGGCGGGAGTAGTGATACCCGGCGGCGAATCGACCACGATGGCGAAGTTGATGAAGAGCTACGGCCTCGATTCCGCCTTGCGCGAGTTTCATGCTCAAGGTGGAGCGATCTGGGGTACCTGCGCTGGTGCCATAGCGGTGGCTAACGAGATCGTGGGACGACCGGAGCAGCCCACTCTGGGCTTGATCGACCTCACGGTCGAGCGGAATGCCTACGGACGCCAGGTAGCTTCGTTCGAAGCGGACCTCGATATCGCGGGCGTCGAGGGGCCGTTCCGTGCGGTCTTTATCAGGGCGCCACGGATAGTGGGGGCCGGGTCTGCTGTAGACGTACTCGCCACACTCGACGGAGACCCGGTGATGGTGCGCCAGGGCAGTGTGATGGCGGGGGTGTTTCATCCGGAGCTGAGCGGCGACGACCGGGTTCACCAATACTTCATGGACCAGGTTGCAGGCGGGGTGCTCACCCCGGGTTAGCTTGAGGGGATGGCCAACCTCTATCACCTTCCCGCCGGTCCCAAAGCGCCCGACCTGCTCGACGTCGTAATCGAGGTGCCCATGGGTAGTTCGAACAAGTACGAGTACGATCCCGAGCTGGACATCTTTAGGCTAGACCGCGTTCTCTATAGTCCCATGCACTACCCGGGCGATTACGGTTTCGTGCCGGGGACCTTGGCCGATGACGGCGATCCGGTCGACGTCCTGGTGCTGATGAACGAGCCTACCTTCCCCGGGGTGGTGCTCACCGTTCGGCCGCTCGGGTACCTGGAGATGAGCGACGAGAAGGGTGAAGATCAGAAGCTCCTGGCCGTGCCCGCTCACGATCCGCGATACGACGGAAATCGCCACATCGACACGATCTCACGGCATAGACTTCGCGAGATCGAGCACTTCTTCAACATCTACAAGGAGCTCGAGGGCAAGATGACACGGGTGGACGGCTGGCGCGGGCTGGACGAGGCGCACGCGCTCATTCGCCGTAGCATTACCGCTTTCGAGGAGCGAATCGCGGAAGAGGCGTCGGTCTAGGAGTCAGAGTGGCGAGACGCCCGGTCGATGTGTACTAGCTGATACTACCTGCCCGCGTCCGAGCGATTGGCCGCGCTATCCCAACGCTAGAGCCCCAAGCCCACGTTGTTCTTTTCGAGCGCGCGCTCTGCACGATACGAGGAGCGCACCAGTGGACCGGACACGACCTCGAGGAAGCCCTTCTCCAGGCCCGCTTCCCGATAGTGGGCGAACTCGTCGGGGGTAACGAAGCGCTCGACCGGCAAGTGACTAGGCGTGGGCCGCAGGTACTGTCCGAAAGTGACGACGTCGACGCCTATCTCCCGCAGGTCGTCCATCGTTTCGAGAATCTCCCGCTCCGTTTCACCCAAGCCCAGCATCAGGCTGGTCTTGGTGAGCACGTCCGGTCGGGATAGCTTGGCGTAGGCAAGCACCGAGAGCGTCTGGTCGTATGACGCCCTTGGGTCGCGAACCGGATGGGTCAGGCGGCGAACAGTTTCGATGTTCTGGGCGTAGACTTCGATGCCGGCGTCCAAAACCGTTTGCACCGAGCTGACATCACCCGCGAAGTCGGGAGTGAGTGCCTCAACGGAGGTAGTGGGATTCACTTCACGGATCTTGCGGATGCAGGAGGCGTAGTGCAAGGCGCCGCCGTCCGGCAGGTCGTCGCGGTCGACCGAGGTGAGCACCACATAATTGAGGCCCATCAGCTTCACCGATTCGGCGGCCAGACGAGGCTCATCGGGATCCAAGCGCCCTTTGGGATTACCGGTATCCACTGCGCAAAAGCGGCAGGCACGCGTACACACCGAGCCCATCAGCATGATGGTGGCGGTACCGGCGTTCCAGCACTCGGCGATGTTGGGACACATCGCTTCCTCGCACACTGTAGACAAGCCGTGAGCCCGAACGTTTTCCTTCACCTGCGAGTAGCGACCGCCCGAGGGAAGCCGTACCTTTAGCCAGTCCGGTTTGGGCTGGCGTGGTTCCGGCGCCAGATCCTTGCGCTGAATACCGTTCTTGATGACCTTGATGTCGTCGATCTTGATCACGATGCCACCTTTTGAGGAGCGATACTGCGCTGCAGCGACTCGATGAGCACCGGTTTCACCTCGTCGAGGGAAACCTCACGCCCCAGCAGCGCCGACAGGCTGGTGACACCTTTGTCTGCCAGCCCACAGGGAACTATGTACTTGAAATGATCTAGGTTGGTGTGGACGTTGAGGGCGAAACCATGAAACGATACGTCGCGTTTGATTGCCACGCCGATCGCCGCCACTTTGGAGTCACCTACCCATACACCCGCATAGCCGGGGCTGCCAATTCCCTCGATGCCGAAGCGAGCGAGAACCTCCGTCATCGCTCCCTCCAACACTCTCAGGTAATCCTGAACCTTGCGGCCTACCTGGAAAATCGGGTACCCAACCAGCTGTCCGGGCCCGTGATAAGTGACGTCGCCGCCACGCTCCACGTCGAAAAGGTCGAAGCCCTGCTCACGCAGGAACGACTCGCTGGTGAGCAGGTGCTCGCGACCACCTTTTCTGCCGAAGGTTATGACCGGTGGGTGCTCCACCAGCAGTAGGGTAGGCGGTAGTGCGCCGGCGACAACCGCCGCGTGCGTCTCGAGCTGTACGTCCCAAGCTTCGCGGTAGGACAAAGTGCCGAGATCGCGGACCACAAAGGGCTCCATGCGCCGAGAATAACAGAGTGATCAGCAAGCTCCTGTCGGCTCGCGGGCATCATGAAGCGCGTTTTCTGCTTCGGCCACTACTGGCTGGGCCCCAGCCGATAAATGCTGCCGGAGCTGTGTCCGGCAACGTACAGTTCACCCGCCTCGTCCTCGCCGAACGCCGATATACGCAAGCCGCTGGACAGCAACGGCACCGAGGTCCACTCTCCTTCGGTGTCACTCGCTCCCCAGATCTGGCCCGAACAGTAGTCCCCGAATACATACATCCCAACCAGTCCGGGGAACTCGTCGCCTCGGTAGCGGTAGCCGCCGGTCACCGAGCAGCCTTGGTCGTGGTCGTATTCGAGCACAGGCATGACCAGTCCCTCGGTGTCGCAGCCTTCAGCCGGTTCGAAGCAGTGCGCGCCCTCCATGATGTTCCAGCCGTAATTCTCTCCACCCGAACTCTCGGCGCTCTGGAAGTTGATCTCCTCCCACACATTCTGACCCACGTCGGCCATCCACAAGTCGCCGGTCTCGGAATCAAAGGAGAAGCGCCAGGGGTTGCGCAAGCCGTAGGCCCAGATCTCCGGACGAGCGTTGTCATCGTCGACGAATGGGTTGTCGGCGGGTATGGCATAGGGGTCGGCGCCGTCGACATCGATCCTAAGAATGGTGCCCAGAAGTGTCTCGAGATTCTGCCCGTTGTCTTGCGGATCGCCGCCCGACCCGCCGTCTCCGAGTGAGAGGTACAGGTAGCCGTCGGGACCGAATGCAAGCCCGCCGCCGTTGTGATTGGCGTACGGTTGCTCAACATGCAGGATTTCCATGGCGCTGCCCGGGTCCGCTCTGTTCGGGTCGTCTTCCGACACGGAGTAGCCCGCCACGACGCTATCGCCATTGGAGTCGGTGTGGTCAATGAAGAAGCGTCCATTCTGAGCGTAGTTCGGATGAAACGCCAACCCCAGCAGGCCACGCTCCCCACCCGAGGAGATCTCACCGCCGATGTCGAGGAACGGGTCGGGCAACAGCTCACCGTTCTCGATCACTCTGATTCGGCCCGGCTGCTCCAGCACGAACAATCGCTCGGAGCCGTCCCCGGCATGCACGATCGTGGTGGGAGACTCGAAACCGGTGGCGATTTCGACCAGCTCGAGCCCCGGCGGCTGCCCGGCCTCTGGACCGGCATCCTCGTCGCTGTCCTGAGCCGAAGCGGGGGTTGGGCCGCATGCGACGAGCGCAAGCAGCAACGCCAATAGAATCGGTCTTCTAAGCTGGATCATGCTCTAGCGTAATGCAGGAATTCAAAGGTGGAACAGGGGTCTTGGCACGAAAGCATAGCGGTAGGAAGTTGCTCTCAGCCGAGTCCGTGCCCCGCTTCCAACACGAAGTCAAGGGCTTCTCTCAACAAGTCTGCGAAGCCGGGCGGGTAGACGTGCCCCCTGCCCGGAATGACCCGGAGTTGCACGTCCAGACCGGCCTCATCAAGCAGCCGGTAAGTCGACTCCACCATCTCCCGCGCTCCGTCGTTCTCGCCGGTGATAAAAACTCCGCGCACGCCATTGTCGCGCCCGCGGGTAATATGCTGCTCTAGCTTCTCAGGCGACGGGGCTCCGACCACGGCGATAAAGCCGCGAGCAGCCACGGGTTGCCCAGAAAGTGCCAGCAAGACAGCCAGTCGGGCGCCTTGTGACGCTCCGCCCAGCACCACTCGCCCGGCGTCGTAGGGGTGTGTCGCGTGCCAAGGTTCTCTAGGTGCCGCCGAATCTCAACTTCGGTGCGCTCGCTCCAGCCGTACTCCCCCGGTCCAATTAGCTCGCCACCTTGTGGCGCGGCGAGAAGCGCCGCCATACTCGTTGCCGGCCTCCAGTGGAAGAGGCTCTCACGTGCGTCGCCACCCATCATGTGAAGAGCCACGACCAACGGTGGCAGGTGTTCGACGCCGGTCGTTGGCGGTTCGCTCAGCAGCTCCGGACGAACTTTTGCCTGCTCGGCCAGGCGCCGCTGCTCGCAAGCTTCGATCAGTTCTGCGAACTCCGGCCTGCCGCGCAGCGGGGCCAGATCCTCGTCGTGAGCGAGTCGACGGGGGCTGAACCAGTGCCCTTGGGCGACAAGTTCCGACATCGTCGCGAGCCCTTGATCCGGCTTACCCAGCATGCACTCGAGGCAGGCGATCCAGTAGCCGATGCGGGAGGCTCTACTGGGATGCACATGCAGACCTTCGCGGACGAGCTCTAGGGCCTCGGCATAGCGCTTCTGCGGGTAGAGCGCGAATAGCTGCTGCTGCAGATCGTCGAACGCCTGTGGCATGAGCCAGTATGCCTTATGCCGGTTGGACGGGTCTTATGGTTTTTCCATACAAGGGTTCGAGACGCTACAAGTCGTTCTCTCGTCAGAACAAGCTACTCCCCAAGTCGGGCATCGAACAGGAAAGGCTTAGCTGCACTACGCCGGATTCGCTGCCAGCCCCGATGGAGCGGGTTCAGGAGGACATTGAACTGTCCGCTCATGACCACGCTCGGTACGCGGAGCGCGACACTTGCGCCTTGGTCGTACCAGGCGTCTCCTATGTCGGTAGTGAGTCGGCTCTCCTCAGGAGAATTCCAGCCCGGCGAGAGCGCAACCGGGTTGAGTGTTTCAACCAGATCATCCGGTACCTCGACCGGAATCATCAGGTATGAGTCTCGGAGGAGTTGCGAGCGCTTGACGTGTACCAGCAGCTCCATGGCCGCAACGGCAGGGTGCTCGCTGGTGTACACAACTGCGCGCCCTGGGCTGTTCCAGCGCCCGCCGACCCGTTTGCTGCCTATGCCCTCGAACGCCGTGCTCTCGAACTTCGCGCTCGTCAGGCGATAGACCCTCAGCTGTACACTCCGTGCTCGATCCTCGTCAGTAACGCCTTCACGCGCTTGGCACCGGCCTCGTTCGCAGCGAACTCCAGGGGTGTGCGGTCTCCGAGGGCCACAGCCGGGCTCTGCATCCATTCGTTGACGGCTTCGATCCCGTCCAACACCCGGGTGGCCTCGGCGTAGAGGTCTACCAATCGGTAAAGCCGGTCGCTCTCGACCGGAGTCAGGTGGCCCTGGCGACGGCGGCGCGCCAGAGTTCGGTCGCTGATACCGAGGAGGTGAGCAATGGAGTGGCCGAGATCGGGTGCGAAAGCCAGCAAGTTATCGAGGGCATCCATGTTCAGACCCTGCTCGATACTTTTGAATGCGGCCTCGCCACTAAAGTCCGTCCCCAAAACACGCTGGCGAAACTCCCGGCCGAGGTCGGGCGTGTCATCTTCCAGTACCGGAGTCCAGACTGCCACACCGTACCACCTGCCCTTCTGGTTAAGAATTGTACCAAAATGGCAGGACTCTTGGAGAGAGTTGGACTGCGATCGTGAAGTCTTGATAGGGCATGCGTAAACGGCGCGTTGAAGGCGGTGCTGGATCTGCTGACGCTAACGTCAGGTATACGTCCCGTCCTCATTGAGCTGGGGGAACGGCTCGCCCCGATTTTCGAGCAACCACGCCTCTCGCGGGTAGAGCCAGCGGAACGCCTGATCGTTCATCTCCTGGGCAGATAATCGAGGAGCGTCGTAGAGGCCCGCCGCGCGGCGCTGCCGCTGTGCCTCGAAAAGGATAACGGCGGTTGCGACCGAAACATTCAGTGACTCGGCCATCCCGAGCATGGGAATGAGCACATGCTCGTCGGCGCGGGCTTCCCCCTGTTGGCTCACCCCCTTCTTCTCGTTTCCCAAGAGCACGGCGGTCGGTCGGGTGTAGTCGACGTCGCGGTAATCGATCGACCGCTCGGAGAAGTGGGCGGCCAGGATCTGCATCCCCTCGCCGCGCAAACTGAGCTGGGCTTCGATCACGTCCTGGTGAAGCCGCAGCTCCACCCACTTGTGCGCTCCGGCGCTGGTCTCGTTGAAGGTGGGCACTCCTCCGGTGGGGTCTACCGCGTGTACCACGCCTATTCCGATTGCGTCGCAGGAGCGCAGCATGGCCGAGAGGTTGTGTGGTTTGTAGACATCCTCGGCGAGAATGGTGAGGTCGGGCTGACGCCGCGCCAGCACCTCCTGGATTCGCCGGTATCGGGGTTTCTTCACTCAGGAAGAATACGTCCTGGACACGCTTTGGTCAAAGGTCCCAACGGCTCGCAAGTGCTTGACACGGATTGGCGCATCCCCGTATCATTCTCTTCTCGTCAGACCCACGTGCCGAGGTGGCGGAATTGGTAGACGCGCCAGCTTGAGGGGCTGGTGCCCGTT
>JBBDRD010000032.1:0-23494 GCA_040905665.1 Trueperaceae bacterium
ACCCAGCAACCTCAGCAAAAAGCGAGTTGGCATTACGCACACAAGCTCCTAGGCGTTTGTCGCGAAGGAAGGCAGCGGTGGCATAACAACCGAAGAAATAGGTAACGTGCGAGTCCGTATTGCGAGTTGCGGGCCTTCTACCAGAGCCTGGTTACCTGTCCCGTTCACTCAAAACTAGCTTCTCCAACTGTGCCCTTAAAGTTGGCAGATCTCGCGTGGCAGTCTCCCAGATGATGCTCTCGTCTATCCCGAAGTACTCGTGCATCACAATATTCCGCATGCCGCGCATCTTTGCCCATGGAATCGCTTGATGATTGACCTGTATCTCGACTGGAATCAGCCGAGCAGCTTCGCAGATAACGGCAATGTTCCAGACTACGGCGTCGCGTGTTCGCTGATCTTCTGTGAACCATTCATGGCTTATCCCAGACAGATAAACTTCTATTCTGTCTATCGAGTCGATTATGTCCTGGATTCGCAAGCGCCACACTTCAGGCGGCACGAACTGCCTCACTGAGAATCCGGTCCTTAAGTTGCGGCTTTAGAGCCTCCCTTGTTACAAGGTCGACCGGTCTTCCGAGGATCTGTTCGAGACGCTCCTTCAAATCAAGAAACTCGAATAGCCCTACAGGCTTACTGAACTCTACGAGAAGATCCACGTCACTATCCAAAGCAGCCTGGTCGCGTGCAACGGAACCGAACAACGCGAGAGAGCGCATATGCATCCTGGCAAGTTCCTCGCGATGTTCACGAAGCGCGGTAAGTACATCTTCTCGGGTCACGGCAACTCCCCGATAGCTCAAGCGCCTCAACGTCCGCAGGAAGATGGTCGAAGACCAATTGCTCCCAGGCGAGGAGTTTATTAGGGGCGACATCGGAAGGGCGCACAAAAGAGTTACGCCGGTAGTCCTGAAGGACATCTGAAGGTGTCTTGCAAGCCGCGCGACGCCGGAACACCTCGAGCAAAAGCGACAGAAGGTCGGTTGGGGCGATTCGTTCAGCAAGAATATCGACCAAGTCAGGTACGCCCGCTTCACGCTCTATTCGTTCGACAATCTTGCTCATGACTCACTCGCCTCCGCTGGCATAATTGCATTTGCCCTGGCGCAATTCCATGGACCAGTTTCAACTTTTCCGAATCGGCTTTTTGGGCACACGAACTCGCCTGCCGTTTTGCCGCTCAATGCCAAGCACTCGCCGGTTAGACAGGCTCGGTTGAAGATCAAGGGCACTGCACACCACCTCACCGATGGAACCGTCGAACGCCGGGAACGAGGCATCTACCGAATCGCCACCTACCCCCGGACCGACCACGAACGCGATGTGGTCATGATCCTCCGTTGACAGCCCAAATCCACAGCCGTATACTTCCCGCAATGCCCACCAGACGCCGCCTCCGCGCCATCCAGGAGAGATTCGTAATGCTCCTAGCACTATCGGGTGGAGTCGTCGTAGCCGGTTAGAAACTGACTATCGTCCTTACACCCCTCGGTCCAACCTCCGAGGGGTGTTTTTTTGCCTTCGGCTCGCGAAAACGCGAAGCCAAAGTGCATGCTCGAAAGGGTGAGTGAATGCCGCAAGCAGGCTTGCAGATCGGATCCGAAGCAGGATCGCAACCAGAATCACGACAGGGGTCGCAGCAGGCCAGGACTGATGGACCGAGGAGTCTCTTCGAAAAGGTCTGGGACGCGCACACAGTGCGGGAGATGCCTAACGGTCAAACGCAACTCCTGATCGGCACGCACCTGATCCACGAGGTGACCAGCCCCCAGGCATTCGGCATGCTTCGCGACCTGGGGCTGGAAGTGGCGATGCCGCATCGCACCTTCGCGACCGTCGACCACATCGTCCCGACCGACAGCCGCACCCAGCCGTTCGCCGACGAGCTGGCCGACGAGATGATCCGTGAACTGCACAGCAACTGTGAACGCTACGGCATCACCTACTTCGACCTGCAGAGCGGAAGGCAGGGCATCGTACACATGGTGGGCCCCGAGCAGGGAATCACCCAGCCGGGCACCACCATCGCCTGCGGTGACTCGCATACGAGCACCCATGGCGCATTCGGCGCCATCGCCTTCGGTATCGGCACCTCACAGGTGCGCGACGTGCTCGCCACCCAGACACTGGCAATGAGCAGCCTCAAGGTACGGCGTATCAACGTTAGCGGTGAACTGGGACCGGGCGTCTACGCCAAGGACGTGATCCTCCACATCATCCGCACCCTGGGCGTCAATGGGGGACTCGGTTACGCTTACGAGTATGGCGGCGAGGTCGTGGGCCGGATGAGCATGGAAGAGCGCATGACGGTTTGCAACATGTCGATCGAGGGAGGGGCACGCTGCGGCTACGTGAACCCCGACGAGACGACCTTCTCCTACCTCGAGGGCCGGCCGTACACACCGAAGGGCGCCGATTGGGATGCGGCGGTAGAGCGCTGGCGAGCCGTGACGTCGGATCCAGGGTGCCGTTACGACGATGTGGTGGAGATTCGGGCTAAAGATATCGCACCCACAGTCACCTGGGGGATCAACCCGGGACAGGCGATCGCCATCGACGAGTTCATTCCTACGGTGGAGGGCGCCTCCGAAGGAGCCCGTGAGTCGATTGCCGAGGCGCTCGAGCACATGAAACTCGATCCCGGTGCGCCGATCGCCGGCACGAGGATCGACGTGGCCTTCCTGGGCTCCTGTACCAACGCGCGGCTCTCCGACCTGGTCGAAGCGGCCCGTTACCTCGAGGGGCGGAGGGTCCAGCCGGGAGTGAAGGCGATCGTGGTGCCCGGCTCGCAACTGGTGAAGGACGAGTGCGAGCGGCGCGGCATCGACCGCATCTTCAAGGCCGCCGGCTTCGAGTGGCGCGAGGCCGGTTGCTCGATGTGCCTAGCGATGAACCCCGACAAGCTCGTCGGCGACCAACTGTGCGCCTCCTCTAGCAACCGCAACTTCAAAGGTCGCCAGGGTTCGGCCACCGGTCGAACGGTACTTATGAGCCCGGTGATGGTCGCGGCAGCTGCTGTGACCGGGACGATCTGCGACGCGCGAGAAGTCTTCGGCGTGGGCAGAGAGGCGGTAGCATAATGGCGCTCGCACCTATAAGCAAGGTCGTTGGCCGGGCCGTGCACGTGCCGGGTGACGATATCGACACAGACCGAATCATTCCGGCGCGCTACCTCAAGTGTGTGACCTTCGACGACTTGGGAGAACACCTGTTCAAGGACGTCCGCTTCGATGAGGATGGCCGACGCAAGGGGCATCCGCTCGACGATCCGCGTTTCCAAGGCGCTACCGTTCTCCTCTCGGGCGCCAACTTCGGTTGCGGCTCGAGCCGTGAGCATGCGCCCCAGTCGCTCTACCGCCACGGTATTCGGGCGATCATCGCCGTAACGTTCGCCGAAATCTTCTTTGGCAACTGCACTACATTGGGACTTCCCTGCGTGGAGGCGGATGCGGCCGACGTGAAGAGGCTTGCCCAGGAGGTCGCCACAGATCCGGCCGTCCAGCTCTCCATCGACTTGGAGGAGCGCACGGTGCGGGCTGGCGACCTGACGGTAAGCGTCCGCATTCCCGAGAGCGCCCGTTCAGCGCTCCTGGCCGGCCACTGGGATCCGATCGCCGACCTGCTCGAGGGTCGCGACGAGGTTGCCGCCACCGCCCGAGCTCTCCCCTACCTAGGGAGGAGCGAAGCGTGAACCGCTACCAGATCGCCGTGCTGCCGGGCGACTTCATCGGACCCGAGGTCGTCGAAGCCTCCCTCGAAGTGCTGGACGAGGTAGCCCGGATACACGGGTTCGAGCTCGCCTACGAAAGGCTGCCGTTCGGCGGCGGAGCGCTCGACAGGCTGGGCGAACCTCTGCCCGCCGAGACCCGCAAGGCGGTCTCCGAATGCGACGCGGTGCTTATGGGCGCCGTAGGCGGGCCGCAGGATCACCCTTGGAATCGGGTAGCGCGTGAGAAGCGCGTGGAGACCGGTATCCTCCAGCTACGCCGGCACCTGAAGGTGTTTGCCAACCTGCGGCCGGTGAAGGTGTTCCCCGGCCTCGAACACCTCTCGCCACTCAAGTCCGAGGTGGCGGCCGGCACCGACATGCTGATCCTGCGTGAGCTTACCGGCGGCATTTACTTCGGCAAGCCGTCGGCCAACGAGCAGGACAGGGGCGTTTCGACGATGGTCTACGAGCGCTTCGAGGTCGAACGGATCGCCCGGGTGGCCTTCGAGAGTGCGCGGACGCGCGGCGGGCCAAACGGTGGACGGGTCACAAGTGTCGACAAGGCCAACGTCCTCGACGTCTCCCAGTTCTGGCGCGACGTGGTAGTGGGCGTGCACCAGAGCGAGTTCGGCGACGTCGAGCTGGATCACCTCTATGTGGACAACGCTGCCATGCAGATCGTCCGGGATCCCGGGCAGTTCGACGTGATCGTCACCTCGAACCTCTTTGGCGATATCCTCTCCGACCTTGCCGCGGTAATTCCCGGTTCATTGGGGTTGCTCCCTTCTGCCTCACTCGGCGGCGCCATCGGCCTGTTCGAACCGGTTCACGGCAGTGCTCCAGACATCGCCGGCAAAGGTGTAGCCAACCCCACCGCAACGATGCTCTCGGTTGCGATGATGCTGCGTTACGGCCTGCAACAAGCGGCCGCGGCCGACGACCTGGAAGCGGCAGTGCAGCAGGCGCTGGCCGAGGATCCGACCAAGGATCTGGGCGGGACGCGAGATACCGCCTCGTTCACCGCAGCCGTCCTCGATGTCCTTGCCCGTCGGCAGCCGGTCGCGGCGCCGGGCTAAGGGTAGCTAGCCGAATCGTGGGAAACCGCAGTTGCAATCATTCGAAACGGGGACAAGCGAAGTCGTGGGTGTCATCTCAGTGAGCGAACAACGGGTGGCCAGCCGCCGCGTCGCCTCTTTCGGCGAGACAGTGTTCGCGACCTACTCTCGTCTGGCCAAAGAGACGGGCGCGGTCGATCTGGGACAGGGCTTCCCCGACTTCGAGCCGCCCGGCTTCGTTACCCAGGCGCTTCGTGAGGCGGCCGGCGGCTACCAACAGTACCCGCCACTAGCCGGTTGGCCACCTTTGCTAGAGGCCTTGGCGGAGGACATCGGGCGTCGACTCGGGCGCAGCATCGAGCCGGCGAGCAATTTGCTGGTCACCGTGGGCGCCACCGAAGGTCTGTTTGCCGTCATGCAGGCGTTCATCGATCCGGGCGACGAGGTGGTGCTCATCGAGCCCTTCTACGACGCCTATCCGGCCGATGTGACTATGGCGGGCGGGGTGCCTCGATTCGTGCCGCTTGAGCCGCAGGAGGACGGGAGCTGGCTGCTCGATCAGCAACGGCTGGCCGCGGCATTCAACGAGCGCACCAGGATGATCGTTGTCAACAGCCCTCACAACCCCAGCGGGAAAGTGTTCAGCGCCCAGGAGCTCGACTTCATCATCGAACTCGCTCAGCGGCACGACACGCTTATCCTTGCCGACCAAGTCTATGAGCACATCTCCTTCACGCCCTTCGTCGACCTGCTCAGCCGCACAGGCGCCTGGGAGCGCGCGATCAGCCTTTCGAGCTTCGGCAAGAGCTTCTCCGTGACCGGTTGGAAGATTGGTTGGGCGTGCGGTCCCGAGAATCTCATCACCGCCATGCGAAGGGCTCACCAGTGGATCCCGTTCACGGTGGCGACCCCTTTGCAGGTCGCGGCGGCAGAGTCGATCAGGCATGCCGCAAACACGTCCTACTACGAAGACTTGCACGGTAGTTACCTCGCCAAGCGCGACCTGCTGCTGGCGGCGTTAGAGGCTACTCCCTTTCGAGCGATGCGTCCCGAGGGCGGCTACTTCGTGATCGCCAACTCACGGGAGCTCGATTATCCCGATGACGAGGCGTTGTGCCGCGACCTGCCGGTCCGCGCCGGCGTGACCGCCATTCCGCCAAGCGCCTTCTATAGCCCCGAACACCGACATCTGGCTCGCAGCCTCGTGCGCTTCGCCTTCTGCAAGAGAGACGAGGCGATCGCCGAGGCCGGGGAGCGGCTGGCACGATTAAGTTGAGGCTTGCGGTTACAATTGCCGCGGATTCCCGGAGGACCCCCAATGAGCGACACTCTCACACGTGAGAAACTGAACCGACGAAGCGCGATCATTACCGAGGGCGACAACCGAGCGCCCAACCGCGCGATGCTCCGCGCCGTGGGCTTTAGCGACCAGGACTTCAGCAAGCCGATTATCGCGATCGCCAATGGTCACAGCACCATCACGCCCTGCAACGCCGGCCTGGGTGAGCTGGCCACCGCTGCCGAGATGGGCGTACGGGAAGCCGGCGGCATGCCGCAGACCTTCGGGACGATCACGATTTCGGACGGCATCTCGATGGGCACCGAGGGGATGAAGTACTCACTGGTCTCGCGTGAAGTAATCGCAGACTCGATCGAAACTGTTTGCCGCGGCCAAAGCATGGATGGCCTGCTGGCGGTAGGCGGCTGCGACAAGAACATGCCCGGCGCGATGATCGCGATCGGCCGCCTCGATATCCCTACAGTTTTCGTATACGGCGGCACGATCAAGCCCGGACATCACGGCGATGAGGACCTCACCATCGTTAGCGTGTTCGAGGCGGTGGGCGCCTACAACGCCGGGCGGATTCCCCTCGACGCCTTTAGGGCTATCGAGCAGAGCGCCTGTCCGGGGAGCGGGTCGTGTGGCGGGATGTTTACCGCCAACACCATGTCGTCGGCTATCGAAGCGCTGGGGATGAGCCTCCCCTACTCCTCGACCATGTCCAACGAGGACGAGGAGAAAAAGGAGAGCGCGCGGGCCAGCGCTCAGCAGTTACTGAAGCTCATCGAATGGGACCTCACTCCCCGCAAGATAATGACGCGCGAGGCTTTCGAGAACGCCATCACCGTCATCATGGCGGTCGGCGGCTCTACGAACGCAGTACTCCACCTTATCGCCATCGCTCACGCGACCGGCGTACCGCTCGACATCGACGACTTCGAGAGTATCCGCCGCCGCACTCCGCACTTCGCCGACCTAAAACCCTCCGGTCGCTTCGTAGCTACCGACCTGCACCGGGTCGGCGGCATCCCGCTGATCATGCGGATGCTCCTCGATCGCGGCCTGCTGCACGGCGGCTGCATGACGATCACCGGCAAGACCGTTGCGGAGAATCTCGCGAACGTTAGCGGTGAGCCCGATCCCGCGCAGGAGGTAGTGCTCCCTTTCGACAAGCCCAAGTACCCACAGGGCCACCTGGTGATTCTGCGTGGCAACCTCGCCCCCGAAGGCGCGGTAGCCAAGACCAGCGGCCTGCGCACGACCAAGATCACCGGCCCGGCCCGGGTGTTCGACAGTGAAGAGGAGTCGATGGCGGCGATCATGGCCGACTCTGTCACCGCTGGTGACGTCATCGTGATCCGCTACGAGGGTCCCAAGGGCGGGCCGGGAATGCGCGAGATGCTCTCCCCCACCGGCGCGCTCATTGGCAAGGGACTGGGGGATTCGGTGGGGCTGATAACCGATGGCCGCTTCTCCGGTGGAACCTACGGACTGGTGGTAGGGCATGTGGCGCCCGAGGCGCAAGTAGGCGGCCCGATAGCGCTCCTTCGCGACGGCGACACCGTAACGATCGATGCCGAGCGCAATCTGATCGAGGTCGAATTGAGTGACGATGATCTGGAGGCCCGGCGGGCACGCTGGCAAGCTCCGCCCGCCCGCTACCTTACGGGTGTGCTGGCGAAGTACGCCAAGCTGGTTTCGAGCGCTTCGACCGGCGCGGTAACGGACTGATGGCGGCGCCATCGGAGAGGAACGGATGAGCGAGTACGGCGTTGAGGGCCGGCTACGTGTGACCATTTGGAACGAATTCCTTCATGAGCGGGAGAACGAGGTAGTCCGCTCGATCTATCCGGACGGCATGCATGCGGTGCTCGGCAAGGCGGTCGAGGAGCAGTTGGGCGCCAGAGTAAACACGGCAACGCTGGAAGAGCCCGAGCACGGGCTAACCGACGACCGGCTCGACGAAACAGATGTGCTGGTGTGGTGGGGCCACAAGGCGCATGACCGCGTCGACGGTGAGGTCGTGAAGCGGGTTCATCGCCAGGTGCTTTCGGGCATGGGTCTCATTGTGCTCCACTCGGGCCACTTCTCGAAGATCTTCAAGCGCGTCCTGGGCACCAACTGCTCCCTCAAGTGGCGTGAGGCCGACGAGAAGGAGCGGCTCTGGAGCCTGGAGCCCTCCCACCCGATCCTCGAAGGGGTGCCGGAGCAGTTCGAGCTCGAGCAGGAGGAGATGTACGGTGAGCGGTTCGACGTGCCGCTACCCGACGAGTTGCTGACGATCTCCTGGTTCCAGGGGGGCGAGGTCTTCCGCAGTTTATGTACCTGGCGCCGGGGTCATGGCCGGGTCGTTTACTTCCGACCGGGCCACGAGACCTTCCCTACCTTCCACAACCCTCACGTGCAGCGGATCATCGCCAACGCCTGTGGCTGGGCGCGCAGGCGGGTGCGGATAGACAGCGAGGGGGCGCCGAACACCAAGGCGCTGGAGCCGGTGCCGAACCCCGGCAAGGAACATATCCTCTAAACGACCCTGCCCCACGCTGCTACACCGTAGCCACACAGCTGCTAGACAGCCGCTCCGCCCCACGAAATCCACCAATGAGGATAACGGCGCCGTAACAGGTCCACGGCTTCCTCGGCCTGCTCATCGCTTTGGGCCAGCCCAAAGCAGGTCGGTCCCGAACCGCTCATCAGCACGCCGCGCAAGCCTGCGGAACGCAATGCAGCCAGCGCCTCCACCACCACCGGGTAACCCTCCTCTACCCCTGGCTGTAACGAGTTTTTGAAAACCGGCTCCTCGATTCCGGCAAGTTGTCGTAGAAGCGCCTTCCGCTCGAGCGGAGGGTCGAAGCGACGAAGCCGCCTATAGGCGTCCGCCGCGCTCACCGTCACCCCCGGGTTGAGCAACACGACCCGGAGCCTGGGCAGTTCTGCCGGCTCTAGAAGTTCGCCGCGGCCCCCGGCCCAAGCCGCGGCACGCTCGCTCAGGAAGAACGGCACATCGGAACCGAGCTCGTGGGCAAGCCGGTACAGGTCCAGGGAACTCGGATAGAGGCGTGCGAGTCCCAGGAGCACACTGGCGGCGTCGGAGGAACCGCCACCCAATCCGGCGGCCACCGGAATTCGCTTGAGCAGCCGCACGTCCACTCCTTCGTTTACTCCAGTCGCCCGGAAGTAGGCCGCCGCGGCACGAAGCGCCAGATTCTCGGAGTTCATTAGCAGGCCGTGCAAGCGCACTTCGGCTTCGCCGGCCTCGTCGCGGAGCAGTTCACCACTCACGGTAGGGGCGGGCTCCAGCCACACCTCGTCGTGCAATTCGAGGCGGGCGAAGAGCGTCTCGATCTGATGGAAGCCGTCGGGCCGGGAACCCAGCACTGCGAGCCCGAGGTTCAGCTTGGCGGGGGCGCGTAGGTGGATCGTGTTCAGCGACGAGTCCCCCGAGTTACTCGTCATCCCAGCTCCGTGCCAGCGACTCGGCGAACGCCAGATCCTCGGGCGTGGTGAGTTTGAACAGCCAGGGTGAGCCGGCGACGAGCTCGACCTGAGCGCCAATGGCGCGCACCAGCCCCGCGTCGTCGGTAGCCACTCGTCCACTGTCGAGCGCGGCGCGGTGCGCTTCCAACAGGAGTTCACGACGAAATCCCTGCGGCGTCTGCACCGAACGGAGCTCGTCTCGAGCCACATTCGCCCCGCTCGTCGCCTCGATCAGCGTGTCCGCGACCGGTCGTGCGGCGCTGGCCGCACCTAGAGCGCGAGCGGCCGCCAGGACCCGATCGCCAACTGCCCGTTCGAGGAACGGCCGGGCGACGTCATGAACGAGCACCAGATGAGCGCTGGTTGCTTGCAGAAGGAGGAACACCGTCTCCTGCCGGGTCGCGCCACCGGCAACGAACCGTGCGCCGGGCAGCAGCTGTTGGCCGCGTTCGAGTTCGGCTTTGGGCACCGCCACAATGACCTCGTCAACGACCTCCGTAAGCGCCGTCACCGACCGTTCCAGGAGCGTTGCGCCGGCTAGCCTGAGGAATGCCTTTGGACCGCGACCCAGTCGCTCACCTGCACCGGCAGCGGCAAGCAGCCCTGCCGTTCCCGCCTGGCTTTCCGAGGAAGAACCCTTCACCAGGTCAAGATAACCCGCGCCCAAACCCCGCTCCAGTTTGGCGTCCTGCTGCGACGGCCCGACCGCATCCTTCAACCGCATCCTTCAACCGTATACTTCAAGCGTGGTGGAGAAGATGCGGCGCGAGGCTTGGCGAAAGGGCGTGTACCTTTTCAACGAGGGCGATTATTGGGAGTGCCATGAAGTTCTCGAGCCCGCCTGGCTGGAAGCGACGGGAACAGAAAAGCATTTCCTCGGTGGCATGATTCTCCTGGCAGCTGCGCTGCACAAGGCTCGTCATATGGACAGCCCGCGGGGCGGTCGTCGCAACTTCGCCAAGTCGTTGGCAAAACTCGCCCTGGTCGATGACGGCTACAACGGAGTCGATGTTCGTGAGCTGGAGGCGATAGTCCACGACGCCTTGCGGCGGCCCGACTCGCGTCCTCAGATCCCCCATTTGCAAGAAGAAGCCAGAGGTTCCGGATGAGCGACGAAAGTTCCCCAAACGACGGCCTCGCGCACGATCACCGGCGCGCCCGTCGTCCGTTGAGTTCCGGTGCTTTGGCACGCACCCGCCACCGCTATATCGGCGGCGTCGCGGGTGGTGTGGCGGAGTTCGTCGACGCGGCTCCCGCCGTCGTTAGGACCCTCTGGGTCGTCTCCTTGCCACTTTCGGGTGGCCTGACAGGACTCGCTTACATCATCTTGTGGGCGCTCCTGCCGTCGAACAAGGTCGGGGCCGGCTAGAGCACCAGCCTCACGGGTGCAGCCAACAATTCGACGACGCGCCCCAGAAATCGTGAGCCGGCGTCGGGAGCGATCGGTCCGCTAAGGGTAAGGGTCCCGTGGAAGCTACCCTCGCGCTGTGCCAGCACCCGACCGAGTGTGAGCACGGGAAGTCCCAGGTCGAGGACCGCCTCGTCTATGCCCAGCGCCGACAGGTCGGCCACAACCAGAGCCGGTTCGACTGATGAATCTCCGCCATCGGGCGCGCACCTGTCCATCAGCTCACGGAATTCGAGCGTGGACGCGCCTGTAATTACCGACACGTCCACGCCGTCGTCGGTGAGAGAGGCCAAGCCAACTTCGGCGTCATCCGAAGTCAGCGGCCAGGGCCGGCCGGCACGAGCGGCGGCCCTCACCAGAAATCCGGCCGGTGAGATCGATTCCTGTAACCCGAGTTCCGCAGCGACAGCCGCTCTAGCCTCGACGAGCGCAGTCAGGTCCACGTCACGACGAAGCACGATGCCTGAGCCAAAGACCCCGCGAGCGCTCGTCGGCCGAGACGCGGGCGATTCCATTGTGGCGATTGCCGGCTGCTCGGCTGGATCGATCACCTGCTTCTCGGCCGGGATGACCGCCGGCATTTCGGCGGAGATCGCCTGCTCGCTGTACGTAGCGGGCAGCACGCGAAATTCCTCTTCCTCGATCGTGACACCGTCGGGCAGAGTGTCGCCTAACTCGTCGAGATTCCCTTCCCAGGGCGTGTGTTCCGCATCGACAGCGGGCGTGTAAGCCTCGGCCTCGGCCGCGAATGAAAACTCCGTTGCGTTTGTGGAGCCCCCTTCAACTCCGCTCATGCCAGATCGGTCGGAGTCCCCGGCCGCCGATTGTTCGTCCCCACGAAGGGAGAAGAAATCGTCGCCTTCGGAGTCCGAAGTGAAGCCGGCGCCGAAATCGGAGCCGAAATCGGGGTCTCGACCGGTGTAACCGCCGGCGCCGAAGCTGGGCGAGTCGGCCCACGAGTCGCTCTGCTCCGATTCCGACCTCGATGCGGGTTCCTGAGCCGAAACGTCGGAGTCGTTGGAATCATCGGAGTCGTCGAACACGAAAATGTCTTCATCGATCGCCGGCTCCCCTGCGCTCGCCGCCAGAGGGTTGTCAACCGCTCTCTCATCCGCATCGACAGCGGCACCCTCGTCTGACTCGTCGAGCGGCTCATCGAAACCGAATTCGAGGTCGCTCAGCTGACTATCCGCTTGGCCGCTGCGAGTTGACGTCGAGGCGCCTCCCCAATCATCGACCGCCGATTCGACGTCGAGAAGCGTATTGTCGCCCGCCTCCCAACTGTTCTCCAGATCGTTACGAAGGATGCTATCGGGGGCCGAAGACTCGCTAACTGTGGCCTCCGCCGTCCAACTCGCCGGCGGACTGCTTATCCCTGGCGCCCTGTCGGGCCAGTCCTCCATGCCGTCGGGCAGCGGTTCCGGTGTGGGATCGGCGTCCTCCTCCCCCGACATTACTCGCGCCAGGAAATCGAGCACATCACGCTCTACGACTCTGCCTTCGTCGCCGGTACCACGCAGAACGCGCCAATCCACGTTGTTCTCTTCGGCCAACCGCTTCGCCAGCGGAGAGATATCGACCTCAGCCACCAATCTCCTCCTCGTGTCCGGGCGATTGGTTGCACCCAATGTCGCCACAATCCAACTCCCTATCAGTGTCGCGATGAGGACCCGAAAACGCAGCGACAATTCCCACTAGGCATCGCTCGGCCCGCCAAACTCCTCATCAAGATTCAGGGGCGCCAGGCCTGGAAGAATACGCCGTTTATGTATGTCTGTAGTAGCGCGTCGCCCTCGACCAGAACCACCGCCGAAACCGTCTCTCCGGCCCTCACCCGACGGTCGATTACCGTCCGCTCGCCGGCGTCGTCCTCCACCAGGAGGCGCAGGTCGTAGTCGCGCTCGAGCAGGGCACGAACCCCCAGGGCGGCCGGATCGAAGGTGACCGATACTCTTCTGCCCATATCCTCGAGTCCGTCGAGTTCGGCTTCGAGGGTGGTGGGGCCCGATTCCCCCTCGAGCTCACCGTCGTCCTCGTCGATTGCGAGTTCCAACTCGGCCGTTTCCCGGCGCAGATCGTCGAATGCTCCCGAGGGAGCGTTGAGTGTTAGCGACACCGGCATGCCGCGCAAGGTGTATGCCGACGGGCTCGTTTCGACCACCGTCCCACTCGGCAGGTCGGGGTTGTCCACGTAATGTAGCTCGCCCAGCCCGAGCCCTGCAGCGCGCAGCAAACGTTCGGCCAGCTCGGCGTGCTGGCCGATCACTCCGGGTACAGGCACGACCTCGCCCGCGGACAGATTGTACGAGAGGAGCACCGGGCTACTGGCGCTGATTGCCTCACCGGCAACCGGCGCCTGAGAGGCGACGCTACCGGGTGCCTCGAAGCTCACACCGGTTGCTATGCTCTCTACGCTTCGCAGTCCCATCTGGACGAGCTGCTCGCGCGCCCTGTCGACGGGCACGCCGAGGAGATCGGGCATGGTTAGGGCAGGCGTCGCCGGACCCCGGCTCACGACGATGCTCAAGCCTTCACCGGGTGCCACTCGTTCACCCGGTTCCGGCCGTTGTTCTATTACCCGTCCCGGTGGTTGGCTGCTGTTGGCGTACTCGATGCTTCGTAGCTGAATGTTCACGGCAGCGGAGGTATTGATAGCTTGGTCGGAGAGCAGGCCCAGCAGCACCGGGGCCCGGGAGGCCTCGGGCGGTCTGTTCACCCCAATCGACACGTTGCGGCCCTCGCGAACGACCGAGCCAGGAGGAGGAGTCTGATTGGTCACCACCTCGATCGCCATCCCCTGCACATTGTCCGCATAGGAGATCGGTACGAGGTCACTTTGGCGCAAGAGCGCGACCGCCTCGGTGTACTGCATGCCACGCACGTCGGGAAGTTGAATCTCGTCAACTT
The DNA here is from genome assembly GCA_040905665.1 of Trueperaceae bacterium. GTDB lineage: Bacteria > Deinococcota > Deinococci > Deinococcales > Trueperaceae > DASVCN01. The sequence continues at coordinate 13,839 of JBBDRD010000032.1, forward strand.
GCACGTAACGCAGAACAGCCACGACTACCAGCGTGAAAATGACAGCGAGAAGCGCCATCAAAATAACAAGGCGAACATGTAAACGGACCTTCTGCGGTCGGAAGCCTGTCACCGATGAAGTCTAGCACGCTCTTCCTCGCCCCAATGAGAGCCTTTCGACGCGGCGGGAACGGGACTTCGGGTTGGTAGAATCGACCTCATGAACTCTCCCGGCCCCACGATGCTTGTCAACTATCATCCAGCATCGACGGAGCCCGAAATTATCGATTTGCAAGCCTTGACAGAGTGCGGCTTTCCGGTGGCTCGGATGGTGGTGGTCCCCTCAGCAGTGGAGGAGGAGTTCTACCGGCTGAATAATTTGGCGGTCCAATTGGAGGCCCACTTTGCGGGCATCGACCCGAGCGATCCTGATGACGAAGACATCGAGGATCTGGCGCCTGGGGCAGAGGTGCTGGTAAACGGCCGCTACTTACTGGATGAGTTCATCGACCGTTTCTACGAACTCATTTCCTCCCTTCCTGATGACGTGCGGGTTCGGCGACCCGGTGAGAACGGCTCGAGCGGCAGGGGCGGGCGTGGCAGCCTGCTGTCGGTGAAGCGGGCTTGGAGCTCCGACTGGCTCTTCGAGCCACTCTGGGCCCGACTCTCCTCTGGGGGGCCGTTGCTTCCCACGCCCAGGGGGCTGCTCCTTCATGCGGCAGCGCTGGATCCTCTGCCGCATGCGCTCGCGAGAGACGCTTCCGCCCTGCTCGGCAAGCCGCTCAGCCTGTTCGGCGAGCCGGCTACCGGTATCAGCCGGATCATCGAGTTGCCGGCCTCGGGCCGAGTACGGGACCGAGAATGAAGGCTGGAGGATGGGGTCCAAGGTGGCGAGGCGCGACAGGTGCAGGCAGTGCAGCCGGCGTACGCGGGTAGCAGGCGTTACCCGTCGCCGACCGTGGACGGGGCTAAGGTAGCTCCAGGAGGAGCCCCATGCCCTGGTTGATTCCCAAGGCCCTGCCCGAGGGGCCCGACGCTCAGATGCGCCGTTTCCTGGGTGAACTTGGTGAACGCATAGACGATCCGGCGGCCGACCGTAACGATATTGTTCGGGAAACCCTGGCCCAGGTGATTCATGCCCGGCCCTTTGCGGAGTTGACCGAAACCTCTCCGATGGCGGCTCTAGCGCTCGATCCAAGGAATATCACCTTCGAGGCCGAGCATTACCTAGCGACCGACAGCGCAAAGTTCGCCCAGGTCAAACCGCTCCTCTGGCTCTGGAAGTCACTTGACGGCACGCCGCTGGGACAGTCCCTGGCCAGCGGAATTCCTCTGCGCCGCCTTCTTGCCGCGAGGATCTTCGCTCGCGCGGGCCGCAACCTCAAAATCTTCCAGAACGTCGAGGTTTCGGTTGGCTACAACATCGAGGCGGGGGATGACGTCGTCATCCACAGGAACGTCCTGATCGACGATATTGGGGGCGTGGAGCTGCATGATGAGTCTTCCATCTCTGACTATGCCAACATCTACTCGCATACCCACGACATCCTGGAGGCGGGCGATGTCCGGCTCCAGCGAACGGTCGTCGGGCGCGGGGTACGGGTCGCTTACCACGCCACGGTTCTTGCCGGAACGGTGCTCTCGGACGATAGTATGCTGGGGGCGATGGCCTTGGCTACGAGAGACCTTGCCCCGCACGTGATCGGCCTGGGCATCCCGGCGAAGCCGCGAGTGTGGAAGGAGCGCGCCGGCGATCCCGCCTTCGCACGCTTGACGGTCGACGCCGCTAACTATCCTCGCGTGCCGGAAGTAGTCGCCAATCCCGACTTCCTGTCTGAATCGACCGGCCCGAAGAAGGGGGTCGACAGCTAAGGTGCGTACGACCCCAGCCAACTGCTTCCGCTCGCCAGTCCTGCATGCGAGGGGTCCAGTCAGGCTGTTGCCGATAGTACTGCTCTGCGGTTTCCTGCTTGCCTGCTGCCCGGCGCAAACGGGGGCATCGCTAGAGACATCGTTCGCAGCGGAACTCACCTCTGTGTCGCTGCCATTCGCCACTGCACGCCTCGAAGGTGGACGCGAAGTACGCCTGTCTTTACCGGAGCAGCCCAGCCATGGCGATTTGGTGGCGGGCGTGCGCGTTTACGTCGAGGGTTCGATGACAAATGATCTCGTCGTGGTCAGGCGAATCGCTCTTCTCGGTTCCCGTATCGGCTCGGGCATCGGTCAGACAAGCTGGGCACCCTTGGCCGCAACCGCCGCGGCGCCGATGACCCCTGCTTCGGTTCCCAGCCTTGCTGGGCGCAGCTCCGGCATGGGGTAACCGATGAGGTACTCTTCGGCCGCCGCCCGAATCCTATCGAGATAGAAGTCACCCACCTGACTCATCCCACCGCCCACGACGAAACCGGCGGGGTCGAATACCTTCACCAGATTGGCAACGCCTATGCCCGTGAAACGCGCGGCATTGTCGATGATTGCCAACGCCTTGCGCTCCCCCGAACGAGCACGCTCGAAGGTCTCCTCGGTGTTCATCGGAACTCCGTAAGCGTAGGAGGCCTCACGCGCTATCGCCCTCCCTGCAGCCAAAGCCTCAAGGGTTCCATGGTGCCCGTCGCCATCGATGGGACCGCCGGGAAGCATGATCATATGGCCGATCTCTCCCGCTAAACCGTGCGCACCACGAATCAGCCGGTCGCCGATGAAAAGCCCGCCGCCGATACCGGTGGAGATCGTCACGTAGATACTCGTGTCCAGGTCCCTTGCCGCACCGTAAAGGTGCTCGGCGTAGCCGGCGGCATTGGCGTCATTTTCCAGCGCGACCTTCATGCGCAAGCGCTCCTCGAGGCCCGACACCAGCGGAGCGCCTTCCATACCGGGAATGTTAGGCGCGAAGAGCACAACGCCACGCTCGTAATCGAGAGGACCGGGCGAACCTATGCCTACAGCCGCTACGTCTGGGTGACGAGCAAGCAGCTCCGTTGCAACACGGGCGAGCGCGTCGAGAACAGACACGAAACCGCTACGCGGTGTAATGCAACGCTCACTGTCGAGAACTTCGCCGTCTTGCACAACGGCAGCAGCTATCTTCGTGCCACCGAGGTCGAGGCCGAGGGTCTTCATGGAGCTTCCTTCCTCCGTTTGGCTGCGGCTGTTTGTCGCATAGGGCCGCGCATCAAGCCAGCAGTAATCAAACAACCGTTCATCAAAACACCGCTCATCAAAACACATCTCGCCGATGCGGCGGTCGTCCGAAAAGCCGGCAGATGGCGATGGTGAAGCTCGCTTCACCAAAATCTAAGTCTCCTTCGCTCAACTTTTGTATAAATTGAGACAGGATTCCGGTCGTTACGGTTGTACGCTCAGAAGCGAAAGGACGGTTGAGTTGATGTATCGACTTTTCACCCTCGAAGAAGCTACCGGCATGATCCCGACCGTCGACAGGTTACTGGGCGATATGCAGGAGGCGAAGTCGGAACTGGCGCACCTTCGCGAAGAGCTGACCAAGCTGAACCCGTACTCGGTGGCTGCCCGCAACGCCGCTCAGGAGGTTGCGTTCCTTCTCGGTCAGTTGCAGTCGGACAAGGCCGATCTCGACCGACTGGGAGTACATTTGAAGGACGTTGAGTCGGGGGTCGTGGACTTTCCGAGTCAGTTGGGTGCCGAGGTGATCTGCCTCTCCTGGGAGAAGGGTCAAGACGCCATCACCCACTACCACCGGCTGGGTGAGAACTCTCCCAAGCTGTTGCCTCATCCGATCGGCGGGTCGGGTAGCGCAGGGTTCTAGCGCGTCTCGAGCACCAAACGGGGCCGGAAGGCGAGTGCGTCGGCCGGAACGAAGTGGATGTCAATCCCCGGTAGGTCCGGCACGATCTTTTCTGCCGGCTCGCCGTGGACATGCCCGAACACCACAGCGTCCGGAGCCGCCTCCAGCAGGAGGTCGGTAAAGCCCGAGGGCTCGAGCCGCGAGTTGACCGGCGGAAAGTGCAGCATCACGACAAACGCTTCGCCCGAAAGCCTGCGTGCCGCCGCGAGCGATAGGCGAAGTCGTTCCAACTCCCGCTGGTAGATCTTTTCGTCCTGCTCCGAGAAACCGCGACTACCCGGGCAAACCCAGCCCCGGCTGCCGGCTATTACCACCCCGTCGAGCAGTAGTGCGTCGTTTTGGATCGCGAACATTCCCTCGGGCAATGCCGCACGCAGTTTCGACAGCGAGGGCCACCAGTAGTCGTGATTGCCACGCAAGATCACCTTGCGGCCCGGCAGGGCCGCAAGGTCGTTCAAGTCGAGGAGCGCCTCTTCCAACTTGAGTGCCCAGGAGAGGTCGCCGGGGATCAGGACCAGGTCCGCCTCGGCGACGACCTCTCGCCAACCCTCGAAGAAGCTTTTTGGGTGCCCCTCCCAGGCAGGGCCAAAGATCGTCATCGGTTTTGGCTCGGCGCGCGAGAGATGAGGATCGGCTATTGCGAAAACGCGCATAGGGCCGAGTCTACCGCGTAGCTCAGCCCGTCCCCCAAGTCAGGCTCGTGGGCGCCACTCCGCTGTCTGCAACGTACTTCAGCGCTTCACACGCACGTTGTTCGGTGATCGGGTGACGCCACTGCGGCCAGGCCTCGCAAAGGGGCGCCAGGACGAATCCCCTCTCCATCATTCTCGGGTGGGGCAGCACAAGGCCGGGTTCATCGATGATCGCGTTGTCGAAAGTGAGCAGATCGAGATCGAGCATACGCGCTTCCCAGCGCACTCGCCGCACACGCCCATGGCGCTGCTCGATGTCGAGCAGCGCACCCAGGAGTGCCCTGGGGTCGGAGTATTCGGGCTTTGGTGCGAGCAAGACGACAGCATTCAGGTAGTCGTCCTGTCCGTGCGGTCCGCCAACTGGGGCCGTTCGGTAGATACTCGAGGCGACCTCGACCCTGCCGAGCCGGCACAGCTCTTCTCGCGCGCTGCGCAGGTTTCGGATGGGGTCCCCCAGGTTGCTTCCCATGGCAACGACGGCCCGCTCAGCCACTTCGCACGGCTTCATGAGCCATCTTGATACTCATCCCGTTCCCGGCGTACCTCCACGAATACGTCGCGCACCACGCCGGGAAGTGGCGCGTGTGGCTTGTGAACCCTCACCAGGAGGGCGCTCAAGAGCGGCTCGGCCGTGAGGAGGCGGGAGGCGATGGCAGCAGCCAGCGACTCGATCAACATCTGACGGGAACCGGTCACCAGATCCCGGACTTCACTATAAACACGGCTGTAATCGACGGTTCCTTCGAGCCGGTCCTCGCTCGGAAGTACGAGCTCCAATTCGAGATCGACAGCGAAGCGCGCGCCCAAACGTGCCTCTTCGTCGAGTGCACCGTGGTGCGCGTGGAATTCCATTCCCAAGAGAACGATGCGGCCCTTCTCAGCCATGGAGCCTCTCCCACACTCGCAGAGCCTGGACGTGACCCGCTACGTCGTGGACTCGCACAAGGGCGGCACTGCCGGCAGCAGCGTGGAGGTGGATGGCGATCGAGCCGGGATCACGCCCTTCGGGTTCACTGGGGCCGGCGATAGCGGCGATCACTCCTTTGCGCGACGCGCCGATCATCACCTTCCGGCCGCCGGCAACAAGCTGCGGAATCGAGCGAAGCAGTTCAAGATTGTGCTCGGTCGTCTTGCCGAACCCTATTCCAGGGTCCAGTACGACGTCCGGCACCCCGGCCTTCAGCGCTTGCCACTCCCGCTCTAAAAGATAGTCATGCACCTCCGCCACCACGTTCGCGTAGAAAGGGTCCTCCTGCATGGTCCTCGGGTCACCTTGCATATGCATGATCACCACCGGCGCCCCAGCCTCGCCGCACACGCGCAGCATCTCGGGATCGCGAAAGCCGGTCACGTCGTTGACGAGATGGGCCCCGGCCAGCAGCGCCTCATGCGCTACCTCGGGCTTGCGGCTGTCGATGCTTATCAGGGCGTCGGTATCCTTGGCCAGTGCCCGTATTACCGGCAATACTCGGTCCGCTTCGTCCTGAACTCGCACCGGCTCGGCGCCCGGCCTGGTCGATTCTCCGCCCACATCGAGAATCAGTGCTCCGGCAGCCGCCAGACGGCGGCCATGCTCCGCGGCTGCCCCAGCATCGTAGAAGGCTCCGCCATCGCTGAAGGAGTCGGGAGTGGCGTTGATGATTCCCATGACCGCCGTTCCGTGCCAGCGCCGAAGGTAGAATTCTCCCTGCCGCTCGACCCCTCGTATGCCGGGAAGGGGGCGCCGGGAGCGGAGCACATGCGTTGTCACGGCGCAGATTCTATCACCGAGCCCGTACGACTCCGCGCTTACGAACCTGCCCAGTCGGCCGGCCGTTCGGCGAGACCCAGACGCCAGGCGACGGCCCCGGCTATCCGCACTCCTGCCTTACCGTCACCGTAGGGATTGTTGCGCTTGCGCATGGCGGCGCGCCGCTCGGGCCGCTCCAGCAGTTCGCCAAGCAGCTGCTCGACCCGGCCGGGCTCGTTGCCGGCAAGAAGTAGTGCGCCGGCGTCCACGCCCTCGGGCCGTTCGGTGACGTTACGCAAAACCACTACCGGAACTCCCAGGGCGGTGCCCTCCTCCTGGATGCCTCCCGAGTCGGTGATCACCAGCTCGGAGCGGTCGAGCAGGGCGAGCATCGACAGATAATCCAACGGCTCTTCTAGTATCACGTTCTCTACCGCTCCGAGTTCGGGTTGGATCGCCTCGCGTACGGCCGGGTTGAGGTGTACCGGGTAGACGAAGGTGAACTGTGGATGCGAGCGGGCCACGCGGGCGAGGGCGGCCGCCAACTGGCGCATCACCGGCAGGTTCTCTCGGCGATGCATTGTCACGGCGACCAGAGGGCGGCACGGCAGGTGATCGGGAAGTCTCGCTCTCGAGCGGGCGTACTCGACTGCATCGACGGCGGTGTTACCCGTCACCACCATTCGATCCTCGCTCTTCCCCTCGGCCAACAGATTACGCTTCGACAGCGGGGTGGGGGGCAGATCCAGATCGGTGAGGACGTCGGTGAGACGCCGGTTGGCTTCCTCGGGGAACGGCTCGCCCAGGTCGAATGAGCGCAAGCCGGCCTCTACGTGCGCAACCGGCAACCCCTCGTAGAAGGCGGCGAGCGCCACCGCGAAGGTGGTGAGCGTGTCGCCGTGGACCAGCACATAGTCCACACGCAGTTCGCGCAACTGCTCGGCGGCACGCGGCACTATGCGTGAGAGAAGATCGGGGAGCGTCTGGCGGGCGGTCATTACCGCGAGGTCGGCGTCCGGCTCCAACCCAAAGAGCCGGAGGCTGTCGTCGAGCTGCTCACGGTGTTGTCCTGTCACCAAAAGCACAGGCTCCAGGCCCTGTTGCTCTCGCAGCCCGTAAACCACCGGCGCCATCTTGTTGGCCTCTGGCCTGGTGCCGAAGGCCACACACACCCGTTTCGAACTCACGTGCTGCTGATCTCCCGCTCGAGCCGCACCTCGATGAGTCTCACCAGGCTTGCGCCGGCGATCAACAGCACGGTGGCTACGACGGTGAGGTACATCAGCACCGGCGGGGTACTCGACAACAGCATTCCCAGCGTTCCCAGCGCGAGCGTGGCGCACCACAGCACCATCACGGTGAGTCTTTGGGAACCGCTGCGCTCGCGTATCAGATCGTGCAGGTGGTCATTCGAGGCGAGAGATGGGTTGGCGCCCCGGCGCAACCGGCGCAGTGTCACCTGCGTGATGTTCAGGACCGGTACCGCGAGGATCAGGATGGGCGCGGCCACCGTGACCGCGGCTGTCACCTTGAGAGCCCCCAGCACGCTTACCGCAGCCAGGACGTAACCGAGCATGTAGGCGCCCGAATCCCCCATGATGATCGTCGCCGGATTGAAGTTGTGGCGCAGAAAACCGAGCGCGGCCCCGGCCAACGACGCCAACAGCAGTATTGCCGCGCCCCGGTCGGGAAACTGCAGCGCCACTGCCAGCAGGCTCAGTGAAGAGATCGCGGCAATTCCCGACGACAAGCCGTCCAGGCCATCTATGAAATTGAAGGCGTTGGTGAAACCGACCACCCACAAGAGTGTGACGCCAACGGTGAGCACCTCGGGCATGAACAGATAGTTTCCTGCACCGAAGTAATCGGTCACGAACTCGATTTTGACTCCGTTGACGACGAGAATTCCGGCGGCCAGGAACTGTGCAGCCAGCCTCATCGCCGCCGGTACCTCCCACATGTCGTCGATAAAGCCCACGAGGACCATCAGGCTTCCACCCAGGACGATGGCGAGGAGCTCCACTCGGTAGGCGTCGAGCAGGGAGGGCCGCACCATGCTGCCTACGAGGAGAGCGATGAGGAAACCACCGAATATTGCGATTCCACCGATATTTGGAATGTTCCCCGAATGTACCCTGTGCCCGTCGCCGTGCGCCGCGCCGCCCCCTTGCACCGCGCCTATCCGCGAGGCGAACTCACGAACCCAGGGCACCGCTAGAGAAACTACGACCAGAGCCGCCAAAAAGGAGCAGAGGACGAGTGGCGCGATCTGTAAGGTGTTCTCCGGCACGGCTCACATTCTACGCAGGGCCTCCGAACGCGAGTGCGACATATGACGCTCATTCCGGTCGTTTGGCGGCTCCTAGCCCGCTCCTAACCGGTTAGTGCCTAGCGGGTACCGTAGATCCTATCGCCTGCGTCGCCCAAGCCGGGCACGATGTAACCCTTCTCATTCAGCCGCTCGTCACGGGCCGCCAGGATTATCTCGACGTCCGGGTGGTCCTTGTGAACGGTAGCTATCCCCTCAGGCGCTCCCAAAATGCAGAGGAGCCGCACGCTGCGCGCACCCAACTCCTTGACAACAGTGATCGCGGCAGCAGCCGAGCCGCCCGTGGCCAGCATCGGGTCGAGCAGGAAAACGTCTCGCTCGGCGATATCGGAGGGCAGTTTCTTGTAGTACTCAACGGGTTTTAGAGTAGTGGGATCGCGGTAGAGACCTATGTGTCCCACTCGGGCGCTCGGTACCAGCGTAAGAAGGCCGTCGACCATCACCAGGCCGGCGCGCAAGATCGCCACGAGGGCGAGCTTCTTGCCGGTGAGTCGCTTGACGGCGGCGGGGGCCACTGGGGTCTCGACTATTGCATCGGCCAGCGGCAGGTCACGCATCGCTTCGAAGGCCATCAGCATGCTTACCTCGGTGCATAGCGCCCGGAAATCGCGTACGGCGGTGTCCCGGTCGCGAAGTATCGACAGCTTGTGCTGTACGAGGGGGTGATCGATGACGCGGACTCGCTCCATGGTCTCTCCTGTGGGCCCCGGGGGTTAGCCGGCGTAGAGCCGCCCCCGGACCCGCTCGTCAAAAAGCAGTGCCCGGGGGCGACAGTACCCCCGACATCGCGGAGGCGATGGTGGCGGAGAGGGTGGGATTCGAACCCACGGTACCCGTGAGGATACAACGGTTTTCGAGACCGTCCCATTCAACCGCTCTGGCACCTCTCCATGCGCTGCCGCCCAAAACAACGTCTTAAGAACTGACGTTACGGCCGTCCAGCAGGCGCAAGTATACCTCGGGCACGACGCTCCCGCCAGTCGGCCGCCCAACCTGGTCGCTCTCGCTATTGACTGACCATCGCGGAGCCACATACACTAGTCGTCGCATTGTTGGCCCATCGTCTAACGGCAGGACAACCGGTTCTGGTCCGGTCGGTCGGGG
>JBBDRD010000033.1:0-23046 GCA_040905665.1 Trueperaceae bacterium
CCCCCGCCTGCCCAGCCCCGCCTGCCCTGTCCCTGCCTGTCTTGCCGCATTTTCGGCGCTAAGCCCACTTTTGTGATGCCCTGCTCCGTAGCGCCTGCAAGTCAGCTCTGAGGCTTCGCTGCACCTCGCGCAGCTCCACTTGCAGGTCGGGGTTGGCGTCATCGATGAAGGCGTCGCCCTCGTCCAGTTGAGTCTCCGCACGTTCCGGTTCTCCCATGGCGAGGGCCGCTTGAGCGTAGGCGAGCTTTCCCTGAGCTAGCATGCCGGCGGGCAACTCCAAGCCCAGAAGCATCTCGAACAGTATTTGGTATCGGGAGTCGCCGTGGGAGGCGGCCAGGTCGCCGGCGGCCAGGTCGCCGGCCGCCAGGTAGTGCGGATAGGCCGATTCCGGCGAGCCGCCCTCGGCGAAGTGGAAGCCGATTAGCTCCGAGAGAGCAAGAGGAGCGTGCTGCTCCAGCCAACCGGCGACCCTCAGGTGCAACAGCGGCCTGTCGCCAAAAGGGATCATTCGCATCACGGCGTGCCGCAGGAGCTCGCTCTGAAAGCGATACGCCACCATGCCGGGAATCCCCGAAGATGCTTCGGTGACAAGAAGGTTCTCGCTCAGGAGTCGCAGCAACCGGTCATCGGCCGAACCATCAGACAAGTCCAGCAGCAGGCGCTCCCAGGTACGCTCACCCGAAACCGCCGCCAGCGACAGCAGTTGCCGCTCGGCCGGCGTCAACAGGTCGAGACGCGCCTGCAGCAGGGAGGCCAGTGATCCCGAAAAGGAGCCCGAGCGAGTGCTCGACAACGCCCGTCCCAATTCGATGATGTAAGCGGGAACACCGCTGACCTGAAAGATGAGCGACTCCGTGGCCACCCTGAGGATCGGGTTGGCCAATTGGTTGAGAAGCGCGACGCTCGCCTCGAGTCCGAGTGGCTCGAGCGCCAGAGCGTCGTAATCGTCGGTAACTGCGCCTTCGGTCACTGCGCTTTTGATAACCGTGCGGTCGCGGCTGGTGCGGATGAGCAGCAGTGGCGCCTGGGCGCCCGGTAGAAGTTTCAAGAGTTCCAACAACTGTGGATCGTGGGAGGTGCTGTCGACCGCCAGTAATGTGCCCGCCTCAGCCTGAGCGGCCGTCGCCACGAGGAGCGTGCTCCAGGCCCGGCTCACCGCTTGGCTCGTTGCTTTACTATCCGCCTGGCTCGACGCTTGGTTGGCACCTCGTAGAGTTGACGAGGAGACGGCCCTTGGGGTGAAGAGGCCCAACGATGCGAGTATTAGCTCGTGCTGCCTGGACTCACCGGGCAGAAGGCCCTGTAGCGCCTGCAGCGCCTTCTGCTGCCGGACCCGCGACTCCTCGCCATCCTCCAGGCTCAGCAGTTGGCGGGAGAGCTGCGTGAAGGCGTCGCTCTCGCCCGAGTTGCCGGTTATCCAGATAGTCCTTGCTCCCTTATCCGCCAACCGCTTGGCTACCTCCCTTAGCAGTCGCGTCTTGCCGCTGCCCGGCTCGCCGTTCAGCCGCAGCTCTCGGGACCTTCCGTCTTCACGCACCGCGCTAAAGCGCGCCTCCAGCAGCTCCAACTCTCGAACGCGCCCAACGAACTCGAGATGGGCGTAGGGATCGACGTTGTGCTGTTCAAGGGTGGAGACCAACCGATAGGCGTGCCTGACATTGGGAAATCCCGCCAGTCGAACCGGCGGGCTCAACTCATAGACGAGCCGGTGGCGGCTGGACTCGAAGGTGTCGGGCCCCACCCAGACCTCGCCCGGTATTGCAGCCGCCTCCAGGCGCGCCGCCAGGTTCACTGTCGACCCCATCACCGTGTAGTCGCGGACGCGGCCGGAACCCACCGCCCCGGCGATGACGATCCCCGTGTTGACGCCCGCCCGGCCCTTGAGCGGATAACCCTTTGCGCGTCCGATCGTCTCGATGGCGCGCAAGCCCGCCGCCGCTGCCAGTACGGCACGCTGAGGATCGTCGGGGTGAGAACGCGGGGCGCCGAAGAGCGCGATAAGACCGTCACCGCGGAAGGCGTCGACGTAGCCGTCGTAGTCCTCGATAACGCCGGCCACAACGGTGAGTACCTCATCGGCCAGGTCGCGTAACTCCTCTGGGTCGAAACCTAGGGTGAGGGTCGTGAACGCCGTAAGGTCGATGAACACGACGCTCACCCGTCGGCGTTCGCGGCTCCCCGCGGTCCGCAGCTGCTCGCCGCACATGATGCAAAAGCGAGCCTGAGGCGGATTGGCCGTGTTGCACGAGGCGCAGTTCATCGTTCCGGCTCCCGGGCTTGGCGGTTGCCGCGTTGCGTCACGGCAACATTGTACGGCTTGGCCGGTCGTGCTCGAATCAACGGCTCGGGATCGGTGACTGACAGGTGTCTCAGAAGCCGAGAGCTACGGCGGGGTCGACGAACGCCGAGCGGCCGTTCTCGGTGACCTGCACCCACAGCTTGAGCGTGTCGGGTGCGACCAATGTGCTGCCTCCCAGGTGACCGATGACGTCGCCCTGACTCACACGGTCACCCACCTGCACCAACGGGGGGCGGAGGTTGGTGTAGACGGTCGATAGGTTGTCGCTGTGCGCAAGGGAGACCATGTAGCCGTCGTTTGCGCTGACGAACGAAACACCTCTAACCACTCCGTCCTGCACTGCGACTACCGCCGCGTTCGCCGAGGCAGAGCGCAACGCCATGTAGGAGTTGTTGTCCTCGCCGTATGCGCTAACGACGGTATGACCGGCCAGCGGGTAGACGTAGCCCGAAGCGGCGGCAGTTAATGGCGCGGTAAGATTGCCGATCCTCTGGCCCAGCGCGTCCGCCTGGTCGAGCAATCGTTGCCGGCGTTGCTCGTCGAGAAAGGCTTGGGCCGCTTCACGCCGAAGGCGCTCCTCTTCGAGGCGCAGCCGCGTAATCTCGTCCTCTAGCTGAAGGTCAAGTTCGCTGAGGGTTCTCTCGATCTCGTCCTGCGCCTCGAGCAGAGACTGGCGTTGGGCGAGTTGGCCCGCCCGTGTCGACTCCAGCTCGGCGATTATCGAAGCGAGCTGGGCTTCCTTCGCCTCCAAGCTCGTCTGATTGGTCAGCAACTCCTGCTCGGCCGCTTCCCTCGCGACGAGCTGCTCGCTCAGCTGCTGCTGGGCCTGCTCCAACTCGTTGCGGCTGCTGTCGAGCCTCTCCACGACATCTGTATCCTGCTCGCTCAAAAGTGAAAGGTAGCTATTCTTCACCTGCAGATCGTGGAACGACTGGGATTGCGAGAGGACACCCGCGAATCGTCCGGCCCGCTGCCGGTGCAAGTTGACCAGCAGGGCTCTAATGCGAAGCTTAAGCTCGTCGAGGTCGGCCAGAATAGCTTCAATACGCACCTCGGCTTCTTCCAGCCGAGTGGTTAGAGTGCGAATTTCCGCCTGAAGCGACTCACGGCGGGCGCGGAGGCCGGCGAGCTCGGCGCTCACCTCGTCGCGCTCCGCTATTCGGTTGCGGAGGTTGCCGCTCGTCTCGGCAAGCTCCCCCTCGATCTCCTCGGCCTCCTCGCCGCGTGACTGGAGCAGCCTTTGGTACTCGGCGATCTCGGCTTCCAGAGCCTCGCGGCGGCTGGTGTCGAGCTGGGCGCCGGCCGAATGTGGTCCCAGGAGCAGGGCCACCAGGAGAAGTGCGAAAGCTTTACGCCCCACCCTCAACTCCCTTCGCGCAGATGTTGCGAAATGCTGATCGCCGAGCCGACCAACCCGACGAGTAGCGCCAACGTCGTGAGCAGGATAGCCACCTGGGCGAGGAGGGCGGGATCCCGCACGAGCGGGATGAATTCCAGTTCCTGTGACAGACGGTTGACGATGAGTTGATAGCCGGGAACCACCAGCGCCAGGGTGACCACCGCGCTGAACAGTCCCAGCAGAAACCCCTCGATGAGGAAAGGCATTCGGATGAAGCCTCGGGTCGCGCCAACCAGCCTCATAACTTCTATCTCATTACGCCGCGCGCTGATCGCCGCGCGAATCGAGTTGACGATGGCGAAAAGCGCGCTTGAGAGCAGGATCACGATCAAGATCGAGCCGCCGATGCGGAGCGAGTCGTTGATAGCCAGGAATATGTCGACCGCTTCCGAGCCGTCGATGACGCCATCTACACCGGGTAGTCGCTGTAGCCGCTGCGACACTACAGGCGTTTGGGCCGGATCGAGCAGTCGTAGTTCTATCGTGTTGGGCAGTGGGTTCGCCACCAGCGAGGCGCCTTCTCGGAGCGACGGCAGGTCGTTCACCAACTCGAACAGGGCCTCGTCCTTGGATACGAAGTAGACGCGCCGAGAGTCGACCTCGGGCCATTGCCTAATGGCCTCGACCAGCGCCGAGTGATTGGCCCCTTCGCCAAGGAACGCCGAAACCTGCAATTCGTCCTGCAGGTCGGAGAGCACCAGGTTGAGGTTGAGGCTAGTCAGGCTGAATGCGGCCAGGATCGCTAGCGACAATGTCATGGTGGTTATGGTGGCGATGCTGGCCACCCAGTTCGAGCGGATGGCGTGCATCGCCTGCTGCAAGGAGTACATCAAAGGACTTCTCGGCAGGCTCTATCGCTCTTTTGGGGGCGCTCATTCAGATTCACGTTCTGTCACGTTATACCAGGTAGCGAATGAGCGTTTCTTAGAGGTGTTACGGTGCCGGCAGCGCTTCGATGACTGCGTCGGCGACTTCGGTGGTACTTGCCTTTCCCCCCAGATCGGGCGTGAGCGGGCCCTCGGCAAGCACGGTATCCACCGCCCTCTCCACCCGTTCGGCGGCGTCGGCCTCGCCGATGTGAAAGAGCATCAGCGCCGCGCTGAGGATGCAGGCGATCGGGTTAGCGATCCCCTTGCCGGCGATGTCGGGCGCCGAGCCGTGGACCGGCTCGAAAAGCGCGTACTCCTCGCCGATGTTTGCGCTGGGCGCCAAGCCCAGGCCGCCTACCAGGCCGGCCATTAGGTCGGAGAGGATGTCACCGAAGAGATTCGTTGAGACCAGAACGTCGAACGAGGAGGGATCGCGAACGAGCTTCATGGCCGCGGCGTCCACGATCACGTCGTACGACTCGACCTGGGGAAAGCCGGCGGCAGCCTCTTGGACCGCTTCCAGGAAGAGGCCCGAGGTGAGGGGCAGAACGTTCGCCTTGTGGATGATCGCCAGCTTACGGCGGCGCTTCATGGCCTGCTCGAGCGCCACCTTGGCGATCCGCTCACTGGCCGAGCGGGTCACGACGGCATCGGCGATCGCCACGTCGCCGTAACGGCGCTCCTGCTCGACATAGAGACCCTGGGTGTTCTCTCGCACCATCAGCATATCCACGTTGGGAAAGCAGCCGGGGATAGGACGCGAGCGCGCCGGACGCAAGTTGGCGAAGAGGTCGAGACGCCGCCGCATGTAACGTATGGCGCCTCGGTGACCTTCGACTTTGCGTGAGGGGCTGGTAAAGGCGCCGGCAAGGGTCGCGTCGCACTGCTGGATGCGCTCGAAAGTCTCCTCGGGTACGCTCTCGCCGCGTTTCTGGAAAACCTCCCAGCCCGCTTCGGCTTCGATGAACTCGAAACCGAGGCCCGTTGCCTCCAGGGCCAGTCTAGCCGCAGGTGTGACTTCCCCGCCGATGCCGTCGCCGGGAATCAGGCAGATCTTGTACATGAAGTTCCTCCAGGTGGTCGTCGTGTCGTTGCTGTGACTGCGGTCCTCCGAGAACCGGTTTGCTCACTTCCCCGGCATCGGGTGCCGACGGGCCAGCTCCATGACCCGCTCGCCCACTCCGGGAGCTTCCGGTTTGCTCAGGGCGGTGTCGATGAGCTCGGCGACGGTTTCCATCTCGTCGGGCTCGAAGCCGCGAGTGGTGACGGCCGGCGTCCCGATGCGGATCCCCGAGGTCACCCAAGGCTTCTCGGGATCGAAGGGAACCATGCTCTTGCTAACCGAGATGTGCGCGCCGTCCAGGCGTTTGCTCGCCTCGTTCCCGGTTATCCCCTTGGGACGCAGATCGACAACGAACATGTGATTCTCTGTTCCCCCCGAGACGATGCGGTAACCACGGTCGCGCAACGCTCGAGCGAGCGCCTGGGCATTAGCGATTATCTGCTCGCCATAGTCGCGGAAGCTGGGCTGCAACGCTTCGTAGAAGGCCACCGCCTTGCCTGCGATCACATGTTCAAGCGGGCCTCCCTGGGTTCCCGGAAAGATCATCCGGTCAACCTTCTTGCCAATTTCCAGGTCGTTGCCGAAGATGATGCCGCTGCGAGGGCCGCGAAGTGTCTTGTGGGTGGTGCTCGTGACGACGTGGGCGTGCGGCAATGGGCTGGGGTGCAGGCCGGCCGCCACGAGGCCGGCGATGTGAGCGATATCGGCCATCAGCAGGGCGCCCACTTCGTCGGCGATCTCCCTGAACCGTTCGAAGTCGATGACGCGGCTGTAGGAAGAAGCACCTGCGATTATCAGCTTGGGACGGGACTCCAGGGCGATAGCCCGCAGCCGGTCGTAATCGATCATTTCGCTCTCGGCATCCACCGGATAACCCACGACCCGGTAGTTTAGGCCCGAGAAGTTGACCGGTGAACCGTGGGTGAGATGGCCGCCGTGGGAAAGATCCATGCCCAACACGGTGTCGCCCGAATCCAGCAGGGCGTAGTAAACCGCCAGGTTGGCCGACGATCCCGAGTGAGGTTGAACGTTCGCCCATTCGGCGCCGAACAACTCCTTGAGCCGGTCGATCGCCAGCCGTTCGACCTGATCCACCACCTCACAGCCGCCGTAATAGCGCTTGCCGGGGTAGCCCTCGGCGTACTTATTCGTTAGGACGCTGCCTACGGCTTCCATGACGGCCGGGGAGGTGAAGTTTTCGGACGCGATCAGTTCGAGGCCGTCCCGCTGCCGCTCGAACTCACGGTCAATGAGCGAGAAGAGCTCCTCGTCGCGAGGAAGCGTGGAGGCGGGAGTCGGTGTGGTCATGCCGGGAGTATAGCAACGCGGTAAAGCAAGGGCCAAGGCGCTTCCTCGGCGCTCCTCAGCGTTGCGGGTGCCGGGCGCGGCTGGCCACGAGGTTGACGATGATGGTGCGATTCTCGTGCTCAGGCGCTCCGTTCAAGCTGCCCGCGACGTGTTCGAAGAGGCGGGCGATACGGTGGCTCCAGCCACCATCCGTGTCGTCGGAGATATCCGCTTGCCGCACGAGCAACTCGATATCTCCGCTGGCCACCATCGTCGAGATCTCCTCCTGAGTAAGCGAGTCCAGCTCGCTCAGGCGGATCTTATGCACCGCCCGCTGCCGGCGATGGGACTCATTCCCCCTTAGCGAGCTGTCGGTGTTCTCGGGATCAGGATGCATCGGTTCCTCCCTTGCGCTCCTATGCTCAGCCTACTCCCCGTGGGGAAGAGCTGTGTCCTGTCGGGCGGTACCCCACTCGTCCCGGTGCTCGATATCGAGTTTGTAGCTCTCCCAGGCCTTGTCGCGGAACTTGGATTCCTCCGCCTGTGTCATGTCTCGAGGCGGTTCCTCACCGGTGATATCGACTATTTCGGCCAGCGGAAGGTCGGCGAACTCGGCCCTGGTGTACTGCGCGGGGACGTCGGTCTGATCGGGTTCGCCCACTAGCTCGAAACTCACCAGATTGCGGGTATGACCGCCGTAGTCGCGATAGTCACGTACAGAGGTGACCCTTACCTCGCGCCGTACCTGCTCGCCCGTGTCGTCGTCGTGACCGGCAGTCTCGGCGTCGACGGAGCGGCCTTCGAAAATTACCGAGCGGCGATGGCGGGCGGCTTCCCGGAGCGGGGTGAGGTCCGCCTCGGGATCATCGGGAAACCAACTTCCCTGGGTGTCCAGCGATTTGCCGCTCTCCCCGAAAATGATCGTGAGAACACCCCGGCCCGTCATTCCGGAGAGGGTCGCCGGTGCAGTCTCGGCCGGTGTGACTATCTGGTCGTCCTTGTGTACGTGGGTACTCCCATCGGTAGTGTCAGATGGGGTTCGGGCGCCGGCGTGTGGAGCGCCATCCGTCGCGTCCCTGTCCGTCGCTCTCCCACGGGCTGCTCGTTCATCGGGCCCGGCGGTCGCCTCGCTGTTCCCATCGTCGTCATCCGCCCTAAGCAGGAGCGCCGGCATCGAGAGATGGTTGAGGGCACGTCTCGCCACGCTGCCATGGAGCAGCCGCTCTAGCCCCTTGCGGTGGTGAGTCACCATCGCCACCAGATCGACTCCATGCTCCTCGGCGTAACTGACGATTGCGTTGGCGGGCTCGCCAAAGTGAACTGCAGCGCTCACCTCGTATCCCTGGCTCTCGAACAGCTTGACCTCGTCCTGGAGGTCGCGCTCGAGCGATTGCCGGAACTCTTCCAGATGCTCCTCGTCGTACATCGGATGTAGGCCGGCGCCCGGCAGCTCGTAGCCGTACATGTACAACCGGTAATCGGCGCCGACTGCTGCCGGTTGGTAAGCGGCGGCGCCGGGGTCCAACGGAACTCGCGACACATGCAGTAACCGCAAGGCCCAGTTCTCTGCCGGAAAGAGCTTGCGTACCTGCGGTTCGATCCTGCGGCTGAATTCGGTACCATCCAGCGGTATCAGCAGTTGAAGCTTGGTCATGGCGCCACCCCCTGGCTCTCGATCATCACGCTTCCGCAAACGTAACGCTTCCGTGAGCGTAGCGGTTGTCGCATTGTAGCCGGGCCGGCGGAACCCGACTAGGAGCCTGTCCACACAACTGTCCGGCGTGCCGCCTTATCCGAACATCACCAGTCACCGACCATCAGTAGTTCGCGTACGCGCTCGAGCTTGCTGAAGGAATTGGGTGTGAGCGGAATGACCTCGGCAACCGCCGCGGCAATAGCGTCGAGCGTCGCGTCGTCGGTATTGCCATGAGCCTCGATCTCGACCTCATTGAAACTCACGGTCCTGTCGCCGTGCTGCGTACGAGCGGTAACGCTATCGAAAGCCAGTACTGCCGCCGCCCTGCCATCTTTCAGGACCGCGTAGCGAAGTCGCTCGGTTTCCACCAGCGTGTGGGGCTGCACCAGGCCAGGTGCGGTGATGGCGGCTATCCGGTTGTAGATCACCTGGGGCCACTCCTGGCCCTCCATCGCTAGTTCGATCTCCTCGCGGTCGTGTAAGGCCCCGTCCACCCGCCCGCGAGTCTTCAAGGTAGCGAGCATTTGCCCTTCGGTCATGCGCCGGCGCAGGGCCAAGCCCGCTCGCGACAGGTTGAGCCGGGCGTCATCGAAGTAGCGGTCCTTGTTATGGACCCCAGCGGCGGCTCCCAAGTCGAAGCCGGCGCCGGCCAGCGCCGCCCTCAACTCTTCCTCGCTGGGCGGCTGGTCGCGTGGGGTGGAGAACTTCAGCTCCCGTTCGATGGCCACGGGCAAAGCATACTTCAGGTCATCTCCAGCGGGTGGCCGGAAGAGGGAGCGCTGTGCAAAGGGAGTCGTAGAACGAGCGCAAAGAGCCCAAAACCTTTCGGTTTCTCCCTGCTATACTTCCGGCACATTCAGCTGTAGCGCGAGCGTTGTCCCCAGGTTCCCAGGTAAACCGGCTCGATCCGTTTTTCGACCCGTTTTCCGATCGTGGAAAGGACCAGGAGATGTCAGATATCCGTAACGTCGCGATTCTGTCTCACAGTGGAGCGGGCAAGACGTCGCTGGTCGAGGCGATGCTCTTCCGGGCGGGCGAGATCGCCGCGCTCGGTTCGGTCGAAGAGGGAAGTACGAGTTCCGACTTCACCCCCGAGGAGAAGCGCCGCAAGATCTCGATCTACACCACGGTCCAGCCACTCACCTGGAAGGGGCAGCGCTTCAACCTCCTCGACACGCCCGGCTATGCCGACTTCGTCGGGGAGATTCGCGGCGCCCAGCTCGCTGCCGACGCCGCAATGATCCTTGTATCTGCCGTCTCCGGTGTGTCGGTTGGTACCGAACGGGTATGGAACAGCTCCTTCGAGCGCGAACTGTCGACGATGTTCGTTCTCAACAAGATGGACCGGGAGAATGCCGATTTCTTTCGCACCATGGCCGACATCGAAGCGAGCCTCTCGGGAAATATCGCCGCCATCCAGATACCCATCGGTCAAGCGGAGAAGTTTCAGGGGATCGTCGACCTGCTCCACATGAAGGCCTACTTGTGGCCGGATGGCGAGCCGCTCGAATCGCCGATTCCCGAAGAGGTCCGCGGGGTTGCTCAGGAGTACCGGGAACGGTTGGTGGAGTCGGTCGTGGAGACCGACGACGAGCTGATGATGCGTTACCTGGAGGACTCGCAGATCGGGAACGATGCGTTGGTCGAGGCGTTCTTCTCGGCCGTTCGGCGTAACGAGCTCACTCCGGTGCTACTTACCTCGGCGACGAAGGTGATGGGTGTATCGCTGCTCCTCGACTTCATGACCAAGGGCGTGCGGCCGGTCGCGGATCACAAGCCGTTGCCGGTCGTGGAGGGCGAGCCGCCCGCACTCGGCATCGACGCCCCCTTCTGTGCCCGTGTTTTCAAGACGACCATCGACCCATATCTAGGGAAGGTGTCGATGGTTCGCGTGCTGGGTGGGAGGCTGAGCCGCGGGGATACGCTCTTCGCCAGCGAGCGTGGGGAGGAGCTAAAGGTGGCTCACCTCTACACGCCCAGAGGGAAGGAGTTGGTCGAAGTAGGCGAACTACCGGCCGGCTGCATCGGAGCGCTCACCAAGCTCGAGCCGCTCCGCACCGGGGATACGCTCTGCTCGCCGGGCACCGCCTTGCGCCTTCAGCCGTTGCGACTGCCCTCTCCGGTAATGGCGCTGGCCCTACTGCCTCGAACTCGGGCCGACGAGGACAGGATGGGTGAGGCGCTCCACAAGCTGCTCGACTCCGACACGAGCCTGCAACTCGAGCGCAATCCCGAAACGCAAGAGACGGTCTTGTGGGGGATGGGGCATGTTCACCTCGAGACCGCCATTCGGACCCTGGATGAACGGTTTCACGCCGGCATGGATACCGCCAGACCTCGAATTCCGTATCATGAAACCGTCACCGGCCGTGCCGAAGCGCGTTACCGGCACAAGAAGCAGACAGGTGGCGCCGGCCAGTTTGCCGACGTTGCCCTGCGGGTGGAGCCGCTGCCGCGAGGCGAGGGCTTTACCTTTAGCAACGAGGTGGTGGGCGGAGCCATCCCGTCGCAGTACATCCCCTCCTGCGAGAAGGGAGTCCGTGCGGCTCTGGATAGGGGCCCGTTGGGCGGGTTCACGGTAGTGGACGTGAAGGTAACGGTATTCGACGGCAAGGACCATCCGGTCGACAGCAAGGATATAGCGTTCCAGATAGCCGCCTCGCACGCCTTCAAGGAGGCGATGCTCGAGGCCAAACCTGTGCTGCTCGAGCCGGTCGCCCTGCTCAAGGTGCGGGTGCCCGACCGTTACACCGGCGACGTTATCAGCGACCTCAACACCAGGCGTGGGCGAATTCAGGGGATGGACAGCGAGGGCTCCGTGAGCGTGGTAAGCGCTCACGTTCCGATGTCAGAGGTACAGAGTTACTCGCCCGACCTGCGTTCACTTACGGGCGGCAGGGGCGCCTTCTCGCTAAAACTCGACCACTACGATGCTGTGCCGCAAGCCCTGGCGGAAAAGATATTGGCGGACGACCGGTCCCAAGCGAAGGCCGCCGAGCCAACCAGGAGTTAGGGAAAGGGTTAGGCAAAGGGTTAGGTTGGACCGATAATCAGGGTTGCAAGCTCTTGAGCTGCTCCAGCACGTCCTGCGCCAATTCGCGTCCGAGTTCCTCGGCTTCTCTGGCCTCACCATTCACTGTGCCCTGCAAAACGGGGCCGTTCGCCGAAGCAACCGCGCCCAGCAGGGTGAACTCGCCGTCGCCGGCAACCGACGCAAGAGCGCCGACCGCCAGCCCCTCCTGTTGCAGCGCCTGCTGAAACGATCTTTCGGCCGCCACCCGGTCGAAGCTGGGGCGATGCTGCAGCGTGTAGGCGATCTCGAACGACATGTCGTCGTCCTCACGGACCAAGAGGCCCAGCGAGCCTTGACCGACCGCCGGGACGAACGTCTCGGGATCGAGCAGCACTGTCATCCGGTCGCGCCGGTCGAGCGCAATCAGCGTGGAGCTTGGGACGAGCAGAGCGTCGAGCTCACCCGCAGCCAGCAGGCCCAAGTCGCGGTCGATCGTGCCGGATAGGAGTTCGATCCCGAATTGGTGCCCGGCCGAGACCAGGAAAGCGCGGTCGCGTTCAGCCGGAACGCCCACCACGGCGTCCCCGGTCAGGCCACTCAGGCTTCGCCGGCCTTTCGCGACGAGCGCACTGCGTGGTTCGAGGCGCTTGGTGACCGCCGCCAGCCGAAGCCCCTCGGGAAGCGTGTTGGGAAGTCGCTCTAGTCCAACCAGAGCGATGTTGATGCTGCCCTTTTCGAGCGCCGCGAATAGCGCCGGAAAATCGCCGTTCGACCCCGAGGCCGGTATGGTTCGCTGAACCAGATGAACGTCGGGCCATTCTCCGGCCAGTTCGCTTACAGCAGTTCTCGCCTGAGCGAGGGCGAGGGGGCCGTCGCGATTCCCCAACACGATTCTTGCCATGGCAATGTTGTAACACACCGGTAGGGCTTAACGGAGCGCCCAAACGCGCTTGAGACGTGGTTCGCCAGGTTTCCCTAGGCCATCGCCAATGCTTCGCCGCGGAGCTCTTCGGCGCGATCGATGCTTTCCCAGGAGAAGCCCGCGCGACCGAAGTGACCGTAGGCGCTCGTTGCCTTGTAGATCGGCCGCTTTAGGTCGAGCTGCTCGATGATCGAAGCGGGTCGAGCATCGAAGATGCGGGTGGCCAGCTTGCCCAATCGTTCGTCGTCGAGCATTCCGGTGCCAAAGGTGTCGAGGTAGAGGCCCACCGGGTGCGCCACCCCGATCGCGTAGGCAAGCTGTACCTGACAACGGCGGGCAAGTCCGGCCGCGACCATGTTCTTCGCCATGTAGCGAGCGTAGTAGGAAGCGCTGCGATCGACCTTGGTGGGATCCTTGCCGCTGAAGGCGCCGCCGCCGTGCGGGGCAGCGCCCCCGTAGGTATCGACGATGATCTTTCTGCCGGTAAGACCGGCGTCGGCCTGCGGTCCACCCACCACGAAGCGGCCGGTGGGGTTGATTAGCAACCGGCTTCCTTCCAGCAGGTTCTCGGGGATTACCTGGCGGATAACGTGGCGTTCCAGGTCGCTGCGCAGTGTCTCCAGGTCGACGTCGGGATTGTGTTGGGCCGAAAGTACCACCGTGGGAACGCCGATAGGACGATCGCCGTCGTACAGCACTGTCACCTGGACCTTGCCGTCGGGACGAAGGTAGGGGAGAGTCGAGTCGCGGCGCACGGAGGCAAGCCGCTCCGCCAGCCGGTGGGCCAGCATGATGGGCAGAGGCATCAGCTCGTCCGTTTCGTCCGACGCGTAGCCGAACATCAGGCCCTGGTCGCCGGCGCCGATCAGGTCGAATCTGTCCCCGGACGCCGCTTCCACCGCCCTGTCGACTCCCTGCGCGATATCGGCCGACTGCTCATTGATAGCGATGAGCACCGCACTGTGGTCGGCGTCGATGCCGTATGAACCGTCTATGTAACCCACCTCTCGCACCGTGTCCCGCACGATCCGTTGCAGGTCGACGTAACCCTCGGTAGTTATCTCGCCGGCGATGAGCGCCAGACCGGTCGTGAGGATTGTTTCGGCCGCGACCCTAGCCTGCGGGTCGATAGCCAGGATGGCGTCGAGGACGCTGTCGCTAATACGGTCGGCAAGCTTGTCCGGATGCCCCTCGGTCACCGACTCCGATGTAATCAATCTGCGCACTGGAGGCCTCCCTCGACGTCCACGACTTACTCTGCACCTCTTTACGCCCACAACCTTAGCAGTCGACATCGCATGGGGAACCTCGTGAAATACTTGTTGGCGTGTCCAGAAGAGGAGGGGAAGTAACGCTCAGACGGGCCGAGGTCGATGACGCCCGGGGGCTGGTCACGCTGCAGCGCGAGATCTACCGAGAGGGGCGCTGGTTCGTGGGGGACGGGGCGCCGGCGGAAGTTGCGATGGCGCAGCGGCTGCGGGCCGCCGACCCTCAGATGTCGTTGTGGGTGGTCGCCGCAGCCGGGCGGCAGCAGTTGTGCGGCTGGCTCGAACTGCACCGGCTGCCGTCGGCGTTGCTGCGCCACGTTGCCACGCTCACGTTAGCGGTCGCACCCGGCTGGCGGCGGTTGGGCGTTGGTCGTGACCTACTGGTTCTGGGTTACGACTGGGCGCAGGATGTCGGAGTCCAAAAGATAAGCCTCAACGTCCGGGCCAGCAATGAGGGGGCGATCCGCCTCTACCAGGCAGAGGGTTTCGTTCTCGAGGGGCGGGAGCGGTGGCAAGTGAGGACGCGCGACGGCTTCGAGGACAATCTGATAATGGCGAGGTTCTTGGGAGACGAGGCGGAGCCTGATTGAGGTTGGCTCCGCCCTCCTCAGCTGTTGGATATGCGTTGATCGAAATACCTGCGGCGCTACAGGGAGAACCGTCGGTTACACTCCCGCTATGGATTCAGGCGCAGGAAATTATGTGCCCGGCGAGTGGCCGGAACAGCGAGTGGGACTCTTCGTCGACACGCAGAATCTCTATTACGCCGCGCGCGACAACTTCGATCGCCATGTCGATTACCAAAGCCTGCTCCAGATCGCTTTGCGCGGTCGCCGCCTTGCTCACGCGACCTCGTATGTGGTGGAACGCGAGGGTGACTCCTCGGCTCACGGCTTCATAACGAAGTTGTCGGTGCTCGGTTATCGTGTGCGCCGGCGGAAAGTTCGCATCCACCGGCAGGACGACGAAGGAAGAACGGTTATGGAGGGGGACTGGGATATGGGCATAGTCGCCGATATCGTCCGCTCCTTGGATCGGTTCGATGTGCTGGCTTTAGCGTCGGGCGACGGCGATTTCGTGCCGATCCTCAAATTAGCGCAAGAGCGGGGATTACGGGTCGAGGTACTGGCCTTCAAAGAAAGCGTCGGCCAGGAGTTGGTGGACCTGGCCGACGCTTTCATCAGTTTGGGTGGCGCGCCCGACATCTTCGTCGGTCGCTAGTTCTCAACCGTCTGAAAAAGACCGCCGAGTCAGTGCGACAACTCCGGCACACGTTCCTCCGGCCGGTCCCACAGGCGCCAGGGGGCATCCCCTTGCTCCCACAGCTCCTCGAGCATGTTCTTCTCCTTGAGCGTGTCCATGCACGACCAAAACCCCCGGTGCCGGTAGGCCATCATCTGCCCGTCACGCACCAGGTTCTCGACCGGATCCTTCTCCCAAACGGTGTTATCGCCATCGATGTAGTCGATCGCTCCCTGCTCGAGAAGGAAGTACCCGCCGTTGATCCAGGTTTCACCGTCGGTAGGTTTCTCGTAAAAATTCGTGACCGTGTCACCATCGAAGGAGAGATTGCCGAAGCGCGCGGGCGGCTTGACCGAGGTCACTGTCGCCAGTTTGCCGTGGCTGCGGTGGAAGCCGTGCAAGCGGGCGAGATCGAGGTCGGCCACTCCATCACCGTATGTGAAGAGGAAGGTGGGATCCTCCTCGAGCCACGGCTTCAGCCGTTTGAGGCGGCCGCCTGTCATCGTATTGAGGCCGGTGTCGACCAGATGAATCTTCCAATCGGGCTGATTGCCATCGTGGATCGTGGTGAGTCCGTTGGCCAGATCGATAGAGATGTCGTTGTTGATTGCATAGAAGTTGAGGAAGTATTCCTTGATGAAATCGCCTTTGTAACCGAGCGCAATGACGAACTCCTTGACGCCGTTGGCGTCGAGGAGCTTCATAATGTGCCAGAGAATCGGCTTTCCGCCGATCTCCACCATCGGCTTGGGTCGCAGGACGGTTTCCTCCTGCAACCTGGTACCGAAACCTCCTGCCAGAATGACTGCCTTCATATTGCCCCCCTCCGGGCTATTGCATTTCTATAGAAAATGATACGGGGACGCCGGGCGGCTACCTGTGACGATCAACCTTCCAACCACCGAGCATAGGGAGTGCCGGAAACCGCCTGCACCAGTTCATCGTAGTTCGCGAGGATGTCACGAAGGTGCTTGTTGTTTATTCGCTTCATATTCGTCTGCACCGTAACCGGCGGTAGGTTGAGAAACAAAAAGACCTTGTCCATGGCAACCTGGTGGCAGGCAGAGTTTTCAAGATCCATCTCGTACGACAGGGCGTGGTATGGCAAGCCCTCGAGAGCTTCCTCCGCTTCTCGCCAAAAGTATTCGCGCGTCCTCAGATGACGCATGAAAGTTTCGATGTCGACTCGATGAGATGGCAAATCGACCCCGCTCGTCGTGTGCGTGACTCCAGTGACCTTTCTCAGGCCTTGTGACATCGAATGGCGGAGCAAGTTCTCGCGTTTCAGGTAGAGCAGCTTATAGCCCTGGTCATGCATTCGGTTCAGGAACCTTTCGGGATCCTTTATGCCCTGATCGCGCATCAAGTGATGAATGAACACTTTGAACCCAAAGACGTTAGCCTTGTAATGACGGCGGTGGCTCTCAATGTAGAGCTTTGGCAGGGGTACCCAGTCTCGGAGCAACTCCCCGGCACAGTGAATGTCCGGGTGCGCGTTTAGCAGCTGCGTGAACAGTGTGCTCCCGGAACGGCTCTGACTAAGTACCAGGAAACGCCCCTCACCCTCATTGCGAGGGGATAGCAGTCGCCTAAAGGAAGCCAGGCGGCGCAGGAGAGGCAGCGGACTTACTGTTTGCTTCCCCATGTGATCGTAGGTCCCTTCTTTTTTGGAGCCATGGATTGGAACGCAGTTGAAACGATTCGCACGGCAATTCGTCCCGTTCAGTCGGCGGCCGCGGCCACGAATTCCGAGGGAGCTCGGTATGCTGGAAAGAAGTCAGCCTAATACTGCGCAATGGATTTCTTTTCCTGCGGAAGAGGCCCATTAGAACGCGGTTAGGCAAATACTTTGGCGTTCCCCTGGTAGGAGAATCTTGCTTGTTGTTCACAACGCAATCGGTCGACCAGGCGTCCTTCGGGTAGAACGACATCGGCGTACGAAAGGACGGCGTCCTTGGGTATGTCGCGCATAAGGCGGCACCCTTGAGCCACGCCGATTGGAAGCAGGCTCGAGCGCGCGGTCACCTCGGCTCTCTCCGCCTGCCCGTACGTGAGGTAGCCGCCCAGACCATCGATAGTCTCGCCCTCTTTCAGATCGCGCTTGGCCGTTGCGAGTACCTCGACACGTGGGCCCCCCACAGGCTGCAAGACTGCGTCGTCGAACAGTACCGCCCGGGCTGCCGAAAGCGGAACCTCGAAATGGCAGAGGTGGTAGGGGACATAAAACGAGTACAGTGGTCCCTCGCCGAGCTTGTACAGATTCAGGTAGTGGCGCTGCTTGGGATCGTCGTGCGTCGCATAGACGAATACGCCGGGACCCGGCTTCGAGCGCACCAGGTAGTCGACGATTCCACCCAGCTCCCTGAGTTCATCGACGTGGTAAAGGCTGGTGGCGTCGTCGACGTGACCGTCGAAGTCGTAACCGTACATGCCGCGCCTTGCGACCGTCATACCGGTGCCATTCGCGACTATCGCCTGTTCGAAAGAGATCTTCGTGCCGTCGGCGAACGATGTCACCATGTGCGGTTGCTGGCCCCACCTCTCCGCGAACGCCTTCTGGGTAGTCGGAGTGCGGTAGGGATCCTGCAGTCCCTTGATGTTGCCGCACAGGAGCGGTGTGAGGCCGATCGAGCGAACGAAACGCCAGAGGTTCATCTGCACCCCGGGTTGGTCCCCATCGCAGGCGGTGAGGATCACACCTTTGCTCCTGGCGTAGGTTTGCAGGATGGGTCCTACGGTGCCGTCCAGCTCGGCGTTCATCAGCACTACATGCTTTCCGTTGTCGATCGCCTCGAGTACCACCTGGGCCCCGAACTCGACGGCGCCGGTGACCTCGATGAGTACGTCGATGCCCTGGGCCTGGCAGAGGAGCGACGCGTCGTCGGTCACAGCCGGGCGCCCGCTGCGAATCGCCTCCTCCAGCTCGGCGACCGATCTCGGCCGGGCGATCTCCTCCACCCCGGCCTCGCGGTATGCGGCAGCGGCCTTCTCGGCCGTGCGGTTGAAGATCGCCACGAGTTCCATGCCCGGCACGCTGTTGACGATCTGGTTGGCGATCCCGCGGCCCATGAAGCCGGCCCCGATCATGCCCACGCGAACCGGATTCCCCGCCTCATCACGTCGCCGCAGCGCACGATCGACAATTATCACGAGCTCACCGGCGCGCCTTCGAAGGGCGCCCAGGAGGCGTCCTTCTCGGAGATCACCGTTACCTCGATGGGCCAGTCGATGCCGATGGCCGGATCGTCGTAGCGCAGGCCGCGTTCCTGTCCGGGAGTGTAGAACTCACTCACCTGATAGCTCACCTCGGCCCCATCCGTGAGAGCCTGGTATCCGTGTCCGAAGAGTGGCGGAACGTAGAGTGCGCTTCGGTTCTCGTCATCGAGACGCACCCCAAAGTGACGGAGGTAGTTTGGCGAGTCCTTACGCAGGTCGATGATCACGTCGAAGATCGCGCCCCGCAGGCAGCGCACCAGCTTCGCCTCGGCCGCCGGCGGCAACTGGTAGTGCATGCCGCGCACGGTGCCTGCCTGGTGGTTGAACGACAGGTTGCACTGCGCCGTAAAGCTTTCCAGGCCATGCTCCTCGAACTCGTGCATGCAGAAGGTGCGGGCGAAGAAGCCGCGCTCATCCTCACGCCTATCCAGATCGATTACGAAAGCGCCTGACAGCGGCGCTGGGGTGAAGATCATGCGGCGACCTCGACCTTCTCCGGGACGCTCCAGTAGAAGTCCTCGTCTATCTGGCCGGTGCGAATAAGATGCTCCAGGGCCTTGAGGCGAGTGAATCCCCGCCACTCGAAAATGTCGGTCGTAAGGGCGATCCGCTCGAACACCGAGCGCAGTTGGCTAGCCCCGAGCTCGGCGTTCCAGTCGCAGGAGAAGCCGGGCAACCGGGAGTTGATCTTGTCGAAGTTGACACGGTACGAGCGGTTGTCCGAACCGGCCCCGCCGAACGACAGCTCGCAGCCGGGAAACGATCTGGCAACTATTTCGGCTACCTCCCGCACTCGGTAGTTGTGCCGCGAGTCGCCCACGTTGAACACCTCTCCATGAACCACCTCGCGTGGCGCCTCGAGAGTACAGGCGATCGCCTTGGCGATGTCGAGTGCGTGGACCAGTGGGCGCCAGGGGGAGCCGTCGGAGGTCATGCGAATCTCCTTGGCGGTCCAAGCCCACCCGGCCAGATTGTTGAGGACTATGTCGAAGCGCATTCTCGGCGAGGCTCCGTAGGCCGTGGCATTCCGCAAAAAGGTGGGCGAGAAGTCGTCGCTTGCCATCGGCATCACGTCACGCTCCACCAGCGTCTTGCAGATGCCGTAGGCGGTCTGCGGGTTCACCGGCGAGTCCTCGTCGACTTCACCCCCTGCAGCTATGCCGTACACGCTGCAGGAAGACATGTAGACGAATCTCTTCACGCCAGCACGCTTCGCCAGGGCCGCCACATGCAGTGAGCCCTTGTGGTTGATCTCGTAGGTAATTTGCGGCGCCAAGGCCCCGGCGGGGTCGTTTGATAGCTCTGCCATATGGACCACGGCCTCGACGCCCTCGAAGTCGGCCTGCTCCAACCGGCGCAAATCCTTCACCAAAGTAGCTGGAGTGCGGTCGACGCCGTTGAACAGCCACCCCTCCTTGTAGAAGCCGGTATCCACGCCGATAACCTCGTGGCCGCGCTCCATGAGCGTGGGCGCTAGCAGCGAACCAAGATAGCCTTCAGTGCCGGTAACGAGTATTTTCATCGATAATCACGTGCCTCCAGACTGTAGCGGACGGCCAGGGAAGGCAATCAGGAGGCACGCTCGCGGCACCAGTTCCGGTTGAAAAAGGCGTGCGAAGCGCGTCACGCACGAGCTATTGCCTCCCCCGTCTGCACACACAGTAGCCCCGAGGGTTGTCGCCGCCTGTGACAAGGGCACAACAGGAGCAACCGATTTCGGACGAAGGCCGTGTGTGACGTTTGGGTAACTGTCCACAGTGGCGTTACTTACAATCGGGGCAGTCGAAGGAGTACTACCAACTCGTAGCTCGCGCCTGACAGGCGCGCAGCCAATGCCTGGTCGGCTGGGCTGCCGGCAAGGCCAACAGGGTGAAGATTCAATGCGTCGATGAAGGGGGTTCTAATGCCACGTCAAAGCTTTCTGCCCTATTCACCTCCCCTGATTTGCCAGGAGGAGATCGACGAAGTAGTCGACACGCTTCGTTCCAACTGGATTACCACCGGTCCGAAGACCAAGGCTTTCGAGGTTCAGTTCGGTGAGTATCTGGGGGCACCCAGCGGCACGTCGTTGATGCTCAACTCCTGTACCGCCGGACTCCACGTCGCGCTGGTCACGTTGGGCATTGGCCCGGGCGACGAGGTCATCGTGCCAACTCTTACCTTCGCTGCGACTGCCAATGTTGTCGAACATGTGGGCGCAAAGCCGGTTCTCGTCGACGTCCTGCCGGATACGCTCTGTATCGATCCCGAGGCGGTGAGAAGGGCAGTTACACCTGCCACACGAGCGATCATCCCAGTTCATTACGCCGGTCATCCGGCCGAGCTCGACGAGCTTGCGGCTATCGCTTGGGAGCACGGGTTAGCGATCGTCGAGGACGCCGCACACGCGGTGCCGGCCAAGTTCAAGGGAAAGCTCATCGGTAGCGGCAGCAACTTTGCGTCATTTAGCTTCTATGCAACCAAGAACATGACGACCTCCGAGGGGGGTGCGCTCATGGGACCTCCCGAGTTGTTGGAAAGAGCCCGCGTAACGGCCCTGCACGGAATGTCGGCCGATGGCTGGAACAGGTATGAGAAGACCGGCTCCTGGTGCTACGACATCGTGACTCCGGGCTTCAAGTACAACATGACAGACATACAGGCCGCACTGGGGAAGCACCAGCTTCGCCGTCTCGATGGGTTTCATCAGCGCCGGCGTGAGATTTCGAGCCGCTATTGCCGGGCCTTTTCGGCAGAAGAGGCGCTCGAGGTACCTGTCGAGCTGGATTACGTGTCGAGCGCCTGGCATCTCTACGTCCTCAGGCTGCGTCCCGAGCGACTGACGATTGACAGAGACCGCTTCATGCGGATCCTCAACGAGCTGAACATCGGAACGAGCGTCCACTTCATTCCGCTCCACCTGATGAGTTTCTATCGCCAGAAGTACGGCTACCGCCCTGAACAGTTCCCAGTGGCCTCCGACTCCTTCGAGCGGATGCTTTCGATCCCGCTGAACCCGGGATTGACCGAGCAGGATGTGCAGGACGTCATGTCAGCGGTTCTGGAGACGGTAGACCGGCACCGGGCCTGATGTTGAAGCGGTTCCTCGATGCGTCTGCTGCAGGAGTCGGTTTGCTGCTGCTGTCGCCGCTGCTGCTGCTGATAGGGCTCCTGGTGAAGCTGGACACCCCAGGTCCGGCCCTGTTTCTGCAGGAGCGTGTGGGGCGTGGCGGAAAGCCGTTTCGGATATTCAAGTTCCGTACCATGCGCGACTCTCCCGTGCAAAGCGGTATCGAGCTTACGGTAGGACACGACCCGCGGATTACCCGGGTTGGTGCGGTGCTCAGGAAGTGGAAGCTGGACGAAGTGCCGCAACTCCTGAACGTTCTTAGAGGAGAGATGTCACTGGTGGGACCCAGACCCGAAGTCCCTAGATACGTGGCGCTGTATAGCTGCGAACAGAGGAGGGTGCTGGAAGTCCGACCGGGCATAACCGATCTGGCTTCTCTGGAGTTTCGCGACGAAAACGATCTTCTCGTTGGCAGGAGAGATCCGGCTTCGTTCTACCTGAACGACATCATGCCCCGGAAGCTCGAGCTCAATCGACGCTACATCGAGGAGCAGAGCTTCTGGTTCGATCTTCAGCTCATCTGGAGGACCGTTGTTCGCGTGCTTTTCCCGGAACAACGAGCACCGTAGGGTTTTTCACATTAGTGAGCCTTCTCACGGTTCATGTCATGCATTTTTATGACCTACACCTGTTCCGCACGGGATAAGCGTATCTTTTGTCGGTTTTCTCACCGCCAACGGTCCTAATTGTTCTAAGAATTAGCAGCGATAGTTTGCATGTCGTCGGAGGGGAAACCTTCTCCCCTCGGAGGCTGTGAAGTCCGGCTCCAATCTTGGGCGCCTGAGTCGGATCGAGCCAGTGGCGCAACCGGCCGAGGGAGTCGTGTTCTTCTCGTCTCCATGATCTCTCCCTCGAAAAATCCAGTAAGTGCTGCCCCCGGGTGTTCGTATGCCCACGCAGCGGAGAGAATGGAGCCCCCTAGTGGCCAGTTTTATTTGGCGAGCCCCCCACGGTGACTCGACCGACAACGCGACAACCGCTCACAAGAAACGCGGAGTGAGAAGCTTCCCGGTAATTCTGTTGGCTGGTCTGCTAACAGTTCTTCTGGCAGCGTGCGGCACCACCCCGCTGCCGGGGATAGTACCGTCCGAAAACGGTAACTTCATCCTCCACTTCAACCCTGCCGACGCTCAAGTGAGCGTCGTAGAAGAGGGATTCGAGGCATCTGGAGTGTCCGGTCACAGTGCTTCGGACACGACTGCGAACGGTGCAGGCATTCTTCGTTACACCCTAAATCCCGGCAGGTACAGGGTGCAGATCACCAAGCCCGGCTACAGGACCGTTGAAGAGGTAGTAGAGGTGCCCGAAAGCGCAAGTGAGGAAGAGCCGGCCGAGCTGAGTCTGATAGTCGAACTGGAACCCGAGCAACCAGCGTCCGAAGACGGTTCTGCAGGCGAAAATGGTAGTGGCGATCCAATAGGCGACAGCGGCGCGGTTGTCACGCCACTGAATTTCAGCTTACGCGGGGATCCGAACTTCTCAGCCGGCGAGCTGAAGGGCGACCAGCGACTGTGGTACGAACGGTTGCGCGCCGCGATGCGTCATCCGGACCAAACTCTCGATGCCACCAGCATGGCCGGTTCCGACGATGCATACAACTATGGTCGCGGCTTGTATACGCATAATCATTCGCTGTTGTTGGGTTTGCGGGCCACGGGTGATC
>JBBDRD010000034.1:0-22226 GCA_040905665.1 Trueperaceae bacterium
CTCAAGGACCGGTTCGGCATCTCCTGGCAGATCGTTCCGAAGGAACTCGACCGGATGATGCTCGACCCCGACCGCAGCAAGGTCGACCGAGTGACGAAAGCGTTCATGGCGATGAAGAAGCTCGACGTTCCGCAGCTCCAGGCTGCCTATCGCGGAAACGGGGCCTAATCGAAGAGGTGCTTCACCGAATCACCTAACGCCCAAGCTAGGCCCGTGCCAAGGCCTGATCGGAGAAGCGCCTTGCCGCCAGTCGATCGCGGAAGTGGGGCCCGAGCCGAGAAGTCCTATACCGCGCGGACGAAGGCATCCTCGGTATGAAGGTGCATGCCCTCACGTTTTCCTCCGGTGGCCCGTCTGCTGGTAATCGCCTTCGTTCTGGCACTCTCCCCCACTGCCATCGGACAACAACCCGTCGATCCGCCCCGCGGCGACTACCGCTTCGTAGTATTCGGGGACTTCAACGGATCTTACGGCGCCCTCGAATATGCGCCTGCCGTTGCGAAGGCGATTCGGGCCATTACCGATAGATGGCGTCCCGAGTTGCTCCTCTCCCCTGGCGACGTCGTAGCGGGGCAGAACAGGTCCCTCCCGGTGGAGCGGTTCGGCGCGATGTGGCAGCTCTTCGACAGAGAGGTGGCGGGTCCACTACGCCAAGGAGCCATTCCCTACGCAGTGGCGATGGGAAACCACGACGCCTCGAGCCTCCAGGACCGGAACGGCTCGTTCATCTTCGAGAGGGAGCGGGAAGCCGCACGGCACTACTGGTCTGACCCGATGAACGACGCCAACCTGAACTATATCGATCGCCAGCACTTCCCTTTCGATTACGCCTTCCGCACCGAACGCGCTTTCGTCGTCGTCCTCGACGCCTCGAGCGCGGACATCGCTCTGCAGCAGCGGGAGTGGCTCAAGCGGGTGCTGGGACTGCCCACCGCGCGAAGTGCCGCACTTCGAATCGTAGTAGGTCATCTGCCGCTGGCTCCGGTGGGACACGGCCGCGACAGAATCGGAGAGGTGATAAGGGAACCTGCTGCTCTGCGCCGCATCCTCGAGGGAGGAAATGTCGACCTCTACATAAGCGGTCACCACGCCGCCTACTACCCAGGGCGGTTGGAGGGTCTGGAACTGTTGTTTGCAGGTGGCGTAGGTGCTCGCCGGTTGCTTGCAGGAGATCAACCGGCCCGCTCTACCGTGACGCTGGTGGACGTCTGGTGGGAGCCGCTCGAGGTTCGCTACTCGACGTTTGATCTCGCTAACATGCAGCTCATGTCGCCAGCATCCTTGCCGCCGGTAATCGGCAGCGGCGATGACGCAGTACGTCTCTCCGAGCGCGCCTATCCTGCTGCACTCGAGCCCGCGCAGCGATAGATTTGTCAGGTCGTGAGACTACCGAGGACCGAGTGTAAGCAATCACAACGGTCTTTCAGAGACGGTTGCGGCAGGGTGGAGAGGAGGTCCCCTCTTCGTCCCATCGACATCGAGGAGACTCATCGCACCGGTATCGAGACCGACAGAATGCGAGGATCCGTTGAAAGCTGTCGCAATCCAAGTAGGTAAATCGGGCACGGCCCGAGTTGTCCACATACCGGACCCGGTGCCCGAGCGGGGAGAGCAACTCCTGCGGGTACTGCAGGTGGGCATCGACGGGA
Organism: Trueperaceae bacterium; assembly: GCA_040905665.1. Classification (GTDB taxonomy): domain Bacteria; phylum Deinococcota; class Deinococci; order Deinococcales; family Trueperaceae; genus DASVCN01. The sequence goes on from JBBDRD010000034.1 coordinate 1,650, forward strand.
CCGATCGAGAACTCGACAGCGGCGAGTACGGCGCCGCGCCGGCAGGTGAAAGCGAGCTGGTAATCGGCCACGAGTCGCTGGCGCAGGTGGTCGACTCGAACGAATTGGCGGCCGGCTTCGACGCGGGCGAGCTGGTCGTGGCAACCGTGCGCCGCCCCTGCCCGCCTTTTTGCCTGAACTGCCGCAACGGCCAGCCCGACTTCTGCCTCACGGGCGAGTACACCGAGCGCGGCATCAAGGGCGCGCACGGTTTCCTGGCTCAGGCGTACTGCGAACGGCCGGAGTTCCTGGTGCGAGTCCCACCCGAGCTCCGCCAGGTAGGCGTGTTGGTGGAGCCACTCTCGATCGTCGAGAAGGCCTTCGGTCAGATCTCGAGCATCCAGCGCCGAACGGTGTGGCGGCCGCACCGCGTGCTGATAACCGGCGCCGGATCCATCGGGGTACTGGCGGCGATACTGGCGCGACTGCGCGGCCTCGACACGCTGGTGTATTCGTTGGGGGAACTGCAGGGCGTGCGGGAGGAGCTCTTTGGCGAGCTGGGCATTCAGTACGTGGACGCCCGGAAGCTCCCGTTGGAGGACGCCGCCCGGCAGTTGGGGGCGCCGGATATCGCCATCGAGGCGACCGGGCACAGCCCTTTGGCTTGGCAGGTTGCGGGAAGCCTCGCGCGCAACGGTGTTGCCTGCCTGTTGAGTGTTACCGGTGGCGAAGGCGAGGCAACGATTCCCTCCGACGAGCTAAACAACCGGATGGTCTTGGGAAATCGCCTGGTGTTCGGAGCCGTCAACGCCCAGCGCCAGGACTTCGAGGAGGCGATCGAGGATCTGATTGCTATCGAGGAGCGCTGGCCCGGACTCCTCGACCGTTTCATCACGCGCCGGCTGAGGATGGAGTCGATCCGAGAAGCGCTCGCCGGTAATGATCCAAGCGACCTCAAGACGGTGATTGAGTTGGGTGAGGGCAATGGCGACTGAAGCGGAAGCAGCCTACAAGCCTATCGAGGCTTACGGAGTCATCGGCAACCTGAGGACGGTAGCGCTGGTGGGCCGAGACGGATCGATCGACTGGTGCTGCCTGCCGGAGTTGGATCGACCCAGCGTCTTCGCGGCGATTCTGGATCACGCCAAGGGGGGCAACTACAAGGTCGCGCCCGCCGACGGCTCCTGGGGAGAGCAGCACTATCTGGAAGAGACCAACGTGCTACGCACCGAGTTCGAGTGCGAGTCGGGCAAGTTCAATGTAACCGACTTTATGCCGCTCAACGCCTCCATCGTCGGAGCCGACGACCCCTACACCGGCCCAACGATCTGTAGGCTTCTAGAGTGCGAGGCCGGTGAGGTGGGCATCGATATTGTCTGGGCTCCCCGCTTCGATTACGCCCGCGCCGATACCCGCATCGAGCTCCGAGGCGATCTCGTGGTTGCACGAAGCCATAAGGAGCGGGCGGCGCTAGCCGGCTTTCCCGCTTCGACTGAACTGTCACTGGACGAGGAAGCGGGCGTCTTTTGCGCCCGACTGCTGTTGCGGGCGGGGGACCAGGTGCCGCTGCTCATGCGCTACGGAGCCGAACGGGCTCGAGTGGACCTCGACTCCATGATTGCGCTGCTCGATCGGACCGTGAATGTGTGGCGCGAGTGGGTGAATTCTCGTGAAGGCTCCGGGCGACTAGAGGGGTTCGAGACCGAGTGGCGCCCGATGGTGGCGCGCTCGGAGCTCGCACTCAAGCTCCTCACCCACCCCGACACTGGGGCGATTGCAGCAGCGCCAACTACCTCTCTTCCGGAGCAGATCGGCGGAGTGCGCAACTGGGACTATCGCTACTGCTGGATTCGTGACTCGGCCTTCACTGCGCAAGCCCTGTTCTCACTAGGGCACAGGGCCGAGGCGCTGGACTTTCTGGAGTGGACCGAACGCATGGCCATGACCCAGGGCGAAGACCCGCTCGATCTGCAGATAATGTACGGCTTGCACGGCGAAGCCGACCTGAAGGAGTTTCACCTCGACCACCTCGAGGGATACCGCCGTTCAAAACCGGTACGGATCGGCAATGCCGCCGCGGATCAGCAGCAGCACGACATTTACGGCGAACTTCTCGCCTCGGCATACGAGTTCGTTCGCTTCGGCGGAACTCTGGATGACTCTCTCCGTGCCTTCTTGGCCAGAGTCGCCGACAGGGCCGCCGAGGTGTGGCGGGAACCCGACTCCGGCATCTGGGAAGTGCGCGGCGGCCCTCAGCACTTCGTGTACTCCAAGGTGATGTGCTGGGTAGCACTCGACCGCGCGCTGTCCCTGGCGAAGCGGCACGGGTTGCAAGGGGACGTTGGCCGCTGGCAGCGGGAGCGAGAAGAGATCAGGCAGGTGGTCCTGGAGAAGGGCTACAACGAGGACAGGCAGTCCTTCGTGCAATCGTTCGGTTCCAATTCTCTGGACGCCTCCAACCTGCTCATACCGGTGATGGGCTTCCTGCCATTCGACGACCCTCGAGTACGGAACACCCTCGAACGGACGCTCGAGGAACTCACCTCGGAAGGGGTCGTGTACCGGTACCACGCCAAAGATGGCCTGCCCGGCGGGGAGGGCGCCTTCGGGCTCACCACCTTCTGGCTCATCGATGTGCTGGCACTCTCCGGCAGGCTCGAGGAAGCGCTGGAATTGTTCGAGCGGATGCTGCGCCGCGCCAATCGCGTAGGACTCTACGCCGAGGAGTTCGACACCAAGACCGGAGCGTTCCTGGGGAACTTCCCGCAGGGATTCACCCATATAGGCCTGATAAACAGTGCGCTCTACCTGAGCCGCGCCAAAGGGCGCCTGGCGCCCGCCCCGGCACCGGTGGGCTCCCAGGAGCACGGTGAGGAGCTGGAGCACGAGACTGCGCCGGCACTAGAGCAAAAGTAGAGCAATAAGCGGCCCGTTGACCTGCTGACGACCCCGTTTACACGAGCGATAACGTATTGAGAATATGGCCGAGCAACCAGACCGGCGGCCGATTACGCGCTATTTTTGGATGCGGCCCAAGCGACGCAAAGCAAATCGCAGCGGCCCAAGGCAGCAAGCCACGGAGTATCTGCAAGCTAAAAAGGGGGAAATGATGAAACTCAATAGCCTGGAAGACGTTTTCAAGGATCAGCTTATGGACCTTCACAGCGCCGAGCAGCAGTTGACGAGCGCACTGCCCAAGATGGCGGATAAAGCGTCCGCGAAGGAACTCAAGGACGCCTTCGAGAACCATCTGGAAACGACGCGCGAGCAGCTAGACAGGCTCAGTCGAATTGGCGACGAAATGGGGATGGACCTCAAGGGCAAGACCTGCGAAGCGATGAAGGGCCTCATCAAGGAAGGCGAGCAGATCATGCAGGAGGGCGGATCTGGTGACGCATTGGACGCAGCGCTCATCGCCGCGGCCCAAAAAGTCGAACACTACGAAATTGCAAGTTACGGGTCGATTTGCACCTACGCTCAGGAGCTAGGCCACGACAAAGCACTCAAGCTTCTCAAGGAGACGCTTGATGAAGAGGAGCGAACCGACAAACAGCTCACGAAAATTGCCGAGAGTGGGGTCAACAAGCGGGCGATGCGAGCCTGATCGATACCCAAAGACCGGCCCGGACGCATCCGGACCTACTCCAAGAGGGCGAACGGTTACGGCCGTTCGCCCTCTCTCTTTGGCTGCGGAGGACCGCCTCTTACAGAACTTCGATGGCCGGTTGATGAAGGAGGTCGCGCTCGCCGGCGTGGCGCCGTTCACGGAGGCGAGTTAAGGCTGCGGTAAACTCAAAGGAAGAGCATCAGGGGGGCGCGGCAGCCATGGAGGACAAGCAAATGCCACGAGCGATCGGAATCGGCTCTTCGTATTGGACGGTCGAAGACCGGCCGGAGAGATGGACAGTGCGACCTTTCGCGATTTTCCTTATCGCGCTCTTGCTTATGTTCGGCCCGGCCCCGTCTTCGGCCCAGGGCGGCCTCTACGGTCCCGAAGCACCTCGCAACACCTCATACGTGCGGATCATCAACGCCTCAGACGGCGAGCCGATAGCGCCTACCGTCGCGGGAAGCGGGTGGGAGCCCCTCCCCTTCGCACAGGTTTCGCGTTACCGGCAGGTCCCACCGGGCGATCATTCAGCCCTCATCGGCGGCCAAGAGCTAAGCCTCACCACCCAGCCGGAGAGCTTCACCACCTTGGTCGTCCTTCCGGACAGGATCCTGGTGCTGGCCGATACTCCGCTCCGTGACATCTCCCGCGGCCTGCTCACCCTCTACAACCTCACCTCCGAAGCACTCACAGTGCAAACGAGCGACGGGACCGAAGTCTTGAGCGCTGTATCCCCTGACTCCGCATCGAGCGTCACTATCAGCGAAGCCGAGGTCGAGCTGGCTGTCTACCGTGGCGATGAGCCGCTGACGACCCTCGAGCGCCGGCTCTACCGGCGTGGAGAAGCGCACTCGGTAATCGTTCTGCCCACAGGTTCGGACCCTCAGATAATTTACGATCAGGCCGGCGCGGAACGCTGAGGCGTCCGGCCCATGGTCTTCACCAGCAGCATATTTCTCTTCCTCTTCCTGCCGCTGTTCCTAGCGGTCTACCACCTGCTGCCCCCCTCGCGCCGCACCACTTGGATGCTGCTCGCCTCCTACGCTTTTTATGGCTGGTGGCGAGTCGACTTCTTGGCGCTCTTCATCGCCACGACCCTCTTCACCTACCTCATCGGCAAGGTGCTGGTGGCACGCAGCGAACCTCCGTCGGCCGGCACCAGGGCGTTATTGGCGATAGGTGTAACCGGCAACATCGCCACCCTCGCCTACTTCAAGTACTTCAACTTCGGAATAGACAGCCTCAACTCCCTGTTGCAGAGCCTAGGCGGTGGCCCGCTGGGTACGTGGCAGGTGATTCTGCCAATAGGCATCTCCTTCTACGTCTTCCAGAGCGTCAGCTACCTCATCGACGTCTACCGTGGAGACGCCAGTGGAACGATGAGATTCGTCGACATGGCGGCCTACATTGCCCTGTTTCCCCAGCTGATAGCCGGGCCGATCGTGCGCTTCAAGGAGCTGGGCCCGCAGCTACAGCGCCCCGTGGCCAGCTTTGGCGACTTCGGCCTGGGCGCGCAGCGATTCATGGTGGGGTTCAGCAAAAAGGTACTGGTCGCCGACATGGTCGCGCCGCTTGCCGACGCGGCCTTCGCTCTTTCGCAGCCGACCATGGCGGAAGCCGCCCTCGGCGCATTCGCCTTCTCGGTCCAGCTGTTCTTCGACTTCTCGGGCTATAGCGACATGGCCATCGGCCTGGCCCGGATGATGGGACTGCGCCTACTGGAGAACTTCGCCATGCCGTACCGCAGCCGCACGATTACCGAGTTCTGGCAGCGCTGGCACATCTCCTTGTCACGCTGGCTTCGTGACTATCTCTACATCCCCCTGGGCGGCAATCGACGCGGTCGGCGCCGCACCTACGTCAATCTAGCCCTCGTGATGCTGCTGGGCGGCCTTTGGCACGGCGCCGCCTGGACCTTTGTCGTATGGGGCGCCTGGCACGGCGGCCTGCTGGTGGCGGAGCGGTTGCTGGGCGAGCGCGACAATCGCTTGCGTCTTCCCTCTCCGCTGGCTGTCACCCGTACCTTCCTGTTCGTCACCCTCGGTTGGGTCACCTTTAGGGCAGAGAGCTTCGTGGGCGCCTTGGCGATGTATGGGGGGTTGGCGGGCTTCAACGGTCTCGCGCTCACCCCCGAGCTGGGCTGGCAGATTCCGCTCAGCTCGATCGCTGCCCTCGTGGCAGGCGGTCTGATCGTCTGGCTACCACCGATGATTCAAAGGACAGCGGGTGGCACACGCTTGTCCCCGGCAACGGGGCGGGCGGCTGTGCCGGCGACGCTAACCATCGTTCCGGTCTTTCTCCTGGGTGTGCTCAGGACGGTTTCCGACTCTTTTTCTCCCTTTCTCTACTTCCAGTTCTGATGGAGCAGCAAACCGACAGACCCTTCCATTGGACGCCGGGCATCTTCATGGCACTGTTTCTGGCGCTCAGCCTTATTCTCTCGCTCACCAATCCGGCGCTGTTTGCCTCGCCAAATGAGCCGCTACTAAACGGCCGCTGGGCGGTTGCCTATCAGGAGGCGTTCGAGAGCGAATCGGCGCTGTTTGAGCCGGCTACGCACCTGTGGGGAGCAATCGAGTACACCCTTTTCTCACAAGGCCGACCCGGCCTTCTGGTAGGCAGTAACGATTGGCTCTTCTCGCGCGAAGAGTTCGAGTTTCCGGCCCGAGAGGACGAGGCGACCGCGGACCTAGCCTCCAATCTGACCGACGTTGCCGCCGTACAGGAGCGCCTCGCCGAGCAGGGCGTGCAGCTCGTCGTTGTCCTGCTGCCCGCCAAAGCCCGTATCTACCCCGAGCATCTGGGTCGTTACACCTTGCCCGAGGGGCCAAGTGCTCGCTACGAGCAAGCCCTCACCGGACTGCAGGAGCTTGGGGTACCGATAGTCAACCTGTTGCCCGCGCTCGAGCGGGCCAAGGACTCCCGCGCCGTCTTTCTGCGGACCGATACCCACTGGACCCCTTATGGCGCGAGAATCGCAGCTCGAGAGGTCGCCGATGAGGTGTCGATGCTGGGCCCCTTCCCATGGCTCAATGAAACAGCTTTCGTCACCGATCGTGGCGAGCCGGCACCGTACCGTGGTGACCTCACCCAGTTCCTCCCTTTGGGTCCGCTCTACGAAACGATCGGACCTGCCGACGATCTTCTCGCCCCCGTCGACACCGAATTGCGCGCTACGCCCACCAATAATGACCTCTTCGCTGCGGTTCAGCTCCCTGTCGCGTTGGTGGGAACCTCCTACAGTGAGGATGACCGCTGGAACTTCGCCGGGTATCTGCGCCAAACGCTCGGGAGCGACATTCTCATGGCGGCCGAGCAGGGACGGGGACCCTACCTCCCCATGTTGGACTATCTGGAAGGAGAGGCCTATCGCAGCTCCCCACCGGAGCTGGTGGTTTGGGAGATTCCGGAACGATATTTGAGCGAACGCTGGCAGACTAGAGAGGAAAGTCCGTGATAGAAGGTTATTTCCTGCTGAAGTATCGACTGGCACTGCTATTGCCGCCTCTGCCCTGGTTGCTGCTTCTGCTGGCCGGCTGGTCGCTCGCTCAGCCCGGGGCCCTGCTCGAGGTCAGCGACACGGGCACGTTGTCGGGGGGGCAGGTAGATGCGCGGGTGGGCGGCCGTTTCCGAACCAACGGGGAAGCGGCGCCGTCGGCTGCCACGGCCGTTGATACCTATGTTATTCGTTACCGGAGCACCTGGCCCAATGGTGAACCGGCGGAAATCACGGCGCAACTCTTCGTGCCGCAGCAGATCGCCGACCCGGCTAACTTGCTTGTCTTCGCCCCGGGATCCACCGGTCTCGTGGAAGCCTGCGCACCCTCGCGACCCTTCGTCGAGAATGGCAGCTTCGAAACCTACAACGCATACACGTTGGCCTTCGCCGGCCAGGGCTTCGTGGCGCTCATGCCCAACTACATGGGCTTCTTCGACGTTGGGACCATTCAGCCCTACTTCGACCGTATTGCCGAGGGACGAGCCCTCCTCGATGGGATCCGCGCGACGAGCAGCGCCCTCGAACAGCTCGGCGTGTCGGCTGAACCGCTCCCCGCTTTCGTGGCCGGTTACTCGCAAGGCGGCCATGCCGCTTTCGCCGCGGCCGACCTCCACGCTCGGTACGCTCCCGAGACTGCGCTGGCGGGTGTAGTTGGTTTTGGGCCAACTACTATCATGTCGTCGCTGTTCCTCGAGTTCACCTTCGTGGCCCCCTGGGTGCTACACAGCTACGCAACCTTTCAGCCTGATCGAATCGATCCCGCGGCGATCCTTACAGAGCCTTACCTTTCGCGACTGGAGAGCGACGCCGAACGGCTCTGCATCCTGGGGGCGCAGAGCTACTACCCAGCCGGCCCCGACACCCTCTTTCGGCCGGAGTTCACCGCGGCCCTGCGAAACGAGACTCTAGCGAGAGAGTTCCCCAGGGTGGCCGAGCTCTTCGCCGAGAACGACGCCGGCTTAGCCGGCCACGGCCTGCCGGCGATAATCCTGCAGGGTGTCGATGATCCGGTGGTACACATCGAGTCGCAGCACGATTTCGTAGCGAGACTCTGCGAGGACGGGAGCCCGGTTCGTTACCCTAACTACCTGCGCACCCGGCATGAGACTCGCTACATAGGGTTTCGCGACGCCATCGGCTGGATGCGAGACCTGTCCTCGGGTCGGCCGGCCCCCTCGGATTGCGCTGACGTTCCGGCTCAGCCATAGGCAACGATGAAAGGAGCCCGATGCCCCGGTACCCAACCCTGATTGCGATATTCCTGTTTCTGGCGTTCCATTGGAGCGCAGCTCAGCAGACGTCCCAAACAACACCAGAGCCCGGCACGCTCATCGACGTCATAGCCGAGGGCACGACCGAACCGTTCGAGATCCAGCGACTAGCCACGCAACTCTTTGGTGGCCATGGACCGCCGATCATCGAGAACTCCGTGGCCAGCTACCGGATCCGCTACTCCACGACCGGCCTGGACGGCGAGCCTACCGAGGTGTACGCCCAATTGTTCGTGCCGGTCCTCAGCCTGCCGGCGGAGCGGCCCCTTTACGTGTTCGGTTCGGGCACCACGGGAATTGCGAATGCGTGCGCGCCGACGCAGGAAGCCGCCTACCCGCACCCGCTTGGTGAGTACCGGGCATACCTCCTGGCCTACGCCGGGCGCGGCTTCACGGCAATAATCCCAGACTATCTGGGCTTCAACGATCCGGACCGGACGCAATCTTACTTCAATGCTCAAGCCGAGGCCAACGTGATGCTCGACGCCGTACGGGCGGTAGAGCATTTCTACCAGCGTCAGGGGGCGTCGCCTCAGACGGAGCGCGACGTCTTCCTGGGCGGATACTCACAAGGCGGTCACGCCGCCTTCGCCGCCGCCGACTATCTCGAGTCGTACGCTCCCGAGCTCGAGTTAAGCGGCCTACTGGGCTTTGGTGCTACTACCGACGTCGAAAGCCTGTTGCGCGAAGGACCCTTCTACGCCCCTTACATTGCTATGTCGTACCGGCAGGACTACGGCGAGGAGCGCTTCGATCCGGCCGACCTGCTGGCCGACCGCTGGCTGCCGGGGCTCGAGCAGGCGGCCGGCCAACTGTGCGTGGACCAGGTGCAGCTGTACTACCCCTTCGACGGTAGCAAGCTCTACGCGCCGGAGTTCTACTCCTCCCTGTATGGACATCGGCTCGAGCAGGATTTTCCTTCGATCGCACGCATCTTGGATGTGAACCGGACCGGACTCTCCGGTCACGGCGTGCCGGCGATGGTGGTGCAGGGGGAGCACGACGTGATCGTATGGACGTCCACTCAGAACAATTTCGTGCGGGCGCTGTGCGAGGAGGGCAGCACGGTGCTGTACCTCAACTATCCTGGTGTGAGGCACCGTGAAACGCGGCCGGCGGCCTTCGAGGAATCGATCGCCTGGATGCGCGGGCTCGCCCGGGATCAGCCGCCACCCTCTAGTTGCACCCTGGTCGACTGAGACTTGACTCGGGTCGAAGTACGGGGAGATGACTTGCTCGATTCCGGCTTAGTGACGCCTGATTTATGAGCCGCAACTCGATCCGCCGGCCATCGACTGTTTAAATCGAAAGGAATGGCGACGAACGTGGGTCATAATGACGCTCGTGAGCATCGCATATGCCGAATCCGAACGATTGCGTACTCTCCGGGAGAGAGCCGAAACAGTTGCGATCGAAGTCGCGGCGCCCAACGCAGCGCAGGTAGATGCCGACGCTCAGTGGCCCGAGGCCACCATGCAGGCATTGGCCCAGGCCGGCCTGCTTGGCCTTCACGTACCTGTCAGGCTGGGTGGGCACGGACAGGGACTCACCGGGCTGTTGCTGGTCACCGAAGCTGTCGCCGCCGCCTGCTCGTCCTCGGGCCTCTGCTTTGGGATGCACAACGTCGCCACCGCGGTACTCGCGGCAAAAGCTACTCCTGATCACGAGGAGCGCTTCCTTGTGCCCATCGCTCGGGGCGAGCATGTAACCAGCTTGGGGGTCGCGGAGAGAGGTACCGGCTCGCACCTGTACCTCACCGAGACGAAGCTCGAACGAGACGGGAACGACTACGTGGTGCATGGACAAAAACAGTTCGTGACCAGCGGGTCTCGCGCCGACTCCTACGTGATCTCGACAATGACCACGACCGGAGACGCTGCGCCCGGCGAATTCAACCTGCTGGCGCTCGAACGAGGTACCGAGGGGATGAGGTGGCTCGAGCCGTGGAACGGCTTTGGCATGCGGGGGAACTCTTCGCGCGGTCTCTCGCTGGAAGGTGCCCGCGTTGATGCCCGAAACCTGCTGGGCGCCGAGGGTGATCAGATGTGGTACATGTTCGAGGTCGTCGTCCCCTACTTCATCATGGCCATGGCGGGCGCCTATTTGGGCATCGCCCAGGCGGCGCTCGATGAGGCGATCGGTCATGTGCGATCACGGCGCTTTTCGCACAGCGGCGAGTCGCTCGCCGATTCACCGATCATCCAAACGAAGGTAGCCACGCTGTGGGCGAATGTGGAACGTACCCGGCAGTTCCTCTACTACGCGGCTCAGTTAGGCGATGAGTCCGACGTAAGGGCGCTGCCGGCGATCCTCTCGGCTAAGGCCGAGGTGGATAACACGGTAATCGAAGTGGCGAACGAAGCGATGAGCCTGGGCGGCGGGATCGAATACCGGGAGAACGGCAAGCTCGCTCGCCTGCTCAGAGATGCGCGCGCCAGTCAGATAATGTCCCCCACCACAGACCTGCTCCGCTTGTGGACCGGACGGGCCGTACTCGGCCTGCCGGTAATCTGACCGTAGTCGGTGGCTAACGAGCGGGTACTTTGGCTGACTCCCCAGGGGGAGCGAGCTGGCGAAACGCCGAATGATCCGCTGCCCAACGTGGACTTACGAATCGACTTTTGTTCCCCCGAGCGGGCGGAGGAGTGCATTCGTAAGCAATCAGAGGGTGAGGGCGCGCCGGAGGTGGTGGTCATCGGTAGCGACACTCCGTCACAGCTGCGCCTTGCCCGGCAGGTGTACCGGAAGACTCCGCTTTCACAGATCATCTTTCTGGTGGAGAAGCCGCATCTCGCTCAGTTCCGCCTTGCGATGTCGCTTGCCCCCATGATCGGGACGTACTGGTCAATCGTCGAGCCGAATCCGGAAGCGATATCCGAAGCACTGTCGGCCGCTGCGAAAACCAGCAGACAGCGGCGGCAGCTTCGCACCAGCCTCGACGCCATCAATCTGCGCTTGAGCAGCGAGCGCCCACCTCGTGACAGTTCGGAGTACCGCAAGCTGGTCATCTCCGACAAGTACTTAGCGGCAATTCTCGAGCACGCGCAGGACGCCATCGTGTCGCTCGACCCTTCTGGGCGCATAGCCAGCTGGAATACGGGCGCTGTCGAGTTGTTCGGCCGTTCCTCCGAAGCGGCGGGGAACCTGCGCGTTGAAGAGCTGGTATCGCCCGGCGAAAGGGAATCGATGCGTGTATGGCTCGCGAGAGCATTACGCGGCTCGCCGGTGGTGCAGCGGGAGGTGGAGTGCCTTGAAGATGGTGGCGAGACGTTCTTTGCCGAAGTAACCCTCGCACCTGTCCGAGACGAGAGCGGCGAGGTGATTGCCGTGTCACTCACCGCTCGTGACGTAAGCGAGAGGAAGCGTAACGAGGAGGAGTTGCGAAGGATCCAGAAGGAGTTGGAGGACCGCGTTGCGGAACGAACCGAGGCCCTGAGCTCGGTCAACAAGGAGCTGGAGGCGTTCACCTACAGCGCGAGTCACGACCTGCGGGCGCCACTCAGGGGAATAGACGGTTTTAGCCAGGCGCTACTCGAAGATTACGGCCGCGACCTCGACGAGGCCGCCACCCACTACGTCAATCGGATCCGCACCGGAGCCCAGCGAATGGGTGAAATAATCGACGCGCTGTTGATGCTTTCCCACATCTCATTGGCGGAACTCCATCTGTCGCCTGTCGACCTTGGACAGATGGCGCAGGAGATCGTCGACGAGTTGCGTGAACTCGAACCGGAACGAAATGTGGAGTTCAACGTACATCCCGGCGTCATCATGCACGTCGACGAGAAGCTAATGCGCATCGCCCTGCAGAACGTGCTGAGCAACGCCTGGAAGTTCACTCGGCAGCGGGAACCGGCGATAATTGAATTCGGGCGGCTCGAGGGTAGCGAGAACTCTACTTTCTTCGTGAGGGACAATGGCGCCGGCTTTGACATGAAGTATGTAGATAAGCTCTTCAGCCCGTTCCAGAGGATTCATCACCCGTCACGCTTCGAGGGATCGGGTATCGGGTTGGGAACGGTACAGCGCGTGATCAGTCGCCATAAGGGCAGGGTGTGGGGTCAAGGTGTTCCCGACGCGGGAGCGACCTTCTACTTTCATCTGCCCGGCCCCGAACTCAGCCGGAAGACTTCAGATGCCCCCAAAGCTAGCTGAAGTCCACCGGACGCTGCGGCGACAGGCGAGCAGCCGAAGTTCTTTCTCGTTCTGTAACGGCGAGAAGTGCAGCCGCCCAATCGAGAAAGAACGGCTCGGCCGCGCGGACGATGGCATCAAGTTCCATCGGATGTTCCCTGTAGCCACAACGCATCAGGAGCACCAGGTAGCACCACCAGTAACGAAGGATGCCCATGCTCTTGAGCTGCTCGACATGCACGAGTTCGTGAGCGAGTAACCGCCGAGTCAGCTGCGTGTCGCGCCGAACGAAGATCCGCCGCGGAACCAGCACCTGCGCCGCCGCCCAACGTGGAATCAGAAACGGCAATCGAATGAGTTTTACCTTTGCTGCCCTCAAGATCCCCGCTTCCCCCTGCCCTAGCTAAAATCCGGCCCCGCTGGACGTGAGCTCTATCGCCTTACCACAATCTGCTTCGCTTGCCGGCAGACGAACTCGGCACCATCATGCTCCCCCTTCGCCGCCGTGGATACCGCATCTGCCGCCACAGGTACCTTCGTCACACCCCACGGCGATGGACCAACGACGAATGTACAGCCCACGACGACTATCCAGTGCATCATCGCTATAGGCGGATCGCTATAGGCACATCGTTTAGGACCGTGCATGCCAAAGCCGAAAGGTCCCAGGCGTATGGGGCAAGAATATAGGCAAAGGATGGCGTGACCGGCTACTGCGTCAGCGGCAATGGGAACCGCATACTAGGGATAGCTGATCTTGTCGGGGGGACGATGACGACACAGAATATGGGCACGCAGCTGGTCATCTACGGGCTACTTGGGACGACCTGCGCGCTCGGCCTTCCGCTGTTCCATTATGTGACGGCGCTGATGATAGCGATCGTATGGCGTCACGGCCGTGGACCAAGGGGAATACTGGCGCCTATCTGAGCGGGCCAATGATCGAGCGGGCTGCTACCAGAACCTTTCCAACCAGCTAACGGCCCCTTCGATAGGAATACGAGCCGCGATCTGCCTCATGCGCTGGAGCGCCCAAGGGGAGTGACTATCGAGTTGCAGCCGGTCCTGCCGCTCGAGCTGCGGCGAGAGACGCCAAAACCTCTCCCCCAAAAAACTCCGGCATTGATAGGTTGCGACATCCACCGTGCCGCTCATGACGATGTCGACCAGCGGCTTCCCCCACTGAAGCACACCCCAATCGTGCCGCTCGCCGGGGAGGAACTGCGCGACCTCACCGCAGCCGAGCGACAACAGGCGGATCTCCCCCAATCCGGGAGGCATGTCGAACGAACGCCGGTCTTGCGTCTGGGCAACGGCGCACACAGCGGGATTGGCCGCTACCACCGCACCGTCGATGAACCCGTCGGAAGAGGGGAAGTAGATCGGAGCGGCGCTGGTTCGCATCCCCGCTCGCCACGCAGGTACTTCGCCGTCGCTGTCGATCCCGGGAAAGTTGTGCATGATCTTGGCCTTCCAGCGGCGCCGCGAGGAGCTGGGACCACCATGGCGCGAATCGTCACCGCTGTCGAGATCGAACGTCGGCAGTAGAATGCGTTTCTTCAGATCCGCCAGGGTGCGGTCGCCAAACAGTTCCCGAAGCACCGCCTCGAGGCCGCTCGAAGCGTAATCGGCCCCCACCAGTCGGCCCAGGTCCGCCAGATCGTCGAATGGCGAATCGGCGAAGATCCGCGGCCCCTCCTGCTCGTAGAGCCTGCGAATGCCGCCGAGAGGCAGCCCAGCGGCGATGCCGAGCGCTATCAGGCCGCCAGTGGATGTGCCGGCCACGAGATCGATCCGCGGGAGGAGGTCGGGTACTTCCGACTGGAGGCGCTCGAGCATCAGGACTGTGATGAGTCCACGCATACCTCCCCCGTCGAGCGCCAATATCCGGTACGCCACGGCCTACCTCCTCTTCGAGCACCGCCCGCCCCAGTTGCTCCTATTGGTGGTGATTCTATTGGTGGTCATTCTAGTTGTCTAAGGACCCGGCAGGCGCGAACTTTTTCCCGAGCAGGATCATTCGCCATACCAGCGCAACGGACGCCACGGGCTACGCTGAGAAGATGAAAAGCGAACCGGGACCTCTCGATCGGCTTGCCGCCGTGCGGCTGCAGGTTCCCTTGAGCGAGGGCGCGTGAAGTTCTGGCTCCCAAGGCGGTACCGCCCGTGAACTCCCCAGTGGCGCCGCTGATAACAGCCGCGGATGTATTTCCGCCCGCCGGGCGACGGGCTCGCTTCACCGTGCTCGACGTTCGGGCGCCTGTCGAGGTAGCGAGAGGCCAGCTGCCCCACGCTGTCAACATTCCCATTCTCGAGGACGACGAGCGCCGCCAGGTGGGCATCGCCTACAAAGGGGCCGGTCAGGAAGCGGCGGTGAAGCTGGGCCTCGAACTCACCCGAATGGCCATGGCAGGCCGCGTAGCTCGGTGGCGCGAATACTGTGCGAAGGGACCCACGGCGATCGCCTGCTGGCGCGGCGGGCTGCGATCGCAAATTGCGCAGTCGTATCTGGGCGAAAACCCCGCGCCCCGCGTCGCGGGCGGTTACAAGGCGCTGCGGGCGTACCTGCTGGCAGAGTTTCTCAGCTCGCTCGAAGGGCGCCAGGTGCTCACGTTGACGGGGATGACCGGCAGCGGCAAGACCGATCTGCTCGAGTCGTTGACCGCAATCCCGCGGCTGTTAGCCCTCGACCTCGAGGGCATCGCTCATCATCGGGGCAGCGCCTTTGGGCACATCGGTGAACAGCCGGCTCAGCAAAGTTTCGAAAACCAGCTGGCCGCCAACGTTGTCCTCCACTCGGGCGACACGTTGCTGGTCGAGGATGAGTCGCGCCGGATCGGTGCGGTGCATCTACCCGAGCCGCTGTTCAGCCGAATCTCGCAGGGACCGGTACTGCTGCTCGACGCCCCCTGGCAGGAGCGTATCCAGCGGATTCACGATCAGTACATCCTCAAACCGGCTTACCAACAGGGACCCGAGAGGGCCTTCCTTGATCTGAAGGAAGCCGTCTCTCGCTTGCGTCGCCGGCTGGGAGGGGCAGTGGTAGAACGGCTTTACCGGGTGCTGGATGAAGTCCTTGCTGCGGGTAACTGGGGAGACTCAGCGGCGCTCGAGCCGTTTATCGGCCCGCTGCTACAGGAGTATTACGACCCGCTCTACCACCGAGCGGTTGAGCGCATGGGACGCCCGCTGCTCGCCAGGGGAACGAAAGAGGAGCTCACGAATTGGATCCGGCAGCTGCTGTAAGGCTTACTAAAACAGTCAACCGCGGGGGCTGCGCGGCGAAGTTGTCAGCCGGCAGCCTCGCGGGTCTTCTCGCCGGCCTGCCGCGCCAGGAGCACCCCGACCTGTTGGTGGGCACCGACTTCCTGGATGACGCTGCCGTCTGGCGAATCTCGGAGGAGCGGGCGCTGGTGCAGACGATCGACTTTTTTACTCCTGTACTCGATGATCCTCGCGATTTTGGTGCGGTTGCAGCCGCCAACGCTCTTTCCGACGTGTACGCGATGGGCGGGCAGCCATTCTCGGCGCTGACGGTGCTTGCCTTTCCCGGCTCCACCCTCCCACGAGAGGTCTTGACCCAGCTGATGGCCGGCGCGACCGAGAGGATCAACGCCGCCGGGGCGTTGTTGGTGGGAGGCCATTCGATCGACGACGACACTCTCAAGCTGGGTTTTAGCGTCACCGGTTTCGTCGACAGCACGAAGATGTGGAGCAACCGCGGCGCGAGGCCGGGCGACCTGCTGCTCCTCACCAAGGCGCTCGGTACCGGGACGCTAAGCGGTGCACTCAAGAACGACGAGCTGGGCGTCGACGACCTGGCGGAGGCCGTCGCCTCGATGAAGCTCCTCAACCGGCTCGACCTGCCCGAGGCCTTGCACGCCAAGGTCAACGCCGCTACCGATGTAACAGGCTTCGGATTACTTGGACACGCCCTTCATCTGGCGCGCGGTTCGGGCGTAACCCTCCTCTTGGAGGCGGGATCGATGCCGTTGCTCGAGAACGCCGCCGCCGCGCTCGAGCGCGGCATCGTTACTCGGGCCCACGGCAGCAACAGCCGTTACGTGGAGGATGACGTCGACGGTCGCGGAAGTGTGAGTGAAATCGAGTGGCTGGGCTTGGTGGATCCGCAGACGAGCGGGGGCCTCCTGCTTAGCGTGAGTGCGGAAAGCGCCCCTGAGCTGCTGGAAACGATCAAGCCCACCTTCCCGCGTGCGGCTATCGTCGGAGAGGTGATTACCGCCCGCCGACGGGCCGTAACCGTTCGGTAAGGCCTGGCGGCAATTCTGCTGCCACCACAGTTCCGCCATCGCCCCACGTCAATACTCGACCGAGGGGGATAGCCATGGCGAAACAGAAGCCGCCGCCACCGCAGCACGACCAACCCGACTACAATCCCGAGCCGCCGGCTCGTGAACGGCTGGGCGATGACAACCCTCAGGTCAACGAGTACAACCCGCCGCGAAATCGCAACGTTCCTGGAGTCGCGATAGTCGTTACCGTAATTGTGGTTCTGGTGCTGGCGGTCCTGTACTTCCTGGCTCGCGGCTAGGCGTCCGCTGCGCGTCGAGCTGTTAGCGAGAATGGCGCCGCGCCCCAAACAACGATCCGGCCTTGTTCGGCGGCGGCGCGGGCTATTCAGCTATAGCGCTCCATCAGGTGTGCCAACGCTTCCCGCGAGGGGCGGAGTCGCTCATCGGGTAACTCGGCGAGGGGAGTCTCGACGAGTCGACTCGCTTCCGCCAAGTTTGGTCGATCGGGGTCGTAGTAGAGCAATCCGGTGATGAACTCGTCCCCCTCCTGGGCACGAAGAATGCGGTCGATCGCCGCGACACGGTTGGAGCTGTCGTAATCCTCCTCGAGCTTGCGGAGGGTGAGCCGCGAACCGTCATGTAACTCGACTACGCGTACCTCACCCGGATCATGCCCCTCGAGGACGATCTCCTCGGCGATCGGGACGAAACCCAACTCATGAAGCGGTTGCTGGTTTTCTCGGCCGTAGCCGTAGCTCTTGGTCGAGGCGTCGTCATTGTTGAATGCCACGCAGGGGCTGATGATGTCGATTACGGCAGTACCGCGATGACTTAGGGCCGCCTTGAGGAGTTCGCGCACCTGCTTGGCATCACCCGCGAAGCTGCGCGCCACGAAGCCGCACCCCGCAGTTATCGCCTCTAGGCAGATGTCGATTGCGGGGAGTTCGTTCTGGCCCGCATACTTGAGCTCCTGACCCTCTTCGGCCGTCGCCGAGAACTGCCCCTTGGTGAGGCCGTACACACCGTTGTTTTCCACGACGTAAGTCATGCGCACATTGCGCCTAATCAGATGCTTGAACTGTCCCAAGCCTATCGACCCGGTGTCGCCGTCACCCGATACTCCGATTGCCCGCAGACTGTGATTTGCGACCAGCGCACCGGTTCCCAGCGATGGCATGCGGCCGTGGAGGCTGTTGAACCCGTGAGACATTCCCAGGAAGTAGGCAGGAGACTTGCTCGAGCAACCGATCCCGGAGAGTTTGATGATCTCATTGGGCTTGAGCGACAGCTCATAGGCCACCTGGATGACTTGATTGGCGATCGAGTTGTGCCCACAGCCGACGCAGAGGGTAGAGGGAGCGCCGCCGTAGTCGGCCTTGCCGAGCCCGATGGCGTTCGATTTGATAGCTTGCGCCCTATCCATGGTGATCTTCCTCCGTTAGCCCGGCCAGTCGGCCGGCTACCCATTCGGCCGTGAGCGGCATACCGTCGAGATAGGCGACCGGCTCCAGTCTGGCGGCAAGCTCGGGTAACTCGTTCCGCAAGATCCCACAAAGCTGTCCGTCTCGGTTGAGCTCGATTACCGCCACTTTCGAGTAGCGTTCGACGAACGCTCTCGTCTCGTCGCTTATGGGAAGTGCGCGAAGCCGCAGGAAAGCCGTTGGGATACCTTGAGCCGCCAACGCATCCCTGGCCTCGTCGATCGCGTATCTGGTGGAACCGAAGGCGAGGATTCCCAAGGTAGCGCCGTCCGGCTCATCGACCACGGGTTGGGGAACGAGTGCGCGGGCGCCGTCGAACTTCCGCGCCAACCGTTCGGCGTTGGCATGCCAGTCTGCTGGGCGTTCGCTGTAGACAGCGTGCTCGTCGTGCCCGGTGCCACGGGAAAGGTATGCCGAGCGGGGGTCGCTGTTGCCGGGCAGGGAGCGGTAGGGAATTCCGTCCCCATCGCTGTCCAGGTAACGAGAGAAGCTTCCGCGCTTCTCGATCTCGGCGGCGCTCATAACCTTGCCGCGGTCCATCGGTCGTGCCGGGTAGTCGAAGGGCCTGCCCATCCAGTTGTTCATTCCCAGATCGAGGTCGGAGAGGACGAACACCGGTGTTTGCAACCGCTCGGCGAGGTCCAAACTGGCGACCCCGAACTCGAAACACTCCTCAATCGATGACGGGAAGAGGATCACGTTCCTGGTGTCACCATGGCCCAGGTTATAGACGAACGACACGTCGCCCTGACTCGTGCGGGTGGGAAGGCCGGTCGACGGACCTACCCGCTGGATATCCCAGATGACGGCAGGAACCTCGGCGAAGTAGCCTAGTCCGGCGAACTCCGACATCAGCGAGATGCCCGGTCCGCTAGTGGCGGTCAATGCTCGCGCGCCGGCCCAACCGGCACCGATCACCATGCCGATAGCGGCTAGTTCGTCCTCGGCCTGAACCACCGTGTAGGTGGCGCCGCCGTCGGGCTCCGTTCGCAATTCGGCCAGATAGTTTTTGAGGGCGTCGATGAAGCTAGTGGATGGGGTAATCGGGTACCAGGCCGCTACACTCACGCCGCCGAATACCGATCCTAGTGCGCCTGCTTCGTTGCCGGTCATCATTATCAGGCCTTCGGTGGCGTTCATCGGCTCGACCCGGTAAGGGTCGCACTTTTCCAGCTCATTCGCGGCGTACTCGAACGCTTTGTCGACGACGGCCATGTTCGAATCGACCAGCTTCTGGCGTCGCCCGAAGTGATATCCCAGAGCCTCTTGGACGACCGCCAGGGGAATGTCCAATAGTTGAGCCAGGGCGCCCACGTAGCTCATGTTGGCTAGGTAATCGCGTAGCTTCCCCTTCGCTTCGGCGCCCTCGAGAAGGGCCTTGACAGGAATATCGTAGGTGATCAGGTCGTCTCGCTCGAAGCGATACTTGAGGTCGCTGTTGCAGAGCACCACCGAACCGGGCGGAAGTGTCGCGACATCGTCGCGCACGGTGGCGCGGTTGAAGGCAACCAGCAGCTCGGGCTCGCGCCGGGCGATGTACCCGTCGCGACTAACCCGAATGTGGTACCAGGTGGGCAACCCCTGGATGTTCGACGGAAAGATGTTCTTTCCATGCACCGGAATTCCCATTTTGAAGAAGGACCTCAAGAGGGTGAGGTTTGCGGTCTGACTCCCGGTTCCGTTCGTCGTTGCAACCGCGAGAGAGAAGTCGTTCAGCTTGCTGCTCGATTCGTCGTCGATGGAATTGGCCAAGGTTTGCGGCATAACCATGCACTCACTCCCGGGTGGGCCGTACCGTGGGCGCAGCCTGCCAGAGGCGCTCTCCAGGGCACGTCATCATCGTTCGCGCTCATGGTAACGGTTACGCCTTCTTGCGTCACGACCTCACCGACTCCTTGTGGCTTGCGCCACTAACGAACCTCTGTCGAGCGAAGCTCTCGTTTCTGAAACGATCAGTTCTGAAGCAATCAGTGGCGATCCGGCTTGTGACGCAAAGCGAGCTGTTCGAGAGCCGGGGCGGTGCGCCGCTCGACCAGCTCGCCATCATCCTTGGTTTCGATCTCCCACACCGCTAGGTCGGGGCGGAACTCGTAGGCGAGTTCCTCCAGCCGGCGCTTGAACTCGTCGTCCCACAGATGCCGTGAGCGCACCAACCGGTCCACGAATCGTTGGGGGGCTTGGCCGCCCAACGCGTAGACAAGCAACTCGTTCAGCTGCAACATCTGACTGCCCCTCACGTAACGATCATGCCTCCTCGAAGACCACCTCGTTGCTGCCGCTATCACCCACCGCTCGCTTGCCGCCGCTCGATTTTCCGCTGTTGATTGCGTCGATTACCTGTTGGCGGATA
>JBBDRD010000035.1:0-256926 GCA_040905665.1 Trueperaceae bacterium
GATCTTCTTCCCGCCCACTCGCCTATTTTGCCTTGTACGTCGCGTACGCTGTACGTCTCGTAAACTCGGTTTCGGCTCACTCAGTAGGACCGGCCACCGCTACCTCGGCCGCCACCTTCCCCTCGAAGCGCTTGAAGTTCTCGCGGAACATCCCCGCCAAGCGCCGCGCCTGCTCGTCGTAGACGGCGCCGTCGACCCAAGTGCGGCGTGGATCGAGAAGCTCTTGCGGAATATCCGGGCAGCTTTGCGGAACTGCGAAGCCGAATATCGGATCGCGCGTCGTGGGAACATCGTCGAGGCGCCCTTCGAGCGCATGATTTACCATCGCGCGAGTGTAGGCGAGCTTGATGCGGCTACCGGTGCCGTACGGGCCACCGGTCCAACCGGTGTTGAGCAGCCACACTCTGGTGTCGTGCTGCTCGAGTCGCGCGCCCAACATCTCGGCGTAGAGGTTCGGATGGAGCGGCATGAAAGGAGCGCCGAAACAGGTGCTAAAGGTCGCCTGCGGCTCGGTAACTCCGCGCTCCGTGCCGGCGACCTTGGCGGTATAGCCCGACAGGAAGTGGTACTTCGCGGCTGGGATGTCTAGCCTACTGATAGGCGGCAGCACTCCAAAAGCGTCGGCGGTGAGGAACACGACAGCAGAGGGGTGTCCGGCGGTACCCGTATCGCTCGCATTGGGTATGAAGTCGACCGGGTAGGCCGCCCGGGTGTTCTCGGTCAGCGACCTGTCCTTTAGGTCTACCTCGCGGCTGTTACAGTCCAGGCCGACGTTTTCGAGGATCGTTCCGAAGCGCCGGGTAGTGGCGAAGATCTCCGGTTCCGCCTGCGAGTCCAAGTCGATTACCTTGGCGTAGCAGCCCCCCTCGAAATTGAAGATGCCGTCGTTAGACCAGCCGTGCTCGTCGTCGCCGATTAGAATCCGCGACGGATCCGAAGACAAGGTCGTCTTACCCGTACCCGAAAGGCCAAAGAAGAGCGCCACGTCGTCGTGGGACCCGTGATTCGCTGAGCAGTGCATCGGCATGACGCCCAACGCGGGAAGCTCATAGTTCATTGCAGAAAATATCGACTTCTTGATCTCGCCGGCGTACTCGGTGTTGGCGATGAGAACCAGTCCGGCGTCAAAATCCATCGCCACGGCGGTGTCGCTGCTCACGCCGTGCCGCGCCGGGTCCGCCTTCATGGAGGGCAGGTCGAGCACGGTCCAGTCGGGGGACTCGTGCCGCTCATTGCTCCGGATAAAGAGGTTCTGGGCGAAAAGACTGTGCCAGGCGTACTCGGTGATTACTCGAACCGACCGCCGATAGCGCGGGTCGGCCCCGACGAAAAGGTCCTGGACGAAAAGCTTCTTGCCGCGCCCAAAGCTCTCCATGTCGCCCTTGAGTTCAGCGAAGGCCTCCTGGCTAAGGGGCTGATTCGTCTCCCCCCAGTCGATCTTCTCGGCAGCCGTGCCGGCCTGCACGACGTACTTATCCTTAGGCGAGCGGCCTGTGAAGCGGCCGGTGTCGACCACCAGCGGTCCGTGCTTGGCCAACTTCGCCTCGCCCCGGGCGAGAGCGAATTCGTATAGGGCGGCCGGACCGGAATCGTGAATCAGCTCGGCATCCCCTAAATCGAGTGTGCTCCGTGCCTGGGTGGTGTTCTCCCGCATCGACTACCTGCTTCCTAAATGGCGTTTGGTGGAGGCGCGGCCGCTAACCGGCCTCGACCCCCGATGATAGCAGTAGGGGAGTCCTCTCCCCGTGCTTGCTCTAAGCTAGAGGTACACCAGAGCCACACGGCTACCAGCGTAGGGTCACGCCAAAGCGCACTTGCTGTCTCTCATCGGAGAGGTCGACACCGCCCTCGATACCGGTAAGGCCATCGAACTCGTAACGAATCGTGGCGCTCAGTTCGGCATCGGGCTCGGGTATTCCGGTGTCCTCGAAGTTCACCCGGCCGGCCAAGTCGAGTTCCAGCGGTCCCAACTCGTAATTGAGGTTTACCTCGTTGGTGAGGGCGTAGAGCCCGCGAACGTCGTCGAAAGTGCCTATGCGGTAGGAAGCGAAGACCTCGTCACTCAGGTAGCCACCGAGCCTCAACGAGACGCTGAATGGATCGCTGCTCGACCTGCCGAAGATCGACGAGAGCGCCGTCGTGTTGATCTCCACCACGTCGATATCCAACGCCTCGGCCAGAGCGGTTTGCAGTTCGGAAACGAACAGCAGATCGACGGCCGTGTCGATGGCGCCTTCGGCAACTGCGGTCGCGAGCCCGGCCTGTCCTGCCAGGGGAGCGTTGAGCTCGAGACGTCCCAGCGTGATGAGCGACAGGAGTTCCGGTTCGCTCAAGCCTCTTGGCGACGTTGTACTCCCGTCCTCGCGCACCTCTTGGATCAACGCTTCCGACGAGAGTGCGGGAGCTAGATCGAGCCGGAAGGGAGGACTGGCGCCCGGCGTCGCCTCGAGCTCCCCTGTGAAGCTGAGTATCACCTCGAAGCGGCTCTCACTTTGCGGCGATACGAAGCGAACCGTGTCTCCCGAGGGGGACACTCGTCCCACTTCGAACGTGGTTACAGCGGTGACATCGAGCACCGGCAGCACGCCGCGAGAGGGATCGAAGCGGGCCTGCGCTTCGGTGATGCGGAAGTCTCTGCCCGAAAACTGAATCGTTCCGCGCAGGACTTGCGCCGTACCGTTGAGAGTGGGCCCGGCAGCGGTGCCCCCCAAGGTGAGGTCGAGCGACGTTTCGGCCGAACCGAAGTTCTCCATGAAACGGACCCTCGCGGGCGCCCGAATCCTCACATTTTCGAAGACGAAGCGGCTCGCGACCGGATTCGGTTCGCTGCGCTCGCGAGTGCTCGGTGGTCGGATTCCCATCTCGAATAGCGCCTGGTCCACATCGACCGAGCCGGAGAAGCGCAAGGCATCTTCCCAACGAAGCCGCACGTTCGCGTCCACCTGGGCGGAGGCGAGCAGAAGATAGGGTAGTCGGATCGCCAGGTCGTTGCCGTTTAGTGTCAGGTCGAGCGGGACCAATGTGCCCTCGATCGTGAAAGGCTCGCCGAGCCGCCCGGTCCCCTCGAGCCGCAGAGGTTCGCCGGGCTGCGAATGCACTGTGCCCATAAAGCCCTCGACCTCACCCAGACCCGGTACATTCGCGTTGCCCTGTACGGTGAACTGAGCGTCGCCCAGCCTCATCGGCACCAGTTCGACCTGGCCCGAGCCCTCCACCTCCACCAACCCGGTAACCGGCGAGAGGCCGGCGACACTCGCGGATAGTGCGAGTTGCTCGTCCCGCAAGGTCGCCTCGCCACCTTGGAGCCGGTAACTCGTGCCGGCGATCTCGAAGTCGAGACTCGAACTCGTGAGCGTGACGAGTGGTTCTTCCAGGGTGCCTTCGGTCCTCAGCTCCAGC
Source organism: Trueperaceae bacterium (assembly GCA_040905665.1). GTDB lineage: Bacteria > Deinococcota > Deinococci > Deinococcales > Trueperaceae > DASVCN01. The sequence continues at coordinate 3,400 of JBBDRD010000035.1, forward strand.
GAGCCTCTCGCACCCACTTCGTACTGCGCCAGGAGCGGCACCAATCCCAGCAGCGGTCCGAAGTCGGCATCGGTTGCCGAAAGCCTCAGGTCGAGCAGGTCGGGCCGCACCGTTCCCTGCGCCTGCCAGGTCCCGGCTCCCGAAAAGCTTGCTTCATTGACAGAGAGTTCGCCGTCGGCATAGGCCAGGCTCACGTTTCCGGTCGTGACTACGTCGGCTCGCTCAAGGCGGATCAGCTCGGTCGCCACCTCGATGGCCAGTCCCTGCAGTTGGCCCCAGGGCAGTACCAGGCGGGCGACCCCCGTTACCTCGGCACTCACGTCCAACGGTCCGGTGACCGCCTGCGCCAACTGATGAAGCGGGAAGCGCTCCAAAGTGGCAACGGCGCTCACGCTTTGAGCGTTGATAGTCAGTTGCACGGGGCTGTCGGCCACGACCGTGCTCAGGAGAAGCTCCTCGGCGGTCCCGCTGATGTCGACCGAGATCGGCAGCGGTTCTCCCGCCACCGCCAAGTCGGGCGCTACCAGCCGACCCACTAGCCGCTGTCCCTGCACCTGCAAAAAGCCGCTCAGGGGAGCGCTAAGGTAGGGCAACCGGCGCGCCACCCAGGGCACAGTGGTGAGATCGAAGGTGCCGAGTTGCAGGTCGAGCCGCCTTGTGGCGCCTCCCAGCGGCGCGAACTCCTGGGGCAGGAGGAGACCGAGGCCCCAGGCTCCCGTGGCCCTTAGCGAGCCACTTGCGCCCCTCAATTGAGCGTCCACCCCTAAGTCCTGTGGCGTCACCTCGAATGTGCCGCTCAGCCGCAGCGGATCCTCGTTAGCCAGCACCACGAGAGGCAGTTCATTCAGCCGCAGGCGCCCACTTGGACCGCTTTCCGGGGAGAAGGTGACCTCGCCCTCAACCGTGCCGCCGCCGAACTCGAGGGCGGTGGCAAGGCTCGCCGTGCCGCTTGCGATTTGGTAGTGAAGCTCGGCCCAGCCCAGCTCACCGCTGCTGACGAGCGAAACGGCGTCACCGTTGGCGCTCAGTTCGAAGGGCAGCTCGGCCTCAACGGGCAGCGTCGGTAGGAGCCGGGGTCTTTCTGAACGCGGTCTTTCTGAACGCGGTCTTTCTGAACGGAGCAATTGGGCTACGCCGGATAGTTCCGCAGTAGCACCGGGTCCAAGCGTGCCGCGCACCTCCAGCGCCAACTCCTCGTTCCGGTAACCCAACTCTTCCAGTGAGAGCGATAGTGGCGTTAGCGCAAAACGAGCTTCACCGGTCGTGCCGTTGCGGCCCGTCAGCACCAGTGGTTGCGCCAGCAGGTGAGCTGGATCGGCGAGTTCGGCCACGGTGATTGTCGTGGCAAGGGTAAAGCCGGGAAGTTCGGGCGCGGTAATTTGCAGCGCCAGGCCTCCCTCGCCGGCGGATTCCGTGGCCTCGCTCGCCGCCAGCGCCAGCCGCAGCGGGCCCACATTCAAGTTCAAGGAGCCGGATAGATCTGCGCCGCTCCCCGCCTCGCCCAAGCCGACGTCGTTGCCGGGACTGGCGAAGCCGACAGTCAGGGACTGCTGGGCCGAGGTGAGCACGATCTGGGCGGAGGTTCCCCGGGTGGCGTCCACGTTCAACGGAGAGTCCAGGAACTGCGAGTCGATTTGCAGATCCAACGACTGGCTCGCCATCGAGATCAGCGAGGTTCCGGTGACGTCGAAATAACTACCGTTGGCGCTGCCCTCGAGGGCCAGTGTGGGAGCGTCCGCAGGGCCGCTAACGGTTCCTTCGAGGTCGGTTTGGGCCCCGGCTATTTCGAGGCCGGTGGCGGAGAGGGAGCCTTGCCAGGCCGCCTCGCTGCTTGAGCCCGTGAACGTGGCGTCGCCGTTTCCCAAACCAAATTCAGTGTCGAGACTCGCGCTCAACCGTACGGTTCCGCCCAGCACCTCACCGGTTCCGCCTATCGTGAGGCCCGAGCTCTCGCTGTGTGTGACACTCAAGGGCAGGTACGCCGCGCTACCGGCAACTTCACCGGAAACGACAAGCTCGGCGTTGCCCTCGGCGCCGCGTCCACTGCCGCTCGCGTCTAGTCGCAGCCCCTGGGGAAGCTCGAGCGTAAGTCGCTCGATGCTCCAGGAGAGGCCATCGGCTGGCCTTACCGTCGCGGTGATGCTCTGCCCTTCGATTTGAATCTCCGCGCCCGGTGACTCGCTCGTCACCCGGATATCACCCAGGCTCACCCCTCCCCAGCTAAGCTCGCGAACCTCTGCACCAAGCCACCCGTCGCCCTCTCCGACCGTGCCGGTAGTGGCGCTCACGACGCCGCTCACCCCAGCGCCCAACGAGGCAAGGTTGGCGTCGAGCGTGAGTTCGAGCGTGCCCGAGTCGATAGCCAGGCGCCAGTCACGGTAGCGCCCCTCGCCTTCCAGAGCCACGATATCGGTTCCCGCCGAGGGCGAAGAAGACGACACCGAGAACCCCCCGCCGGGTAGCTCGACTCGCCCCGAGGCGGTGATACTCGCTGGAGCGGCGGTAATCTCGAGGTCGGTACTCAGAGGTCCCCAACGCAGATCGCTGCTGACGACGAAGCGCCCCTGGGACGGCTGGGCGTCGACCAGAAGATCACCGGCGGCGCTCCCGTTGGCGCTTAATGCGAGATGGAGGCGTGGGTCGCCGGCGACTCCGGCAACTTCCAACGAACCGGAAAGGCCGGCGCCGGTTCCAGGGGTCCCTGGATTCTCGACGCGCGCATTCTCGAGTCGCAAGGAGCCTCGCAGAGTGCCGGCAGCCAACGATCTGAGATCGGTCGCCTCTAACTGCACGGAGCCGGCTAGCGAGCCTTCGAGTGTGCCTCGCAGGGGCGCGCTAAGGGACGCGTTGAGTAGCAGGTCGGCGAGCTCGACATCGAGCGAGATCTGGGCGTCCACTCCATCTCTCAAACGGGCGCTGCCGCTGATAGTGCTCTGCGAGCTCCGGATCAGAAAGTCGCTCAGCTCGCCGGTCAACTCGCCGCCGGCGTCCCGACGCAAGTTCGCCCGTAGATCGACGCCGGTGGCGCCGGCGATAGGCGACAGCAGGCCCAACAATGGCTCAATTTCAAGCCCACGAGTCTCGATCTCTAGGCCCAACCGGCCGTCCAGCTCCCCGTTAGCGGTAAACAGCAACCTATCGCCCTCGATCGCGAGCGAGCCGATGCCGCCCGCGTACTCGAGCGTCCCCGCGCCGTCGATGGCGCCGGCAAGGGCAAGCGGCCCGCTCGCCGTAGGTTCGAAGATGGTTCCGTCCAAGGCGAGTCGGCCGGTTAGGGCCAACGGCTCCCCAGGGTACCGAAGCCACAGTTGACCCAGCTCTGCGCCAAAGCGCAACTCGCCGCCCAGTGAAGGGTCCTCCCAGGGTCTAGCCGACAGGACCACTTGGGCCGTCGCCAGTTGGTTCGCGGCCTCAAAATCACCGGCCACCTCATCCGTCACCGGGCTACCGGCAAGCGCCAGGCTTGCCAAAAGATTCCCGTCACCCTCCAGCAGCGCTTCGACCGCGAGATCGCCCGTCGCGGAGTCGACTGAATCCTGGCCCAACTCCGTCAGGGTCTTTAGGAGCGGCGAATCGAGCGCACCCAACGGAAGCAGCAAGTGGCCGCTTCCGCCAAAGCCGTCTCCTTGCGTCCACGAAAGGGCGGCGTCCGTATCGAAGAGGCCCGCCAGAACGCCCTCTCCGTCGAGGCGTGCCTGCCAACCTGCGTCCCCTTCCTGCACCCGTAAAGCCAGGCCGTCGGCGGTCAACTGCAGGTTTGGCCGGCCCCCAGTCGACAAGTTCAGTTCGATAGCGGCCCGTAGTGGCGCCGGGGCGCCAGGCATTGCCGCCTCGACTGTGCCGGTTAACGAGGCTCTGGGCGTGAGGGGACCTGCCAGCCGCAAATCGAAGGTGCCGGCGTTACCTTCTGCGTTGGCGTTGGTGACGTGAAGATCGATAGCCGTTCCGCTTGCGCTTTCGCCGTCGATGGACTCGGCCTGCAGTTCGAGTCGTGTGTCGCCCAGCGACGCCCGGAGCATGCCAGTGCCGGAGCCAGGGTGGTATTCACCGGACGCGAGCAACGCCCGACCTATCGCTGTGCCGTCCAACGTCAGCTGCAATGCCTCATCCCAGTTCACCGCACCGGACACGTCCAGTCGCGTGCCATCCGAGATCTCGAACTCGGCGCCGGACTCCTGAGCGAAGGCGCTCACCTCTGCTCCGGCCGCGGTCCCGGTCACGCGTACGCCGGCGTTGGAGTCCCCGGTCAGTCGCAGGTTCAACGGTTGACTGGCTAGCGTGCCCGTTATCGAGGCATCTACTTCAACCGCCAACGGGTTGCCCGAGAGCCGTAGCGTTCCGGCCGGCCGTAACTCTCCAGCAGCTGGCAGGAGCGCCGCAATAGCGGCCTGCTCCGTTTGAGCCAGATCGACGCTCGCGCGCCAGTCATCACCCTCGCCGGCGATTGAAGCCTCGACCAGTCTTCCCTGGGCGTGCGACAGCGTGGCGTTTCCAATATAGGAAACGCCTTCTCCCTCCAAGTTTGCATGGAGTTCCAAGGGCGAGCCCGATAGCGTAATGGGGGCAACAACGACGCCGTTCCAGCTCCCAGCTTCGGAGAGGGTCAGCTCGAGTTCAGCCGGCGCGCTGCTCGTCAGCGGCTGCGGAAGCCATGGCTCCGGGTCGACCGCGAGGCTTGCACGCCCGGTGCCCCCTTCAAAGCGCGCGGTACCGTTGACCAGCGTTCCGCTCACATCGAGATCGACCAGGGGATGGCCGATGGTTCCCGACAATGCGGCCTGCAGGCGCTGCGGCTGCCCGGCGAGTTTCGGTTGCAGATCGAGGTTGCCGGACAGGCCGCTTGGGCCGACCGTGACAGAAACACCCTCGCCGACCGCGCTTAGGCCGCTTTGGGCGTCGCCCTCCAGCTCCAGTGCCAGCGCGGGCAGCGCGAGTGGCCCCAGCTCGAGTTCGTCGGTGGTCAGCCGCCCCTCGAAGCGCGGAGCCAACAAATCTCCCGCTACCGTGCCCTCGAGCGCGACGCCGCCACCCTGGGTTGCGCTCCCAGATACACCGGCCGATATGTCGCCATGCGCACTGCCACTAACCGCACTGCCACTGACCGCACGGCCACTAACCTCCACGTCGAGGCTGGGGAAGAGTGTTCCGGCAGCTTGCGCCTGGTACTGAGCGCCACTTATCTGCGTCGTGACCGAGAGCGACTCCCCCGTGCCGGTCAACTGCGCGGCAAGCGCCGGATCGCCCAAGGAGAGCGTTAGCTCGCCTTGCCATCCGCCTAAGGCGTCGTGGACGAGGGCGCCATCCGCGGCGAGCGCACCGCTTATCGCCGGATGTGCCAGGAACGGGTGTAGCTGCGCCTCTTGAGCCTGCACGCTCAATTTTCCCGCCCGGTAGCTAGCTTGCAGTCCAGAGCCTTCTACTGTCGCGCTCCAGGCGCCGTCCCGGGCGGCTACCCTTCCTGCGAGCGCAGCTTCGCCTGAGTTCAACTCGAACCCCACCTGGGCATCGGCCGGGTCATCCACCGGAATGCGGGCATCTATGGCAAGGGTGCCTCTTATCAGTGGCGTACCAAGCAGTGCGCCGCTTAGCTCTAGGGCGTCGAGGCTGCCGCTCAACTGCAGCGCCTGGAGGTCGCCCGAAAGAGCCAGCGGTTGTCCGGCGAGCACCACCTCGCCCGCGATATCGCCCTGCCCGGCCCCGACCCCCTCATCGACGTCCGGACTGCCCACGCCAGGCCCTCCTGCGCTCCAGACGAGTTCGGCGTCGAGGCGACCAGGCAATCCCGAGAGGGTGAAGTCTTCGAGCAAGTCGGCCCGAACACGGGCGCCCGCTTGAACTCCTTGGGCCCGGATATCATCGCCCCAAGCCACCGTGGCCGTGCTGCCAGAGGTGCTAATCACTGCCTGACGGGACGCCAGGCTACCCTCCAGGCTCCAGCCTCCATTGTCCAGCGACAGCGGTCCGAACTCGGTAGGCAGCTGCCCCGAACCGCTCAGCTCACTTCCCCGGAGGGTTACGGCGCCGTACTCCGATGTCGCTTCAAGCGTCGTCGATTCGAGAGTGGGGAGGACTGCGTCACCTTCCAGGAGCGAGGCGCCCGCGAGCCGCCAAGGCAGCCCGGCGGTAACCGCCCTGCCGCTGAGGTCGAAACGCTGCCCACTCGCGCGGATGTTTAGTTCGACAGGCATTCCCGAGGCGTTTCCCTCGGCCGAAAGATCCCCGGTGAAGCCCTCGGGTGTGTACGCGAGATCTCCCTGCACACGCCCTGTTAGCGGCAGATCAAAGGCGCCGGCGAAAGGAGTGAGGTCGAGGTTCCCGGCGGCCCGCCAGTTACCGGTTGTGCCGTCGAAGACGAGGTTGAAGTTCTCCCCGGCAGTGGCCCCACCGCTGCGCTCCCCGGCGTCGGCCGCCTCGTTGCCTACCTCCGCGCTTCCTTCCTCCGCGCTGCCGGCCAGAAAATCGAACGTCACTTCCGACTCGTTGCGCTCGAACTCGGCGCGCCACGGGAGTCCGGATAGGGTGCCCGTAAGCTGCCCGCTGGAGAGCTCGCGGTTTACCCCTCCAGAGGCTTCGAACGGTTGGCGGAGCGTTACTGGCCCCAGCTGGAGTCCGGGTTGCGCGGCCAAGCGGAGATCGTGCCCTTCGTCGGTCGGCTCGATGCTAATTAGCAACTCGCTAGAACTGACGACTACGTCAGCCGCGAGCCGTCCCTCCGTGGGTAACGCCAGACCGCCCGTGACGGAGACAGATACGCCAGAAAGTGATAACGGCGGATCATTGAGCGACAGTTGGAGTCCGCCGGCGCCAAAGCTGCCGACAATCACCGGTTCTGCCTGGGCGTCGGCTGCTGTGCTGGCTGCTGTGTCGGCTGCTGTGTCGGCTTCGCCGGGCGGCTCGCCGGCAGCTTCCACGGCAGCCTCACCCTCGGCGACCGAGGCGAAGCCGATTTCGATGCCGCCGTTCTCAGCCTCCCCGGCGATCTCGTCCGCGCTAGATTCGGTACGGGTACTACCACCGGGCCCATCGTTCCAGTTGGCCTGTACATCCAGTATCAGCGGCCCTAATTGGGCGTCGAAGGCGGCAAGCCGCTCCAGCAGCACACGCGCCTCGCTACGAAGCTCCTGCGCCGAATAGCTGAGCGAACCGCTTGCGGCAAGTTGGGCCTGGGCAGCTCCCGCTGTCGCTGCACTCGAGAGATCAGTGTTCGTGGTGTCAGCGCCCGTGAGGCCAACGTTCGAGAGATCAAACCCAGTAAGACCGTCGCTCGCCAGCTCAACGCCGGCGAGATCATACTCGAGTTCCACGCGTATTGGTGACAGGTCGACGTTTCCGTTGACCGAGAGCGGACCCAGCGCCCCCCTGATCTCGCGCACCTCGCCCTCGATCAACCTTCCTTCCAGCGAACCCGAAAAGTCGGCCTCGCTTTGAATGCCGTACGCCGCCGGCCCCTCGCTCCCCGCGCCCGCTACCTCGAGCTCCAGGGGGAGGGCCGCGAGTGGACCATCGGCCCGCAAGGCAAGATCGAGCGGACCGCTGAGACCGGGCAGCGTCAAGTGCTGCACGGCAAGTCGACCCTCCAGGTTGCCCTCGGACAACACCGCCGCTCCTTCGCCTCCGGCGCCCAAGCCGTCGCTCCCGGTCAGGAAAAGCTGCAGACCATCTTCGTCCAGTAGCGCGTCGCCGTCGAGAGTCACCGGCCGGCCGGCAACAGCTCCATATACGCTGGCGACCCCTTCACCTGTCGCTCCATCCGGATCGAACGACGCCGATACCTGCCAGCCTGCCGCCAACCCTTCCGTCAACTCCACTCCGTTGGCCCTCAGGAGCATCTGCGGCACGCCGGCTTGTGGCCGGAGAATCAGGGTCACCGGGCCTTGCGCGAGCGCGCCGCCGGCCTGCACGTTCGCGCCGACAGCGGTGTCGTATTCGAAGGTCGCGGAGAGATCGTCAAGCGGAAGCTCTAGTATGCTGCCGCCGCCCGAACCGTGGCCCGAGAGGGCAACACTGCTCCATCCGGATGCTTCGAGTTCCACGTCGGCATTGCCGGTGATGTCGAGGAAGTCGGTAGAGAGGCTGTTGCGAGCCAGCCAAGCGGCCAACGCGTCGAGTTCGGGTCGCCCGCGGGCACTGCCCTGCCAGTGCTCGGCCGGCACATTTACTTCGATATGGGCCGATAACGGTCCGCCGAGGGCCTCTCCGGTCAGATCGCCTTTGATCACGCCCCGGTCGTAGCGGACCGGCCCCGCCAGCTCCCCTACACTCGAACCGAGGTAGCTAACTCTTCCCCCATTGATCATTGCGTCTGCTACTACGCCGCCGGCGTCGGCAGCCAATCTTCCCTGAACCACCCCGGAGTCGACGCCGTCCCACCAGTGCCGGGCCAGGCGTGCATCGGCAGAGAGTATTTCAAGGTCCAGGCTCCAAGGCGAGAGCCGCATCTTTCCCGCCAGTTGCGCCCCGCCCTCATTGCTCCGGACGGTTGCTTCGAAGTTCAACATTTCCTGGCTACGAGTAACCGACACGTCTTCGATGTCGAGTGAAGGCAGAGTCCAGGGGCTGCCATCGATCTCCATGGCAACGTCGCGCACGCTCAGTTCACGGAGTTGCAGTGCGATGGGCGATCTCCGGCCGCCGCCGGGAACAGCGTCGAACGCGGTTGGGTCGATGCTCCCCCGCAGCCCCTCGAGCTCGAGCGAGAGAGGCAATTCACCGGTAATCAGCGACGGCAGGAAGTAGTCGACGGCCACCGTTCCGGCGTCCGCCCGAACTCCCGGCCCTGCGACTGTGGCGCCTGTGAGTTCGACGCCCAGCCAGGGATTACCCGTTGCATCTCCATAGGCGAGGTCGTAGCCGAACTCCTCGAGGGCCACCACCGCTCGCTCGAGCAGCCATTCGCGCCCAAAATCGGTTACCGGAAAGAGTGCCAGGGCCGCGAATAGAGCCAGCAATGCCCCAGGTAACAGCCAGCGGCGTAAGCGCATCAGGGAACGGAAACTCCGGGGGAGGCTAGGTGCATGAGAGGATCGTGATGAGGTTCGCGCTCACATGAAACGATACCACCGGACCGGCGTAAATCGCGTTACCATGCGGCGTGAATGAAGCCGAGCGGACCAGATTGACGGCCCTAGTTTCTGGCGACGTGCAGGGGGTGGGCTACCGGGAGTTCGTACGCCGGACCGCTCTCGACCTGAACCTCGCCGGATACGCCGAGAATCTCGACGACGGACGGGTTGAGGTAGTCGCCGAAGGCGCCGGCGAGGATCTCGACTTGCTGCTGGTGCGGCTGCGGATGGGTCCTGCCCACGCCGAGGTGGACGAGATCGAGGTCGCCTGGGGTGAAGGGGGCGGGCTCGACCGCTTCTACGTCTACTGATGTCCTCCGATATGTGGGCCCGTTCGCGAGCCTCGTCGCCCGCTGTCGACGCTCCCCCAGCCCTCTCGGCCGCGGCTCTTGCCGAAGTGCCGGGCGTCCTGGGGAAGATCGCCCGGGAGCGGCTCGAGGATTACCGGGATGTTCCGGTTGGTTCCGCCGGCGATGTGAGAGGTGATGTGGCGCTCGCCGCACGCCATGAACCTCCCGCTTTCGCCCAGGCGCTGCGTTCGCCGGGACTGTCGATCATCGCCGAGATCAAGCGCTCCAGTCCCTCGCAAGGCGCGATAGCCCCTCTCGACCCGGTTGTCGCCGCCCGTGCGTACCGCGACGGCGGAGCGGCGGCGTTGAGCGTGCTCACCGAACCGCGTCACTTTGGCGGGAAGCTGGAACACCTTGCCATGGTGCGAGAAGCCATGGTGAGTGAAGACATGGTGAGTGAAGCCATGGTGCGAGAAGAGCAGCTGCATGACAGGGCCGCGTTGCCGATATTGCGCAAGGACTTCACTGTCCATCCCGTCCAGTTGTTGGAGGCGCGGGCGATGGGGGCCTCGGCGGTACTGCTCATCGTGGCGCTTACCGGCATGTACACATCTTCCTATCTGCGCTTCGCGAGCGACCTGGGACTCGATGCGCTGGTCGAGGTACACGACGAAGCGGAACTCGACGTCGCCCTGGAGGCGGGAGCCCAACTTATCGGCGTAAACAACCGCGATCTGAGGTCGCTGGAGATCGACTTGGCCACGGCGCCTAAGCTTCTCGCGATCGCCCGCGATTCGGGATACGAGGGCGTGCTGGTAGCCGAGTCGGGTTATAGGCGTCGCGAGGAGCTGGTGCCGCTGGACGGGTTGGCTCACGCTGTCCTGGTAGGCACCAGCGTGGCCGGTTCCGGGGATCTCGCCGCGGCGGTGCGCCGTTTGTTGAATCGGGATTAACGGCGTGCCGGCCGACACCCAGAAATCCCGTGAGTGGTTCATAATCTTCGGGCGCCGGGGCGAAAGGCTTCTGCGCCACCGGCCGGCTCATGAGGGGCCGATATACTCGCTGCCATGACAGTCGCCCTCAGTACCAACATTCGATCACGGAGGCTCGACAACGGCGTGACGTTGGTCTTCGAATCCATGCCTTGGCTACGCAGCCTTAGCATGGCTTTTCTGCTTCCGGTAGGCTCCGTCACCGACCCTGAAGGTCTCGAAGGCAGCGCCACCGTCCTCTCCGACTGGCTCTCTCGTGGAGCCGGGGGACGCGACTCGCGTGAGTTCAACGAACGGCTCGACGGACTGGGCGTGCGGCGCGGTGGCGGCGCGGGCCGGGAGGTCACCAGCGTCACCGCCTCCATGCTGGCTACCGCCCTGCCCGACGCGCTGCCGCTCATTGCCGACATGCTTCGCCGCCCGCAACTGGAGCCGGCCGAGTTCGACAGCGCACGTGAGTTGGCCCAGCAGGAACTCGCTTCGCTCGATGACAGCCCCGGGCAGCGCTTGGGCGAGCTCCTCTCTGGCCACTACTTCACCTCGCCGCACGGCCGCTCCGTTTATGGAACGCCAGAGGGCCTCGCGGCATTGGGCCCCGACTCCGTAGCTTCCGACTACCGCCGTCGTTACGCGCCCAAAGGGATGGTAATTGCCGCAGCAGGCGGCGCCGACTGGGAGGAACTACTGGCGTTCACCGAGCGCGCCTTCGGTGATTGGGAGGGCTCGCCGCCCCCTCTGCCCGAAGTGGCCGTGGAGCAGCCCCGCCGGCATCATGTGATGGCGGAAACCAGCCAAGTGCAGATAGGCCTGGCCTATCCCGGGCTCCCACCGCAGCACTCCGACTGGTACCGCCACACACTGGCGATGAATGTGTTGTCGGGCGGAAGCGGCAGCCGGCTTTTCATGGAGGTGCGTGAGAAGCGCGGGCTCGCCTACAGCGTTCACGCCGGAGCGCGAGCGGTTCGCGGTTACGGCTACGTCGTTGCGCGAGCGGGCACCACGCCGGAGCGGGCCGAGGAAACTCTCGACGTGATGCTCGAGGAGATATCGAGCCTGGGACATGGGGTCTACGCCGAGGAGCTGGAGCGGTCCCGCATCGGCATACTCTCGCAGCTCGTCATGCAGGGCGAATCCAGCGGGTCTCGGGCGGTCGCGCTGGCCCACGACATGTACCTTCGCGGCGAGGCTCGCAGCCTGGCTCAGATCAAGAGCACCATTTCGACCATCAGCCTGAATGACGTGAACTCCTTCCTGGCTTTACAGAGGCCTCCCCGACCGACCGTGCTCACGCTGGGACCGAGCAGCGCGGCCCGCTGACCCTTCTCAAGACCCCCATTCTCCAGACCACCACTCACTTGACCCCTATCCTCAAGACTCCCACTGATCTTCTCGAACGAGGTATCGATGACGACTGAGTTTCGCTTCCATCACGCCCGCCTCCCAAACGGCCTCACCGTGATCGGTGAGCACAACCCGGCCGCGCAAAGCGTTGCCGCCGGCTATTTCGTGAACACCGGAGCCCGCGACGAGTCTGATGAGATCTCGGGCGTCTCGCACTTCCTGGAACACATGATGTTCAAGGGCACAGCGAGGCGTAGTGCCGAGGACATAAACCGCGAGTTCGACGAGTTGGGCGCGCGCAGTAACGCCTATACCAGTGAGGAGCACACCGTTTACTACGGGGCGGTACTCCCGGAGCACCGCGAGCGGCTGCTCGATCTGCTGAGCGACATGATGCGGCCGGCGCTTCGTGAGGACGACTTCCAGGTGGAGAAGAAGGTGATCCTCGAAGAGATCGCCATGTACCAGGACCGGCCGAATCTGCGGGTGTTCGAGCTCGGCAGCCGCAACTTCTTCCGTGACCACCCGCTTGGCAATAGCGTGCTGGGAACGCCCGAAAACATTGCTCGGCTCTCACGTGAACAGATGCTGGAGTACTTCCGCTCCCGTTATGCGCCCAACAATTTGGTGCTCACTCTGGCCGGCGCCTATGACTGGGATGCGACCTTGGCGCAGGTGCAGGCTGCCACCCAGGAGTGGGAATCGCAGACGGTGGTGAGGAGCTATCCCCAGCTCCACCAGGCCACCGGTGGGGACAGCTTGGCCGACGAGAAGCTGAAACGCGTTCACATCGGCTTTTGGGCGCCGGCGCCCAGCGCCCAGAGTGACTTGCGTTACGCGGCCGCGCTTTTGGCGAGTTGCCTGGGTGACGGAAGCGGTAGTCGACTCTACTGGGCGCTGGTCGACAAGGGAACGGCCGAAGTTGCCCAGATGTGGCACGACTCGGGCGACGCGGCGGGATCGTTCATGGGCTACGCCTCGACCTCGCCCGACCGGAGCGCCGAGGTGCTTGAGAAGGTCCGCGAGGTGTTGCTCGAAGCGCACGTCGAACCGCCCAGCCCGGAGGAGTGGGAGCGAGCCCGTAACAAGATCGCCACATCGCTGACCTTGGGTGCCGAAACGCCCTTCGGCCGCCTGATGTCGCTCGGTAACTCCTATCTGTACAACGGAGCCTATCAGAGCCAGGACGAGTTGCTGGCGCGAGTCATGAGTGCGACTCGCGAACAGTCCGCAGAAATCCTCGCCGGACGCACATTCGACGGACTCTACACGCTCACGCTTGGACCGAACGGCGTTGCCGGCGCGTGAGGACTCTGCTGCTTACGCTGGCTCTGCTGCTCGCCGCTGAGGCGCAGGGCCAGCAGCAGAGCCGGGACAGTGAGCAACCGGGCGAAGCGGCGTTCGCCGGACTAAGCGTTCTGGCCTTTGGTGACCAGCAGTTGGACCTTTCCACCGGCATCACCACTTTGCCGGACGGCGGCCAGGTAATCGACCGGCAGCACGGTGTGACACTAACGGCCGGCAGCTTGCGTTACCGCGAGGGTGAATTCGTGGAGGCGCAGGAGGTCGAGCTTTCAGGCGACTTCGGAGTAGCGCACGCCGAGAGCGTCTACATCGACCTGACCCAGGGCCGATTGGACGCCACCGGAGGAGTCGTTTTCGAGCGGGAGACATTGGGCCTCACGGCGCAGTCGCTGCAGTACTACGCCAATGAGGGCGTGATCCGTTTCGAGGGACCGGTGTCGGGCGTCGGCCTCGATTTCGAGGGGGCCGCGGCGGTTTTCGACGCTGCCGGCGAAGTTTTCCTCCTGGCCGCCCCGTATCGCTACCAGGACGCCCTTTTCGAGTTGAGCTCCGACCGCGAGGGAGCGCTGCTTTCGCTCACGCCGGCCGGGGATGAGTCGGGCTCCCTGGTGGCTTCGAGCACGGTCGAGCCCGGGCTGCTCGCGCGCCTGGCGCCCTTTTTGCCGCAAGGCGCTCCGGCTGGTGCGGCAACCGAAAGCGGGCCGCTGTAGAGCCACTCGTGACGAAGGAGCCCGCGGCCCAGGTTGCTCACCGCTACCGTCTAAGGGTGGCGGCAATCATTCTGTTTTGCGTGACGGCGCTTGCCGGAGCGCAGTGCGATCTCGCGTCCGATCCAATTACATTGAGCATCACCGGCTTTGGGACCGCACACTTCCAGGAGTTTGTAACGGTTGAGGCGGGTAGCCGGGCGGTGTTGAGCGGCGACGTTTGCATCGTGGGCGAGGGCGGCGCCTGGACGATCATTGCCGAACAGGCGACCATCAGCGGCTTGCGGCAGGGCGAGCAGTTGCGCGCCAGTATTCGCGAGCCCACCCTGTTGCTCGACGGTTGGCGAGTGACGGCGATCGAGCTCGAGGGGGACGGCGAGGGCCTCGAGCTGAGCCAGGTAACCTTCGTGGGGCGCGGGGTGATGGGCAGCGCCGGCCTGCTCGCTCTCGACACCCAGGGGGGCGACCCCGTCGCCAGCGACGTGAAGGTGCTGGGGGAGAGCTTTCGACTGGAGGCCCGGCAGGCCCGGTTGACGGGCAACGTCGTAGACCTGCAAACGGTGGTGATAACTACCTGCACCTGCCCGGGAGAGCCTTTCTACACGGTGAGCGGCGGCGCGGGCCAGTTGGATCTCGAGCGCCGGAGCCTGGCTGTGGACGACGGGCGCCTCGAGGTGGCCGGCGCAAAGCTGCAGCTGGCCGAGCGCGTCGAGTTGAGCGGTGACGCGCTACAGAATTTCTCGCCGCCGGTGACACTCGAGTACCGACCGGGAACGACGGGGACCGGTTTGGGCGTGGTGGTTCCTGACCTGGAACTCGACGAGGGCCTGTCGCTCGAGATGGGGATCCTGGGGCTGGACAGCCAGAATCCGCTACAAGGGTTCGCGCTGCTGCGCTACCGAGAAGAGAACATCAGCTTTACCGTCGGCCGGGCGCGCGGCGGGCCGCGGGCCGACTTCGAGATAGTCGAGCCTTTGACCCCATCCCTGGATGCCTCGTTCGCTATTCACAATAGGCATGAGGCCGCGAGCGACTATCTACACGAAGGGCTGCTGCAGTTGGAAGCCACGCCACCGGCGCTCGAGCTTGGCGCCGGATGGAGCTTGCAGTGGAACGCGAGGGCCTTTGGCGCCGTCAGCTCTCAAGAGCTTGCCGGCGCTCCGGCCGGCAAACCAGTGGTCTCGCCCCGCCTGGGCGTGGCGGGCGGCGCGCGGCTGCAGCTGACTCCGACGGCCGGCAGCACTCTGGCGCTCGCGCTCGAGGGGCAGGCAACCGGTTACCCGGCGCTTAGTGCGAGCCAGTACGGCGTCGCGGTTCGTCCCAGCTGGCAGTACCGGCGAGCACCGTGGACGGTGGACGTGGCCTGGAACCGGTTGTGGACCGATTCCGGCTCCCCCTTTAGCACCAAGCTCGACCGGCTGACCCCAAGCAACCGGGTGAGTACTCGACTTGCCGCCGCCGGTGCGTTAGGCGGGGGCGCCAATGGTAGCGCCCAACTCGATGTCGCCTACGACCTGCGGCGGTGGGGTGGAGGGAACCCCGGGGGTCTGGAGAGTCTGGGGGCGAGATTCGGTCTCGGTTATACACTGGGCGCGTGGAAGTTGGATCTGAGCACTCGCGTTGAACTCGCGGGGTTGCTGGATCCCGATCCGGCAGGGAAGCGCGAAGGCTACTTCCAAACAAGCGTCAAGGGAATCCAGGGCGAGTGGGAAGTGGGCACTCGTGTGCGTTACGAGCTTCGTCCCGGTGACGAGGGCCTCTCGCTGCTGGAAGCGAGCCTGGCGCTGCCGCTTGCTTTCGAAAGTGGCACCCTCACTCCCTTCCTGGCCCTCGATTTCGTTCCGCTGCTGCAAAGGTCCGAATTGCCGAGGGTCTCGGGCCACGGCCTCGACCTCGCCTGGGCCTCGTGTTGCGGAATCGTGCGACTGGGCTACCGGCAGCACGACGGCACCTTCGCGACGTCGTTCGGCTTGGCGCTCGAGCATTGAACTGACGCCACTGACCTGACCCGGCTGCCCTGACTCGGCTGCCCTGAGCCGGTTGGCCTGACTCGGCTGACCTGACCCGGCTTACCTGACCCGGCTTACCTGACCCGGCTTACCTCACCCGTCCAATCTGTTCCGGCCCCGCGCCGCCGCCGTTTGCTCCCCCTATTTGCAAGCGCGGTATAGTGACCGACCGGGCCGGATTGCGGCCCGTTTTGTCGTGACCCGTTTTGTCGTGACCCCGTTTTGTCATGAATAATGTCGTGAAGAGATTAGACCGCTACCTCCTGGCCGAGAGCCTTCCCCCCCTGCTGTTCGGACTTCTCCTTTACAGCACATTGGCTGTTGTCAGCACCACGATCCCGCGGCTCCAATGGATCGTGGGCGTCCCCCTGATCGATCTCGGCGCCTGGCTGGCGTTGCAGTTCCCGGTGGCCGTGGTCCAGACTCTGCCGATCGCCGTGGTCCTCTCGGTGCTGCTCGCCTTTGGGCGGATGGCAACGGGCAACGAGCTGCTGGCGATGCAGGCCGGCGCGGTTTCGCTAGGGCGGATCAGCAGAATCTTCGTCGTCCTGGGCCTCGTCGCGGCCTTGAGCGCGCTGGCGCTCAACCAGTGGGTGCTTCCCGAAACCAACGCGCGTGCCGGCGCCCTCTACTGGAAGCTGACCTCCGGTGGCAGTGGTCTCTTCCGCTTGGCGAGCCAGAGCATCCCGGTGGACGGTTTCAGCCTCAACTTCGAGCGAGTCGACAGGCGAAGCGACGAGATATTCGACGTGCGGATAGAGCAGTGGGATGGCCGGCAGGTGGCGCTGGTCTTCGCCGACCGGGCCGTGTTCGAAGAGCGCGGACTGCGGCTCTACGGCTACCGGACCTTGGCGCTGGATCTGGCTTCGCTCGACGCCCAGGCCGCAGACGACGGCGGCGCTGCTTCTCGGCTGCAGAGCTTGATCAGGGCCGATAGTCGCGCCGCGAACCCGGAGAGCAGCCTGTTGCTGACCATGTCGACCGGGGTCGATGAGCTGGTGACGCGCTTTAGCAGCGGTGGTTTCGACGACCCTCGATCGATCAGCGGCGCTTATGAAGCCGCCAACGATCCCGAACTCTCGCCACCCGATCGCCGAAGCGCCGCCGTCCTGTTCCACCGGATGCTGGCCGAGCCGTTCGCGAGCCTCGTGCTGCTGCTCGTCGCCCTGCCCCTCTCGCTCACTTACGCCCGCAGCCGCAGCGTCGCTTTTGGCCTCTCGCTGGTGGTGACGCTGGCCTGGTACCTGCTCCTAACGCTGGGTCAGTTGATGGCCCAAACCGGAGGCGCGCCGGCGTGGCTGGGTGTGTGGTTGGCGAACATCGTGCTGGGCGCATTGGGCCTCTTCCTCCTGTCTCGCCGTGCCGTTCCACGTTGAGGGAGAGCCGACCAGGCGCACCGCTGGACGTATTGCCCGCGCGTCGCTCCACGCACAACTGGGCGTGTTGCTCTCCCATATGAGGGCGACGCTTCATCTCCGGCTAATCCAACCCCGTCGCGTTGCCCTGCCATGACGGAAAATCGCGTGTGGGTGGTAAGCTTCGAGGTCTAGATGGAAGGTCTGCTCGCTAGCCTAGCCTCCAATACCGAATATTTATCTAACGCCGATAGGGCGCGGCTGACTGCTGCGTTCGAGGTGGCTCAGCACGCTCACCGCGGCATGAGCCGCAAGTCGGGCGAGCCGTACATCATTCACCCGGTCGCGGTCACCGAGCTTTTGGCCGAAATGCGGCTCGACGTCGACGCCTTGATCGCCGGCTTGCTGCACGATACGGTTGAAGACACCGACGTCACCTTCGAGCAGATCGAGGAGGAGTTCGGCAATACCGTGCGGCGCATCGTGGAGGGGGAGACGAAGATCTCCAAGCTCGCGGTGCGCGTTTACGCCGACGAGCAGGCCGAAAACCTGCGGCAGATGCTGCTGGCGATGATCGGCGATGTACGGATCATCCTGGTCAAGCTCGCCGACCGGCTGCACAACATGCGCACGCTCGCCAGCCTCTCGCCCGAGAAGCAGCAGCGGATCTCACGCGAAACGATCGAGATCTTCGCGCCTCTGGCTCACCGGCTGGGTATCAATCACATCAAGAACGAGTTGGAGGACCTGTCGTTCTCCTATCTCGAGCCCGATCGCTACCGGCAGTTGCAGCGCCAGGTACGGATGCGTCACGCCGAACGCGAGGCGTACGTGCAGGGGTCGATCGGACTACTCAACAAGCGGATGCGTGGGGACGGGCTGTGCTTCGAGCTGGGCGGGCGAAGCAAGCACCTCTACAGCATCCATCGGAAGATGCAGCGTGACGGTAAGAACCTGGACCAGATTTTCGACCTGATGGCGATCCGGGCGATCATCGAGCCGCAGAACGGCGCCGACCTCTCACGAGAGGACCAGGAGAAGGCGGTCTGCTACCGAACGCTGGGCATAGTCCACAGCCTATGGACTCCCATCCCCGGCCGCTTCAAGGACTACGTGGCGGTACCCAAGCCGAACGGTTACCAGTCGCTCCACACCACAGTGATCGGGTTGCAGGGGCAGCCGATCGAGGTGCAGATACGCACCCGGCGGATGCACGAGGTGGCCGAGTTCGGGGTCGCCGCTCACTGGGCCTACAAGCAGGGCATCGACGACACCGATGAGATCCAGAAGCGCCTGGCCTGGATGCAGCAACTGCTGGACGTCGACGACACGACCGAAAGCGCCGACGCCTTCGTCGACGCCGTCAAGAGCGACCTGCTTTCCGAGCGCGTGCTGGTCTTCACGCCGGCCGGCGACGTGCTCAACCTGCCGCGCGGCTCGACCTCCATAGACTTCGCCTATCAGGTTCACACCGAGGTCGGCCATCGCTGCATTGGGGCGCGGGTGAACGGCGAGATTGTCCCGCTTTCCTATCGGCTGCAAACAGGCGACCGGGTAGAGATCCTCACTAACCGCTCGGCGCAGTACGGACCCTCGCCCGACTGGCTCAATCTTGCGGTGACGCGAAGCGCCAAGCAGAAGATTCGGCACTACTTTAGGCAGCAGGAGCGTGCCGGCCAGCTCGAAGTAGGCAGAAAGGCACTGGAGCGGGCTCTCAAACGCCGGCAGCTGCCGTTGGGAAGCTACGCGACCAAGGCGAAGCTGGAGCAGGCCGCCTCCCGCTTGGAGAGCGGTGATTCGGCCGAGGATATTTACTTGGCACTGGCGGCGCGGCGCCTCCAAGCGAAGCAGGTGCTGGAGGTACTGGCGCCCGACAAGATGGCCCAGCGGGAAGCGCCACCCGCCCGCACGGCGGAACCGGGCAAGAGCATCTCCGGTGTACTGGTCGAGGGACTCGATTCGCCTGCCAAGCTCGCCCAGTGTTGCTCACCGGTTCGGGGCGACGACGTCATCGGCTACATCACCCGGGGCCGCGGCGTGACGGTACACCGCGTCGACTGCCCCAACGTCAAGCACCTGATGCACCAGCAGGGGGAGCGGTTCATCCACGTGACCTGGGACGCGCCGTCGGGCGAGGTGTTCCCGGTCGATTTCGAGGTGATCGGCGTCGACCGGCCCGGTTTGCTAAAGGATGTGCTCGACGTGATCGCAGCGATGAACAAGTCGGCAAGCCGGGTTGCGGCGGATGTTCAGGGGCCGTCACATGCCCGGATCCACTTTCGGGTCGACGTCAAGGACCAGAGCGAGATCGACTTCATAAAGACGAACGTGCAGCGGATTGCGGATGTGACGCGGATATACCGGTCGAAGCCGGGGTTGAAGGCGTAAGGCTTAGCCGGCGCAGTTGCCTGGCTACCGTTGGTGTTCGCATAGGCTGATACCGTTGCGCTTATGGATGATTCCGCCAAAACAACGGCCGAAGAAGCGGTCCAACAAGCGAAGGTCTCTGTCCTCTTCGTATGCCTAGGAAACATTTGCCGCTCTCCCTCGGCCGAAGCCGTCTTTCGCCAGTTGGTGGAGGAGGGCGGCCTGAGCGACCGGGTTCAAATCGACTCCGCCGGTACCGGGGACTGGCACGTGGGAGCAGCGCCCGACGAGCGGGCCACTGCGGCGGCGAAGAGCCGCGGCTACGAACTTTCTGCTCTGCGGGCTCGCCAGGTAGCCCAGGACGACTGCATGCAGCACGACTACCTCATCGTGATGGATGGTCAGAACTTCGATGCGGTGAAGGAGCTGTGCCCTAATGCGAACGCGCGCCGCCTGCTCGACTTCGCGCCCGACCAGAAGGTCCGCGACGTTCCCGATCCCTACTACGGAGGCGAGGACGGTTTCGACGAAGTCCTCGATCTCATCGTGGAGGCGACGCGTGGGCTGTTGGCGGATGTCAAGGGACGACTGAAGGTGCCGGCGGTGGAGCTGGGCGGGTAGTAGAAGGAATGTAAAACGAGAGGGAAGCGAACAGTGCGAGGAAGGCTTTCGGAACTGTTCGGATCCCCCGTCTCGCGCCTGGCTACCCTGCACGGTGGCATGGTCGCGGATGTTCGCTTGATCGAATTGGCCGATGGTCGGCGGGTCGTGGCGAAGTCATCTCGCGAAACACCTTTGACGGTGGAGGCGAAGATGCTCGAGTACCTGGGCATTCACCGAAGCCTGGGCTGGTCCACGGGGACGTTTGGAGCGGCAACGTGCTCGCTAGGAACGGGCGTATCACGGCGATGCTGGACCCAGCGATCTATTTCGCCGATCCCGAGGTCGAGCTGGCGTTCATCGAGCTGTTCGCCACGTTCGGCGAGGCGTTCTGGGAGCGCTACGGGGAGTTGCGGCCTATTGATCCTGGCTATCGCGAAGTGCGCCGTGACGTCTATCAGCTCTACCCGTTGCTGGTGCACACGGCGTTGTTCGGGGGTGGCTACGTGCGTGCGGTGGGGGAGAGGCTCGAGTGGTTGGGGTACTGAGCGCCGCTTTCCTGGCTGCCCGTTTGGCTAGCTTCCTTGTACTTGCCTGGATCGTACTTGCCTGGACCGCAATATAGAAAAGTCCCGCCGGACCTCAGCGTCACCTGACGATCACCCCTTATGGCTGCTTCTTCCGATCTGACCAGATTCGAGGGTCGCCACCGCGCTGAACCGACGGGACCTTAAAAGGTTATCACCCGTTGCGGCGCTGGCGGGTGAGGGGACTACACGGAAAACCGGTGCTGGCGGACCGGCGTGGACCGTGCTTGACCCTGGCGCTTCTAGTCGCGTCGCTCTGCGGCAAAAGTAGGGGCGGGTGTTGGCGGGCCGGGATGAGAAAAACCTAACTATTGTAGGCAGAGTAACAAAAAGTAAGAGTTTTGTAAGACCTCGAGCGCAAAATTAGTGACGTGCTCAGGCAAAGCTTGAGCAGCACTAGAGCGGGCGCTCGAATCATTCATATCTCATCGATCGCCCAACCGAGAGGAGCGCTATATGCGCAACAATAAGAACAAAGGCTTTACTCTGATCGAGCTGCTGATCGTAATCGCGATCATCGGCATCCTCGCAGCGGTTCTCATTCCGAACCTGCTTCGTGCCCGTAATGTGGCTGTTGACCGTGCAGCCGAGGCCTACGCTCGTAACGTCTATACCTCAGGTCAGGCATACATCGCCGAGAATGTGAACAATACTGTTGCCGAGAATACAGCCGCTACAGCGTGCACTGGCGGCATTAGCTTCGGATCGTATGTGGTAGATGATCCGGGAAGCAACATCACGGCATGCTCCTACAGCGCGAATGTTGGCGGAGTATCGGTGACCTACACCGGTGGTACAGTAGCAACCTATGCATTAGGAGACCTCTAACACTAGACGGACGCTACGGGATTGATTGTGAGGGCCGCGCTGTTGCCGTGGCCCTCACACATAGCCGCAGAAAAAGGCGAGATGATCTTTCTTCTGTTTGCATCGTTTGAAGCGCGCTCGTTTGGGCACATAGTTTCGGGCCTGTACTCAACCAAGTTTTCTTCAAACTTACCTAATCAACGGGCCAGTTTTATTTTGACGTTTATATGGATCAGACCCGCTTTAATTGGATTGACGGAAGCTCCAGTAGCGTATCTCAACAGTTGAACATGGAGCAGTGGTTCAACGGACAGAAGATACCACAGCTGTTGTTGCGGTTTAGGGGAGACTGAGCAATGAATCCGGGTATCGCCTTCTCTGCTTCTAACATCTGGTCCTCGGGTCGTCAATCCAAACTTGTTGTAATACCTATTTTGTTCGCATGGATTGTTTACCGATATTGGACCGAGGTTCGCTTTACGTTTCACGAACCGGCGATACCGATCGTACTGTCGGCTATCGTCGTCTGGACGCTCGCTTCTAGGATTGCGCCATGGGCCACTACCGGGTTTTGGCTGGCTGGCGCCTTGACGTTAGCATGGAGTATCACACCGGGAAACAGCATAGTTTACTCGTTGTGGGAGATTAGCTTTCTTGCTGCCCTAATTGCCGGCTTGCAGGTATCCTGGTTGTTCTGGCCGCTCAATATCGCCTTGCTTCTATACGGCCTGCAGATGACCTTGGCCCTAAACCTCTTCGATCTCCAGAGTTACCTTTCAGGCTCGGTCCACTACGTCGCCGGCGCTCAGTCCCTATTGCTGGTCCCGCTCGCGGTCGTTGCCTTGGTGAAGTCACGACTGGGCTGGGCGGCGGCTGGCTGGTGCCTTTTAGCCTTTGCAAGCCTCTATCTTGCATTGATTTCCGGTGCACGCGCTGTCTATCTTCCGCTCGTAATCGTACTGGTGCTCACCGTAGTCCGGTTGATCTGGTCCGGCGTTGATAGGAAGCGGCTGCTCGTTGCAACGGTCGTGCTCACACCCATGATCTACGGTTTCGACTATGTTTTTCCGAACGAACCGATGATGACCGCTCTAGGCAAGAAAGCAACCGTTGAAGCACAAGTTAGTGCGAGCACCGATCAGGGCGGGTTCAGTAATCGATTCCGGTTGTGGGATCAAACTCTGGGGGTTGTACTAGACCGGCCATTGGGAGCGGGCGTCGGCAGTTATCAAGCGACTGCCCACGCTTACCAGAAGTATCCGATGTCGTGGTCGAACAGTCCCCATAACTATTTTCTGGAGACGTTGGCGACGGGTGGCTGGATAAGGCTCGCGCTTTTGCTCGGCCTGCTGGTGCCTCCCTTGTTCCGGACGTGGTTCAGTCGTGAGTGGCCTTGGGCGCTCGCCGTCGGCGGAATTTGGATGACGCTTGCCTTCGATGTGACTTCGTACTACCCGAGTTTCATGATGTTGGCGTTCCTTGCGCTTGGGGTCCTGTATGCGAAGGCGCCGGTGAGCAAGGTAAGTGAGAAATTCCGAGCCTGGCAAACCGCAGTTCCGCGTGTTTTGAGCGTAGCAACAGTGGTAGTAGGCGCGACCATGACTGCCTGGTGGTTCCTGCCCTGCACGTCCAACTCTTGTGCAGTCGACCGTTACCTGGGAATCGACTACAAGGTCCTGCCGGCTCTCGAACAGGCAGATCCCCAGGAGCGCCGAGCAATGCTGGATCGTGTTCGTGAACTTTATCCGGCGAGTTCCTGGGTCGTACGTGCTGAGCAACGCTACGCCGAGACTCCCGAACGGCGTCTTGCGCTCGCTCGTGAATTCGCGACACGGTTTCCACTGCAGCACCCACAAAACTATCTGGACTGGTCGCGTGCGGCGTTGGAACTGGGCCAGCAGGCGGAGGCCATACAGGCAATACGCACCGGACTAGAGGTATTTCCCGCCGACCGCTACCCGTACGGCGAGCAGCGAATGACGCGAGAGCGCTATGGGCAGTGGATAGACGACGCGGAAGGGATTATCGCAACTGCGTCGCAGGAGAGCCCCTAACCCTAGCCCGTGTCCACCTGCCCCACGCCTAACTAATGAGCGCCTACTGGCTCGACACGGTTCGCAGTGCTTCCCCCAAAACGCGTGGAACTTCGCCTCCCAATCCCGGCCAGATAGGCAGGCTCATTACCTCAGTTGCGAGCTGTTCCGCCACCGGGATGGGCGACGCGTGACTTGAGCTTGATTTGTCAATCAGCCGCCGAAGAGAAGCTGGATAGAAAACTGCGCTGGCCAGTCCCGCCGCCTCGAGCGCCTGTCTGGCTGCGGTTCGCTTTCCGTTCTTTACCCGGATCGTGAACTGGTGGTACACGTGGCCGTCACTGTCCTTCGGGACAATCACTCCCGGCATGCCGAAGAGTTCTTGCCCATATCGCTCCGCAGCGTCCCGCCGAGATGAATTCCACCCGTCCACCCGCGGCAACTTCACCCGAAGTACCGCAGCTTGAATCTCATCCAACCGGGAGTTGTACCCCGGCATCTCGTTCTCGTATCGCCGCTCAAGCGACGCCCCATGGTTTCGCAGCATTCGCGCCAACCGCGCAACATCGTCGTCGTTGGTGGCCAGCATTCCCCCGTCGCCGTAGGCGCCCAGGTTCTTGGTCGGATAAAAGGAGAAAGCGCCGGCGTCGCCCAGCGATCCCGTCTTCCTGCCTATCAGTCGACGATCGGGTGTGTTCTCGTCCCCCTCCGAATCACCGTGGTACACCGCTCCAAACGACTGAGCACAGTCTTCCAGCACCTTGAGTCCGTGCGTGCTGGCGATAGCCGTGATCTTCGTCATCGCCGCCGGGTTGCCAAACAGATGCACCGGAAGGAGCGCCTTTGTCCGCTCCGTAATTGCCGCCTCGATTAGGTCGGGATCGATGTTGAACGAGTCTTCGCGTACGTCCACGAAAACCGGGGAGGCGCCAACGTTTATGATCGCCTCCGCCGTAGCGAAGAAGGAGAACGAGGTAGTAATGACCTCGTCACCCGGACCCACACCGAGGGCGCGTAGGCCAATCACCAACGCATCGGTACCCGAATTAAGCCCGACAGCATGCTTGACCCCCAGGTACTCGGCCGCCTCCCGCTCGAACGCCTCCACCTCTGGACCCAAAACGAACTGGCCGCTTCTCAGCACTCGTAGGACGGCGTTACTCAGCTCGTCCCACAACTCCTCGATCTCGCCAGTCAGGTCGAGCATGGGGATGCGAATGTCTTTCGTCATGTCTGCTTCGATGTCATGGTAGCTCCGTTGAAGGAATGTCATTCGTTGCCGAGACAGTCTACTCCGAACGGCTTCCGTGCCAACTTTGACTAAAGGGATCACCTTGTCCTAGCGGCTGTGGATGTATGACACGCTAAAAGTTCTGTATGACGAAGGTCAAAGTAGGTACCCGATTTCAAGTCGTAGTGCCGCGTGAGGCGCGGGAGGCGCTCAAGCTGTCCCCCGGGGACCGACTCAAAGTGGGCGTGGAAGGCAACGCAGTAGTTATGCTCATCGTTCGCGCAGCCGAACTCCGCGCTCGAGCCTCGATCGGGTTCGCGGAAGGGCTGCATCGGGCAAACGCAATCGACGCTGGGGCGAAAAAGTTCCTGACAAACGACACACGCCTGGCCCGTGGGGACCTCGGGCTCGAGGTTCAACTACTTCATGATCTCGGACGGTAGGTGACCGAGGCAACTCGGCACCAGGATGCAGGAGCTCGGCTTCTGACTCCTTGATATCCACGTCCAACCTATGCTTTACTCGAAAGCGTTCCCGCGATGCTCGGCAAAAGCAGCGCGGAACCTTATCCAGAGCGGACGAGGGATCTGGCCCAACGACTCCGCAGCAACCAGCCTTCATTCAGGCGGGTGCTAACTCCAGCCGACGGCAATGCCACGATGGTGCGCCAACCGGAAAGATGGGGGCGAAAGCCTCTAACGACGAGCCCGACCAGGGGCCCAAAGGAGGCGACCAGCAGATGCAATTCCCAAAACACGTACTAATTAGAGACCGAATCTCCTCGTTGCGAATGTTTCGCGCGGCCTAGCACCGGCTCTACCAGAGCTCGCTAGGGTCGCAAGCAGTTCGGCGATATTCTCGCGTCGCCGAAGGTCGCTTTCTGACTGCCGGCACACGCCGGCACTTGAAAGGGACCGAGAAACCGTACCCTTTGGCAACGAGACATCTCGGGAAGAGGAGAACCCAATGCCCTACCGCTTTGAAACCTTGCAGATACACGCCGGCCAGGAACAGGTGGAAGGAACCACCAAGTCCCGCGCCGTTCCCATCTATCAAACTACCGCCTACAACTTCGACGATGCCGACCACGCCGCCCGGCTCTTCGCCCTTCAGGAGTTCGGCAACATCTACACCCGCATCATGAACCCGACGAACGACGTCCTGGAACGCCGGATCGCCGCGCTGGAAGGTGGCACGGCCGCCTTGGCGGTCGCCTCCGGCCACGCCGCCGAGTTCATATCCATTACCACGCTTGCCCACGCGGGCGACAATATCGTTGCCTCGCCGAACCTCTACGGCGGCACCGCCAACCTGTTCAAGGTGACGCTTCCACGGCTCGGCATCCGGGTGAAGTTTGCAGATCCCGACGATTCACCGGCAGAGTATGCCCGACTCATCGACGACTCGACCAAGGCCGTCTACCTCGAGTCGATCCCCAACCCCTCACTCAAACTTCCCGATCTCGACGCCATAGCAGCCGCTGCGCATGCACGCCAGGTGGCGGTAATCGTGGACAATACCAGCGCCATGGGTGGATACCTCTACCGTCCCATCGAACATGGGGCCGATATCGTGTTGCACTCGGCAACCAAGTGGATCAACGGGCACGGAACCGGAATTGGCGGGCTCATCGTCGACGCGGGCACCTTCGACTGGGGAAGCGGCCGCTATCCGGCGTTTACCGAGCCTTCCGAGAGCTATAACGGCATCAAGTTCTGGGAGGTCTTCGGCAAGGACGGGCCCTTCGGCAATATCGCCTTCGCAATTCGGGCACGGGTAGAGGGGCTCCGCGACATCGGCGCTACACTTGCACCGCAGAACGCCTTCCTCTTCCTCCAGGGTCTGGAAACGTTGTCGCTCCGCGCTGACCGCCACATCGAGAACACTCTGGCGCTCGCCAAGTGGCTCAAGGAGCAACCGCAGGTGATCTCGGTCAACTACCCTGGTCTGCCCGATCACCCTCAGCAAGGGCACGTCCGTAAGCACTTCCCCAAGGGTGCCGGCGGCTTTCTCACCTTCGAGCTGGAAGGTGGCGCGGCGGCCGGAAAGGCCCTCGTCAACGCCGTCCAACTCATTTCACGCCTGGTCAACCTGGGCGACGCCAAGACCTCGGTGACTCATCCCGCGTCGACCACTCACTCTCAGCTGAGCGAGGCGGAGTTGCGCGCGGCGGGAGTATCACCGGGGCAGGTCCGCATCGCAACCGGTCTGGAGCATATCGACGACATAATCCAGGATCTCTCGCAAGCCCTCGAAGCGGCCCGCCGACTCGCAGCCGCTTGAGCATGAAAGAACAGGGCATGAAAGAACTGAGCGTGAAAGAACTAGCATGAAAGACGCGCGCGGCTTCGACACACTCCAGGTACACGCTGCTCAGGAGACGGCGGACCCGACCACCGGTGCGCGGGCCGTACCCATCTACCTCACCAGCTCCTTCGTCTTCGCTAGCGCCGCCGACGCTCAAGGCCGCTTCGCCGGCACCGAGCCCGGCTATCAGTACGGCCGCATGCACAATCCGACCGTCGAGGCGTTCGCGCGCCGGGTGCAGGCGCTCGAGGGGGGAGCGGCGTCCGTCGCGCTCTCGTCCGGCCAGGCGGCGACAACCGCGATTCTGCTAGCCATTGCCAGGCCGGGAACGAACATAGTGTTGTCGCGTGAGGTGTTTGGCGGAACCTTCTCCGTTGCCCGAAAGGTTCTCGAGCCGTGGGGCTGTTCGGTCAGGCCGGTAGCTCCGGAAGCGGACGCTATCACGGAGGCGCTGGACCGAGACACCGTGGGCGTGTGGGTAGAGTCGATAGCCAACCCAAGCGGCACGGTGCCCGACCTACCGGCCGTCGCGGACGCCGCGCACAAGGCGAACGTGCCGCTTATCGTCGACAACACCTTCGGCGCCGGTGGTTACCTCTGCCAGCCACTCGAGCAAGGGGCGGATGCGGTCGTTCACTCGGCCACCAAGTGGATCGGCGGGCACGGCACCTTCGTCGGCGGCGTAGTGGTTGACGGCGCCAGCTTCGACTGGGACCAGGAGCGCTACCCGGCCTTCCACGCGTTGGATGGCCGGGGCCGCAGTCCCGTGACGGTAGGGGGCAAGAGTGCCCTGGCCGCTCGAGTACACGACCTGGGACTCTTCACAATGGGAATGACCCTCTCACCGCACGATGCATTCCTGGGGCTCCAGGGACTGGAGACCTTGTCGCTGCGGGTGGCTCGGGAGTGTGCCTCGGCACTGGAGCTGGCCCGCTGGCTCGAGCATCAGCAAGGTGTCGCGCGAGTCGTCTATCCCGGGCTCGAGCACCACCCGTCGCACGAGGTGGCAAAGCGTGTCCTGCGAAACGGGTTCGGAGCGGTGCTCTGCTTCGAAACCGACACCGTCGAGCGCGCCCACGGCTTCCTCGACCGGGTAGAGCTGGCCTCGCACCTGGCGAACATCGGCGATGCGAAGACGGTGGTGATCAATCCCTGGACGACCACCCACGCGAGTATGTCCGAGGACGCACGCCGGGCGGCGGGCGTTACCCCTGCTCTGGTACGGGTAAGCGTGGGCATCGAGGATCTCTCTGACTTGAAAGCCGACTTCGCGCAGGCATTGGATGTTCCCCGATGAGCCACACCCGCACCCTGATTCATGAGACCTGGGGCGATCACGAGGCGCTTCTGGCGCGCAGTTCGGGAACCAATCCCGGCAGCGCCGGACCGGTGCAGATAGGCCTGATCGACGTCGCCACGCCAGGACGGCCGCTCGCACTCGAGCTGGGCGGCGAGCTCAAGCAGGTGGCAGTCGCGTACGAGACCTATGGCGAGCTCAATGCCAAGGGCGACAATGCCGTGCTGGTGTGTCATGCGCTCACGGGCTCGGCGCACGCCGCCGGCATTCACGACCGCGAGGAGGTGCCCGGTTGGTGGGACCCGCTAATCGGGCCCGGCAAGGCGATCGATACCAACCGCTTTTTTGTCATCTGCCCAAATGTTCTGGGCGGCTGCTATGGAACAACAGGTCCGGTGTCGCTCGACTCGGAAACCGGCCGCCCTTACGGCATAGATTTTCCACGCTATACCGTGCGGGACATGGTCCACGTGCAGCACCGGCTTATCCAGGCGCTGGGAGTCAAGCGCCTCACCGCGGCGATCGGCGGTTCGATGGGCGGAATGCAGGTGCTCGAGTGGGCCGCCTGCTATCCCGAAATGGTGCGGGCGATTGTGCCGATCGCGGTTGGCGCCCGCCACTCCGCCTGGGCGATCGGCCTCAACGAGGTTGCACGCCGGGCGATCATGGCTGATCCTGCCTGGCAGGGTGGCCACTATCCGGTATTCGAACAGCCCGAGACGGGTCTTGGACTTGCCCGGGCAATTGCCATGCTCTCCTACCGCTCCTTTGATTCCCTCGAGTCGAAATTTGGCCGGGAACGCGTGGCCCAGGTGGCTGGAGGCCCCGCGGATGCGCAGGGCAACGGACAAAGCAACGGGGGATCAGGCGGAGGCAAGGGCGACGGCCTGCAGGCACTCTCCAAGAGCTTCGAGATCGCCTCCTACCTCTCTTATCAGGGCGTGAAGTTGGTCCAGCGATTCGACGCCAACACCTATATACACCTCACCCTGGCGATGGACGATTTCGATGTCGCGGACGCGCGCGGGCCGCTCACGGAGGTCCTCGAGCGCCTCGATATTCCGGCGCTGGTTATGGGCATCAGCAGCGATGTGCTCTACCCGGAGACCGAACAACGGCAACTGGTAGAGGCGCTGCCAAACGCCAAGTACGCACGGATCATCTCACCCCACGGACATGACGCCTTTCTCATCGAGTTCCCGCAGGTTGCCGCGCGCCTGCGCCGTTTCCTAAACGAACTTTGAAGAGCCTGCCCCAGCCACCTCGGCCCCAGCTTCCCTAGACCCCGCCATCAGCAGACCCAGCTTCTCGGCGGTCGCCTCCGCCTGGCTAAGCTCGCCCATGAT
This sequence comes from Trueperaceae bacterium, assembly GCA_040905665.1. Taxonomy (GTDB): domain Bacteria; phylum Deinococcota; class Deinococci; order Deinococcales; family Trueperaceae; genus DASVCN01. Next base: position 33,036 of record JBBDRD010000035.1, read on the forward strand.
TCTGCCCTCATACATCACCACGATCCGGTCCGAGAGGCTCATGATTTCGTTCAGGTCGGCCGAGACCAGTAGCACCGCCAGCCCCTTGTCGCGCGCACCGACTATCTGCCCATGGATGAACTCGATCGCTCCGATATCGACGCCGCGAGTAGGTTGAGCCAGCACCAGCACCCGGGGATCGCGTTCCAGCTCACGCGCCACGATCAGTTTCTGAGCGTTGCCGCCGGAGTAGGCAGCGGCGAGTAGCGAGATCGACCGAGGCCGCACGTCGTACTCCTCGACCAGCTCGGTCGCGTGCCGCTCGATTCTGGCGGTGTCGAGCAGACCAAATGCGCCGCTGTAGGGAGGACGGTGTACGTCCCCCAGCACGCTGTTCATCGCTGCGCTGTAGCTGGCGATTAGCCCGCGTTCGTTTCGGTCCTCCGGCACGTGGCTCAGGCCCAGTTCGCGGCGACCCCGTGCGTTCAGCTTCGTGACATCGCGTCCGTCCAGAGAGATCGTTCCGCCATCGGGCATGTGCAGGCCGGCGATTGACTCCACCAGCTCGGACTGGCCGTTCCCCTCGATGCCCGCAACCCCAAGGATCTCTCCGGCGCGCACCTGCAAGTTCACCCTGTCCACTACCGGTTTACTCTGGATGTCGTCGCGTACGCTTAACTCGCGCAGCTCGAGCCGTACCTCTTTCGGTTCGGCCGGCTCCTTGTCTACGCGCAGGATCACCTCACGTCCAACCATCATGTTGGCCAGTCGCCGCTGGTCGGTCTCGCTACGCGCCACCGTCCCGATCATCCGGCCGTCACGCATCACGCTCATCCGGTCACAAATCTCCATCACCTCGTCGAGTTTGTGGGAGATGAACACGACGGCGTTCCCGGCAGCGGCGAACTCACGAAGGAAAGCGAAGAGTGCGCGCGTCTCCTGGGGAGTGAGTACGGCGGTAGGTTCATCCATGACCAGGATCTTCGCGTCGCGGTAGAGCGTCTTGAGAATCTCCACCTGTTGTTGACGTCCCAGAGGTAGATCACTTATGCGACTCTTCGGGTCGATTTCAAAGCCGAAGCGGTCGATCAGCTCGCGCGCCTTTGCGGAGGCAGAGCGGTAGTCGAGCGCCACTCCGCTTCGAGGCTCCGCGCCCAGCACCAGGTTCTCGGTAACCGACAGGCGCTCCACCAACATGAAGTGCTGGTGAACCATGCCGATCCCGCGCTTAATCGCATCTCGGGCAGAGGAGAGGTGCGCGCGGTCGCCGTCGATGAAGATCTCCCCCTCATCGGCCGGCTGTAGACCGTAGAGAATCTTCATCAGCGTGCTCTTGCCGGCGCCATTCTCGCCGATAAGCGCGTGGACCTCGCCCCATTCGACCTGGAAGTCCACGTGGTCGTTGGCGAGGACCAGGGGGAAGCGTTTGACGATTCCCTTCATGCTGACGGCGCTGCTTTTGGCCATGGTCATATCATTGCAGGTGGGGGCACATTGGGTCTTCTTTGAGCAGTCTCAAGGCGAAACGTCCTACCTCGTGCGGCTTGAGTCCCGTAGTTCTGGACGCCACCCAACTTACCGCGTGCTCGATGATCTCGTTGAGTTCATCGTCGGACAAATCGGCGTTGCGCTCCTGATCCCATGCCATCATTCTAGGCAGATAGGCGCTTATCTGCCTAGGCATTCCCATTGAGAAACTAGTGCCCCGGCAGCCCAGTAACCCTGCAGTGTCGTGCTAGAATTGTCATTCCTGACGGAACAGCGTAGGTTCCGCCGGGAACAGCCGACACCTCGGCAAAGGCTCAGCAACCATCGCCATGGGGGCGACACGGTTTCGACGGGGTTCACTGAGGATCAGGTTGCGCGTCGCGGGTGCAGTTGGCCGCGTTAACAAACTGCAACGCCATTAACTGGCAACCAGAATAACTACGCTCTCGCTGCTTAAGAGCAGCAGACATCACCCGGAAGCCCCGCTCGTGGCTCGCCGGACCTGATGACCTAAAACGAGATAGTCGCAAGCTCCTAGCGTCGGGCCGCGGCGAAACCCAAAGGCGCGTAAGCGTAGGGTAATCGCACGTTCTCGAGCCTTTCCTACGCCGACAATTGATCGAGGACTACACGCGTAGACGCCGGTCCAAGGGGGTTCCGGACGCGGGTTCGACTCCCGCCGCCTCCACCAGAAGAGCAGGGTCAGGAAACTGGCCCTGCTCGTTTTTGTGTTGTTGGGCACCGCCGCAGTGACAAGGGGCGGCGTTGGCTGGAAGCCAGGGATGGGAGATGAGGTCGCACCGAGCGCCATGACTGCACCCCATAGGAAAGCAGCGTTACGCTTCCAGCAACCTCCGCTGCAACAGCGACTGCATGGCCCGCCGGCCGTCGACGATCAGGAGCACGTAGACGTCATTCCCAACCAGCCGGTAAAGGACCCGATAGGGGTCAAACGCGATTTCGCGGTACTCGCGAATTCCAAGCGCCAGCAGTTCCGGGGGATGCGCTCCTTGCTCGGGCATATCGCTAAGGGCGGTAAAGGCTTCCTCGAGCCGGTCCAGCAATAGGTCCGCTTTACCGTCGGCATGGTGGAGATGGCTGTGGGTGTAGAGCTCGTCCAGATCACGGGCGGCATCGTCGATCATTGAGACGGTATAGGGCATGGACTAGCGGCCCTCGCGCAATCTCGTGACTGCTTCCTTGGCGCCCTGAACCTTTCCTTCCTCGAACTGGCGGTTTCCAACAGCCAGTATCTTGAGCAGCGCCATCGTCTCCTGCATCTGCTCGTAACTGGCAATGTCCTGCACCACTGCCTTGGCTTCACCGTTCTGGGTGATGATCAATGGTTCGCCCTGTTCACTCAGGGTGCGGATAATTTCCGCGGCATGCGCCTTGAGGTAACTGATCGGTTTGATCCGGCGGGAAAGATTCAGCATAAGACCTCCAGTGAATAAGACCGCCAACGAGCTTAGGTCCAAATATAGTCCGTAAACAGGTCGCACTACAACCCGATTTTACTCCTACGCCTCCTCGAGCATGCTAAACTTGCTCCAGACAACAATCCGGTGGCTAGGAGGAAACAAGAGTGGCTGAGGTAGTTTTAGATCGGATCTACAAGCGGTTCGGTAGCGTCGTCGCCGTACAGGACTTCAACCTGAACATCAAGGACGAAGAGTTCATGGTGTTCGTGGGACCGTCCGGCTGTGGTAAGACCACGACCCTGCGGATGATCGCGGGGCTCGAGGAGATCAGCGAGGGCACCCTCAAGATTGGCGACCGTGTGGTCAACGACGTGCCCCCCAAGGATCGCGACATCGCCATGGTCTTCCAGAACTACGCGCTATACCCGCACATGAACGTACACCAGAACATGTCGTTCGGCCTGCGTCTGCGCAAGACCCCCAAGGCCGAGATCGAGCGCCGCGTTCAGGAAGCCGCCGGCATCCTCCAGATCCAGCACCTGCTCGACCGTCGTCCGCGTGAACTGTCCGGTGGCCAACGTCAGCGTGTGGCCCTGGGACGCGCGATCGTTCGTGAACCGGAAGTCTTCCTCATGGACGAGCCGCTCTCCAACCTGGACGCCAAGCTGCGCGTCGAGATGCGGGCCTCGATCTCCAAGCTGCACCGTCGCCTGGGCGTCACTACCGTCTACGTCACGCATGACCAGGTCGAGGCGATGACGATGGGAACCCGCATCGTGGTGATGAAAGATGGGCTCGTCCAGCAGGTCGACAACCCCATCAACCTCTACGACCGCCCAACCAACAAGTTCGTCGCCGGCTTCATCGGTTCACCGGCCATGAACTTCATGGTTGGCAACGTTCAGGACGGCCGCATGAAGGCCAGTCAGTTCGACATCAAGCCCGACGCCGAGCTAATGCAGAAGCTTCAGCCGTACAATGGCAAGAAGGTCTACCTGGGCATTCGGCCAGAGAATCTGGGCCTGCGCGGCCACACAACCATTCCCGAAACGGACAACGGAATCGAAGCCGTCGTCGAAGTCGTCGAGCCGCTCGGCGCCGAGACCCACATCATCGCCAGCGTCGGCGGCGATCAGAACATCGTCGCCCGAGTCGACGCCCACGCTAACGTCCAGAGCGGCGACAAGGTTGTACTTCTCGCCAAACCCGATGGCCTCCACGCTTTCGACCTGGAAACCGAGGAGAACATCCGCTACTCCTGAAGGCCCTCCCGCTATATCCCGAGCGCTATATCCCGAGCGCTATATCCCGAGCGCTAAGCCCCGAGCGCTAAGCCCCAAACTCTAACGGAGCCTCGAACTACGGCCCACCCGGTACGCCGGGTGAGCCTCGACGTTAGCTCACCCCATGTGCTCGCCCCACGTACACTGAGAACCCATGATTCTCGCCGCCCTCCAGACCGTCGACAAGTTCTATGGCGGGCAGACCGTCCTCGTCAAGGCCACACTCGAGCTGCGGCCGGCTGCCCGCACGGCGCTCATCGGCCGAAACGGGTCAGGAAAATCGACCATCCTCCGGCTCCTGATGGACCAGGAAAGCACCGACGGCGGCCAGGTCTTCGTGCGGCCCGGCATCGAGTTGGGGATGCTCGAGCAGGACCTCTCCGATCCGGGCGGCCAGAGCGTGCTCGAGCTGTGCGAGAGCGCATTCGCGACTCTCGATGCGCTGGAGTCCCAACTCGCCAAGCTGGAACGGGCCGGGCTGGACGATCCCGAGACATACGGCCGCTGGGAGCAGCTGCACGAGATTTTCGAGCGCCGCGGTGGTTACGAACGGCGAGCGCGCCGCGACATGGTGCTGCATGCGCTCGGCTTCCGAGGGCGTGAGGACGATCCAGCCGAGAGGCTCTCGGGCGGAGAAAAAACCCGGCTCGGTTTGGCCCGCCTGCTGATGTCTCAACCCGACGTGCTGCTCCTCGACGAGCCCACGAATCACCTCGACATGGAGATGCGCGGCTGGCTGGAAGGTTACATTTCGCGCTATCCGGGAGCGGCAATCATCGTCTCGCACGACCGCGCTTTCCTCGACGGCGCCTGTTCGGCCACCGCCGAGATCTCCCTGGGCACACTGCGCACATTCGACGGCCCCCCAAGCGCGTACCGCGAGGCGAGGGCCGAACAGGAGCGGATCGAGGCGGCCACCAGAGCCAACGAACGCAAGGAGCACGAGCGGCTGAGTAGCGCCGCGAGCCAGATGAAGCATTGGGCCGGCCAGAACGCCAAGCTGCATCGGCGGGCCAAATCGATGGAGAAGCGAGTCGAGCGCTACGAGTCTGACATGCTCGATGACGCTCCTCGCGGCGAACGGACCACCCGCTTCCGTTTTGAGGCGGATCCCTCCGGCGATATCGTGCTGCAGGCCTCGCACCTCAGCAAGAGTTTCGGGCGACCGCTGTTCGACAATGTGAGCGTGACCGTGCGGCAGGGGGACCGCGTCGCGCTGCTGGGGCCCAACGGAGCGGGGAAGACCACCTTCCTGAGGGTGCTGCTCGGCGACGAACCGAGCGATGATCCGCGTGGAGTGGTGACCTTTGGCTCGCGCGTGAGAGTGGGATATTACGACCAGGAGCTAGGGGGCGTCGATCCGCAAAAGACCCTCAGCGAGGAGATGATTCGGCAGGTGGGTGACGTTGAGGCCCACAACCTGCTGGGGAACTTCCTCTTTCCGTACGAGGCTCAGTACAAGAGGATCGAAGATCTCTCCGGCGGCGAGCGGGCTCGCCTTGCACTACTCAAGCTCACCCTGGCGCGCTGCAATTTCCTCGTGCTCGACGAGCCCACCAACCACCTGGACGTCGAGATGATCGAGGCGCTCGAAACGGCGCTCGAGCTCTTCGAAGGCACCGTCATACTCATTTCGCACGACCGGCGGTTCGTCTCACAGGCTGCGAATCTCGTCTGGGAGATCGACGATGGGCGCTTCGAGCGGTACGAGGGAGATCTGGCGTTCTACCAACGCAAGCGTGCCCAGCGCCGCCGGCAGGTGGTCGAGGCTCAGGCCGCGCAGCGGGAGCCGGCGCCAAAAAAACGACCGGCGAGACCCTCGGTATTCAAGCTCGAGCGGACCCTAGAAGAGCTGGAAACGCGAATCGCCCGGATCGAGGAGCGTTTTAGTCATGCCGCCGGCGAGCTTTCACGGCCCCAGGAGCTTTCGCCCGACGAAATCGCCGACCTCGGGCACCGCCACGAGCAGCTGGAGAGTGAGCTCATCGAGACCATGGCCGAGTGGGAGGCAGCTCAGGAAGCGCTGAACGAACGTGTCGCGGAGCGGGGTTAGAATAGCCGCGCACCGGAGTTTCTAGCAAACGGGCAGGGGCAGTTCGAGGAGGCGAGATGCAACGCGTGAGGTACCGAGGAGCCGAAGGCATTCACTGGGGTGAACTCGAGGGCGGCATGATCACCCGGTTGAGTGCGATGCTGGGCGGCCGAAACGGCGACACGGAGATGCTCTCCGACGTCACTCTCCTGCCCCCTTGCGAGCCCCGTTCGATCGTTTGCGTGGGCAAGAATTACGCCGAACACATTCGGGAAATGAGCGGCTCTGACCTCCCCACATCCGAGGAGCTTCCCGGAGAACCGGGCCTGTTCCTCAAAGGGGTCAACGCACTAGCCGGACCTGGCGACCCGATCCCGTACCCTTCCTGGACGACCGAGCTTCACTACGAGGGCGAACTCGCCGTGGTCATCGGCCGGGAGATGCGGCATGTAAGCGAGGAGCGGGCGCTCGAGCATGTTCTTGGCTACACCTGTGCCTGTGATGTGACAGCACGAGACCGGCAGCGTAGCGACCTACAGTGGGCACGAGCCAAGTCCGCCGACGGCTTCTGTCCGATGGGCCCCTGGCTGGTGACCGATCTCGATCCCTCTGCCCTTGGTATCCAGACCAAAGTCAACGGCGAATTACGGCAGGACGGCAATACTCGCGATCTGATCTTTTCCGTCCCCAAGGTGCTCGCCTACATCAGCAGCTTCATGACACTCCAGCCTGGCGACCTGGTACTCACCGGCACGCCCGAAGGGGTGGGCGAGCTAAAGGTCGATGATGAGGTGGAGGTGACGGTACAGGGTGTGGGCAGCTTGCTCAACGTGGTGGAGCGACGATGAGCATTATCCCGCGAGTTCAGGATTTGGGTGGAGTCTTACTCCTCGATACCGTGCATCAGGGCATGGCAGGCACGGTTGGTGTATATCTCCTGCCGCTTGAAGGCGGCGCATTCGCTCTGGTCGAAACCGGGCCGGGATCGACCTGCGGCAACCTCGTCGAATCAATCGCCGGGACCGGCTTCGACCTTGCCGCTCTCGAGCACATCCTGCTCACCCACATTCATCTCGATCACGCGGGTGCGGCCGGCGAACTGGCCCGGCGCAGCGGTGCGCTGGTTCACGTGCATCACCGCGGCGCTCCTCATCTGGCTGACCCGAGCAGGCTAATCGAGAGCGCCCGGCGCATCTACGGCGAGCGGATGGACGAGCTGTGGGGCACGATGGAACCAATCCCCAAGGAGCAGTTGAGGCCCTTGTACGACGGTGATCGGGTGCGGCTGCCGGGTCACCGCGTGGAGGCGCTCGAGACTCCCGGTCACGCCGGCCATCACGCGGCCTACCTTCTGAACGACGCCACTCTCTTCACGGGAGATGCCGCCGGGGTGCGCTTTCCGCCGGCGGAACTAATCCGCCCCGCCCTGCCTCCGCCCGAAACCGACCTGGAGGTTTGGGAGGCGTCCCTTGCCAAAATGCGCGCCTGCGTGCCCGATCGCCTGCTGCTCACTCACTTCGGTGAAGTGCAGGCTGCGGATGAGCACCTCGCGGCACTGCCCCAGCGCAACCAGGCTTGGGCCGAGGAGGTCCGCAAGGGGATGCTGGCGGGTGAAGAGTTGCCTCAGCTGGAGGACCGGATCGCCGAGCTGGCCGAACGGGAGTTCCGCGAGGCCGGGCTTGACGAGGAGGTAGCGGGGCGCCACCGGGTGACCTCGGACGCCGCCATGACGGCGATGGGACTGCAACGCTACTGGCGCAAGAAGCACCCCGAAGCGGTGCCCGCCTCATGACCGGCCTCTTGATTCGCCCTACGACATTGGCGGCGCATGACCCGCCTTAGTCCCTTTCCGTTGCGGCGTCCGGCGCGCCTCGCCGTCATGGCCTCGGGCCGCGGCAGCAATCTGCAAACGCTTCTCGACGAGTTTGGACCGGATCATCCGCAGGCACAGGTCGTGCTGGTGGTGAGTGACAGGGCGAAAGCCCAAGCCTTGGAGCGAGCAAGATTGCGAGGCGTGGAAGCGCACCACATACGCCTTGGGGACCGGGCGGCGTTCGAGGCCCAGGTCACTCGCCTACTCGAAGCTCGGGAGATCGATCTCGTCTGCCTCGCAGGATTCATGCGGCTGCTGTCACCGGAGTTTGTCGATAGGTTCGGCGGGCGAATCATCAACATCCACCCCAGCCTTCTCCCCAAGTTCCGCGGTCTGCACGCCCACCGGCAGGCGCTCGCGGCTGGAGTACGGGAGTCGGGTTGCACGGTGCATTTCGTTGACGCCGGGGTGGACACCGGCGGAGTGATTTTGCAGCGGCGCGTCCCGGTTCTGCGCGGCGATGACGAGGAGCGGCTGGCGGCGCGCATTCTCGAGCAGGAGCACCTGGCGTACCCCCAGGCGGTGCGGCTGGTACTAGCGGGCGCGGTGAAGAGCATGGTGACCGCCAAGATGACCGGACCGACTACTGGCACGACTACTGGCATGACTACTGGCATGACTACAGGGCCGGCGCCCGCGCCGCCCTGCGACGAGGACACGTGAAGATTTTGCTGGTCGGCTCCGGTGGCCGCGAGCACGCTCTCGCCTGGAAGTTGGCGCAATCGAAGCGGGTGAGCGAGGTGGTGGCGGCGCCTGGCAACGCTGGGATGATCGGCGTGGCAAGTATCGTACCCGTCGAACTCGACAATCGCGAGCTGCTCGCCCTTATCCAGCGCGAGGCGCCGGATCTGGTGGTCATTGGGCCAGAGGCGCCCCTCGTGGCCGGCCTCGCCGACGAGCTGGAGGCGCAGGGCGTCGCGGTCTTTGGGCCCGGGCAGGCAGGCGCCCGCTTGGAGGGTTCGAAGGCGTACGCCAAGGAGTTCATGCGGCGCCACGGAATTCCCACGGCCTCCTACCGGGCGTTCAACGACCGAGGCGCGGCGTTGCATCACCTGCAGGAGCGGGGGGCGCCGGTGGTAATCAAGGACTCGGCTTTGGCGGCCGGCAAGGGTGTGACGGTAGCGAACGAACTGGCCGTGGCGGAGGCGGCTGTGGAGCGGATATTCGCCGGCCGTTCGCCAGGAGGGGATACCGGAGCGTCTTCCGGTACCGTCGCCCAAGTGGTCATAGAGGAGTGCCTGATCGGTCAGGAGTTCTCCTATTTGGTCTTTACCGACGGCCATACCTACCGCACAATGCCGATCGCGCAGGACTACAAGCAGGCAGAGGACGGCGACCGGGGAGCGATGACCGGTGGAATGGGAGCGGTGGCGCCCGTCGACTTGCTCGACGAGGAAACGCGCACCACGGTCGAGCGAGAGGTAGTAGAGCGCACTCTGGACGGCTTGCGAAGCGATGGTATCGATTTTCGCGGCGTGCTCTACTTCGGGCTCATGCTCACAAGCGAGGGCCCCAAGCTACTCGAATACAACGTGCGGTTGGGCGATCCCGAGACCCAGGTCGTCCTCCCCCTGCTGGCCAGTGATCTGGTCGACGTCATCGAGTCGGTAGTCGAACGCCGGCTTGCGGGAGTAAGCCTGCGCTGGCACGATGCCTCGGCTGCCTGTGTCGTGCTCACGGCGCCCGGCTACCCGGGCGAATATCGGAAAGGGGTTCCGGTGACGGCTTTCGAACCCGAGCACGACCTGCTCGTGTTCCACGCCGGGACTTCTCTGCTAGACGGAAGGGTCGTGAGCAGCGGGGGCCGAGTGCTAAATGTCGTCGCCCTCGCGGAAAATGTTCAGGAGGCGGTGCGGTCGGCCTATCGTGGTGTCGCCCGAGTCGACTTCCCCGGGACTCACTTTCGAACGGACATAGGCGCTAGGCTGTTGAGATGATTCGCGAACTGGACGCCCTGGACAGTAATGAAGCTGCGTTCCTGGCGGAGCTCGAAGCTTTGCCAGGAACGTACGACGGGCCCGACGGCGCTCGCCAGTAGGTGAGCCCCCGGGTTACTGCGGCGGAGCATGAATGAGGTGCTTCATGCGCCTCCCTGGCGCCTTGCGGTAGATTGACCAATGCTCGTGCGATTTCTGCCCCTTCTTCTGCTCACACTCATACTCGCCGCCTGCGCGCCCAGCACCGATGAGGGTCCGCGCGTGACCGTCGATCAGCTGACTGAAGCGGTCAGCTTCTACCCCCAGGAGACAGGAGCAGCCTGGCAGTACCTCCCCGACAGCGCCCGGCTCAACGAGGCGCGCTTGGTTCGCTTCGTTGCGGGTCCCACGATCCTAGCCGGCGAGCTTGTAACCGGTTCGCGCCTGGTGGGCCGCGGTATCGATGAGGAGAACTTTAGGACCTACGGGCCAGACGGTGTGCATCTCGTACGGACGACCAAGCCGGGTAGCATCATCGATTTCAGTCCGCCGGTCCAGGAGTTTCCCGCGCAATCACAACTGGCAATGGGGGCGAGCTGGGGTGGCGAAACTTCCGCCACCGTTCGTTACCCGGAGGCCCGGGCCGAGAACCGCGAGACTTCACTCGACATCCGCTACAGCTATACGGTTGTCGACCGGCGCAGCGCCCGGGTTCCGGCCGGCGAGTTCGACATCTTCGTCATCGACTTCCACAGCGTAACGGTTGATGACGAGGGGAATCAGCTCGAAGAACTCACCCAGACCACCTGGTTCGTTCCTTACGTAGGCGAGGTTCGCACCGAAAACGGTTACTTCCTGGTCGAAACGAACTTCATTGGGCCAGAGGAGCCGCAGCAGGAGTAGAGCCGGTACGCCGGCCGCACGGGCCGGCAGGGGCAGAGGCTACCGAAACGGGCCATGGGCCTCTGGTAGACTCGGCGCGATGAAAGCAATATCCGATACCGCAGCTCTGCCGACTACTTCTCTGCCTACGACGCTGCTCGACCGTATTCAGGATCCCAGCGACCTAAAAGCGCTTACCCGGGCGGAGCTCTCGCAATTGGCGGAGGAGCTGCGAAGCGAGATCATCCGTGTGTGCTCTCTGGGTGGAGGCCACCTCGCTTCCAGCCTGGGGGCCGTGGAACTCACCATCGCCCTTCACTGCCTCTACGACTCGCCTCGCGACCGGATCATCTGGGATGTGGGCCATCAGACTTACGGTCACAAGATCCTTACCGGGCGTCGGGACCGGATCGACTCGATTCGCAAGCCTGGCGGTCTCGCCGGTTTTCCCGCCATCGGTGAGTCCGAACACGACGCGCTCACCACCGGACATGCCAGCACCAGTCTCGCCGCGGCGCTGGGAATGGCGCTTGCGCGGGACGGACGTGCCGATCCTTACGAGATCATTGCCGTCATCGGTGACGGCGCCCTCACCGGTGGCATGGCACTGGCGGCGCTCAACCAGATCGGGCACCTGAAGTCGCGCATGACGATAGTGCTAAACGACAACGAGATGTCCATCAGTGAGAATGTCGGTGCGCTCAATCACTACATGAGCCAATTGCAGGTGCAGCGCTGGTTCCAGCGGGCCGAGGCGACAGGGAAGAGGGCGCTCACCGGACTGTGGGAACCTCTGGCCGACCTTGGCTCGCGCGCCAAGAAGGCCGCCCGGCGATTCTTCGATCCGGCGAGCGCCAATCCGTTCCATGCAATGGGCGTGCGCTACGTAGGGCCGATCGACGGCCACGACCTAGGGCAACTGCTCTACTACCTGGACCGGGTGCGACAACTCGACGGACCGACGATGGTCCACATCGTCACGACGAAGGGGAAGGGCTACAAGATCGCCGAGTCGGACCCCATCACCTGGCACGGAGCTTCGAAGTTCGACCCCGACAATCCGGTGGAACCCGATAAGGGCTTCGCCTGGTCGAATGCTTTTGGAGACGCGATCGGAGATCTGGCCGAGACCGACGACAGAGTGTGGGTCATTACTCCGGCGATGCGAGAGGGCAGCGGTCTGGTCGAGTACAGCAGGCGCCACCCGGATCGATATCTGGACGTAGGAATTGCCGAGGATGTAGCGGTGACGGTGGGCGCGGGGCTGGCGTTGCGCGCCGAGAAGCCGGTTGTGGCGATCTACAGCACCTTCCTACAGCGCGGTTACGACCAGGTGGTACACGATGTGTGCCTCGAGAACCTCGATGTGGTCTTCGCTATCGACCGAGCCGGCATCGTTGGCGGGGACGGGGCCACCCATCAGGGCATCTACGATCTGGCGTTCCTGAGAACTCTGCCGAACATGTCTATAGGTATGCCTAAAGACGCCGAGGAGCAGCGCTCGATGCTCAAGGCGGCGCTGGCACTGGGCGGGCCAAAAGCGATCCGCTGGCCGCGCGGAGGGGTTGAACCCGCCCAAGGCGTCCCCGTTGCCCAGTGGCCCAAGATCGAATGGGGCAGCTGGGAGGTCCTCAAGGAGGGCCGCAAGGCGTATATCTTGGGCATAGGGCCAACCGTGGGTCATGCGTTGGAGGCCGCCAGGGGACTCAAGGACGTGGGCGTGGTGAACGCCCGCTTCGTGAAGCCGCTCGACGAGCAGATGCTTCTCGACCTGGCCGGCCGGGCAGAGTTGCTCATTACCGCCGAGGACCACGCCATTCACGGCGGCTTGGGATCGGCGGTCGCGGAGTTCCTGAGCGATCACGGCTCCAAGGTAGCCCTACGGCGCCGGGGCGTGCCCGACACCACCGTGCCGCACGGCAATCCATCTGAGCAGCATGAGGCATTTGGCTACGGACCGCGTGCGCTACGCTCGCTTCTGACTGAACTGGGCTTTAGTGACAGCGAACGCCTGGCGAACGTAGGCGACTGAGTGCACGAGTTGCGCGAGCGAGTTGGGCGCACGAGTTGTGCAGCCAAGTAGTGGGGCCAAGTAGTAGGGCCAAGTAGTGCGGCAGGCGGTGGTCGGGAGAAATGCACAAGGCCCCTAGGCAGCTATACGTACCGTGATCCGTAAGGAGGCGCTCTCTTGGACACCTACTCACTGCAACTGCTCCTTCTGCTAGCTTTCGGACTGCTGCAGCTCTTCTTCGGCTACCCGCTCTTTCGGTTCCTGGTGGTAATCGCAGGCGCCTCCATTGGTTTCACTTATGGTCCTACGCTGCTCACCGCCCTGACCGCTCGTCCCGTCGAACCGTGGATGTCGCTCACGGCCGCGCTGCTAGCTGCAGTCGTGCTGGGACTCCTCGCCTGGCTGGCGTTCTGGGTCGTCGTCTTCCTCTGGGGAGCGGCGCTTGGTTACGGGGCGACAGACGCGGCAACCGCAGGAGTTCTGCTCCCGCTGCTGACCGCGCTGGTTCTCGGCGTGCTGGCTGTACTCTTCCAACGGATCCTGATAGTGGCCCTCACCGCCCTGAGTGGGGCTTGGCTAACCGTTACGGCCGGTGCGGCGCTCCTTGGCCAAATGCCCCCGGGCGGGCTGCGGATCCAGTCTCCCGAACCGTGGTTTCTCATCGGCGTACTGGTCCTGGCGGCGGTCGGGGCGATCACGCAGTTTCGACGTGCTGCACCCCCTTCCCGCTTCTGAACCGAGGTGTGCCTCTGATTGACACTCCCCCCGAGGTCGGGTATCATGCCCTTCGCCCGAAAGAGGGCGACCTGCTCCCACAGCTTCACCGTGAGACAGTGGCATAGTGAGACAGTGGCATAGTGAGACAGTGGCATAGTGAGACAGTGGCATAGTGAGACAGTGGAACTGTTAGGCAGGTTTGACAACTAAAACGTGGAGCCGTAGTGTAGCGGTTTGCATATCTGCCTGTCACGCAGAAGGTCGCGGGTTCAAATCCCGTCGGCTCCGCCACAAGCGAGGGACCCTCAAGTGGGTTCCTCTCGAGGCCAGATAGCTCAGTTGGTAGAGCATACGACTGAAAATCGTAGTGTCGGCGGTTCAATCCCGCCTCTGGCCACCACCCTACGGAGGCGCCCCGAGAAATCGGTGCTCCTCCGCTACCGCGTGCCAATGTAGCTCAGCGGTAGAGCAGCCGATTCGTAATCGGCAGGTCGTCGGTTCAATTCCGACCATTGGCTCCAACTAGAAGGCCGTGAGGGACGCATTACGCTGCGTCCCTTTCACTTCCTTCGACGAACTCAAGCGCTCCACTACCCACATTTGTACCCCCAATGCCTCCCATGAGCCGATCCAAGCTCGGCATGCTCGAGCGATTACGCCGCTCGAAGATCCAGCTTCGCCCTGAGCGGCGGTTGCTCATTCAGGTCCGCCGCGCCCGAGACGATGTGCAGGTTCACTCAAAAGTGAGGATGAGCCGCTTTCCCAGGGCCGCGGCTGCTCGCTCAAGTTGCCTCAAGCTGGGGGAGTGTTTGGGGTTCTCCAGTCGCTGCACTGCGGCCCAAGAGGTGCCCATCGTGCGAGCAAGGTCGGAGAGAGTTCTCTGTTGCCTTGCCAGGTGAACTAGCAGCGCCGCTTGCGTGCCGGCGCTGGGTGCGATGAGCACTTCACCCGGTTCAATTGCTGAGGGTAGGGGGATATCTTGGCCCTCTTCGAGGCGAGCCTCGAGCGTCAGATCCAACGCCTCTGCTGCGTTATGCGCAGCTTCGTCTTCCGAGGAGGCGGCGCTGATGGCGTCGGTTAGGTCGCGGAAGGTGATGGTGATACCGTCGTCGGCCTGCTCGAACTTTGCCGGGTAGGTCATGTTCATAGTTTCACCCCTGTCTGATCGCATCCCTGCCACTCATATAAGTATGATATATCAGCACTGATAGAACGTCGAGGGGTCAAGCCTCTTTCTGGACAAGGCAACTCGAATGCCGTGGGAGTCAACGGCCGCCTGCTCTAGTAACCAATCTGTTGACGCCGAAGCGTCAAGCTATGCACGCCGGTTTCCCGCACCGTAGCCCGGTCGCGGTTAACGCGTCGTGATACGGTCTGTTTTCGTGAATATCGGTGGGTCTCGCTTGCAAATCGTTTCGGTCATCTTCGTCCTCTCCCTCGTATGGTCCGTCCGCGGTCAGCCGACCGAGACAACCGCTTCCACGCCCATCTTCGCGATACAGGGCGATGGCGAGACGAGCCCGTACGTCGGGCAGCTGGTCACCGTCCGCGGTGTCGTCGTAGGCGATTTTCAAGGCGGCAACGAGCTTCGCGGGTTTTTTCTCCAAGACATCGTCGGGGATGGGCTGCCCGAAACCTCCGACGGCATCTTCGTCTTCCACGGGAGCACCGCTGTCGAGGTGGGAGAGGTGGTCGAGGTCACCGGCGAGGTCGACGAGTACCACGGGCTCACCGAGCTGACCAATGTGGAAAGCGTGACGAGCATTGGACGGGCCGTTTCGCCACGGCCGACGAAAGTCTATCTGCCCCTCCCTCACGACAGCAGCTGGGAACGGTACGAGGGGATGCTGATCACGGTAGCCGGGGACGGGGCACCTCTGGCCGTAGCGGAGGTCTATCACCTTGGTCGCGGCGGCCTGGTAATGCTCGCCGACCGGCAGCCGGTGCAGTTCACGCAGGAGAATGAGCCCGATTCGGCGGAGTACGCAAGGCACGTCGCGACGCTAGGCCGAAGAACGATACTGCTCGACGACGGCTCCCTCGAACAGAATCCCGACCCGATTCGCTATTCGGCTAGCGGCAGCGAGCTGACCGCTCACCGCACATTGCGGGTGGGAGACACTACCTCCGCTGTCACCGGCATCCTCAGCTACAGTTACAACGGCTGGCGAGGGACCGACGCCTACCGTATTCACGCCACTCGCCAGGTTGAATTCGCGGCTGATAACGCACGCCCTCCGCTGCCACCCGAGGTGGGCGGCACCATCCAGGTTGCGAGCTTCAACGTCCTGAATCTCTTCAATGGCGACGGCCGGGGGGCGGGTTTCCCGACCAGCCGAGGAGCCGAGAGCGCGCAGGAACTCGAGCGCCAGCTCGAGAAGCTGGTCTCGGCCATCGTCCCAATGGACGCAGAGGTGCTGGGGATCATCGAGATCGAAAACGACGAGGGACCCGACAGTGCGCTCGCCGATCTGGTGGCGGGCCTGAATTCGGCAGCGGGCGAAGGCACCTACGCCTACGTCGACACCGGCATAATCGGACCCGACGAAATCAAGGTGGCTCTTGCCTACCAGCCCAACGAAGTGCGACCTGTAGGACGCTACCGTGTCCTCAACAGCTCGATAGCGGACCGGTGGCGCACGCTCGATCCGAGGTTCAACGACACCCGCAACCGGCCGGCGCTCGCACAAACTTTCGAAGAGCTGAGCAGCGGCGAGCGCTTTACGGTCATCGTCAACCACCTCAAGAGCAAGGGGAGCGCCTGCCCGGGCGAGGCCGGGAGGCCCGTGGACGGACAGGGGAACTGCAGCGATGTGCGGGTCGAGGCGGCCAAAGCGCTTCTCGACTGGGCACGGGAACTGGCCAGAGAGTCCGGAGATCCGGACGTACTGATAGCGGGTGACCTGAACGCATATGCAATGGAGGACCCGGTCCGGGTTCTCCTCTCGGGCGGCTACGAGAACCTGCTGGGGGCAAAAGCGATCACTTACCTGTTCGCCGGGGAGAGTGGAACTCTGGATTACGCCTTGGCCAGTTCCTCACTGGCCCAACAGGTGACCGCCGCCGCTGTGTGGCACATAAACGCCCAGGAACCGAGCGTGCTCGACTACAACACCAACTTCAAATCCGACCGTCAGGTCGGGTTGCTCTACTCGAGCTCGCCCTTTCGCTCCTCGGATCACGACCCAATTCTTGTAGGCCTCAAGCTAGAAATGTAGGACCGGACCCCGGGTCTGGATGTAATATCGGAGGGTCGGCGTGTCGGTCGGGCAGGGCTGGGGTGAAGACGGTCACAATCAAATTGTGCTCCCGGCTTATCTTTGGGTTTGCGGACTTTGAAGGCATCCGGTCAGTTCTTGGCGCCGCAGTGCGTAGAGTACCAACGAGGGGCCAGGGACACCTGGCTGAGGAGGCGATTTGATGTTGTTTACTCGAGTATATTTCGGCTGTTGTTGGTGGATACCGCCCGTAGGCTCGAACCTTTTGGAGCCTAAGGCGGAGAAGGCCGGATGAACCGCGTAGCGTCCAATGGGGTTGCGGAACAATCCACGCAAGCAGTTTTGCTAAAGGTTCTCGCCGCCATGAAGAAGGGTGACTTCTCGGCCAGGATGCCGGTCGACTTGACGGGAATCGACGGGAAGATCGCCGATACGCTTAATGAGATCATCGATATAAACGAGAAGGTCTCGCGTGAGCTTGCTCGCGTCAGTCGAGCCGTGGGAAAGGAGGGGAAGCTTTCCGAGCGCGTCTCGCTGGGTTCCATGGACGGGGCCTGGGCCGGCAACGGCGAGTCGGTCAATGCCCTTATCTCCGACCTTGCCCAGCCCACCAATGAGATAGCGCGCGTAATCGGTGCCGTGGCAAAGGGTGATCTGGAGCAGCGGATGATCCTTGAAATCGACGGACGTCCGATTCGAGGCGAGTTCCTTCGTACCGGCAAGCTGGTCAACAAGATGGTGGATCAGCTCGGCTCCTTTGCGTCGGAAGTGACCCGCGTAGCGCGTGAGGTGGGTACCGAAGGGAAGCTGGGTGGCAAGGCCGAGGTCAAGGGCGTGGCAGGTACCTGGAAGGATCTGACCGACAACGTCAACTCGATGGCGGGCAATCTCACGGTGCAGCTGCGGGACGTGTCGAAGGTAGCAACGGCGATTGCGCGGGGCGACCTGAGCCAGAAGATTACCGTCGACGTGAAGGGCGAGATCCTGCAGATCAAGGACACCATCAATACGATGGTGGATCAGCTCAGCTCCTTCGCGTCGGAGGTTACGCGGGTAGCGCGCGAGGTGGGTACCGAAGGGAAGCTAGGCGGCCAGGCCGATGTTCAGGGTGTGGCGGGTACTTGGAAGGATTTGACTGATAACGTCAATTCGATGGCGGATAACCTCACCGGTCAGGTGAGGAATATTGCAGAGGTCACGACAGCGGTTGCGACCGGTGATTTGTCGAAGAAGATCACGGTGGACGTGAAGGGTGAGATCCTGGAGTTGAAGGACACCATCAATACGATGGTGGATCAGCTCAGCTCTTTCGCGTCTGAGGTCACCCGCGTGGCGCGTGATGTGGGTACCGAAGGGAAGCTGGGCGGCCAGGCACAGGTGAAGGGTGTGGCCGGTACTTGGAAGGATCTTACCGACAACGTCAATTCGATGGCGGACAACCTCACTGGTCAGGTGCGCAACATCGCCGAGGTCACCACGGCGGTTGCGACCGGTGATCTGTCGAAGAAGATCACCGTGGACGTGAAGGGTGAGATCCTGGAGTTGAAGGACACCATCAATACGATGGTGGATCAGCTCAGCTCTTTCGCGTCTGAGGTCACCCGCGTGGCGCGTGATGTGGGTACCGAAGGGAAGCTGGGCGGCCGGGCCGATGTTCAGGGGGTTGCCGGTACTTGGAAAGACTTGACCGACAACGTCAACTCGATGGCGGACAACCTCACTGGTCAGGTGCGCAACATCGCCGAGGTCACGACAGCAGTCGCGACCGGTGATCTGTCGAAGAAGATCACCGTGGACGTGAAGGGTGAGATTCTGGAGTTGAAGGACACCATCAATACGATGGTCGATCAGTTGAGTTCCTTCGCGTCGGAGGTTACCCGCGTGGCGCGTGATGTGGGTACCGAAGGGAAGCTGGGCGGACGGGCCGACGTTCAGGGGGTTGCCGGTACTTGGAAAGACTTGACCGACAACGTCAACTCGATGGCGGACAACCTCACCGGTCAGGTGCGCAACATCGCCGAGGTCACGACAGCAGTCGCGACCGGTGACTTGTCGAAGAAGATCACGGTCGACGTCAAGGGTGAAATTCTGGAGCTGAAGAACACTATCAACACGATGGTGGATCAGCTCAGTTCCTTCGCGTCGGAGGTTACGCGGGTTGCCCGTGACGTGGGTACCGAAGGGAAACTTGGCGGCAAGGCCGACGTTCAGGGCGTGGCCGGTACTTGGAAGGACTTGACCGACAACGTCAATTCGATGGCGGGCAATCTCACAGTGCAGCTGCGGGACGTGTCGAAGGTTGCGACGGCGATTGCGCGGGGCGACCTTAGCCAGAAAATTACCGTCGACGCTCGAGGCGAAATCCTGCAGATCAAGGACACCATCAATACGATGGTGGATCAGCTCAGCTCCTTCGCCTCTGAGGTCACACGGGTTGCCCGTGAGGTAGGTACCGACGGAAAGCTGGGCGGCCGGGCCGATGTTCAGGGTGTCGCCGGTACCTGGAAGGACTTGACCGACAACGTCAACTCGATGGCGGACAACCTCACCGGTCAGGTGCGCAACATCGCACAGGTGACCACCGCAGTTGCCAACGGGAACCTTTCGAAAAAGATCACGGTCGACGTGAAGGGGGAGATCCTCGAACTAAAGGACACCATAAACACGATGGTCGATCAGCTCAGCTCCTTCGCCTCCGAGGTAACCCGCGTGGCCCGCGAGGTGGGTACGGAAGGCAAGCTGGGCGGCCAGGCCCAGGTCCAGGGCGTCGCCGGCACCTGGAAGGATCTCACCGACAACGTGAACCTGATGGCCTCGAACCTCACCGGACAGGTGCGAGGGATAGCGCGCGTCGTGACGGCCGTTGCCAACGGCGACCTGAAGAAGAAACTCACCGTCGAGGCGATGGGCGAGGTCGGGGCCCTGGCCGACACGATCAACAACATGATCGACACCCTGGCCACCTTCGCCGATCAGGTGACCGGCGTGGCTCGCGACGTGGGTGTGGAGGGCAGGCTGGGTGGCCAGGCCAGCGTGCCCGGTGCGTCCGGCACCTGGAAGGATCTCACCGACAACGTCAACCAGCTCGCTGCCAACCTCACCACGCAGGTGAGGGCGATCGCCGACGTCGCCACTGCCGTTACCAAGGGTGATCTCACCCGGTCCATCGGAGTTGCCGCGGAGGGCGAGGTCGCGGTCCTCAAGGACACGATCAACGAGATGATCCGCAACCTCAAGGACACTACCGACAAGAGCACCGAGCAGGATTGGCTAAAGACCAACCTGGCGAAGTTCACCCGGATGCTTCAGGGGCAGCGCGGGATGTTGACGGTCTGCAGGCTCATCCTCACCGAGCTTGCGCCGCTGGTGAACGCCCAGCACGGTGTCTTCTACATCAAGGAGGAGGTCGACGGGGAGCCGGTTCTCACCATGAAGGCGAGTTACGCCTATCAGGACCGTAAACGGCTGGCAAAGCAGTTCCAACTGGGAGAGGGCCTGGTGGGCGAGTGCGCGCGCGAGCAGGAGAGAATTCTTCTCACCAGGGTACCGAGTGACTACGTCCAGATCAGTTCCGGACTGGGTGAAGCTTCGCCACTAAACATCGTGGTGCTGCCCGTAATGTTCGAGTCTGAGACAAAGGCTGTCGTCGAGCTGGCGTCATTCGAGCGCTTCAGTCCCACGCATCTTGCCTTCCTCGAACAGCTTACCGAAAGCATAGGGATCGTCCTGAACACGATCGAAGCGAACTCGCGCACCGAGTCGCTGTTGCAGCAGTCGCAAACCATGGCCCAGGAGCTGCAGGATCAGCAAGAGGAGCTGCAGCAAACCAATGCCGAACTCGAGGAGAAGGCGCGGCTTCTGGCCGAACAGAAAACCGAGGTTGAGCAGAAGAACAGCGAAGTAGAGATCGCCCGGCTGTCGCTGGAGGAGAAAGCCGAACAGCTGTCGCTCCGCACCGCCGATCTGCTCGCCCTCAACAGCGAGTTGGAGAGCTTCAGTTACTCGGTTTCACACGATTTGCGCACGCCGCTCCGCGGCCTCACCGGATATACTCACATTCTGCTCGAGGAGTACTGCGACAAACTCGACGACAAGGGTCGCCAATACGTCGAGCGGGTGGGCGCGGCTGCCGAACGAATGGCTGATCTCATCGACGCTTTGCTCACTCTCGCGCAGGTGGCTCGAGGCGAGCTCAGAAGCGGTCCCGTCAATCTGAGCGGTATCGCCCGCCAGGTCCAACTGGAACTCAGTGACCGGGACCCGCACCGCGACGTAACGGTGCAAATAACCAAAGACATCGTCGTTTTGGGAGATGAGGAGCTCCTGCGGCTGGTGCTGGAGAACCTTCTGAGCAATGCCTGGAAGTTTACGAGCTCTCGGGACGGGGCGCAGGTGGTCTTCGGTGTCAAGCGAACGGCCGAACAGGACATTTACTTCGTGCAGGATAACGGTGCCGGTTTTGATTTCCAATACGCCGAGAAGCTGTTCGTGCCGTTTCAGCGTCTTCATTCTCCGGGAGAGTTCGTGGGCACCGGGATAGGGCTGGCGACCGTGCAGCGAATAATCCAGCGGCACGGCGGCAAGGTATGGGCCGAGGGCGACGTGGGCAAGGGAGCGACCTTCTACTT
Source organism: Trueperaceae bacterium (assembly GCA_040905665.1). GTDB lineage: Bacteria > Deinococcota > Deinococci > Deinococcales > Trueperaceae > DASVCN01. The sequence continues at coordinate 54,484 of JBBDRD010000035.1, forward strand.
CACGCTTGCCAAGGAGGAGTTGAGCGGCCGGCCCTCCGACGAAGCACTGCCCGCGCCCAGCCCCGGCAAAGCCTTGGGGTAGCTGCTTAAAACCTCTCGGTGACAGTCTTGGCCAGCATGAACAGTCGCAGATAATCCGGTCCGCCGGCCTTGGCGTTATCACCTGACATCTTGAAGCCACCGAAGGGCTGGACGCCCACTAGCGCGCCGGTGATCTTACGGTTGAAGTAGATGTTGCCGGCTTCCAACTCGCGCCGGGCACGCTCGAGCCGAGCCCGACTGCGGCTGCAAACGCCGGCAGTGAGCGCATAATCTAGACTATTGGCGATGCTCAACGCGTGGTCGAAGTCGCGGGCGCGAACGATCGATACCACCGGTCCGAAGATCTCCTCGCAGGCGATGGTGGCTTCGGGTGGTACATCGGCAAATACGGTTGGCTCGATGTACCAACCATTGCCTGCCCCTTCCGCCTTGCCGCCCCCGGCCACCAGGCGGCCCTCGCTCCCACCTTTCTCGATGTAGTCGAGAATCTTGCGGTACTGCCTCTCGTTGATGACCGCGGTGACGTCGAAGTTCTCCTCGGCCGGACCCACCGAAAGCTGCTTGGTTCCCGCCACGACCCGCTCCACCATCTCGTCGTACACCTCATCGACGACGATAAGGCGACTCATGGCGGAGCACTTCTGCCCTTGGAAGTCGAATCCCGAGGCAACAGCTGCTTGGGCGGCCAGCTCGAGATCGGCCGTTTCGTCGACGATCAGAGCGTCCTTGCCGCCCATCTCGGCGAAGACCTTCTTGATGTACCTCTGGCCAGGCTGCATCTTTATCGCCCGCTCGTGGATACGCAGTCCCGTACCCAGCGATCCGGTGAAGTTGATGAAGCGCGTCGACGCGTGGTCGACCAGCTGGTCACCCAGATCGGCGTCGTCACCCGTAAGCAGGTTGATCACACCGGGCGGAAAACCGGCCTCCTCGACGCATTCCATAAACTTCTGAGCGATGATGGGCGTGTTCGGCGATGGTTTCACGATCACGGTGTTACCAACCACCACCGGGCCAATCGTTGTCCCCACCAGGATCGCCAACAGGAAGTTCCAGGGCGGGATCACGACGCCCACGCCCATCGGAATGAGAAAGGTAGTGTTCTCTTCACCCGGATAGTCGTAGGTGCGCAGCGGCCGCGCCAAACGCAGCGCCTCGCGGGCGTAGTACTCGCAAAAGTCTATCCCCTCGGCAACGTCACCATCGGCCTCGCTATAGTTCTTGCCGGCTTCGAAGGTTTCCCAGGCGCACAGCTCGGCCTTCCGGCGGCGCATGACGGCCGCGAGTTTGATGAGACAACGGGCGCGGTGCTCCATGGGCAGCCGTGACCAGGATTCGAACGCGTCCGTCGCTGCGGCCATGGCGCGCTCGATTTCGGGTTCACGTGCCTTCGCACTCCGGCCCACGATCCGCTCGATGTTGCACGGGTCCGAGGATTCCAGATAATCCCCGGTAGTCACCTGCTCACCGCCGATAATGAGCGGATAGTCGCGACCCAACTGGTGGCGGACGGCTTCGAGAGTCGTGCGGTACGCCTCCACCGCGCCTGCACGATTGAAGTCGGTAAAAGCTTCGTTGCGATATGGCTCGAAGATCTCTATCATCTTTCCTCCTCCACTCCCTCCGCTGCTCTTGATCGTCCATGCTATCGCCGGGGTACCCGCTGACGGCGAACGGTCAGCCGAACAAACCCTTCACGACGAACATCAGGTTTGCCGGCCGTTCCGCCAAGCGCCGGCTGAAGTAGCCGTACCAGTCACTGCCGAAAGGTACATACACCCTTACCGGATGCTTGGCCTCCCGCAAGTACCGTTGCAACGCCGGCTTCACCCCGTAGAGCATCTGGTACTCGTACCTTCCTCGCTTTAGGCCCGATTCCTTCAGATAGGCCGCAGCCTCCCGAAGGATTCGCTCATCGTGGGTGGCGATGTTGGCCTTTCCGCCCCCGTCCAGCAAGCGGTAGATCAGTTTCCTGAACTGGCTGTCGACCACGGCCTTATCCTGGAACGCTATGTGAGCGGGCTCACGGTAAGCACCCTTCACGATTCGCAACACCGGCCGCGGCTCCAGTTCGAGAAGGGCTTCGAGGTCCGTCTCGCTTCGCTTGAGGTAGCTCTGCAGCACTGTGCTGACGTTCTCGAACCCCTCCTCGTGAAGAGTACGGTAGAGCCGCAATGTCCCGTCGGCAAATGAGTGGCTTTCCATGTCGAGGCAGATATGGGTGCCGGCGAACTGCGCCTGTTCGGCAATCCGGCGGGCATTTTCCAGCGCCAATTCGAAGTCCAGGCCCAGGCCAAGCTGGCTTGGCTTCACGCTCATCGCCGGATCGCTTACCGCTTTAGAGAGTCGGTTCACGGCCGTCACGATCTCGTCACCGGCCGCTTGGGCGCCCCGGGCGTCATCGACGAACTCTCCCAGAAGGTCGAGGATCACCAGCATTCCAGACTCCTCGATGGCGGCGGCCGCCGTTACCGCCTCCTCGAGCGAGGAGCCGGCAACGAAGCGTCCCACGCCGAGCTGCATACCCCGCTTTTTGAGAAAGCCCTCCACCGGCTTGGCGCCGGCCAGTCCCAGGAGCGACCTTCGGTAGATCGTTTGAAACACCAGTCGTCACCTCACGCTTGCCGTAGCGCCCACGGCTTTTCGCCGGTGGCGCTATAGTTCGTTCGTCAACAGTCTACCGAATGGGATTCCTCACGCTGCCCGCCGGGACGTGAAAGCGGCTGCTGGTGAGTAAAACTTCGAACAACCGTGCCGTAGGCACAGTTGCTACCCTTGGGGCGTTAAGGGGGAAGCGGACATGGGGTATTGGGAGAAATCGATGCGGTCACTACGCGAGCGCCACCTGCACAGCATATACATCGTCTTCAAGCCGTTGCGGGCTCGAACAGCGGCCGTGTTTATAGCGTTAGAGACTCGTACACCGGCCGGGATGCCGTAAATGAACCTGTTTTTCGTTCGTCATGGGGAGACCGACTACGGCCAGGTCGAGTCGCGTGGCGTCAAGGGTTGGGCAACATCCTTCGCGCCCCTCACACCCTTGGGCCGCTTGCAGATCGACACGATAGCCCGGGATTACCGACTACAAGAGACACAGGGTATCGTCTGCTCCTCCTATGCACGGGCATTGGAATCGGCCGCGCGACTGAGTCGGGCACTCAACAAGCCTCTCTACGTCGAGTATGACCTGCATGAGTGGCTCCCCCAGAAGGACTCTCTCGCCGATCTGGATCCTCGCCTGCTACACCGGGCTAACGAGCAGCTACGCAATCAGATGCGAGGTGTGGGCACAGCAGGCGACGCGCCATGGGAGAGTCTCGAGGAGGTACGTAACCGCGTCTTGGGCGTGTTAAGGCGCTACCGACATATGCGTAGTCTGCTAGTAGTGACGCATGCTGTAGTTATCAGCGCCGTGGCCGGAATGGATAGACTCGTGGAGCACGCCGAAATCGTGCCCTTCGAGTTGGATCTCGAGGCGACTCATGCCGCTTCGCCTAGCCCCGTGCGGCAGTTGTAATGACGGAGCGAGTACCGCATCCGACGGTACTTGAAGGAAGCCTCGTAAGGCTCGTACCGCTGGCGCCGGAGCACGTTGGCCCCCTCCTGCGAATTGCCAAGGCGTCGCCCGACGAGTATCGATACACCTCTACTCCAGTGACCGACGAGCAGGCGGAAAAGTACTTCGCGACGGCGTTCGCCGAACGAGAGTCGGGACATGCCTACGTGTTCGCAGCTTTTCACGTGCCGTCGGGCGAACTCATCGGCTCGAGTCGATTCGCCGACATTCGTTGGCAGCACCGCAACTGCGAGCTGGGGTACACCTGGTTCCGTCCCGACACGCACCGCAGCGGTGTCAACGTGGAAAGCAAATTGCTTATGCTCGCGATGGCCTTCGAAACCCTGCGCTGGGTGCGGGTGCAAATCCACACCGACTCGCGGAACATTCGGTCACAGCGAGCGATCGAAGCGCTCGGGGCCGTACACGAAGGCGTCCTCAAGCGACACATGATCGTCAAGGACGGCTTCATCAGAGACACTATGGTCTATTCGGTAGTGGACCAGGATTGGCCGATGGTGCGTGAGCGCCTTATCGACCGGCTGCGTGCTCACGGTATAGAGCCGCCCGCGTAGCCAGGGCAGCCTCAGCGAATTCCGTGGAGGATCTCTTCGAGTCCCTGGGGATCGGTAATGATGATCTCCTTGGGGCGGGTCGAAATGACCTTCTCGCCCTCGAGCGACTTGAGTGCGCGCGTGACGGTTTCACGGCTGGTGCCCGCCAGATTGGCGAGCTCCTGATGGGTCAGGCGAACGAGGGCTTTGCCGCCCTCCGCAAGATCGATGACTCCGGCGCGATAGAGGCGCAAGAGCACATACGAAACGCGTCCCTGGGCGTCTTTGTAAGAAAGAATCTGCGCCTCGTCGTCCATGCCGCGCAGGCGCCGCGCCAACGTCGCGGTGAGATTGAGGCTAATCGACGGATACTGCTCCATCAGCTTACGAAAGTCGTCGTTGAAGAGTAGATAAGCCTCGACGCTACTTAGCGTCATCACCGTGGCGCTTCGTGACGACTCCCCCAGCAGTGCCATTTCACCGAAGAACTCCGGCGGTTGCAGTATCGCCAACGTTTTTTCGTGCCCGCCGAGATCGATCTTCGATAGCTTGACGAGGCCCGTGGAAAGCACGTAGAGTGCTTCGCCTACGTCACCCTCCTGGAACACAGTAGTTTGTGAATCGTAGGTCCGGCGCTGCATCGCACCGGCCGCAATTTCCAGAGCCCGCTCAGGAGCATTAGCGAAGAGCGGAACGCTTTTCAGAAAGTCTTTGATGTCGACCATACACCCCACATGGAACCGAAATTCCTCAGAATTGGGCCAGAATAACATAGCCGTCCGGCGGTATAGTACCCGCATGGCCCCCATCCTCTCATGCTCGTCGCTGGCCCGCTCGTTCGTCCTGGGCGAGGAGCGTATTGATGTGCTGCGCGGAGTTGACCTGACACTATCCGAGGGAGAGGTCACCGCTATCCTGGGTCCATCGGGCTCGGGTAAGAGCACTCTGCTTCACCTTTTGGCAGGGCTCGACTCCACCACGACGGGGGAGATCTACTGGGGAGATTTTCCGGTCCACGATTACCCCCCTCAAGCCCTGGCTGCCCGGCGCGCGCGCTTCCTCGGTCTCGTATTTCAGCAGCACTACCTGCTCGAGGACATGGACGTGCTCGACAATGTCACGCTACCGGGACGCATTCACGGACGACTAGACAAGGCGCAGGGCCGCAGGCTGCTCGACAGCGTGGGCCTGGCCCACCGGTCCAACTACCTGCCGAGGCTGCTCTCGGGGGGTGAACGGCAAAGGGTCGCCGTGGCACGGGCACTTTACGGCAAACCGCAGGTGATACTTGCCGATGAACCAACCGGCAGCCTCGACCGCGAGAACGCCCGAAACGTCTACCATCTGTTGGTGGCGCTGGCTCGAGAGCGTGGTACCGCGGTGGTTATGGTCACCCATGATGAGGGCCTCGTGACCGATGTCGACAGCCGCTATCATCTGAGCCTAGGGATACTGGAGCCGGTTGCTCCCGGCGTGCTCAGCCCGATCTAGGGCGTGTGCTACCATTAATCAAAGCTCAGGCCAAGCGGATTCTTCACTAGCAGCATCCATTCGTGCAGTTCCCGTTGTGCCTGAGCAGTTCCAACTGGAGGTGTTGATGAAGAGGCTATTCGTTCTATTGTCGTCGCTCGCCCTGTTCGGTTTCGTGGGCGCGCAAACTCTCGTCTATGGCGTGAGTGGAGAGCCGTCGAGCCTCGATTCGGCCGATTCGCAAGACGGCAATTCGCTCGTCGTCTCGGCGCAAATAACTGAGCCGCTGGTTTTCTTCGAGGAGGGTGGAACCGGCCTCGTGCCCGGTCTCGCTACCGAGTGGAGCTCCAATGAGGACGGGTCACTGTGGACCCTGAACCTGCGTGAAGGCGTCACCTTCCATGACGGAACCGCCTTCGATGCCCAGGCGGTGAAGTTCAACTTCGATCGATGGAATGATCCCAGCCATGAGTTCAGCTTCCGCGATCAGGGCAAGACCTTCGTGCCCTGGGGCTGGGTATTCGGTGGCCCGATCGGCGAGGGCAGCATCCTCGACGAGGTCGTGGTAGTTGACGACCACACCGTCGAGTTCCGGATGAACCAGCCCATGCCGTTCCTGCCCGCTCTGTTGGCCGCGGTCTACTTTCAGATCGACAGCCCAACCGCCGTCCGTGAAGCCGGAGCCGATTACGGCACCCCAGGCGTCGGTAGCGTTGGCACCGGCCCGTTCACCTTCGTCGAGTGGCTCGAAGGCGAGGGCGTAACCGTCGAAGCCTATGAGGATTACTGGGGCGGCGAACCGGCGCTCGAGCAGGTAGTGTTCCGGGCGATCACCGAACCAACAGCCCGCCTCGCGGAACTGCAGGCCGGCACGATCGACATCGCAGTGCTGCTCTCGGCCGATTCGCTGCAAACGGTTGAGAACGACCCGAACCTCGAGGTCGTAACGGCCGAGGGTGAGCTCAACGTGGGCTACCTCGCCATGCACCAGGGCAACGAACCCCTCGGTGACGTGCGCGTCCGTCAGGCGATCGCTCACGCGATCGACCGAGAAGCGATCGTCGACGCCTTCTACCAGGGCCTTGGCCTGGTTGCCGAGGATCACCTGCCACCCACCATGTTCGGCCACGGCGAGGATTGGCCCTACGAGTACGATCCGGAGCGCGCCCAGGAGCTTCTCGCCGAAGCCGGCTACCCAGATGGCTTCTCGACCGAACTGTGGTACATGCCGGTGAGCCGTCCCTACTACCCGGCTCCGCAGCCGATCGCCGAGACAATGGCAAGCTACCTTGCCGATGTAGGCATCGACGCGCAGCTGATGACCGAGGACTGGACCACCTACCTGGCCGACTACACGACAGGCAAGTTCCCGATGTACATGCTTGGCTGGAACGCCGACTATGCCGATCCCGATAACTTCCTGAGCACCTTCTTCGGGCCTGGCGCCACCGACCAACTCGGCTGGGACAGCCCCGAGACGGTCGACGCGCTCAACCAGGCGCGCCAGATCGCCGACCAGGATGAGCGGGCCGCGCTTTACGCGCAGATCGTCAACAACGTCGCCGAGGACGCAGTGTCCCTTCCGGTGGCGCACAACCGCTCGCTCAACGCGGTGCGTTCGGGCGTCGACGGCTTCGTCATGAGCCCGCTGGGCTACAGCTCAGTGAGCCTTCGTGAAGTAACGAAGTCTGAGTAAAAGGTTAGACGGCAGGGGCAACTGCCCCTGCCGATATTTTTTGACCGCCGCCCTATGTCCATGTCATATATTGAGCAGTCGGATGCTGTACCGGTAGTTGAAATACCGTGCATTCGGCTTGAGTTATTTGGGAGTGAGATGAATTGACCGGATATGTCGTCCGGCGAGTACTGGGGTTGATCCCGGTTCTTATCGGTGTGACCCTACTTATCTTCGCTATCACTCGCGTGATTCCGGGGGACCCGGCGGTAGCCATGCTGGGTCAACGCTCCTCACCCGAACTGCGCGAGCGACTGCGTAGCGACCTGGGGCTCGATCGACCGCTCTGGGTTAATTTCCGAGCAGTGCGTGAGAGCGGAAATGTCGGCGCATTGTTCGACACGCAGTATTTCGGCTACATGGGCGACTTGCTGCAAGGCGACTTGGGCCGGAGCCTCTATAGCCGAATTCCTGTTGCCCAGAGCCTGTCTACCAGGTTCCCGGCAACGGTGGAGTTGACCCTCTTCGCGATGCTCTTCGCGGTCCTGGTGGGAGTTCCAGCGGGGGTGTGGGCGGCTCTGCGGCGCGGCACAGCTGCCGACACGGCGGTGATGACGGTTGCGCTCTCCGGCGTCTCGTTCCCTGTATTTTGGCTGGCAATAATGCTCATCTACCTGTTCGCGGTGAACCTTCACTGGTTGCCCCCGTCCGGCAGGATTTCCGTCGGGATCGACCTGCAGCCGATTACCGGTTTCTACGTACTTGATGCGATCATCCGCGGGAACGGCACCGCCGCTTGGGACGTCGTTCGTCACCTCGTGCTTCCCGCCGTTGCGTTGGGAACGATTCCACTGGCGATCGTCGTGCGCATGACCCGCTCCTCGATGCTCGACGTGCTGGGGCAGGATTATGTGCGCACTGCACGCTCGAAGGGCCTCGTGGAGCGCACGGTCGTGAACAAGCACGCGCTTCGGAACGCCCTCCTGCCGGTGATCACGGTCATCGGCCTGTCATTTGGGACTCTCCTCTCGGGCGCCATTCTCACCGAGACCGTTTTCAGTTGGCCCGGGATCGGACGCTGGATCTACAACGCTATCGCGTCACGCGACTATCCGATAATCCAGGGCGGCGTCCTCTTCGTCGCCTTCATCTTCGTGCTCGTCAATCTGATCGTGGATATCTCCTACGGCCTGATCGACCCACGGATCCAGTACGAATGAGGCGCAGGAGTGAGTAGCGCAACCATGGAAACGATAGACACCGTAGGTCCCGGCCGTTCGCAAACGCGGATTGCGCTAAAGCGTTTTATGCGCCACCCAACGGGCTTGGCGGGACTGGGAATAATTGCCTTCTTCGTGCTCGCTTCGCTGCTGGCGCCGGTGCTGAAGCCGTACGACGCAGCTCGGGATCGCAACTTACGCGAGAGATTGAATCCACCGACGGCGCAGCACTGGTTCGGGACCGACGAACTCGGCCGCGACATCTTCACCAGAGTCTGGTACGGCGGAAGGATCAGCCTACGCGTGGGCCTGCTGGCCGTGGCCCTCTCGGTTGGCGTGGGAACCTTGCTGGGGCTGCTGGCGGGCTATATGGGTGGCTGGACCGACACCCTCGCTGTCTGGTTCATCGACATCCTGCTCGCTTTCCCCGGGATCTTGCTTGCCATCGCGATCGTGGCGACCTTGGGCCCGAGCCTCACGAATGCCCTAATCGCCATCAGCATCACGCAGATACCCATTTACATGCGACTCACCCGGTCGGTGGTGCTATCGATCAAGGAGAGCGAGTACGTTCAGTCGGCAAAGGCGCTGGGTGCTCCCGCCCGTCGTGTCGTCTTTCGCCACATACTGCCCAATAGCCTCTCACCCTTGATCGTGCAGCTCACGTTGTCGATCGGTGTAGCCATCCTTGACGTGGCAGCGCTCGGATTCCTTGGCCTTGGCGCTCAACCGCCCGTCCCGGAATGGGGCCTCATGATCCGCGATGGGTTCTCGCAATTCGTGCGGGCGCCCTGGATGTCGATCTTCCCGGGCTTCGCGATTTTCCTGTCAGTCGTGGGCTTCAACCTTCTCGGGGATGCCATTCGGGACATCCTCGATCCGCGCCTCCGCAACCTGTGAGGGTGCTTGTACCCGGGTGGCGGGCGTTCTCTTGGGCTGGAGCCGCAGCAGTCGGCTCTCGACCAGAGGGCGCAACTTTCCCAGCAGGTAGACGCCGGGAATGAGCAGCAGGGCCGCCAGCAGCGCGACAGTGTCGTTCACCAGCACGGTGTCGCCAAACCAGGCGCTGGCCAGCAACCACGGCATTCGGGCAATCATCGCCGCGATCCACAGGTGATGGATAGGCAGCGCCGTCAGTCCGGCGGCCATGACCGCGAAGTCGAGATTTAGTACCAGGAAGATCACGCCCCACAAGGCTACCGACCGAATGCCCAGGAACTGTTCCCAAGTCGCCCACGTTTCGGCCGGCATCAAGCGGCGTAAAACCGGGCGGCCAACCGTACGTGCGAGCGAAAGGCTCACGAAGGTGCCGATGCCCAGGCCAAGAATCCCATACGCCACGGCAGGACCAAAGCCGAAGGCGGTTCCGCCCAGAGCAGCCACCAATGGTGTGGGGATAATCGGCAACAGAGCAGCAAGCACGAACGACGCAACGTAGTAGAGCGGAGCGAGCCAACCGGCGCCGTTGATGAAGGTCGTGAGGGCGTCAATCATCTAATGGATCACCAATATGCTAACGGCATGCGCTCGGCTCGTGATGTGGAGCATGTGAAGGTGGGCCGAACGCATCTGGAAGGAAAGTACATGATTGAACCATATCCACTTCTGGTCGACCGGCGCATGAGTAGGCGCTTGTGGGGTGGTAACCGGCTCGCCGGGTATCTGGGAATAGAGGCGCCCGAAGGTGGGGAGCCGCTGGCCGAAGCCTGGCAAATTTATGCCGGTAATCAGGTACACAACGGAGCCTATGCGGGGCATACTCTAGGCGAGGTTGCGAAGGCAACGGGAGCCTGGCTGCTGGGCACCGCCACTGTTTCTCGCTACGGAAACAGTGTGCCGCTGCTGGCGAAGTTCATCGATGCCGCGCAACCCCTCTCGATTCAAGTCCATCCCGGTGATGATTACGCCCGTAAACACGAGGCGGCCAGTGGCCATCTTGGCAAGGCCGAGGCGTGGTACATCCTCGCCGCCCAACCGGGGGCCCAGATAATCTGGGGGTTTAGCGAAAGCATGACACCCGGTAGGGTCCGCCGAGCGGTAATCGAAGGCGACCTCGAGGAGTTCGTGAACCGGATCCCGGTCGAAGCGGGTGACGTCATCTACAACCCCGAGGGGACGGTTCACGCTATTGGCGCGGGCTTGTTCCTCTTCGAGATCCAGCAGGCCAGTGACCTCACCTACCGGCTCTACGACTACGGTCGGCGGGGCGCCGACGGGCTCGAGCGCGAGCTGCACATAGATCGTGCTCTTGATGTGGCCAACCTGGAGGGCGGCAGGCTTGCGAAGGTAGCGCCACTTGAGCTAGGCAATGGCCGTCGCCTGCTCGTCGAAAGCCCTCACTTCGCCATGGAAGCGATAGAGCCCGACGCCCGGACGTCGCTTGCCACCAGTCCTGCCTCCCTCGAGTTCCTGACGGTCACCAAGGGTAAGGCAGCGGTCGACACTCCCTCGGGACGGGTGGCGTTGGATGCCGGAACCTCGGCGGTCCTCCCGGCGACGTTGGGTGAGTACGCTCTGATCGGAAACGCTCAAATCCTGCGCTGTTATGTGCCGGTGGGTTGATGGTGGGTCCGGCGCCGAATGCTCTGCACGCGCTGGGGCGACTCCTGCGACCATACCGATGGGTGGTCGTGGGCCTGTCGCTACTCATTGCTCTCTCGGCGGCTCTGGCGCAGGTCACTCCGCAGTTCGTTCGCTTCGTCATCGATACCGTGATCCCCGATGGCCGTCCCCGCCTCTTCCTTCTCACCGGCGCCGCAATGGCGGTGTTCTACGTAATCAACGAGGCGCTTTCCTACGCCGCGATGTACATGAGTTACGACTTCACCCAGCGGGTGATTAAAGACGTGCGTGCCAACGCCTACCGTCATCTGCTTTCGCTCCCGATGAGCCGCTTCACGGCCGAACGCTCGGGATCCCTGGTATCGCGCGTGGTTTCCGACGTAAACGCACTCGAATCGATGATTCAGGCCGGCGCCACGCGGATCGTGGGGCAGCTCTTCAGTATCGTCGTCGTGACGGCCATCCTCTTCGCCATGAACTGGCTGCTGGCTCTAATAAGCCTGGCTGTCGTGACGATCATGACGTTCTTCACGGTCTACTTCCAGGGGCCGTTGCGTATACTCGCCCGCCAGATTCGCGGCCGGGTGGGGGAGATGACCGCTGTAGCCTCGGAGGCGATAGGGAACATCTCGGTGGTGAAGATGTTTACCGGCGAGTCGAGCGAATACCGGCGCTTCGAGACCGAGAGCTCGCGCTACCGCAAGTTAAACCTGGAAAGGCGCCGGCAGGTGGGTTATATGCAGGCCGGTGTGGGCATCTCAGCCGAGATGGGCGTGGGAGCTCTGGTGCTGGTGGGCGGCTGGATCATCGCGCAGGGCGGTGGAGCGGGCGCCGCCGGACTCACCACCGGCGAGTTGACCGCGTTCCTGCTCTACCTCAACAACCTCGTGGGTCCCGTGCGGCTGGTACTCAACTTCAACAACGTACTACAAGCCGGCGTGGCCGCCCTCGACCGCGTCGACGAGTTGCTCGATGAGGATCCCGAGGCCGGCGGCGTCTCCCAGGAGTTCGAAGGGGGAGAGATCCGCTTCCACGCAGTGCATTTCCGGTACCCCGGGGCTGCTTCCGCAGGCTGGGCGCTCGCTGGTCTCGATCTCCGCATCCCTGCCGGACGAACAGTTGCTCTGGTCGGCCCTTCGGGTGCCGGAAAGACGACCGTTGGTCGACTCCTCTCGCGGCTTTACGATCCTCAGGAGGGAACCATCGCCGTGGGAAGGCGCGACCTGCGCGAGTTTCGGCTCGACACAGTGCGTCGGGCGGTAGCGGTGGTGCCGCAGGAACCCACGCTCTTCTCGGGCAGCGTGCGCGAGAACATCCGCTACGCCCGCCCCGAGGCCGAGGATCACGAGGTACGGCGGGCGGCCGAACTAGCTAACGCCGCCACATTTATCGAGGCGCTCCCCAGCGGGTTCGAAACAGAGATCGGTGAGCGCGGCGTCAAGCTGTCTGGTGGCCAGAAGCAGCGCGTCGCCATTGCCCGGGCGATCCTCAAGGGGGCCTCGATCCTGGTGCTGGATGAAGCAACCTCCAGCCTCGACAGCGAGTCGGAATCGGTGATACAGGATGCTCTGGCCGGCTACTTCTCCAGGCGGCAGGAGCTCACCAGCATCGTAATCGCCCACCGTCTGTCTACCATTCGGGATGCCGACCGGATCTTCGTGATGCAAGATGGTCGGGTGGTCGAGTCGGGTAGCCACGACGAACTGCTTGGTAAGCCGGGCCTCTACCGCCGGCTGTTCGAAATTCAGACGAGCGGTCCGGTGACGCGATAAGCAGGAGGCGTGGTAGCGCGGCTACCGGCATGGTAGCTCCATGAGCCACGCGTTCTCTCACGTGTAACCTACGGCTTCTCGAGGAGATGTCGGTCTAGCTGCTCAGACGCTCGCCGACGGCGAAGTCCTGTTCCCCTCTTCATTCGGAGCTGGCACGAACGCCGCTCCCTCCTCGTCGGGGAGGAGCATGATCGACAGCACCTCATGGAAATCCTTCACGGCAATCACTCGTAAGTCATCGAGGATCGCCGCCGGAACGTCCTCAAGGTTCGCCTCGTTGGCCTCGGGGATGATTACTTCCTTGATGCCCGCCTGATGTGCCGCCAGCAGCTTCTCCTTGACACCGCCGATGGGCAGGACGCGCCCACGCAGAGTGATCTCACCCGTCATTGCCACGTCACCACGCAGCGCCTGACCGGTTAGAGCGCTCACTACGGCGCTAGCGATTGCAATCCCGGCCGACGGCCCATCCTTGGGCGTAGCGCCCTCGAGTACGTGAACGTGCAGGTCGCGGGTCTCATGGAAGTCGGATGGCAGGCCGTAGCGAGAGGAGTGCTTTCGCAGATAGGCGATTCCCGCTTGGGCGCTCTCCTTCATTACCTCACCCAACTGTCCGGTGAGGGACAGCTTCCCTTTACCTGGGATAGAAACCGCCTCGATATCGAGCGTCACTCCTCCCACCGAGGTCCAGGCTAGGCCGTGCGAAAGGCCAATCTGAGGCTGCTTATCGGCCTTGTCGTCACGGAACGGCGGTACGCCCAGCAGTTCTCGAATTGCGTCGGAATCTACCTCGCGGAGCCCGTCCCAAGCCTTGCCCAGGTACTCCTTGGCCGACTTCCGCGCGCCTTTGGCGATCATCCTATCCATGTTGCGTACGCCGGCTTCGCGGGTGTACTCGGTGATAATGCGCCGCACGGCTTCGTCGCCTATTTCGAGCCTGCCCTCGAGGCCGTGGTCACGTAGCTGCTGCGGAACCCGATAACGGCGGGCGATCTGAACCTTTTCGTCCAGCGTGTAGCCGGGGATGTGGATGACTTCCATACGGTCCAGGAGCGGCCGTGGAATCGTCTGCAGCGTGTTGGCGGTCGTGATGAACATGACCTTGGACAGGTCGTAGGGGATCTCCAGGTAGTGGTCCGAGAAGGTGTCGTTCTGCTCCGGATCGAGCACTTCCAGCAGTGCCGACGATGGATCGCCACGGAAGTCGGCGGTCATCTTGTCGACCTCGTCGAGCAGGAACACCGGGTTGATCTTCCCGGCGGTCTTCATGCCCTGGATGATTCGGCCCGGCAGAGAGCCGATGTAGGTGCGACGGTGACCGCGGATCTCGGCCTCATCCCGTACGCCTCCAAGCGACATCCGCACGAACTCGCGGTTGAGGCTGCGCGCGACCGACTTGCCCAACGATGTCTTACCTACGCCGGGTGGGCCCACCAGACAGAGTATGGGCGCCTTGTAGCGCGACTCCTCGGAGTCCTTGGTGAGCTGCCGCACCGCCAGAAACTCGAGGATACGCTCCTTTGGCTCCTCCAGCGCGTAATGATCGTCGTTCAGCACCTTCTCGGTGAAGGAAATATCGAGGCGTTCCTCGTCTGCCTCACTCCACGGCAGGTCGAGGAGCACATCGAGGTAGGTCCGTACTACGGTCGCCTCGGGTGAACCGCCGGCCATCTTCTCGAGCCGCTCGATCTCCTTGAGCGCCCGCTCGCGGGCTTCCTCGGGCATGTTCTTCTCTTCGACCCGCTTGCGCAACTCCTCGCCCTCGGAGGCTTCGTCGCCGCCCAACTCCCGTTGGATCGCCTTCATCTGCTCACGCAGGTAGTACTCCCGCTGATTCGAGTCCATCTGCTGCTTCACGCGAGCGCTTATCTGCTTCTCGGTATCGAAACGCTCGAGATCGCGCGACAGGAAACCGAAGACCAGTTCGATTCGCCGAGCGGCATCGGACTCTTCGAGCACCGCCTGCTTGTCGGCTACTTCCCAGGTGGCGTACTTGGCCACCACGTCCGCCAGCGGCCCCGGCTCCTTGAGGCTGCGGAGGTTCTCCAGGTGGAACGAGTCGAGCCGAAGATTCTTGTTCTGCTGCGCGTACTCGGCAAAGGCCGTCTTGACCTGCTCGATGAGAGCACGAGCGCGGGCTTCATCCATTTCACCCGGCGTTTCGTTGATCGTCGAAACACGTGCGCGGAGCGTCGCTCCCGGCAGATAGGAGTCGATGGAGGCGCGTTCGCGACCCTCGACAAGTACCTGGAGAGTGTCGTCGGGCAGGCGAATTACCTGTTTGACTACGGCGAGGGTGCCAACTGCGTAAAGCTGCTCGCCGCTTGGATCATCGATCCTCGGCTCGCGCTGAACGACCAGGAGAACCCGGTTATCGGCTGCCTGGGCCTCCTCGAGGGCCCGCTTCGACTTGGGTCGACCGACGTCGACGTTTTCCAGGGTCCTTGGAAGCACGACCTGGGTACGGAGGGCAATGACGGGAAGTTCCCAATCCATGCATTAGTAAACCTCTCAGGGGAGGGCACCACCGTAAGATGGCTGACCCCTACGGAACGATCTGCACTATTGCCGTGAGAGGCGGATGTCCGCTCCTTCGCTCCGTACTGGAGTCTGTACTGGAGTCTGTAGCGGAGTCCATTGTGGCGGGGTGCGATCGGTAAAGCGGCGGGCGCGGGCGGCTCAATCGACTCGCCTCCGAAGTCGAAGTATGAAGAAGCCGTCCAGTCCGTCGCTAGGCACCACGACGACGCCGTCACCTGCGCCCTTCACCTTGTAGGGAGCCTCAAGCGGAAGGTCGACCGGCTGAGCTTCGAACTCGGGATGCCGCTCGAGAAACCACTCCGCCTGACCGGGCCCCTCCTCCATGGTCAGCGCGCAGACGGAGTAAACGAGAGTTCCCCCGGGAGCGGTAAGGGCGGCAGCCGTGTCGAGCATCTCGCGCTGTAGTCGAGCAAGGCCGGCAACGTCGTTGGGAGCCAGTCGCAGTTTTATCTCCGGATTGCCGCGCAGCGTTCCCGTACCGCTGCAGGGAGCGTCGAGCAAGACCTTCACGGCCGGGGCGACGTTGGGCGTTAGCCGCAGGTCGGCCACCAGATGCTGGGTTGTGAGGCCCAACCGGCGCAGGTTCGTGCCGGCGCGCTCTACCTTCTTGGGGTCGATCTCGAGCGACACGACAGCCGCCCCCTGCGAGGCCAGCTCGGCGCTCTTAATTCCGTTGCCGGACGCCAAGTCGAGAACCCGTTCGCCGGGCTGGGCGTCCAGGGCACATACCGGCAGGCGCGATGCGGGGTTCTGCGGTTGAACCAGGCCTTCCCGGAACGCCCGCAGCCGGCCCAGCGGCATGGGGCAACGCACCGAGAGGCTTCCCGCTAGCGGTCCCGGGCGCGCTTCACAGCCCTCCTCGATCAGTGCCAGGGTGGCGCGGGACGTGACGCCGGCGACGTCGCCGCCACCCCTACCCAGGAAGGTGGTCAGCCACAGAGGTTCACCTTCCAGCATTCCCAGAGCCGCCTCGCTGGCAGCCTCGCCCAACAACTCCTCGAAACGTCTATCCAGCCATTCGGGAAGCGAATAGCGTACGCTCCGGGGCAGTTTCGCAGGGATCTCCACCCGCCGGAGCACGGCGTTGGCAAGGCCCGCCAAGCGGGGCGTTATCGACTTGGTGACTTCCACCCACTCGTCGACCGCGGCGTGGACCGGTGTCTTGCGGATGAGCAACTCGTAACAGCCCAGCCGCAGGGCGTTGCGGACGTCCGGGTGCAATTTGGCGGGTGCGGCGAGGCGCGGCTCGAGGGAGGCGTCTATAAGCAGTTGATGCCGCAACGTCCCGTAGACCAGATCGGTTAGTAGTCCCCGCCCTCGGACGTCGGCCAGGCTACTCATGGCCGACGAGAGCGATGGCGCAGCAAAAGCGCCGCGATGAACGCGGCGCATAACCTCTACTGCCAATCGCCTGACCCCAAGCGGCTGGGCCAAACGTTCGGTGTGGCTGACTCTCTACCTCCGGCTGGCCATGATGAAGTAAATGAGGTAGGTAATCGCAGTGGCTGCCGCCGCAACGTACGTCATCGCAGCTGCTGTGAGGACCGAGCGGGCGCCACCGGCGTCCTGGCTTGTCACGATGCCCAGGCGATCGAGTTGCACGAGCGCCCGGCGGCTGGCATCGAACTCGATCGGAAGGGTCACCAGGTGGAACAGTACCGCTCCGGCGAAGAGCCAGATGCCGATGGTGAGCAGGATGCTGGGACCGCCGGTGAGGAACAGGCCGACCATCGCCAGGATAGGTCCCCATTGGCTGCCGATGCTCGCTACCGGAAGGAGCGAGGTGCGCCACTGTAGCGGCGTATAGCCCAGGTTGTGCTGAAGCGCGTGCCCAACCTCATGGGCGGCGACCGCCATGCCGGCGACATTGGCATGGCCGAAGTTGCCCTCCGAGAGGCGCACGGTCTTGGAAGTCGGGTCGTAATGGTCGGTGAGCGTGCCCTTGACCATCTCGACCTTGACGTCGTTGACGCCGTTGGCCTCGAGGATCGCCCGGGCGACCTCGCGGCCGGTGAGTCCCGAAGCGTTAGCCCGCTTCATCCAGGTGTTATAGGTATTGCGGAGCCACCACTGCACCAGCATGGAAGCAGCAAAGGCGATAATTCCGACGAAGTAGTATCCGGCCACTCTGTGTCACTCCTCCTTAGGAGAGTTCATCTGGCTAGCAGGCATGCAGCAAAGCGCTTCAACGCGCAGCCGCAGCCTGAGCCTCAATATGACAGCAGTATATTCAGATTTCCTTGTTTTGGATGTCTCGCTAAAGTTCGATCGGCGGCGGTTGCTTCCCCGAACGCTCCTCAAGATCCACCCGGCTGATCGCGAACCGCACGGCCGTGCGCTCTTCGCTCTGCAGCTCAAGCTTCACGAACGAGGGTCGGGCAGTGAGGTCGAACCCATCGGCCTCAATATAGCTGCGGGCGATGGCGATCGCCTTGACCGCCTGATTCACGGCATGCGGGCCTATCGCCTGAACCTCGACCTCGCCTTCGTTCCGCAACAGGGCAGCTATTGCACCTGCAACCGAGTTCGGTCTGGAAGTGCCGGATACTCTGAGCGTTTCGATCGTCAACCTCCTCGGCTACTGGACGCAAAAGGGCTACGCGCGACGCTGATCAATCGACGACATTATGCTGCCTGGGCGTGTGCAAAACCGTGAGAAGGGCCCACGAATTTCCCATAGCAGTCCGACCAGCGCAACAGTGCCGATCGAAATATGCCTGATCCGAATCGGATCCCGAGAGCAATCGGATCCTAAGAGCCATGCTTCCCATGAAACGCTTGCTCTCAAGAAACTGCGCCCAAGAAACCCTGCTTGACACTCACATTAGCACCCCGTATACTCTTCGCCAGTGAAGCGCGTACCTCACAGCCAGGTTGATATTGTGATTCTAGGCCTAGCGCTGAGGGGTGACGTTGTCTAGCTTTTAGCCCAGTAGACGAAGTCCAACCCCGTCAACTCCAGGTTGACGGGGTTTTTGCTTAAACGCCGTCGGTAACACGGGCGCCACGGCAAGGAATACGCAGTGAAGCAATACGCGGTGAAGCAATTCGCAGTGAAGAAATACGCGGTGAAGCTACAGGAGGAGGCCATGGGACAGCCAGGAAAAGTCCGGATGAATGGTGCAGCGGCCGTTCTCGTCGCGCTCGAAAAGCAGGGAGTAGACACGGTGTTCGGTCTCCCGGGTGGCGCCATCATGCCGATTTATGACGCCCTCTACGACTCGTCTATTCGTCACATTCTCATGCGCCATGAGCAGGCGGGCGCGCACGCCGCCGACGCCTACTACCGAGCCAGCGGCCGCCCTGGCGTCACTTTCGCCACCAGCGGACCGGGCGCAACCAATCTGGTTACCGGGCTCGCAACCGCGATGATGGATTCGTCTGCCTTGGTAGCGATTACCGGTAACGTAGCGACACCGCTCATCGGCACCGACGCCTTCCAGGAAGCCGATGTCTACGGGATAACCCTTCCGGTGACCAAGCACAACTACCTGGTGAAGCGAGTCGAGGACATCCCTCGCGTGATCGCCGAGGCGTTCCACATCGCCGGCACCGGCCGTCCCGGACCGGTTCTGGTCGACATCCCCAAGGATGTGCAACAGGCCGCTTTCGAGGGATCGTTCGGGGTAGAGATCGACCTTCCCGGTTACCGACCCACGGTCAAGGGCCACGCCGGTCAGATAAGGCGCGCCGCCAAGACCATCGCCGAAGCGAAGCGACCGATTCTAATGGTGGGCGGCGGTGCCCAGAGCGTTCCCGACGAGGTTGCGGCTTTCGCCGAGGCAAACGGCCTGCCCGTGATCACCACGCTGATGGGCTTAGGGGCCTACCCCTATGGCGCCGCACAGTCGCTGGGCATGCCGGGGATGCACGGAACCGTGACCGCGAACCGGGCGATCACCAACTGCGATCTCATCATTGGGGCCGGATTGCGTTTCGACGACCGGGTGACCGGGAAACTGTCACGCTTCGCGCCCAATGCCACGGTCGTACACATCGACGTCGATCCCGCCGAAATCTCCAAACTGGTTAAGGCCCATGTGCCGGTCGTGGGCGATCTGCGCGACGTCTTGCCGCGCCTGGCCGAGGAGCTCGCGCCTCTCGTTAGCGCCGAACGGTGGGCGCCGTGGTGGGCTCAGCTCAACGAGTGGAAGGGCGCCTACCCGGAGCGCTACAAGACCGATAAGGAGCTGGTCTCGCAAGAGGTCATCGAGATGCTGCGCGACGCCTCGAAGGGTGAGTGCATAGTCACGACCGACGTGGGCCAGCATCAGATGTTCGCGGCCCGCCTCTTCACGACAAACCGCCCCAGGACGTTCATCACCTCGGGTGGGTTGGGAACCATGGGCTTTGGCCTGCCGGCTGCGATCGGCGCTGCCTTCGCCCGTCCCGACGAGACGGTGGTGGTAGTTTCGGGCGACGGAAGCATCCAGATGAACATTCAGGAGCTGGCGACCGTCTACAAGCATCAGTTGCCGATCGTCATCGCCATCTGCAATAACGGAATGCTCGGCATGGTTCGGCAGTGGCAGGAAATGTTCCACGCCCAGCGCTACAGCGAGGTGTACCTGGCCGACAGCAACCCCGATTTCGCCAAACTGGCCGAGGCGTATGGGATCGAGGGCCACAACATCTTCGACCGGGAGAGTGCGCGGCGAATCGTGCCCCAGGCGTTGGCGAAGCGCAAGCCGGTGCTCCTCAACTTCGTGGTGTACGACTCCGAGAAGGTGTTCCCGATGATCCCGGCGGGCGCCGGTGTCGATGAGATGATCATCGGCGACCAGGAACCCGATGCCCCGGTTTCAAGTGAAGGGGAGCCGGCCGAGGTGGTGGCCTGATGGTTCATCGTCACGTCCTTAGCGTCACCGTTCGCGATCAGCCGGGCGTGCTGGTGCGCATTGCCGGACTCTTCGCCAGGCGCGCTTTTAATATCGAAAGCCTCTCGGTCGCCCAGAGCGAGCAACCCGGCGTCTCCCGCACCACCTTCGTGGTCACCGGCGAGGACGGCACCATCGAGCAGGTAGAAAAGCAGCTGCAGAAGCTGATCGACGTGATCAAGGTTATCGACCACAGCGACGCTCCGTCGGTAGAGCGCGAGCTCATGCTCATCAAGGTGGCTGTGCGCTCCCCCGAGGACCGGGTGGAGATCAGGCAGATAGCCCAGGACTTTCGCGCCCACATCATCGATGTTCACCGCGACGCCCTCGTCTTCGAGTTGACCGGGGATGACGGCAAGATGAATGCGTTCATCGACCAGATGCTACCCTTCGGTATCGTCGAGTTAACCCGCACCGGCCGAGTCGCTCTCTCTCGTTCCAGCAGCGATCCCCGCTTGCGCCGTCCCATTCAGAAGGTCGCCTGACAGACCTTGCCGCCACTGCAGCCTCGGCGGCTCTAGACCTCCTTCGCCGCTATCAGCGGCACGGATTGAGAAAGGATCACCTCAGCCCTCATGCCCAACATCTATTACGACACCGACGCCAACCTCGAGCATCTTCAAGGACAGACCATCGCCGTAATCGGTTACGGCTCTCAGGGGCACGCCCACGCGCTCAACTCTCGCGATTCGGGTCTCGACGTGGTCGTAGGACTGCGCCGTAGCTCCGCCTCCTGGGCTCAGGCTGAGGGCGCCGGACTCAAAGTCATGGAAGTGGCCGAGGCCACCAAGGCGGGCGACATCGTGATGATCCTGCTGCCAGACGAGGTGCAGGGCCGCATTTATCGGGAGAGTATCGCTCCCAACCTGACTTCGGGCAACGCACTCGCCTTCGCTCACGGCTTCAACGTCCACTTCGGACAGGTGAAGGCGCCCGAAGGTGTCGATGTCTTCATGGTCGCTCCCAAGGGACCCGGGCATCTGGTGCGGCGCGTCTACACCGAAGGGGCCGGTGTTCCCTGTCTGCTGGCGTTGCATCAGGACGCCAGCGGAACCGTGCGACAGCGGGCTCTGGCGTACGCCAAGGCGATCGGCGGCACCCGCGGCGGCGTGATCGAGACGACCTTTAGCGAGGAGACGGAGACCGATCTCTTTGGAGAGCAGGCGGTACTGTGCGGCGGCGTCACCGAACTGATGCGCAGCGGCTTCGAAACGCTGGTGGAGGCCGGTTATCAGCCTGAGGTAGCCTATTTCGAGTGCGTCCACGAGATGAAGTTGATCGTCGACCTCATTTACGAGGGTGGCTTCGAGCGTATGCGCTACTCCGTCTCGAATACCGCCGAGTACGGCGACTACGCCACCGGCAAGCGAATCGTCACCGACGAGACCAGGGCCGAGATGCGCCGGGTACTGGCCGACATCAGGAGCGGTTCATTCGCCAGGGAGTTCCTGCTCGAGAACCAGGTCGGGCAACCGATGCTCTCGACCGGCAGGCGCAATACAGAGGAGAGCCTGGTTTCGCAGGTAGGCAAGCGGCTGCGCAAGATGATGCCATTCATCGCCGCGCCTGCCGAGCAGGCGCGCAACAACCAGGGGTGAGGGTGAGCAGGTCGAGTCTGTCGCGGATTTGCGGAAGGGTGCTGGGACGCTGGCGGTTCGGTGCCTACCACCGACTACCTGGCTCTGTTTTGCCCCTCCACCACTAGACAAGCGACGACTCGTACCTGAAAGGAGCCGGCAAGATGGCCCACATAAGGATATTCGACACGACACTCCGTGACGGCGAACAATCACCGGGAGTAGCGCTCAACACCAAGGAGAAGATAGAGATCGCGCGGCAGCTCGCCCGACTGGGGGTCGACGTGATCGAGGCGGGATTCCCGGTGGCTTCGGAAGGCGACTTCCAGGCGGTGCGGGAGATTGCCCGGGCCATTGGCGAGGAGTCCACTCACGTCACAGTCGCCGGCCTGGCGCGGGCCAATACCGGCGACGTCGAGCGAGCAGCGCAGGCTGTCGCCGATTCCAGGCGACCCCGCATCCACACCTTCATCGCCACCAGCAGCATCCACATGGAGAAAAAGCTGCAGATGTCGCCCGACGCCGTTGTCGAGCGAGCGGTGGAGGCCGTCACGCTAGCCAAGTCGTTCGTGGACGACGTGGAGTTTAGCGCCGAGGATGCCGGGAGGTCGGACCCCGACTTCCTCGTTCGCATCTTCACCGAAGCGATCAAAGCAGGCGCGACGACCATCAATATTCCCGACACGGTGGGTTACATGATGCCGTGGGAGTACGGCGAGCTGGTGCGAACCATCTGCCGGCGGGTACCGGGAATCGAGAACGTAGACGTAAGTACGCACTGCCATGACGACCTCGGCTGCGCCGTCATCAACAGCCTTGCCGGAGTGAGGAACGGCGCCACCCAGGTCGAGGTTGCGGTCAACGGAATCGGTGAGCGGGCCGGCAATGCGTCGCTCGAGGAGGTCGTCATGGCGCTCGAGACCAGGCGCGACTTCTGGGGACACAGCACCTCAATCAAGACCCGCGAAATCTACCGCACCTCCCGTTTGGTGGCGATGTACACAGGCATGGTGGTTCCCCCCAACAAGGCGGTCGTGGGCGACAACGCATTCGCGCACGAGGCGGGCATTCACCAGGACGGCGTGATCAAGGCGGTCGAAACCTACGAGATAATGAGCGCCGAATCGGTGGGACGCGACGCCGGGGTGCTGGTCATGGGCAAGCACTCGGGTCGCCGGGCATTCCGACAGTCGCTGGGAGAGCTGGGCTACGCCAAGCTGGACGACGAGCAGGTGAACGCCCTCTTCCGCCAGTTCAAGGATTTGTGTGATCGCAAGAGTAGCGTCACGAGCGAGGACATCCGCGCGCTGGTCGATGCCGAGACCACCCGGGTACCGCAGAGCTACAAGCTTCAGGCGGTCCAGTTTCAGTCGGGCACGGCCCTCACCCCGGTCGCCACGGTGCGGCTCCAAACCGACACCGGCGTCTATGAGGAAGCCGCTACCGGCGACGGTCCCGTGGACGCCGCCTACCGCGCGGTCGAACGGATCGCCCAGGTCCCGATCTTGCTCGAGTCGTATGAGATTCGCAGCGTGGGCGCCGGTAAGGACGCCCTTGGTGAGGTCTCCATCCGGGTAACGAGCGACGGCAGGCAGGTACACGGGCGTGGACTTTCCACCGACGTAGTCGAGGCCTCGGTTCTGGCTTATGTCGATGTTCTAAACAAGCTTGCCGCCGGTGTCGCGCAGAGCGAACCCAAGGTCTCCACCCCTTAGTGCGGGCCGAGCGATGAATCGCCCTCTGAGGATCTACGACACTACGCTGCGTGACGGCACTCAAGGCCTGGCGGTGAACTTCACCAGCGAGGACAAGGTCGCCATCGCGCTGCGGCTCGACGCCTTTGGGGTAGACGTGATCGAGGGCGGTTGGCCCGGCTCCAACCCCAAGGACATTCACTTTTTCGAGCGGATGAAGGGCGTGCCACTGCTACACGCCAGGCTAGCGGCGTTCGGGTCGACACGGCGGCGGGGCGTGGACCCCGAGGACGATGAGAATCTCAAGGCTCTGTTGGCCGTCGCAACGCCGGTAGTGACGATCTTCGGCAAGGCCTGGACGTTGCATGTTACCCAGGCGCTTGGGGTTGGGCTCGACGAGAACCTCGCGATGATCGAGCAATCTGTCGCCTTCCTCAAGGCCAACGGCCGAGAGGTCATCTACGACGCCGAGCATTTCTTCGACGGCTACAAAGCCGATCCGGAGTATGCCTTGGAAACGGTCGCTGCGGCGGAGCGCGGCGGGGCCGATACGCTGGTGTTGTGCGACACCAATGGCGGAACCCTGCCGGCCGGTATCGCCGGCTTGGTTAAGAGGGTGCGGGAGGGATCCTCGCTTCCCATTGGTATTCACGCCCACAACGACAGTGAGTTGGCCGTCGCCAACACGCTGGCGGCCGTCGAGGCGGGAGCAGAGCACGTCCAAGGAACAATAAACGGATACGGGGAGCGGTGCGGAAACGCCAACCTGATCTCGGTGCTGCCCAACCTAACCCTCAAGCTGGGCCGGGCGCAGCCACAACTCCTTGGCAGCCTGCGGGAGCTGTCGCGGTTCGTCGACGAGCGAGCGAACCTGCAGCCGAACGTACGGGCGCCCTTCGTGGGCGATGCGGCATTCGCGCACAAGGGCGGCGTACACGTGTCGGCGGTGAACAAGCGGCCCGAGACCTACGAGCACATCGACCCGCAGTTGGTAGGCAATGACCGCCGCGTGCTCCTCTCCGAACTATCCGGGCGCGCCAACATCCTTGCCAAAGCCGAGGAGTACGGGGAACACCTCGAGGTGCGCGATCGCTCCACGCGCGACGTCGTTTCACGACTCAAGGAGCTCGAGAACCGGGGTTACGCCTTCGAGGGGGCCGAGGCCTCCTTCCAGCTCCTCTCACGCAAGGTCCGGGGCGATTACCGGCCGTACTTCACCCTCCACGGTTTCTCGGTGCTGATGGACAAGCGCGAGGGGGAGAGCGAACCGCGCTGCGAGGCGGTCCTCAAGCTGGAGGTGGGGGGCGTCCTGGAGCACACGGCGGCCGAAGGGCAGGGCCCGGTGAACGCTCTCGATCGTGCTCTCACCAAGGCCCTGTCGCGGTTTTATCCGGCTGTCGACGAGCTGCGACTGGTCGATTACAAGGTGAGGGTTCTCGATGGACCCGAAACCGGTACAGCCGCGGTCGTGCGAGTCCAGTTGGAGACCACTGATGGTCGTGAGAGCTGGGGAACCGTCGGCGCGAGCTTCGACATCATCAACGCCTCGTACGAGGCTCTTTTGGACGCAATCGAGTACAAGTTGCTGCGAGACGGTACGGCGCCGCTCGAGCCGTTGGGCCTGGTGGAGGGCGTTGCATAGCTGTGCGTTAGCGCAGGTCATCTTATCTTTCGAATGCTTGAACCGGCCGACACCGATATTTCCACGGTAGGGCGCGGTATGTCGTTACACCAGTAAAGCCGTCCAGGGCGTAATTCATGAGAGCGCCGGATTGACGCGAGCACGCCGCTGCCGGTAAACTTGTCGGACGGCCCCACGGCGTCGCGCTCCAGCCACTAAAGTTGCTTCAACATGCACAGGCATGCGGAGTCGGCGCAGTCCCGAAAGTCCAGGCATATTCCGTCCGCCGGCAGCCGGACGTCGTTTTGTATCGAGATTCATACCGAGAGGGAGAGCGCATGCCCCAATTTGTCCCACGGACGTCCGACTTCACCCGATTGGCCTGGCCGAACGAGCGGGACGCTTGTGGGGTAGGTTTCGTCGCCGATTCCGGCGGCCGCCGCAGCCATGACGTGCTGGTTCACTCGCTGGTTGCGCTACGTAATCTGGCGCACCGTGGGGCGGTGAGCGCCGATGGACGAACCGGCGACGGGGCGGGCGTGCTCACCCAGATTCCCCACCGCTTGTTCAGGCGTGATCTGGAAGCGCAGGGAATTCACCTGGAACGGGACCGGGATCTGGCGGTAGGTGCCTTTTTCGTCGCAAACGATTCACCCTACAAGAAGGTGTACGCCCTCATCCGCGACGAGATAGCGCGCTCGCCACTCAAGCGGTTGATGTGGCGGCAGCCACCGCTCGACGACAGCGTGTTGGGCGACGAGGCGCGTGCGCGGCGTCCGGTCATTCGTCAGGTTCTGCTTGGCCGGCCCGCATGGCTCTCCGACGACGCCTTCGAGCGCACCCTCTATCTCACTCGAAAGCGGATCGAGCGCAGGCTCGAGGAAGCCGGCCTGGGGCGCGCCTACGTCACCTCGTTCTCGAGTCGGACAATCGCCTACAAGGGCCTGATGGTCGCCGATCAGCTCGCCAACTTCTATCTCGATCTGGCCGATCCCGATTTCGACACCGCCATCGCCGTCTTCCACCAGCGCTACAGCACCAACACCTTGCCGCGCTGGTCGCTGGCGCAGCCGTTCCGCTTCCTCGCTCACAACGGCGAGATCAATACCTTGCAAGGGAACGTCAACTTCATGCGGGCACGGGAGCCGCGCATGTCGAGCTATGTGTGGGGCAGCGAGATTCGCGATCTCCTGCCGGTGATCGAGCCCGGCGGAAGCGACTCAGCTGCGCTTGACAACGCCTTCGAGCTGCTTACCCTCTCGGGCCGCGACGTCCTGCACACCTTGATGATGCTGGTCCCCGAAGCGTTCGAGGAGGATCCGTCGACCACGCCCGAGCTCGCGGCCTTCTACCGCTACCATTCGACGCTGATGGAACCGTGGGATGGCCCTGCCGCGCTGGCGCTCACCGACGGGCGTTACGCGGTTGCCGGACTGGACCGCAACGGCCTCCGGCCGCAACGGTACTGGATTACCCGCGACGGGCTTGTCGTCGTGGGCTCCGAGGCCGGGCTGGTTTCGCTCCCCGAAGAGGAGATAGTCGAGAAGGGTCGCCTAGGGCCGGGCCGCATCCTGGCAGTCGACACTCTCGAAGGGAAGATCCTACGCAACGAGGAGATCAAGGCCCGCTACGCCGGGCGCCGACCGTACCGCGAGTGGGTGGAGCGCTATCAGGTGCCCGTCGAGCGGAGCGACGATCCGCTCGGCGACCATCTCCACGGTGGACTGACTGATTCGGACGGCCTCCAGCGTACCCAGAAGCTGTTCGGTTACTCCAGCGAGGACTACGACCGCATCTTCGAGCCGATGGCGGCCTTTGGCGACATGCCGGTCGGCTCTATGGGCGATGACACTCCGTTGGCGGTCCTCTCCGAGCAACCGCAGCAGCTCTACCGCTACTTCAAGCAGCGCTTCGCGCAGGTCACCAACCCGCCAATCGACCCGTTGCGTGAGCGGCTGGTGATGTCGCTCTCGACCATCCTGGGCCCACGCTCCTCCCTCCTCGAGGAGGAGCCGGAAGCGGCTCGGGTAATGCGTTTCGATTCGCCTATCATCGACGCCGGCCAGCTGCGTTGGCTTCGCGAGCAACAGGTTCTCGGGACGGCCACGCTCGAGGCGCGCTTTAGCGTTTCCGATGGTCCCGATGGTCTCAAGGCCGCTCTCGATGATCTTGCCGACCGCGCCCAGGAAGAGGTGGAGGCGGGGGTCGCCGTTCTGATCCTCTCCGACCGTGACGTGGGGCCCGAGTGGGCGCAGGTGCCGATGCTGCTGGCCGTGGGCGCCGTCCACCACCGGTTGTTGCTGGTGGGACGCCGAACCAAGGCGGCGATCGTCTGCGAAACCGGAGAGCCGCGCGAGGATCATCACTACGCCTGCCTTATCGGCTATGGAGCGGCGTTGGTGCATCCTTACCTGGCCTTCGCCACGGCCCGCGATGCGAGCGCCAAGAGCAAGAACGACGGTGCGGCAAGTGGTGACGCGGCGGTAACCAACTACGTCGAGGCGGTGGAAAAGGGCCTCTTGAAGATCATGTCGAAGATGGGCATCTCCACCATCAGCTCTTACCGGGGGGCGCAGATATTCGAGGCGGTTGGCGTAGACCAGGACGTCATCGAGCGCTACTTCTACGGAACACCGAGCCGCATCGGCGGCGCCGGTCTCGATACCTTCGCCACCGACGTGCTGCGGTTGCACGCCGATGCATTCGGGGAGCACCCGGGGCTGGTCGACCGGGGCCTATACCGCTTCCGCAAGGCCGGGGAGTATCACGCGCACAACCCGAAGGTCTTCAAGGCGCTCCATAAGGCGGTGCGTACCGAAAGTTTCGAGACGTTCGAGGAGTACGCTCGTGAGGTCGATGCCCGGCCGCCCTGCAATCTCCGCGATCTGCTGAGTATCCGCAAAGCGCCCGAGCCTATCGCACTCGAGCAGGTGGAGCCGGTCGAGGCGATCGTGCGACGTTTCACCACCCAAGCGATGAGCCACGGCTCGGTGTCGCGTGAAATGCACGAAACTTTGGCGATCGCGATGAACCGGCTGGGCGCCAAGAGCAACTCGGGTGAAGGGGGAGAGGACCCAGACCGCTTTAGCCCTTACGAGCAAGACCGCCCCGAGTCTTCGCACGCCCCCTGGCATCCGAAAGCCGGCGACTGGGGGAACAGCGCCATCAAGCAGGTGGCTTCGGGACGCTTTGGGGTCACGGCCGAGTACCTGGTTCACGCCCGCGAGATCGAGATCAAGATGGCCCAGGGATCGAAGCCGGGTGAGGGCGGGCAGATACCGGGCTTCAAAGTCTCGCCCGAGATAGCCGGAATCCGCCACAGCGTCCCGGGCGTGACCCTCATAAGCCCCCCTCCCCATCACGATATCTACTCGATAGAGGATCTGGCGCAGCTCATCTACGACCTCAAACGGGTAAACCGGGAGGCGCGGGTGGGAGTCAAGCTGGTGGCCACGGCAGGGGTAGGGACGATAGCCGCCGGCGTCGTCAAAGGGTACGCCGACAACATCCAGATTTCGGGATATGACGGCGGCACCGGTGCCAGCCCACTCTCCTCGGTCAAGCACTCGGGAGTGCCGTGGGAGCTGGGCCTGGCCGAGACGCAGCAGGTGCTGGTTGCGAACGATCTGCGGGGCCGAGTAACACTGCGTGTCGACGGCGGCCTCAAGACCGGGCGAGATGTGATGGTAGGAGCGCTCCTGGGCGCCGAAGAGTTCGGCTTCGGTACCTCTG
Source organism: Trueperaceae bacterium (assembly GCA_040905665.1). Lineage (GTDB taxonomy): Bacteria > Deinococcota > Deinococci > Deinococcales > Trueperaceae > DASVCN01. Next base: position 83,377 of record JBBDRD010000035.1, read on the forward strand.
CGCTGGTGGCGGCCGGTTGTGCGCTCATCCGCCAGTGCCACCTCAATACCTGCCCGGTGGGAATCGCTACCCAAGATCCCGAGCTCCGCAAGCGTTTCCAGGGGCAACCGGAGCACATCGTCAACTTCTTCGTGTATCTCGCCCAGCAGGTGCGGATGATCCTGGCCGAGATGGGCTTCCGTTCGCTCGACGAGGTGATCGGCCGGGTCGAGCTTCTCGAGGAGCGTGAGGTCGCGCTGCCGAAGGTCGGGCGCCTCGATATGGCGGCGATCTTGTTCGATCCGGACCCCGCGGGCGAGCGCGCGAAGCGGTCGCTCCAGGCGCGCAACGATCGCCCCGAGCCGGCGTTGCCGCTCGATGAGAAGTTGTGGCAGGACAGCCGCACGGCAGTCGAATCCGCCGAGCAGGTCTCGCTTAGCTACCCGGTGAGTAACCGGGAGCGGTCGTTGGGCGCACGGCTAGCGGGTGAGATCGCCCGCTCCTACGGGAGATCAGGGTTGACGGCCGGGCTAGTCGAGGCGACTTTCAGGGGAGCGGCCGGCCAGAGTTTTGGCGCCTTCACTGTTGCGGGGATGCGACTTAGACTGCTGGGCGAGGCGCAGGACTACGTCGGCAAGGGGATGTCGGGTGGGGAGATCATCATCTCCCCACCCGATGGCAGCCGATTCGAAACCCATCGCCATGTGATACTCGGAAATACCGTTCTGTACGGAGCTACCGGAGGACACCTCTATGCGGCCGGCGCTGCCGGTGAGAGGCTATGCGTGCGAAACTCGGGCGCCCTGGCCGTTGTCGAAGGCTGCGGCGATCACGGTTGTGAATACATGACCGGGGGGGTCGCGGTCGTGCTCGGTCCAACGGGACGGAACTTCGCCGCCGGCATGTCGGGTGGAGTCGCTTACGTCTACGACCCGGAGTCGCGACTGCAGAGCCGTCTGAACCCCGCGATGGTGGGGATCGAACCGATAGAGCACAATGTGGACGAGGAACTGCTTCGCACCCTGGTCGAGCACCAGGCGCGACTCACCGGAAGTTCGCGAGCGAGAGGCCTCCTGGAGGGCTGGCAGGAGGCCCTGGCTTCTTTCCGGCGCGTGGCTCCGCATCCGGAAGTGGAGGACGCAACAGCCCTGGTGCGACACGACCACAGCGGACAAGACGGTGGCCAAGACCGCGGCCAAGAGCTGTCGCTGCTGGCCGCGCTCTCGCAGCAATCAGGAGCTGTACGAGGTGATCGTTCCGTCAAGTGAGGCCACGATCAAACTGTCGCCCAACGGTAAGGGGCTTGCCTGGATCGGTGAGTGCGACACCTGTTCTCGCCATTGCTCGCGCCCCGAGCGAACGTCGTAGACCAGTAGCTCGCCGCTCTCGGTGGCCAGGTACAGGCTGCCGGCGGCCACCACTGGCGAAGCTGTCACCGGCGTATTGGTAGTCACCTCCCAGATATGGTCGCCGCTACGCAGTGTCAGGCAGCGCAGCGCTCGGCCCCAGGAGGCAAGGTAGACGCGGCCATTCCACACGGCCGGCGATCCGTAGATCTCACCGGCAGTGTCATAGCTCCACAAAACCTCGTGGCTGTTCAGGTCGAAGGCGTGCAGTTCTCCCTCACGTATGGGCAGCAGCAGGACGCCGGAATGCGCCACCGGTGGCGAGAGGAGGTTTCCCACCTCGACCTTGTACTTCCCCTTGCCGCTCGCAGCGTCGACCACGTGCAACCAACCATCGAGGGTAGCGAAGGCGACGTTACCGCGGTGTACTGTCGGCGGCGTGGCTGCGGGCGAGTTCGCTTCGTAGCGCCACAGCGCCTTTCGGTCGCCGCTGAAGCGTTCGAGGGTACCGGCCGAGGTGGTGGCCAATAGGGTATCTCCGTAGGGCAGCAGCCCCACCGCCCCAAAGTTTTCGTCACTCCAAAGGGGTGCGCCCGTGGGCCAGGAGATCGCTTGAACTCCGCCGTCCCGGCTGGTGATGAAGAGTCTGCCTCGGTTATAAACGGGAGCGGTACTCACCTCGTCCTGGGCTTCGAAGGTTGCAACCGTTCCCCCGTCGGCCGGACGAAGTACGACGGTGCAGTCGTTGCGCAGTCCTATCAGGATCAATCCCTCTGCGGCGCCTATCCCGGCGGGCCATTGCGGTCCGCCGCTCAACTGCACCTGCCAGTTCCGTTGCAGCGTGCGGGCCTGCACCGGCCCGGCGGAGTAGAAACCGCTTCGCCCCGGTCCGCCCTGCGGCAGGTGGGTAGTGCGGCGAGTGACGGCGTCGAGTATCGCCCGCAGCGAGTCGGATACGGCGTATGCCGAGCCGGGCCGTGACTGAGCATCCTTCTCCAACAGCCCGGTGATCAGGTTCGACAGCTCGGGCGGTATCTGAGGGTTGAGTTCGGCGGGCGGAGTGAGCTGGCCGTACACGTGCTGATAAAGCACGGCCTGGTCGTTCTCGGCGTCGAAGGGGGCGACGCCGGTGAGGGTGCGGTAGAGCACCGCTCCAAAAGCATAGAGGTCGGTATGGGCGCCGGTGGCGTCACCGCGCGCCTGCTCGGGCGCCATGTACTGAGGCGTGCCCAGGGTGAGTCCGGTACGGGTGAGTTCCCTGCTGGTTTCGGTGAGCTGCACCAGACCGAAGTCCATGACCTTGGGATGGTTGTGAGAGGTGAGGAGGATGTTGCGCGGAGTTAGGTCGCGGTGCACCATCCCCAGGTTGTGGACGTAACCGAGGGCCTCGGCGACGGTGATCGAGGCGCGCAACAGCCGCTCGAGCGCTTCGCTGTCCAGCTCGAATGGACCCAGATCGGTGAAGGGGCCGCCTTCGATCAGCTCCATTGCGAAGTACACGTGCTCACCCAGGCCCAAATCGAAGATCGACACGATCCCCGGATGATCGAATCTGGCGAGCGCCTGAATTTCGCGGCGGAAGCGCTGACTGTCGGTTTCGGTGAGGTGCGGGCGGAGGACCTTGAGGGCGACTTCGCGCTCTAGGTGCCGGTCACGAGCCCGGAACACCTGGGCCATTCCGCCCTGTCCGAGCGGTCCCAAAATATCGTAGCGGTCGTCAACCAGTTCACCAGGATGGAACATGCCTGCCGCGGCGGCTCAGGAGTCCTCTATTGCCTTGAGCACGTCGGGATGGAGTTCGCCGGCTTCAACGGCGCGGTTGAGCATTTCTATGCCCAGCCGGACAACTTCCGACTTGGAAACCAGCCGCTCTGGGTTGGAGAGCTGATAGGCCGTCTTGGTGAGCAGCGAGTCTTGCTCTTCGGTTATCACGACCTGGAGTCGCTTGCTCTTCTCTCGCTTGGGCACCGTTTCCTCCATATGTGAGGTCCTCGACAGCGTTGATGATAGTAGCATCTGTAGGATTAGCTTGACAATACTACAGCAGGTGGTTACGCTGCAACTACTCAACGTGTGTAAGTTACACAAATGAAAGGACGACATGCAAGAGCAGGGCGAGGCACTCATCATCCAGGGCGGAACTCCCCTTCACGGGGACGTCCAAGTCAATACCGCCAAGAACTCCGCCTTGTACCTGATACTGGCATCACTCCTAACCAGCGAACCGGTGCGCCTGAGAGATATCCCCAGGCTCAGCGATGTGCTGGTGGCGCTCGAGATCCTCGAACACGTAGGCGTCGAGGTGCGCTGGCAGGGCCGCGACCTGCACCTGCACGCCGCCGAGATCCGCTCCTGCGGTGCCCCCTATAGCCTGGTCAGTAAGATGCGGGCCTCGTTCGTGGCCATGGGCGCTCTACTCGCCCGTTGCGGCCGCGCCCGCATCTCGATGCCGGGCGGTTGCGCCTTTGGCCCCCGTCCGGTAGACCGCCACATCGCCGCTTTTCAATCGCTGGGCGTCCAGATCGACGAGGAGGGAGGCGATTTTCATGCCTTCCGCAGCTCACCCCTGGCGGGCCGGGTGGTCTTCGAGGCCCCTACGGTTGGCGGCACCCAAAACGTCATCCTCGCGTCGGCCCTCAAGGGTGGCCGGGTGACTATAGAGAATGCAGCATTGGAACCGGAAATAGCCGACCTCGCCAACATGCTCAACGCCATGGGCGCTCGTATCTCGGGAGCAGGGACCAGCACCATCGAGATCGAAGGCGTGCCCGAGCTGACCGGTGTCGATTATCGTCCCGTGCCCGACAGAATCGAGGCCGGTACGCTAATGCTCGCAACGGCCGCCACTCGCGGAACCGTTACGCTGCGTGGAGTGATCCCCGCACATTTGAAGGCGGTAAGCGACAAGCTAGGCGAGACAGGCGTGAGGATAGTCGAAGTTGGCGATGACGGCCTCCTGGTCGACGCCAGCGGTGAACTCCAGGCTGCCGACGTCACCGCGGCCGAGTACCCCGAGATCCCCACCGATCTGCAGGCGCCCTTCTCGGCGTACCTCGCTACCCTGCCCGGCGCCAGCGTAGTTCGCGACCGGGTCTACCCCGACCGCTTCACTCACGTGGATGAGCTTCGCCACACCGGGGCAGATGTCGAGCTCTTCGAGCGTACGCTCATCATTCGAGGCGGCCGCTTGGCCGGTGCGCGCATGCACGCCGCCGATATTCGAGCCGGTGGAGCGCTGGTGATCGCCGCCCTGAGCGCTACCGGTACATCGGTAATAAGCGGGCTGCAGTACATCGATCGCGGATACGAAGCGCTAACCGAGCGGCTGGTGCTTCTGGGTGCGAAGGCGACCAGGCGCGTGCCGGCGCAGGCGCCGGCCGTAAGCGGCGACTGAGTAAAAACAATCGTCCTCGAATCGATAGAGTGCGCTTGACGGCAATTAGAGGACTAGCAGTCAGAGGATCTAATCCGGCTCGTTGCGTGGCTCATCTTCGTCGCGCACCAGCTCGAGATCGTCGTCGGCTTCGGTGCCCCTATCGCCGGCCCCGTCCGAGCCACTACCCGCATCGCTGCGCCTAGCGCCACTCGTGCCGGCCGTATTGAAGGACAAGGGGACCGGTCGCTGCCAAACGTCCTTGCTGGAAGATCTTGCTTCCGGGCGACCGAACTCTGCCCCAAATCCGTCGGCGAAATCGCTGCCGTACGCTTCGTCGTCTCCGGGATCGGTGAGCAAAGCCGATGAGTCCCAGGTGAACGGCTTCATTTGCGGAGGCTCGGCGGTCTTCTGCTGAGCTGCAGCCTCCTCGCTGCCCTCCTCCTCTTTACCCTCGTTTGCACGACGCTCCACCGGCCCCGTTTCAGCCGCTCCCGTATCCGCTTCGCCAGCCTTCTCGACGGCAACTACCGAGCCGCTGTTCGGCATGCTTCCCGCCCTCGTCTCCCGTGGTTGCCACCTGTAGCTTGCAGGGTCCTCATTATCCGCGCCGGTCGTCGGGTTCACGCCGCCAGGCCGTGTAGGCATTGGCGACGGCTCCTCGGCGTTTCCCATTCGAGCGCTGGGCGTACGTCTCGAGACGGTGCGCACGGCGATGCCCAGGAGCGATAGGAGAAGTCCGACCGCCATCAAAATGAGCCAGATTGCTCCCGTTGTCGCCATTCGCCCACCCATGGGTGTGAGCACGCCCGACTCGAGCGCTTGGCGCTGCGCCGCCTCGTCGCGAGCCAGCACGTCCACGACGGGGCGGCGCTGCGAGTCGCTGGAAAATGCCCAGGGAGACTCCTGATCGTCCACAGGTCGCCAAGGAGTTGCGCCGAACAGGTCATAAAGGCCCGTAATGGCGTAGAGCCGAGGCCTTTCGGGCCTTGGAAAGGGGGTAGCGACAACGAGGCTGTTGCCATCGCTGGTCACTTCCGGCGTGGCTGTCTCGGTCCCCCCGCCGGTAGCTCGATACGCCGTCGCCTCCTCGCCTGTGAGGCGAACGGCCAGCTCCCAGACCTGTTGTGGCGCAAGGCGCATGCCCGAGCCGGAAAGAAGTTCGGCACGACCCCCCTCGTCACCCGACACGTACACCTCGATAACGGGCAGCGAGAAGTCCAAGGGCAGCTCGAAAGGGTTGCTGAGGGAGCCCATTTCGATTACCAGGGTGAGCTGAGGATCGTCCGTCACGGTGACTTGCCGTAGATCGAAGGTGGCTAAATTGCGGTAGACGGCGGCGCTTGGTGGGCTGAGTGTACCGCCGCCTGTGACGTCGCCCGACGGATCACTTACGGTCAACAGCGCGGCTACCAACAGGGACTCAAACACGGAGGAGGCCCGCCCTAAGCGCCTGACCGCGCTTGCAGAAGGCGATCAGCCAGTGCGCCAGCGCTTTGGCGTCGTGCTGGGCGTAGGGCCCCGTACCCAGAAGGTCCAGTTTCGCTAGGCGGATTCCCTCCCCAGTGATCCGATCCTGCTCGACCGACACCACCTGGGCCCCCTCCTGCTCGTAATTCAGCAGGCGTTCGGGATCGACCGTCGACGAATTCACAACCACCCAGTCAGGCGCCCTGCCCAGATGCTCGCGCAGCTTGCTCACGTGGTCGTAAGCGGTGAAGCTGTCTGTCTCACCGGCCTCGGTCATGATGTTGCAAACGTAGAGTAGAGGAGCCTTCGTCTCCAGCAGCGCCCGCCGCACCTCCGTCACCAGGAGGGGGGGAATAGTCGAAGTGAAGAGACTTCCGGGACCGAGCACGATTAGGTCGGCGCGGGCGATGTCGCCGATTACCTCGGGCAGTGACGAAACCTCCTGGGGTTCGATGCAAACGCTCGCCACCGCCCCAGGAATCTCGCGCACGGCGCTTTCTCCCCGGACGACCTCGCCGCTCTCCTTTCGCACCCGTAGGGTGACGGGCGCGGTGGTGGCCGGGTAAACCGAGCCCGACAGGTTGAGCAGCGAGTTGAGGGCCCTGATCGCCCGGCCGAAGTCCCCCTCGACCTCGGTAAGGGTGGTGATGAGCAGATTCCCGAACGTATGCCCCTGCAGTTCGCGCCCTCGTTCGAAACGGTATTGCAGGAGACGCGATACTTCCAGCTCGTTGTCGGACAGCGCCGCCAGACAGTCGCTCAGGTCTCCTGGGGCAGGCATACCGAATTCAAGTCGCAGGCGTCCCGAAGAACCTCCATCATCCGAAACCGTGACTACAGCCGTGAGGTTGCTGCTGTAGACACGAAGTCCCCGGAGCAGATTGGAAAGGCCAGTACCGCCACCGAAAGCCACGATTCGCGGTCCCCGCGAAAGCTGCAACCGTTGGTGGAGCAAAGCCGCGGCCTCGTATGGCCGCGACATCCAGTTAGACAGCAGGGAGCGGTTGAGACGTCCCACCGCCACGGCGGCTGTGGCCAACCCGGCCAGCAGGAGCAGCAGCGACGCCGCCAGCCCATAGCGCATCCAGGAACCGCTCACCAGCACGCCCTCGATCGGTTGCGAGAGGGCCTGGCGACTCCCCGAGAAGAGCCACAGCATCCCGCCGATCACTCCCAGGATCAGGAGGAATGCACCCGCCACCGCCAGAGCAACGTGACGTTTCACGCCCATCCCCGGCGCCAGCCAGAAACGCATCGAGAGGAGGTGCCTAACTCGTTCGCGGTTCGTCATATGTCGTGCTCCGCAAGGGCGGCTGCAAGGTCCCGATGTTCCAACTGGGCATCGAAATGTTCGGCCAGGTCCCGTGAGAGCCGCTCGACCACAGCTACCGAGCGGTGCTGTCCGCCGGTGCAGCCAAGGGCGACAGTGTAGGAGGTGCGGCCGCCCTCACGCGCCAGCTTCGCCAGGGTCCGTACCAGATTCCGCAATTGGGTGTAGAGCTCCAGCCCGCTCGGCGTGAACACGTGGGCCTGCACCTGCGATTCGCTACCGCTCAGGCGGCGCAGCGCATCCTCATAGTAGGGGTTGGGTAGCGCCCTGACGTCAAGCACCAGGTCGGCATCGATCGGAGCGCCACGCTTGAAGCCGAACGAAACCAATCGCAAGCGGAACGACCTCTCCTGAGCGAACGTTCGGCCGACCAACAGGCCAAGCTCCTTGGCGCTCAACTCGGTAGTGTCTATCAAGTGGTGAGCGCGCGAGCGAACTCCTTCCAATGCCACACGCTCCGCGGCAATGTCATGTGACAGGGTCCCCTCACCCAAAGGGTGAGTTCGCCTGGTGAGGCTGTAACGCTTCACGAGTGATTGTTCCGAGGCGGTCAGGAAAACGATCAGCGGTTCGAAGCGTCCACCCCTCAGCTCGGCTATGCCCTCTTCGAGTTCGTCAAGGAAGGCCGAGGTTCGCACGTCGACCGAAAGCGCCAAGCGCTCCTTGCCCAGCGCCTGGGCACGGGTCGCCAACGGCGCCCAGAGCGAAGGTGGGATGTTGTCGACGGCGAAATACCCGATGTCCTCGAGGGCATGGAGGGCCGTTGTCACGCCGGCTCCGCTCAAGCCGCTGAGGACGATCAGATTTGCGCCCGTCATGCTACCCTCGGCTGGTTCGAAACGGGGGTCTTCTTCTGTGCCGGTCACGGCACTTCGCCGGATGCCGTCTCTTCCACTAGGCAGGCTACCACCGTGTTAGTCCGCTCTACTACGGAAGTGAGGCCGCGTTGCCAGAGCAGCCGGCCGTGACACGCGTTCACGGGACTTCCGTCAGAGAGTCGCGCTTGGATCAACGTGAGCCCACCCATCTCGACCTCGCGGAAGCGCGCCTGCCCTGCCGGCGTCGCCTCCCTTTGGGCGGGCAGGGAGTGCGTGAACTGCCAGGCCACGCCCTGGTGCCGGAGAAAGCCGACCTGGCCACCCAACTCGACCCGAAAGACGATGTCGGTTCCCGTACGCTGGACACTCCACAACCGGGGCTTCACGAAACCGGTTACGGTCGTCACGCACGCCTGGGTATCGGCCCCTTGGCTCAGCGGCTGGGCAACCGCCTCGGCAGTTACATTCCCACGCAAAACTCGTGCATACGCCGCCGCTGCCTGGCGGGAAGAGAAGCAGCCGATGCGGACCCGTGAGAACTGCTGCCCCTCCTCCATAACGAACTCGGTATAAGCGTCGAAACCCAATTCACGAAGTTCGCCAACCTGGCCGCTCGCCTGGCGGAAATCCTGGAAAGCCGCCGTCTGAACCGTCCACCCCTGACCAACGGCGAGGCTGCCAAAGAGGAGCAACACCAGGAACAGTGAGATGGCGGATAGGTCCCTCATGCCGCCCCTGACACGGCTTCGGTCACAGTGGCACGGAAGTTCGAGAGGATGTGAAGACCCACTCGTTGGCTCTTCTCGGGGTGGAACTGAGTGGCGTGGAGCGATCCTGCCGATAGCGCGCTGAGGAACCGGACATCACCATAGGTAGTTTGAGCGCCAGCCAGATCGGCTTCGAAATGGGCGTAGTAGGAGTTTGCGAAGTAGGCGTAGGCGCCATCCTCCAGGCCCGCCAGCAGGGGCGAGTCGCCATGCTTGTAGAGCCGATTCCAGCCCATTTGCGGTACCCGCATCCCCGTTGGGAACCGGCGAACGGTACCGCGAAGCATGCCCAGACCGGGTACGTCGGGTGCCTCTTCGGATCCTTCGAGCAACAGCTGGAGTCCTACGCAGATGCCTAGAAAGGGACGCTGCTGGGCAAGGTGACGCCGAACGACCGGCTCGAAGCCGGATTCCAGGAAGGAGTTCATCACCTGACCAAAGTGACCTTGACCGGGCAGCACCAGAACGGTCGCTTCGGCAGCGCGGCCCGGGTCGGCGGTAATCTCAACCGGCAAGCCAGAGTGCAACAGTGCTTTGTGTACGCTGTGCAGGTTGCCGGCGCCATAGTCGATGAGCACGGTATCGATGGGCAGGGTGTCGATTGGCATGTCGCCGCCTCGCACGGCGCCCCTTGGCACCGTGCCGTTCGGGACTGTATCGGTCGGCTTTCTATCCATATTTCAGAGGACACCTTTTGTGCTGGGCAGGCTGTCGCCGCTCAGCCGCACTGCAGCTGACAGAGAACGAGCGAACGCCTTGACGACCGCCTCGCATACATGATGCGTCTCCTGACCGGCCAGCACTCGCACATGTACCGTCGCCCCAGCGTGGTTGCAGAAACCGCGAAGTAGCTCCCGCAAGTGGTGAGCATTGAATCCGCCCGAGTGTCCCTCGAACCCGCCTGGTTCGAACGCCAGGAAGGGCCTTCCCGAGAGATCGACAACCACGTGAGCGAGGCTTTCGTCCATCGGCACGAAGGCGTGCCCGTACCTTTCGATACCGCGGCGGTCGCCCAACGCTTCGCGAACCGCCTGCCCCAGCACTATCCCGCAGTCCTCGGCCAGGTGATGCACATCTACTTCCAGGTCGCCCTTTGCCCGTACCTCCAGCCGAAACCGGCCGTGGCGTTGCACCTGGCTCAGCATGTGGTCGAGAAAGCCGTGGCCGGTGCTGATCTCTCCGTTTGCTACCGCGTCGTTGGCGACTGCTTGGTTAGCGACTGCGTGGGTGGTGTCCCCGTCGAGCCCCAACCGCAGGGTGATGTCGGTCTCGTTGGTGGTGCGCGTAATATCGGCCGTTCTACTCATCGCCATCCTCCGTCAAACTCTCCCGCAACGCCGCCAGGAAACCCTCGTTCTCGTCACGGGTGCCAACCGAAACCCGTAGGCAGTTTTGCAGAGTGGCCGCCGACTGCAGCCGTACCACCACGCCGCGACGCAACAACCCCTCGTACACGCGAGTCGCGCTGCTCACCTTGAAAAGCACGAAGTTCGTTACCGATGGGAATGCGGTAACCCCCGGGGTTTCATGTAGCTCCTGCATCAGCCACTGTCGTTCGGCCGCTACCTCTTGCGCCCGGCGAACAACGAAGTCGTGGTTCGCCACCATCGTGAGAGCGGCGGCCTGTTGCAATCCCGACACGGCGAAGGGGAGAACGATCTTGCGTATTTCTCGCGCGATTTCAGGCGAGGTGAGAGCGTAACCGATACGCGCTCCAGCGAGCCCGAAGGCCTTCGACAAGGTACGAATCGAGATGACCGAGGGTCGCCTGGCGAGGTTTGATAAGTCGCTGCCCGCGAACTGCGCGTACGCTTCGTCGATGACTATCGTCCAGCGGTGGTCGGCCGCATCGATCAACCGCTCTAGTTCCCCCTGGGGATGCAGGTTCCCGGTTGGAGCGGCCGGATTCGCTACGAAGATGATGCCCTGCGAACGCTCCATCGCGGTTAGCATCCGGTCCGTCGGCAGCTCGAACCGAGGCCCCATGGGCACCTCAATAAGGTCGGTGTCCAGCATCAGAGCTTGTTGGCGATAGACCCCGAAAGTGGGCGAGGGGATGAGCACGCTCTGACCGATGCCTGCCGCGATGACGAGATACTGGATGAGCACGTTCGAACCTGGAGTGACGACTACGCCGTCTTGAGGCCAGTCATGCAGGCCAGCCAGGGCAATGCGCAACTCGCGCGCCTCAAGATCGGGATACCGGTTGAGAGCCAGCGTCGCTACGCGCGTCACGAACTCCTCGCGCAAAGACTCCGTCAGATCGTATGGTAGCTCGTTCTGGTCGAGCTTTACTCCCTCGGGGTGAGGTGCGAAGTCATAGGGCGCGAGTTCGCGGATCCGGGGGCGGATACTCATGCCGACGAGTCTACCGCAACCTCAGGGCGCCCCACGGCCCGCTTCCGCCCGCTCGCGGATGCCCGCCAGATCGTCCTCGAGTCCCGGCTCGATGGCGATTGCGCGGTCCCACGACTCTAGTGCTTCGACGTGACGCCCCAGCCCGTAAAACGTCAGTCCCAGGTTGACGTGTACGCTGGGGTTCTCGCTGTTCGCTGAAACAGCCTGCCGGAGCGCGTCCAGTGCCAGGTCCAGCCGGCCAAGTTGCAGTTGGGCGTAGCCCAGGTTGTTGAGGACGGTGTCGCTATCCGGATACGCCTCGAGCGCTAGTTGATAGGGCGCAACCGAGTCACGGACGCTGCCGGAACGCTGGAGCGCGTAGCCTTGATAGAAGGCGGCCAGACCGTGTCCGCTGAGCTCATGGGCTCGGGCGAACGACTGAGCGGCAGCCTGGGGATCGTCGGTTTCCAGTGCGTACAAACCTTGTTCGAATGCCGTCGCCGCCTTGCCCTCGAACGAAATCGCGGCTTCGCCAACAATCCGCCTCTGCTGCTCGAGAAGCGCCTCGGCGCGGACAGCGTCCTGGTTCTGGGGATCCAGTTCCAGCGCCCGGTCGAGTGCCTCGAGCCCTTCGTCGATTCGTCCCGTGCGGCCTAGGGCGATGCCGTAGAGTGCCTGGAGTTGAGCGTCACCCGAGCCTTCTTGCAGGAGGGGCTCGAGCGTGGCGATTGCGGCTCTAGCCTGGCCCGCCTGCAGCAGCAGGCGTCCCAGGTTGAGCTGGACGGTTGGGCTGTCCTGGGCTACCGAGGTGAAGACTTCGCGGGCCCGCTCGACCTGGCCACTTTCGGCGAGAGCTACTGCCAGAGAATTCGCCACCTCCACACTCTCCGGGAAGCGTGAGTGCAGATCCTCCAGCACGGCGACGGCCTCATCGTGCCGCCCGGCCCGGCCGAGGAGTTCCGCCTCGGAGAGCTCTAGACCGCTGCTCTCCGGGAAGCGTTCGCGGCCCTCACGGACGAGCGTGAGAGCTTCTTCGACGAGCTCGTTGGGCAGGGCCGCGGCTTGCGCGAACAGTGCCGGTGAGCTCGAGAGTGTATCAGAGGTTACCTGACGCAAGTAGGCAAGGGCGCCGCTGGGGTCGCCCGCCTCGATGGCTCTCTCGACGAAGGCGCGGTGCAGTGCGACCGATTCGGGCAGGTTGACACTGGCCCTCCTGAGGGTCTGGAGCGCGCGCTGTGGAGTCGGTTCAAGCTCGGCGAGGCGTAAGACCGCCTGCAGCTGTCGAGGTGATGCGGCAACTGCTCGCTCCAGCAGGGACCTCGCCTGTGCCTGATCCTCGGTCAACCCGGCAAGGCCAACGAGGGCCAAGGCGTGCTGTGAATTGAGTTCGAGTCCGGTTTCGAAGCTTTCTCGCGCCCGGGCGTCGTCGCCCGCTGCGTTCGCCACGATCCCCAGGACCACCCACGCCTCGGCGTCCTCGGGGTTCGCCTCGACCGCACGAGTTCCTACCTCGATTGCTTCATCGCTGCGCCCGGCCAGGGCTAGGGCGCGCGCGCGCTCCGAGAGTACCCAACTCGACTCGGGGTTGAGCTCGGCGGCCGCCGTTAGCTCCCCTAGGTTGGAACCCAATCGTGACGTAGCTCGTGAGGTGGCGCCCAAGCCGGTGACCTCAGGTGCCTCGGTAGCCAAGCTTCGTACCCGAGCCTGCGCCTCGGCGGTGTCCCGGTTCAGGTGCAACAGTGAGGTGAGGACAACTCCTTCGAGAGTTGCCTCAGGCTCGCTGGGCAGTTGCAGCCTAACTTGCTCGGGCTCGGGAAAATCCGGTCCGGCAAAGACCAGTGTCACGTCGAGGACCGAGCCGCTGCCGCTTACTGCGCCGCTGATCACGACGTCGGCAGCAAAGGCTTCGGTTGCGGCCTCCACCGCTTCGAGGCCGGCATCAAAAGCACGGGTCACAAAGAGCCCGCCCTCGGCTACCGGGGGGGCGTAAATGCCGTCGAGCGAGTTGAGGGTCCGCTGCAGTCCGGTGGCGAGTCCCAGGCCGTAGGGTTCGAATGACCGGCTGGCGTCGAAAGGCAAGATCAGAAGACGCAGCGGTTCCTGAGCAAGCGCCGGCGTCGAAAACAGAATTAATAGGAGGGCGACGACTTTTTTCATCTGCAAGGAGTATAACGCTGGCCCAGTGAGAAGCTTGAATCGGCTACGGCGGCTGTCGCAATCGGCTCTATGCCGAAGGTTCGAGTCGAAACGCGCCGGGAAGCAGCTCCGAGACGGTCGTCGTGACCGTGACCCCGTTACGGTTGACCATGTGGACCAGTGCATTCGGAGAGAACTCGGCGAGCACTTGGCGGCAAGCGCCGCAGGGGCTGGATGGGGGCTCGCTTTCGGTGTAGACGACCAGCTCCTCGAAGTCACGCTCGCCGAGCGTGACCATCGCCTGGATTGCACTCTGCTCGGCGCAACGTGTAAGTCCGAAGGAGGTATTCTCGACGTTCGCGCCCTTTACGACCGTTCCCCGGGCGGTCCGCAACGCCGCACCGACTCGAAAGTGCGAGTAGGGGACGTAAGCGTTCTCGAACGCCTCCTTGGCGGCTTCAAGCAGCTCCTGTGGAGCGCCCATCAGACGAGGCCGAGGCGCTGCAGCAGGGCCGGACCCAGCGTGAGGAGGCCTACCGCCAAAGCAGCCAGCGCCGCTACCAGGACAGCGGCTGCCGCCAGGTCCTTGGCCGCTCCGGCCAGTGGGTGCTCCGTTGGCGATACGAGGTCCACGACGGCTTCGATGGCGCTGTTGACCAGCTCGAGTGAGAGCACCAGTGCCGCGCTCAGCAGAATGGCAAGCACGTTTATCTGCAGCCACAGGGCCAGCACCACGGCAACCGATCCAATCAGCGCCTCCAGCCTCAGGTTCGGCTGGTCTCGCCACGCTTGGGCGAGTCCTCGATACGCGCAGCGCATTGAGCGGCCGAGCCGCCGCAGCGTACTCAAGTGACCGGTGCTCAAGTGGCCGGTGCTCAAATGGCCGGTTTGAGGGCGAGAATCCGCTGTTGGGTACTCCTGAAGATCTCCCATGATTCCTCCGTGGGGTGATCGAAGCCGCGCAGATGGGTGAGTCCGTGAGCCGCCAGAACCAGGATCTCGCTCAGAAGGTCGTGTCCATGCTCGGTCGCCTGACGCCCCGCCGTGTCGATACTGATGATGATATCGCCCAAATGATCCACGGTCGGCATGCCCGAGTCGTCGGGTTCAGCTGTCGGGTAGGAGAGGACGTCAGTGGTGTCGTCGATACCGCGGTGCATCCTGTTGAGGGTGCGCATGGCAGGGTCGTCGATGAGCACCAGAGTTACCTCGCGGTCACCCAGGTCGAGCTCGCCGAGCAGCCCTGTCACTGTGTGCTCCAGGGCGTCAACGTGCGGGAAGCGGTTCGTTTCGTCGAGGATCTCCACCATGTTGCTGGGTACCTCCCCCCGCGCCTCCGCCTTTGCGGACCCCACGAACCTCTTCGGGCGTGGGGTAGCTCACTCGCCTGTGAAGAACCGCGGTGAGCATCCGCTCGAAAGTGCTCTTGATGACCTCTAGGTCGTGGAAGTTGAGGGTGCTGTCGGAAAGCTGGCCGTCTTGCAGGCGTTGCTCGACGAGCCGCTCGATGAGGGCTCGAATACTCCCCTGCGTTGGCTCCACCAGCGATCTGGAGGCCGATTCCACGGCGTCCGCCAACATCAACACCGCGGTTTCCTTCGAACGGGGCCTGGGACCGGGGTAGCGAAAGTTGAGTTCCTCGAGCCCCGTTTGATCCTCGAGCGCCCGCTTATAGAAGTAGGTGAGAACTGTGGTGCCGTGGTGCTCACTTATGAAGGGCTCGATAGCGCGCGGAATGCCATAGCTGTGAAGCAGCTCCACGCCGTCCCGAACGTGCGAAACGATGATCAGGTAGCTCAGGTGGGGACTAATCTTGTCGTGCGGATTCTCCGATGAAAACTGGTTCTCGGTGTAGAAGTGAGGCCGCCGGAGCTTGCCTACGTCGTGATACAGCGCGCCTACACGGGCTAGCAGCGAGTTTCCGCCGATATTCTTCACTGCCTGCTCGACGAGGTTGGAGATTATCAGACTGTGCTGGTAGGAGCCGGGCGCTTCGAGCAGGAGCTTCTGGAGAAGTGGCGTGGTGGGGCTGGAGAGCTCGAGCAAACGGAAGTCCGTGACGAAAGCAAAGGTGCTTTCGGCCAGCGGCAGAAGTCCCAGTCCCACTATGCCCGCTAGTATCCCGCCGGCAATCACGATCAGCACCGAGACCAACAACGCCCAAGGCGTGTAACCGCCAACCGCCAACGTCATAACCGCCAGGCCTGTCGCGCCTACCAGGCCACCGACGACGCCGGCCATCAGCAGCGAGGTACGTGAAGGAAGCGATGATGCCAGCAAACTGGCGGCCACGGCGCCTGCAACTGCCGCTACGAGGGTGTAAAGCGGCGCCGACGGCACCAGCAGAGCGGTCACGATACCGAGCCAGACCCCCCATACGAGGGCGGTCTCGTCGCTGATGAGTACCGACACCACGAGCGGCACCAGCATCACGAACAGGAAAGCGGGAGAGACGAGAAGGGCGAGCCGCTGCGCGGTGAGCACCAGCAGAGTGAGGCTCACTAGAAAACCGAGCTGCGCCAGGGTAAGCCTTCCGTGGAGCCGCCGCGCCGCGAACCATAGCGGCATGCTCAGCAGGGCAGCCAGCGACAGGCAACCGAGGACGATCCAGAAGGTCTGGGTGAGCTGGGCGTAACGGGGGCTGTAGAGTCCCACCGATTGGAGTACGCGCAAGTGATCTTCGGTGATCACGTCGCCTTCGCTGAGGATCGGCCGGCCGGCCTGCAACGACTGCATCACCGGCTGCGTTGCGGCGGCTGCCGCGTCACGGGCAGCCTCGGTGAGACGCGAGTTGGGCACCGAGGTAGCCAGGAGGCGGCGATCCAGTATCAATCTCACCTCGCGCTGACGCTCTTGGGCGGCGAGCCCCGTAGCCGTGGCGACCAACCCGTCGAGCTCCTCCGGCGTCACGCCCTGGGGGTCGCGGTAGGCCCGAACCAACAGATCCTGTACCGCCTCGGGCAAGCCGGCCGCCGCGATGGAGGAGAGCACGAGTTGCTGAAGCCGAGGCTCGCTAGTGAAGACCGTTACGATCTGGGCCCGAGCTGCCTGCCGCTGCCGCTCTGTCGCCACTCTGTCGATCACGTCGATATCGACGGGAGCGATGTAGGTTTGCGCACTCGGTTGACCGGCCTGCAGGGGGGCCCGCTGTCGCTCGCCATAAACGCTATAAAGGAGTACCGCAAGACCCAGCGTGCTGAGTGCGTACAGGGCAACCAGACGTGGGAATGTTCTTCTAGCCGGCCTGCTCATATGCCTTGATGATGCGCGCTACTAAAGGGTGCCTCACGACATCACTCTCGGTGAAGGTGATGAAGCCGATCCCGTCGATGTTCTTGAGGATGCGCTCGGCGACCGACAAGCCGCTCCGCATAGAGCCAGGCAGGTCCGTTTGAGTCATATCGCCAGTAACGACGACCTTCGAGTTGAACCCCATACGGGTCAGGAACATCTTCATCTGCTCCGGAGTCGTGTTCTGCGCCTCGTCGAGGATGATGAACGCGTCGTTGAGAGTACGACCGCGCATGAACGCTAATGGCGCAACCTCGATAATGCCCTGCTCCAGAAGCTGCTCGAAGCGGTCGGTAGGAAGCATGTCGTATAGAGCATCGTAAAGGGGCCGCAGGTAGGGATCTATTTTCGCCTGCAGATCGCCGGGCAGGAAACCGAGCTTTTCGCCCGCCTCCACTGCCGGCCGAGTCAGTACGATACGCTTCACGCGCTTGTCCAAGAGGGCCTGCACGGCCATAGCGACGGCAAGGTAAGTTTTACCGGTGCCGGCCGGGCCGATGCCAAACACGATCGGAGACTCAGCGATCGCCGAAACGTATCGCCTTTGGCCACCGGTCTTGGGTCTCGCCCTGAGGGGCAGACGGGGCTCATCGGTCGCGCCGTTCGGGTTCTCGTTCAAGCTTGCCAGATCACTGTGTTCCAGCTCAGTCACACTCAGCTTCCCTCCACGCCGGATTGTCGACAACAATGAGCGGAACGTGCGCTCCGCCTCGGCCACCTCACTCTCCTCGCCCGACAGGCGCAACTCGTCGCCGCGCGCCACCACTCTGGCCCGCAGACGATTGCGAAGGAGTTTGAGGTTCTCGTCGTTCTGCCCGAAGAGTGTGAACGCCTCTGCCGAGCTGCGAAGTTTCAGCGTGACCGAAGTCGCGATGGCCGCCTCCCCATTCCCTTTTTGCACACCGGTTCGCCGAGAATTTCGTGCCATATCATTCCGTTGATTATTCCGTTGGCATCGAGGGCCGGCCGGCGCTCAACGCGCAGTTTAGCGGTTCCCTTGGCCCCGGCGCGTCTTGTGGCACCCAGCCTCGTGACTTTGAGTTCGGCAGAGACCAAGCGGCGCTCGCGCGGCCTGACCGTTGGGGTTATGAATGGCTTCACCTTCTTGGGCGCGGCCTGCCAGTCGAGCTGTCGTGCTTTGTCGCGTGCTGCGTCGGCCATGGCTTTCGCCGAAGCGGCGCCTGGAACCGCGAGCGGCGGCTGGGTTTGTTGCCCACTCTTTTGGCTGCTTTCACCCATCGCCTCCAGCACCCGCCGGCGCGCCTCCTCGAGCCGCTGTGACAGGGGCCCTTCGGCGCCGCCCTGTGAACGGTCCGGTGGCGAAGCGCTCGGCGGCGCCTCTTGCCCAGCCCGATCACCCTTCTGACGATCACGCTCCCTACCGCCCTTCGTGGGCGGCTGCTGCCCACCGGCCCGGCGCAACAGGGGCAGCACTACGAAGAACACGATAAAGGCCAGCGTAGCGAGGAGGTCGAAGCTCATTCCTGGTCTTCACCTTGGCTGGTGGATCGGGCGATGTGGCCACGCATGTTGGTGTCAGACTGGATGTTTTGCAGATTGTAGTAGTCCATGACCCCAATGTGGCCGGCGCGAAACGCCTCGGCCAGCGCCAACGGCACCTGTGCCTCGGCCTCGACCACCTTGGCGCGCATCTCTTCGACCCGGGCCCGGTTCTCCTGCTCGACGGCCACGGCCATCGCCCGGCGCTCCTCGGCCTTGGCCTGCGCGACGCGCTTGTCGGCCTCGGCCTGATCGGTCTGCAGCTCGGCGCCGATGTTTCGCCCTACGTTCACGTCAGCGATGTCGATCGAAAGTATCTCGAAAGCGGTACCCGAATCGAGGCCCTTGGCGAGAACCGTCTTCGAGATCGTGTCAGGGTTCTCGAGCACCCCTTTGTGAGAGGCAGTGGAGCCGATCGAGGAAACGATCCCTTCACCAACTCGAGCGATGATAGTTTCCTCCCCGGCGCCGCCCACCAGCCGTTCGAGGTTGGCGCGTACCGTCACACGGGCGGTGGAGATGAGCTCGATGCCATCCTTGGCGACCGCCGAAACATTCGGAGTCTGGATGACCCGCGGGTTCACCGATACCTTTACGGCGTCGAGCACATCGCGGCCGGCGAGGTCGATCGCCACGGCACGGTCGAAGGGCAGCGCGATGCGCGCCTTATCCGCTGCGATCAACGCGTCGACCACCCGGTCGACGTCGCCCCCGGCGAGAAAGTGCGCCTCGAGTTGATTCTGCTCCACGTCGAGCCCGGCCTTGTCGGCCTTGATGAGGGGGAGGATGATCCGGTGTGGTGGAACACGCCGCAAACGCATGGCGACCAGCGAGACCAAGCTCACTTTCACGCCGGCGGCTACCGCGGAGATCCAAAGCCCCACCGGGATCACCGTGAAAAGGATCATGAAGAAAATGACGGCGACAGCTGCGATAATCAGTACGCTAATTGACATATGGGGGCTCCTTCAGCCTTCTACTTCGTCTACTGCTTCTCGTACGACAATGCGGTTTCCTTCAACCCGCAATACCTCTACGGTTCTTCCTGCCGACACGAAATCTCCTTGCGTGACGACGTCCATCCGGTCTCCCTGAAGCCGTGCGACTCCGGCGGGACGCAGGTCGCTCAATGCCACTCCGCGCAGGCCGGGCAAATCATCGTACCGCCCGGTCAACGGAACGGGTACAGGTCCACGATTTCCTTCGCGTAGCCGCGCCGAGAGCATCAGCGGCGACGCGATGCGCAGGTTGGGCAGGAGCCATAGCGCCAGACCAACCAGCACACTGCCGAACAGGGCGGTCCACCCAAGAACCGCAACGAAATCCTCCTGGAATATACGGAACACAGCGAAACCGAGGGCCAACAGACCCAACAAGCCAGCCACGCCGAAACCCGGGAATACTAGCACCTCAAGCGCTATCAGTATGATGCCTGCGACGATCAGCAAGACATCGAACGGGCCCGCCGGGGTTGCGATGTAGGCCCCAACGGCCAACAGGGCAAGCGCTACGACACCGATTCCACCAGGTATACCGAAGCCGGGTGTGAACAGTTCGACCAGGATTCCGCCTACACCCAGCACCAGCAGAATAGCCACCACGATCGGGTTGGCCAGGCTGGTCGCCAAGTTCTCGCTGAGGTTGCGTTCGACACGCTCCACCCGCACTCCGCCATAACCGAACTGCTCCAGTGCGTCCGAGAGGGTGCTTGCGGTGGCGTCGGCAATTCCATGCTCGACCGCCTGCGAAGCGGTAAGAGTGACCAACTCCTCCGAAGTGGAAATTCCCGGAATCTCGATCCGCTGATCCACCATCGCCTCGGCCACCCGTGCGTTCCGTCCTCTGGCCTCGGCTACCGACCGAAACTGACCACGCATGGCGGAGTTCATCTTCTCACCCACGGCCGAGACGCCGGTGGGCGACACCGTGATCGGAAGTGCGGCTCCGATCGAGGATCCCGGTAGCATCGCCAGCATTTCGGCGCTCATGGCGATGAGCGCGCCGGCGCTAAATGCGTTCTGCACTACTGCTATGGTGGGAAGTTGAGCTTCCCTGAGGATCACCTCGACTATCTCCTCCATCGCGCTCACCTGACCGCCTGGGGTATCGATGAGGAACACGATCGCCAACGGCATCTCCTCATTCGCACGCGCCACTCGAGAGCGAACGAACTGAGCGGTGGCGGGAGTGATTTCGGTATCGATCGGTAGCAACCACACAGAGCCGGCGCTGTCCTGGCTAAATCCGAGGCCGGACAGGAAGAGCATGGCGGTCAGTAGTAGCGCCGTCGCGGCACTGAAGGCGCATTTTGGTAGCGCCCTGACGGCACGGAAAGCCATTCGAATCACACTGTCAAGATACCATGGGCTCCCCGGGGCTCTGTTCTGCTATGATGCCATGGAAAGGCGATCCTCAAGCACCTCATCTTTAAGGAGTGCCGGTGAACAGCCCCCTTAACCGGAATGTGCAAAATCTTTTCGCCTCCTGCCTTCGGGCGGTTGGAACGGCCCGCGCTAGCGTCAGTCCGAGATCAGCTGCGGTGAACGCGACGGGACGGTTCGCAGCCACGCTCCACCGTCGCGACGCACTGTCGCTGGTACGGCAAATGGAGGAGCGGGGGTTCAGCTACGAACAGCGCCGATGCAGCGCAACCTTCGGCCAGGAGGCCGCATTGGTGTCATTCTCCCGCGAGCGGGAGATATACAGTGCGCTGGCGGCGAGTGAGTGCAAGGCGATCTGCACCGCCGCGAAGCGTTTCCTCGAACGAACGGGCCTCGACTACACCGGTCTCGACGCCAGTGAGCCTCCGGCTGAGCTCGATCAGGCATCGGTAACGACTGAGCGTTATGCGCACCCGGCACGGCAAGTCGCCTAACGCCATTACTGAACCTCTCGCTTCGGCGATGGCGTTCGCTTTAGTCACGCGCTCGGTTGATGACGCCTACCCGTCTGAGGCGCAACGGGAGGTCTATGCCAATTCTCGGGGTCATGCTCGGCGGAGCACTAGGTGCGCTACTGAGGTACGCAATTGCCGTTCTGGCAGTCCACCTGGTTCCCAGCTCGCCGCTTACTGCTTCTTCACTGGGAACGCTTTTTGTAAACGTGACTGGTTCATTCCTACTTGGCGTACTTAGCGGCTACGGTTCCGCACGAGGTCTGCCGCCGAGTCTGACGGTTCCCCTTGCAACGGGTTTCCTTGGCAGCCTCACGACCTTCTCCACCTTCGCTTTGGAGAGCGAGCGTTTGCTGCAAGAGGGTCAGGAACTCTGGTCGGTGGGATATGTGCTGGCTAGCGTAGGTCTGGGCTTACTGGCGTTGCACCTTGGACGCCTTTGGGCGTCGGCGTGACCAGGGGCGGTCTTGCCGCAACCATACCTTGAAGCTGGGCCGGAACTCGAAGAACTCCTCCCGTAGGAACCTAGCCTTTACGCGTTGAGGACGTTCAGGAGGAAGGGGTCTGGGTCCAACTGGTCGGCTGTGATGGAAATACCCTCCACGCTTTTGGCCAAGGCCACAGCGTTGGCCAGGCGGCTACGGCGTTCACCCGCCAGCGCATGCTTCGCCCACGTGTCTTTCTGAGAACGGTCTGTCAGGTTTAGCGCTCTGGTACAGAGTTCACGCGTGGCCTCTATCGCCCTCCGCATGACCAGCTTTTCTTCGCGGTCGGGTCTCCACCTACGTCCGTCCCAGACAAACCAGCCGATTCCGTCGCAATGCCGTAACTCTCGTCCGAACAAGGCGACCAGCCGTTCCGCATCGCCCGCCTCGGTCCGTTGGTAGAGGAAGAGTTCGTCGCCGAGAGGGGCGCTGAAATAACCATCGCCGAGCTTATTACCGTTGAACGCCTTGGCCAGTAGTCCTTCCAGGTAGGTGTGAGCCCCGCGCTGCTCATCCAGCTTCGGTCAAACCCTCTTAGACGCTCGGAACAGACGTTCCGCTTGCTCTGGGTGGTAGTTCGTGAAGAAGGCGAGTCCGCCCATGAGAGCCAGGTCGCCGCGACTCTTGTCGTCGTCGTAGTCGCTGTTGTCACCGTCGTAGAGTTTCTGAAGCTTCGCGCCATTCTTGCTCTTGAACATCGCCTCCAGAACTTCTTCGTCTTCGTGGCGTGGAGGTTCGCTTACCGGCTCCGGGGGAGGTGACGGAGCAGCGCTTCCGTTGCCGCCCCCCAACTCTCTGGAATGAACGGCGAGTAGTTCTTCGGTACGATTCTCGACCGTCTTCTCCCCACCGTAGACATTGCCGGTGATTGTCACGAAGCGGTCGCAGTCGTACATTTCCAGCTTTCCGGAGCGTCGGCGGCCCTCTGGAAGTCGGCCTCTCGCTATTAGTCGGAGTCCCTTACCGCTAGGGGATACCTCCGTGTATGTGTCCAGTTCCTTGACTACCCGCGCCGCCTTTTCTGTCAACTCACCGTTGGCATCGAAGCAGTTGTCCATGTTCACGGCGACGAGGTCATCCTTTCGGGTTAGAACGAGGCCGCCCCCCTTGAAGCTCTCCACGCAGCAGTACTGCTCGTAGGCATTGTCGAAGGAGGGCCACGTATCGGGGTCCTTGACAGATGCTCGCTTCCACGGTTGCTCGGGGTCGTACAAGACCTTGGTGCGCTTGTCGCCCCGCGTGCTGTACGGCAGTAATTATCGCTAGGGGCCACGAAAGGGCTATTGGCTTTAGGCAATTGCCTGGTCGCCGTTCGAACTTTCCCGAAACGAACTTAGATGAGGTGTATGATTCGTTCTGGAGCCGTCGGGAGTACGTTCCTGCTGTTTGGGCTTCAGGAGCATTGTTCTCGAGGCCGTGCTCCTGATTCACACCTAGCTACCGAGGGGTTGCTGTCCAGACCATCGGTCCATCTCTGCTGCCCCATCCGTCGAGGTGCCCGCATCCGATTCCGTGAGGTGTGCCATGCCAGACCACCGTCGTTGGTCCGTCCCCATCTTCCCCTCCCTCGTCCTCCTTGCCCTCCTCACCGCCTGCACCAACGGCGATCCACCCGTCGTCAACCGCGCGCCCACCGCCAACGCCGGCCCCAACCAAAACGTCACCATCGGCAACACGGTCACACTGGACGCCAACGCCTCCAGCGACGCGGACGGCGACGCACTCACCTTCACCTGGGCCTTCGAGAACCGGCCCGACGGCAGCACCGCCACCCTAGCGGATGCCGGCAGCGCCACTCCCACCTTCGTCCCCGTCGTGACGGGGGCGTTCGTGGCGACGCTGAGCGTGAGCGACGGACAAGCTAGCGCCAGCGACAGCATCACGATCACCGCCACCAGCGACGCGCCGAACGCCGCGCCGGCCCTGTCGAGCATCGAGGATCAGCGCACGTTCAGGGGCGAAGTGATCGAGGTGCCGTTCACCATCACGGACGAGGATCCCGCCAACGTGACGGTGGAGGTCTCGTCGAGCGACACGACGCTGATCGCGAACACCGACCTCGAGGTGCTGGGCGGCGGAGCGGACCGGTCGTTGCGAATCACGCCCGCACGGGAGGGGTCGGGCAGCACCGTGATCACGCTGGTCGCGCGGGACGCGGGCGCACTGGAGGGAAGCGCGGCGTTCACGCTGAACGTGACGCTGCCGTTCGGGACCGAGTTCCCGAAGCTCACGGCCAGCGACGCCGCAGCGGGTGATCAGTTCGGTTACTCGGTGGCGATGAGTGGCGACTACGCCGTCATCGGCGCGCGGGCGGATGATGACGGCGGCTTTGATTCGGGCTCGGCGTACGTGTTCCAACGCAGTGGCGACGGCTGGGTGCAGAGCATGAAGCTGCCCCCGGAGCCCCCGGTGGTGGCGCCGACCGCTATCGGCGCAGCCGACCGGTTCGGCAGTTCGGTGGCGATCAGCAGCGACTACATCATCGTCGGTGCGCCAGGGGACGAGGACACTACGTTCGAGGGGGCGGCGTACGTGTACGAGCGGTGTTCGCGGTTCTGCCAGGAACCCGCGACGGAGATGGGTGAGCTCACGGCCGGCGATGCTGCGGCGGCCGACGCCTTCGGCTTCTCGGTGGCGATCAGTGGCGATCACGCCATCATCGGCGCCCCTAGGAGTGACGATGACGGCAGTAACGATTCCGGCTCCGTGTATGTGTTCCGGCGTGACGGGGACACCTGGACCGAGGTGGACGAGCTCACGGCCGGCGACCCCGCAGCGTTTGACTACTTCGGCCGCTCGGTGGCGATGAGTGGTGACTACGCTGTCATCGGCGCCATCAGGGACGATGGCGTCAGTAGCGATTCCGGCGCTGCGTACGTGTTCCGCCGGAGTGGCGACACCTGGACCGAGATGAGCAAGCTCACGGCGAGCGACGCAGCAGAGGGCGACTTATTCGGTTGGTCGGTGGCGATGAGTGGCGACTACGCCATCGTAGGTGCCATCGCGGGCAATGGCGTCAGTAGCAATTCCGGCGCTGCGTACGTGTTCCGCCGCAGCGGGGACACCTGGACCGAGATGGCCAAGCTCACGGCCAGCGACGCAGCAGAGGGCGACTTTTTCGGCAACTCGGTAGCGATGGATGGCGACTTCGCCCTCGTCGGCGCTTTCGAGGGCGATGGCGTCAGTACGGGTTCGGCATACGTGTTCCACCATAGGGACGGTACTTGGAGCGAGGTCAACAAGCTCACCGCGAGCGACGCTGCGGTGCGCGACGCCTTCGGCTTCTCGGTGGCGATCAGTGGCGATTACGCCATCATCGGCGCCAATCAGAGTGACAACGACGGTACGGATTCCGGCTCCGTGTACGTGTTCCTGAAGTAGGCCGTGAGAGACAGCTTCCCGCAGGGGGACCGGATCAGGGCGCAATTCACGTCAGCAGCGTTCACCAGCGTGCTGGAGCGGCACGAGGTGCGCATCAGCATGGATAGGAAGGGCCGTTGGATCCGTAACGTGTTCATGGAGCGGTTCTGGCGCTAGCTGAAGTACGAGGAGGTGTACTTGCACGCGTACGAGGACGTCCGGGAAGCCCGGCAGGGGAGTCCAGCCCGGAGGCGAAGTTCAGTTCCTGCTCGGCGACTAGGTGGTGCGCTTTCCCCTGTCGCTGTCCATGGTCTCCACGTTCGACAACGGTGACGGCACGTGGACCGAAGATGCCTTTCTGAGCGTTGATGCACCATTTCTCAAGAGGCTGCTGCTGAGCGAGCACGATGTTCCCTACCGCCTCGTGACCGCCAGCGGCCAGGCATCCTACGGACTGTTAGGAGCGGAACTGCTGGCACACTTCCGAGAGTTCGGGCACGAATGCTTCGAGTAGCCTAGCGGGTGCGAACGAGGGTGCGAATCAAAAGAGTATCCCGCAACCGAGATTGCGGGACTACCTTGCCTCACGGCCTTTCTTTTGGCGGGCGCAGAAGGACTTGAACCCTCGACCTACGGTTTTGGAGTCTTTACAAGCGCTCTTCAGCGCAGTTCGCTCCAGGAATTAGGAGACTAGGAGAGGCCGACTAGGACGGCACTCCTGGGTTACACTAAACGACGTGAGACCGCCCGAGGTAAGCTCCCACTGGCGCAGTTGGCACAGTCCCGGCACATGCGGCGGTTGGAGGGCCTGAAATAGGCAACGACGATCCTAAGGAGAGGCGACGCCAGCGCTTCCAGGAGAACGTGAGGCATCGAGGGCGATGGTATGCAGGGCACGGTTCTTTGGAGTTCAGTACCTCGGACATTGAGTGCGCGCTCCAGCCAGAACCGCCGACGCCTCTTGAGAATCCTAAGCAGCAGTTTCTCGACGCTATTGAGGAGGCTGTGCCCGAGGTTGAAGCTTCACTGGTCGAACTCGTGCCGTCCCTCAAGCGAGCGTGGACAGTGCTTAAGCCAAACCACGTCCCCATCTACCTGCCGGTCCGTAACCGTGACCTCTTGCTAAAGATGCTGGACTCCGATCAGCACTATGTGCCGGACATTCAGGGTCTGATAGACGATCTAAGGGCATGGTCCAGTGAGTGGTACCTCGGCCAGGAAAGCTGGAACGACCGGGGAAAGTGGTTCTTCGCAGCGATTTTGGAAACCCTCTACCTCAAGTCCTTCAGCAGCATTCGCGGTTTCGTACCTGGAGTTGGGCTCAGCGGTGAAAGGGAAAATTGGAAGGATCAGGTGTATCTCGGTAAGAAGTGGGGCGTCAGGCACTTTCACTGGCTTGCACTGTCTCAGGCGAGAGGACTTTCTGCAACGAAAATATGTGTTTGGGAGAGCGAGCGGTCCTCCGATCCCGATCTCGAGGACAGATCGGTCGCCAAGGCTATTAAGAAGACGGCTCAGTGGATGGGCCTGATTCGTCGGCCCCCGAAAAGAGGGCGACCGAGACGTAGCTAGAGCTTGTGAATGTCGGCACGAAGTTCTGATTTTTGAGAGCCTCTGAGACGTAGCGTCTGTCTCGGAGGTTTTCTAATGGAGCGACAACTCAAGAACATCGAGTACGCCGTGAAGCGGACCGGCCTTAACAAGGAGCGGATTTACGACCTATGCCGTCGCAAGCTGTTTCCTCACGTCCGCGTCGGGCGGCAGGTCCTGTTCGATGCCGAGCAGATCGAGGACTGGATCGAGAACGGTGGTCAGCCCCTGGCGGGTGGCTGGCGGCGCGAAGCGGTTTGAGGCGGGACCGGGATGACACGCCTGAAACCTAGCGATCTAAGACACCCCTGGAATCCCCTGATTTCTGATTCAGAACTCCGGCGGCTCCACGTGGCGCCTCAGTTTGCTGTGGATGGGAAGCTCCGCGCTGCGCTGCTTTCCCTCTACCCGGCCCTTGACAAGAGCGCCGGATATTGGCGGCTTACCCACTACCTCTTATGGCCAATCCAGGTCACTCCAGAGGGACTGCCGGTAATCACCCGAAAGCGACTAGCGCAGCTATTCGGCGAAGCAAGGAAGCTCAGGAACAACCATTTCACGGCCTGGAAGTCACTCGAAGATTTCAAACGAGACATACTCCCCGCCTTCCAATACTCACAGTGGAACTGCCCAGAGGGGCGGGCGCGTGTCGTGCTGGCTGACGGGCTGGACCCTGTTGCACGGCAGCATCAACGGTGCTTTGAGAGGCGGCTGGCCGCAGGAGAAAGGGTAGACCTCGTGACAATCGATACCGGTGAAAGGCTGAATGCCCACCACAAGGCCGCTAGGCGGAAGGAGCTACAGGCTCGGGCTATGGAAAGGGTCTACGAGAGCCACAGGAACATCGTGATGTATCAGAACAAGCTAGATCCTCAGATTTTCGGCAAGAAGGTCAAGGCCAACTTGCAGGAGACAGTTGCTGCCCTGGTAATGGAACCGGAATCCGCAAGAAAGCGGCAAGCGCTGGGTCAACTCGTTTCCATTCTGGCCGAGCCCAAGCCGTTCATAAGCGCAGTCGACAATAGTGACCGCGCCTTCTCCCTTCAGCCAAGCCTACTGACCGTCCAAGGTAACGTGAGACGAAATCTGACCAAGGGCTGGTGCGAGTACGATCTTCGTTCCGCTCAGTTCGCTATCATCGCGAAACTATGGGATGTTCCGGAGTTGCAGACGTTTCTGCGATCCGGGGAATCGCTCTGGGAGTATCTGTTTCGTGAGCTTGGCGTTGATAAGAGCTACAAGCCCGCCCTCAAAGTGGCTATCTATGCCGTTGCTTTCGGTGGGAGTGAAAGGAACGTTCGCGCGAGACTGGCGACCGAAACTGTCGATCGAGAACTCGCAAAACGATTCCTGCGACTACCACTGATAGATGTCGTGCTACGGGCCAGGAACCTACGAATCTCCGCAGCGCTTGCTGCCCGCCAAGTCACGACCATCTTTCGCACGCAAATTCCAGTGCGATCCCACCAGGATGCTAGATCGGCCCTCGCGCGACAAGTCCAAGCCATCGAGGTCGCCCTTATCAAGCCTATATACGATCTCGCGGCCACAACAAAGCGGTTTCAAGTAGTGCTCTACCAGTTCGATGGGGTGACGATCTCCTACAGGCACGGTGCACAAATGAAGTGGGAGAAGAAGATCAAAGAGGTAGTTGAGAGCAAGGCTAGAGAGCTGGGAATCATCACCGAACTCGAAGGACCGAAGAACGAGTAAATCAGAGGATGGGATGGACTCAAAGAAGAGAGAGGAAGGACGGGAGGAGGGGGAGGGAAGGGATGTTCTCCCTTGATATCGCTTGTCGATCAGGAGACGACCATAGTTTCCTTCGTCAGGAACACCGAGTAGCGAATTTCTGAGGGGCGGTTCACTCTCAGCCATCGTTAATTTTGTTCTATCTAGACGGGGGGAACGAAGGATTTGCTCTTGGCTGGAATGTCCGTAATCATGTAAACGTGAACTCTTTCGGTTCGGGCAACGTTTCTAAGCAAACGATAGGGCAGCCGATAACCCTTGCTATGGTGCGGCACCGGGCCAGGAGAGTTGACCAGCGAAGAGTCCGCACAGATGAGGCGCATGCGGTGTTGGACGTGAGCGATCTGGTCCGCCGGGCGAGGCACGACGGAACATGCGGGGAGCTTGGAAACATGCTCTTCTACCTTCGTGTCAAGGAGCGCCTGCTCACTCCTGAGCGGCCCGGACGGCAGATAATGATTCTGCAAATGGAGCAGCGGCGGGGTAAGCGCCACTGGTTGCAGTGTCCACTGTGCAGAAGGCCGAAGGGAAAGCTCTATGGCTTTACTGTCGATGCTTCAGAGGTCGTCGGTTGCCGCTCCTGCTTGGGCCTCACCTACTTGAGCAGGGCGCGGCACCGCTGCCTTGACCACGACCAGCGAGTTCTCAAGTCAGGGGCATCAGCAAGCACGAACACATACCTTCGGGCATGTAACCGGGAGCGGAGCCGGTTGGCGAAATTCTATGTCGAAAGGCGACGATTTCTCGAAAGGCACAGAGCCGATAGCCACGCAGATTTCTGAAATCAGAAAAGTCCCAATAGTTATAGCAGCGGCAATATTGCCCCCACTGGTACCGCCAGGATCAGGGTTGCTTGGCTCATGATGTTCCGTCTTCAACCGCTTTGGCAATCCATGAAACAGGGCAACCCTAGCGTTGGCCGATCAGGCATTGTTCCACGAAAGCCTGTAGCCGCTTGAGCAGGTCGTCGTGGATGATGCCGTCGTATGCCGCTCCGTCGTGGGAGGAGAAGCGGAAGTATACATCGTCCTCGAAGTCGCTGTTCCCGCTGCTTCCATACGCCACGAGCCGCCGGATGAAATCGGGCGTGATGTCAACGAACACGTGCTCGCGCCAAGGCAAACCATCGTTCATCTCGGCCTCGGAGTGGGCAACGTCGAATTGAACGGCCTCTCTCTCAGAGGGGAAGAGGATTCGCAGCTCGTCGCCGGGCCAGGTTTCGGGCATGAACACGGGCTCTTCCGTCTTGCGTGTCAGGCCCAACGTGACCAATCCCGTTGAGCTGATGGCTGCGAAGATGCCCTGGTGGTTCCCTCCGACCCGCGCGACATATTGGAAGCAGGCCATTGTGCCCTCGAACTCGTCCGTCTCCAACATGACGGTCTTCACCATGACGCCCGTGTCGAATATGCCCTGGGCCGCCGCAGGCCCTAGTATGAAGGCCGCGAGTAGCACTCCAATTCTTCTCATCATCCCCCAATCCTCCTGTCTCGCGTCGGCTGGCCGCCTCCTTGCTGCTCGGCGACCCCTAGCGCTTCGGTTGGTCGGCGGCCGACCTCTTGGCTCTGCCGACGGCCATCCTCTCTTTGAACGCCCGCTTGCGGGCCAGCGCCTGCTCCTCCGTCTGCTGGCGGCTGGCGCCGTGGTGCTGGTAGCCGTAGCGCTTGCCCAGCCAGCCGTTGGTAAGCCACCCGGGAGGCAGCCCGCACCATACGCAGTACTTCACGCGCCATTCGCACCACTCACGGAACAGCAGCCAGAACGCCACGACCAGGATCGCACCGAAGCTAAGCGCCCCGGCGGCGTACGGCACCCCCAGCAGCAGCAGCAGCTCGAACAGCAGCCAAGCCGGGAGCAGCGCCGCCGCTAGCAGGATCACGGCCAATTCGGCTAGCATCATGGGCAGCAATAGGAGTAGCGATACGGCGTCCTGCATGAAGCGCCCCAGTGGCGTCGCCCGCTCGGCTCGCGCTTGGCGCTCCGATTCCAGTAGGCTTAGCCGGTCGCCCTTGATGCCGCCTCGCAGTCTGTCGCTCATGGTACCCACTCTCCCTTGCCCTAGTTCGACCCCGCTAACTTCTCACCGTGCCCCCAGTTCGCACTGGGCCAAATCAATCCGCGTCTGATCCTCGCTATGGTTCTCCTGGTAGCACACCAACTTTGGGGCACAAGAGCTGAGCAGGGACACCAGGATGTGGGCTGAGATTGTGGTGGGACGCGGAATGGATTGCTCTCCCCGGCGATCTGCATCTTCCACCTCGATGAGCCATTAGCGTCAATGTCAAGTTGTGAATAACACATTATGACATAGGGCGTTCTGTCGCGCTGCGGCCTGTGGGAACGAATGATGGTCCGGTGGCCGGAACGGAAGAGAGCCCATCAGAGCAGCGACAACTGGAGTTTCGAAAGGCCCTGGGGGCGCGAGTGCGAGAGCTTCGGCGGCAACGTGGAATCAACCAGGATGACTTTGCGTACCGGGCCGGAATACACAGGACTCACGTCGGCATGCTGGAGAACGGAAAGATCGATCCGAAAATCTCGACGGTTCTGCGGGTGGCCGATGCTCTAGGGCTCGAGTTTTGGGAACTCGTAAGGCTGGACAAGTAGACATCCGCCAATTTCTGATTTCAGAAATCGAGCCGAAATGTAGGGCCGCAAGTTGAGGGCCTGCGTCCAACCTAGACGCGACGCATCCTAGGGGCTCTACGCGGCTTACAGCGTGCCGTGTAGGGGTAAGCAAGACTTTAGCTGGGGGCAAAGATTTTTCGGGTCCGGAAGATTTGTACTGAGTATATACCCATCCAGCTTCTCGCCACCTAGCGACCTCCCCCTCCCCCCCGTCCATGCCCGCGCACCCAATCGGCAAGCTGGCTATAACTCCTGGCTCCTACCCTCGAATACCACTGCGGTATAGACGCGCCCATACCGCAGTGGTATATTGTGGTCATGGCAATGAACGAGCAGATACGACAAGCGGCCAAAGGAGCAGTAGCGGATAGGGGTTGGACTCAGTCCGAACTCGCGAACAGAGCGGGAGTCAGGCAGGCAACGGTGTCACGCCTACTGGCCGGTGAGAGGGAAGGCGATCCCCAAACCTGGCAACGAGTCCTCGATGCCCTTGGACTCCGCCTCGTGGCGCTCCCGAGTGAGCAACAGGCAAGTTCCCCTAAGGATGGTGAGTAGATGCCGCGCGGCCAAATCATCGAACGAGAGCACGGGTTCTTGGTGAGAGTCTTCGCTGGACGGGACGGCGCTACTGGTAAGCGCACCTACCTCAATCAGCGCGTGACCGGGACAAAGAAGGACGCTGAAAAGGTTCTGACCGTGATGTTACGGAAGCTCGACACGGGGGAACTGCTCCATGAGCCAACGCGGCTGACCGTCAAGGAGTACCTGATGCATTGGCTGGAAACGGCGGCAAAGCCGAAGTTGACGGCTCGGACTCTCGACGACTACACAGGCGTGTTGGAGCGTTACGTCTACCCGGCGCTTGGAAGTAGGAAGCTCCCGAAACTGGCGCCAGTTGAAATTCAGACGCTCTATTCCAAGATGCTTGCACCCAAGGACAAGGATGGGATGGGGCTGACGCCGCGAACCGTCATCAACACGCACCGGGTTCTCAGCAGCGCCCTCAAGCAAGCCGTCAAGTGGCGCATGCTCTCGCAGAACGTCTGCCAGTACGTGGACCTTCCGAGGCAGCAGAAAACCGAGATGCAGGCGCTCTCCGAAGAGGAGGCGACACGTTTCCTGAAGACCGCGAAGTCGGATCGCCTCTACCCGCTCTTTGCGCTCATGCTCGGCACCGGTCTACGGCCCGGAGAGGCCCTTGCGCTGATGTGGAAGGACATCGACCCTATGACGGGCAGCCTGACGGTCCAGAGGGCGCTAGAGAGCGTCAGAGGCAAAACATCGTTCAAGGCTCCGAAGACGCCGCGCAGCCGCCGGAACATCAAGCTTTCGGGCAACCTGGTCAAGCTTCTCTTGGATCACAAGGTTCAGCAAGAACTTGAGAGAGAGCTTGTGTTCCCGAGCGCGGACGCCACCCCTCTTAACGGCCGCAACGTGGTCAATCGGCACTTTAAGCCTCTCCTCAAGGCGGCCAACCTACCAGAGTCGGTCAGGCTTTACGACCTGCGCCACACCCACGCGACTCTGCTTCTAAAGGCCGGTGTCCATCCAAAAATAGTTAGCGAGCGTCTAGGGCACTCCAGCATCGCTCTGACACTTGACACCTACAGCCATGTCCTGCCGGGGATGCAGGATGAGGCAGCGAGCAAGCTAGACGCTATGCTCTTTCGGGCCGATAAAACGAGCGAGGCAAGGGCTTTCAACTAGCTTTTAAGAACCTGTTGGCACACGCCCGGCACACGTGAAAGGAAAGTGCGCGGTCCCCTTAATTCGGGTCGCGCACGTTTCTTTTGTCCCTGACGATCTTTCTCTTGGCGGGCGCAGAAGGACTTGAACCCTCGACCTACGGTTTTGGAGACCGCCGCTCTACCAACTGAGCTATACGCCCAAAAACGCCTAGGAAGTATATCAGGACGACCGGCCGCTGCCAACAATTATCGAACATCTTTCGTTCGGGAGGACAACCTCCAGCGAAGCGTGAGGTACCGAGGCTCTCCTGTACGGATGGTATAAATGCCTTAGGACAGAGGCGGTTTCTGGCGAGGAGGTATGGACGTGAGCAGTGCTGAAGCAATCAAGGAAGAGATGAGCCTCACCGATGTGGCCGCTGGCAAGGCGAGTGAGTTGTTGGCCAAGAATGGCTCGGAGACGGCGGCGATCCGCGTCTTCATCAAGTCGGGAGGCTGCAGCGGTTATAGCTACGGAATGTCGATCGATGACCGCGAGCTCGAAGGGGACCGGGTGTTCGTCGACCAGGGCGTGCGGTTGGTCGTGGATCAGATGAGCTGGCCACTGCTCCGGGGTAGCCAAGTGGATTATGTCGAGAACATGATGGGCGGCGGATTTAGCGTCGTCAATCCGAACGCAACTTCGGCCTGTGGTTGCGGCAGTTCGTTCCGTACCGACGGTCGCAGCGCACCCGATGGGGAAGGCAGCACCAGCTGCGGCAGTTGAGAGAATCGCTGCGCTACTTGCTGCGCGGATAGCCGACCGGCGGCCTTCGCGCCGTACGGGAGCCTTAGCCGGCTTCCCCCTCGGGAAAGGTGTACCGCAGAATCGGTTGCCGGGCCGCCTGCACTTCGTCGAGGCGTCTTACCGGTGTCGAATGCGGAGACTGGGCGAGCCACTCCGGGTCCGCACGCGCCAGCTGGAGCACCTTGCCCAGGAGGCCGGCGTAATGATCGAGTGTTTCGACCGACTCCGTCTCGGTAGGCTCGACCATCATCGCTTCCTTCACTACCAGCGGGAAGTAGACGGTCATCGGATGGACCCCTTCGTCTAGGAGCGCCTTAGCCAGATCCAGCGTGCGCAGGCCGGCTGGGGGCTGGGCAACGAACTCGTGCATACAGCGTCCGCCGAAGGGAATTTTGTAGCCCGCCTCTTTCATGCGCTCCTGCAGATAGTTCGCGTTGAGCACCGCCATCCCCGAAACTGCGCGAAGACCTTCCAGGCCAAGTCCTCGGATGTAGACGTAGGCCCTCACGAGATTTCCGAAGTTTCCGTAGAAGGAGCGCACCCGGCCGATGCTGGAGGGCAGGTCGTAATCGAAGTCGTAGCCGTCGTCGTCCCGCTTTACCAGCGGCACCGGCAGATAGGGGCGGAGGTGCGACTTGACCCCGACCGGGCCGGTGCCGGGTCCTCCGCCGCCGTGTGGGGTGGTGAACGTCTTGTGAAGGTTGAGGTGCACGACGTCGAAGCCCATGTCCCCAGGGCGGGCCCGCCCAACTATGGCGTTGAGGTTGGCGCCGTCGTAATAGAGCTGCGCCCCTGCCTCATGAGCCAAACGGCTGATCTCCAGGATGTTCCGCTCGAAGATGCCGAGGGTGTTGGGATTGGTGAGCATTACCGCCGCGACGGCGGGGGAGAGAGCATCCCGGAATGCCGCCAGATCCACCTGCCCATCCTTACCGGTGGCTACTTCGACCACCCGGTAGCCGGCCATCGCGGCCGTTGCCGGGTTGGTGCCGTGGGCGCTGTCCGGCACGAGCACGATGCGGCGCTGTTCATCCTCGCCGCGCGCCTGATGATGGGCGCGGATGATCAAGATGCCGGTGAGTTCACCGTGGGCGCCGGCCGCGGGCTGCAGGCTCATCGCGTCCATACCGGTGAGAGTCGCGAGGTCGTGCTGCAGCTCGAAGAGCAACTCCAAAGCCCCCTGCACAGTCTCGGGTGATTGATAAGGATGCAGATCTTGGAATGCCTTGGCCGCCTCCTCATGCACCTTAGGGTTGTATTTCATGGTGCACGAACCGAGCGGATAGACGTGACTGTCGATGCTGAACTGGCGGTGCGCCAACTGGGTGTAATGACGGACGAGATCGAGCTCGCTCACCTCTGGCAAGCGTGGCGGATCCTGCCGCAACTGCTCCGCACCCAGTAGCTCGGCCAGGTCGACGGACGGCGCGGCGGGCGGCGAGGAGGCGCGTCGGCCCGCTTTCGAGCGCTCGAAGATCAGTGGGAAGTCGGCCTCGACCGGTTTAGAGCTGCTCACCGCGCCACACTCGTAGAAACAGGCGCAACGCGCTGCAGCGTTTCCATGAGTTCTCGCCGCTCCTGCTCGCCGGTAAGCTCGGTGGCCGCCAGTAGCAACGCCGAACCGAGCCCGTAGTGAGCGGGTACGGGAACCCCGGCGCTGATCCCCTGCTTAGCCAGCTTCCTCACGACCTCCCTCGCGGGAGAGGCTAGTTCCACCACGAACTCGTTGAAGAAATGCGACTCGCTCCGAACCCGGTAACCGGCGGAAGCCAGGTCATCGGCGAGGGCGTGCGCGGCGGCTACGCTCGCCGTGGCGACTTCCTGCAATCCTCGTGGACCTAGCGCGGAGAGGTTGACGGTCGCCATGAGGGCGGTAAGCTGATGGTTCGAGCAGATGTTGCTCTTGGCGCGGGCACGGCGAATGTGTTGCTCACGCGCCTGGAGTGTGAGGACGAATGCGCGCCGACCGTCGACATCGATTGTCTGGCCGACTATGCGGCCGGGCAGCTGCCGAAGCAGTGCCTCGGTGACCACCATGAATCCGAAATGGGGGCCTCCGAAGCTGAGCGAGTTGCCGATTGTCTGGCCATCGCCAACCGCAACGTCTGCTCCGTAAGAGCCGGGTGGCCGAAGGATCCCCAGGCTAAAGGGATCCACGACCGAAATGAAGAGTGCCCCGGCGACATGAGCGTCCTGCGCCAGCGTCTCCATATCCTCGAGGTAGCCCAGGAAGTTCGGCTGTTGCACGATTACGGCCGCCACATCATTGCCGATGTCACTACGAGAGCTAACCAGTCGGCCGTTGAGAGCGTTCGAGGTGAGTTCAATACCGAGCGCATTCAAATAGGTGGCGAGCACCTCGCGCGTCTCGGGGTGTGCGCCCTGCGAGACGATGATCTGGTTGCGGCCCGTCTGCCGGACTGCCAGCAAAGCCGCCTCGGCGACGGCGCTGGCGCCGTCGTACATGCTGGCGTTGCTCACTGGCAGGCCGGTCAACTCGCTCATCATCGTCTGGAACTCGAAGGTGGCCTGCAGAATCCCCTGCGACACCTCGGGCTGATAAGGGGTGTAAGCCGTTACGAATTCACTCTGGAAGGTCAGGTGCTGCGTCACGGTGGGAATGAAGTGCTTCTTGAGGCCGCCACCCATCAGAGAGGATGCTCCCGCATTGGCGTCGGAGAGCTCCTTCACCCGCGCCAGTAATGAAACCTCATCCATTCCCCTGGGGAGATCGATGGACGGGTCGAGCAGCTCCTCGGGTATCTCGGCAAATAGCGCATCTACCGATGGCACGCCTATCGCCTGGAGCGCGCGTTCGATGTCCTCCTCGGTGTGGGGAGTGTAATTCAAGAATCCTCCTCGGTCACCGACCTATACGCCGCCGCATCGAGGAGTCCAGACAGCTTTGCGCCTGCACCGGGCCGAATACGAAACAGCCACCCCTCACCGTAAGGGAACTCGTTGATGAGTTCGGGGCGCGTCTCGAGCGCGGCGTTTACTCCAACGACCTCGCCGCCCACGGGAGCGTAGATGTCGCTGGCGGTCTTCACAGATTCGACGACCGCAACCGCGTCGCCGGCCCGCACCGTTTTGCCGGTGGCCGGAAGTTCGACGAAAACGACGTCCCCTAGCTGATCTTGGGCGTAGTCGGTGATTCCCACCGTCACCACGCCGTCTTCCTCTCGGGCCCACTCGTGACTCTTGTTGTAGCGGCGATCATCTGGAATGGTCATGCATTCTCCTCGCGTCTCACTGTTTCTTCGCATTGCACGGGATCCGGTCCCCTCAGCCCTCGATGAATGGCAGTTCTACGACCGTAGCCGGTACCTTCTGCCCGCGAATCTCCACGCTTATAGCTTGCCCGGGCGTGGCGAACTGGCGCTCCAGCCAGCCCATGGCGATCCCTTCGCGCGTGACGGGAGAGATGGTGCCCGAACTGATCTCGCCGATCTCCTGCTGGCCTTGATAGAGCCGATATCCATGTCTCGCGACGCCTCGTTGATTGAGCTTCAGGCCGACCAGCTTGCGAGCGCAGGCAGCGCCCCAGATACGTTCCCTGCCGTAGAAGTCCTTGTCCTTCACTACCCATTTGAAGGGGGTGCAGAGGGGGTTCGTCTGAGCGGTCAGGTCGGACCCGAAGAGTGCGTAGCCGGCCTCCAGTCGTAACGTATCGCGGGCGCCCAGGCCGCACGGTGTTGCGCCCGCGCCGGTGATACCACGCCAGACCGCCTCGACGTCGCTCGCTTGCATGAAGATCTCGAAGCCGTCCTCCCCGGTGTAACCGGTTCGGGCCAGGCGGACCGGCCGGCCGAAAAGTTCGAGGTCACGCAGGCCGTTCTTCCGCAGGTCGGTAAGGTCGGTACTTGCCTGTCGCTCGAGCAGAACGGCCGAACCCGGCCCCTGGAGGGCCAAGAGCGCCCACTCCTCCGATCGGTCGACCACTTCGCAGTCGTACTCCGTCGCCAGCCGAACTAGATGCCTCACCACCTCGTCGCGGCCGCCCGCATTGCAGACCATGAAGAAGTCTCCCTCCCCGAGCCGATAGATATATACGTCGTCAACCAGGCCGCCGCGATCATTTGGGAGCATCGAATACTGGGCGCGGGCGGGACGCAGTCGACCCGCATCATTCAATGCAGCGAAGCGAAGAAACTCTACTGCGCCCGGACCGGTGATAGACAGCTCGCCCATATGGCTCACGTCGAACACGCCCACGCCTTGGCGCACCGCCAGGTGTTCCTCATTGATTCCGGTGGGGTACTGCAGAGGCATCTCCCAGCCGGAGAACCCCACCATTCGGGCGTCGAGTTCCAGATGGGCTTGGTAAAGGGGAGTGCGTTTCATCGGGCCGACGATATCACGGAGGCTCACCCCCTCACCCGCGCACCGGAGTTCGACAGGGGAGAGCGGACCGAACGTGATAGCGGAAGGCGCCGGACCTACTTTGGCAATGTTTTGTGGCAGTGTTTCAGGTCTTCTGCGCGAGCTTTTCCAGAACCAGTGTGCTCACTGCCCGCAACGGTTCGAAGACACCCTTGAACTCCTGAGCGACTGCCTCGAAGACCGGTATCTTGTTGCTCGGGTCGAGAACCTGACGAATCATCTCAACCGGTAAGGCGTCGGGCACGTCCCGCTTGTTGATCTGGATGGTCAGGGGTACCTCGCTAGGTGAGAGGTTGTACTCCTGTAGATTCTCGCGCAAGCTCCTGAGGCTCTCGGCATTGGCGCGAAGCCGGTTAGGCGCCGAATCGGCAATGAAGACGATTCCGTCCACTCCGCGTAGAATCAGCTTTCGACTGGAGTTGTAGAACACCTGGCCAGGGACGGTGTATAGATGAAAGCGGGTCTTGAATCCGTTGACGCTACCCAGGTCCAGGGGCAGGAAGTCGAAGAACAGGGTGCGTTCATCCTCCGTCGCCAGGCTCACCATATCGCCCTTGGATTCTCCGGGGACGTTGGCGTAGATCTGTTTCAGGTTGGTGGTTTTGCCGGAGAGTCCGGGCCCGTAGTAGACGATCTTGAAGTTGATCTCGCGGGCGGAGAAGTTGATCGTGCTCATGAATCCTTCGTCCCGAATAGTCCGTCGAGGAGCGCCTCCGTGCTCGAACTCCACTCCTGGTCGAACGACATCACCGGGGCCTCCTCCTGACTGCTTTCCAGCACTTCCTTGATCGTTTGGGCGGTCTTTTTGGTGAACAGCTTTACGCGCCCGAGGGCGGCACTACTGTCAAACACCGTCACCAACAGGGCTTCCTCGCCCAACTCCTCCAGATAGGTACCGACCTCGGCCCCCTGTTGCACCATCTCCTGAAACCCCGACTCGCCGAAGAGCCTGGCGATCGCGGTGTTCGCAGAGTAGTTGGAGGCGATAAGGGTCGCAAAAGAGTCGAGAGAAGGCGGCTTTGGAGCCCAGAGCGCCCGGCTGTGCATCAGGACGAACCCCTTCAGGTCAACGATCATCGCGTAACGAGCGTGGCTCTTCGCCAGCAGCTCTTTTAGTTCCGCATCGACCTTCTCGAAGGTCTCGCCGTACAGTTCCAGGGACGGCTCGAGCATGTCGGGACTCTAGCAGGTGGCTCGAGCGGCGGACGTCAAAGAACCCACTCGTAGAGCGTAGCTGGGGAAGCAACTGGAGTAGAGGCTATGGCGACCAGGACGCCT
This sequence comes from Trueperaceae bacterium, assembly GCA_040905665.1. Taxonomy (GTDB): domain Bacteria; phylum Deinococcota; class Deinococci; order Deinococcales; family Trueperaceae; genus DASVCN01. The sequence continues at coordinate 122,568 of JBBDRD010000035.1, forward strand.
TTCCTCAATTCCGCACGTGCGCCGGCTGCCAGCCCCCGTAAATTTGGCCCTTATCCGCCGGACGACTATAGTCTCAGCATATATTCGCCGTCCCGACGAGGCGCCCATACTTTAATTTAGTGAGTGGCCGAGAAGTCGTACCGTTCCGATTCCTCGAACCGCTTCACTTCACACGTTTTAAGGGGGAGCACATGAAGGGAAGACTTTACGTATTTGTACTGAGCCTGTTTCTGGCATTCGGCTTGGCGTTGGGTCAAGACAACAATGCTGGGGGCCAAGCGGACGATCAGACGTCGCCGGAGCAAACTACGCCGGAGGTTACTCAACCGGCAGAACCGATGGATCCCAGCGAGCCAGACGACGATGCGGCCGGTGATGATGCGGCCGGTGGTGCGGAGGGCGCCGCTGGGGATGACGCAGCAGGTGACGAAGCTGCCGGAGATGCCGAGGGCGCGGCCGGTGATGATGCTGCCGGTGACGATGGAGTTGGTGCGGACGACGCTGCCGATGATGCTGCCGGCGACGCTGCCGATGACGATGCAGCCGGTGACGATGCAGCTGGCCAGGAGGAAGTTGCCGGACAGGACGACTTCGCCAGCCAGAGCCTGACGGACGCACTTCGTTCGAACCCCGACTTCAGCATGTTCGCCGACGCATTGGAGCGGGCTGGATTGTCTGAAACCTTGGCGCAAGAGGGGCCTTTCACGATTTTTGCTCCGACCAACCAGGCCTTCCAACAGGCCGGGTTCGACCTGAACACGCTCGACGATCAGCAACTCAATACCCTCGTTCGTAACCACATCATTTCGGGCATGGTTTCGGCCGATCAGCTGACCACCCTTTCCGGGATCGTCACACTACTCGGGAACGAGTACGCCGTGGCCCCTGGCACTAGCCCAGCTGTTGCCGGTGTGGAGACCGACGGCGAAGTTGCCGGTGGCGGACAAGCTGAACCGGCGCAACCGGTTGAGCCAGCCGAACCAGCTGCACCGGACGTGGAGGACGAGGGCGCCGCGGTGGATGGTGAAGCCGCCGGTGACGATGCCGCCGGACAACCCGGCGAGCCGCAGGATGCAGGAGACGCCGACGCCGGTGATGAAGAACAGCCCGGGGATGTTGAAACGCAAGATGACGCTGCAATGCCGATGGCTGAGCCGGGCGCCGAAGGCGGCGTAGGCCTCTCCGTTGGTGACGCCAACGTGACGCTGGCCGGCATCGAGACTTCAAGTGGAGTTGTTTACGGTATCGATACTGTCCTGATGCCCGAAGGCATGAGCGTAGAAGGCATGGGCGTAGAAGGTGTTGAAGGTGGCGGCGCTGCCGACGACGCCGAGACGCCTGAGACCGTTACCCCAGAGATCGAAACCGACGTTGGAGTTGAAGGCGACGCCGATATGGGCGCCGAAGGCGACGATGGCATGGGTGCGGAAGGCGACGCTGACGTTGACGCTGAAGGTGACGCCGATATGGGTGCTGAAGGTGACCCCGATATGGGTGCCGACGGCATGGAAACGGAATCCGACGAGGCGGGAGACGAGACTACCGACGACAACAACATGGACAACAACTGAATGAATTCCTGAGATGCGACATAGTTTGCATCGCACATAGTAGGCGCGGGCCCGGAGCAAATACGGACCCGCGCTTCTTGCGCTTTGTTACACAGCAGTTAGGCTCGAGAATAATTTTTTCGCAATCCAAGCCGTGAAGTGATCGACCATCCCGACGCTGTCCAGACCTAATGGGCAAGTGACCAATCTTCAACAAGAAATCAACGAAGCGCGTAGCAGTGTGTCAGTAAGGTGACTCTCGCCATGACTGCACGAGTAGCCAAGTACTCATCAAAGGGGGTGGAGAGAGATGCCAGTGTTTCAGGTGGACGATCAGTGGGTGAGACAACACCGGTCTTCGGTCCCAGACGTACTCCCCATACGTTAGGTATTGCGCTAACCGTAAGACAGTGATCGTGGTACCATTAACCGTTGACGCTTGCTGGCCAAGTTGTCCTCTTTTCCGCGCCCCCACTTAATGCCGGCCCGACCAAGCAGAGGCCCAAAGTGATCAGAGACAAAGCCCCCCTCATCCTGTTGATCGAAGACAACGAAGACGACGTGCTGCTTACATTGCGTGCGCTCCGCGGATTGAATCTGCTCAACCGAGTCGAAGTAGTCCAAGACGGCGCCGAGGCGATGGAGTTCTTGAACTGCGAGGGCAAGCACTCCTCCAGAAGCAGCGTTGACCTGCCCGAATTGGTACTACTCGACATAAACCTCCCCAGGCTCAACGGGATTGAGGTCCTCAAGCGGATGAAGGCAGAGGCGAACACACGTGCGATCCCCGTAATCATGCTCACCACGTCGGGGCAGGAGAAGGACGTCACGGCGGCATACGAGAGCGGAGCGAACTCTTACATCCGCAAGCCCGTGGAGTCCGAGGCGTTCCAGCAGGCGATCAACGACCTTGGCTTTTATTGGCTAGCTGTGAATACCTCGCCGCCGCAGAGTAGGTAGTCCAGTTTCGACGCTGGGTAATAAGGAACCTTGTAGCTCAATCTAAGAACCGGGTATATTGTGTAGGCTCTCGGACGAATGGTAGCGCCCGTTCCGTCCGACCATTCAGCGCGGCGATGTAGCTCAGTTGGTGAGAGCGCACGACTCATAATCGTGAGGTCGTCGGTTCGAGCCCGACCATCGCTACCAAGACTAGGACGCGGATTCTGCGTCCTTCTTCTTTGCTTTTGTACCCGCAGAAAAACCCTCAGACGCATGAATTGGCGACTCGAAGGTGGCGCCCCGGTAATCTTCCTCGATGGCCTGCGTGTAGTACTTGAGGGCGACGTCGGGATGGCTGTGACCGAGTCGGCGGATGACGAGCGTCGAGTGTACTTGCCAGCTTGGAGCACAAGCCCTTCAAGCCGAAGCCGCCGACCTTTCATCCTTACATGAGAAGGTGTTTTAGCTTGGGTATTCCGCTGATAGAGGTCAATCGAGACGATCGCTGAGACACCTTTCACGATTCTTGTTCCTCGCCCGAGGAAACATGTTCGGCAGCTGTGACAGCTTGTTCTATCCGATCAGCATAGTAGTCCGAAAGTCGGCCGAAGTAGCCTGCATCTGCTTCCTGTAGCCCTTCGTAGTATTCATCCTCATGCTTCTCGCTTGGAAAGTACTCGATGAATGGGGACATACCCAAAGTCTCGCCGGCGAGGTCGAAAGTAACCCAAATCATGAAGTGGTCTAGAACTCTTCCGGTTCTGCCATTTGTGTCGGCAAACGGATGGATGTATTCAAAGTCGTGATGTTGCTGTGCTACCACCTGAGCGATGTCATGGGTATCTAACTCGCCCTTGTCAGCTCTTAAGCTCTCAAGCCAAACTGCAAGGTTTTCAGAGCGTTGGCGCATCTCAAGGCGAACCTGGGGCCATTTTACGTGGACTCTGCCGCCGGGCCCCCCGGTCCTCACGTCGCGGTTGACCTGCCCAGCTATAGATGGGATTGAACATTTCGTGGTGCAGGGCATAGACGTCGAGGTCGGTTGGATATTTGTGGAGCACCCCTGGATTTTGGGATTGCTGGAAAACCCATAAGCGGCCCCTCGTTTCGGCTTCAATGAGGAGTGGCTTCAGTTCTTCATATGAAGTTATTTTCCCCAGGCGAGTTACCTGGGGAAGTGTTATTCGTTCATCCCTTGCCATTAAGGGAGCCTGTGTTTGTTCTTGCAAGAGGGCCTAGAGGTTCGGCTCTTGCATCTCTTTCTTAAACGTCTCATCCGCAACACGCCGCACCTCTGCCATCGAAACGTCATAGCCCTCAACGGACAAAGACTGACGCATGCTTTCCAACATGCGGTCAGGCAGTCTTAGCCTGTCTGCGGAACATGTGCCCTTTTGTCTAACGGCACGCATTCTCGTACCTAGAGTTCGTCTCTCCATCGTCATTAGCGCACCTCTCCTTTGAGGCAGCAGCAATACATTAGCACGCTCTAAGTCCTCAAGCTGTGTAGTCCCCCGAAAACGCCAGAGACGCGTGACGGTCTTAACGGCGGTATAAGTTCCGTTTCATTTCGGCGATTCCGAAGCTATCCGGCCTGTATTAGGGGCCGTCGAACACGACGACGTTGTAGAACACCGTGAACAGGGCCACGACGAGCAAGGCGTAGATTCCGATGTTCATTGCCTTTGTCGTCGGTGCGGCCCCCTCGGGGTTCAGGTACTTAGATCGATTCAGAGCTGGCGTCCCTCATCCTGCTAACGCCAGGGGCCCACATGAGCGAGCCATACCAACGACACGAGTAGCAACGTCGATGCTCCACGCGATAGCGGCGAACGCAATCGGTCCCACCGCAGGGAGTTCACCTGCTTCAGGCCGGTATGACAGTGTTCGCCGCTGCGTAGACGCGCTCCTCATGTCGGTTCAGGACCGGACCGGCGAGATCAGCCTGATGAAGTCGACGGGCATGAGCCGTGGCGCGCATCGCTCCGCCCACTCCCGAGGATGAGTCGAGTAAGAGCGCTGTAAGACCAACAGCGATATCACTAGGCAGTTCGAGACCCGGCGGTCTCGACCCATTAACTTCGGAGACAGTGATGCCTGCCCCGTATTTGGGCGCTTGGAGCAGGCGGAGTCAGTAGCGCAACCGGCCGAAGACGTGTCACAAGCACGTCCTCCTCCTGTGTTGCGTCTTACTATTTCCATAGCGCCCCTTTTCCACCGGATTTCGTTACCGAAGTTCGGCAAACGATTGTGAAGGGATTGCCTGTGAAAGAACTTTTGGGCGCGCTCGTTATCGTTGCCATGCTGCTGGGGATAAATGTGGCCCTGGCGGATGCAACAGCCGGCCACACGGTCACAGTAATAGTGGAGCCGATCAACGAGGTTGCGCTCGAAGGCGGGGATCTGGAGCTGGTCATCGACAGCGCGACGGCCGGAGAACGGCCCGATGAAGCCAACGGAACCGCCCGTTTGCTGTGGACAACCAACGATAGGGATAAGAAGATCACGGTGGCGACCGACCGAAATTCCTCGGCGTTCAGCCTGAGGATGGAGGCTCTAAACGTCTCCGGTGGCGAAAGTGCCGGCATCGTAAGCCTGAGCACGACCCCTCGGGACCTGGTCGTGGGCATCAGCACGACAGTCGGTTCGGCGGATCTTTCCTATGTGGCGTCGGCAACAGCCGAGGCAGCAACGGGATCGGAAGTTCACACCGTTAGCTTTACGATCACCTCCGCCCACTGATCGAGCGGTAGGCTTGAGCACGGATCCGCTTTAGGAACCCCGGACGAGACGCGCCGTACCCGGTCAGGACAAGACGACGCCCAATGAGGAGGTTAGTCATGTCCTGGTTCATTCTTGTCATAGCTGGGTTTCTCGAGACCGGTTGGGCTATTGGGCTCAAGTACACCGAGGGGTTCAGCCGGCCTGTTCCCAGCGTACTTACCGTCGTCACCATGGCTGCCAGCATGTGGTTGCTGGGTGTGGCGGTGAGGGAGCTGCCGATCGGCACGGCCTATGCCGTCTGGGTGGGAATCGGCGCCATCGGGGCGGCGATTCTGGGCATTGTGCTGTTCCAGGAGCCGGTGACGATACTGCGCGTGCTGTTTCTGAGCCTGCTGCTAGTGGCGATCATCGGACTACGGATAACCGCGAGCGACAGCGCCTAGCGCGGCAATTGCCCAACGTCAGACGGCTTTAGTCGAGGCCTCGCGGCCCCTCTGAGCGTCGTGTGCGTGCTGGCGTCCGAACCCGGTTTCGGCGGTCGTTGGCTCGTGTCATGCTGGAGCGGCGATAGACCGGGCGGCACGATCCAGGCTGTCTCGGACGGTCACGAGAGGAACCTCAATGCTCGATCATTACGACGTCAATGGACTACTGGACGCAGACGAACGCCAGGTGAGGAGCCTGGCGAGACGCTACATGGACAGTGAGATAGTGCCGAAGATCGGTGGATGGTGGGAAGCCGGCAGCTTTCCCAAGGAGCTGGCGGTCAGGTTTGGAGAGTTGGGATTCCTGGGGCCGACCCTACCCGAGGAGTACGGAGGATCTGGGCTGAGCAACGTGGGCTACGGCTTGATCATGTACGAGCTCGAGCGTGCTGACTCGGGTTTGCGCAGCTTCGCCAGCGTGCAGGGCGCACTGGTCATGTATCCGATTTTCGCCTATGGGTCTCAAGAACAGAAGCAGAATCTGCTGCCTGAACTGGCATCGGGGCGGATTATCGGCTGCTTCGGCCTCACCGAGGCCGACGGAGGGAGCGATCCTGGCGCCATGAAGACAAGGGCGCGGCGCGACGGTAACGATTGGATCCTCAACGGCTCAAAGATGTGGATCACAAACGGCAATATCGCCGACATTGCGATCGTCTGGGCCAAGGATGACGAGGGGACGGTCCAAGGCTTCTTGGTTCCCACCGACGCACCCGGATTTAGCGCGAATCTGGTGAAGCACAAGATGAGCCTTCGGGCTTCGGTAACCAGTGAGCTCGTCCTGGAGGATGTGCGAATTTCGGAAGATCGGCGGCTCCCCAATGGTCAGGGCCTTCGGGCTCCGTTAGGCTGCCTCACCCAGGCACGCTACGGCATTGCCTGGGGCGCGATGGGCGCCCTTGAAGCGGTCTACCAGGAGGCGCTCGATTTCGCGAAGTCACGAGAGACATTCGGGCGTCCGATCGCCGGGCGGCAGCTCGTACAGCAGAAGCTCGTCGAGATGGCGACCGACCACACCACCGGGATGCTCTTGGCTTGGCGACTGGGAAGGCTCAAGGACGCTTCGCAGATGAACTTTAGCCAGGTGAGCCTAGCCAAGCGTAACAACGTACGGCGGGCGCTCGAAGGAGCACGCGCCGCCCGAGAGATCTTGGGCGGAAGTGGAATCACCCTGGAGTACCACGCGATCCGGCACATGCTCAACCTGGAGACCGTCGATACCTACGAAGGCACCTTCGACATCCACACGCTGATCGTCGGCCGCGAGCTTACAGGGCACGGCGCGCTCGAGTAAGCGAAGAGCGGAGGCAGGCTGTCGAGTCCAATACCTGAGTCGCCGCCACGGTGCGGCTGGCACATCACAGCTACATTGATTCAGTGATAGGTGGCAGCCGAATAGCGATCACGGCAGGTCGAAAAGAGAGTGAGGCAGCACACGTCGAGGACGCGGTGGTGCGGGCAGAGAGTGCGCCTGGGGACAGCATCGCTGAAGACAGCATCTCTGAGGGCAGCATCTCTGAGGGCAGCATCTCTGAGGGCAGCATCTCTGAGGGCAGTGGCAGCGCCTCTTCCGATGCGAGCCGAAGCGCAACACTCATCTACAATCCCAAGGCGGGCGGTGGCGGCGGACCGGAACCGGAAACACTCCAAGAGATGCTGAGTGAAGCGGGTTACGAGCCGAGTTACCGCGCCACGGAGGCGCCCGAGGAGTTGGACGCCATCTTCCGCGAGAGCCAGGGCTTGATCGTCGTAGCGGGTGGCGATGGGACATTTCGTGAGGTCGTCAGACGACTCTACGGAAAGGAACGACCGGTGACTCTCCTGCCGCTGGGAACGGCGAACAACGCCGCGCGCAGCCTCGGAATCCAAGGCTCGCTGGGGCAGGTTGTAGCCGGGCTTCAACAACCGCAAAAGGTACATCTCGATGTAGCCAAGGCGCGCGGGCCTTGGGGCGAGGAGTTCGTGCTCGAAGGCGCCGGGCTGGGAATGTTCGCCAACATTCTATCTGCCTACCGACCGGATGTAGGCAAGAGTTTGGTGCGGGCGGTAACTGCCGCAGTCAATACCTTTGGAGACAACCCCGTTCGCTGCCGGGTCGAACTCGACGGCGAACGAATGGATGGCGAATATCTGCTGCTCGAGGTGATGAACATGCGGGCGATAGGACCCAGGTTGCAGCTAGCGCCGGACGCCGACCCAACGGACGGTTTGCTGGACGTGGTGCTGGTGAAGTACGAAAACCGCGATGCCTGGCTAGCCTACTTTCGTGGGCTGATGACCAGCGGCCTGAGCGACCTGCCAAGCGTAGAGGTCAAACGCGGCCGCAAGCTGAAGGTCAACTGGCGAGCATCGGCCTTCCATGTGGACGGCCAGACGCTTTGCGAGGACGCTCGCGAGTCGGAGACGAAGACATTCTCGGCGCTGATCGAGGTGATTCCGGGGGCGCTGGAGGTTTGGCTGCCCTCTTCGACAGAGGGGCAATGACCTTCGTAGTGCTAACGTAGCCGTTGGCGCATGAAGGCTTCAACGGGCTTTCCGTTGACGGCCCCACTTCCCGAAAGCGTCCCCTCCGGCACAAGTAACCGGTTATCATCCGGTGCGGTGCCGATGTCGTTCATCACGGTCAGTTTGCCATCTACCACCGTGTGCGCATCACCGCCTGCGCCCTTGAAGACGTGCTGGCCCACAGGATAGGCGGATAAGTCGATCAGCATTTCACTCGACTCGTCGATCAGGAGGCTACCCTCCTGGAGAAACACCCCTCCATCCCAAACGGCTCCATCGCGCAGTTCGAGCCTACCGATGTTGAAGAACCTTGGCCTGCTGGCGCGAGACTGCGGCAGATTGTTCAGGCGGCCGTTGCCGTGCAGAACCAGCGTCGTTCCCCGGCTGATCATTACGATCGAATCCGATTCACTGAGAGCACCGTTCAGGTGCAGTCGCGCCCCCGGATGCACTATCCAGTTTCGCCCGTCAAGCACTTGGGCATCATTCTGGAAACCCGCCAAGGGCCGTCGGGTCAGCGCAAAATCGAGATTTTGAGTTCTCGCCACGGTCATTTCCACGCTCGGCCCGAGTTCGAACGTTCCCATATCGTTCGTCAACCCGCCCAAGGAGTACTTGCCGGGTGGACTCAGCACTCTTATTACGCCATCGTTTTGTACGATACTATCGGGCCATCCATGAAGTGTTCCGTGCACTGTGAGAGTGCCAACGTTCTCCAGTTGCGCATTGGGGCCCAAGCTGAGAACCGCGTCCGGTGCGACGATCAAGTCGCCAAAGTTAATGAGGGTGCCCAGTAGAACGTGTGGCCCAGGCCCAGAGATCTCGAGCGTACCCTCGTTGCTGAACTCTCCGGGTGCGGTGATAGCTCCCTCGAGCCAGACTGCCCGGGTGTCGAGACTCAAATGGCCCTGGACTGTCACCGGAGCACCGATCATGAGCCCCTGAACGTCCCCGGCAGAAGCCACTGCGAGCCGTCCACTTTCTGAGATGGTGAGGGAACCGCCCGACAGCTCCAAACGGACGTCCTCTGCTAGATCGAGCGCGCCCGCGACAACGGTTTCTCCGCCGCCAAACTCCAAGACTCCCGGACCCCTCAACGTTCCGCCGCTGTAGAGGCCGCCTCGCTTTAGTGTCAGCCTCCCTGATCCGACCTCGATTGCCCCACCCTCCCGCATGTCGAGCCGGGTCCCTATGACCACCGGCGCAACATCAACAGGCGCTTCTTCGGAAACGACCGACCTTACGGTCCCAAGATTGACAAAGGTGACCGATGATTCACCGTCAGAGACGATACTGGCTCCCGGGAGCAGGATGTACTCAGCGCTCGTGTAGTTGACCAGTTCCACGGGATCGCGGCCGGTAGCGGTGATCTGAAGTGATCCGGACTCCTGAATGATAGTGCCTGAGTTCCACCATCCCTTCTTCAGTTGCATTCGTCGGGCGGGCGTTGGGAACGAAATCCGGAGCCGGTCGGCGCGTGCCGTGATGACCAGTTCGCCTAACGGCGGGTCGGGCCTCGTTCCATCGGCTGCTATCACGCCTCCACTCCAGACATTGTCTCCGGAGAGCTGCAGTTGGTCCTGTACTGTCAGATCAGCGTCTAACCTGAGACTCTCCACTTGACCATCCGAGAGTGTGAGCGGCCGCTCGACCGATAGAGTCCCCGTCGTCCGCAAGCGGCTGATGGTCACAGGACTTTGATCGAGAACGACGCTTGCCCCCTGGATGTACACCTCTTCGGTTCCCAGGACGCCTGGCACTCTCACGTGTCTATCGCCGCCTTCATCGACCCAGTTCGTTACATCCGCGGTTCGGTGCCAGTTGCTCCCCGAAGGATCCGGTAGTTGAGCTTGCCAGAAATACGCCGTCGATTCTTCCTCTTTGGCGAACTCCAACTTCCAACTCACTGTCGTGCCGTTCAAGGTAAGAGTCTTTTGGCCCGGTTCCGTGTCGGGCAAAAGCCACACGTGCAGCTTCAACAGGTTTTCTTCCCGATGCTGAGAAAATCTGTGGAAGCGAAGTCTGGGGTCGTCGAATTCCAGGTCGAAATACTCGTAAATGTCATGGATGTACACCGGAAGGTTATGGCCGCGAATCTCCAAGGCGATCTTGGGCAGGTCAGCGTTTAGTCCGGCGTGCGTCCACCTCTCGACCATCTCCGCATAGTCGAGTGCGCCATTTTCCAAGGGCGCCACGGTTACGCTTTCGATAACCGGAGAGATACGCGTCCACGTTTCGTTCCCGGTTGCGGTATACCAGTAGGGTTCTTCCGGATTATCGTACGCATTGTTGCCCCAGCGCGAAGGGCGTTCGTCGTCGGTGCCCCGTTCGGTCCAAGTTCCGCTCAGGGTGTTGCCATCCGGCGAGAGCGCAAGTTCAAACCTGACCCGTTCGAAATAGGGATAGTAGCTTCCCTCGAGCAGAGACCCGTCAAACTCCAGCTCATCGTTGGAAAATGTCTCCTCGCGTTCCGGATAAAAGATTACGCCCGCCATCTTCCCCGGCTCGGTGATGGCCACATATCCCGTGACAACGCCGCGCTCCCGGTCCTGGAACTCGACTTTCCAGGAGCCGATGAGTCTGTCCCAAGGGGACGTTTCGGTATTTTGAGCCAAGGCAACATCGACAGCGAGAAGCACAGCGGTAAGGAGAAGAATTCGTTCGATCGCCGAGCGCATAATCACCTTTTTGACCCTTCGCTGCGTGCCGTACTCAGAGTCCCATACTCATGCGCCATAGTCCATGGCGCCATAGTTTAGGGCGGTAGCGGCGGGCGTTCACGACCGGCCGGGAGTAGGGAACTACAAACCACAAGACGTTGGACTGCGTGATCCTTGTCGACCTACCTCACCCCGTTTGTCGGACTGAAGCATATTAACATACCGCTACGGCCTACTCTCAGAGCTATGAAGTGTTTAGTTTTGTATGCCTGGCGGCGAGTTACTGTCTAGGGGATTGTATTCTCGGCTATGTCGGTTGCTATTACTTTCACAAGCCAATGTGGATGCGCAAGAACGACCGACGGTAGTTGTTTTAATCTAGCCCGTGGTGCCGGGACCGGGGCTCGAACTCGCATGCCCTGCCCCGACGAACCTACACGACGTGCGGCATTGGCTCCTTCTCGCCCTGCTCCTGGCGATGGCCCTGGTGGAGAAGGTCCTGCGGCCCGAGCTGCCTCTGACTTCCTTCCTCTTCGGCATTGCGCTCATGCCTACCCTCATATGGCGGCGGTCGAAGCCGCTCCGGATGGTACTGATCGCGTTCGTTGCAACAGGGATCGCGAGTGCCACGGAGATAGTGACCGGCGGGGATTTCCCTGTCCCGCATACTTCGGTCTTCATGCTGCTGCTCCCCTTCGCGCTGGTCAGATGGGGAACGGGACGCGATGTGACTATCGGCCTGCCGATCGTATTGACTTCAGCGTCGTTGGCGTCGCCGTCACCAAGCCAGCCTGGGCCCGGATCGCGATTGCGGACACGCGGTGGGCGACGGTGTCGTGAAGATCCCGAGCGAGCGACCACGATTCTGCGGTCGACGCGCTTCGGATGATTGCCTCCGAAGCCTCGAGGACTCTCACCGAGATGCGGTTGATCGTTCGCCTGCTGCGTTCTGCGTCGTCGCCCGAACGCGCACCGATCCCGAAGGCATTCGACCTCGAGCTGCTCGCGCATCCTTTGTCCGACGGTCCAAGCATCGACGCGGAGGTTTCGGGTCCGGTCGACGAGCTGTCGCCGGCGGTCTCCGCCGCGGTCTACCGGTTGGCGCAGGAATCGATCACGAACGCCAGGCGTCACGCGCACGAGGTCACCCGCATCGAGGTGCTGGTCCTAGCTGACGAGGCGTCGGTTCGTCTGCGTGTGAGCGATGACGGAGTCAACGGCAGGCCGAGTGCGCGGGCGGCACATGGTTTCGGACTAATAGGGATGAAGGAACGAGCGGAGACGCTTGGCGGGACGTTCGAGGCCGGTCCAGTGCCCGAAGGGGGCTTGACGGTAAGCGCCATCCTGCCAATACGCTACGATATCGGATGAACCTCCGGATGGTCATCGCCGACGACCGGGAGATCGTCCGCAGCGGGCTAAAGTCGCTCCTGGACTCCCAGCCGGACATCGAGGTAGTGGGCGTTGCGGCCAATGGATACGAAGCAGTCGCGCTCGCTCGAGAACTCCGCCCAAACGTGTGCCTTTTCGACATCCGCATGCCGGGTATCGACGGGATCGAGGCGACCCGGCTGCTCGCCGGCCCTGCCGTCCCCCAGCCGATGGCGGTCGTCGTGATCACCACCTTCGACCATGACGAGTACGTGTATGGGGCATTGAAGGCCGGCGCCCGCGGTTTCCTCCTTAAGGACGCCGGGCCGGAGCTGCTCGGTCAGGCGATCCGCGCTGCGGCGAACCAGGACGCCCTGATAGCACCCAGCGTCACCGCACGCCCGCTCGCGGAGTTCGCCAGCGCGGGTACCTGGCGGCGACAGAGGACGAAAGTTGTGGATGCGCTCACTGAACGCGAGGAGGAAGTCCTGCTCGCGGTAGCGCGCGGCCGTACGAACGCGGAGATCGCCACCGACTTCGACATCAGCCTGAGCACCGTCAAGAGTCATGTAGCCAGCCTCATGTCGAAACTCGGGGCACGCAACCGGGTCGAGATAGCCATCTGGGCGTACGAATCGAAGCGTGTCTAGAACGGCCCCTTGTTGACCCATTCCGTAGTGAATGGTCAAAAGTACTCGTTCACGTTAGTACTTTAGCCCGTCTGGGCCGACCTTTCGGCCAATATACAGCGAGCCGCGCCGTGGCTATCTTGGGTCATGAGCGATGACAACCCTTCCACTCTAGCCCCGACGCAGCCCTCGATTCCACTCGTAACCGGTCCGAGACCAGGCGCTCGCCCTGGCCTAGACGGGACGACATCGGCGACGGCGGTGGACTGGCTCGTCCCTGCACTTCTGGTCATGCTGAGCGCGGTCCCCGTCGTTGCCGGCGCACTTCGTCTGAGCGAGCTGGCGACCGGAGGCGAGATCACGGCCGACAACGCGCGGTTCTTCGCGAATCCCCTTCCCGTCGCGTTGCATATTGTAAGCGCGAGCTTCTACTCGGTGCTGGGTGCGTTCCAGTTCTCGCCCGCTGTCCGTCGGGGGTGGCCGCAGTGGCATCGTGGGTGCGGCCGGATCCTGGTCCCGCTCGGCCTGCTCACTGCCATGTCTGGGCTCTGGATGACCTTGTTCTATCCTGCGGTTCCCGGCGGCGCCGCGCTCTACTTCATTCGCCTGGTAGTCGGGTCCGCGATGATCGCCGCCATTACGCTGGCCATCATGGCAATCCGAAATCAAAACTTCCCGGCACACGGAGCCTGGATGACACGAGCCTACGCACTCGGGCTCGGCGCCGGTACCCAAGTGCTGACCTACCTTCTCTGGTCTATTGCCGTCGGGGCCGAAAACGAGTTCGGACGGCTGGTGGTGATGGCGGGAGGCTGGGCGATCAACATCGCTGTTGCGGAGTGGGTGATCGTGCAGAGATCGAGACGTCGCGCTGGTCAGAAGGGACGGCGTCCTGCCATCGCCAGCTCTCGAAGCTGAGGAGCCGTTTTCCCGGCACCTGGCCCGATAGCGATTAACCGCGCCATGAAATGTGTGAAGGTGGTGCCGGGAGGGGGGATCGAACCCGCACGCCCTTTCGGGCAGCGGATTTTAAGTCTAGGACGGCGTTTTCATTTGAGATCAGCTGAGCTAGGCGGAGCCGTGATAGGGCGACATACGCGGGTGGCGAAAGTAATCTGAGGTGCAGGGACGATTGATAGCGTCCAATGAGATGGCACATAGTGATGCCCATAATTCGTGGGGGGTAGCTTTCGCCTAGTGGCGCCAACCAAGGCCCATTTTTGGACTCGTTTCGTATATATCGGGCTAGTGTGAGCGGTCTGAGTCAATTCGCACTTGACTGGACTCTGCTATGTGGCTAAAATTGTATCAATCACCGCCGCACGCTCCCGCTCCGGGTCGTGCGGTCCCCCGCAGGCCACGGTCTGCGGGTTCTTATTTGGCACTCTAAAGTATGATTTTGATGTGCAAGTTGCTTTCCTTATCGACGGCTTTAACCTCTATCACTCGTTACGAGACGCAAGCCGTAGCCAAAATCTTGCTGGGCGTGGTACCAGGTGGCTTGACCTAGACGGCTTCTGTAGAGCGCATTTACAGCTTATCGGGCCGACCGCTCAGCTCGCTGGCATTCAGTACTTCACTGCCCTAGCTACCCACACCCAAAAGCATTTGCCACAAGGCGTATCCCGTCACCAGCAGTACATTAGGTGCGTTGAGGACACCGGGATTCAGGTGGTCCTTGGTCGCTTTAAGCAAGCTGGTACTCGGGTCTGCTCAATATGCGGCCATAACTCCACGCGTTACGAAGAGAAGGAAACCGACGTCGCAGTAGCATCGCACCTAATCGAGCACTTCGTAAACGGCGATTGCGATTGCGCAATGATCGTTACCGGCGACACGGATATAGCGGCAGGGGTAAAAGTGGCGAAGCGACTCTTTCCTGCAAAGAAGATAGGATTTGTGTTTCCCTTTAAGCGGCAGAACGACGAGCTAAAGAACCTAGCCGACTATTCGTACAAGGTGAAGTCAAAGCTTTACCTCAACCACCAACTGCCTAATCCGTTCACTCTGAAAAACGGCACTCAGATCGTCAAACCCGGTCACTGGTAGGTAATTGCCGGGCTGCACCGGCAGTGAGCGCTTGGGCTACGCCACGATCCAGTTGAGGCTCGACACCTACTCGCACGTTCTGCCGAGCATGCAGCGTGAGGGAGCGGAGCGTATCGACGCCCTGATCTTCGAGTCGGAGAGTGGGAAAACTTTTTTCACACGGCGAGGCGGTGAACTGACTGTGGGCTAGGTGGTCGGCTGGGCTTCTTCGATCAAGCGGAGCAGGACGTCGGAATCAAAGATGGCGGTCTCATGCATGCCTTCATACTCGCCGCGCCCCAGGTGATCCCAATACAACCTGGCTTCGTCGTAGTAAGGGATGCTGATGCGCCTCAGGAATTCAACGTACTCTCGAAGATCACGAGTGTTCGGGCCTCTCGATGACTTCGCCGCACGTGTCGCAGATGAACTGCTTTAAGAGGTTCAGTTTCGCGATAAAGGATTCTATCGAAATCGTGGCTATGTGGTCGATGTGTCAAGAGGATACAAACACGAAATTAGGCCCCCGTTGCGAAGGCGCCCAATCACTTGTTTTTACGTCTGTAACAGTGGTGCCGGGAGCGGGGATCGAACCCGCACGCCCTTTCGGGCAGCGGATTTTAAGTCCGCAGCGTCTACCATTCCGCCATCCCGGCTGGCGGTCACAGTATACGACGGTACCGTGGCGGCGGGCGGCGGCTTCGGTCTTCCACGGCGCGAGGGCCGCTCAGGTTTGTCGGGCATCCAGCTCAGTCCCGCGCCCAAGCGCGGGAGCGTTCCAGCGCCCTGGTCCAATCCTCGCGCACGCCGTCTCGCTGTTCCGCGTCCATGCTGGGCTCGAACCGCGCCTCCTCACGCCACTGCCTGGCGATCTCCTCCTTGCCGCCCCAGAAGCCGACCGCCAAGCCGGCGAGATAGGCCGCGCCCAGAGCGGTAGTCTCGACGATTTGCGGACGCACCACCGGCACGCCCAGCAGGTCGGCCTGAAACTGCATCAGCAGGTCGTTGTTGGATGCTCCGCCGTCCACCCGCAGTTCGCTCAACGGCTTGCCGCGGTCCTGCTCCATTGCCGAGATCACGTCGGCAACCTGGAAAGCAATGCTGTCGAGCGCTGCTCGCGCGATGTGTGCCCGAGTGCTCCCCCGGGTGAGCCCGACTATAGTCCCCCTTGCGTACTGGTCCCAGTGTGGAGCTCCCAGCCCGGAGAAAGCCGGGACCAGGTAGACGCCGGCGCTGTCGGGAACGGTTAGAGCCAGCTCCTCGACCTGTGCCGAGCTCTCGATTATGCCCAGTCCGTCCCGCAGCCACTGCACCACGGCGCCCGCAATGAAGATGGAGCCCTCTAGCGCATAGGTTAGGGAATCGCCCACCTGCCAACCGATGGTGGTGAGCAACCTGTTTTTCGAAGGAATGCGCTCCTCGCCGGTGTTCATGACCATGAAGCAACCTGTGCCGTATGTGTTCTTGCCCTGCCCCTCGGCAAAGCAGGCCTGACCGAAGGTCGCTGCCTGCTGGTCGCCGGCTATTCCCGCTAATGGGACAACGCCGCCGGCTGCGAGTTCCACCTCGCCATAGACCTCCGAAGAGGAGCGCACCTGCGGCAGCATCGCTCGCGGGATGCCGAAGATCGCCAGGAGTTCGTCGTCCCAGTCGAGTTTGTTGATGTCGAAGAGCATGGTGCGGCAGGCGTTCGTGACATCGGTGATGTGACAAGAGCCTTTCGTTAAGCGGTAGATGAGCCATGTGTCGACCGTGCCAAATATGAGCCGGCCGGCTTCGGCGCGTTGCCGCGCCCCCTCGACGTTATCGAGAATCCAGGCGAGTTTCGAAGCTGAAAAGTAGGCGTCGAGCACCAGTCCGGTCCGCTGGACGAAGAGCTCCTCGAGCCCGCGCTCCTTGAGCTCGTCGATCCTCTGAGCGGTACGGCGGTCCTGCCAGACTATCGCAGGGTATACGGGCCGTCCGCTGTCGCGGTCCCACACTAGAGTGGTCTCGCGTTGATTGGTGATCCCGATCGCCGCTACATCGGCGCTTGCCGCCCTTGCCATGGTCAAGGCCTCGGCCATCACCGCCGCTTGAGTCGTCCAGATCTCCTCGGGGTCGTGCTCGACCCAACCCGGCTTTGGGTAGTGCTGCTCGAACTCGCGCTGGGCGGTTGCTTTTATCCGTCCCTCGTGATCGAACAGGATCGCACGTGAGCTAGTGGTGCCTTGATCGAGAGCGAGGATGAGGTGGGGCATTCCGTTACTCGCCCCTAATCTTTTGTACCGCCTGCTCTAGCGTCGCTTCGACGTCGGCGTCGGCCGACTCTGTGATCAGAGTGAGGGCGCTAGCCATCGGTTGCCAAACAGTGCCCATCTCGGGAATGCTTACCAGCGGTTCGGCGTTCCGCAAGGCAGCACCGAATCCTGCCAAGATCTCATCATCGCTAGCCTGGGCGATGGCCGAGTTTGACGCCGGGATCCTGCCCGAGAGACGGGCGAGGGAGACCTGTGCCTCGGTCCGCACCAGCCATTTGGCAAGGTTCGCGGCCTGGACCTGGAAGGTACTAAACTCGTTGAGCAGCACGCCCTGCACACCCATGAAGCCGCTCCAGGGGCCGCCATCGTTTCTCGGCGGCATGGGGACGACGTCGACCGGAACGCCGGCCTCACGGAACCCGGCGATCGCCCACGGGCCATCGTAGGTCATTGCCAAGGCGCCGTCGATGAACAGGCCGTGGGCCGCGTTGTAGTCGGTTCCGGCGGGAATCAAGCCGTGCTCTTGGCGCAGCGCCTGAAGTTCCCGAGCGCCCTTCGCGGCGCCCTGGTTCGCGAGACCGATGTCAGTGGGATCGAGATCGCCGTTGGCGTCACGGCCGAACACGTAGCCGCCGTAGGAGTGAATCCAGTTGTACGAGTAGTAGAAGTTGTTGATGTCGTACATGAAACCGAAGGTTTCGTCCGTGGTGAGTTCCTGGGCGATTGCGATCATCTCCTCGTAGGTCGAGGGAACCTTGGGAACGAGATCGGTATTGATGATGAGCGCCGGTCCTTCGACATATATGGGTAGGCCAAGGAGTCTGCCGCCGAAGGTATAAGCCTCCCGGGCCGGCTCTGAGAGGTCTTCGAGATAGTCGGCAGTTGCATAGGAAGTCATGTCGGCCAGTACCCCGCCCACCGCCATCTCGCCGACCTGATCGTGCGGGATTCCCACCAGCAGGTCGCCGGCCTCTCCTTCGGGGGCCAAAAGAAGCATCCGCTGTCGCAACTCGCCCAGGGCAAGGACTTCGATTTCGACCTCGACACCGAAGGCATCCGTGAACGAAGCGGCCTCCTGTTGTAGCCACTCAAACGACTGGTCCGTCAGAACGGTCCACACGGTCACGCTCTGAGCCACCGCGGCGCCTCCCAGGGCGACGACCGCAAGCAGCGATAAAAGGACCTTCTTCACGATAAGCTCCATCCCGGCGTCCCACAGGGCTCCCTTAACGAACGTTTGCGGTTCGTGTACGAGTGCCGAAATACGTCGGTACGCACAGGAATGTTACCGTCGGGCAAGATGGTTGTAAACAGGCTGCCGTAGGTCAGTTTTGGCCCGTCTTAGGGTAGTAGTGACCGTCTGGTCCCCGCCGTATTCGCCCGGCAAGTTCCAACATTCCCAGTGTGGAGAACAGCTGCGATGGTGATAGTCCCGACTTCGCCATAATAGCGTCGAACGATGCACCCCCCAACGCGAAGAGGGTTCCGTCGTCACCCAGCTCCAGGAGGAGAGAGCGTGTTACGGGTTCGAAATTCAGGCCCAGCTCGGTAGCGATATCCACCGATGACAAAAGTGGCCACGCACCGTCACGCAAGAGCGGCAGAGTACCTGCGACCCGCGGATCACCTGGGCGTCCGGGCATTACGAAGATGGTGCGGTTCTGCTCGGTCGCGAACTCCGCGGTGATCAGGGCTCCCGACTTCTCACCCGCTTCTATTACGGCGACCACACGCGAGAGTCCACTGATTATCCGGTTTCGCCCCACGAAGAAACCTCGGCGGAGCGAGGTTCCCGGAGGATGTTCGCTGACCAGGCAACCCTTCCCGCACAGGCTCTCGCCCAGCCGGCGGTTGACCGGTGGGTGAATCGTGTCGAGGCCACCCGGAAGAACGGCGACGCCTATCGCGCCTGATTCGACAACCGCCCTATGCGCCTCGGCATCGATACCGGCCGCCAGGCCGCTCACGACTACTGCACCTGCGGCACTCAGTTCGGCTGCAAGCCGATAGGTGAACGACAAGCCGTGACTGCTCGCCTTTCTGGTTCCCACGATCGCAATCGAACGATCCAGCAGCCGCGGCGACGGCAAAGTGCCGCGCACATAGAGCACCGGCGGGGGGTCGTAGATCGCGGCCAGCGCACCGGGATACGAGGGGTTGGCCAGCGACAAGATGCCGATATTGAGTTCGCGACAGGACTTTTGAACCCTCTGGGCGTCTAATGCTACGTGGCGGCTATGCGCGGCCAGGTGCAAACTCGGCGGTAACTCGGCTTCGACGGCCCAGTCGCGCGCGCTCGCGGACCAAACCGCAAGCGTCGTACCGAAGGCTTCGAGGAGCCGTGCGACCTTGCGTGAACCGATAGCGGGCGTGAGAGCGAGCTTGAGCAGTATTTCATCGCTCTCGTCCATGGCTGACGTTACGCCTGAGCTTCGGAGACGACTACGGCAGTTGGGCTGGTAGCGGTGCAGTTTGGGCAATGGTCCAGGGGAAAGGGAACGACCTGAGGAGGGGTAGAAAATGCTTTTCCGCAATCGACATGAAGCCGGGGAGCGGCTAGCGTCGGCGCTCCGAGAAGCCGACATAGTGGGTAGCGAACCTCTCGTGCTGGCACTTCCACGTGGCGGGGTTCCGGTGGCGGCGCCCGTTGCGGCTCGCCTCGAGGCGCCACTCGATGTCCTGGTGGTGCGCAAACTGGGAATGCCCGGCCATGCAGAGCTGGCCATGGGCGCAGTTGCAGCCGGAGGAGTGAGAGTGCTCAACGAGGAGATAGTCCGTTCCTTCGAGATCGCGGCGGATCTCGTCGAACAGGTCACGGAGCGGGAGCGCGAGGAATTGAAGCGGCGAGAGAGCCTCTACCGCGGAGATAGGCCGCCGGTAGCGTTGGAGGGTAGCGAGGTGGTTCTGGTCGACGACGGGCTGGCTACCGGGGCAACGATGCGGGTGGCGATACGGGCGTTGCGAGCGAGGGATGTAGCGCGAGTAGTGGTTGCGGTGCCGCTGGGAGCGCCCGACGTGTGTATGGCAATCGAACGCGAGGCAGACCAAACCATGTGCCTCGAGACGCCGGAGCCCTTTGGCTCCGTGGGCCGCTGGTATACCGATTTTCCTCAAACCGGGGACGACGAAGTGACACGCTTGCTGGAGGCAGCTGCTCGGTATATCGGCAACTGACCCAGCGCGGACGGGCGGACTACTCGAGCTTCCAGCGGCTTCCCTGAGCGCTGTCCTCCACCACGACTCCCATTTCGCCCAACCGATCACGAATCGTATCTGCACCCTCGAAGTCACGCCTTATACGGGCCTGGTGCCTCTGCTCGAGAAGAAGATCCAGAACCCCACCCAATACCGCGTGGTCGATCGTGTTCGCAGCGGCTTGGGCAGGAACCAACCCCAGAACCGTCGCGAACAGGTCATCGAACAGCGAGAGGGCCGACTCGACATAATCGGCTGGAGTTCGCGTTTCGAGCGTCCGGTTGATCTCCCGGGCCGCGTCGAATAGGGCCGCCACGGCTTGGGGCGTGTTGAGGTCGTCATTCA
The DNA here is from genome assembly GCA_040905665.1 of Trueperaceae bacterium. GTDB lineage: Bacteria > Deinococcota > Deinococci > Deinococcales > Trueperaceae > DASVCN01. The sequence goes on from JBBDRD010000035.1 coordinate 143,242, forward strand.
TCGCGGCAGCAAAGCGGTCACGGTACTCTGCCAAGGTGTCGCCGCCCTGTCGGACGCCCTTGGAAGCGCTGCTCGAGCCGACCTTCGAACGATCACGCAACTGCCGGTAGAGATCCTGAAGGCGCCGCAGGCCCTGCGTCGACGAGATCAGACTCTCCTCACTGAAATCCGAAACGCTCCGGTAGTGCGAGCGGAGAAGATGGAAGCGGATCGCCAGCGGATCGTAGTCACGAAACAGATCCTGCAGCGCCACGACGTGGCCCTTGGACTTGGCCATCTTCTCGCCGCCGAGGGTAAGCATGTTCCAGTGCAGCCAGTAGCGCGCGAAAGGTTTGCCGGCCGCCTTGGCTTGCGCCAGCTCGCATTCGTGATGAGGGAAGAGCAGGTCGAGGCCGCCGCCGTGAATGTCGAACTCGTCCCCAAGGTACTTGGTGCTCATCGCCGAGCACTCGACGTGCCAACCGGGGTAGCCTTCGCCCCACGGACTCGGCCAACGCATTAGGTGTCCCTTCTCGGCCCGCTTCCAAAGGGCGAAGTCACGCGGGTCGCGCTTCTCGGAGCGCGAATTGATGCGGGTGCCCCCCAGCAGTTCGTCGGGATCGCGTCCGGAGAGTTCGCCGTAAGGCTCCCAGCCCGCCACATCGAAGTAGACGCTCCCGTCGGACTCGTAGGCGACGCCACTTTCAATTAGCACCTCGATCATTCCGATCTGTTCGGTGATGTGGCCGGTAGCGCGAGGCGTGATGTCGGGACGGCGTACTCCCAGGGCGGACATCGCGTTTTCATAAACCCAGAAGTACTTGTCGGCTACCTCCATCGGCTCGAGTTGCTCGAGCTTGGCGCGGCGCAAGAGCTTGTCCTCGCCGTCATCGCCATCATCGGTCAAGTGCCCTACGTCTGTGATGTTGGAGACGAGCCGGACTCGGTAACCGGTATGCTCCAGCCAGCGACGGAGAACATCGAACACTACCGGTCCACGGGCGTGGCCCAGGTGCGGATCGGAGTAGACGGTGGGACCGCAGTAGTAGATGCCCACGTAGCCCTCTGTTATGGGCGTGAACGGTTCTTTGCGGCGGGTCATGCTGTTGTACAGTTCCAAAGCCATGGTTTACCTCTGGCGGGCTATGCCGTAGCTGCTTACCTTAACCCATTCGATCCGGGCGTTGGAACCGACGTAGACTCATGATAGGCCGTACGCGAGGAGCACCCGATAGATGGTGGAGGAGTTGTATGGACACGACGAGATACTGGCTTTCCTGCGTACTGATCGGACTTCTGGCCTCATGCGTCCCGGCCCTGGAGGACGAGACGGCCGGGACTCAGGTTGCCCTGATCAACGCACCGGCGGGCGTGCGAGTGTCGTTCATAGCCGACGCCTTGCAGGAGCAGGTGTTGGAAGTAGCTGGTTGTTGCGAGTTCTCTTTCACTCGTTCACAACCCGTCCGCTTCCAGGAAACGCACCGAGACATGTTCGGTAGTCGCGCTGCGCCGCAATCGGCTTCCCTGGCCCGCAACCTGGGAGCTCAGCTGGCGGTAATGGCCGGCGCCCCGCTCTTCGAGAGAACGGTGAACAGCGCCGACGGAGGCAGGGAGATTCACGGGTCGGTCGAACTGCGCGCCATCGTGATAGATGCTGCGAGCGCCCGGCAGTTGGCGACGGTCGGTTCCCTCACCTTCACGGCTAGCCGTTTTGCGTCAGAAAATGAACCTCTGCCCGAATTAGAGCAGGATCCGATCATGGTCGAACTCGGCCACAGGGCCGTGGCGAACCTCGCTCCCCACTTGGCCGCCGTTCTCGAGGACCTCGCAGGCGATTTCTAGCGGAAGTAGTTTCTGATTATCTCCTGATACTCGAGTGGCACGCGTCCCTCGGTAACCGCCCGCTCGACTTCCCGCGTATAGGTTTCGGGGCTCCGTCCTGGCGGAAGCTCAACCTCGTCACCTCCCGGTAACTGGATTGTCCCACCGCTGGAGAGCGGGCCCGAGCCCAGATCCCCTTCGAGCTGGAGGACTTCCTCGCCGGCGTCCCCGGCCATGCCGGCGGCCTGCTCAGGCGAGCCTTGCCCGCCGGCCCCTTGCCCGCGGCCATCCTCTTCGCCCCCTTCGCCCGGTTCCTGGGCGCCGGCTGCGCCTTCTGGCTGGCCGTTATCTGCTTGGCCCTCCTCCGGTTGGATCTCTTCGCCGCCGCTGTCTTCGCCCATTTCGCCTGTCTCATCGGCTTGCTCGGTCTCTCCCGGCTCCTCATTGACGCCCGCCGGAGAGAAGGGGTTTTGCGATTCCTGTTCGCCGCCGCCTTCATCGGACTCCCCCTCCTCCTCACCTTCGGAGCCCGGCTGCCCGCCCTGCGGTCCGGCCTCGTTCTCGCCACTCTCGCCTTCGCTTCCACTATCGCGCCGCTCGTTGGCCCCTTCCCGCGGCTCTCCGCCAGGCCCCCGCGACGAGTCGCCGGGCCCCTCTTCCGGCTCTTCGGGCGCGGCCTGGGGCCGCTCGCGGATGTTGCGAAGGTACCTCTCCAAAGCATCGCGTTCGCCCGCCTGAGCGTCGCCTCCGGCTTCCGATTCGGCGCCGGCTTCGCCCTGTCGCGATTCTGAAGCGGATCCGGGGACCCGAACACGCTCCTGGTCGGGAAGATTAGGGGTGGGTTCCTCCTCACTCGGCTGGTCGCCCGTCCCCGCAGGAGACTGGGATGTGCCCCCAGGAGGAACCGGTCCCCCGGCGAAACCGCCGTTGCCCGGGCCGAGCGGCAATGCGGGTAGCAGCAGGGCGCCGAGCGCCAAGGCGAGCAGTGGAAGCCACCAGGCGGAGTGTCTGGGTTGCTCTAGCCTTTCGAGACTGCTGCCGGCCCGCTCCTCGAGAGCCTCACGCAAGCCGTAGCGATCGGTTCCCGCATCCAGTTCGATCACCGTCTGGTATGCAAGGCCGGCCCGTTCACCGATCCAACGCATGGCCCACGCGTCGCTTCCTCGAACCGGAACCAGCCAGGCAACCGCAGCCGCGGCCACGACAGCCGCCGCACGCACCATGAGGTCCAGGCCGAGCGCCCAGGTGACGACCGCCATCAGGAGTGCGAAGCCGGCAGAGAGCAGGAGGTGTCGATGGCGATCCCTGCCCCGCGCGAGGCGCCGGTGGAGAGTCCAATCGCGTGCCCCTCGCGGGCTCGATTGCTGTCGTTGGCTGGGCAGAATCAAATCAAGCTCCCGTACTGCAGCAGTTGAGTGCCATTTAGACTGCCTCTTTCTGAATTCGTTGTGACAGAAACACGAACAGGGTCAGAACTGCCAACAGGAGCATCGTCAGGTGTGGCCAGGATACTCGCACCGCTGCCGTGAACGGGTTCAGCAAGTTCACGCCGATAGTCATGTCGAGGGCCACCATTCCCGCCAGTGCGGCGGGGACGACGATCGGGATTAGCGGGTGAAGCCGGATAGCGAGCAAGACTTTGCCCAACAGCAGGCCCAGCGCGTACATCGCGAGAGCGGTGAGAGCCGGCAAGGGGAGAACCCAGGAGAGCGCCGTGGCGGGATAGCTGGCCGCGTACGCTGCGATCTCCAGGGGCAGGGCCAGGAGTGCGAAGAGGGCAAGCATGGCTGCGACAAGCCGCTGCTCGCGTCGATCGGCGGCCGCAAGCGTTGCACCGTAGCCCAGACTCAGGAGGCCCAAGGCCGCGGCCCGAGCGTACGCGAGGGCGAACCAGGCATCGTTCACCGGCGCAGCGGCGGTGGGCCACGAGGCCATCAGGGCGAACAGCAGCGCAATCAGATAGAGGGTGAGATACTGCTGAGCGTCTGGGAGCACGATTCGCTGCACCAACTGCCGCAGCGGGTTCATAAGGTATCTTCCATGCCGGCCGGCAAGGCAACGAAAAAGTGCTGCCCATCATTCGCGACGGCCGTGCCGGCGGGTAGTAGTGCGAGCAGTTCACCGTAGATCGGGGGTAGCGACGTTTCCTCCGACGCCACAGGTCTACGTTCGGTTCCGGGCCGCAAGGGAGGTTGCGGGCCCAAGCCCAGCACGATCACGTCCCGCAGCACGCGTTCTCCAAGATTCGTGAGGCGCTCGCCGCTCCAGGCGAGCTCTCCGAGGGCCAGCTCCGGCTGCCCAACCAACAGCTCCCTCTGCCAGCGACCGAGAGTGAGCCTGGTGCCGTCGCCTTGCAAACTGTACGGAAGCACCTCGGCCGAACGCATCTGTTGCCCCACGAGTGTCTCCCCGCCGGGTAGTGAGCGCAGGGCCAGGGTGGGTACGGCTAAACCCAGGCCTCCGGCGGAGACGACCACCGTTCTCGGCTGTTCGATTACCGGCCGGTCGGGACGGAGGAGGAGCCAGCTTGCAGTCGCGGTCATAATGCCTACCAATAGCGCCGACGGAATACCGGCATCCCCGCCGAAACGCAGCAGGAGGACCACCACCAGCGCGTAAAGCGCAGCCGCCGCCACCACGGTAAGCCGCGACAACGCCGGAGGCGCAGCCCTCTCCTCGCCCGTCAGCAGAGCGCGCAGGCTCTCTTCTAGTGGAAAACCGCTGTGGCCGGAAAGGGCTTGCGAGACGCCCTCGGCAGGAGTGGAGACTATCCAGCCGGCGCCCAGCCTTTCGTATCCCCCGGGGCTTGCAGTCAGCAGCTCAAGCAAGGCGGCGTGGCTGGTTGGCAGCGGTTCGACCAGCACCACAACCGCTCCTGCGGCAGCCGCCGTAACTATCGACTCTAGGGTCGGGGCCGATGCACTCCCGTCTATGATCAGCGCCGCGACCCCGGAATAGGCGGCGGCCCGTTCCGACAGCTCGCCGGCGGCAACCTCCTGGGGACGCGCTCCGGCCGGAAGCGAGGCGAGCCAGCGACCCGGCGTGGCGGAGAGCAACAGCGAGAGTGGACGCTCGTCGCGGAGGCGCGGGTCGATGGTGCCGGATGCGACCGTCCTGGCCCCCGTTCGTACAGTCCAGGAGAGAGAACTCCAGGGGGGTATGAACAGTTCGTCCTCGAAGACGGTAATGCCTCGGCTGGTGTCGACCCGAGCGAAGTAAGTGAGGGGAATGGAGCCACTGCGAAGGGTGCCCTGGTCGACACGAAGTTCGAATTCGACCGTTGGCAGGTCACGAACCACCAACCGGAGCGGATTCCAGGCGTTCTCGACCACCGCGCTGCGGAAACCGAGCTCAAATTCGATTTCACCGGTTTGGGCGGCCGCCCCCCAGCCGCACAGCACAACAATCGTAAGCAGTAGCCGAACCGCGCCCTTGAACATCTATCCCAGTTTACCGCCGCGGTTGCTACGTCCCAGGTAGGAAGACGATCGCGCTCACGATACGGCGCTCATTTGCTCGGTTGAGCACCTTGCCGGCCACCATCAATGTTGCGCTCGAACCGCTATCGAGCCGCATCGCCTCACTCGCCCCCAGTGAGAGGAAGAGTGGCACCAGGTCCTCTGCCCGCATGTCATCGGCCACCAGGAACAGTACGGTGCCGTCGGGCCGAATGCCGATCGCCGACTGTTGGGTATAGGCGTCGAGGATGCGTTGGCCGCGAGAGAATGCTTCGAGGTCGGGATTGAAGGCAGCCGTTGCGTTCGCTACCAGGAGGGGACCCGCCTCGACCGCATAGCGAACAGCCTGGAACGAATCCGGTTCGAAGTCCACCGAGATGGATGCGCTGGAGCCGGCGTCGATTAGCGCCAGATCACGATCCTCGGGCGGGTAAACCACGACGAAGCCATCATGCGGGACCAGCACCGGTCCTACCCTGTTCGCCACGATCGTGCCCTGCTGGGCAACCAGCGCTCCCTTGCGCGGGCTTCCCACCAGGGCCCCGCCAACGGTGTGTACCTGCACTCCCTCTCCGGTGACGGGAGCTTCGCGGTGGTAGACCCGGCCGCCAACACGTACGTGTACCAGGGCAGTGACTCTGGTCATCACCGGACCCGTGAAGCCGAAACCGATGCTCGCCCGATTGCGGGAGGGCAGAGACTGGAGGCCGTAGTCGACGCGTAGCAGGCCGATCGCCTGGAAGGTGCGGGTGTCGAAATAGCCTGCGTTGATGGCGGCGAACGCGCCATCCGCGAGCTCCGACAGGGTGCGGGCGACTTCGCTGGTGCCGACTACCCGGAACTCGCCGGCCCCGGGTGAGATCTCCAGCAGGTGGACGAGGCTTTCGCCGGTAGGCGTTGCAGCACCGAAGGTTCTGTAGACCACCCCTTCCATCAGATTCTCTGTTCGCGTCGCTATCTGCTTCTCCCGAAGCGGGATTACGTCCACGACCAAGCGCGTCGGGTTTTCAAGTGCGAATATCCGGTAACCGAGCGCCGGACCGCGAAGTTCGAAGCGCGTTCCCTGCGGCGTATCGAGGAGCGTCACGTCTACACCGTGATAGGGATCGGGCTGTTCGGGGGGCAAGATGAGTTCGGGCAGGTCGAGCAGCAGCGGCTGCCCTTCGTCGAGGCGGCCCTGTCGCTCGAGCGAGAGTAGGGAAGACGTGTCGTTCAGTTGGGGTAGGTCGACGACCACTCGGATCTCGGAGTCGCCACCGAAGCGCACCGAGGCGGTGAATGGCGCCTCCCAAGGTCCAAACTGTTCAGCCCCGGAGCGATCGGGCACCGGAAGTTCGCCCGCCGGCTCGACGCGTTCCTGCACAAAGCCAAGACGGTCGAGGTTCGCTGAGTCCAGGTAGAGCGTCGTTCCGTCGCGCACCGGCGCCGGAGCGGGGCTGCCCGACAGCCAACCGAGACCGGCAATGAAGGTGTCTTCGGTCAACTCGCCCGTCACCGTCACCGCTTCTCCCGAGAAACGGACGCTGTCGTCGGGCAGACGGTAAAGGGAGTTGGTTTGGGCGACCGATAATCCCAACGCGGCAGCGGCAAGCAACACGGCCGTTAGGAGGGGGGCAAGGCGTATCACGTGCCCCAGTTTCGCCTCTCCGGCGCTCAACTTGATGAGACCTGGGCTGCGGTGTGCGGCTTCGCACACCGCCCTACGGCTGCCCTACTGCCGTCCGGCTACTGTTCGACGGCAGCCCTACTGTGGCGGCGTGTCGTGCAGCAGCGCTAGCAGCGGCTCGAGTTCGACACCGGCGCCGAGCACATGTCCCAGCCCCAGCGCCAGGCGATGCGCCTGATAGTCGCGTAGGTTGAAGGTGAGCGCGCCCACGTTGAGTGCTTGCTGCCGCAAGGCACTCACTCGTTCGGGACGCAGGTCGACCAGGCAGAGGTGCGGGCCCATCGCTTGGGGTGGCACATCGGAGTTGGGATCCACGCGAATCAGCAGGTCGGCTTCGGCCAAAAATCCCTCTGCTCTCGGATCACTCTGGGCGCTGGTGATGACCGAGGTACTCGCCGCCATCTGCGGGGCGCTACGTTCGGCGGCAGGACGGTTCTCGGCCAGGATGACGACTTGGGCCACTCCCATACTGGAAAGCTCCCTGGCGATAGCTGCCACCCGGCGCCCGGAACCCATAAGCACTGCTCGTGCCCCGCGCCCGTCCCAGTCGGCCTCGCCGAGTAGCGAGCCGACTGCCCTGCCGGCGTTGTACTCGCCTATCAGCCCGCCCGCCGCCACGCTAACGGTGTCGACCGCTCCCACCTCCTGGGCGTCGAGACTGTAGCGCTGCAACAAGCCGGACGCGGCCTGCTCGAAGTCGACGTCCAGAAAAAGCGCTCCGGCGAACTCGAGCGGAACGAGTCCAGAGAGGACCGACTCAACCGGTCCATCCTGCAGCGGATGGAGGTGGAAACGGCCGAGAGGGTCGCGAAACCTATCCAGCGCCTGGATGAGATTTTGGTCGCGGCCGAGTACGCCGACGATATGCATGGGCACAAGTATATCCGCATGCCAGAAAGTCGGAGCCCGGGCCCTGTGGTACATTGCGCCCATGAACAGCGTCGGGAGCCGCACCGGACCTTACCGCCGCTACCGTTACAGCGGTCGGCGAACGTTCCGTGCCGGCTGAACGGCCGGCAAACGAGTAGGTCCGCAAGAACTCCCATCGAGCCCTATTCCATCCAAACTCAACGAGGTGTACGAATGCAGGTGATTCTTCCCGACGGAAAGCGTCTGGATGTTCCCGATGGGGCGACCGGACTTCAGGTGGCGCAAGCCATCGGACCGAGGCTGGCGCGCGCGGCCCTGGGTATGAAGGTAGAGGAGCAACTCTTCGACCTGCTCTCGCCGATTCCAGATGGGGCGCGAGTAGCGGTACTTACCGCTCGCGACGAGGAAAGCATCCGTCTGGTACGCCACACTCTGGCTCATCTGATGGCCCAGGCGGTGCGTGAGTACTTCGTGGAGCAAGGCTTCGACGCGCAAAGCGTGAAGATGGGAATCGGGCCGGTCATCGAGAACGGCTTCTACTACGACTTCGATCTGCCGCGAACCCTGGTTCCCGACGACCTGAGCAAGATCGAGGAGCGGATGCTGCGGATCGTTGATTCGAACCTGGAGTTGCACCGCTATGAATTGCCGCGGGAGGAGGCCCTCGAACGGTACCGCCTCCTGGGTGACCCATACAAAGTCGAACTTATCGAGGATCTCCCCGAAGACGCCCCCTTGAGCTTCTACCAGCAGGGTGGCGGCGACGGCTTCACCGACCTCTGTCGGGGACCGCACCTGCCGCGCACCGGATCGATTCCCAAGCACTTCAAGCTGATGAGCCTGGCCGGGGCCTATTGGCGCGGCGATGAGAGCAGGCCGATGCTGCAGCGGGTGTACGGCGTCGCGTTCGCCAAGAAGGAGGAGCTCGAGCATCACTTGTGGCAGCTCGAGGAGGCGAAGAAGCGTGACCACCGCAAGCTGGGCGCCGAGCTCGAGCTTTTTACCCTCGATGAGGACATCGGCCCGGGTCTACCTCTGTGGCTTCCTCGCGGCACGGTGATGGCCGATGAGATCGAGGCGCTTGCCAAGGAGATGGAGTGGAAGGCCGGCTACCAGCGGGTTCGCACTCCACACGTGAGCAAGGAGCACCTGTTCGCCAAGAGCGGCCACCTCGAGCATTACGAGGAAGACATGTTCCCACCGATGGAACTGGATAATGTGCGCTACTTCCTCAAACCGATGAACTGCCCGTTCCACCACAAGATCTACGCCAGCAAGACCCGCAGCTACCGGGAACTCCCATTGCGTTTCGCCGAATACGGCACTTGCTACCGCTACGAGGATCATGGCGCTCTGGTAGGTCTGATGCGCGTTCGCAGCCTGCAGATGAACGACGCCCACATCTACTGCGGTGAGGAGCAGTTTGCGGACGAGTTCATGCGGGTAATCGGCATGTACCTCGACTACTTCAAACTATTTGGCATTGACGAGTACGTCATGCGCCTCTCCAAGCACAGCAAGGAGGGGCTGGGCAAGAAGTACGTCGACCAGCCGGAGTTGTGGTTGAAGACCGAGGACATGGTACGGCGAGCGCTGGTGGACGGCGGCATCAACTTCATCGAAGCCGACGATGAAGCGGCATTCTACGGTCCCAAGATCGACGTTCAGATCAAGAGCGCCATCGGACGGGAGTTCACTCTGGCCACCAACCAGGTGGACTTCGCCCAACCGGCACGCTTTGGACTGGAGTACGTCGACGACACCGGTACACGCCGCACCCCACTCTGTTTGCACCGGGCTCCGCTGAGTACCCATGAGCGGCTCATCGGCTTCCTGATTGAACATTTCGCCGGCGACTTCCCGCTGTGGCTGTCGCCGGAGCAGGTGCGTATCGTGCCGATAGCCGACCGGCATCTCTCGGGAGCCAGGGAGATCGAGGAGCAACTACGTGCAGTTAACCTTCGCCCGCATGTCGACGATCGGCCGGAGCGAATGAACGCAAAGGTGCGCGACGCCGAGCTGATGAAGGTTCCATACACTCTCATCATCGGTGACCAGGAACTCGCGGCCGGCACGGTTTCATACCGGTCGCGCAAGGAACCCAACCGCAACGGCGTGGCGCGCGACGTGTTCATCTCCCACCTTCGCTCGCATGTGACGAATCGGGCGTTGGAGGTGCTACCTCTCGCCCCAGACTAGATCCTCATAGTGAGTCGAGCCTTCCCTGGTATTTATCGTTACGAGGGCCGGTATTTCAGGCGGCGGTAAGGATCGTGATCCGCTCGATTCTGTCCGGTTCCACCCTTGAGGGCCTACTCGGGTCGACGCGTTGCAGCGTGCCAAGTATCTCCTCGCCCTCTACTACACGGCCGAAAACGGTGTGTCGGCCATCAAGCCATGGTGTGGCCGAGAAGGTGATGAAGAACTGCGAACCGTTGGTGTCGGGCCCGGCGTTCGCCATCGATATCGTTCCCGGGGCGTCGTGCGTGACTTCGCTGTCGACCTCGTCGGCGAAGGTGTATCCCGGGCCTCCGCGACCGGTGCCGGTGGGATCGCCTGTTTGGGCCATGAAGTCTTCGAGCACGCGGTGGAACGGCACCCCATCGTAGTAGCGGTTGAGCGCCAGGAACACGAAGTTATTCACCGTACGTGGCGCCTGATCCTGGAAGAGGTCGATGATGATCGTGCCTTTGTTCGTCTTGACACGGGCGCGGTAATCGGCGCCGGGCTCGAGTATCTCCTCGGCGCCCTTGAAGGAGGTAGTACGCTCTTCTTTCGGCTCTAACGGGCTGTAGCCCTGCGTCTCGTCTGTCATTGCGGTTCCTCCCCACTTCCGCCGTCACCGGCGGTACCGCTTTCGTCGGCATTGGCCTCGTCACTAGCGCGAACCAGGATGTTGACGGCCTCTAATGTATCGGGCATAGGAAAGAATCCGGCAGTCGGCACGCCGTCTACCCGGCCCACGACTCCTACGTGCTCGCCGATATTGAACGTTTGACCCACCGCCGGCAGCGCGCCGAGCTCCTGTTCGAGATGATCCCTGAGGCTCATGTCGCCCGGCCCGTCGAGGGTCACTCCTTCCGCCGCGAGCTGGGCCAAGGCGCCATCGAAACGCAACACCGCCGTGGGCGAGCTCGGATCGACCCGCTGGAGTTTACTGAGTACCTCCTCGCCCTCGATAACTTGGCCGAAGACTGCATGCCTGCCATCGAGCCAGGGCGTGGGCACGAGCGTGATGAAGAACTGTGAGCCGTTACTGTCGGGACCGGAATTAGCCATGGAGACGGTCCCGCGCGCGTCGTGTTGGAGTTCCGGATGTATCTCATCGGCAAACGTATAGCCTGGGCCGCCACGGCCGGTTCCGGTGGGATCGCCTGTTTGGGCCATGAAGTCTTCGAGCACCCGGTGGAACGGCACTCCCTCGTAGTAGCGGTTGAGCGCCAGAAACACGAAATTATTCACCGTTTTGGGGGCTCGCTCCTCGAGGAGATCGATGAGGATTTGGCCCTTGGTCGTGTCGAGAAGAGCGTGATAATCGGCCCCGTCCTCCAGCACGGACTCTGCTACTGCGAACGAGAGCGTCTGCTCGTCGGCAAGGGGCAGCACCAACTCGAACCCCGGCGGCGCACTCGGTTGTGTCGCCTCCGGCAGCGCCTCCTGGGCGGCGACCGTGCTGGCTACGGTTCCGTCCGCCGTTCTTCTGCTATCGAGCCATACTCCGCCTGCAACGATAAGCAGGGCTATTAGAGCGACTGAAAATACGCGTGCCATCTGATCCTCCGAGCTACTTTCATGCAGGTCAGTGTATACGGTAGGTGTGAAATTCCTGTTGTTTGCGTTTGGGTCACAACTTGGGTAACGGAGAGGAGAGATTCCGTAAGTTTACCGTCAGCACCTCCCTTTACGATAACCACTATGAAGTTTCACGAAATGCTCGCCTCGTTCATCGAAAAGGGGGCCAGCGACATTCACTTGCATGCCGGCTTGCGGCCGATGATCCGTGTCAACGGTCGGCTCATTCCTGTTAGCGACTCAAAGCTCTCGCCGCGCGCCACGGAGGGCCTCGCCGAGATCATGTGCAATGAGCGCCAGCTCGCGATCTTCAGGGAACTTAACCAGGTGGACCTCGCCTACTCGGTCGCCGGTCTAGGGCGCTTCCGGGCGAATTTGTTTCGCCAGCGCGGGTCGGTGAGTGCGGTGCTGCGAGTTATCAACTCGAGTCCCGAGCAGTTGAAGGTAGTAAGTTTGCCGCAGGAGATTCTCCAGTACTTCCGAGATCAGGAGAAGGGTCTTGTACTCGTAACCGGGCCTACCGGCTCGGGGAAGTCGACTACCCTCGCCAGAATCATCGACGAGATCAACAAAACCCACAACAAGATGATCATCACGGTCGAGGACCCGGTGGAGTTCCTGCACAATCCCGACCAGTCGGTGGTCGTCCAACGGGAGATCGGGCAGGATGCCCCCTCCTTCTCAGCGGCACTGGTGGCGGCAATGAGACAGGATCCCGAAGTCATCCTCATTGGCGAGATTCGCGACTACGAGACAGCGTCCGCCGCTATCTCGGCGGCTCAAACTGGACACCTGGTCTTTTCCACACTCCATACTCTCGACACGGTGCGTACCGTCAACCGCGTGTTGGAGCTGTTTCCTCCCCACGAGCGCGAGACGGCACGCATCTTGTTCGCCGAATCGCTGGTGGGAATAGTGTCGCAAAGACTGCTTCCTCGTAAACCAAAGGGACGCGTCGCCGCGATGGAAATAATGAAGGGCACGCTGCGAATAAAAGACCTCATCAAGGATGAGGAGCGCTCGCACGAGCTCTACGACGCACTTCGCGACTCCAAGCTCGACGGCATGCAACTCTTCGACGATCATCTCGCCGAGCTCTACGCCCGAGACTTGATCGATTACGAGACCGGCCTGCACGGATCCACCTCGGCGCAATCGTTCAAGATGGCCGTCACCCAGATCGACCTTCAGCGCAAGGCCGAAGGAATGAGTGAGCAGGCAGACGTGCCGGGGCAGCGCTGAGCTGAGCAACACCGGGCAGAGCGCTTGGAAGCTCGAGTCCCGAGAGCAAGCCATCAAAACTCGAGTTCCTTGCAGGCCGCGTCATCCAAAGCCGAGTCTTTTGAGGCCACGTTCTCAGAAGGGCACGTCGGCTGTGGCCGTGGGCCTCGGCGCGCCATAGGCAGCGGTAGCACGTGGCGCCAACAGGGCGTCGCGGTCGAGCGTTACTCGTGTGCGTACCCAGGGACAGCTTCGTTCGAGCTCGGCCAGACGCTCCTTGTCTACCCGCAGACCCTCAGGTGCGTAGTTGACGTGACCCCTAGAGGAATCGAACCTCAACCTTACCGGGGTGACGCCAACGTGCTCGTCCAGCAGCGACCGCAACTCCTCGAGATGATGCATACTCACATCCGCCAGATCGAACTCGACGATGGCCATCTCGGGTAGCTGACCCCTAGCATCCCAGCGGATCAAGCGGTCGGCTACCAGGCGTAGGGCATCCCCGTCCTCTGAGAGCTCGGCCACCAGCACCGCGGGAGCGTCCTCCAGTAGGAGATCGGCAATTGCGTCGTAGGTGCGACTAAAGGCAACGACCTCTCTCGCACCACTTTCGTCGGCGATCTCGAAACGCGCCATCATGGTCCCTTTGCGCGTGGGGCGTTTGCTCACACTCTGCAAGATTCCGGCCAAAGCTACTCGCGCTCTTCCCTTGAATCCCGGTTCGGCGCGCTGCTTTTCGAACCAGGCATCGACCGAGTCGACCGGGCACGAGGCAGCGTCGGAGAGGCCAGGGTAGGAGGCCATCGGGTGCGAGGAGATATACAAGCCCAAGGCCTCCTTCTCGAAGCGAAGCAGTTCCAGCTCCCCGAAGGGCTCACCGCTGGTCATCTGTGGCGGTTGCAACTCCTCGTCGCCAAAGAGGCTGAACTGCCCCAGCGCCGCTTGTTCGCGCTGAGCAGAGCCCCACTTCGTCGCCGACTCGAGATTCCGCAGGAGGTCGGAGCGGTCGCCTAGCCGATCGAACGCCCCCGACTTGATCAGATGTTCCAGCGCCCGTCGGTTGACCAGACTGGCATCGGTTCGCCGACAGAAGTCGAACAGATCCTTGAAGGCGCCGCCGCGCTTGCGCTCCTCGAGAACGTGGTTAACGGCTGCATCGCCCACGTTCTTGATCCCGTAGAGCCCAAAACGAATAACTTCGCCCACAGGCGTGAAGTCACTTCGTGACTCGTTTACTTCGGGCGGCAGGACATCGATACCCAAGTGCCGCGCGTCTGCCACGTACTGCGCCACCTTGTCGGAGTTCGCTCTTTCGACTGTGAGCAGTGAAGCGGCGAATTCGACAGGATAGTTGGCTTTGAGATATGCGGTTTGGTAGGACAACACGCCATATGCGGCCGAGTGCGAGTTATGGACGATGATGTCATTGGCGACGAAGTTATGGGTTCCCGGAACTTCGAGGTCGTAAGTCCGTTCCGACCCGGCTGCTTCTTTCGCGACTACCCTTTCCCAAAAAATGTCGTCACTGCAGGTGTTCATGAGAACCTGGGATCCGAGAAAAGCTGCAAGCTTCCGTATGGTGCTGCGCCTGAAGCCTTTCTTGCCGGCACGCAAACCTCCATAGAATTCCTTGACGCATACTCCGCTCTGCTCCTCCAGCGCACGCCACGTGAGACCCTTGGACCGCCGAGCATCGTCAACCAAGCGCTTGACCTCGCTCGGGATCGTATCGACGCTTTCGAGATCGGGTGGTACGCCCTCGAGCCGTTTCCGCAGGAAGTCCAGCTGCTCGTCCTTTGCGAGGATGTGCGGGCCGATCTGGGAAAGGAACGCCTCGATACCACGTCGTCCGACCAACTGAACCGTATATCCGATCCGGCCCCCCCGATAGCTAAATTCCTTTCGGCTCAAGCGACCTACTATCCCGAAGCGCAGCAGCAGGTGTTGGAGTTGCCGAGCGAGTGTTAACGACGACGTAGCCGCGTAAGGCGTAGTATTTCCGGTACTCGCGACGAAGCCGTCGCCCGACCAATAGCGGCCGAGCATGATAGCTAGACATTCATTTCTTAGTCGAAACACCTCCGGCGGAAAGTGCTTCTCGTTCGCGCCATACCCGATCTGGTCAAGGCTTTCCAGCCAGAGCCGAACTCCCGATCTCCCATTACTGGCGGAGCCTCGTTTACCCGTACCCAGATAGATCGCGTACCCGTCGGCACGTTCAGGTCTCTGTACTACTTGTGGTGTGGTATTGGGAAACCTGTTTGCTGCCTGTAGCATGTCGTCCACAACGGTTTTGTCACTGTTGTAGAGGTAGGCGCCACTTGGGTGGCAGGTATTTCCCTCGGACACCATCCAGCCGAGCAGGACAAGCTCGTGCTCTGCCCACGACACAACACCGTCGATGGGAACCACCCGCGGTGATGCAATGCGATCACCTACCTCCAGTTCCTCAAGATTCTTCCATCCCCCCAGAGTGAGGAACGGGTGATTGGCAGTGGCAGTTATCTCCTTTCCCAGAGAGGTCGAAAGTCGAAAGACCGGCTTGATGCCGTTTTCCACCACATCGGCAATCGCGCTGTCGGTGAGGGTAAAATCCTTCCGGGTACTCAGCACCCGTTCGCCCCCAACCTCACGTCCGTAAAGCTCTTCAGCCGACACCACCTCGCCACTCCCCAGCACGATCTGAGTGCTGCCAATTACGCACTTATTGAACCCATAATTTGCAAACTTTTCGAGCAGATCGAAAATCCTGTTAGCCTCTTTATTGCTTATCCCCTTGGTTGAAGCGCCATCCTCGAACAGTTTGCGCTGCTTCTCCATCTCGGAGATTTTCTTCTTGCCCATCGCGCGGCGCAACAGGTCGGCCTCGCCGAGTGAGTAGCCGGCGACTGCCTGCGCTATCTGCATTATCTGTTCCTGGTAGACGGGGATGCCGTAGGTCTCCTCGAGGATGGGCGCCAGTAATTCCCTCGATTCGGGGAAGTCGTCGAACTGCACCTCCTCAGTTCCGTGGTGCCGTCGTATGTAGCTGGGGATGTTCTCCATCGGACCGGGCCGGTAGAGCGCCGAAACCGCGATCAAGTCCTGAATCCGGCGCGGCTTGAGCTTCTTGAGCGTGTCTATCATCCCAGGGCTCTCGAACTGGAAGACGCCGGCCGCGTCGCCCCTGGACAGCAGTTCGAACGTCTTCGCATCACCGGCAGGGAAAGAGTCGGGGTCCAACTCCACGCCGCGCGACTCGCGAACGATTTTTACCGCAGCCTCGATGAACGAGAGGGTTCGTAGGCCCAAGAAGTCCATCTTGAGGAAGCCGAGCTCCTCGATCGAGCCCATGTCGTACTGGCATACGACCGGGCCGTCCCCGCTGCGGAACACCGGCGCGAGCTCCTGGACCGGGTCCCGCGAGATAATGACACCCGCCGCGTGTACCGAAGCGTGGCGGGTTAGCCCCTCGAGACTACGGGCCACATCGACATACTCCTTGGCGCCGGCCTCGTAGAGCTCCCGCATCTCCGATACCTCTTCCAGCGCCCTCTCGATCGTGACCGAGCGGCCGAACACCACTGGAATGAGTTTGCTCACCTTGTCGGCATCGGAGTACGGAGCCTCGAGCACCCGGGCGGCATCCTTGATTGCGGCCCGCGAAGCCATCGTTCCGAAGGTTGCGATATGCGCCACCCGGTCTTCGCCGTACTTGCGGCGTACGTATTCGATCACTTCTCCCCGCCGAACATCGGAGAAGTCGATGTCGAAGTCGGGCATGCTGATGCGGTGCGGGTTGAGAAAGCGCTCGAAGAGCAATCCGAACTCGAGCGGATCGATATCGGTGATGCGCAAGGCGAACGCCACAATGGAGCCAGCACCAGAGCCACGCCCCGGCCCTACGGCAATAGCCTGATCCTTTGCCCAGTTGATGAAGTCGGAGACTATCAGGAAGTAGTCGGGGAATCCCATGGCGATGATCACGCCCAGCTCGAACTCGGCGCGCTCGAGTATCCCTACCGCTTCGGTGTCCATGCACTGCTCCTTGAGTGCGGCGAGATGGGCGTACTCATAGCTGTCGTAGGTCTCGTCCTCGGTCTTGGGTCTGCGGCCCCCTTCGCCCAAGCGGGCGAGCTCCAGCAGCACATCGTCGAGTGACGACGAAGCCTTCTTTACTGCATCCTCGACTGGCTTGTCGACTGTGGATCCATGCTCGCCCTTCGCTGCCGCCAGGTAATGGCGGTACAGGTCCTCACCGATCGCTGAGTAGCGCGAGATCAAGCCCTGGTAGGTCTGAATTCGGAGCTGTTCGGCCAGCGTTCGACCTTCGGGGAGAGGCAGCTCCGGCATCTGATAGACGCGGTTGGGGCCAATTGGAAGCGTGAGGTCGCACATTTCGGCTACCCGGAGCGTGTTCGATAATGCCCCCGGATACTCGCTCTCGGGGATGACGGTCGCCATCTCCTGCGGCGTTTTGACGTAGAACTCGTCGCAGGGAAAGCGGAATCGCTTCGGGTCCGAGAGGGTCGTCTTCGTTTGGATGGCGAGGAGCGCTTCGTGCGCCTTGGCGTCTTCACGCCGTACGTAGTGACCGTCGTTGGTAGCGACCATTCCGAGTCCGTAACGGTCGGCGAACGACTTGAGGACCGGATTGACTCGCCGCTGCTCGTCGAGACCGTGGTCCTGTAGTTCGATGAAGAAGTCCTCGCCGTAGATGTCGAGGTATTGGCGTAGCGCTTCCTCGCCGGCATCCTCCCCCAGGTCGAGTACGGAGCGTGGGATCTGGGCTCCCAGGCAGCCGGACAGTGCTATGACGCCCTCGCTGTATTCGCGTAGCAGCTCGTGATCGGCGCGCGGCTTCATGTAGAACCCTTCGAGCCATGCACGAGAATTGAGCTTGCAGAGGTTCCGGTAGCCTACGAAATTCTTTGCCAGCAGGGTCAGGTGGAAGTATCCGCCATCGAGCTTCGAGGAGGGTCGACGTTTGTCGAAGCGGGAGCCAGGGGTCACGTACGCTTCGAAACCGATTATCGGTTTCACCCCGGCACTCTCCGCGGCCTTGTAGAACTCGACCGCGCCGTGCATGTTCCCATGGTCCGTCATCGCAACGGCCGGGTTGTCGGGGCTCACCTCCTTTGCCCAGGAGATCAAGTCTTTTATCCTAGCTGCGCCGTCTAGCAGGCTGTAGGCGGTGTGCTGGTGGAGGTGGGCAAAGCTTCGCTGCTCCGAGGGCATGACGCAATGGTAACTCTAGGTAGAGGGGCCGCGGGTGTGACCGCGAGGTGACCTGAAAGCGAGTGGAAGGTATCACTATTTCTCCCTAACGAAGAACTCACCCTCCCAGACTTTGTTCACGATAGTAGTTGTGCCGCTGTTCTTCCGCTTGCTGCAGCGTCGCCATTCTTTCGCTCACTGCCGCTAGACCAGCATTGATTGCGGTTGCTACACCCACCTGCACTGCTGGCCCATCCACTTGGTGGCGGCGATGCGGTGGTGCTCGAGCGTTCTGTCGAGGACACCGCCGCTCAACTGAGGGCCGACGGGACACGGTACCTTCACTTGATGCTTCCGTTTGTTCGCGAGCAGGACGCGCTCTTTGACGATCTATTGGGACCGCTCAAGTTCCCGCGCCGCCCGCTGGCGGCCGCCCGCTTCGGACTGCCCACCTTGCTCCCCGCGGCCACATTGGCCCAACGGGCCTTCAGCGGCGAGCAAGCGCGGTCCCTCACTGTCGGCTTATTTCCGTTCGCTGGGCGGCACAATCGAGACGGGTCGCTACATTGAGTCGCTAGAGGAGCTACCCCCAGCGCGTCTGCTCTTCCTTGACGTGAGCCCCCGCCAGCTGCTGCAACTGGCAGGAAGACGCCTGACTCCTCGCTACCGCCGGCAGTTGGCGAGGTACCGCTACGGCCCCGGCGGCTGCAAGGTGGATTTTGCCTTGACCGGACCGGATCCCCTGGACCGCCGGCGATTGCCGCAGGGCTGGAACTGTGCATCTAAGCAGGAGCTTGGCTGAGATCGCAGCAGGGGAGAGAGCAGCGTGGCGCGGTTATCACCACGAGAGCCCTTTCGTGCTGGTGGCGCAGCAGTCGCTGTTCGATTCGACGCGGGCTCCTGCCGGCAAACACACCGCCTGGGCCTACTGCCACGTTCCTCACGGCTCGGATCGCGACGTGTCGGCGACCATCGTAGGTCAAATCGAGCGCTACGCTCCCGGCTTCGAGGAGCTGGTGCTTGCGCGCCACGTACGAACCGCAAGCGACCTGGAGGGGTACAACCCGAACTACGTGGGTGGAGACATCAAGAGCGGTGTGCAGGATTTGCGGCAGATGTTCACCAGTCCAACGCTACGGCTGGTGCCCTACGCCACCTCCGAACCCTGGCTTTAATATCTGCTCCTCGGCTACTCCGCCAGGTGTGGCGTTCATGGCGAGGTACCCCTTGAGACCTGTGTCGCGCCATCAGAACGACTTCTGTGAATCGGGCCGCGTACTCGTGCAGCACGGCACATTTCGCTCATTTCGCGTTGACACCTCGAAGGGAGCGTGGTACATTCACTTTCGCTTCGGCGCCGTAGCCAAGTGGTAAGGCAGAGGTCTGCAAAACCTCCATTCACCGGTTCGAATCCGGTCGGCGCCTCCAAAGCAGAGACCCACGCAGGCGCGTAGCTCAGTGGGAGAGCGCTACATTGACACTGTAGAGGTCGGCAGTTCAATCCTGCCCGCGCCTACCAAAAAAAGAGCCGTCCTAGACGGAAATAGAGAAGCCCGGCCGAGTGCCGGGCTTCCTGTTTGGGTGCCTTCTAATGCTGATCGCAATGCTTATCGGCTCAGTTGAGCTCGTCGGGGGTTGCCGGCGTGGTCAAGAGCGAGCGTAATCAACGATGCTTCTCTGCCACTGCGACTCGAAGAAATGGCTGTAGCGGTCGAGGGTGAACGAAGGCTTGGCATGACCCAGTTGGTCGGCGATGGTTCGTGGAATCAATCGCCCTCGCAACCTGCTCACGATGCTGTGGCCGATACCCGCCCTTCTTATGTTTGGCGTAACCTAGAGAGGACAGTATTTCGTCGCAAGTGAGCCAGACCGGATAAAAACAGAATCAACGGCCGAAAACAGCGGAATAGCCAATGACTACGCGTCCATCCGACTCCGCGATGTCCTGCAGCATTGCCTGAGTGAGGAAGAGAGCATTTTCCAGTGGGAATTCCTTTCCGAGCGGGCACTGAGGTGGAGAGTCGCCGGTGACGAACGCGGCCTTGACGCCGCCCTCCTTCCACTTAGGCAAGAAGACGCGCTCGAGAACCTTGGTCTCACCTTGCTCGCGTCGGCGAGCGACGTCGATTGTGATGATGCTATACATTTCAATAACAGGAAAGGCCGCGGTGCCTTTGTCCAGATCCGGCGCCACAATAGTTTTGTCGCTCACGACAAGGCCTCCAGCAAAGTCGAGAAACTCTGTGTCCCAAAATGCGTGTAGTTTTGTATATCACCTACAAGACGGGGAGGATTTATTGCAAGCCCTGGGATGAGAGAAGGTGTCCGAGCGATGTTTTATATCGATAGCGAGATTGAAGCAATCTAGCCCTTATCAAGCTCTCTTCTCAAATGAGGGTCCGACCGATCCCTGACCGCGTCGCCCAGCAAATTCAGGCCGAGTACCAGCCACATAATCGCAACACCGCCCGACCCCGAGTTCCATGGGGCGGACCTTAGCGTCTGTCGGCCCTCACTGACGATCAGCCCCCAGCTTGGATTCGGAGGCTGGGTGCCAAGGCCCAAGAAACTGAGTGACGCTTCTACTACGATCGCGTTAGCGATAAGGATCGAGCTTGTCACAAGAACAACGGGGGCGACGTTTGGAAGTATGTAGCGAATCAGCACTCGGAGCTCGCTGGCTCCAAGGGCGCCGGCAGCTTCCACGAAAACTCGCTCGCGAAGGGACAACACGACGCTTCTTACGATCCGGGCAAGGCGCGGTGCCAGCGCAAAGCTTATCGCGACAGTTGCGTTCAACACCCCAGCACCAATCGTGGCAACAGCAAGAATCGCAAGAATCAATGGAGGGATCGCGAGGAGCGTATCGATTACGTTTACAGCTGCGGAGCCCAACGCGTTGCGGAAGAAGCCTGCAACGATTCCTAGCGTGGTACCGAGTAGAAGAATCATTACCCCCGCCGCCAGGCTCACCTGAAGTGATATAGTCGCGCCTCCAACGATTCGTGCCAACAAGTCGCGACCGAAATGATCGGTGCCTAGCGGATGCTCTTTTGATGGGGGCAATAATCGCTGTCCCAAATCAGTCTCATTCGGGTCTCCGAAGACTTCTAGAATGCCCAAAACAGCCATCACAACAACAACTGCGACCATCGAAAACCCGATCCATAGCCTTACATCCTTGCTCAAAATACTCCTTTCTCCTCCAGCAACGACAACCAACAGGACAATTAGAAGCGATTATCAGTAAGAAGGCTGTAGAGTTCAGGTCGCCTGTCTCGATAGATCGGAGTCATCCTCCGATGCCGGTCCACCTCGGACAAGTCCAGATTCGCCCAAATGTAATGGCCTTCGATTTCGTCCGGCTGACTGGAAAGCACGTTCCCATCTGGTCCTACGATGTGAGCGCCCCCGACATAAGCCTTCTCGTATCCGATAGAATCTCTACCGGCCCTCGCACAGCCCACGACGTAATATTGATTGTTCATCGCAGCAATCCGAAGTTCGTCAAGGTACGTGCTGCCCCGCCAAGTTCCCCAGGTGGCGATCGGATTGATCACGATTGACGCCCCCAGTAATCCCCATATTCGCCAAGCTTCTGCATAACGTTTGTCCCAACAAATCAGGATTCCGAGACGCCCGAGCTTGGTGTCGAAGGCTGCGAAGCCCGGACCCGGATAGAAATAGAACTTTTCGTTTGACCTAACGCTGCCATCGGGATCCGTGCTTGCCGGAATGTGTAACTTCCTGAACGCAGGAACTGTACGACCGTCAGGAAGAGTGCCCTCGATCAATCCTTCGGGGGAAATGACCGCGGCACTATTGAAGTAGCGGCCGCTCGCCGCCCTTTCAAACATCGGAAATACTACATGGACATTACTTCTGGCACAAAACTCACGAATCTTCTCGGTTGTAGGTCCCGGAATCGATTCAGCCATCTGAAAGTGGCGATCGATCGACTCCGAAGTGAACATGGGCACGTTGGCCAGCTCGCTGAGCACGAGTAGGTCTGGCTCTGCATCGAGGGTCGCCTCCATCGCCTGCAGCAATTTCTCCGTATTCTCTGCCACGTCGAGCGTGCAGGAAATACCTTGCATAGCCACGACTCGCAACGCACTAGACATGGAGATCCCTCACGAATGTCCACCACTTGGCACCGCAATCTCGATTCCAAGCAGAGGAGCGTGCTGTTGCGCCCCATAGACGTCAGTATCGCGAGCGTGGCCGGAGGACACGAGGCGTGGCATGGAGATCTTTATTCCGCACGCAGAATCGAAGTGTTGAAGCAAGACGTCGCTCTCGTCCACCCCGTAGAGTGAAGCTACTCGGGAAGCGGTGATTGCTCCCGAGTCTTTGACCAGGGCGTACTCCTCTTGCGAATCGAACAAGAGATCCAAGGTCAGAACGAAAGGTCCGGCGTTCTTGCTGCGAACGATTCCAGCAAGTTCATCGAGTCTTGGCATCATTGCTCCTCAAAGCTTCCTTATTTCGATGGGAAAGAGTTCGAAGGGATCCTCGAGCTCGACTGTGTGGTTCACAGTAAACTCGTAAACTGGCTCGGTCTGAACGTCCGACGGAGAAAAGGGAAAAGCAAGATTACCAGCGTTACACAGGCGACCCGGAAAGTGACTATGCATGGCAAGCGTCCTCGCCAGGGCCAGGATGTCATTTGCCATGAGTTGCGAGGGAGCTACGACATCGATGACGAGACCCAACTCGTACGGTAATTCCTGCTTGAACTCGCGCTCAGACATTACACCGGATTTTCCGTAGGTTCGAAAGCCGACTTCATAGTCGGCCTCGTCTTCATATATATCGCTTACCTTTCGATCAAGCTCAACCTTGATCGAAGCCAAATACTCATCGATGATCGCGATCAGCTTTGGATCGCGCGTCCCAGCAATTGTTATGCACCGATATCCCGCCCTCTGAACGCCTTCAAGCTTGACGGTGTAGGGCTGTGTTCTCTCGAACGTTGCCCCGTATACCTTGACCCGTCTGTCATCGATCTGCTCGAAGACAGCTGAGCTGGCATCGAGTATGCCACCCGGTTCGTGAAGAAGGAAAGCATTCGCGTTTTCGTACATCGTATGAGCTGCGACGTTCTCTCTGCGGATTCGCTTCTCTGGGTTCGGACACTCAAGGACGAAGTGGTCGGTCTCGAGATGGGCGATCAGGCAGTCGCTACTCTTAGGAATTGCGATGGCTGCACCGCATTCAATGATCTTCCCGGCGTGCCAAGCCACCGCGGCCGGGACGCCTTTGGAAAGTGGGACCGCAGCGAATAACGCGGCATCGCTGCAGCGACCCGCGACGACAACGTCTGCTCCGCGGGAGAGCGCGTCCTGAATCGGCTCGGGACCCATCATCGCGACGATGCGAGCGGCGTCCTCTAACCTTCTTGGCGTTAAACCTGGAGCCCCGGTCAAGGAGTGAATGCTCCCTTGCCGAAGGAGGGCGCCAAGCTTGTCGCGTCCAGGCTCGGCCCGGATAACGGCGATTCGAAAGTGAAGATCGTCCTCACGTGAAATTTCCTCGATGATCTCAAATAGCCAGTCGACGCCAACATTGCTGCCAGTACCTCCAGCAGAGCCGATCACGAGGGGAATCGAGTGCTGCAGTGCAGCTCTTAGTAGTAATCGAGTATCCCTCTTACAGGAGGCTCGGGAAACGAAGGCTTTTCCATCACCCAGGTAATACGGACCCGGATCGGTCGATCCCGCATCAACGCCGAGGAACGTAGGCGGTTCCACAAGAGCGTTTTCGAGGGATGTTGTGGGGAATCCATAGCCAAGGTTACCGGTTGCAGAAAAGGCTCGTACCATGATGTCCTCCATTGGTTCCCAGCCGCCAATCGGGTCGGTGGATCGGCTTTCAATAACGAATTCTTGGATCGAGGAAACTGATTATCAGGTCGGTGACAAGATTGATGATTAGGAGTAGAAGTGCGAAGAAAAGAATGACACCCTGGATCACTGGATAATCCCTGTTGAAGACCGCAGAAACCAAGAGGGATCCTAGCCCAGGACGAGCGAATACAGTCTCGACCAAGACGGTGCCGCCCAGCTGTATCGCAAAGTAGAGCCCAATCGTAGTGACTATGGGTACAAGGCTACTTCTGAGTATGTGGCGCACGGTAATGGCGTATTCGTGAAGACCTTTTGAACGGGCGGTCCTGATGAAGTCCTCACGAACGACTTCCAACACGGCAGACTTTGTAACTCTACTCAACAGGCCGGCCATGTAGATTCCCAAAGTAAGCGATGGGAGGAACGCATAATATATACGGACAGCGAAGCCAGCATCTCGAGGTGGACCAGTTGATGGGAACCAGCCAAGAAATAGCGAGAAGACTAGTAGCAAAAGCATTCCCAGCCAGAATAGGGGCATTGAGACGCCGAGCAACGCAACGGACATTGCGAGGTAGTCGATCCAGGATCGTCGTTTGATTGCGGACAAGGCACCGAGCGGGATGCCTATAAGGGCCGCTATGATCGTCCCGAGAGTGGCCAATTCTATGGTTGGTGGCAAAACGCCGAGAATGTCTCGAACGACCGGCCTTCTTGTGACTAGTGACGAACCCAAGTCCCCAAAGGCAATCTGTTTCCAGTACATGGCGTACTGCTCGTAAAGCGGTCGATCGAGACCCAGGCGATTGCGGAGATCAGCCAGGCTTCGTTCTGTGGCATAGTCGCCCAACATAAACAGCGCGGGGTCTCCAGGCAGGAGTCTCACCGCGAAGAACGTCAAGGTTACAAGACCAATAAGGATAATTACAAAGGATCGTAGTCGGCTTCCTACAATCATCCACACCTTGTTGACTCTCCAACTTGTTGCATAGAGGAAAGGCTGCCGTCTGCACGCGAAGGAACATTTTGAAGTGAGGTAGCCCGAGGCTTCCTCACTTCAACACAGCGGACCGATAGTCTTCAACCACTAGCCGCTGGCTATCTACTCACGGCGTACGTGATAGAGCCATACGTGGCGGCTCGAGTTCTCACTATAGCCACGGATATCGGGCTGCAGGGCTGCGGTGGACTGATGCGTGTAGAGCGGCAGGAAAATCATGTCGTCCATGACTATCTGCTGTGCCTCTCCGTACAAGGCGAGCCGGCGCTCATCATCCGATTCTTGAGCGGCTTCAGCAAGGAGATCGTCTATGTCGTCGTACCACGACACATTTAATCCAGGCGATTTGGAGGATGAGTGGAACAAACCCATTAGCTGAGCAGCAGCATCAGGGGGAGCCGCAAACGAGCCAATAACGGTGTCGGGTGTACCCGAGCTGCGTGCCGCAGTGAATGCACCGCGATCGAGCACCTCGAGATCAACGTTGATCCCGACTCGTTCCAAATCTCCAGCGATAATCGTGCCGAGTTGGTCAAACGGGAACGAGGTCAGTGTCACAAGGTTAATGCCGACTCCGTCTGGATACCCAGCCTCGGCGAGGAGTTCCTGTGCTCGTTCAGGATCGTAGTCGTAACTCATCGTGTCCTCGGCATGACCAGGTACGCCGGGCGGAATCGGGGAATCGACACGAGTCATGAGACCCTTGAAGAAGTCTTGCGCAATTGCGTCCCTGTTGATCCCGTAAGCAACTGCTTGGCGGACGAGGGGATCTGTAAGAGGTTCGTTGCGAGCATTTATGAACAGGCCGAGCGCGTATGAACCGACGTCGCTCACGATCTGGAAATCCTCTGCCTGGGTCAGCCTCTCATACACATCGGGATCTGTGAGGTAGTAGAAGACATCTATCTCGCCTCGAATCAGGGCCGCCTCGGCTGTGGATTGCTCCTTAATTACTCTCAGGACAATGGTCTCGGTGGGCGCGGGTCCGCGGAAGTAATCCTCGTGCCTCTGGAGCACTATGTCCCCCCCGGGCGACCAGGCTTCGAATACGAACGGTCCGGTGCCTATCGGGTTGAAAGCGTAGTCATCGCCGAACTCTTCAACGGCCGCCTGATTAACTATCGAACCTTGTCGCAAATTCGTCAGCTTATGGAGGAATGTCGCGTCGGGTTCCTCAAGTTCAATAACAACGGTGTGTGGATTTGGCGTCTCTATACTTACAATTCCCGAAAAGACCCCGGCGAACCGCGACGCGGTCTCCGGATCCATAATTCGCTCGAACGAATACTTTACATCCGCTGCAGTGAACTCACCGAACCCCTTGTGCCAAGTGACATCTTCGCGCAATTCGAAGGTATACGTCGTACCGTCATCAGAGACCTCCCATTGGAGCGCAAGATCAGGAATGATCTCGTAGGTGTCAACGTCGTAGTCGACTAAGCCGCTGTACACGTTACGTGCGAGCATCTCATTCTGAATTGCCTGAATGCTTGCCGGATCGGCACCCGAAAAGTCGTCCCACGTCCGAACCACAATTTCTTCCTGGGCGGTAGCAAAGCCCGCGAAAATTAGCATGGCCAACATAAGCAAGAGGCTCGGTCTCTTGCTTATGACTCTCTTAAATGTGTCGAGGATTGGCATTCGTTATCCCTCCCTAGAGATCGGAACTTGCATATCGGACGCTAATTTCATTTCAGTTGCGGTTCCCGGTTCGCGGCCTTCAAGGAATTCAACGTGTCTCGATAATGAGTGGCAAGGATTATCTCGGGCTGCGAATACCATATGAACTTGCACCCAAACTCCTGCCATTTGATTGCTTCATCGGGGCTGTATGCGAGAACGCCGGCTGTTTTTCCTTTGCTCATCACAGTGGTCAGTACCTGATTCGTTGCTTCTACGACCGAGGGGTGATGGGGTGCGTATCCGAGTCCCATCTCCATAGAGAGGTCGGCCCGGCCGACAACAAATACATCAATGCCCGAATCGGCGATCTCTGCGATGTTCTCTACGCCCTTCCGAGTCTCTATTAGCGCTACGATCAGAATCTCCTGGTTGACCTTGTCGACGAAGCTACTAAAGTCATCTCGGTAGACACCGCGTCCGGCGGCACGGGTAGCTGAACATAGGGTGCGCACGCCGAGCGGCGGGTATCTAGTGAATCCTACTGCTCTCTCTGCGGACGCTCTATCCTCGATGAGAGGAAGGATTATGCCCTCGGCACCGCTGTCCAATACCCATAGAATCGTCTTCTGATCGACCTCACGTACCCGGACGAGGGGCGTTACCCCGTACGATTGGGAAGCACGAATCATGTTCTCGATCGTCCGCCCGTCTGCGGCCGCATGCTCCATGTCAATCCCGATGAAGTCATACCCGGCGGCACCCACGAGTTCAGCCAGAGAAGGCTCCGGCACAAGCGTAAAGGTGCCGTAGGCTACGTCTTGAATCAGGAGCTTGTTCTTCGTCCGATTATCTCGCATGCTTCTCTCCAACTGTATTGCTTAAGAGAATTGCCGATCGACCGGCATTAAGCGGTAACTGCATTTGGTAAGTAAGTCCTACAAAGCTCCCTCCCGAAGCTAATTTCTGTCAAGCTAACACGCGCAATGCCTGCACACGGGCGTTGTCCTTTTTGTTCCACGTGACTCACTTGGATGGCACTGCAATCCCATCGTTCTTTTTGATGCAGAAAATCCTTGTCCCCCGTCCTCTTGTGGAGCAGGCTCTTCTCTGTTTCTGTCGCCGGGCCCCGTCAACAGCCTAGGTTCAAGCGAGCCGGTGTCGCTAGAGAAGCCTGGCCTGGCTTGTCACCCCAGCCTCGAGAAACTCAAGACCCTCAACCTCAAAACTAGTCATCCACGGACGTGACGGTCGAATCCGCGATGTCGATACCTACTCAGGGGAAGCATCGGCTAAGAAGCTAGTCCCTAGTCGCTAGTAATCCTCAATCCGTAGCTTGAAATTTACAACTCGGTCGCTCCGTACAGATCGGGGAACAGTGACTGGTGGTTGATGTTCATTGCATTGAGTGAGCGGATTGCATAAGTGATTCCTCTGCTGCAAAGCCAGAATCATCCGAAGCATTACGCGGACCTTTTCAACTGTCTTAGGTGCTAGTGGTAGACCACTATCTCGTCGCTTTAGTCCCCCGAGCAGCCCGGCGATTGACTTCTTATCGAACTTCTGAGGTGTGCTCCAGGTAGAGGCGCGAGTAGTCCCTATAACCATCAAATGTCCGCTTGGCGACGGCCTTTTCGCGGTTTTTCAACCATATTTCTATATTGGAATCTGAGGTGCTGGCCTTGGGTTTTACCGAGGGCGCGTACTCCCCAATGAACCGCGATTGACGACGGTTCCCTACTTTTGGGGGGGGGCGGTAACGACTCCTTCGCATTCAACTGTCGAGTCGAATCGGGCCATCTGCAAGATAGTGGGCTCGAGTTAAGCCAGAGCCAATAGTCCGCTGTTCGCCTGGTACCCTCCGCGAACTGCTTTGAAGAAACGGGTTTCCGAACGTATGAGTTCGCCCCGGCGGCGTAGCTTATGGCCATGTCTCCAGCATCATCGGATGTTGTAAACATTACGACAGGAATGGACTTTGTTCTCTCGTCTGCCCGCATCAGCTTTAGCACTTCCAAGCCGTTGAGCTTCGGGAGATTGATGTCGAGCAGGACCAGGCTCGGCAAGGTACTCTCTTTGGCCGATGGATCTTCAACGGTACTCTCTGTTCCGAGGAGGAAGTCGAGAGCTTCGGCACCGTCTCTCGCGACGGCCACCTCAAAGGGCCTAGTCTTCTGCTGCGCCTTGAACGCGCGCAGGGTGAGGTCGACATCGTCTTCGTTATCCTCGACCAGGAGAATCAACTTGGCTATTTCTCGAGGCATGCAGCCTTCTCCCTTGCCTCCTCTGGCAAGTTACCTAGGTCTCTAAACTACAACATGTAGGGGAGATGAGCTTCCGTGTGGGTCCATGTCCAGGCTTCCATAGCAGATCCTGTACGAGCTACCTGCAAACGCCAGACCTCAGTAGGGAATTCCTGGTCTTATTCGCAACCAGAACCAACTAAACCGAGTCGGATTTCTGCTTGCCGACTTCCACGGCCGAGCCGCGACTCGCAGGCTCGTACGCGCTTTGACGTGTCGCCGTGAGTTCTGCGATACCCCGCGCGTTTCTGAAGTTTACCGACAATACTTCGCTCGCGGCGAACTCCTGACCGTTGGCGGCGTCCAGGTTCGGCCCTTTGGGCGCGGGCGCAACGGTCGCCTGGAAGAGGCGCTGGAAAGGCTTGTCTCGCGTGGACCGTTCCAGGTGGTCGCTGAGCCTCGAATTGTGAGGGAGGCGGATATCTCCGGCAATGCAGTAGTCGTCGAAGTAGACGGCGACACGCTTGGTGTCGTAACCCAGCGGCGCGGCGGCTTCGAAGTAGCCGCTCCTGATCCATAGGATCTGCTCCTTGGGTACCGCGTAAAAGGAGGCGACCGCCACCCGTTCCTGCGCCGCGGGCGGCCTGGGTGAACCGGGTTGGTACACGAGGGCATTGGTGACAGGCAACATGGCTCGGTCGGTTCGGTTGAGGAACTCTGCCACCGCGGCTCCCGCCGTCGGATGGATCAATCCGAAAACACGTTGCGTGAAGGTATAGACGTCGGCTTCGAGGGCATCGGTGTTGACTATGGTCATAATTGGTGCTCGCTCCTACACGGAATGCCTACGTCGGAATGCCTGTGGAAATGGCTAGGTGAGAATGCCTACCTCGAATGCTCCTGGACCGAGACGGTCTAGGCGAAATAATAGCACGAGGCGCAATCTGCCCAAGGGGTTGCAGGGGAGAGAGGGCGCACCGCACCGCCCAAGCAATCGCAACAGAACGATCAGTCGATGGTGGGCGCCGGCAGCTCCTCACTGCTCGGCCCGTCGCCACCATGCACCAGCGGCCAACCGTCCACCCACTCGATGGCGTCGATGAGCGCCGGCCGGCGGGTGGCGCCGTTGCGCAGGAGAGGTTCCTCGGGAGAGATCGCGTGATAGACGATCCAATCGTCTCCGGCATCGTCCTGTACCACCGAGTTGTGGCCCGGGCCCACCCACTCGTCATTGCGGAACAAGACCACCTCTCCGCCCCCGTAGCGAAGATCCCGGCCCATAGCATCGAGGTAGGGGCCCAGGAGGTTGTCCGAGCGTCCAACCCAGTTGATGTAAGTGCTCGCCGCACCGTCACAGCAGGAGCCGGAAGAGAGAAGCAGGTAGTAGAAGTCGTTGCGCTCGAGCACGTAGGGCGCTTCGAAGCGAGTATCGGCCAGAAGCAACGGGCTTCCGATCGCCGTGGTTCCGCCGTCGTCCAATTCGACGGCGTAGATACCGTTGAAGCTCCCCCAAATGAGTGTCCGAACGCCCGACTCGTACCAGACGAACGGGTCGATCGAGTTGTCGACGCCGATATCGAGTGAGCAGAACACCGGGCGCCCCAGATCCTCCCAGGGGCCAAGCGGATGATCGGCCGTCGCGAGGCCGATACACGGGTTCGGGTCACCCCACTGAGAGTATGAGTAGTAGAGGTAGTAGGAGCCCTCGAAGAAGCTGAGGTCCGGGGCCCACAGGAAGCCTCCGCCCTCCTTCCAGGATGGGGGCAGGGAGAAGGCGTCCTGAACGAACTCCCAATTCACCAGGTCGGCGGAGCGGAATATCGGCAGGAAGTGCTCCATTCGCCCGTCCCAGCTGTCCTGGGTCGCCACCAGGTAGAAGTCTCCGTCCTGGGCACGTAAAACGCTGGGGTCGGCAGCGGTGGGGAGCACGACGGGATTCTGGTAAGTACCGCTTTCCGATTGAGCTCCGGCCAGTCCGGCGAGGAGCAAGGCCAGGAGCATCGGCACCGCTCGTGGTTCCATGTCAGGTCCTCCTTTGGGCACGCGCCCCGAAAGCGGCCGCAGCAGGAGTCTCACGCCGATCCGCCTTGCCGGGCTCGAGGTGGTACAGCCCTGCCGGGCATACGAAGCCGGTTCTTTCCTGTAGCAGAGTGTTCCAATCGATGTGGTCAAACAACGGCCACCAGGTGTAGCCCACGACGGCGGCCCCGTCCCTGGTAGCCGCTGCGATCTCCGCCAGGTTGTAGTCGATCCAGTCGATGCGCTCCTGCTCCGTCCCCGAGTGGCTCGACTCGGCGATATAAAGGGGCAGGCCGTACCGCTCGTGGTAATCGAGCAGGGTGCGATGCACGCCCAACGGTTGCTCGGCCTTGCGGACTACCGGGTGCCCCTTGGCATCCAGATAGAGGTCGTGCTCGGTATCGGGATAGTAGTCGAGTCCGATGACGTCGATCTGGACCGGCTCCTCGGCTAGCGCGTCGGGCGGATAGCCTGCGCTCGCCAGCCACTCATGGCTCTCCTGGCCCGGCACGGCCAGTCCCAGCAACAGATCGAAGGCCGCGTAGCGCTCCAACGTGCGGTTCGCCGCCTCGCCGATCAGCTGGGGGGCTACCGCGTGAAAGGTATCGGCGCCATCGTTCAACCAGATTTCCGCGTCCGGGTTCGCTTCCCGTATGGCCCTGATACCGCCCCGCACCCCCTCGACGATCGGATGGAGGAGCCTCACGAATCCCTCGCGACCCTTCAGGTGAGGCGGCCAGATTCCCCAGCCTGCGCGAAAGTAAGTGCTTATGTACGGCTCGTTCAGGGGAGTGATCTTGCTTACCGCGCCTCGATAACGCCCGGCGAATTCGCTGCAGAAGGAAGCCATGGCGGGAACAAAGCCGGGGTCGAGGAAGCCCCCTTCGAGCCAGGCGGGAACGCCGAAATGTATGAGGTCCCAGATCGGCTCCAGCCCCAACCTGTGGAACTCGTCGACCACCTCGTCGCACCAGCCCCACTCGTACTCGCCGGGGGCACGCTCCAGCTCGGGCCAGGTTATGCCGTAACGTACTGCGCTCGCCCCCACCGCCGCTGCAAGAGCGAGGTCCTCGCGCCACCGTTCGCGATGCCTGGTCCAGCCAAGCTCGTCAACGCCCATGTCGGGAATGTAGGCGTTCTCGATCCCCACGATCCAACGGAAGGTGCTCATGCTCCTGGCGACCGGCCGGGTAGGCGGGGTAGTCGGGGTAGGCCGAGTGTGGCCGCTCGTGCCGAAACCTCATTCATCCTTGAGGCCGGTGAGTGACATTCCCCTGATGAAGTAGGGCTGGGCGAAGAGGAAAGCTATCATCACCGGCAGGCTGGCGATCGCAGTGCCGGCCATGAGTTTGCCGTAGGCCGTCCAGTAGCGGCTGGAGAAACTGGTGATGGCGACTGGCAGCGTTTGCATGTCGCCATGGACCACGAACAGGGGCCAAACGTAGTTGTTCCAGGAAGCCATGAAGCTGAAGAGGGCCAGCGCCGCCATCGGGGCGATGAGGAACGGGAGGAGGACGTACCAGAGGATCTGCAGGCTGTTGGCGCCGTCGAGTCGCGCCGCCTCCTCCAGTTCGCGGGGGATCGACACGAGGAACTGGCGCATCAGGAAGACGCCGAAGGCTCCGGGTACCCCCGGCCAGATGAGTGCGTTATAGGTATCGATCCAGCCGAACTCGATCATCATCAGGTAGTGGGGGACGAGGAAGATTATCCCCGGGACCATCATGCTGGCGAGCAGGATCCAGAACCAGGCCTGCCGTCCCGGGAATCTCATGCGTGCCAGCGGGTAGGCGGTGATGACGCCCAGGGCGACCGTCAACAAGCTGAAGGCGGCGCTGGTGAAAAGCGAGTTCCACGTCCAGCGCAGAAACGACGCGTTCGGGGAGGCGAAAATCGCATGAAAGTTCTCCAGCGTCGGGCTCAACGGGATCCACTGCACCGGTCGTGCGATGGTGTCCGACTCCGTCTTGAGCGAGGTGGAGGCCATCCAGTACACGGGTGCCAGGAAAACGAGAGCCAGCAGGCCCAGGGTGAGGAAGCGTCCCACGCCGCGAGGCCGTCGACGCGGCCGTGTCGACGGCACGCTCTCCTCACGGACCCGCGCCACCGTGGCCATCAGGTGTTCCCCCTTCCGGTGTCTCGAAACATGAGCCGAAACTGGAAGACGGCGACGACCAGGAGAGCCAGCCCGAATACCATCGACATCGCGGCAGCGGAGGAGAAGCGGAAGTTCGTGAAGGCCTCCTCGGTTATGTACATCATCACGCTCTGCGTCGTGCGCAGCGGTCCGCCGGCGGTGATCACGTGTGGTTGGCCGAATAGTTGAAACGATGCGATGGTGGTGGTTATCGCCGCGAATAGGGTCACGGGAGCGAGCAGCGGCCAGGTAACGAAACGGAACTGCGCCCAACTACCGGCGCCGTCGAGCTGAGCGGCGTCGAAGTAAGCGCGCGGGATCCCGGCCAGCGCGGCGGAGTAGAGAATCATGTTGAATCCAACCGTCCACCAGACGGTGCCTACGATGATCGGAACCCAGGCCCAGCCCACGGTCGTGAGGAAGGGCACCGTATCGAGGAACGGGATTCGCTCGAGGATGACATTGATGAGGCCGCTGCCGTTCTCGAACATCCAGCGCCACAACAGGCCCATGATCGAGACGGCGAGGATGGTGGGCAGGAAGAATACCGTCCGGAAGAAACCGCGCCCCCAGACCGGCTTGTGGAGCAGAAGCGCCAATCCCAGGGCGCTGCCGATGAGCAGCGGCACGATAACGGCGACGAAGAAGCCGGTATTGAGCAGCGTCTTCCAGAAGAACGCCGCCTGTGGCGTTCCGGGCGTGAATAGCGCGCGATAGTACTCGAGTCCGACGAACGTCTGCCGATCCGACAGGATGTTCCAGCGGTGCACGCTCACATAGATCCCGAACCCGATCGGGAAGACCACGAATACCAGAAACAGGATCGCGTGGGGAAGAAGATAGAGATACGGTACCAGTGGATTTCTATCGTCGAGGCGAAGCAGCGCCGGACTCCGACGGTGAGTGCTGGTCATGCGCAGGCTCCTTTCGAGCCCGGGCGCGGGCGGCCCAAGCCGCGCCGCACCCGGCGACATTCCTCAGCGAGCCGGCAGGCTCAGCAGGCCGTCCCGAATGCGGGCGGTGGCCTCGTTCGCAGCATCGTCGAGCGCTTGGTCGACGCTCTTGTCGCTCAGCAGCGCGGCCTCGAAGCCGGCATCCCAGGCGGCCCTCAGTTGAGCGATGAAGGGGAAACCGGTGAGAACGAAGGTGTCGGGAAGGGCGTCCTTTACGGCCGTCATCGGATTCTCCTGATAGTCGGGATGATCGGCGACTACCTCCTGAGTGGGAAGGCCGCCCGCCGAGGTCCAGACGAGATTCTGCTCCGGCTGGGTCATCCAGCTTATGAAGGTTAGAGCGGCTTCCTGCTCACGCTCATCGCCGCCTCGCTGAACCGGCAGCGCAAGGTGAGAGGCTCCGCCCCACACCTTGTAGTCGCTGGTGCCCAGATTCGGGAAGGGCGCGACGTCGAAGTCCAGGCCGTCCTGTTCCCGGTACTGGCTCAGCATCCACACCCCGTTGAAGTTCATCGCCGCATTGCCCTGCCTGAATGCGTCTATCTCGCTTCCCTCGGTCGCATTTGCCGGCGATACGCCGTGCTCGGTCACGAGGTCGACCAGGAACTGAATCGCCTCCTTGCCCTCGGCGGAGTTGAAGTTCACCGGGAACTCTTCGTCCGCCGGTTCCACGAAGGTAACCCCGTTCTGGGCCGCAACGGTGTAGGCGATCGTGCCGCCCATCCAGGGATTAGGAATACCTGCCGCCCACTGCTCCAGGTCGCTGGAGTCGAAGCCCTCTTCACCCGGGTGGCGGCCGGAGCTGTCGACCGTGAGGGCCCTCGCGGCCTCGAGGAACGATTCGCGATCCTGCGGAGGGTTGTTCGGATCGAGCCCCGCTTCCTCGAACAGCGCACGGTTGTAGTACATGACCAGCATCACGGAGTTGATCGGGACGCCGTACACGCCGTCGTCCACCATGCCGATATTCCACAGCGAATCGTAGAAGCGATCGGCCTCGATCGAATGCTGCTCGAGCTGCTCCTGAGTGATTTCCTGGAGGGCGCCGCGCATTATGAAGCCGGTGATCACATCCTCATTCACGGCGACGACGTCCGGAGCGCGGCCGGCCGCTACCGACGGCTCGATCTGCTGGAACAGGTTGCCCCAGGGAATGGCTTGAGGGGTCACCTCGATGTCGGGGTGGGCGGCATTGAAGTCGGCGACCAACTGCTCCATCACAGGCAGGTCGGGTCCGGTAAAGCCGTGCCAATAATCGATGCTTACCCTCTGCGCGAACGTGCTACCGCCCGCGACAAAGAGTGCCGTGATGATGACCGATCGCCAGAAAGCGCGGGAAATTCGTCTCTTCATGGTTACCTCCTTGATTGTCCTGAATTCGAACCTGCGACGACGGCTGAAATGCCAACTATTCAGCTGCGGCCCCCCTCCCCGATGACCTCGGCCAATGCTTCGAGCGGAATCTTGGGACGCCGGTCGGCGAAGAGGAGCCCGTTCTGCTCCTGGAAGGTATCAGCGAACTGGGTGTAACAGAAACCGATGATCGCGTCGCTCGCCTTCAGCTTTGCGACCAGGCCCGAGATGCGGTCGAGCAGCGACTGAGAGGAGTCGGCTTCGCTGTAGCCCCAGCCACCGGCCTCCTCCCCGTAGCGGATGCCGCCGAACTCCGAGATGAAAACCGCTTCCGGAGGCTCTTCACCGTCGACCACCAGGGATCGTCCACCGGGCGTGAACCGCTGGCCGTTGCTGCGCCAGCGCTCCCGGTCGCCGTAACGGCGTTCGAGAAGAGATGGGTCGTGGCTGTAGTCATGAACGGTAAACAGGTCGCTCGTCCCATGCTCCCAACCGTCATTGTCGATTACGGCTCTACTGTCGTCGAGCGCCTTGGTGAGCCGGTAGAGGCCCGCCACCAGGTTTCGTTGCCGGGAGGAGGCCGGCAAATCGGGCACGCCCCAGGACTCGTTGATCGGCACCCATGCGACAACCGAGGGATGGTTGAAGTCGCGCTCGATAGCCTCGAGCCATGTGTGCACCAGGCGCCGGCTCGCCTGGGAACCAAAGCTGTAGGCACTGGGCAACTCGCTCCACACCAAGAGGCCAAGACGATCGGCCCAGTACAGGTAACGGGGGTCCTCGAGCTTCTGGTGCTTGCGCACGCCATTGAATCCCATCGCCTTGGCCAGCTCGACGTCCGCCTTGAGCGCTTCTCCCGACGGAGGGGCCAAGAGGCTTTCACTCCAGTAGCCCTGGTCCAGCACCAACCTCTGAAAGTAGGGCCGTCCGTTGAGATAGAACCGTCCCTCTCGGGTTTCGATACTGCGCATGCCGACGTAGCTCTCCACTCGGTCGAATACCGCCGCTTCTCCACGCAGGGTGAGCGTGAGATCGAGCAGCGTGGGTCTTTCCGGGCTCCACAGCAACTCGTTTCGAGCGTCGTCGATGCCCGGATCGGCCAGGTGGAGGGTGTGCACGAAAGTGGGCGCGAGAACGGCGACCCGGCCTTTGGCCAATGACCTCCCGTGCAGCGACAGGTCGAATTCGAGTTCGAGAGCCTCTGCGGCGCCGGCTATCTCGAGCTCCGCGGTGACCGCGAAGCGGGTGAGGTCCGGCGTCAGCCGCAACTTCGCGATATGGCTGTGGGCGAGGGGCTCGAGCCACACACTCTGCCAGATTCCCGTAGTTCTGGGGTACCAGATGCTGTGGGGGGCAGGTTTCCAATCCTGTTTGCCGCGCGGCATATCGAATGCGGTGGGAGGATCTTCGGCCCGTACGCTCAGTACCTGTTCGCCCTCAGCTAGCAGATCGGTGACCTCGATGGCGAATGGTGTGTGCCCGCCCTCGTGGCCACCCGCCCGGTGCCCGTTCAGCCACACCTCGCAGCGGTAATCGACGGCGCCGAAGTGGAGCACGAACCTGCTTCCCTGCCACTCCGGGGGCAACCGAAAAGTACGGCGGTACCACACGACCGGCAGCTCCTCATCGAGCGCCAGTCCGGAAAGTCGGGACTCGGGAGGGAACGGCACTTGAATGGTGTGGGTCCACTTCACTCGGCTCGGGTCGCGTTGCTCCGACGGGGAAAACGACCACGATCCGTCGAGCGACAGCCAATCGCGCCGTCTGAACTGCGGACGTGGATAGGCGGGATCGATGGGCACCCTCTTGCCGGGGCTCGAGATCCTGGTACTGCTCACGCTCACGGCGTTCCCTTCGGTTATCTCACGAAACTAGTTGTTACTTAACGATAACTGTAAGGGCACTCGCTCTCGCAAGTCAATATGTGCGGGACTATGGGTTGAAATCGGCGATTAGTTACGACTATTGTTGGAGCAAACGGTAAGCAAGAAGACACGCCGCAATGTCTCTCGGCGGCGATGGCGAAAGGAAGATGCCTTGGATCAGGCCCCCAAGACCCGCGAGCTGGTATTCGAAGCCGACAGTTCCGACGCCCTGATTGCCCCGGTTTTCCGCGCCTTGGCCTCGCAACCCCGGCTGAGGATACTGCGGTTGCTGGGGGACCGGCTAATGAACGTCACCGAAATTGCCGAGGCGCTTGGCGTACCGGTGAGCACGGCAAACTCGCACGTGAACCTGCTGGAGGAGGCGGGCTTGCTGCTCACCGAGCATCGACCGGCGGCCAGGGGCTCTCAGAAGGTCTGCACTCGCGCATTCGACCACCTGCTCCTCCACCTTCCCAGCGAGGAGAGGTTCGCCGGCAAGCAGGTCGAAACGAGCATGCCGGTGGGTGCTTACGTCGACTGCCAGGTGAGTCCGACCTGCGGCTTGGCGAGTGAGGAGGGGATAATCGGACTGTTCGACGACCCGGCCTCCTTTTATGAGCCGAGCCGCCTCTCGGCACAGCTCCTTTGGTTCCACCGCGGCTACGTCGAGTACCGTTTCCCCAAGCGGATTCCTTCGACGGCAGTGCTGGACAGCGTTCACGTGGGCCTGGAGGTCTGTAGCGAGGCCCCGCTCCATCACGACGACTGGCCCTCCGACGTCACCCTCTGGATCAACGGGGTGGAGGTCGGTACCTGGACGAGTCCCGCCGACTTCGGTGGACAGCGCGGCAGGCTCACGCCTGGCTGGTGGGAAACGCACAGCTCCCAATATGGGCTGCTGAAGCTTTGGCAGGTGACCAACAGCGGCAGCCTGGTCGACGGCCTCTCGGTATCCGATACCCGACTCGATGACCTCAAGCTCGCGGAGAGTGAGTTCGTGTCGGTGCGAATAGGGGTGAAGGCCGACGCTCGGCATGTAGGCGGCGTGAATATCTTCGGCCGGGCCTTCGGAAACTATCCGCAGGACATCATCCTGCGGTTTAGGTACAGCTAACGGCTGCTCCTCGGCCTCGATGGGGAACCGGGTTCCTATCGACGGCAGGATTCGAAGCGTGACTCAGCAGATCTCGGTGACGAACCCGGCGAAGCGTTGAGCGTCGATGCCCAGGTCGGCATAGAGCGTGGGCGGCAGGGCGAGATCGCCTACGAATAGTCGTCCGACCGTACCGCCCGGGCGCGTGCCTTGCTTCGGCAGTCCTACGGCCAGCGTCATCGACGCCGCCAGGACCGCTCCGGGAACCTCGCCGTCGTCCACCCGCATGCCCGTGGGAGCGTCGAGGGAGAGTACCGGACAACTACCCGCGAGGTTGTTCACCACGGTTATGACGTCGAGAGTTCGGCCGCGCGGAGGACCCTCGAGGTGAGTGCCGATGGCGGCATCTACTACGCAACCGAACTTCATCTTTGGCAGACTGCTCTTGATCCTTACCGTCTCGAAGTGTCGGAGGAGCTCGAGCTGTTCGCGGGGAGTGCCGGAGTAGTTCTCGTACTCGTGCGTCGGCACGACCCACACCCTGCGGCCACGCGCACCCAGGAGACGTGCGGCAGCCAAGCCACCGCTACCGTTGTTGCCGCGACCGGCAACGACCAGCACCGGGCCGTCGGGCGCGAATGCTTCGACCAGCTCGACGAGGTTCCTGGCGGTATGCTCGACCAGCACTCTGCTGTCCATGCCGTACTTGCCGGTGGCCAGTGCCAGCAACTGATGCATCTGGGCGGCCGTCAGCTTGGGTAGGTCATCCCAGCGAGCCGTTGGAAAGTTAGCAGTTTCGGTCATCATCCCGGTACGCTCACGGCACTCAGGTTGGCGGTGCTGTAAACGTCTTGAACGTCATCGAGTTCTTCGAGGCTGTCGATGAAGGCGATTACCTTGTTCGCTTCGGTTTCCGACAACTCTGTTTCTACCTGAGCGACTTTCGTGAGTTGGCTGACTTCGAATTCTACGCCCGCCGCCTGTAACGCCTCGGTAACCGAGTAGAGCTCATTGGGCGCGGTGTAGATCGTTAGCGCGTCCTCCTCGGCATCCAGATCCTGGGCTCCAAGCTCGATCGCCATCTCTTGCACTGACTCGCTCACGTCGTTGATCACGATGACACCCTTCGCGTCGAACTGCCAGGCAGTAGAGCCGGACATGTTGCCGCCATGCTTGCTGAATACATGCCGCACCTCGGCGGCCGTACGGTTCCTATTGTCGGTTAGGGCTTCGACGAGCACCGCCACGCCGGCCGGTCCGTAGCCCTCGTACACTGCCGGCTCGAAGCTGCCGCCTTCACCGCCGCCCAACGCACGCTCGACTGCACGGTCGATGTTGTCGGCAGGAACATCGTCGCTCTTGGCCGCCGCCAAGGCATTCTTGAGACCCAAATTCGCCGTCGGGTCCCCGCTGCTCCCCTCCCGAACAGCGCTTTGGATCGCGCGAATGTGCTTGCTTATCACCTTGGCCCGGGCCTTGTCATTTACGGCCTTCTTGCGCTTGATCTGGGACCATTTGTTGTGACCTGCCAAATGCCTCCTCCTAGATGCGCTCTACACTCTACCGCAGAGGCAAGCGCATCCGACCCGGATGACGGCAAAAGTGTCGGTCAGCTCGGTGGTTGTTCAGCGCACATAAATATGGGTCTCCACAACGTCGCGCGTATCGTATGGGCGCACATCGACGCTGATGCTCTGCGTCCAAGCCTCCTCGCCTCGCTGATCCCTGTAGCTCACACGCGAGGTATCGGTCCGGCCGGAGGTAAATGAAGCCCTGATCCGCAGTAGACCGCGTGGGGGATCGACCGTGAAAATGTGACGACGGTCGGGACCCTCGATCGTTTGGCGCACGCCGCCCTCAACGGGGATATTGCGGGCGAAAGTGTGGACATATCCGTCGGGATCGATAGAGGTGAGAGTGACGTAACCATCGGTGGTGGTCCTGAGATCGAAGGCTATCGATTCACCCACTCGGTAGTTTGCTCCCGCACCTCTGCTGGGGGCGAAGTAGGTAACTACATCGCTGAGTGGAATGCCGAAGGTTATCCGCCCCCTGATCGAGGAACGGACCGAAGTCTCGCCATCACTGAGGTAGACGGTGCAGCCGCCGAGCGCCAGGATCAGCGCGGCAACGGCGGCGAGGCGGCCAAAGGTAGTACCTAGCATTCGTCGCAACATGCCTTAATGTAGCAACCCGGAGGGCACCAGGACGTGGGTGCCTGCTTCATTGGATCTTTATGTTACGGCTCCTCTTCAATGGCAGCGCCCGGGCGCCGGTCATAGGTGGTCACCAGGTAGGGGAGATCGCTCTGATGGTAGCGACCCCGTTCGTCGTACCAGAAGACGTAGTCGCCACTGGCGGCGCCGGTGCCTTCGGCGTTCTCCGCCCCCGAACGCGTCACCTTACCGTCGACTACGCCGTTGAACAGTTCCGGGCCCTCGTGGCTGTAGAGGGTGATGTACATCCGAGTGTTCGCGAAGTCCTGGATGTTTCGCCTGATGCGATTCTGCGTCTCGTTCCGGCAGCCGGCCAGCAATAGCGTCAGGGTAACAACCAGCACGACCACAAGTCGAATCGTTTTCACGGCACCTCCTGTAGCTCGTTTCGCGACCCCGCGACGTACTTCTCGTTGCCGGGATCGCCGCCGATCGGCAATCGGCCAATCTCAATCGTAAGGCATGGCCGGCTGCGGCAGGGGCGGAACGGCCGGCGGACCTTCGTGAAAGATAAGGTTCACAAGGCCGCGCTCAAGTAATGTATATTCGACGTAGTGACTCGCACCGCCATCAATCCCTATCAGGTGCTGGGCGTCGAGCGGAGCGCCAATCAGGAAGAGATCAAGTCGGCATACCGCAAGCTGGCGCTTAGGTATCACCCCGATCGCAATCCAGAAGATCCACAGGCAGAGGAGCGCTTCAAAGAGGTATCCGAAGCGTACGCGACGCTACGGGATCCCGAGGCGCGCGCCCGGTTCGACCGCTTCGGCAACTCCGGCGGCCGGCCCGACTTCGAAAACGTCGACTGGCAAACGATCTTCCGGGAAGCCGACATAAACGTCAACTGGGACATGCACCGCGGCATGCCCAAGACCGGTAACGCTGTGTTCGACGTGCTCTTTGGCGCCGTAACCGGAATGATGCGAAACAGCGGCCTGTTGCCCGGCGAGCACCGGGAATTGAGCGTCGATCTGCCGGTATCGCTGGCTCGGAGCGGAGGCACGGTAAGGGTGCGGGTACCGGGACCGAGTATCTGCCTTACTTGCAGAGGCAGCGGCCGACATCAGGGGGAATCGTGTCCGAGCTGTGGCGGCAGGAGAATCCAACGTGGTGGGAGCGCCATTGACGTGCAGGTGCCGCGAGAGGTTCGAACGGGCGCCAAACTGCGCCTGCGCGGCCTCGGGGGACCTGGGACGCCTCCCGGCGATGTGCTGGTGAGCCTCACTGTAGCCCTTCCCGAAGGCGTACTGCAACGAGGCCGTGATCTCCATACCGACATCCATCTCACCCCTCTCGAGACAGCTCGAGGGGTTACCACGGAAGTAGTGGGAATGCCGGTGAAGATCCCTGCAGGTACCAAAAACGGTGCGACCGTTCGAGTTCCGGCGGGCGGCTTGGGTGGAGACCTGGTTATAACCGTAAGAGAGGATCTGTGGCGCGGCCTCCGCCGACTGGTGACCGATTGGCTGCAGCAACTAACCCGGGGTGGGCTGCCGCTCGCGGCGAAGGAGTAACGGATGGCTGAGGACGACAAGACCAAAGCAACGAATGCCGACGCCACCGCCAGCCCGGGCGTCGACAGGGATGCCGATAGGGACATCGACCGAAACAAACCGCTCTACGTCATTAGCGTCGCAGCAGAACTCGTCGACATGCACCCACAGACTCTCCGCCTCTACGAACGCAAGGGACTCATCGAACCGAGCCGCAGCGCCGGCAAAACGAGGCTCTACTCGCAGCGGGATATCGAACAGCTGCGGGAGATCAGGCGGTTGACGCAGGAGTTGGGCGTCAACCTGGCGGGAGTCGAGGAGATCATCAAGCTCAGGCTCAAGCTGGATCAACTGCAGGACAACATGGAGATCCGGATCACCGAACTACAAGGCGCGTTACAGGACCGCATGCGCAGCTTCCGAGGCGCCTTGCCCTCGCCCGAGGGCGAGTCGGAGGACGAATCGGGCTGAGGGTATACTGCACGGCATGCCGTTAGAGTCGTATCTCGCTCAACACCGTCAGCGTCACCTCGATGAACTGCTAGATTTGCTCCGTATTCCATCGGTCTCGGCCGACCCACAACACAAGGCCGATATGCGGCGGGCCGCCGAGTACCTGGAAGGGCGTTTCCGCGAGCTGGGCTTCACCTCTGAAATCCACGACACACCCGGTCACCCGCTCGTTCTCGCCGAAAGGCGCGTAGCAGGCGACGCGCCGACTGTGCTCATCTACGGGCACTACGACGTCCAGCCGGCCGACCCCCTCGAACTGTGGGACCGACCGCCATTCGAACCCAGGGTCGAGGATGGGCAGATAGTCGCCCGCGGGGCCAGCGATGACAAGGGCCAGGTCTATGCCCACATCAAAGGGGCCGAGGCCTTGTTGGACCAGTACCCCGATGCTCCGCTCAACCTGATCTTCCTCGTCGAAGGGGAGGAAGAGGTGAGCTCCACGAACCTCGCACCCTTCGTGACAGCAAACAAGGAGCGCCTGGCGGCCGACGTCGTGCTCATCTCGGACGGCGCCATGTTGGGCCCGGATAAACCGAGCCTCACCTACGGGTTGCGTGGCATCACCTATACCGAAGTGCAAGTTCGGGTCGCCGATCGTGACCTTCACTCCGGAGCCTACGGTGGCGCAGTTCCGAACGCCATCAATGTTCTCGCCCGGATGATCGCGGCCCTGCACGACGACCAGGGCCGGGTGACAGTACCTGGCTTTTACGACAAAGTACAGGCGATAAGCGAGCAGGAGCGTGCGGCTCTGGCCGAGCTGCCCTTCGACGATGAGCAGTTCCTGGGCAACGTGGGCGTGACAGCCAGTCCCGGTGAGGAGGGCTATAGCCTCATCGAGCGCATCTGGACCCGTCCCACGCTGGACGTGAACGGGATAGGCGGCGGCTTCCAGGGCGAGGGCTCGAAAACGGTGATAGCCGCCAAGGCGATGGCGAAGATCTCCTGCCGGCTGGTTTCCGATCAGGAGCCCGTCGAGATTTTCGGTCTGCTCCGTGACCACCTCCTGGCGCTCGCGCCCGAAGGGGTGGAGGTCGAGGTAATCCACCTCAACGACGGCCGGCCCTGCGTTGTGTCGCTTGACGCGCCGGCACTCGTCACCGCCGGCGACGCTGTGGAGGCGGTTTGGGGCAAGCGGCCGGCTTTCGTTAGGACAGGGGGGAGCATCCCGGTAGTAAGCACCTTTCAGGAGGTGCTAAACGCCGACGTGGTCATGCTCGACATGGGCCTCGAGACCGACCGGGTTCATGCCCCCAACGAGCACTTCGCCCTCGACAACTACTACCGCGGCATTCACACCTCGGCCGAACTTCTGCGGCGCCTGGCAAGCCGCTAAACGCAGTTGCGCCTTACCGCACTCACCCTCCACGGCTTCAA
Organism: Trueperaceae bacterium; assembly: GCA_040905665.1. GTDB lineage: Bacteria > Deinococcota > Deinococci > Deinococcales > Trueperaceae > DASVCN01. Next base: position 186,976 of record JBBDRD010000035.1, read on the forward strand.
GAGCTTCGGCAACCGAACCACGATCGAGTTCGCGCCGGGCATAAGCGCCATTGTCGGACCCAACGGCTCGGGCAAGAGCAACGTCATCGACGCACTCAAATGGGCGAGCGGCGGCGGCCGGGCGTCTGAGTTCCGGGCCGGGGAGAAGACCGACCTGATCTTCCATGGCGCCTCGGGCAAGCGCTCGTTGGGCTACGCCGAGGTAGAGCTGGAGCTACGCGACGAAAGGCACAAGGTCAACGTGTTTCGCAGCCTGCACCGAGACGGCAGCGGCAAGCTGCGGCTTAACGGCAAGAACGCCAGGTTCCTCGACATCGACGAGGAGCTGGCCGGAAGCGGACTGGGCAAGAGCGGCTTGGCGATCATCGGTCAAGGCGAAGTGAGCGGCGTGCTGATGGCCGATCCCTCGAAGTTGCTGCAGTACGTGGCCGAAGTTGCCGGCGTGGCGCGACTGGCCGGACGCAGGGAACAGACCGAGGAACGCCTGGGCACAGCGCGCTCGCACCTGGAGCGGCTCGAGGACCTGATGCAGGAGTTGGAGCGCCTGATCGCCAGGCTGCAAGAGGACGCGCAGGGAGCGAAGCGCCACGCCGAACTCAGCCGTGACTCGCTGCGCTTGCGCTACACCATCGCCAGGCTCCGCGAGTCGGGCCTGCGCTCCGAAATCGGGGCGCTGCGCGAGGATCGTGACAAGCTTCAGATCGAGGTCGAGGAGGCCCGCAACGGTATCGAGAAGGGGCGCGAGCAGATAGGCGCCGGCCGCCAGATTCAGGGTGAGGCTGAACGTGCCTACCGTGAAGCTATGGCGCAGAGTGAGGCGCGTCGGGGCGATGTACGGGTAGCGTCGGCCCGGCTCGAAAGTATCGAAGGCAGGTCGCGAGACCTCGAGCGGCAGGGCGAGGGCGTTGTGATGGAGCTGGCAACACTTGAACAGCTCGAGCTGCCACAGGCGCCCGAAGTCGATGCTCTCGGATTGGCCGATGCCGAGCAGCAGGCGGAGGCCGATAGGCAGCGAACGATTTCCGAACGCTCTGCGGCAGAGGCCGAGGTTCGTTCGGCGCGAGATGAGCTGGAGAGGCTTCGGACGTCAGCCGCCCAGGCGGCGCAACAGAACGCAGCGCTGGAGAGCAGGCGGGAGGCGCTGCAGCGCGAGCTGGCAGAGCTCGACCGCCAGGCAATCGAGCTGGCCGGGCGAGGCGGTGACAACGACTCCTTGGAAAAACGGGAGGCGCGGGCCGACCAGTTGCGTGAGAACCAGAACGCCCTCGAGGTGGAGTTGGCCGCTCTACGCAGCAAACTGGAGGCGGCGCAAGCTGAGCACGCCAACGCCCTGGCCGAGGCGCAGGCGCGGGAGCGGGCAGCTGAGCGCAGCCGCCAGGCGTTCGAAACACGTCGCGGCTACGCTCAAGGGCCCCGAAATGCTCTCGCAAGCGGAATTCCTGGCGTACACGGCTCGGTCGCCGACCTGTTGCGAGTCGCCGACGAGTTCCTCGAGGCGATGGGCGCGGCCTTGGGTCGCCGGATGGAGTATGTAGTCGTCGACAATGCCGTGACCGGGCAGCTAGTGCTCGATTCGGTGCGGAAATCGGGGGGCTTCGTAACCGTACTACCGCTGGATCTTATCGACGCCCGCCCGGCCCAGCTTTCCGAGCGGCTTCGAGGCGAGCCCGGCGTGGTCGGGCTCGCCAGCGAACTTGTCGACGCTAACGAGCGCTTCAAAGGAATCGTGTACCAGCTACTGGGAAGCACAATCGTAGTCCGCTCGATGCCAGAGGCCGTGGCACTTGCCCGCCGGGAACGATCCCGGCCCCGAATGGTCACACTCGAGGGCGACATCGTGGAGAGCTACGGCGCCATGAGTGGAGGACGACGCCAGGCGCAAGCCGGCGTCCTTGGCGCCGCCGCTGAACTCGAGGATGCCCAGGCCAGTGTCGAAGAGGCAGGCGAGCGGGCCAAGGACGCCGAGGCTGCCCTCCTAGAGTTGCAGAAGTCGGCTCGTGAACTGCTCGAGGCCGTGGCAAGCCGGCGAAGAGACCTCGATGACGCGCTACTCGAGCTTGCCGGCAGCCGTGAACGGGAAGCGGCCCGGAGGGAGCTGGAGGGGGAGCTCGAGCGTCGGCGCCAGCGTGCGCAAACCGAGTTGAACAGCCTAAGCGCGCCCGCCCAGGAAGTAGAGAGTGAGGGCCCGGAGCAGGCCCAAAATGCGTTGCAGAAGAGTGAGACCAGCCTCGAGAAGCGCCGGCTCGCAGTTGAGGAGCGCCAGCGGCAGGTGGCCGAGTGCCGCCAAGCGCGGCTGGTCGCCGACGAGCGACGACAGGCATTCGAGGCCGCGCTGACTCAGTACCAGCGTGACGTGGAGCGGCGCGAGTCTCTCATCAAGAAACGGGAATCGTTACTGACAGAGCTCGCACGGTCCTCCGGCGAGAAGATCCAGGCGGAGGGCGCCTTGCAGGAAGCGAAGGCGGCCGTGCCGGCCGACCTGGGACAGAAGGAGCAGGCGTATCGCGCCGCTGCGAAAGCGCTTGCCGACCTGGAGTCGCAGCTGGCGCAGCTTGGCGAAGCGCAGGCGAGCAGGGGAGAGGCGCTCGAACGAATCAACCTGACCCTGGCTCGCCGCGAGGCCGCCTGGGAGCTGGCCGGCGAGGAGCTCGCTGCCTTTCCAGCCGGGATCCCAACGCTCGATGGCGCGGAGCGCACCCTCCGCTCACAACTGGCCGAGGCTACTGCCGAGCTGGAGGCGATGGGTGCGGTGAACCACCGCGCCGCCCTCGAGCTCGAGCAGGAGGAGGAGCGACTGGCGGTGCTGCGGGCCGAGGCCGACAAGGCGCTCCAGGCGATCGAGGAGCTGGCGTCGACACTGGAGAGGTTGGACAACGAGACCACGACCAGGCTCGAGGCCGGCGTGGCGGTTCTGCGTGAGGGCTTCCGCCGGCACGTCATCGAGCTCTTTGGCGATAGCGCCCTTTCTGACATCGAGGTTGAGCGCGAGGAGAGCCGCCCGGTGGGGCTTCGCATCCGGCTGCAGCCGCCGGGCAAGCAGACGCGCCAACTCAATCTGTTGTCGGTGGGAGAACGGACAATGGGCGCGATGGCGTTCCTGTTCGCGTTGATGTCGGGCAGTGGTGGGCAAGGTCTGCCGGTCGCGGTTCTCGACGAGGTGGACGCTCCACTGGACGAGGCGAACATCCGCCGTTACTGCGACTTCCTAACTCGACTCGCAAAGCGGGGTACGCAGTTCATCCTCATCACCCATCAGAAGGCCACGTTCGAGGTGGCCGACGTGATGTGGGGCGTGACGACCGAGCAGGGCGTAAGCCGAGTCTTCTCGATCGCGCGCACCGAAGCCGCCGCCGTTGGTTGAGGTGGGGACGCACTTCCCCGACGCGTTGCGCATCGAACGCCGAGGCGTCATTTCCTCGACTCAGGATGCGTTGCGCACTGAACTCGAGGCTGGGCGCGACGTTCACGGCCTTCTGGTTCGTGCGGAGGCGCAGACCAAAGGAAAGGGCCGCCAGGAACGGCAGTGGTTGAGCGGCCCGGGGGGCTCGTACCAGACGGTGGCGGTACGTGACGACCAGGGGGAGCTCAGGTCCGGCCGAGTACCGTTGGCTATAGCGGTGGGAATTGCCGAGAGTTTCCTCCAACGTGGCGAGAAGTTGATGCTGAAGTGGCCCAACGACCTCTACCGTCCTCGCGACGCGCCCGCGGGGAGCACTCCGCGCGGGGCAAAGGGCGCCAGGAAAGGACAGCCGTATGGGAGTCTGCCGGGAAAAGTGGGAGGAATCCTCTGCGAACACCTGCGTGGGCATCTATTGGTGGGGGTAGGCATCAACGTTCGCAATGAGCTACCAAAGGACGCGGCAGCGTTCGCAAATCTCAGGGTAGAAGATGTTTCGAACATTGTTCTGGGCGGGATCCGCAGCGGGCTCACCACGGTACTTCCGGATCCGCAACTTCCGGCCCGCTTCGCGCGTCACGACCTGCTTCTCGGCCGCTCGCTGGTGGTTCAGGAGGGCGAAAGGCGGTTACTGGGACGGGCCGCCGGAGTAAGTTCGGAGGGCTGCCTCGTCCTCGCGACCGAGGCAGGACAGATAGAAACGTGTAGCGGCCGCATCGTCGAAATCGAAGCGGCCGCCTACCAGTAACGTTCTCGAGCTTCTGTTCAGGAGGGCCCGACTGCTTCCACGTCCTCCTCGTTGACGTTCAGCACGCCCTCTTTGGTCTCGAGAACGAGCTTCTGATAGACCTCGTTGCGACGCAGGAGGTAGCCGCTGAGCAGGCTGCCGCGGGCCACGCGGCGGTAACCACGGCCGGCAAGCCATACGTAGCTGTCGCGTGTCAATCGATAATTACTGCTAGTCCTGGCGGCGCCAGGAAAGCCCTTCGGGGGCATCGTATTCATACACCATCACTTCCGCTCTCGAAAGATCGAGTATTTGATTAGAACGACACGAGTTTATCGCCGCAGCCAGTCGCTCCACAGAGACATTTGTCCCACCTACGAATCTGCGTCACACTGAGTGAACTGCGCGGGTTGAGATAGGGAAGAGCGCGTTCACAGCAACCGGAATAAGGACCACGTTGTTGTATCTTGGTGGGAAGAAAATAGCGCACCCGAAGTGGGTGTGGTGAATGCGACACCAAGGGAGTCGGCATGACCCAGTTGAAAATTACCGGAATGACCTGCGGACACTGTCAGAGCGCAGTCGAGTCGGCATTGAAATCCGTCTCGGGCGCCGAGGGTGTGCGCGTCGATTTGGCACAAGGAACCGCCGTGATCGAGGGCGATGCGAGCGTAGCGGCGCTGGTGGCCGCTGTCGAAGAGGAAGGTTACCAGGCGTCGGCGACGAGCGCCGCCGGAGATTGAGCGGTGGTGTAGAGCAAGTCGTGTCGTGTACTTCGAATCCTCTCGACCGCCTGTCATTTTGAGCTGATGGAGACGCGCTGATGGACCAATCGGAAGTTGTGACCAAGGAGGCGGCCGGAAGCATTCCGGCCGCCCATGATTCGGACTGCCTTCACCTTGACGACGAGACCCGCAAGGATTCGGTGCGGCGCCTCAAGGGCGCCCGCGGCCACCTGGAGGGCGTTCTGCGCATGCTCGAGGACCCGGACGTCTACTGCGTCGACGTGATGAAGCAGCTCAGCGCGGTTCAGGGAGCGATCAGCAAAGTCAATGAGAAGGTGTTGCGCTCGCATATCCGCGATCACGTCTCGACGGCGATCCTTCGCGGAGACACCGAGCACATGGTCGATGAGCTGATGGAGGCCCTCAAGTACCGGGGGTGACCTTCAGGTCCATGACCAAGCGCAGGCCAGCGTCCACCTGCGCCATGAGGTCTGGTTGGATCCGCCCGACGCGCTCCGTTAGGTAGTTTTCATCGAGTGTCACCACCTGCGTCACGTTTGCTACGGAATCTTTCGGCAAGCCGGTAGCCACCTCGGGAATCAGAGCGTTCCCAGGGGCATCGAGCAGCCGCAGGTTCGACGTCAAGACTACGCATAGTATGGTGCGTAGCCGGCTGCGGTTGAATGCATCAGACTGAACGACAAGCACAGGTCGCCGGAAACCGGGCTCGGAGCCGCGTGGCTCCTCCAGATCGGCCCACCATACTTCACGGCGCTGGACTACCACTCCGTCGGTCGCAGAGATCTGCCTTGGCTGCGTCGTAGGGCGGGGTCGACGCCACTGTCTTCCTCACCCAAGATATCGTTGAGCCTGTCCGTTACGTCCTGATGTCGATGTTTGGCCAGATACTCCTCGACGGCACGGGCGTAGAGTTGGCTTCTGGACATTCCAAGGCGCTCCGCTAAGGCGTCAGCGGACTCAAAGAGCCCGTCTGGAAGAGAGATTGCCGTTTTCATACCGTGAGTATACCGCGGTAAGACCATTGCCGCGAGCGCTCTGACAAGCATTCTCGATGATGTCTTCGTATTTGCCCAGAGCGGGCGAACATCCAACTGGATCAGCTGTAACACAACAAAGAGGAACGAGTGTAGTACACTCCATAGTATGAGTCAGCAGAAACTGAGTGTCTCCGTCCCGTCATCGTTGGCAAGGTTCGTGGACGAGTACAAGAGCGAGCACAACCTCAAAACGAAGAGTGGTGTCGTCGAACGAGCACTGGAAGTTCTCCGCGAGCAGGAACTCGAACGTGCGTACGCTCAGGCCTCGCAAGAAACGGATCCCGTGTGGGAGGTGACAACCGGGGACGGTCTAACGGACGAAGACTGGTCATGACACGGCGCGACATCTACTACGCAGACCTCGGCCCCAGCATCGGCAGTGAGGCTAACAAGCGCCGGCCTTGCCTGATCGTTTCGAACGACGCCAACAATCGCAGTGGCAGCCACTTACCAGCAACGTGAAACGGGTATACCCGTTCGAGGTTCTCCTCGCGACGGAACTCGGACGTCCAAGCAAGGTCCAGGCCAGTCAGGTTCGTACCATCAGCAAACAGCGCCTCGAGGGAGTCCCCCTGGCCAGGGTTGACACCAAGATCATGCATCTCGTTGACGAAGCGCTCCGCCTGCATCTGGGAGTGTAGGGGCCGGTGCCGACTTTCGTGCCCACTCGTCAGCCGGAACCCATACTCGGCACCCGAATCTTGGAGTTCGAAGCCAGGAGCGACCTCCAGGTGGTGGAGCGCCTGGCTGACGGGCTCGGCACGCACAGCCGGGAGAAGCTGGCGGAAGATCTGGGCCTGAGCGTGGCGCGCGTACTCGATCTCAGCGGTATCAAGAGCAGCACTTCCCACGAGCGCAAAAAATGTTGGGTGGGAATGATAAGTGGTATTATCATTCCTCTTTCAATCGTCGCTCGAGGGCAACCGGACCGTTTCCAGGTCGGTGTGCTGGAAGTCGTCATCTACGAAGGCAAGCCGCTCATCGTGGTCCTTGGCCCGCGTATAGCTCATCACGCCGCCGAAATTTAGCTGCGCCTTGTGGCCCTGGCCCTTGCCGAACGTGATGTAGGCGTCCCGAGCCAACCGAGCCTGAGCCCCGGAAAACGGAACCAACTCGAGCATCAGCTCGTCGACCAGGTTCTCGAGCGCCTCCTTGAATTCGCCTCAGACTCGATCGGCCAGAAGCACCTGCGCTTCGACGAACGAGGGCGCCGCGAGAAATTTTCTGGCCTGACCGCGAAGAAAGTCGACGCTCGACTCCCAGCCCGGCTCGGCGAACGCGATGTGAAGCAGGACGCTGGTGTCGACTACCACTACGGCATTCCCAGGTCGCTCTCGATCTCATCCTTGCACGGTGCTTTGCCCAGGTGCTCCGGTCGGATGACAGTCTATGCACGCATTTCCTGAAACGCAAGCGGCGGCAAGCGGTTCTTCAGGGGGCACTCGCCGATGCACATCGGGCTGGCCGAGCTATGACACCTAGAGGAAATTGATTTTACAGCCTCCATGGGGCATGTTCAAGCTTGCAGGACTGCTCGGTGCAGCCGATTGGTGTGCGCTACCCGAAACTGGCATCTGCTGTAGCATAGGCCAAGGAGGAGGTCGTGGCGACAGAGCGGCAAGTCAAGCTGTTCAGGAACGGGCGGAATCAGGCAGTACGAATTCCTCGAGAGTTCGAGCTTCCGGGGGAGGATGCGATCATACGCAGGGAGGGCAATTCCTTGATTATCGAACCCTCGCCTCCCCGTTCGTTATTGGCTCTTCTCGATTCGCTGGAGCCCCTCGACGAGGAGTTCCCAGAAATCCTCGATCCGCCTCCGGAGCAGTTCGACCTCTGATGCGGTACCTCCTCGATACCAATATCGTTTCGGATCTGGTGCGGAATCCACATGGAACCGTAATGGAGCGGATTCGAGAGGTTGGAGAAGAGCAGATATTTACCAGCATAGTCGTCGCGGCCGAACTGCGTTTCGGAGCCAAGAAGAAGGATTCTCCGCGCCTTACGGCTCAAGTCGAGAAGGTGCTGACAGCCCTCCTGATCCAGCCGTTGGACGTGCCGGCAGATGTCTCCTACGGAGAGATTAGGACACGTCTCGAACAGGAGGGCCGGATTATAGGAGGACACGATCTTCTCATAGCGGCTCAGGCATTGGCGGAGGAATGCACTCTCGTTACGGACAACGAGCGTCAATTTGCCAGAGTCGATGGCCTCCGCCTCGAGAACTGGTTGCACTCAATCAGATAGACAACGTTCTCGAGCGCGTGACCGCACAGGGCGGCGCGATTGTCGGCAAGGAGCAGCTCGAGAGAGGTCGAGACACCCCTTTCCCACTCCTCAGATAGTCGGTCCAGGCACTGGCGTCTACCAGTACGAGACTCAACTCTCCTCCCCGACGAGGCCTCGGACGCGCTCCAAGTCGGAACCTTCGAGCTCTTCGTTGCTGGGGAGGTGCCGGAGCTTCCCACGAAGACGATAGAAGCGACGGACGTGTTCTGCCCGGATGAACTCCTTGATTGCAAGGTTTACCGCTTCGGTGCGATTCCGAGTGCCTGCCATCCGCATCAACTCGTCGAACGACTCGTCGTCGATTGAGATCATTTCTCCGCCACCGGCGCACTCGCCTTACGGTAGCCTTCTGCGATCCCTATGTGTCCGGCAAATACGTGCTGTTGGCATCGGCGGCCATCGCAGCCTCGTGAAGCCTCTTATCACTTGTAACCAATGGGAGTCCCGAGCGGAGCACGATCCCGAGGTGCAAGGCGTCGCCCGCCCGAAGCGACCCTTCAAGTGGTAGTGCTTTGCGAGCCGTGATGAAATCGGTCGAAGTCAGGGAAATGGAGCGGTAACGCGCTTCGCGGCGATCTGCCTCGTATGAATTCAAGGCGAGCCTTGCGCTCTCCAGAGGCAACCGCCGCGTTCTCACCAGGACCGCAAGTGCGCTCTTCCCTTCCAGGTCCACCCAATCGCTTACGGTGGCGGCTTGTGCCTGACTGCTGTAAAACGCCAGAGCCTGCGGAGTGAAGGCATCCTCGACATAAAGCGAAAGCATGACGCTCGTGTCGAAGTACATCCGCTAGTAGCGCTCTTCGTCTCGAGCGAGAAGCACTCCATTGTCCACCGGCACTTCACTCACCTTGCCTCGAACAGTGGCCAGATGCTCAAGATCGAGAGTAGGAAGTTCGCTGGTGGGGCCCAGCTCAGCAACTGGACGGCCCCGCCGAGTAATTGTGATTCTCTCACCGCGAGCCGCACGCTCCAGCAACTCAGCAAAAGAGCGGCGAGCGGCGCTGTACGTTACTTCCATGTCTAATTGTACCACATGCTTGTACGCTTGGCTGATACCGGCACGCGGACGCTGGAGCAGCGCTTCCAGGCTCCCGAGGAAAAGCGTTGCAGGCAAATGACGTTTCGGCTGCCCAATCCACTATGCCCTCACTCGAGGGGCAACCGCACACTGTCCAGGTCGGTGTGGTTGAAGTCGTCGCCTACGAACACGAGCTTCTCACGGCGGTCCTTCGCCAGCGCGTAACTGAGCACGTCTCCGTAGTTGAGCTGAGCTCGGTGACCCTGGCCCTTGCCATACGTCAGATATGCTGCCTGCGCAAGGCCCGCCTGCCTGACGGTGAACGGAACGACCTCGAGCATCAGATCGCCCACGAGTTCCTGCAGAACTTCGAATGACCCGACTCGCGTGCGCCCCGCCAACACGGCTTGCGCTTCGACGACCGACGGCGCCGCGACCAGTCGCGACTGTTGGCTCAGCAGAAACGCGACGCTACCTTCCCAGCCAGGCTCTGCGAACGCGACGTGCAACACTACACTGGTATCGACAACCACTACGGCATCCCGAGTTCCGTCTCGATCTCGGCCTTGCTAGGTGCTCTCCCCATATACTCCGGCTTGATCGAGGCATGGACCTTCTGCCTTATCGTGCCCAGCGCCGCCTCCACCTCCGCAGACGCCATGAGCTTCTCGCGATAAAGCTCCAAAGCGTGAATGATGGCCTCGGTCTTGCCCTGGCCCGTGAATGCCGTCACTTGCTCCAGCAGCTCCGCAGCTGTGTCGTTCTTGACGCTGAACTGTCGCATATCGCATCTTAGCATGGATTCTAGAAATGGGGAGCGTGTTCTAGACTCACCTCTGGCCAAGCTCGGCGACACCCTGCCCTTAAGCTACCCGCGTACAGCGGATTCTAAGGAGGAATTCGCTGCCACCAGAAAAAGCTCGCGTCACAATATCGTCATGTAAGAATCACGCAGAAGGAGGCGAGGTGAGTATTCGTGTTGCAGTCCCGGAAGACGCTTCCGCGATCGGTCGCGTCCATGTCGACTCCTGGCGCACCACTTACCAGGGTCTCCTTCCGGACTCCATGCTCGACAACCTGTCCGTGGAGCAACGCGAAGCAAGCTGGCGGCAGCAGATAGGTACGCAGTCGTCAGATGCATTCCGAGGCTGCGTATTCGTTGCGGACGATTCTCATGGACAACTCGTCGGATTCGCCTCGGGAGGTTCCGGGCGAGAGCAAGACTTGCCCTTTGAGGCGGAACTCTACGCCATCTACCTACTGCACGAGCATCAAGGCCAAGGCACTCGACGCGCACTCACTAACCGAGTCGTCGATTACCTACGGAGACACGGGCATGACTCCATGCGGGTCTGGGTGCTAAAAGGCAACCCGGCCGAAGCGTTCTACGAGCGCCTAGGAGGGAAGCCGGTCGGACACAAGACCATCACTTGACCTTGCCGCTCGCAGTGAAGGTCTCACCGGCAGCCTGACCAAGGCCGGGCCGATTCATCTCGTCGTACCCCTCTTCCTCGCCCTCAGCGCTGCGAACAGAGGAATGTCATCCTGCCGCGAGCGGCCCGTCTAGCCGGCCAGCGGGTCGGCGAGCTCGTCGAGATGATCGACAGTCAGGCCGTAGCGGGCTAGAGTGTTGACGTACGTGGTAAGCGCACGGTGGAAGCTCAAGGTTGCGCCTCTGGCGTGGGGCGTGACGTCGGAATAGGCCTTCATCGGCACACCCGACTCGCTAAGATAGCTGTCGACGCGCCGGTAGGTGAGCTTGCGCGAGCGGTCGTAGCCCCAACCGCTCCGCCTTGGCACCCTGAAGCAGGGGTGCGTCATGAAGATGACGAGACGGCCGTTCGGTCTCAGCACGCTACTCACCGAGCCGACCACGCCGTCCAGCGGATCCATGTCCTGGATGCTGAGCATGAAGACCGCCACGTCGAAACTCTCCGGCGAGACACCGGCCACTGCCAGCAGATCACGAGAGTCACCCAGCACAAACCTTGCCTCCTCGCCATGAAACTTTTGTGCCAGAGCGAGAAGCCTCGGACTGGCATCGACGCCCAGGTAGCTCCCTTTGGCGGCAAGGACGTGCGGCGCGAGCACACCCTGGCCGCAACCGACATCGAGTACTCGCTCGCCACGACGAAGCTGCGCCAGCCGCAAGATAGTGGGGATCCCGGCTTTGCGGTTCTTCTTGACCATCGCGGGGCGCCCTGTGGAACGAATTCGAGGCGCTGCCGGCTGCGACCGAGTCCCACGAGGACTGGTCCAACCGCGACATGCACGCGTGCTACTTGGAGGCTGAGGACGACCTCACCACAGCGTCATGACTTCATACCTTTTCACGATCTCGTCATTCGTTGCGAGAAGTGCGCCTTCGCTTTTCGCCTGCGCTATCAGCAATCGGTCAAACGGGTCGTGGTGATGCTCGGGCAGGTCGTACTCGGCTACGGCGTGAGCCATCGTAACCGGAAGTACCTTGAATGCGTGGAGAGCGAGCATTCGGGCCATGAAGGTCGACGGTTTCTCCGAAAGGCGGAGTCGGCCTAGACGCGCCTTGATGGCTATTTCCCAACCGTTGACCGCGCTCACCAAGACGTCATTCGACTTGGCGGAGATTGCCCGCCGGGCAGTTTCGGACAAACGCTGACTATCGGCGCACCACCAAAGGAAAGTGTGAGTATCCAGCAGGAGCTTCATTCGAAGGATCCCCGAATAGCGTCGGGGAGCGGATCGAAGAAATTCTCCGGAACCTCGAGGCCCTCTGCCCCACCAGGCAGGCGATCCCCTTTCGAGGTGAGTGGACACAGCTTGGCCACCGGTTCTCCCGCCCTAGCAATGACAATCTCCTCGCCCAGGGCTACACGTTCCAAGAGCTTCGACAAATGCGTCTTGGCCTCGTGAATGTTCACCGATGTCGCCATGCCCTCACTATAGACTAAACAGTGGACTAAGCCTCGCATCCAGCATTGAACTTGATGACGGATGACGTGATCTTCATGGTTCCAGGGCAAGAGCCGTTCGGTAAGGACGTGTTCGCCGCAACCTCCCACAAGATGAAGGGCATGCGAATGGATGGAAGCAGCGAGATCCGGGAGCTCCGGTCATCGGTGACTGGGCATAACTACGTAATTACCTCGAGATGACGATGTCTCCGCCAGAAGGGGGACGGCCGATACGCCGCACCGGTTATACGCTCTCCTCTCGGTTCTGCGTAAAGAGCCGGACGGGCATTGGCGCCTCGCTCGCGATGCTAAGACCATAAATCAGTAAATCAGTGTTTGTCGGCGATCAATCAGTACCGATCAGCGCCGGAAGTGAATCAAGTCCAGATCTTCGAGTACCTGATAGTGCTTGAAGGAAAGCTATAGATGCTCGAGTTAGTAGCGACTTTTCCGTAACCGCTCGATATGCGAGTTCACGTCCTCGACGGTCTCACGATCTCGCCACATCCCGAACAGAGGAGAATCCTCGACAGTGCCGGAGGCGGCTGCATTGCCGATGGCCGTTAGCCGGGCTTTGGGCTGCCCGCGATAACTGATAATCACTTCTTCACCAAGCGCGACGGTTTCCAATATCCGCTTGGTATCGGTCCGCGTTGCTTTGTCGGGTCAAGCATCTACTGAAAACGAATAAAGCGAACTCGCCGATCCGACACGCTTACATGAATGAAGGCGGCTGCGTCATTCACCTAGATCCCCCGTCCAGTGATCGCTGCATTCCTATAATTGCCTACTACGGAACCCGTGCAAAGGTGCGCGCTCCTAGACTGGCAGCATGGGGATGTTCGACTGGTTAACCTTCGAGAACGACATTCCTGATCCGAATCTACGGGAGCGCGAGTGGCAGACCAAGAGCCTGGAGAACGCGATGCTTCGCTACCGCGTGACCGAGGGCGGGGAACTGTTCGTGACGCGAAACGAGCTAAGGGCTCGCGACGATTCCGAATCGTTTCTGGGTATCTCGTTTGAGGTTGTTCGTGAGTGGGAAGAGAACGTCGGCTACCACGGTGTCATCGAGGCGTATACGTACGAGCGCTTGGCGGACGACAGCAGCCATACGGTCACATATCGGCTTTACTTCACGTATGGAAGACTGACCAGCCTCGAGCGTGACGAGCAAACCCATCCGCCGGTAAAGCGGATGCCCCCGCAGGAGGACGAAAGCCCCAGGTGGCGGGTGACGACCGGCAAACTCGAAGTGGACTTTCCCGAAACCATGCAGGCGACGCTTATGAAACAGGAAGGTCAACTTTACGTGTTCCGAGTGGCATTCGACGGATACCTGAACGCTTGGATTGAAGGGAATGCAGTGAGTCTGCGCGGAGTGAAGGTTGATCTCGGCATGGGTCCGACAATCCGGAGTTCAGGGAATATCAAGCACGTCGAAGGAGATGAACTCGAGGTCTTGGTCGAGAACAAGGCAGGCGAGTACCTGATCATCATTGCCCCAAAGGGGTACGCGCAGGAAGGTAATGACAGAGCGCGTAACTCATGACGTCGCCGTTGTTCAACCGGGCACGTTTGTTAAGTGATTCCGCTCCGATAATTCACGGCCTCGGTATTATCATTCCGCGATGCACAGACTTCGTTCCCCCGACGACGACACCTCAAACCTTACGCCGAAGCCGGCTGTACGATGAGCGGCACACTCGAAAGGCTCGGCCAGAAGGATCTCATCCAGCGCGCCCGCGATATAGCCGCTTGGTCCGAAGACGAACGACGGCGTTTCGCCGCTCAGGCCGCCAATGAGCGTGATCTCAACGACCTATGGGCGATCACCTACAGCTACCTCACCTTTCACAGCCAAGCCAGGGGCGGACTGTCACCTCACACAATGCGCAGTTACCGCAAAGGCGTCGCGCAACTGGTCGCGGCCTGGAGCGGCGAGAACCTGCTCCGTCCCAGCTCGAACGCCGGCACGATTTACGTCGACGCGCTCATGGACATCGGCCGGGTACGGGACCCGCGCGACCCCACGCCCGAGCGAATGACCGAGCGCGAGCTGGAGCGTCGCCGGGCGATGGACTACGGCCTGTCGGATAGCAACGGAGCACGCGGCAGGCCGCTCTCCCCCGCTTCGGTACGTAGCCGGATTCAAGCAGCACGTGCTCTCTTTGCCGGCCTCAACTGGACCAAGGCCACCACTGCACGTCCCTTCGACGGCGTGAAACTGCCCATGCGCCGCGAGGACTCCGGCGCCCGAATCCGCGAGAAGGCCTATACGGACGAGGAGCTCGAGGCGATGCTCGGCCTTGCGGAAGCCACGATCGAGGACCGGGTCCTTGTCCACTTGGGCGCTCATGGCGGGCTGCGCGTAAGTGAGATGCTGGCCCTGCGATGGGAAGACGTTCACAACCCGCCCGGCAAGATCCGGGTGCGCGCCGGCAAGGGGGGCAAAGCGGGCCACGTGCGCATGAGCGCGACACTGTCGAGCTGCCTCGACGAGTGGTCGCACGAGGGCGGGGTGACGCCCAAGTCGCGCGTGCTCTTGCATAAGACCCAGGCGCAGGTTTTCGAGCGTCTGGAAACCCTATGGCGCCAGGCCTTCCCCGGACGGGAGTTCGAGAAGGGCGTGCACGGGTTGCGCCACTACACCGGCGTGCGGCTCTATCTGCAAACCGGCAACCTCAAGAAGGTCAAGGATCACCTGCGTCACGCCAGCCTCGATATGGCGCTGGTATACGCCGATGCGGCGGACGACACCGAGGAGGTCGGGGAGTGGTAGGAGCAGCCCCGGAGCCTCGGAAGCTGCTCCGCATCGAAGATCTGGCCCATGCAATCCACCCTAAGAATGAATTACGCGTCGGTTCATACTTCAGCTCCCCCGCCCTCAAGCAGTCGCCGGTCGTAGCTGAACGGCTTTGCGTCGCCAATTGCCACACTTTGCGCGTCAGGATGCGCCGGATTGAACAGGTAGTTGAACTCTTGGCTGATCACCGCGCTGGGGACACGAAGCAACGATGAGGTCCCGCTCCGTACCCAGGCGTCCCCAACGCGCTGGGTAGCCGGGATGGTTTCCGGACCGGGAAAGCCAGTGGGCACACTTCGTTCGTGGACGACGGCAATGAGCGACTCGCCGAATACGACCGGGATCGCGTAATGTTGCGCGAGGGCCTGCTGGTGATCGAGGTGAGTGAGCAGTTCGAGGGCGGCCAGTGCCAGCGACCCACTCAGATAGACGACCGAAGTCCCCTTCGAATTCCAGCGACCCCCGGTGACGCGCGCTCCGTCGCCGCTGAAGGCACTCTCCCGCCAGCGACCGACTACCAGCCGCCAGCCCGTGATCCTCAGTAGAAGACACCGTGCTCTACGCGAAGCAGGAGATCCTCGACCTCTTGCGCCCCGATCTCGCTGGAGGCCATTTCAAAGGGCGTTCGGCCGGCGAAGGCCGAGCGTGGCCGAAGCATCCACTGTCGGGTAAGTGTCTCGTCGTCGAGCACCTCGTTGGCCAGCTTGTACAAGAGAGCAAGGCGGACAAGCCGTTCGCTGGCGTCCTGGTCCAGCGGCTTCTCGGCCTCCTTGCGGCGGGCGACAGTGCGGGTGGTGGTGTGGATCGCGGTCGCCAACATTTCACGTGTTACCCCGATTTGAGAGCTGAATCGATCGAAAGCTCTGGCGGGCAAGCCTGCTTCAACCTGCTCCATGAGATCGAGGGGACCCCCGCGCACGCCGATAATCCTCTCCCAGGTGCTGCCGATGTCCGGTTCCGGTCGATATTCAAAAGTCTTGACCGCCATGTCGACCTCCGTCACTTGTCCTGAGCATAGCAGACAATTGTCCCGTCCAGCCGTGGCCTGGCCAAAACACCGGATCGCAATCACCAGGTCGCAAGCCTAGTCGCCAGGCGCAGTATGAAACTTGCCATTGACGCCCTGGACGCTCACCCCGTACGCTTCGGCCCTGAGGAGGAAAGCGTGAACCGTCTCGCCCTTTTTACTTTCGGGCTCTTCGTGCTAGTCCTGTCCGCCTGTGCACCGCAGCCCCAGGTGGAGAACAACGTCATTCCTACCCTCGTTTCTGCCACCGTCAACAACGACGTGGTGGTCCTGCAGGGCCGTTACTTCGGCGATGGCCAAGGGGGCGACGCAGAAGGCTCATACATCATCTTGGGCGCTAATTACAATGGCGCTGGTGGCGTTCGCGCCCCGGTCACCTCCTGGGGCCCCAACCGCATCGAGGTCACAGTTCCAGCCGGGACCGGCTACGGCTACGCCTTCGTCTTCGTGGACCGAATTCGCTCGAACGGGCTTCCCGTCAACGCGAACTAGTTCCGCAGACCGCCATTGACGATTTGCGGGGTCGCTTTTGCGGCCCCACTTCAGTTGTAGTGACCCAGCGAGCGCGTCTCAACTCGTGGTTTTGCGACCCCTGATGGACCGGTGTACACTCATTCGTTATGAGGCTTCAGGCCGTCAAGGGCACCCACGACATCCTCCCCGAACAGATTCCGTCATGGCGATCGGTAAGGGACGCTGTCGCAAAAACACTCGAGCGGGCCGGCGTACACGAAATTTCCACTCCCATCTTCGAGCACAGTGAGGTGTTCACCAAATCGGTTGGCGAGTCGGCCGACCTCGTGGTTCAGAAGGAGATGTACACCTTCGAGGACCGTGGGGGGCGATCGCTCACCTTGCGACCCGAGTTCACGGCAGGAGTCCTGCGCTCCTTCATAGAGAACGGGATGCATACCCGCCCTACGCCGGTGAAGCTCTGGAGCATCGGCCCTGTCTTTCGCGCCGAGAACGTGCAGCGCGGCCGCTTCCGGCAGTTTCATCAGGTCAACTGCGAAATCCTCGGACTCTCCGGCCCCCTGGTCGACGCCGAATCGATCGCCCTGCTGTATCGGAGCCTGGAAGCGTGCGGACTGGTGGGCCTCACAGTCAAACTCGGATCGGTTGGCGATCCGGAGGACAGAGCCGCCTACAACGATTATTTGCGTGGGGAGCTGGAGCCGCGCTCGGCCGACTTGAGCGAGACCAGTCGCACCCGCCTGGCCGTCAACCCGATGCGCATTCTGGACGCCAAGGATGAGCGAGATCAGGTGCTGATCGAGAATCTCAAGCGCCCCCTGGACTTTCTCGGCGAAGCGGCCAGGGAGCACTTCGAAGCCCTTCAGGGGTACCTCCGCGATTGGCGGATTCCGTTCGGCATCGATCCGGGCATAGTTCGAGGACTCGACTACTACCGGCGAACCGCCTTCGAGATACACCACGGGGGCATCGGCGCCCAGTCGGCGCTATGCGGCGGAGGACGCTACGACGGCCTGATCGAGACTCTGGGCGGCCCCGCTACTCCCGGCATCGGCTGGGCTTTTGGCGTTGAGCGCGTGCTCGACGCGATGACGAAGAATGGGGTGCAATTGCCGAGTCCGGCAGCGCCCGACTTGTTCCTGGTGCCTCTCGACGATGAAGCGGTAGCAGAGGTGGCGCGAACTGCAGCCGGGCTTAGGGACCGCTTCCATGTAGAGCACGCCTACGTGCGGCGCAACGTGGGCAAGGGGCTCCGCGACGCTAACCGGTCGGGGGCCCGATTCGCAGGACTGCGTGGGACAGAGGAACGAACGGCGGGCATCTACCGGATAAAGCAGCTGGCCAGTGGCGAGCAGCACGATATTCAAGAGGGCGAACTCGGGCGACTTCTGGCCGGCGAGCTTGCGGCGCCCTTAGAGAACCGGTAGTGCGGCCGTCGGCTGCCGGCGTGGCAAGGCAGAACCACTAGGAGACTGACGAGATGGAACGAACGCACGAGTGCGGCGCGCTGCGCGCCGAGCATCAAGGAAGCGCAGTCGTCTTAAAGGGTTGGGTCAATCGCCGGCGCGATTTGGGTGGGCTGATATTCCTCGACCTGCGTGACCGTAGCGGCTTGGTTCAGGCGGTGGTCGAGCCGGACAACGCGCCGGCGTTCGCCGTGGCCGAGACGCTGCGCAGCGAATTCGTAGTCGACGTCCGTGGAACTGTTCGCCTGCGGCCCGAGGGGCAGCGTAGCGAGCGCCTGGCCACCGGTGAGGTCGAGGTTCTCGTGGACGGCCTGGAACTTTTGGCCGAGTCGCGAACTCCCCCCTTCCAACTCGACGGCAGCGTTGACGCCAACGAAGTGAACGAGGAGCTGCGCCTGCGTCACCGCTACCTCGACCTGCGACGCGTCGAGGCCGCCCGCCCGCTACTCCTACGCCACCGGGTTTCCAAGGCGATCTGGGACTATCTCGACGAGCGCGGCTTCGTTCAGGTGGAAACTCCTCTGCTCACACTTTCGACGCCCGAGGGCGCGCGCGATTACCTGGTGCCGTCGCGGGAACAGCCGGGCAGTGTCTATGCGCTGCCACAGTCACCCCAGCTCTTCAAGCAGATGCTGATGATCGCCGGCTTCGATCGCTACTTTCAGATCGCCCGCTGTTTTCGAGACGAGGACCTCCGGTCCGACCGGCAACCGGACTTCACCCAACTAGATGTCGAGATGAGCTTCGTCGACCAGGATGACGTGCTGTCGCTCAACGAGGGACTCATGGCCCAGGTGGTGAAGGAGGCTACGGGGCGGGAGCTGGTGACGCCCTTCCCGCGTATCTCCTACCGGGAAGCCATGGACCGCTACGGTTCCGACAAGCCCGACCTCCGCTTCGGCCTGGAGCTTATCGACGCAGGCGAGACTTTCAGGGGCAGCGACTTCAAGGCTTTCGCGGGAACGGTGGAGAGCGGAGGAACGGTCAAGGCGCTCGCCCTTAAAGCGGGACAGGCACAGGACCTCAGCCGAAAGCACCTGGGCGAACTCGAGGAGCACGCGAAGCGTTACGGGGCCAAGGGTCTCGCCTGGCTGCGGCGTAGCGAAGATGGTTTTAGCGGGCCCATTGCTAAGTTCGTGGAGCGCGAGGCTGAGCAACTCATCGAATTGGCTCCGGACGGAGGCGATCTGCTCCTACTCCTCGGAGCCGACTGGAAAACCGCTTGCACTGCATTGGGCGCCGTAAGACTGGAACTGGCAGGGCGGTTGGGGCTGCGCGACGACGATGCGCTGGATTTCCTGTGGGTAGTCGATTTTCCTCTCCTCGAGCGTGACGATGAGCGCGGCGAGTGGACCTACATGCATCACCCGTTTACGCAGCCAAGGGTTGAAGACCTGGAGCGACTCGAGAGCGACCCTGGTAGCGTTCGGGCCTGGGCCTACGACCTTGTCCTGAACGGCAATGAAGTGGGCGGAGGTTCACTGCGTATCCATAGGCTCGACGTCCAGGAGCGAATGTTCGCCGCCCTTGGCTTTAACCGCGAGGAGGCGCAGCAGCGCTTCGGATTCTTCCTGGAGGCCCTCTCTTATGGCGCACCACCGCACGGCGGCATCGCTTGGGGACTCGACCGTCTGGTGATGCTGCTGGCCGGCGGCAAGAGCATTCGCGACGTCATCGCCTTCCCCAAGAATCAGCGAGGAGTCGATCCGCTTACAGGCGCGCCGGCCGCTGCCGATCCGGCTCAACTGCGGGAGTTGGGCCTGGAGCTCCTCGGGGAGCCGGAGTGATCCCGCTGGTGGTCCTCGACCTCGACGGCACCCTCATCGGTTCCGATGCCCAAGTACGCGACTGCGTGTGGGGGGCCGTCGAAAAGTTGCAGGCGGCGGGCATCAAGCTGTCCGTCTGCACCGGCCGGCCCGGCGCCGGGGTAGCCCTAAAGGTCGCCACGCGCTTGGGCCCGCGTAACGCCCACGTCTTCCAGAGTGGCGCCGTGATCTCGGATCCCACGGGCGATACCCTGCACGTTGCCGCCCTGCGGGAGTCGGTCGCGTTGCAACTGGTGGAGTATGCGCGGGAGCTCGGCTTTACACTTGAGCTCTATACGCCCACGACCCTCTATGTCGAACGCAGGACAACCGTCAGTGAGGCCCACGCCAAGATGATCGGGGTCACCGCGCTGGTTCGTGACTTGCAGGAGGTGGCGCGCATCGAGCCGGTCGTCCGCGCACAGTGGGTCGTCTCGCACGAGGAGCGGCAGGTGGTCGAGCGACTACCCGTGAGGGGCGCCGAAATCTCCTCGGCCATCTCCCCCGCCCTGCCGGATACCGCCTTCGTGAGCGTCACTCGCGAGGGTGTATCCAAGGGGAGCGCTGTAAGGCTCCTGGCTCAAACACAGGGCGTCGACCTGAGCGACGTGATGGCCGTGGGGGACAGCGAGGGAGACATACCCATGCTCGAAGTAGTGGGACACCCGTTCGTCATGCCCCATGCCACCGAAGTCCTCCGCGACCGTTTCCCGGCTCTCTCCAAGGGAGTCGACGAGTGCGGGGTAGTCGCCGCGTTGGAGCAGGCGCTCGAGCAGCGCAGCGTTTGAGGGCCGATGTCAGGCGCGGGCTCCGCGATACACTACCGCTCATGCAAAGCGCCACCATCAGCGAACTCAGCCGTCACCCGGGCACCCGGGTAGAGATCTCCGGCTGGCTAACCGGACTCCGATCGAGCGGCAAAATAGCCTTCCTCCAACTGCGCGACGGCACCGGGTTCGTCCAGGGAGTCCTGGTTAGGAACGAAGTGGGCGAGGAGCTCTTCGAGCTGGCACGAAGCCTCACTCAGGAGAGCAGTGTGCGGGTCACGGGCGAGGTGCGTGAGGACACCAGGTCCCCGAGTGGCGTCGAACTGGGCGTCACAGGTATCGAGCTGGTATCTGCCTCGGTTGACTATCCGATCACACCCAAAGAGCACGGAGTCGACTTCCTCATGGAGCGTCGGCACCTTTTTCTGCGCCACAAGGGTCCATGGGCCCTAATGCGGATACGGGATGAGCTCGAGCGCGCCATTCACGACTTTTTTGGCGAGCGCGACTTCGTGCGTTTCGACGCTCCCTTTTTCATGCCTACCGCGGTCGAGGGCACGACAAACCTATTCGAGATCGACCTGTTTGGCGAGGACAAGGCCTACCTATCGCAATCGGGCCAGTTGTACGGGGAGGCCGGGGCGCTGGCGCTGGGCAAGATCTACACCTTCGGACCTGCCTTCCGGGCAGAGAAGAGTAAGACCCGGCGTCACCTCCTCGAGTTCTGGATGGTGGAGCCAGAGGTTGCGTACCTGGAGCACGATGGCAACGTGCGGCTGCAGATCGACCTGATCAGCTACCTGGTGGGGCGAGTTTTGGAGCGGCGGCGCGCCGAGCTGGACATGCTCGGCCGCGACGTCTCTAAGTTGGAACCCTCCGTTAACGGGGACTTCCCCCGCATCGGTTACGACGAGGCTCTGGAATTGTTGCGTTCGAAAGGGGAGCATCTTGAGTGGGGTGATGACTTTGGCGCCCCCCACGAAACGATCCTGGGCGATTCATTCGATCGACCGGTTGTCATCGAAGCCTGGCCAACCGAGGCCAAGGCGTTCTATATGCAGCCGTTCGACGACGATCCGACGCGAGTGAAGAACAACGACATGATCGCGCCGGAGGGGTATGGCGAGATCATCGGCGGGTCACAGCGGATCCACGACCTGGCGCTGCTGGAGCGCCGAATTGCCGAGCACGAACTTCCGGCCGACGCGTTCGCCTGGTACCTGGACCTGAGGCGCTACGGAAGCGTGCCGCACTCCGGTTTCGGAATGGGCCTGGAGCGGGTGCTGGCCTGGATAACCGGGGCGCACCACCTGCGCGAGGTGATCCCTTTCCCACGCATGCTCACCCGTCTCTATCCCTGATCAGAGTGCAGACGGCACCGCCAGGTGCTCGAGGAAGACTCCTGTGGCCTCGCCGCCCAGCAGGTAGCGGATCTGGTCCACCCCATTGGCCAGCACCGTCTCCTCCACCGATCTCAGGAGGCGCGTCTCGCCCTCCACGGTGAGTGGCGCCCGACCCTGGGGACGGAAGTCGAGGATCGCCACATTTTGGCGTCCCACAGTCTCCACGAAGGCCTGGGGCACTGGCAGCGACTGCGGCCACTCCGTACCTAGCATTTCTTCTCTCAGCGCTCCCAGAATCGCCTGGAGCCGGGCGCCGGGCGCCTGCGGCAGAGCGACCTGAGCGAAGCTGGGGCTTTCCAGCCCGTTGGCATCAAAGCGCACCAAGCGGACTTCACGCGTTTCGAGATTCTGCTGTTCCGGCTGCCGGATCTCAATTTGCGCCGGGGCCGAGCGGCCATCGCTTCCACTGTTCAACAGGAAAAAGGCCGATGCCAGGACGACCAACAGCGCCAGCAGCGGCCCGGGCCTCAGGAGGGCCCGTTTCAGCAAGGGCCGAGGTAGGTGCAATTTCACCTAACCGACTCACGGCCTAACAGTAGTGTCGCGACGGCGTCGGCCAGGTCGTCTATCAGCGCTTCGTCGTCCGACTGTTGCCCTGTGATTTCGGCCGGCAGCTCGATCAGCAAACCACGGCCAGCCGAGCCTGCCAGCACTGCAAGCGGCGCCGGCTGCGGATCCGCCACGCTCAATCCACCTTGCGCGAAAAGCTCGCTCTGAAGGCCCTGGGCATAGCGCCGGCCCACTTCGATGTCGGGCACGAGGTTCAACAGCAGCCGGCGGCGAAGGTCATCCGTTGTATCCGCCAACTCCGTCTCGGCATTCTGGCGCACCGCCATGTCGAGGCCGGCGGCACCCGCTGCCTCCGCGAGATAGTAGACGGAGATGGCCCTGTCGGACGTAGGGTGTACGTGGATCGACAGGAACAGATCGGCTCCCATACCTCTACCGGAGCGGCTCGTAAGAGGCAGGTCATGGTCCTCGCTGCGGCTCAGCTCGACGCTCAATCCGCGCTGCCTAAGCGCCTGAGCGAGCCGGTCACTGACCTCCAGTGTGCGGTCGCTTTCACTGCTACCCGCAAGTGACATGCCAAGGTCGTCTCCACCGTGAGCTGCATCTATCACCACTCGCGGGGCCGAAGCCGTCCCTAGGGCCTCCTCGACCTCCGCGAACAAGTCGATGACGAGTTGATAGCCGCGCCCGTCAGGCACCGTATAGGTGCTGAAGTCGACTCCCTCCTCGAGAGAGACGCGAATCTCGGCTCCTCCGCGAGAACTCAAGGCCGCCGCCCGCGTGAAGAAGCGTCCATCCTCGACTGCGCCCACGCCTGCCGTATCGGTTCTGTCGAAATGCAGCTCGAGCGCGTTAAGCGGCTCGTTGTAGTAGACGAGGTAGGGCACGTTGGCGCCAAGGGTGATTACCAGGCGGTCGGAGTTGCCGCGCCTCACTGCTTCCAGGTCGACCATTCGACCGCGGGGCAGCACGACCATTACTCGTTCCCGATCGGGGACATAGGTGGTGTAGCCCAAAAAGGCTTGCGCGACGGCGCTCACTGGCAAGAAGAGCTGGCCCTCGTCGAATACGGCTCCACGTCCTTCTCGTTGGACGCCATTGACGTGCCAACTTCCTGCGGGCCCGCCAGCTCCACCGGGCTGGTTAAAGGTGGGGAGCACTACCAGCCGCCCCCCCAGCTCGAGACTCACCAGGCCTGAGCTGTAGTCGATCGTCATACGAGCGCCCAGCGCCTCGGACAAGGGACGTGCCGGCGCGTACGAGACGCCGTCAACCAGGGAAAGTGTGAGTCCAGCTACCTCGCGGCCATTGACGCTCAGCGTCTGAGCGCCGGCCAGCCCGATGACC
Source organism: Trueperaceae bacterium (assembly GCA_040905665.1). GTDB lineage: Bacteria > Deinococcota > Deinococci > Deinococcales > Trueperaceae > DASVCN01. Next base: position 210,725 of record JBBDRD010000035.1, read on the forward strand.
AGTGTCAAAAGAAGGAGGCCTAGGCATCTCATCTTTCTGAAAGTGCCCGGTCGATCTGCCGCTTGGCATCCTTTTCGGCCTGTTGCCGACGTTTGTCGTGTAGTTTTTTGCCCCGCGCCAACGCCAGGACCAACTTTGCCCAGCCGTCCTTGAAGTACAGCTTGGTCGGGACGAGTGTTAGCCCCTTACGCTCCAGCCCGCGTTTGACCTGTTCGATCTCACTCCGCTTGAGTAGCAGCTTTCGGCTCCGCACGGGATCATGGTTGTTGTAAGAAGCATCCTTGTAGGGCTGGATATTCATCCCTTCCAGATACACCTCGCTGCCCCGCACGCGAGCGTAGGCCTCGGCGATCGAGCCTCCCCCGGAGCGCAACGATTTCACTTCGGAGCCGGTAAGCGCAATACCGGCCTCGAACGTCTCGAGAAATTCATAATCGAAGCTGGCGCGGCGGTTTTGAAGCATATCTGCACTATCTCCCTATACTCTCTCCCGGTCACTACTCTACCGTGCCGCCCACCCTGCCGATCTCCCCATTCTCGACATGCCACGGCATCATTCTAGGAACTCCGCAACATCCCGTGGGTCGACGTCGAGCCGCACTCGCACCCTCCCGGAAGCTTGCGAAACACCTCGAAGCAGCATCCGGAAGCGACTTTTCTCCTCGCCGCGCAGATAGACCAGAAAAGAGTACTGACCCCGTACCCGCGATACGGGCGCAGGTACCGGACCGAGCACTTCGTCCCCTGTCGCACCGGCGGCTGTGAGGCTACCTGCCACTCGTGCCGCCTCGCGCTCAGCCGCGCCGCGGTCCTTCGAACTCACCTGTATCTTGGCGAGTTGACCGAAGGGCGGGTAGTGAAAGCGTGTACGCCGCTCCATGAGCCTTAGCCCGTAGGCCTCGAGAGCGGCTTCCGAATTCTCCTCGGTGGAGGCAATCAGTGCTTCGTGTTCCGGCTGGAACGTCTGCACCACGACCAACGGACGGCCGCCGGGCGCCAACTCGGGGAGTTGCAGGAGGAGTCGCAGGCTTTCCTCGGCAGCGCGGAAATCGCTCACGTTGAGGTGCGTGTCCAGCAGTGTTATGCCGATGAGCGACACGTGTGGCAGGGGTAGTACGCGGAAGATGGACGAGGTGGCCACCAGCACTCCGGGAGTGCCCTCTCGAAGAGGGGTCAGGTCGTCCTGATGATCGCCATCGAGGCGGAGAACCTGCAGATCGGGCAGCAGCTTGGCCACGGCCCCGGCGATCCACTCGGTGCCCGCCGCTCGCCCTGGCGCTAGCGATGAGCCGCCACAGTTGGGACAGACCTCCGGCAGCGGTACGCCGTAACCGCATTGATGACAGCGAAGCCTGTCATGGGAGCGGTGGTAGCGCAGGGCGAGGTCGCAATTGGGACACATGACGGTATGGCCGCAATCCTTACAGGCAAGGGCCGCCGAGAAGCCGCGCCGTGGCGCCAGCAGTACCGCCTGACGGCCCCGCTCCTGCACCTGACGCAGTACCTGTGCCAGGTGGCTGCCGAGCGGCCATCCGGTTGCTTCGGAGAGGTCACTCGCGAATAGCCTCTGCCGGGGGTTCGGCAACCGAATGTGGTTTGAGGTGGAGGTGGGTTCGGATCCCAGGCAGTCCGCCGTGGAAAGAGATGTCGCCTGCGCGCTGTCGGGTGACGCCCACAATCGCATCTCGGGACTCGCCAGAACATCGCTTAGCACCAGCGGGAGGTTCCTGCGCTGGGCGAGTCGTCGGGCCGCCGCCGGGATGAAGAGACGCGGGCCGGCGGCTAGCTTGTAAGCCCCGCTGCCCGCCTCGGTGACCACTATTCGAGCCGGGTCGAGCAGTGGGGCGAGCAAAGCGGCATAGGTTCCGACCAGAACCAGAGCGCGGCCCGAAGCCGCTTCTTCCCACACGCGCAGGCGTTGCTCGTCGCTCGAATTGCCCGAGATCACCAGCACGGGCACCCTACTGGCGAGCCAGGCAGCGGTTTGAGTGAGATAAGCCGCCTCGGGCGCGAGCACCAGCACGCTGTGGCCGGCCGCTACATCTCGCTCGAGCGTGGGAACGATCGCCGCCAGGCGGTCGCGGCGCAGACCGCCGCTCACCAGGATCACCGGACCCTTGGGCAGCCCGTCGCCCCGCGGCTCGAGCTGGACCGGTTCGGGAGCGTGCAACGCCACGGGTGGCGCCGGCAGCTCGCGGTAGTCGGCGTAACCCTTGCGGACCAGAGCACGCACGGCGCTGTCGGGAACAGCGGCGTTCCGGGCAAGTTCGGCTGCGCCGGCCGCGCTCTCGAGTTCCCAGAGCCGCTCCAGCGCCAGCCTCTGATTGGCCTGCGCCTTTCCCATGAGTGCCTCGTCAACGGGTCTTTGCGGCACCAGGCACGAGATGGTCCGTTCAACGCGCCGCACCCTTTCGCGCACCATCCCCTGGCGCCGGTAGAGGTCGAGCTCGGCTGGACCCAGGGAGTCACCGCGCCGCCACTCGCCCGCCGGCAGAGCCAGACTCCCAGACCCCTCGACCGCGCTTACCTCGTGGAGTAGCTCCTCGCGCAAGCCAACCGGCACCAGTGAAGCGAGGACCACGCCGGGAGGAGCTCCGCTACTTTCGGCCAACTCCAGCAGGAGTTCGTGGGCGCCCTGGGCAAGAAAGGGTTCTCGGTCCAGCCAGGCGATCACGTCACGGTACTCGGTTGCCTGTGAGGCGGGCAGCTGCTCACTCCCCACGACCAGCCCGATCCGAACTCCGCCCTGCCAGGGGACCACCACCCGGGCGCCCAAGGGACCGGCTTCCTGATCAAACGGCGCCAGGAAACGAAATGGTGGAACGGGGAGGGGGAACAGGACGTCCACCGCATGCGGCATCGTTCAATACTATCGTTCCGGTTCATGTTTCCCGGCTCCAACCGCTGGATTTGCCGAGAGGGATTTCGCTCCGGCCCGTTCGCTGCCGCGGTTGCTCGGCAGCCACCCTAGCTGGTCTAGCGACCGGCCCCGATTGGGAAGTTAGAATTCGGCATGGACGAAGCCTCCGCCTACCGCAAGGCCGGCGTCGACCTTGACGCCGCCGAGGAGAGCCTGGCGGGAATCAGGGAGGCGGTCACATCTACCTATACCGACGAGGTTATAGCCGGGCTGGGCGCCTTCGGAGGGCTCTACGCGCTGACAGATCTTCCTTCACGTCCGGTGCTGGTCGCCTCCACCGACGGTGTGGGCACCAAGACGAAGGTCGCTACGGCCGTTGGCCGGCTGGGGCAGTTGGGCGAAGACCTGGTAAACCATTGCATCAACGACATCCTGGTGCAGGGGGCGAAACCGCTCTTCTTTCTCGACTACATCGCCTCATCCCGTTTGCAAGCGGAGCAGGTAACCGCGGTGGTCGCGGGCGCCGCACGCGCCTGCCGAGAGGCGGGCATTCCCTTGTTGGGTGGTGAGACGGCCGAAATGCCGGGTATTTACGCCGAGGGTGAACTCGATCTCGTGGGCACCATCATCGGTTTGGTTGCTAGGGACCGCTTAATCGACGGCAGCACTATCCGTATCGGCGACAAGATCTTGGCCCTGGCCTCGAGCGGACTCCATACCAACGGCTACACGCTGGCCCGTGAGATCCTAGTCGATCGCTACGACGAAAGGTTGGGAGCCGGCACCGTCGCCGATGCGCTGCTCGAGCCACACCGCAGCTACCTGCACACGGTGACGCCACTGCTCGAGCGCCCGGGATTGATACGCGGGATGGTACACGTGACCGGGGGCGGCATCCCCGGCAACCTTCCCAGGATATTGCCTAAGGGCAGAGGAGCAACTGTCGAGATTGGTAGTTGGCCCTCACCGGCGATTTTCGAGCTTATCGCCAAGAGTGGGCGTGTGAGTCTCGCCGAGATGCACCGGGTCTTCAATATGGGGGCCGGCTACCTATTGATTGTCGCCGCCGAAGACGAGGAGCGGGTGCGCTCCGCCTGCTCCGAACCGCTCTGGGCCGTCGGCACGATTGCCGACGGCCCAGGTGTGGAACTCGTCTAGCGCACCTCGCCGCGCGCGGGGTCAGTGCGGCTGGAATCGACGCGGCCGGGATCGGTAAGCGAGCGCAGGTCGAGAAGGAAATTACTGTCCGAGGGCAGTAGGATCGTCTGCAAGGTTGGGGCAAGCCTTTGCGCAACCTCCAGCTGGATTATCTCTGGGTTCTGCCGAAGCGCATCACCACGCAGGCGCAACGCCTCGGCCTCGCCCTCTGCCTTGGCCACGGCAGCGTCTCGCTCGCCGGTGGCTTCGATCACGCGCCGCTGGGCGGCGATCTCCGACTGCAGCCGGCGGTTCTCTTCGACCGCAACCTGCTGCTCGGCGGCCTGCTTCTCCTCGATCGCCTGAGTTATCGACTCGGGGATTCGCACATCACGCAGCAGGACGCTCAGGACCAGGACGTTGTCCCGTTCCAGCGCGTTGGCGAGGTTGTCCTCGATCATCCTTTGTAGATCATCACGCTCGGAAGAGATCAGATTGGCGGCGTCGAACTCGCTGATGCCGTCGCGTATCTGGCTTCTGACCTCGGGCCTCACCCGGATCTCCTCGAAAGCGGTGCCGATGTCCTGATGGAGTCGAGCCGCTTCATTACCGTCGATCTGGTAGAGGACGGTGACGTCCACGATGATCTCGAGTCCCTCCGAGGAACGCGCGCTGATCTGGTCGCCCTGCACGGTAGCGAGCGTGAGCTCCTGCTGTCTCGTGTCGTAGAGCGTCACCTGCTGCACGACGGGTATCACGACGTGGACGCCTTCGCCGAGTTCATCTTGCTGAACACCGCCGAAGACATTGAAGACCACTCCGGCGTGACCGGCGGGTACGATCACAATCGACGTTGCCAGAAACGCTCCTAGAATGCCCACCGCAACGAGCGCGGTACCGAGCGAGCGCATCCGGGCTTGTTGGCCCTGAACGCCCTGCACGAGCACCACGAGACCAAGGAGCACGACTGCCAGACCTGCGAAAAGAAAAACGTTCATTAAACAACCTCCCACCCCCCGGCGCAAAGAGTGTAACCGGAGCCGGAGAGGAGACATTCCTGTTGAAATGCCGGATTGGAGGAGTCGGCGTGGTATCGAGCGCCAATACTGTAGGGCACTTGCATGGGGGCAGAAAGGGTTAGGGCCGAGTCGCCTTGTGCGCCTGCCGCAGTTCGCCGGCTGTATGGCGGGAGAGCGGAGGAAGCTCCGCACTGTCACGAGTGTCAAGGGCCGGCAGACAAACCGTGAAAACACTTCCCTCGCCTAGACGCGATTCCACCTCCACAGTTCCACCATGCTGCTGCACTATCCATTTCACGATCGCCAAACCCAGTCCGCTGCCGTTTCCCCGGGTCGAACGAGCTCCGTCGACGCGGTAAAAGCGGTCGAACAGGTGCGGCAGCGCGTTCTCGGGAATCCCTGGGCCGTTGTCGAGGAACTCCATGCGGATCGTGTCCTTTTCACGCATGAGTGAGATTGTCATGCGTGTCGCCCCGGCGTTAAGCGCGTTTTGCACGAGGTTGAGTACGACCTGCTTGAGCCGGGACGCGTCACCGAGAACCTGCAGCAGCGGCTGCGGACTGGTGATGACGATCTCGGCGTTTCCAGCGACGGGCGCCACCTCCATATGCACCGCCTCGACGACGTCGAGCAGGTTCATCGGTTCTCTGTTGACGGGAAATCCGGCGTCGGCCCGTGCAAGTTCAAGGAGGTCGTTCACCAGCTTCGCCATCCGCTCCGCCTCGCGCCTGATGACGGTGAGCGAGTCAACCTGCTCCGGGTCGGGACTGGTGCGACGAAGAAGATAGTTGCTATGGCCCACGATCGCGGTTACCGGCGTGCGCAACTCATGCGAGGCGTCGGCAGTGAAGCGACGCTGCGTTTCAAAGGACTCCTGGAGCCGGTCGAGCATGCGGTTGAGGGTGATCGCCATTTCGCGAATCTCGTCGTGGCTGCGCGGAACCGGAACTCGGTGGGAGAGGTCGCGGCTGGTGACCCTGGCCGCGGCGTGAGTGACACGTTGCAGTGGCGCCAGGACCTGCCGCGAAAGCAGCCATACCCCGATGGCGAAGGCGATGAAAGCCAGCACGACCGTCACGCCCAAGTCGGAGCTCAGCTTGTTGAGGGTGCTGTTGACCTCACTTGCCGGGACTCCCACGAGGATCACCGAGCGAAAGGTGCGCTCGCGCGTCTCCTCGGTGATGGTTCCGATCTGGCCCATGACCAGCAGCACCTCCCCGGTCTCCACGGAGCGGGCCCGGGTCGTGACGCGGCCGCTGTCGACCAGCGACTGGAGATCGGCGTCGCTGAGCAGGGGGAAGAGTCGCGGCCGGTTGTATTCGAACGGCAGCCCCAGCCTCAGATCGTTGGGTGTACGAACACGTACAACCGCGGGCGAGCCGAGGAGCTGAATGTCGCGGTAGATGTCGCCCGGCAGCTTCTCCAGGCCGCGGTTCACATACGCTTCGCTGCGGATGTCCACCAGCGCCTGACGCGCGCGCTCGGCAATGGATTCCTCGAGCGACCGTTCGGTGAGCGCATACACCGAGAGCGCCACAGCCGACAGGATGACGGCGATGAAAGCGCTAAAGAACAGCGTGAGGCGTAACCGCAGGGACATTTCGCCTACTCTTCGCGCAGCACGTACCCGACCCCGCGCACGGTGTGGATCAGCCGCCTCTCGCCTTCACCTTCGAGCTTCCGGCGAAGGTAGCCCACGTACACGTCGACGACGTTCGAGCCGCCGGTGTATTCGGGCCACACCTTCTCCTCGATTTCGAAGCGGTTGAAGACCTTGCCGGGGTTGCGGGCGAACAGTTCCAGCAGTTCGAACTCCTTGGCCGAAAGCTCGATGCGGCGGCCGTCGCGGAACACCTCACGGCCGTCTAGGTTCATGACCAGATCGGCGACACGCACCTCACCGGTAACGGCGGGGTTTACGCGGCGAAGATGAGCCCGTACCCGGGCCAGAAGCTCCTCGATGGAGAACGGCTTCACCAGATAATCGTCGGCACCCGAGTCGAGACCGGTGACCTTGTCATCGACGCTGTCCTTGGCGGTAAGGATGATGATGGGCGTGTTGGACGTTTTACGTATGCGGCGGGCGACTTCCAGCCCATCTAGAACCGGCAGCATTAAATCGAGGACAACCAGATCCGGGTTGAGCTCGCGAAATTTCGAGAGGCCGGTTACGCCGTCGTAGGTGACGACCGTTTCGTAGCTCTCGGCCTGGAGTTCGAGATCGATGAACTTCGCGATCTCCTTCTCGTCCTCGACAATCAGAATGAGTGGCTTGCGCTCCATGAGTCGATTATTACGGACGGAAAGATGAGAGGTTTGATGAGAGGTTGACACCGCTCTGGCCCCGTTTCTCAGCAAACCCTCATGAGGTACTAGCTTCGCTCGCACCGATTGTTATGGTTGGCTGGATGACGATGTCCCGCTCCAGTACCCGTAACGCCCAAGCTTTCGCGCCGGGTAGCGAGTGGTCCCGGTAGTTACCGCACTCCAATTCGCTGCAGCCGGGAATCTCTCCATTGTGGCACGCCACCTTGGCCAACGCGTACTTGAACGCCTCCCGCGCTTCCTCTTCCTCTACCCCACCCAGCACCGTTAGGTAGAACCCGGTTCGGCATCCCATCGGCGAAGCATCCACCACCTTGCTGCCCAGCTCGTCGCGCAGGTAGCCGGCGAAAAGGTGTTCGATGGTGTGTAGGGCGGCCGTTGGGATCTCGGCCTGATTGGGCTGAACCAGGCGCAGATCGAACTTCCGCACGACGTCGCCGTGCGGCCCCTGATAATTTGCGGCGAGACGCACGTAGGGCGCCCGTACACGAGTATGGTCCAGATCGAACGATTCGGACCGGGTCATTTTCTCCATGCCGGCTACTTCCATGCCGGCAGTATAGCCGCGGAGCCGAGTAATGCCGGTAGCGGCGTCCCACCATTCCTTTGCCCCACGATCCTTTCCTTACTGGACCAGCGAGAATTATCCGACTGGCGCACCACCTGGGGACGACCTAGAATGCTGAACATGAAAACCTCAAGGATAGTTGCTTTGCTGGGCCTCGCTCTCCTTCTGAGCGCATGTACCCTAACCGTGCGACCGGGCGCGAATATCGACGTGCAGGCGGTGAGTGTAGTGGGTGCTCCATTGGTGAACGGGCGACTGGGCCTTCACGGCTATCCGCATGCGGTCATCGTGAGCCTGCAGGAGCGTCGCGGCTCATCCCAGACGACCTTTGAGACGGGCGCCTCGCTCGACGCCGTGTATAGCCACTTCCATCGTCAGTTGGCCGGCCAGGGTTGGCGCCGCAACGACTACGAGGGGCGGCCACACAAGGTAGAGGCCGAGTATCGGCGTGGTGAAGCAGAGGTCGATTTCGAACTCGACCGCCAGGGCCGCAGCGGTCGCTACCGGTTGGACATAGACTTTGACGACGACTGAATCAGCGGGACTCAAGCTAGCCGCGTTGCAGCTTAGCCACATTTCGCCGCGCTCTGCTGCCGACCCCGGGGGAGTACGCATTCGCGCGAGGTACTCACCCTTCCGGTTCGACTCCCAGCCGGTTAGACTGTCGTCGCCTTGAAATCCATTATTTGACTGGGGTGTATTTATTTTGCGCGAACGCCTGGCGATCTTCATAGATGGCAGCAATCTCTATAACGGAATGCGCGAGAATCTTTCCAACACGCGCGTCAACCTCTCTGAATTGATGAAACAGTTGCGGCGAGAACGGCCGCTGGTACGCACTTATTACTACAACGCACCACTCACCGACGATTACGACGAAGACCTTCGCGACGGGCAGCACCGCTTTTTCGAGTCCCTGCGGCGCATACCGTATGTGACGGTTCGACTTGGGCGGCTTCATCGGCGCAACGATGGTTCTCTGGTCGAGAAGGGAATCGACGTGGCGATCGCCGTGGAGAGCTTGGCGCTTGCCTATCAGGACGCGTACGATTGCGCTCTGATCGTATCGGGCGACGGCGACTACGTCGAACTGGTGGAAGCGATCAAGCGCACAGGGAAGCACGTCGAGTGCGCGATGTTCAAGAACCAATCGGCGGGTATCCTGATGGAGCACGTCGATGTATTCACGCCACTCGACGAACTCGACTGGTCAAAGATAGTGTTTTGAAGCGAAGCCCGGGAACTAATCGGTAGAAGTTGAGGCGGATAGGGCGCATAATGGTAATACCTTCTGAGAGAGATGGTTGGAAGAGGTGGTCCCCTTGGCTCTGTCTTCACGTCGCTTCCTAGTCCGCGAATTGCGCCTATCCGGCCCTCGCAGACCCGCTGCCCGAAATCGGACCTCCCTGCTAACGACTGACCTGCTTAACATCGTCTTGCCGTGGCAGGCGATCTCCGGCAGCCACTGATTTTCGGTCGTGTCCAATCTGAGCCGCTTCTTCTCCATGGGAACCACCCGCGGAGTGACCGCCCGTTTCGGCCTCCTGGCCGGACTTCAAGAATTCGCGATCTGGCTCCCGCTGCCCGTTCTCGTTTTGCACATGACGGACCGGGGCCTCGATTTAGCCCTGGTTGGCGTCGCCTTTGGCTTGCGAGCTCTGTTCGTGGTCCTGCTGGAGGTGCCCACCGGTGGTCTAGCCGATGCGGTAGGACGAAAACCGGTCGCACTTGCCTCCCAGGCCTTTACCCTCGTCTCGTTCGTCGTTCTGTTGTATGCCGCGGGCGCCGCGACGGCTGTCCTATACGCACTGTTTCAGGGGATCGGCGCCGCTCTTCACAGTGGCGCACTAGATGCCTGGTACGTTGACGCTCTCAAACGGGTCGACCCCCAAGCGCCGCTCCAGCGCTATCTGGCGATCGTCGACGTATTGCAGTCCGCCGGCATGCTTGTGGCCGCGGCGTTGGGCGGAGTGCTGCCGGCAATCGCGTCCGGTTGGGGGCTTCCCTACCCGCTCACCGGCTTCGGGATTGCGCTATTCGTAGGAATTGCGATGCGCGGCCTGGTTTGGATACTTACAGCCATACTCGTCACGGAACCGCCTCGGCCGGCCTCCAACGGCGTAGCAGGACTGCGCGCCGTGCCCCTCATACTTCGTGATGCGGCGCGACTCTCGAAAGAGATTCCGGTCGTACGCTACCTACTCTTCTCCGCGGCCGCGAGCGGTGTCGCGCTCATCGCGCTCGAGACCTTCTGGCAACCGATTGCAGCGCTCGAGTTCGGTTCCGCCGTTAGTGACAGCGGTGTTTTCGGCGGCTTGGGGCTGCTAATGGGTATCGCCGTGCTGCTGGGCAGCCTGGCGATCCTCCGCTACGGGGAGAAGTTCCCCGGCGGACCGGCGATCCTCGCCGTTGCGACTCAGGCCGGCAAGGGGCTGGCTATGCTCCTCCTGGCCAGCCAAGCAGGCGGACTTGGAATTGCAGTCGGCCTTGCGCTGGCCTACTTCGCCCTTTCGGCCAACAACGTCCCGCATGAGGCGCTGCTCAACGAGGCCATCCCTTCGGAGCGACGCTCGGTAATGCTTAGCCTAAACTCGCTCTCCTTGTTTCTGGGGATTGCGATCGGCTCGACCATCTTGGGACTGCTCGCCTCTCGTATGGGTGCAGGACTCGCATTGGCAACCGCCGGCGCCTTGACGGTGGCGGCGAGCGCCGCTTATCTGGGAGTACACCTGGCCGCCCGTAGGGAATCGGCGGTGCTCGAAACGGGAGTGCAATCCACCGACTGACGGGGATGGCCGAACAGGCGACCCGGAAAACCGCAGTTCCGGCTAACTCTTCTGCAGGATGAGTTCCGCAAGATCATTCTCGTTCAACACCGTCACTCCGAGTTCACGGGCCCGGTCGAGCTTCGAGCCGGCCTCTGCTCCGGCCAAGAGGTAATTGGTCTTGGCGCTAACGCTGGATGTGACGCGTGCGCCGAACCCCTCAAGCTGTTCCTGGACCTCCTTGCGGGGCCGGGAGAGGCTGCCGGTGAGCACGAAGGTGAACCCCTCGAAGATCGCCTCGGCAGCGAGGTCGCCGAGCGGCTGTGGATCGACGCCCCGCTCAATCAGCCCATCTATCGCCGCTTCCATCGAGGGTTCGTGAAGCGCTTCATGAATCGCTCGGGCACTCTGTTCGCCTATGTCCCGCACCGAGGCGAGTTCGCGCGCGCCCGCCAAACGAAGCCGCTCCAGGGTCCCAAAGTGTCTCGCAAGGAGTTCGGCCGTGCGGGGCCCTACGTGGGGCAAACCAAGAGCGGTGAGGAAGCGGTCTAGCGGCCGGTGCCTCGAGGCGTCTATCTGGGCCACCAGCTTTCCGGCGGAGACCTCGGCGAACCCCTCCATCTCGGCAACCTGTTCTAGGGTCACGTCGTGGAGGTCGGGGAGGGCTCGTACCAAGCCTGCGTCGACCAGCGCCTCAACTGTCTTTTGCGCGAGACCTTCGATATCGAGCGCGGTTCGGGAGCCGTAGTAACTGAGTCGTTGCAGCAACTGCGCAGGACAGCTCGGGTTGACGCACCTCAGATTTGCTCCATCGAGGATAAGGTCGCTTTGGCAGGCTGGGCACCGTTCGGGGAAGTCGAAAGGCACGGTGTCGTCTGGGCGTTCTTCGAGCAGGACCCGGATGATCTCGGGAATGACGCCGCCCGACTTATGCACGACCACCCTGTCGCCCACGCGCAAGTCCATATCGCTGATGAAGCCGGGATTGTGCAGCGTGGCCCTGGAAACGGTCGTGCCCTCGACGAGTCGCGGCTCGAGCTCGGCCACCGGCGTGATCTTGCCCGTGCGGCCCACCTGCACCCCTATCGATAGCAGCCTGGTGGCCACCTCTTCCGCCGGGAACTTGTAGGCGATCGCCCAGCGCGGCGCTCGACTGGTAGCCCCCAACTCCTCCTGCAGGTCGAGACGATCGACCTTGAGCACGACACCATCGACCTGGTACTGAAGTCCACCGCGCTGCTCTCGCCAGCGCTCCATCAGCCTCTCGACCTGGGCGCTGCCCACCACGACTTCTCGCAAGGGATTCGTGCTAAACCCGCGCTTCCCGAGCCAGTCCAGTACCTCGCTCTGCCGAGACACACCCAGCTGGCGGGCGTTCCCCACGCCGTAGCAGTAGATCTCCAGGCGCCGACCGGCGCTTACCTTCGGATCGATCTGCCGCAACGTACCGGAAGCGGCATTGCGGGGATTCATGAACAGCGCCTCCCCCCGCTGCTCGCGATCACTGTTGATCCGGTCGAACTCCTCCAGCGAAAGGAATATTTCCCCCCTCACTTCGAGCAGTGCGCTCGCGCCCTGCACCTCGCTCGGAATCCCCTCGATGTTCAGAATGTTGAGGGTGACGTCCTCCCCTCGGCGACCGTTACCGCGGGTAGCGGCCCACTCGAGGCGCCCGTTACGGTAGAGCAGGTTGATCGACAAGCCGTCTACCTTCGGCTCGGCCAGCAGGTCGAGTTCGTCGCTTGTCGACAGCGTTCGGTTAGCCCGGGTAAGAAATGCGCCCACGTCCTCTTCGGCAAATGCGTTGTCAAGCGAGAGCATCGGCGTCGGGTGTTCGAGCGGCCGGAAACTGGCCTGCAAGGGCGCCCCCACGGTAGCAGTAGGGGAATCGGGCGAACTCAGCTGGCGGTGTTGCTCCTCGAGCGACTTCAGTTCGGCGAAAAGCCCGTCCCATTCGGCATCGCTGATGGACGGCTGCTGTAGGACGTAATACCGGTAGTTGGCGTCGCGCAGCCTGGTACGAAGCTCGCTAACGCGCTCTTGAGGATCGACCACGCGGGAAGTATAGCCCGCGGCTTTAAGCCTTAATCGTCCCTTCAGCACGCGCACACGGCCTTCCGCGGGGCCCGGCCGGAGCGAACAGCGTGATATACTTCGTGAGAAAAAGCTCACTCAACTACTGGAGGCTGCATGAGAAAAGCTCTGCTTACTACCCTGGCCCTGCTCATGGGCGGTGCTCTCGCTCAGGACTTCGTCATGGGACTCGTTTTCGATGCCGGCGGGAAGTTCGACGGCTCGTTCAACGAAGGCACCTGGCGCGGCATGGATCAGGCTATCGAGGAACTCGCGGGCGAGTACGAGATCGAGTTGCTCGAGTTCGAAGGTACGCCCGATACCGCCGGCGAGGGCCAGCGTCGCATCGCCAGTCAAGGCGCCGAGCTCATAGTTGCTCCCGGATTCGCTCAGGCCGACGCCTTGGCCAACACGGCCCGCGAGTTCCCCGACACCAGCTTCGTGCTCATCGATGCCGTAGCCGAGGAAGAGAACGTACGCAGCGTGCTCTTCAAGGAGCAGGAAGGCTCCTATCTGGTCGGCTATATCGCAGGAACCCTCAGCCAGACCGGCACGCTCGGCTTTATCGGCGGTCAGGACATTCCCCTCATTCGTGCCTTCGATCTGGGCTATCAGGAAGGCGTAATGGCAGCCTGTGAAGAGTGCAGGATCATCAGCAACTACGTAGGCACGACCTCCGACGCCTGGAACGACCCCACGAGGGCGAAGGAGTTGGCTACGAACCAACAGGCGCAGGGCGCCGACATAATCTTCCATGCCGCCGGCGGATCGGGCTTCGGCCTCATCGACTTCGTGAATGAGACGATGTGCTACCGCCCGCGCGGTGACCTGCGTAGCACGCCTCTCGCGGAGCAACTTGCCGATATCCAGCGTAGCGAAGCGTACGAAAGCCGTTGCGGACCCGACACCCAGCCACTCTTCTTCATTGGCGTCGACTCCAATCAGAATCCGGCCGGCGACACCGATAGCGATCCAGAAACACTCAATCACGGGCTCACCAGCATGCTCAAGCGCGTCGATGTTGCGGCCTACAACGCGGTGATGGACGTCGTGAACGGCGAGTTCACCGGCGGTATCCAGAACCTCGGTCTTGCCGAAGAGGGCGTGGGCTACGCGACCGATATATATAACGAGGCGCTGCTGCCCGATTCGCTCGTCGAGGAGTTGGATGGCATCACCCAGCAGATAATCGACGGCGATATCGAGGTGACCGACTACCGCCAGCAATAGTTGATACCATGCTAAAATCTTCTACTGCGGTGTGGGCCGTCTGATCGCGGCGCTTCTGCCTATGGCGGAAGGGTCGAGGAAAGTCCGGGCACCGAAGGGCAGGGTGCCAGCTAACGGCTGGGCGCGTAAGGCGACGGCAAGTGCAACAGAAAGCAGACCGCCTGAATGCCGACCGCCCGCGAAACGTTCGGGCCGGTTCGACCGGCTCGACAGACTGGGCGAAAACGGCAGCCAGGTAAGGGTGAAACGGTGCGGTAAGAGCGCACCAGTGCCTGTGGAAACACGGGCAGCTAGGTAAACCCCACCCGGTGCAAGGTCCGATAGGGAGAAAGAGCCTGCTCGGCTCGCTACAATCTCCGGGTTGACTGCAGGAGGCGTACGGCGACGTGCGTCCCAGATAGATGATCAGACCCCGCGAGGGGACAGAACCCGGCTTACAGGCCCACCTGCCGAAAGGGCGGACGCGTTATGTGTCCGCCCTTGTTCTTTGCTCTCCTTTGCTCTCCGGCAACTGCAAGGAGAGAGCGGTGTGGAGCAGAAGTGGGGGATTATCCCGGATTTCGGCGAAATAGTCACTTGTGTGGGGAATAGTGGGAGTATGTGGTAAAAGTGTGTTACACTTCATTTGACGCCAAAGGCCGTCTGCGAGTGAAAGAAACGCCCCAAGTCGCGCGTTTCCAAGCGGAGCGGCCAGTAGCGAAAGGTGGGAGCGCAAAAGACGATGCCGTTCGGGGAGTTCCAGTATTCGGTGGACGACAAGGGCCGGGTAATTGTGCCCCCTGCCTTTCGCGAGTTCGTCGTGGACGGGATGGTTATTACCCGCGGAATGGAAGGCTGCCTCTACGTGTTCCCACTCACCTCTTGGCAACGGATCGAATCACGCCTCACCGAGTTGCCGCTCACCGATCCCGAGGCTCGTAACTTCGTGCGCTTCTTCTACTCCGGAGCTTCGAAGGCGAAGACAGACTCGGCCGGCCGCGTGACCCTGCCATCGACCCTGCGGCTCTTCGCCCAAGTCGACGGCAATGTAGTCGTGGCCGGCGCGCCCAACCGACTGGAAATTTGGAACGAAACGCGTTGGCTCGAGAACCTCACCCAGGTGCAGACCCAACCACCAGCGCCGGAGCTGTTGCGGGAGCTCGTGGGATGACCAGCGGAGAGACGAGCGGCAGACTGCCGCACGAACCGGTGATGTCGGCCCAGATCATCGACTACTTGCGGCCCGAACCCGGCCGTACTCTCGTGGACGCTACCTTCGGAGCGGGCGGCCACAGCCGCATCCTTCTCGAGGCAGGCGCCGATGTAATCGCCATCGACCAGGACCGCGAAGCTGTCGCTCACGCTGCCGCACTCGAGTCGTCGCAGCTTCGTTTCGTAGCCGGCAATTTTCGTGACATCGACAAGCACCTTGCCGAACTGGGAGTCGATGCGGTCGAAGGAATCCTCTGCGACCTGGGCGTCTCCTCCATGCAGCTCGATCAGGGCGAACGAGGCTTCGCCTTTCGGCAAGAGGGTCCGCTCGATATGCGCATGGGCTCCCAGGAGGAGAGCGCGGCCGACGTCGTAAATGAGTACCCACAGGAGGAGCTGGCGGCGATCATCTTCCGCTATGGCGACGAGCGCCACTCGCGCCGCATCGCCCGCGCGATCGTCGCCGCTCGCGACGAGGAGGCCATCCTCACCACCGAACGACTCACGAAGGTAGTCACCTCGGCCTACCCACCCGGTTACCGCCGCGAGCACCCCGCCCGGCGCACCTTCCAGGCGCTACGCATCTTCGTGAACGACGAATTGGGAGCACTTGCGCAAGTCCTCGAAATCGCACCGGATGTGCTCGTGAACGGCGGCCGGCTGGCCGTACTCTCCTATCACTCACTCGAAGACCGGATCGTCAAGCACTCGTTCCGGGACGACCCTCGACTCGAACCCCTCACCAAACGACCGCTTACTGCCACCGAAGAGGAGTTGGAACGCAACCCCCGCTCTCGCAGCGCGAAGTTGCGAGTAGCCCAAAAGAGCGCGCAGAAGATAGCACAGAAGAAAACAGAGTGGGGGGCGGCATGAGACTCACTCGGCTTGTGCCCCTTTACGCCGTTCTGCTCTTGGCCCTCGCCGCTGTTGGCGTCGTCAATCAGGCCCGCTTCGGTCACGAGGCTCGGCTAATAGAGCGTAAGGTGCAACTCTTCGAAGAAATCACCGAACTGCGTGCCGGCGCCGCTGTAGTCCGGGGGCCGCTGGCAGTCGGGGCTTGGGCGCGAACTCGAGGAATGGTTTCGACCCCCGAGGTCGAGCAGACCAGGCACGTCGCTCCGCTGGCACCACCCCAAATCGCAGCCCCGCCGACCGGGCTCGAAATGAGGACGGTATGGCGCTAAAGGCTCCCCAAAACGAGCTGTTCCTCACCAGACGTCACCTGATGTTATTCGTGATAGTCATGCCGCTCCTGTTGGCGCTGGCCGGCTTCGCGCTGCAAGGCAGCCAGGCGCCGACCTGGCCCGGCCAACTGGTCGATCCTGTTCCTCGCGGCAGCATTCTCGCTGCCGACGGCACCGTACTCGCCGAGGGGCAACCGGAAAACCGGCACTACCCCGAGGGCAACCTGGCTGCCCATATCGTGGGATTTAGCGGAAGGGTACAACCGGATGGCCGTTTTGGACTAGAGGGGATCGAGTACACCTACGACGGGCGACTTCAGTCGGGGCACGACGTGAGGCTCACCGTGGACCCGTCACTACAGGCGGCGGCGCAGACCGAGCTGCGAGCAACGGTGGAAGCCGTAGAAGCCGAGAGCGGCGCGGTAGTTATGCTCGAAGCGTCCAGTGGCCGAATCCTCGCTGCAGCCTCCTATCCCGAGTACAACCCTAACGAGCAATCCACGTTCTCACGCGACGCGCTCATCAACCGGGCCTTCCTGCACCAGTACGAACCCGGTTCGGTAATGAAGCCGTTCGTCATCGCCGCACTAATGGAGAGTGGACGTCTCTCACCGCGAGAAATCATCCAGGCCGAAGCGTGCCTGCGAGTTGGCGACAACACCTTCTGCGATGTCGCTCGACACGAGGACGAGCTAGTCGTAAAGGACGTCCTCCGCTACTCCAGCAACACGGCGATGCTCCACCTGTCGGATCGCTTTAGCGCTCAGGAACTCCACGGGTGGCTCGGGCGCTTCGGCTTCGGACGTCAACTCGAGTTCGACTCGGCCTTCACCCGCAGTGGGCACCTGAATTCTTGGCAGGGTTGGGTACCGCAGGACAAGGCTTCGGTGACTATCGGCCAGAGTATGTCGGTAACGGCGCTCCAGTTGGCTACCGCCTACAGCATCTTCGCTAACGACGGTCTCCTGGTTACCCCCTATCTGATCGAAGGCGAACGTGTCCCAGAGCCCTATCACGTGCTCTCTCCCGAGATCGCCTACACAATTCGGTCGATGTTGCAGTACACGGTCGAGGAGAGCGGCATAAGGGCCTCGATGATTCCCGACGTGACCATGGCCGGTAAGACCGGCACCGCCGACATATTCGACAACGAAGTGGGCAGCTATGTGAAGGGCGACTACACCCTCTCGTTCGCCGGCATGTTTCCGGCCGAGCGTCCCCAGGTAGTGATGGTCGTTTACGTCCAGAAGCCAAAGCTCGATACGAGCAGCACCTACGTAGCCGCCCCGCTCTTTCAGTCGATCGGTACGAGGGCAGTCGCGCGCTGGGGTGTGGCGCCAGAGGCGCTTCCGGTCGCGCAGCAACCCTGAGCAATAATATGAGTAAGATGTGTATGTGACTCATGTGCAAAGCGACGGGAGCATGATGATCACCCCTCAGCTGATCGCCCAACTAGCCGCAACGACAGCGCATCCGGAACTCCCCCATGCGACCGGGGCGACCTTCCACAGCGCCCGCGTTAGGCACGGCGATATCTTCTTCGCGCTGCCGGGCGCTGCCGAGCACGGTATCGAGCATGCCCAGTCTGCAATCGAGCGTGGAGCTGCGTTCGTCGTTTCCGATCGCGACCACCCCCGCGGTATGACGGTAGCCGACCCCGAGGCCGTCCTGCTAGCCCTTGGTCGTCACGCCCGCTCCCAGCTAAAGGCTCCCGTAGTAGCGATTAGCGGCTCGGTGGGCAAGACTTCTACCAAGGCCTTCACCGCCGCCGCTCTCGACGCCTTCGCCAGCGAAGGCAACCTAAACACGCCGCGTGCGCTGGCCTGCACCCTGGTAACCGCCTGGCTCGCCGACCCTCGCCGTCCCCTGGTTCTCGAACTGGGTATCGACCGTCCAGGCGAGATGGACGAACTCCTCGACCTGGTGGAGCCAACGCATGGACTGCTCACCGCCATCGCCGAGAGCCACCTGGAGCAACTCAAAGACATTGAAGGCGTAGCGCGCGAAAAGGCCCTCTTGCTCGAACGCTCCACCGAACGGTTTGCCTCTTCCTGCGCCGCCGAGCAGCTGCCCGTGGCGTTGCCAGGACTGATTCGCTACGGCCTTGGCGCGCACGCAGAGGTGCGGGGAAAGACCAGCAGCAGCGACGGGGTTCAACTTCTCGAGGCTCTAGGCGTAAAGGTAGAGCTCCGCTACCCGGGTAGGGCCATGGCCCGGAATGCTCTTGGCGCGCTGACGCTCGCCTGGCGGCTGGGGCTAGACCTCTCGGCCGCTGCCGCTCGCATCGGCCAGGCGCAACTGGAGCCGGGCAGGCTCGAGCGCAAGCACCGGGGAGACATCATCATTCTCGACGACAGCTACAACTCCAATCCGGCTTCGGCCAGGGAGGCGCTGGAGGTGCTCTCAAAGTGCCCACGCCCTCGCTGCGCCATTTTGGGAGACATGCTGGAGTTGGGTGCGCACGCCGGCCGGCTGCACCGCGAACTCGGGGCGGCCACTCTCGGCTTTGATCTGATAGTGGCAGTGGGACCGCTTGCCCGCCATATACGCGAGGGCAATCCCGACGCACTCCACCGGGAGAGCGTGGAGCAAGCCCTGCCGTTGCTGGGGCGTCTTCCCCAGGACGCGACCGTACTGGTGAAGGGATCCCGGGGAATGCGGCTCGAGCGCATGGTGGCGGCCCTCATGGAGGGTGAGGCGCAAGAATGATCCTCGCCGCCACCGCCATCGTTTCACTCCTGCTCACCGGCACCTACGTTCAACTCGCCGGTCGCCGCGGTTGGGGAAAGTCCGTTAGGCGCGACGGCCCCAGCGGCCACCTGTCGAAGGAGGGGACGCCCACCATGGGTGGCCTCGCATTCCTGGCGGCGCTGATGCTCACTTGGCTGACCGTCGGCGAGCGTGGCCCCGACTGGGCCGCACTCACGGTTTTGATATTAGGCAGCGCAGCGTTAGGACTCTGGGACGACATCTCGGCGCTTGCGCGTAAGCGCCTCTTGGCACAGGGCGAGGGCGCCGGCACCGGGGCGTTGGCACGCTGGCGGATCCTGCTACAGAGCTCTCTCGCGCTGGGCTTCGCAATCTACATCGTGGATAGTGGGCGCTTCCTCGTCGGAGTTCCGATTCTGGATGTACTGGGCTTCGCCTTCGTAATCGTGGGCGCCGTCAACGCATTCAATTTCGCCGACGGCCTGGACGGCCTGGCGGCAGGCATGACCTGCATAATCCTGCTCCTTTTCGTCGGTAACCCGCTGGCACTGGCGCTGATGGGGGCGCTGCTGGGTTTCTTGTGGTACAACGCCAAGCCGGCGCGAGTGTTCATGGGCGGGGTCGGATCCGAAGCACTCGGTGCGGCGGTAGCGGGACTGGCGATCGTTTCCGACGTCACCTGGTACCTGCCGCTCATAGCCGTCGTGCCGGTTCTCGAGGTGTTGTCGGTGATAGTCCAGGTCTCCTACTTTCGCTTGAGTGGCGGTAAGCGCATTTTCCGCATGAGTCCGCTGCACCACCACTTCGAGCTGACGGGCTGGAGTGAAGTTCAGGTAGTCATGCGGTTCTGGCTCGTAACTGCCGCCTGCGTAGCGCTGGCATACGCACTGATCAGAGGCGGTGCATGAGGGTCCTCATCTACGGCTTGGGTCGCAGTGGCTTGGCGGTGGCCCGGCTCTGCCACTCCCAGGGGCATCGGCTCACCTTTTACGAGCAGCGCGAGGAGGGTGACGACGTCCGGGCCCTGCTTGCCATGGGGGCGAAACGGCTCGACGGAGATCAGATTATCGCCGACCTTCCCGTACCCAACATCTGTATCGCCGCTCCCGGCGTCCCCATCGATCACCCGCACCTGCGAGCTCTAAGGTCGCGTGAAGTGGAGACGATTGGCGAGGTCGAGTGGGTCTACCGAACAGTTCCCGGCGAGATGATCGGCGTGACCGGGACAGCCGGCAAGGGAACCGTCACTCGCTGGATAGCCGACACGCTGAGCATGGCAGGAATCGACGCCCGCGCCGGTGGCAACATCGATCCGGCCCTCTCGGAAGTTGCCGAACCGGGGGCGACCCTGGTCGTCGAGCTCTCCTCATTCCAGCTGGAACGATGCCCTACCTTGAGACCTGGAACCGCGGTCCTCCTCAACCTCGGTTCCGATCACCTCGACCGACATGGGAGCATCGACAACTACCACGCCGCCAAGCGCAATCTGCTCGCCGGCCTTGGCCCCCGGCAGCTCTTCATCCATAACGCCGACGACCCCGTTCTTGCCCGCTGGGCACGGGAATCAAACTCTCGTACCAGCGGCTTCTCGGTGGCGGGAGAGGCCGCTGCCTGGCTCTCTTCGGGCGGAGTGCTGCATCTGGGCGAAAGCCCCTTGTTACACGCCGATGAGCTGCAGGTTAGCGGTCGACACCATCTGGCGAACGCGCTGGCGGTGGCCCTCGCCTGCCGCGAGCAGGGACTCGACCTCGACGAGATACGCGCCGGGCTAGCCGGCTTCACTGGCCTACCGGGGCGCTACAGCGCGGCCGGGCGCGTAGGCGACGTGAGGTTCATCGAGGATTCGATCGCCACGCGCACGCTCTCGGTCGCGGCGGCGCTCGCTGCCACTCCCGCTCCCATCGTGTGGATCGCCGGCGGGCAGTCCAAGGGCGCAGACGTGCACGAACTGGAGGATCTGATCCGTGAGAGGGTCCGGCTTTTCATAGGAATCGGAGAGTCGGGTCCTGGGCTGCGTGAGACCGTAGGCCAGTGGGTGCCCAGCCATTTGTGTGTCGAGCGGGATGGGAGCGCCGCACTGCGTTGCGCAGTTAGGGCTGCTCTGCAGCACCTGAAGGCACACTCTCCGCTCGGTGGCACGGTCCTGCTGGCGCCGCTGGCCGCCTCATTCGATCAGTTCCGCGACTATCGGGAGCGGGCCGATGCATTCCGCGCAGTCGTGCGTGCCGAGGAGCAGGCATGGACCCTCTCCTCCTAATCATTCAGTTGCTACTTGGCGCCCTGGGAATCCTGGGCGTGGCCACCGGTGAGCCCGGCCTTGCCGTCGATCACGGCCTGCGCTTCCTGGCCGCGTTCCTGCTGACCGTGCTGGTCTCGCGAATCAAGCCCACCTCGGTCGTCCGCTACAGCCCTGCCGCCTATGTGGGCGTGCTGGCGCTTCTGGGCCTGGTGCTGATAATCGGCTCCTCGCCGGAGGGAAGTGAAAGCAAACGTTGGCTGCTCATCGGCGGCATTAGCCTGCAGCCCTCGGAGTTGATGAAGGTAACGGTTATCGCATACCTCACGGCCTTCTTCCACAATCATCTGGGCGATTGGCAGATCTGGCGGCCGATGCTGGTGATCGGGCTTGCCGCGGGCCTGATCGTGGTCGAGCCCGACGTTTCTACCTCGGCGTTCCTCTTTGCTTTGGCCTTCGCCATCATGATCGCCGCCGGCACCTCGCTGGCCCGGCTGGTCGCGATTTCGACTGCCGCCGCCGTAATCGCACTGCTGGTGGCCGGTTCATACCTCAGCCAGTTCGAGTACATCGGCGAGCGCATTACCGGCTATCAGGACCTGTGGGGCGATCAGAACGAGATTTCGAGCACCTCGTACCAGGCCTACCAGGCGCGCGATACCCTGCTACGCGCCGGACTCTTCGGAATAGGTCCGGGCCGCCCCAACAGAGTGCCGGAGTCGGAAACCGACATGGTGGCGATCTCGATTGGTCAAGCGCTCGGCCTTGTCGGCTTGGCAACCGTCATCGCTCTCTTCGTTCTGCTGGCCGGCCGCGGCATAAGGGTAGCCGCCTCGCAAAGCGGGCCGGGCAGCCTATTGGCCGCCGGGGCCACGACCTATATCTGTGGGCAGGCGGCGCTCAATCTGCTTGTGGCGTCGGGGCTCTTCCCCGTTACCGGCATTCCGCTCCCCTTCATGAGTTACGGGCTCAATAGCCTCGTTAGCGTATCGGTCGCAATGGGCTTCATTCAAAGCGCCTACCGTCACGCCCGCGAAACGGGGGCACTTACGTGACGCGCATAGTTTTAGCTACCGGCGGGAGTGGCGGACATATCTATCCCGCACTGGCGGTGGCCGAAGTGGCCGTTTCCCACGGCTTCGATGTTCATCTGCTCGGTCAGAAAGGGGGAATGGAGGAGCGCCTGGCGGCCGAGTCCAAACTACCGTTCGTGGGCGTGGCCAGTGGCAAGCTCGACCGGCAGAGGCCGGATCCTCGGGAAATCGTGAGTTCGGCCGGCGGTGTCCGGGCGGCGGTGGCGGCCCTGCGGCACCTTCGTCCGGCGCTGGTGGTCGGATTCGGTGGGTTCGCCTCCTTTCCCGGAGCCGCGGCCGCGGTTCTGACCCGCACCCCGCTCCTGTTACACGAGCAGAACGCCTTCCCCGGATTGGTCACACGCTTGCTCGCTCCCTTTGCGCACTCGGTAGTGCTGTCGCAACCCGCAACATCTCGCAGGGTGCGAGCTCGGCGGGTAACGGTTGTTCCCTATCCGGTGCGAGAGGATCGCGTTGAAAGAAGTGAAGCACGTCGCGTCCTGGGGTTGCCTGAGGAAGGTACGCTCACGCTGGTGATGGGCGGATCGCAAGGCTCGGCGGCGCTAAACGCTGGTGTGGTAGCGGCGCTAAGGGAGCTTCGCGACCTGCGCCCGCTGGTGCTGCACAGCACCGGAGCGGCTCACTTCGAAAGCGTTCGCAGCACGGCAGCGGGCTTTTCAAACTACATACCCCGGCCCTATGTCGACGCCACGCTCGCTTGGTCGGCGGCCGACATGGCGATCACCCGCGCCGGCTTTGGCACCCTCTCCGAGGCTGCCTTCTTTGGCGTTCCGCTGATAATGGTGCCGCTGCCGACGGCGGCGGAAAACCATCAGCTACACAATGCAAACGCCTTCGCACAGGCCGGCGCAGGCGGGGTTCTCGAACAGCAGCACCTCGGCGAGCTCGCCGGCAGATGGCGCGAGATGCTCGAGGAACCACGGCGCCAGGCGGCAGCCGCAGCGGCGCGGGAACTTAGTCCCGCCGGCGCGGCCTCACAGTTCGTGGAGTTGATTTCGGGAATTACTGCAGCCACCCCTCGCGAAGGCATCAAACAGGAGACGACATGAACCGACATCTGCATTTCATGGGCATTGGGGGCGTGAGCATGAGCGGCCTCGCCCGCCACTACCGGGCGTGCGGTGACCACGTGAGCGGTTGCGACGCCAGTGACAGCCCCATGGTGCAGAAGCTGCGCAGCGAAGGTATCGAGGTGGCCCTGGGTCACCACTCCTCGCACATGGAAGGCGTGGACCTGCTGGTAACCACCATGGCCGTACCGCCCGGCAGCGACGAGGTACGAGCCGCACGCGAGTCAGGGATTGAGACGATCCAACGAATCGATCTGCTCGCCAGGCTCTTCACCAGCTACCGTTCGATTGGGGTAAGCGGGACCCACGGCAAGAGCACGACCACCGGAATGATCGCACAGATCTTCGTGGCGCTGGAATGCGACCCGTCGGTCCAACTGGGCGCCAACCTGCCAATACTTGCCGGCAACATGCTCGCCGGCAAAGGGAAGCACCTGATCGCCGAGGTGGACGAGTCGGATCCCGGCTTCGCCCGCCTGTCATCTGAAATAGCCGTGCTAATCAACCTCGAGGACGATCACATCGCGGGCGAACACAGTGAGCGGCGGAACTACCATGCCAGCCTCGAGGATCTCGAAGCTGCCGCACGAAGCTTTGCCGCCAATGCCCGGCAAGTGGTGGCGTGTGCCGACTGGCCGGCTCTCAAAAGCGTTGTGGCGGGACTCCCCTCCGTCGTGACCTACGGCCTCGCCGAAGCGGCACACTACCGCATAACGAATCTCGATCTTTCCGCCCTGGGCAGCCGCTTCACCGTTACGGCGCCCGGAAACCGCAGCGTCGTCGTGAGCCTTGGCGTGCCGGGCCTGCACAATGTTCAAAACGCGGCAGCCGCACTTGCCACCGCCGACCTCGCCGGCCTACCACTGGTAGACGCTGCTCGCGTACTCGGCGGCTTTGCCGGGGTAGGGCGCCGTTGGCAGCGCTGGGGCGAACCGGAGGGCGCGCTGATAATAGACGATTACGCTCATCACCCAACCGAGGTCGCTGCTACATTGCGTGCCGCCCGCAACACCGGTCGACGCGTTAGGGCGGTGTTGCAACCGCACCGCTGGATCCGTACCGCGCGTCACTGGCGGGCGCTTGCCGACGCCGCCGGACTTGCGGACGAGGTCATCGTGCTGGATGTTTATGCCGCCGGTGAAAGCGCAATTCCAGGTATTTCGGTGGACCTGATCGTCGACCGACTCCGGGCTTCGGGCCACTCGGCGGTACACCACGACCACCAATCGGCGGTCGACTATCTCCGTCGCTCACTGGAGCCCGACGACTTGGTGATCACGCTTGGGGCGGGCGATGTGTGGAAAGTTGCCGAAGCGCTTTCCCAACAGCCTGCCGAGAGGCGATTAGCCGCCCGAAAGGTGACAGGGGCGCTAGGTGCAGATCACTGAGTCCCATCGCACCACCGAGCTTTCCCGACTCACTACCTTAAGGGTGGGAGGGGCCGCCGAGTTGTGGGAGGTCGAGTCGGTGGGCGAGCTACACACCGCCACCAGTGAGCCGTTTCTGGTCATAGGCGCGGGCTCCAATGTGCTGGCGAGTGACGAGGGCGTGCGCGAGCGGGTCGTTCGGCTGGGCCGCAGCTTCAACACCTTGAGCGAGTTTGAGGGTAAGGAGGAAATCTGGCTGGGGGCGGCAACTCCGCTGCCAGGATTGGTAAGACGTGCTCAGCAAGCGGGACTATCTGGCCTCGAGGGTCTGCTCGGCGTGCCCGCGGTGCTAGGCGGAGCGGTGGCAATGAACGCAGGCACGCGCTTTGGCGCCATTGACGATACGTTGCAGGAGGTGGAGTTGTTTGTTGACGGCTCCCTCGAGCGGCTTCCGGCAGCGGCGCTCGGCCTGGCGTACCGCCGTTCGCAACTGCCGCTGCACTCCGTAATCACCTGCGTCCGTTTTCGTCTTACACCCTCCACGCCCGAGCGGGTGCAGCGACAGATGGAGCAGGTGGACGCCGCGCGTAAGGGCCAACCCAAGAAGAAGTCGGCAGGCTGCGCCTTCAAGAATCCGCAGGGTGACAGCGCCGGCAGGCTCATCGACCAAGCAGGACTCAAGGGCCTGCGAGTCGGAGACGCGATGGTTTCCCTCGCGCATGGCAACTTCATCGTCAATATGGGCAACGCAACGTCGACGCAGGTTCTCGAACTCATCGAACTGATACGGGCCGCGGTGGGGCGCGAGCTCGATCTCGAGTGGAAGCTGTGGGGCTTCTGAATGCGACCCTTCCTACTCATGCTCGCCCTGCTTGCGGCCGTGCTGCTCATCGGGAGTCGCTTCTACCCCTCGATCGCCACGGTGGCGGTCAGTGGCAACGCGCACTACGATCGGGAAGAGGTCATGCAGCTTGCCAACGTGTCGCCGGGCGGGCCGCTCCTGTGGGTGAACCGCTGGAACCTTTCTCGATTGGTACAAGATCCGTGGATCGAGCGGACCCGGGTGATTCGCCATTGGCCCGATACGGTCTCGATAACGGTATGGGAGCGAACTCCCGTTATAAGCAACGGGGAGTCGAGCTGGGCTGCCGACGGAACCGTGCTGCCGGCTGTCGACCAGGAAACGCAGGCGAATTTAGTTCGGCTGAAAGGTTGGGGCAAGCCGCGTGTGGCCGAGGCCCTGGAGCTTCTCGAGCTATTGTCCCCCTTTGGGCCCAGGGTGATAAACTACTCGCCGGAAGGCTTCGACATCGATCTGACGGATACGAGCCTCTTCACGCCCAGCGTGGCTGTGCTCGAGCGTCACTGGGCCGCCTGGACGAATCAGCGAGGGAGCCGCGTGGCGGTCTACCCATGGGGAGTGAGCGAGAACCATGACTGACGAACGCATCATCGTCGGCCTCGACATCGGTACCACCAAGATCTGTACCGTTATTGGCGAGATCGCCAGCGATGGGGTGCTGGACGTAATAGGTGAAGGCACCGTACCCAGCGATGGGCTGCGCAAGGGAGTCGTCGTCAATCTCGAGAGGACCATCGAAGCGGTCCGCCATTCGATTGCCTCTGCCGAACGAGTCGCCGGAGTCGAAGTGACCAGCGCCTGGGCCGGCATCGCCGGGACCCACCTCAAGGCGCAGACGAGTCATGGGATGGCGGCGATTCGCCGTGGTCAGGAGATCAGCCGCGCGGACGTCGAACGCACCATCGAAAACGCACGAGCGGTTCCGCTCGAAGCCAACATGGAATTCATTCACGTCATTCCACAGGAATATGTGGTCGACGGACACGACGGTATAAGGGATCCGGTAGGAATGTCGGGCGTACGCCTCGAGGTGGACGTACACATCGTTGCCGGCGCCCAGGGTCCTCTGCAGAACCTCAAGCGATGCGCCCGAGATGCCGGGGTCGATGTCGACGGCGTTGTCGTGCAGGCCCTTGCCTCGGGCCTGGCCGTGCTCAACGAGAGCGAGCGCGAACTCACCACCCTGCTCATCGACGTGGGCGGCGGCACCACTGACATCGGAGTGTTTCGCCGCGGCATCCTCACCCACTCGGCGGTCATACCGCTGGGCGGAGACCACATCACCCAGGACATCAGCCAACTCTTGCGTATCCCGCCGGACGAGGCCGAGCGGGTCAAGAGGCGTTACGGAGTAGCGCTGCCCGATCTGGCCGACCGTGAAGTGATCCTCGAGGTCGCCAACCCCAACTACACCGCCTCCCTCTCCACCTTCGAGCTCGCCCAGGTCATCAAGCCCCGGGTAGTGGAAATTCTCGATCTGGTGAAGCAGAACATCGAGCAGCGCATGGGTGCGCTCGAGCTGCTCGCCGGCAACGTGGTGATTACCGGTGGCGCATCCCTCATGCCCGGCTTCGACCAGGTCGCCACCGAACGCTTCCGCCTTCCCGTTCGGGTGGGCAAGCCTCACGGCGTTTCGGGCCTTGTCGACGTTGTTGCCAGCCCCGCCCACGCAACTGCCGTTGGCCTGGTGCGTTACGGTATGCGCTTCGGACAACCGGAGCGAGTCGCCGTTTCACGAGGCGAGCGCAATGGTGGATTCCTCACCAGCCTGCGCAACATTCTCAGAGAATTCTTTTGATGCAGCCGCATTCGTCAGTCAGAGGAGAAGTGGCATGAACAACGACAACGCCGTCATTCGCGTCATCGGCCTGGGAGGCGGCGGTAACAACGCCGTCAATCGGATGATCGAGACAGGCCTATTGGGGGTCGAGTTCGTCGCCGCCAATACCGACGCGCAAGTACTCGCCACCTCCCTGGCGGATACCCGCATCCAGATGGGCGACCATCTAACCAAGGGACTAGGCGCTGGCGCCAATCCCGAGATCGGTGAAAAGGCCGCGGTCGAAGACCGAGACCGTATAGCCGAAGTCCTGCGCGGTTCCGATCTGGTGTTCCTAACGGCCGGAATGGGCGGCGGCACCGGCACCGGTTCCGCTCCCGTGGTGGCCGAGGTAGCCCGTGAACTCGGTGCGTTGACAGTCGCGGTAGTTACCACCCCCTTCCAGTTCGAAGGGCCCAAGCGCACCCGTCAGTCAGAGGAAGGGTTACGCCGCCTCGAGGACAAGGTCGACGCCCTCATCGTGGTGGAAAACCAGCGGCTGCTCTCCTCGCTCGACCGAAAGGTGAAGCTCTCCGATGCATTCCGTGTTGCCGACCGGGTTCTCTACCACGGCGTACGGGGCATCAGTGACGTGATCAACATGCCCGGACTCATCAACGTTGACTTTGCCGACGTCAAAGCCCTCCTCTCTGGCGCCGGTACGGTGCTCATGGGAATAGGGGCCGGACGCGGCGAAAACGTCGCCGAGCAGGCCGCCGAGAGCGCCACTCACTCTCCCCTGCTCTCGCGCGGGGTCGAAGGCGCGCACCACCTTCTCATCAACGTGACCGGCTCCGAAGAACTCACCCTCTTCGATGCCAACGAGATCGTCGAGAAGATCAGCGCCGCTACCGAGGTCGAAGACGTCAACGTACTTTTTGGGGTGACCTACGACGAAGCGGCGGCCGATGAGGTACGCGTGACGGTCATCGCCGCCGGCTTCGAGCACGAACCGCGCATGAAGGTCCTGCGGCCCACCCAAATGCGCCAGAACGCCACGGGACGCGGCTACGACCCGTCGAACTACGACATCCCGGCATTCCTTCGATACAACCCCGACGGCGCCGAGAACTGAGTGACGCGCACCGAGTGCCCAGTCACCGAGTGCCCAGTCACCGAGTGCCCAGTATCGAACGCCTGCAGTTGACGGTTCGCCAGTGAGTGGCGGGCGCAAGCGCAGCCAGGCGCGGCAAGAAGAGCGCGAGGTCCTCTATGAGGGCGCGATTCTGGACCTGGTACGGCTCGAAGGACGCTGGGACGTCGTCGAGCATTCCCCCGGGGTAGCGATCCTGGTATGTGAGGGGCGCCAGGTGCTGGGCGTTAGACAGCAGAGGCCGGCTGCCGGGCTGCGCACCTGGGAGATCCCTGCCGGTCTCGTCGACCCGGGTGAGACACCTGAGCAAACGGCGAACCGCGAGCTGGCCGAAGAGGTCGGGCTGGCAGGGCGTCTCACTCTGATAACCAGCATGTACACCTCTCCAGGTTTCACGGACGAAATCGTTCACCTGTTCGAGGCGCACGATCTCGAACCCGCTCACGCCCAAGCCGATGAAGATGAGGATCTGGAGCTCGCCTGGATGGATCTCACAACTGCCTGGGAGGGCATTCGTGATGGCGCTATCGCCAGCAGCGCTCCGACGCTGGTAGCGCTGGCTTTCGCGAAGGCGAGACTCGGTCTCAAATGATCGTTGTCGACAGCCCCGACAAGCTCGATATCAGCGGTGCGGTGGTATCGATCGGCAATTTCGACGGTGTCCATTGGGGTCATCGTCAGCTCCTGCAGCGCATGAACGAGTTGGCGCGGCCAGAGGGGCGGCCGACGTTGATCGTCACCTTCTTCCCGCCCTCCAAGGTGGTGTTCGGCGATCAGCCGTTCCTTAGCAGCGAGCGCGAAAAGCTCGAACTGCTGTCCGGCTTCGGCCCGGTAGCGGTGGCGATGATCCCATTCTCTCGTGACTACGCCCTCACCGACAAGAGTATTTTCCTCGATCAGCTAGTGCGATTGCATCCCAGCGCCTTCATCGTTGGCGAAGACTTCCGTTTTGGCCATAAGCGCCAGGGGACCCTGAACGATCTGAGCTTGGTAACCAGCAAACTCGAGGTGTTTGGATTGGAAACCCTCGATGGCGAGGTAGTCAAGAGCTCCACGATTCGCGAGACACTTGCCGCCGGAGACGTTGCTCATGCAGCACGCTTGCTCGGTGAGCCTTACCTGGCGATCGGCAGGGTGCGGTCCGGAGACAAGCGCGGCCGGCAGATCGACTACCCGACCGCTAATCTGGATATGCCGGAGCGCAAGGCGCTGCCCGTGGGCGTGTTCTCGGTACGAGTGGAAACCGAAGGTGCCAGCTACGGCGGTATGGCCAACAGCGGGCCTCGACCCTCCTTCCCCGACGCGGCCCCCGCCTGCGAGGTCCACCTGTTCGACTTCGACGGCGACCTGTACGGGAGCGAGCTGCGGGTACGTTTCATCGATCGGATCCGGGGCCAGCAGAAGTTCTCCTCCCTCGACAAGTTGCGCGCCAGGCTGGACGAAGACGCCCGTATCGCCAAGGAACAGTTGGCAAGGCTGTAGGACATCGAGGGCAAGAGTGACCCTAGTCAGTCTCAACTTCTTCGGTTACCAGGCTCGCGAAAGACGCCTCTTCGATCGATCCCCGCGGACGCGCTCAGGAACAGCCGATGGGTGCCCTTCCAGTTGACTCAACAGCGACTCGAGGATGGCGTCCGCGGACTTCATTGCGATCCGCGCGCCATGTTCATCGCCAAACTTTCTGAGTGAGTCGCCCGCCGCGTCGAGTGCGCGCAACCGCCCTTCGTTCATCGCTGGGAATATCGAGGATCTCGGCGAACTTGGCACCAAGTTCGAGAGAGGGCCTCCGCTCTTCTGCCTCGATCTTTCGAACCGTGGCGGTGGAGCAGCCCGCTCGATCGGCCAGATCGCTCCGCGTGAGGCCCAGGCTCTTCCGCCGCCTTCGCAGCCAAAGACCGAACAGCGCTTCGTCGCGCATCAATCAACTCCTGATTGCCGAAATCCAGCTCGACCTCACCAACTGTAGCACCGCCTGTAACAGTAAATAGACTTTGCTCACTTGGGGTCGATTGTCCGTGTTCTGTCGGCATTGGCGCCGACGCTATACTCGCCTCATGCTCATCTACGGAAAGAACGCCGTCAGCGAAGCTCTCGAACAGGGTCAGGCCGAGCTCGTGATGGTAGCACTGGGGGTGCGCGAATCCACGGTGCGCGAAATAGAGAAGCTCGCGCGCCGGGCCAGGGTGCCTGTCGAACGAGTGCCACGAATCCAACTCGACCAGGCCCTCAAGACCACCGCTCACCAGGGGGTTGTCGCCGAACTGCCGGAGCTGCGTTTCGCCGCTGAGGAGGCTCCCTTCGATCTGGCTGCACAACGCGGGGAGCGTCTTCTGCTGGTGCTGCTCGACCACGTGCAAGACCCACGCAACTATGGGGCCATCATCCGTAGTGCCGAAGTACTTGGCGCACACGGGGTCGTTACCGAGGAACGGCGCAGCGCTCCCCTTTCGGCGGTAGTTGCCAAGACGGCTGCTGGCGCCACCGCTCATCTTCCGGTCGTGCAGGTGAAGAACCTGGCACGCTACATGGACGACCTGAAAGCTCGGAACGTTTGGATCTACGGTGCCGATGCCGGTTCTTCCACGACTCCGGGACTGATCGACTGGGACCGCGACGCGGCGCTCGTGATCGGCTCGGAGGGGAGCGGCCTGCGGCGCCTGGTGCGCGAGAAGTGCGACGAGGTGGTGGGCATCGAAACCAGGGGCCGGGTCTCCTCGCTCAACGCCTCGGTGGCCGCCGGTGTTCTTCTTTACGCCGTGCAACTGGGCCGCGCGAAAGCGGCGCGTTAGATGCCCCGCCTTGGGAGCCGCGACCTGCTCCAACTCGCGCTCGTATCGGACCCCCGCGTTGCTCCCGGCGGCAAGTCGATCGCCGTGGTGGTCACCCGCATAGAACGCAAAGAAGGGGAGGACGAGGGAGGCAGCGAGCCGCCTCGTTACCTCTCCCAGGTCCACCTCTACGACACCAGCGGCCGGACCAAGGTGGTGGACGAAGGCGCCTACAGCGACACCCGGCCGCGCTTCTCACGAGATGCCCGACACCTCGCGTTCCTGCGGCGCGCCGGCAAGGAGGAGGCGGCGCAGCTCTTCATGATGAAGCTCGGGGCTAATAAGCCCCGACAGCTCACGGAGGAGCCCGGGGGAGTGGAGACGTTCGAGTGGCACCCCGGCAGCGACACGCTCGCTTACCTCGCGGGAGCCCAGGCAAGGGAACAGCAGGTCCCCACCCTCAGGGAGATCGACCGCCTGCGCTACAAGTTCGACGGCAAGGGTTACCTCCCGGCCGCGCCTCGCAAGCTCTGCCTGGTAGAGGCCGGTGGCGAGGCACGCGAGCTCGACACCGGCGGCCTCGACTTCGAGGAACTGGCCTGGGAGGCAGAGGGCAGCCATCTGCTACTGAGCGGCGCCCAAGATCAGGCGGAGCGCGACGAGGATCTAAGGCGCCTCTGGCGGCTCGACTCATCTGGAGGGGCGCCGAAACTGCTCACGGCGGCCAGGCGCCTCTCTGCCCTCTCTCCCGGGCCTGGGGGCAAGATCGCCTTCCTGGCGCCCGCACATCCGGAGCAGCCCTCTGGGCCCAGTGCCGTCTGGCTGGTAACGGCAGAGGGAGGCGAAGAACGCCGCCTCACCGCGGAGGATCTCGACCTCTCCCCCGCCACCGGCGGCGACTGCCGCTACGGCGACTACCCCAACCGGCCGCTCTGGCTCGCCGGCGACAGCCTTTTCGTCAACCACAATCGGGCCGGCCGCAGTGGCATAGCCCGGCTCAACCCGGCTCGAGGCGAGCTGGTAGCACTCGACGATCAGGAAGCGGTCGTAACAGCCTTCGATCATGCCGACGGGACGCTGGCGTTCATCCGGGAGAGCTCCTCGCACCCCGGCGAGCTCTTCGTGAAGACCGCCCAAGAGGCTCCCCGGCAACTGACGACGCTCAACCACGAACTGGCGGAGCGCGCCGGCTTTTCTGCTGCCAAAGGTCCTTTCTCGGTGGACAGGGAAGCCGGCGCATCCTACTGGCGCCTCGACCCGGCCGAGCGGCGCGACGATCTAGCGCTCGTCGTGCAGGTGCATGGCGGTCCCCATACCAATGTCGGCCAGGGCTTCTACTTCGAGTACCAGCTTCTTGCGGCACGGGGTTACACGGTCATTTACGGCAACCCTCACGGTTCCTCCAGCTACGGCCAGGCGTTCGCCACCGCGGTCCTCGGCAGCTACGGCACCATCGACGCCGACGACGTCCTCGCTTTCGTAGATCATGCGCTCGCCACTCATCCCGATCCGCAGGCACCAGTGCATCTCACCGGCGGCTCCTACGGCGGCTTCATGACCAACTGGTTGGTCGCCCATAGCGACCGCTTCAGGTCGGCGGTGACGCAGAGGAGCATCTGCAACTTCGTCTCCTTCTACGGCACCTCCGATATCGGCTACTGGTTCAGCGAACGGGAACTCGGCGGCAACCCCTGGGACGACTTCGAGCGCCT
Organism: Trueperaceae bacterium; assembly: GCA_040905665.1. Classification (GTDB taxonomy): domain Bacteria; phylum Deinococcota; class Deinococci; order Deinococcales; family Trueperaceae; genus DASVCN01. The sequence continues at coordinate 243,807 of JBBDRD010000035.1, forward strand.
CTGGCAACAGAGTCCGCTGAGGCTCGCTCACCGCATCGCCACGCCGTTGCTGATCCTCCACTCCGAGAGCGACCTCAGGTGTCCCGTCGAACAGGCCCAACAGTTGTTCGTGGCGGTGAAGCGAAGCGGAATTGCCGAGACACGGCTGGTGCTGTTCCCCGATGAGAACCACGAACTTTCGCGGTCGGGCCGGCCCGCCCGCCGGGTAGAACGCCTCGACGCTATCGTGGGGTGGTTCGAGGACCATCCGTGACGGCTCAGTTCGATTTGGAGTGGGGCCTTCCCCCATGCTAGACTTTCCCGTTGGACGTCTTGGTCGGTACCGCATCTATCAGGTCCGGCTCGGGCGCACCCACGGGGCCAAGTACATCAATACCCCGGGAAGGATATCAATGCCATTAAGCAAGGAACGCAAGCAGGAGGTCGTGGCGAAGTACGGCAAGGGAGACGAGAACAACACCGGCTCCACCGAAGTACAGATCGCACTTCTGACGGCACGAATCGAAGAACTCAGTGGACATCTCCAGCAGAACACCAAGGACCATCACGGCCGGCGGGGCCTGCTCACCATGGTAGGTAAGCGCAAGCGCCTCTTGGCTTATCTCGAACGCGAAGATTACGAGGGCTACAAGAGCCTTATCCAAAGCCTCGGACTGCGTCGCTAGTACGTGTCGGAGCACGAGACGAAAATTGCAGTACCAGTTCCAGGTGCACGCGAGGAATGCAGGGCCTCGCGTGCACCGTTTGCTACTTCTTCCTGACTATTTTTTGCGGGCGGCGTATATGCCGCCATTGAACCGACACGCTATCGAGCGATAGCCAGAGTGGAATGAAGAAGGAGAGACAGTGAACGTACCGGAAGGCAAACGCTATACCACCATGCTAGGCGGCCGAGAGCTGAGCCTGGAGACAGGCAAATACGCCAAACAGGTCTCCGGCAGCGTGCTCGCGCGCTACGGCGACACAATGGTGCTGGTCACGGCTCAGATGTCCGATGACACGAGCCCCATGAACTTCTTGCCCCTCACCGTCGAGTACGAGGAGCGGCATTACGCGATAGGAAAGATCCCGGGATCCTTCCTGCGGCGCGAGGGGCGGCCGGGAACGCAGGCCACCCTCAACGCTCGACTCATCGACCGGCAGATCCGGCCGCTCTTCCCCAAGAGCCTGCGCAACGAGATACAGGTAATTGTGACGGTGCTCGCCGCCGATCAGAAGAACGACCCGGCGCCGATCGCCGCCATTGCGGCATCTGCAGCTCTAGGCCTTTCCGACATTCCCTGGAACGGACCCACCGCCTGCGGCAGCGTGGGTTATATCGACGGGGAATACGTTTTGAATCCCACGTTTCAGCAGATCGAGGAAGGCTCGCAGCTCGAGCTGACCGTCGCCACCACGCAGGACGCGGTGCTGATGGTAGAGGCCTCGGCCGATGAACTGCCCGAGGATGTGATGGTCGGGGCGATAGAGTTCGCACAGGCGGAACTCGCTAGCGTAACCGAACTCATCGCGCGCATGCGTGAGGACGCTGGCCACCCGAAACGCGCCTATACCGCGCCCAGCGAGCTGTCGCAGGAACTCATCGACGATATGGCGCGCCGGGCCCGTGAGGCCGGTTTGCGTGACGCGCTGCTCACCAAGGGCAAGCACGAGCGAAGCGAAGCCATCAAGTCTCTGCGTAACCGGATAATCGAACAGCAGGTGCCCGACGCTCAAGCCGAAGGCGCGAAGGAGCGGCTCCAGGAGCTCAAGGCCGCCTACGGCAAGGCCGAGCAGGCGGAACTGCGCCAGTTGGTGATCGAGGAGGGTCTGCGTACCGATGGTCGCCAGCCATCCGACATCAGGCCAATCTGGATCGAAGTTGGGATGCTGCCCACGGCTCATGGATCGGCAGTGTTCACCAGGGGCGAAACTCAGGTTCTGGCGGTCGCCACCCTGGGAACCGGGCGCAGCAATCGGTTGGTCGACGACCTCGGCCTGGAAGACACCGAAGAGTTCATGCTCCATTACAACTTTCCGCCCTACTCCACCGGTGAGGCAAAGCGATTGCGCGGAGTCTCCCGTCGCGAGTTGGGCCACGGCAACCTGGCGCGACGCTCGTTGGAGCGGATGATCCCCTCGCAGGAAGCTTTCCCCTACGTTATTCGCGTGGTTGGTGAGACCCTGGAGTCGAACGGCTCGAGCTCGATGGCAACTGTTTGCGCCTCGAGCTTGGCGCTGATGGACGCCGGCGTTCCGATTCGCAAGCCGGTCGCCGGAATCGCCATGGGTCTGGTGAAGGAGGGGGAGCGCTTCAAGATCCTCTCCGACATCCTAGGTTCCGAAGATGCGTTGGGCGACATGGACTTCAAGGTGACCGGTAGCCGTGACGGCGTGACCGCGCTGCAGATGGACATCAAGATCTCGGGCATCAATGCCGACATCATGCGTCAGGCGCTCGATCAGGCTCGCGCCGGTCGGCTTCACATCCTCGGCATCATGGGAGACGTACTACCCACCTCCCGATCCGAGCTCTCGCAGAACGCTCCCCGAATCGTCACCGTGAAGATTCCTGTCGACAAGATCGGTTCGATAATTGGACCGGGCGGGAAGCAGATCCGCGAGCTCGAGGCGCTGGGCGTAAGCGTCGAAGTGGGCGAGGACGGCAATATCAAGCTCTACAGCGAGGACTCCGGGGCAGCCGCCGAGGTGCGCCGCCGCATCGAGGAGCTAACCGCCGTTGCCGAGGTCGGTAAGGTCTACCAGGGAACGATTGCCAAGGTCGTCGACTTTGGCGCCTTCGTCAACCTCTTCGCCGGCACCGATGGCCTCCTGCACATCTCACAGATCGCCGAAGAGCGCGTCGAGAACGTCTCCGATCACCTCCGTGAGGGTGAGCGGATCGAGGTCAAGGTAAACAGCATCGACGACCGAGGAAAGATAGACCTCGTTCGACCGGAGCTCGAGGGCAAGATCGCCCCGCGTCGCAGTGGCGGCGGGGGACGGCCCGATCGCGGTGGACGAGACGGTCCCCGCGGTGGCCGGGGGCCTTCAGGTGGAGGGGATCGTGGGGACCGCGGAGGACGCGACCGGCGCTAGCTATACTCTGCTCGACGATGTGATCCCGTTTGGGTCGGTCCTGCACTGTGTAAGCAGTTACCGGCCCGAAGCGCCACACCGTTGCAGGCAAATGGTGGCACGCCAAGAAGAGCAAATACCAGGAATGATCCATTTCCAACCGGCGGGCGGAGCGCCTCTGCAGACGCAGGGGCACGGCTCCAGTTCGTACGGCATGGAATTGGTGGAGTAGGAAAGACCAGAGGAGCCTCATGGCAAAGAAAGATGAACGGAGCCTGCGCATCATCCCACTAGGAGGGATGGGCGAAATTGGCAAGAACATGTTCGCATTCCAGTACGAGGACGAGATTCTCATGGTCGACGGCGGCCTGGCGTTTCCCGATGCCGACATGCTGGGCGTGGACATCCTCGTGCCCAAGATCGACTGGGTGATAGAGAACGCCGAAAAGATCAAGGGCTGGGTGCTCACGCACGGGCACGAGGATCATATCGGCGGGCTGCCCTACATGCTCAAGCTGCTGCCCAAGATTCCCATGTACGGAGCAAAGCTCACGCTGGGACTTCTGCGTGGCAAGTTCGAGGAGTTCAAGCTTCGCGAGAGCGACGTCGACCTGCACGAGGTGTCGACGGATGCGAGGGTGAAGATCAGCAAGAATTTCACCGTCGATTACTTCCGCATGACTCACTCGATCCCCGATAACAGCGGACTGATCATTCATACCCCTATCGGACGGATCGTGCATTCGGGGGACTTCAAGCTCGACTACAACCCGGCGGACGGCAAGACGAGCCACCTGCACAAGCTGGCGCAAGCGGGCGAGGACGGTGTGCTTCTGCTCATCTCCGACTCGACCAACGCCGAACGACCCGGTTACACCTCCTCTGAGCGCGACGTCAAGAACGCCGTAGACGAGATCATTGCCCGAGCCCGCGGCCGCGTGATCGTTACGACCTTTTCGTCGCACGTTCACCGGCTCCAAAACTTCATCCGCGTTGGTGAGGCCCATGACCGGCGAATAGTGATGGAGGGGCGTTCGATGGTGAAGAACGCGACCATCGCGCAGGAACTTGGTTACCTGGAGCTCAAACAGCCGATGATCGCGACGGACGATATCGGCGACCTGCAGGACGACAAGCTGCTGTTCCTCTGCACCGGTTCCCAAGGTCAACCGATGGCCGCACTCTCGCGCCTGGCGGCGGGCAACCACCGCAAGATCCAACTCACCGCCGGAGATACCGTGATCATGTCGTCCAACCCCATCCCTGGCAACGAGGAGGCGGTGGGCCGCGTCATCAACCAGCTCTACGAGCGCGGGGTGAATGTCTTCTACCCGCCCAACTACCGGGTTCATGCTTCGGGCCACGCCAGCCACGAGGAACTCAAGCTGATCCTCGACCTCACCCGGCCGAAGTTCTTCATTCCCTGGCACGGTGAGATTCGCCACCAGGTGAACCACAGGAAGCTGGCCGAGGGGATGTCGAGTGCTCCCTTGAAAAGCCTCATTCCACACAACGGCGACGTCATCGAGGTAACGAAGGATGATATTCAGGTTGTCGGCCAAGTGGAATCGGGCGTCGTCTTCATCGACAGTGTGGGCAAGAGCACCGATCAGATCACGGAGCCGATCATCCGCGACCGCCAGATGCTCTCCAATGAGGGTGTGGTCGTGGTCATGGCTTTGGCTGGCAGGCAGCCCAGCGTCGAGGTGATCACGCGCGGCGTGGCGCAGCAGAACGGCGAGCTGAGTCAGGAGATCCAGCGGATCGCGCTGGAGAGTCTCAAGCGGGGTATCCGCGAGAAGCGCCGGCTAAATGATATTCGGGACGATATCTTCTATCCTGTGCGGCGCTATCTGCGTAAGGCCACCGGGCGAAACCCGCTGATCGTGCCGACGGTTATCGAGGGGTAGGCGTACTCACTCCAGGCGTACTCACTCCAGGCGTACTCACTCCAGGCGTACTCACTCCTTGATGAGCGTCTCTAAGCCCGCGGCGAGCCAGATAGCGAGCGCTTCCAGCTGTTCGCTCGCCGTGCCTCGGGCCTGAGCGATCAGGTCGTCCTCGATCAGGAGCGCATCGTTGGTTCGTAACTGGCAGTCGTAACCGGCAGCCGGCAAGGGTGTTCCACTGCGGTAGAGGTCTATCACCCGGGCTAGCGGCACCTCGTAGAGCTGGTAGACCTCGCGGCAGTTCAGGCTGTACCGGTCCAGGGGCAAGTCGCACACCAGCGCGAAGACCTCCTGCATCTCGCGGTCGACGACGTTTGGATAGCGCCGTTCGCTTCGCCAAGTCCCCAAATGGGCCAACTGCTCCGGCCGCACATCCAGGCCGATCTCTTCCTCCGCCTCGCGGACGGCGTCGAAGACACTCTCCCCTGCGCTAAGGTGCCCGCCGACTGTGACATCGACCTTCTCCGGCTCCAGCTCCTTATGGCGCGAGCGCCGCTGCAGCAGGACGGTGCCGTCCTCGCGTGCAACCCAAAGGTGCAATACGCGGTGCCAGTCGCCGTCGCGGTGCACTTCGTTGCGGGGCTTCGTCTGCCCTGTCGGCGCGCCCGATTCATCGAGGACGTCGAGGAGTTCATCGCTGGCGTTCATTGGCACGATTCTACCCGCGCTGGATATCGCCTCCGACCGGAGCGATGAGGTGAATCACCGGTATCGCCGTGCGGACCCGGCGTTACACTGCGGAATGAAACGTTCTGGAGCAGGTCTGGGCATTCTCCTAGCAGGTGTCATCCTCTGGGGAAGCGCACAAGGACAAGGTCCATTTCCGGACGTCCCGCCCTGCCACTGGGCAGCGGGGGCCGTTACCGAGCTGGCCGGCAAGTCCGAAGTCACACCTGAGCAAGCGCTCAACAGTCGTTACCTGGCCGAGAACTCGATCCGCCAGGTCTTCGAAGGCCTTCGCTGCGAATCGCCGGAGTGGAGCCGAGGGTTCGTCGCGAGTGCGCCGACGGATTGGCCCACTTCCCCGCGACTCGAGAATTTCCAGTTGACGGTCACGGACCTTCAACTGATGGAAACGCAAGGCACGGCAATCGTTACGCTGCTGGTGGTTGCGGACGGCACAACCAGCGAGCGGTCGGGCGAACTCGAGCTGTCGTTCGACGGCGGAATGTGGAGGGTCGACTATCAAAACCTCCGTAGGCTGGATCTCCCCCTCTTCCCTTAGGGCGCCATCTCGGCTGCTGTATAAAAGACGTTGGGCTTGCTCGCTTGACGCACCTTTGCGAGCTGGCGTAAGCTTCTTGAGCGGTCGCAGTACCGCGAGTCCTCGGGGTGTAGCGCAGCCTGGTAGCGCACTTGACTGGGGGTCAAGTGGTCGCAGGTTCAAATCCTGTCACCCCGACCATGTGAGAGGCGAGGAATCTTTGGTTCCTCGCCTCTTCTGATTCTGCTCTCGACAACTACCTTGAAGCTACGGGGACGGCAGCCGCCCAGACGGGCTACCACCTCAGATGCTCCCTATCTCACATGGGCACCGGCTCATGCGCCTCCTCATGTCATCCAATATCTTGCACCCTACATGCACGTAGCATTAGTCTATAACGATGATTGAAGATTCAGAGATCTCAGCTATGGCGGTTGTCTCGGACGCACTAACCGGAATTGATGCTGACGCACGGGAGCGAGTGCTTGACTGGGCGAGTAAGAGGTTTGGAGTAACCAGGCCTACACCGTGGCCCGCTAGCATCGGCGTTCCGGAGACTCCTTCCGACGATTCCGGAGACTCGTCCGAGATTGGCGAAGAATCGACAAACTCTTCGGCGACAAGTTATATGCATTTCGCGGATCTCTATGACGATGCGTTGCCTAGCACGCATCCTGATAGGGCTCTTGTTGCAGCCTATTGGGTGCAGGTTCTCGGGGGGGCAGACAGCTTCACTGCCACGGAAGTGAACGAGGCCCTCAAGAATCTTGGGCACGGCGCGCCTAATATCACTGACGCGCTGACGAGTTTGCAGAGGCGAAAGCCAGCGCACGTTCGCCAGTTAGAAAAACGTGGCAAGTCGAAGCAGGGTCGTAAGGTCTACAAGGTCACCCACAATGGCATAAAGGCTGTTGAGGCAATGATTCGTGATCAGGATTGAGCCAGGGGATGCTCTTGGCCAACTGCCGGCCACGCTGAGGGACGAACTGCTCACAACGTTCAATTCGATCGTACAAAACTACGCCCAAGGCAGATGGGAACCCTCTGAACTAAACGGAGGGAAGCTGTGCGAGGTGGTCTACACGATCCTGCACGGCCACGTAGAGGGCCACTATCCGCCCAGGTCATCAAAGCCTCGCAACATGGTGAATGCATGCAGGGACCTTGAGCAGGCTACTGGCTCTCCGCGATCGATTCGTATTCAAGTTCCAAGAGTGCTCGTGGCCCTCTACGAGATTCGGAATAATCGGGGCGTTGGGCACGTCGGTGGAGATGTTGATCCGAACCACATGGACGCGACTTTTGTCCTGGAAAGTTCCAAGTGGTTAGTGGCCGAACTCGTACGACTTTTCCATAAAGTTGACCTAGAGACCGCCACTGCAACCGTCGAAGCTCTGGTTGAACGAACAGTTCCAGTCATATGGCGGGTCGGAGACCTACAGAGAGTGCTCGAGCCATCACTATCTCAGCGCGACCAAACGCTGCTACTTCTGTACGGCTCCTCAAACGAAGTTGATGAGTCCTCTCTCCTGGCGTGGGTGGAGGCAGCGAACCCCAGAGCCTACCGCAGTCAAGTACTCCGGCGCTTGCACAAAGAGCGGTTGGTCGAATACGACCATGACACCCAAAGGATCAGAATCTCCCCCGCTGGCATTGCATACGTAGAGGAAAACCTTCCACTCACCCTTGCGCCAGGCGTTTGAGTCTCCAAGACTACCTCAATTGCTAGGGGACACCGCTGGCGGACCCGTGCACTACATAATACCGATTGCTGCGGTTCTTAAAATACCTAAATCATTAAGGCACCATGCGAGAAGTACTCGGAGGTGGTTCACTGTGAAGCCCTACACCGTTTCCTATGACCTGCGGAGACAGAGGAATTATCAGAACCTATACGACGCACTTTCAACCTATCCCCAGGCGGTGCGCATCCTAGAGTCGATCTGGCTGCTTACAACCTCGCGGTCAGCTGTTGAAATTAGGAATCACCTGTCGCAGCACATCGACGGAGACAACCGCCTGTTTGTTGCGGCGCTTACCGGCGAGGCGGCTTGGAGTGGCCTACTGAACTCGGATTATGTGAAGGCAGCGACCGCACGGGCATCGGGGCCCCGGAGGATGAGAAGTGACAAGTGCAGGTGTCGCGTGTCGTCCAGACCGACTTTAGGCACGCCGGCGTTTTCCGCCAGGCGGTGCCACACCCGCAGTACGTTCCGGTAATCCAGCTACAGGACTCTCTCTTTTAGACGGTCTCCACCCGCCGCGAGCACTTAATTTCAGTGGACCCGGTATCCAGACACCGAAGTAGGTACGTCACGTCTATCGCTCCGCGCTCGCTGATCCTCGAAGTCGTGCGCGTAGACGTCCAGTGGCAGGGAAGCGCGCTTGTGGCCCTGTCGGCCCGCAAGCGTCTTGGGACCATTCCGCCGCGTATTGCCATGCTTGCGTGGGTAGGTACTTATAGGCCTTCGTTTCGGCACATCGCCTTGAGACGGTTGTGCACTACGTCTAATGGTTAGATAAACCGTAGCGCCATTGCCCCAGGGTGGCACGATACTGCTACCGCCCCTTCTGCGCACTGGGCAATAGCGAGGTAACCCAAAGAGGGGCAAAAGTACACGCTAGGCAAGCTAATCCTCCTGTTGGGAGTACTGCTCGCAGTACTCCGCGTCATCTTCCAGCCTATGGTGATTGACAGTGGCGGTTCGAGAATCCCGGCCCGCAATTTCTGGAGAGCGAGGAGTAGCAAAGACTTGCCGCTATTGATATCCAGCTCATGGTAATTCATCTCATCGTCTTAGCGGCAGATACGGCCGTTCTTTACTTCCTCGCGAAAGATGTATAGCGTGCAGCCTCTACATACGTTTCTTCGGTGCCGTTGCGCTCCTCAACCCATGCCCCTTTGTGTTTCTCCTGGGAAACTCTAGGTTGGCGTACGGAAAGGGCCGACGAGCATCCTTCAGAACGGCTAACGAATCGGGCGAGACCTGATTTACGAAATGGGCCAACATTGCTGCTTCTGCGCTAAGTGGCTGAGTAGTTTCGGCAAAGTGGACAGATAACTCTGGCAAGACCGAGAGTGTCTTGATGAAGTAACCGCCAGCATGGGGACTCCTGGCCCCCAGCGGTGTCCGGTAGTATTCAGCCACACGCTTGCTCAGTTGGCGCTCCGTCTGCCCGATGTAGACAACCACCTCGTCCGGTAGCCAGAAGGCGGCAAGCCGAGCGGCAAGTTGCTGCACAGGCGGACGTATCCCGTCCATAGTGAGCTCCGGACGGACTTGTAACCATTGTTCCACTGCTCCGAGGTCTAGCGGGCACTTTCGAATTGCATTGCCTGTGTCGTCCGCCGACTCGCCTATCGTCACTACATAAACGCCTGGCTGACGAGACAATGGTGGGGTATCCCACCGGACCGCTCCGGCTGGTTCTAGTCCTGCCGAAACGAATAGGTCGCGTACGTTTGAAGGCACGACCGGCTCCCTTCTAATTGTCCGCAATCTAGCAGCACAGGTGCGCCGTAAGTAGACCTGTGGCCACACATAGCTGGACCCCATATTTCGGACAGACCTCTTAGGTGGGAAGCGGTAGGCTTCCAGGAAGAGGTCTTGCATGAAGAGGAAGCGTCGGAATCACTCACCAGAGTTCAAGGCGAAGGTCGCTCTGGAGGCTGCCAGGGAGGAGAAGCCCTTGGCGGATCTCTCTCGAGAGTACGGGGTTCACGTGAACCAGATTGGCGCTTGGAAGCGCCAGTTACTCGAGGGTGCCGCAGACCTGTTCACTCCTGCTTCGGAGCGTAGTCGCGATAGCGAGGAGGAAGCCAAGGAGTTGCTGGCGAAGATCGGTGAGCTGACCATGGAGCGCGATTTTTTGTCCGGCAAGCTCAGGCGCTAGAGCGTTCTGAGCGCAAAGCCATGATCGACAAGAGCCACGAGCTGCCGGTGACCAGGCAGTGCGAACTGCTGGATATCAGCCGCTCCAGCGTTTACTACGAGCCGGTTTCGGTCCCTGAGGAGGACCTGCAGGTGATGCGGGAGCTGGACGAGATTCACCTGCTCAGGCCGTTTCTGGGCAGCAGGCGGCTCGTCGACGAACTGAGGGCAAGGGCTTCAGCGTCAACCGGAAGCGACTCAGGCGCTTGATGAAGGTGATGGGGATAAGGGCCATCTACCCCAAGCCCAAGACGACGAAGCCGGGCAGGGGCGCCGGGCACCGGATTTACCCCTACCTGCTCGAAGGCCTCGAAATCACCCATCCGAACCATGTTTGGGCGTCGGACATCACCTTTATTCCCATGGCCAGGGGTTTCGGTTACCTGGTCGCCATCCTCGACGTGTATAGCCGCCGGGTACTCTCCTCGCGGCTATCGAACAGTATGGACACCCGCTTCTGCCTTGAGGCGCTGGAGGAGGCTCTGACGCGCTTCGGACGGCCCGAGATCTTCAACACGGACCAGGGCAGCCAGTTCACTTCGCTGGCGTTCACCAGCGTTTTGGAGGAGAACGACGTTCGGATCAGCATGGACGGCAAGGGCCGCTGGAAGGACAACATCTTCATCGAGAGGTTCTGGTGGAGCCTCAAGTACGAGCACGTCTACCTGCACGCCTTTGAAAACCTCTGGCAAGCCAGGAAAGGAATCAAAACCTACATCGAGTACTACAACCGGGAACGGAGGCACTCCAGCCTGGAGAAGCAGACCCCGGAACAGGCATACCAGCAGTTGCCGCTACTGCCGTCGCCGCCCCCACTGGCCACCGAGCCCGTTACAGCCCAGCTCAGTTCGTGATAACACTTAAGAACCAAGAGGAACCTGTCCAACTACCGGGGTCCACCGGTACACTAAGGTCGGTTCTGCAAAGCGCTTCTATATAACTCTACCGCTCGCCGACGAGTATGGTTCGGCACGAGTGTTTACACTGTGCTGATGAGCGACTTCGGCCCCCTCTTTCAGCTCAGCCTGAACGACTTGTACGAGAAGCTGAAGCATGACCTCGAGCGCATGAAGTCCAATCCTACATCTGCCTTCCCCGCCTTCGACTTCTTCGTCACCGCCTACCACATGCTTGAATGGCATCCTGGCTATCGGAAGTCGGTAGTCCGGAACGAAGTAGTTGCCGCGTATCCCGAACTTGCAGTTTGCGAGCACATCGCAACGGGCGCCAAGCACTACTGCGTACGCGACCCCGAGAAAAAGAGTGTTGAACGTACCTACATAGGCAGCTTCAGCTTTGAATTCAGCGAGGAGTTCGACACGGTCCCTCTACGAATTCGGTTGAAAGGTGATGCGGAAAGGGCATTGGGCTCACACATTGAGGCGTTGGACCTAGCCACCTTGCTTATGCGCTTTTGGCGGGACGAGCTAACTTCGTACGCCAGCGACCTCGCTGAATTGTAGAGGACACAGTCGCCGCCCATATAAACCCCCGCCTCCTTATAAAGGAACGGGGGGTACCGATGAGCGTCGCTCGCCGAAGCGACACGGTCAGGTTAGGCAAATTGTCGGCAGTCCGGGGCCAGGACCTAGGCAGAAGCCCAGCTGCCGCCTCCTCAGTTGCCTTCCGCCGTTAACGCCCTTGCTCAGCATGGGGGCCGGTAACTCGGCTGCCCTGCGCTCGTAGGCTTCGGCGTCGCATTCCATTACGTACCTTAGCTTCGGGGGGCTGTAACCGGCATGACACCAGTCTCGAACTGCGCCAGGTGCTTTGCTTCGTGCAATATAGAGGACCCTATTTGCCATGAGTCTCGCTCGGCGGACCTGAACAGTGTCCGTCAGTCCGCCTGCTTCTCCCGCCAGTCCAGCCCCGCTCTCAAACCTTCCGGAGGCAGCGGCAAGGGGTGGCGGGCATACGGCTTCCTAGAATTTGTTGATAAGTGTCTGGCTCCCGAGCTCGTCCTCGTGACAACAGTACCGCGACGCTTTGCACTATTTGTTCGGTTCTCCAAGGCAGAAGTCTATATAGGCCCTTCCAAAATATCACTTAGCGGAACCTCCTTACGGGCAGACCATTTTGGTGGTCCGCGGGTGGTCCATACCAGTGGAGCGTATTCGACTGGGCATACCTAAGTCGACGAGATCGTGCAGGACGCTATGAACAGAACAGTCAAAATCAACTGTAGGTATCTCAGTCGACAAGGTCGACTTAAACTGGCGGTCAAGTGGTCGCAGGTTCAAATCCTGTCACCCCGACCAGAGAATCGCTGTGATAGACGGACGAGCGCGAGAGGCGGTCTCAAGCCTCTCGCGCTTTCTGTGCGGATCCTGCTCGATATTCTTCTGGGCCCGTCGAAGGGACCCTCGATCACGGCCTAGTCATCCGTAGTACTCTGGAAATCCGTATCATTGAGCGAGGGCGGCGGGGGTCGAACAAGGCGAGGGAGACCGGCGAGTGCCGCACGACCCACAGCAGTGTCGGAAAAAACTAATCCTGTTGGTCGAGGACAACGAGGATGATATCCTCTTGACCCTTCGCGCCTTTAAGCAACAGCAGAAGGTCCATCACTTCGACGTTTCGGTTTGCAGGGATGGGCCGGAAGCTCTCGACTTCATGTTCCACCGGTTAAACGCCGCCGAGAACTGTCACCAAGATTCAGTGATGCCGAGCCTTATCCTGCTCGATATAAACCTGCCGAGGCTGAACGGGCTGGAAGTGCTCAAGCGCCTTCGCGCCGAGGACAGGACGAGGCTAATCCCCATCGTAATGTTTACCACTTCGGCGCAACACTCAGACATCAGCACCAGTTACGGTAATGGTGCAAACTCGTACGTCCTAAAGCCGGTCGCATCAAAAGCGTTCACCGATGCAATTCGACTTGCCAGTCAATACTGGCTGTTGCTGAACTGCATTCCTCCTCCAGGAAGTGGGGGGGGGGGGGGGGGGGGGGGGGGGGGGGGGGGGGGGGGGGGGGGGGG
>JBBDRD010000036.1:0-90702 GCA_040905665.1 Trueperaceae bacterium
CCCAAGAGCCTCGAGGGCTATTACCAGGAGACGGGCAGGGCGGGGCGGGATGGGCAGCCCTCCAGCGCTTTCATGACCTACGGTCTCTCGGACGTGGTGACGTTGCGGCGCTTGTTGGCGAGCGGCGGCGGTGACGAGACCTTCAAGCGGGCCGTCCAGCAGAAACTCGATGCGCTGTTGGGTTTTTGCGAGACGGCCGGCTGCCGTCGGCAGACGCTCCTCGCCTACTTCGGCGAAGAACTCACGGAGCCGTGCGGCAACTGCGACACCTGCCTTACCCCGGTCGATACCTATGACGGCACTGTCCTTGCCCAGAAGGTTCTGTCGACCGTCTACCGAACCGGTCAGCGCTTTGGCGCCGGGCACCTCTGCGACGTGCTCACGGGCAAGGAGACGACGCGGGTGAAGCAACTGGGGCACGACCGTCTCACCACTTTCGCCGTGGGTAAGGAGTTGAACCAGGACTCCTGGCGAAGGGTTTTTCGCCAGCTCACGGCGGGTGGCTACCTCGTCAGTGACGGCGAAGGGCACGGCTCTCTAAAGCTGAGCGGCGCCAGTGCCGGCGTGTTGCGTGGGGAGAGTAGCGTTCGCTTGCGCCGCGATCCGGCTCCGGCAACCGTGGCCGCCAACGGGACGGGCAAGGGGCGCTCATCACGCAAGCGCAACGGGGCGCGCCGGGCAAAGGAGCGGCCCCAAGGAGCAGCGGGGGAGCTTTTCGAGGAGTTGCGGGCGGTGCGCACCGGTCTGGCGAGGGACCAGGGAGTGCCGCCCTACGTGATATTCCACGACGCGACCTTGCAGGAGATGGTGGAACGGCTGCCAGGCAGCAGTGCCGAACTCGCCCGGATTTCGGGGGTAGGCGGCAAGAAGCTCGAGCGGTACGGCGAGGCGTTTCTGGCGCCGATTCGGGTCCACATTGGCGAAACGCAATCGTCGACCAAAAGCGCCTTAGTAGGGAAGACCGCGAACGAGGGAGTGGGCGAGGGAGCAGACATTAGAGCAGCCGAGCCCGCAGAGGTTGAAAGTGATGATAATGATTGTTGAGCGTTCGGGGCCCATTAGACTGCAGGAAATGTAGGACAGCACTAGAAGTTGGTGTTCAATTACGGGGGCTTTGTGAAAAACCGTCTATCGTTTTGTCGAGCCATGGAGCACAGCCGCTTCCTTGGCTTGCTGACGCTAATCATGCTTAGTGCCTGTTCCCCACCCAACGCCGTCGAAACCAATCAAGTACCAATCATCAAAATTCTCGCTCCGAAGCCGGGCAGCCCGGTTACGGTAGGCCGCGCCGTTCCAGTCTTGGTGAGCGCCGCCGACAGCGACGGTTCTGTGAGTGGCGTTTACCTCGAGGTCGATGAGGAGCAGGTTGCGACCCTCGAAGACGCCACTGGCGATGGTTCCTACGCCGGAGAATTTACGCCCAGTCTCATCGGTAACCAACTGCTTATCGCGGTTGCGAGCGATGACGATGGTGCCCAGAGCCGTTACGTTGTGAATGTCGTGGGGCTGGCCGCCGAAGAACTGCCTGTCGAAGAGCCGCCAGCACAAGAGCCACCGAACGCGATCGACTCGTTCACGATCATCGTGATTCCCGACACGCAGAATATGATCGCTATCCCCCAGAACACGATGGTCGACCAGATGACCCACTGGATCGTCTCACAAGCCGAGGCGCTGTCGATTCGCTTCGTTACCCATGTGGGCGATGTCGTGAATGACGCCCGCGACTCTGATGAGTGGGTGCGAGCCGACGGGGCGCTGGACCGGCTGGACGGGGTGTTTCCCTATAGCATCGCTGTCGGCGATCACGAGTACGCACGTGAGGAGAATATGGCGTCGTCCACCGCCAACTACGTAAGCTACTTTGGCCCCCAGCGCTACAGCGACTACGAGTGGTACGGCGATTCCGGCCCCGGCGGCAAGAACCACTACCAGTTCTTCGATGCCGGCGGACGAACCTTCCTGCACATCGCGCTCGAGTGGGAGGCGCCTGGGCCCGCAAGCGACTCGGCCACCCCGCTCGGCTGGGCACGCTCGATCATCGAGAATCATCCGGAACTCCCCACCATCATCACGACGCACGCCTACATTTGGGACCAGCCTGGGGCCGAAGGGCGCTTCCCAGAGAGTGAATTGGAAGGCTTCATAGAGGACTCCGAGGGCGAGCGTAGCTATCCCGGGACCAGCGGTGCGGGCATCTTCGACGCTTTGGTGGAGCCGTACCCGCAGGTGTTCATGGTGCTGAACGGGCACTACCACAAGGCTCCCGACGGCTCGACCGAGGAGGGCGAGTTCCACCAGGTAAGTGAGAATGCGGCCGGCCTTGAGGTTTACGAGATGCTATCCGACTACCAGGCGTATCCGAATGGCGGACAGGGCTATCTGCGCATCATCGAGTTCATTCCCGAGGGTGGCGACAACGGCCTAGACCGGATCGCCGTGCAAACCTACTCACCGGTTCTCGACCACTTTCAGACCGACGCCCGCAGCCAGTTTCACTTCGACCTCTCCTTCGAGGAGCGCTGGCCCTGGGATTGAGGCCTTCGAGTGCTAACGCACCTCACTACCGTCCGGCAGGTCGCGGTCCAGCGTTGCCAGGCTCAACTTGCCCTCGTCATCCTCAGCCGCCAGGATCATCCCCTGCGACTGCACGCCGCGGAGCGTAACCGGCTTGAGGTTGGCCACGAGAATCACCTTCCTGCCCTTTAGCTGCTCCGGCGTGTAGTGCTCGCGTATGCCCGAGACCACCGTGCGCTCCTCGGGCCCAAGCTTCACCCGCAGTACCAGGAGCCGATCGGCCTTGGGGTGCTGGCTGGCTTCTAGCACCGTACCGACTCGGAACTCCAGCTTCGCGAAGTCGTCGATCGTGACTTCATCCTTGTGCACGAGCGGCTTCTGCTCATCCCCGGCGGGAACTTCGGCGATGGCCTCCTGCAATTCGACCAGGTCGACCCGGGGGAAGAGCGGGTTGCCCGGCTTCGTGGCAGTTCCGGCCGGCACCACGCCCCACTCACCGGCCGAGGCCAGGCTGGCGTCCTGTCCTTCCAGGCCCAACTGCGTCAGAAGTTCTGCCGTCTTTTCGGGCATTACGGGCCCCAGCAGGATCCCGGCACAGCGCAGCGCCTCGACGCAACTTGTGAGGACGGTGTCGAGCCGTGACGACTGCGCTTCGTCTTTTACCAACTCCCACGGCTGGGTGTCGCTGATGTACTTGTTGGCCTTGCGAATCGCCTCGAGGACGGCTTCGATGGCCCGGTCGAACTGAAGGTTTGCCACGAAATCGTCCACTGTGCCCGGTAACGCCGCGAAGGCCTGTCGCAACTCCTCGTCGGGCTCGGCGGTTTCACCCAGGCCCGGTATCTTGCCGTCGCGGTACCGCTTGAGCATTCCCAGGCTGCGATTTAGCAGGTTGCCGAGGTCGTTGGCCAGGTCCGAGTTGACCCGCTCGGCCAACGCCACCTCACTGAAGGTGGCGTCGAGCCCAAAGGTCATGTCGCGCAGCAGGAAATAACGAAAGGCGTCGTTGCCGTACTTGTCCTTCAAGTCGAGCGGACGCACGACGTTCCCTTTGCTCTTGCTCATCTTGCCCTGGTCGGTTAGCCAGTAGCCGTGGACGTTGAGGTGCCGGTAGAGCGGCAGACCGGCCGCCTTGAGCATGGTGGGCCAGAAGACGCCGTGCGGTTTGAGGATGTCCTTGGCGATGAAGTGCTCGACCGCCGGCCAGTAGCGCTCCTCGAGGCCGCGCGAGGCGAGCGCCGACCAATAATTGATTAGCGCGTCGAACCAAACGTACGTCACGTGATTCTCGTCCCAGGGTAGTGGGATGCCCCACGGGACGCGGCTGCGCGGACGGCTTATCGACAGGTCACCCACCGGCTCGCGCAGGATCCCCAGCACCTCATTGCGATAGCGATTGGGGCGGATGAAGTTGGGGTTACGGTTCAAGTGCTCCCGTAGCCAGGGACGGTACTTCTCCATCCGGAAGAAGTAGTTCTCCTCGCTGCGGTACTCCAGCACGATGTCGTGCTGTGGGCAGCGCCCGCCATCGAGCTCCTTCTCGGTGTAGTACCGTTCGCACTGCACGCAGTAGAGACCGCCGTACTCGCCAAAGATTATGTCGCCGGCGTCGTAGACTCGCTGCAGGATCTCCTGCACGACCTTCTTGTGGCGCTCCTCGGTAGTCCGGATGAACTCGTCATAGCCGATATTCAGGTCGTCCCAAGTCGCCTTGAAGCGGCCGGCGACCCGGTCGGTGTACTCCTGCGGGCTTATGCCCGCCGCGTCGGCCGCCTTCTGGATCTTCTCGCCGTGCTCGTCGGTTCCGGTAAGGAAGAAGGTGTCGTCACCGCGCAGCCGGTGGTAACGCGCGAATACGTCGACCATGACCGTGGTGTATGCATGGCCGATATGGGGCTCGGCGTTGACATAGAAAATAGGTGTGGTGGCGTAGAATACGCCCTTGCCTTGCTCGCTCGCTCCGTCTCTTCTCGCACCGTCTCTTCTCGCACCGTCTCTTTTCACGCTGTCTCTTGGGGAAGGTGGTTCGGTTGCCATCGGGTCCTCCAGAACCAAAAAAACAGGCGCCGCATCACGGCGCCCTGACTCAGAAAAGCGTGCCGCTCAACTGATAACAGGGCTCCGATTGTGCATTCGCCATGCCATATGGCGCGCACTATAGCACGGGTACACGTGCAAGAATGTCGAGCCATGGCCGACGCGCAGGGGGATATGGCAACGGCGGTAAACGACTTCTGGCGGGCTCGGCGCCGCGCCAACTTGCGAGAAGCATTGTCGTTCCTCCG
The DNA here is from genome assembly GCA_040905665.1 of Trueperaceae bacterium. GTDB lineage: Bacteria > Deinococcota > Deinococci > Deinococcales > Trueperaceae > DASVCN01. The sequence continues at coordinate 4,803 of JBBDRD010000036.1, forward strand.
CCGCGAGCCGGGGCTTCTCTCCTATGACGACGTTCGCCGCAAGCTGCGGGCCGTCGAAGCCTCCACCGCGAAGCTTGAGGAGGTGCCGCTCGACGCGATAGTCGGCAGCGTCGGCCGCTACAACGATTTCACTCGCGGCTTCCTGCCCCGCCAAGACAGCGACAAGGATCGTTGGGCTGGGGTCCTCCAGGCCATGACTGGCATGCAGGGCGTACCGCCGATAGAGGTGTACCGCATCAGCGACGCCTACTTCGTCAGGGACGGCAATCACCGGGTGTCGGTGGCGCGGCAACTGGGTGCGAAGTACCTGCAGGCCTACGTGACCCCCGTCTACACGCGAGTAAAGCTCGCTGCCGATATCGAGCCGGACGACCTGATCATCAAAGCGGAGTACGCCAATTTCCTGCTCGAGACGCGCCTGGACGAACTTCGGCCCGAGGCCGAACTCACTACTACAGCTCCCGGGCAGTACGGCAAGTTGCTCGAGCACATCTCGGTGCATCGATACTTCATGGGCGTCGACCGTGACCGCGAGATCCCCTATGGCCTGGCGGTCGCCCATTGGTACGACACCGTCTACCTACCGGTAGTCGAGAGCATCCGCAAGCACGGCTTGCTTCGCGGCTTTCCGGGCCGCAGCGAGACCGACCTGTATCTGTGGCTGGCGGAGCACCGGGCGGCCCTGGAGCAGGAGTTGGGCTGGGCGCTGCCGGCCGAGGCGGTGGCCCAGGGAGTGGCCGAGGAGGTAGGGGGAGAGCGGGAATATGCGCCCCAGCGGCGGGAGCGGGCTCTGCGCGCTGCGTTGGGTGAAGAGCCGAGTTTTGAGCGGATCTGCGAGGACGTGCTGGTGGCCTTGCCAGCCGGTGGCACGGCCGGGGAGTCGCTCTCTCAAGCGCTGCTGGTCGCCAAGCGGGAGAGTTCGCGCCTGTACGGGCTCCACGTTGCCCAAGGGGAGCGGCCGGACGCGGGTAGTGAGGTCAGCCGCTTGCGCAACATCTTCGAGCAGCGTTGCCGTGACGCCCGGGTACCGGCCCAGTTCGCCGTGACGAGTGGCCAGCCGCACGAACGGTTGCTCGAGCGCTCGACCTGGAGTGATCTGGTGGTGGCGCCGCTGCCGCCGGACGCGAACGGATCGGCCGTCCTCTCCAGCGGCTTGCGCTCGTTCCTCAGGCGCAGCCCTCGGCCGGTGCTCACCGTAAATGGTCCGGCGGTCGGCTTAGAGAGGGCGCTGCTGGCCTACGACGGAGGCGCGAAGGCCGATTCTGCGCTGTTCGTGGCGGCGTACGTCGCCGCCAAGTGGCGCACGCCGCTGGTGGTGCTCACCGTGAGCGAGTTCAGCCAAGGGATCGGCTCAACTCCGCTCGAGCGGGCCCGCGCTTACCTCGAAGCCCACGGTATCGAGGCGAGCTATATGACGGGGCGCGGCAAGGTGGGCCTCACGATCGTCGAGACCGCCAGAGAGCAAGGTTGCGACACGATTCTGATGGGCTCCTACAAGTACAACCGCTGGCTCGAGGCGATGCTGGGAGGGGTGCTCGAAGAGGTCCTGAAGCGCTTTCGCGGTGCGGTGCTGGTGGCGTAGCGGTTCGAGGCCGGAGGGTAGTGTGTTAGCAGGATGTTGAAAGTTTCAACAAGGAGGAGGTATGGCAACCGTGAACTTCAGTGTTCCCGAGGAGGTGAAGCGGCTCTTCAACGAGACGTTCGCCGATCGAAACAAGAGCGCCATTATTGCCGATCTGATGGTTCGTGCCGTTGAAGAAAGGCTTGCAGCCGAGAAGCGTTCGCAAGCCGCTCGACGATTGCTGGAGCTGAGAGGCGACGCGCCGGCGGTGAGCGAGGACGACGTGCGGCGTGCGCGTGAGGAGTTGCGTTCCTGATCCGCTTGGTGGTGGATGCCAGTGTTGTCGTCATGAACCCCTTGGCTAGAGCCGGGGGCTTGTAACTGCGGGTGCATCATGGACAGAACTGCATCCACTCCACGCTACAATTGGCTGCACGACGTCAGCCATAGCGATGTTGATCGCGGCATTAACGTCGGCATTGGCCGAGTAGCCGCATGAGCAACACCTAAATTCCGCCTGGCGCTTACGGTTGGACTTCTCGCAGTGCCCGCACGCACTACAGGTGCGCGACGTGTTTCGAGCGTCAACCAAGCCAAGTGGCACGCCGTCACGGACGGCGCGGTACTGCACAAACTCCCTCAACTGGTAGAAACTCCAACCGCTGTGCTTAGCCCTCTGCGACCGCCTGAGCCGTACCCGGTCTCTGATACCCGACAAGTCTTCGAGCTTCAGTTTTCGTCCGGTGCGTTTGGCCGTTTCAACAACGTGCTTGGCAATCTTGTGGTTGGTATCACGTCTAAAGCGTGCCTCTCTACCAGCTACCTTCTTCAATCTGCGCTTAGCCGAACGTGAGCCGCGCTTTTGCAAGCTCGAACGGTGGCGCAGAAACTTCTGGCGGGCCTGTTCTACGTTGGCCCCGGTAAACGTTTGTCCTTCGGAGGTGGTCGCAAGGTTCTGAATGCCAAGGTCAACGCCCAGAGCGCCGTTAGGCTCTTGTGGTGTTTCGTCGGCAAACTTGCACTGGAGGTGGATGTACCACTTGCTTTTCTGCCCTCTAACAAGTTGCCCACCCTGGATGGAGAGCGCCGTGCGCAACAGGTGCCGTTGATACCCGCCGATTTTGAGCGGGATGGTCAGCCGCCCGTTGACCGTGGTCAGGGAGATGGTTTCGTCCTTGATCTTGACCGAGAGGATGCGTTGGTCGTAGTCAACCGACGTGGCTTTGAAGCCACCCGTTCGCTTTCCCTTACGCTTCCCAACCCTAGCTATGGCCCTGACCGCAAGGTTGGCGCTAAGGCCAAACCCAGCCCGAACGTCCTGATAGGTCAGTTTTTGCAGGACAAACTTGGAAAAGTTTTGCTCTGCTCTAGCAACCTTCAACACGTGGTTACACGCTGCCGTAAAAGCGTCAACCGTCCGATCCAAACTCTCAGCCTGACTCGGTTGGGGTATCAACTTGCAACGCACGCTCAGGAGGGACACAACTATGCCTAGTATATCACGAAGCCATACCCGACAAGCGGCTATCGCCGCCCGCCAATCCCTCGCCACAGCTAAAGCTAGGGGCTTCCTTGGCGGTTCTCGGTGAGAGCGAGACCGATAGCGAGAAGGCGTTGCAAGTTCTCCGCGCGTTCTCTGAGCAAGGCGTACTCCTTCTACAGCCCTCTCACTGGTTGGCCGAGGTGGCAGCGGTAGTTACTCGCCTGAATCATCACCTCTTCGACACGCTTTATCATGCGGTCACTCTATCTTCGCCGGAAATCCGATTAGTTACGGCCGACGAGCGCTACTACAAGAAAGCTGCTCTGGAAGGGCAGATCATTCGGCTGAGCGAGATCGAGCTGACCGAGGGCAGCTGAACTCTTCCAAGGAGAACGGTTATCCCTGAAAATACTCGCCGGCAACTCCGGCCGGCCGTCAGGCCACGGACATCCGGGGCGGGTTGCTGAGCGTTTGGTAGACGACGCAGTAGCGTTCGGTGAGTTTTAGCAGGGTCGCCAGCTCCTCGGTCGAGGCATTGGTCTCCAGATCGAACTTCAGCCTGATCTCGCGGAAGCCCACCGGTGCCTCCTTCGACACTGCAAGCGTTCCCCGAAAGTCGAGGTCGCCCTCGGCCCGAATGTTGCCGTCCGCGACCCGGACGCCCATGGACGTCGCCACGGCCTGCAAGGTGACACCGGCGCAAGCGACCAGCGCTTGAAGCAGCATGTCGCCAGAGCAGGCCAGAGAACCGTTACCGCCGGTGGCAGGGTGCAGTCCCGCTTCCACCAGTGCCCGACCGGTTTCCACGCTGCAGCTCACGCCAGCGCCTAGCCGCCCCTCCGCCTTGAGGGTGATCAGGGCGCTGGCCGGTTCATCTCGGTACTGCTGCTTTAGAGGTTCCTGCTTGCTGCGAAGGGACTGATCCATAAGCGCTCCCCTAGGAAATGCGTGCCGAGTTGCAACAGCATATAGCGGACCGGGCCCGCTCGTACCCTTTTCCCTCCCGCTACGCACCCCGACGAGTTCGACAAGGTAGTTGGCTGAAAGCTGAAAGGTAGTGGGCTGAACTAACGTTTCAACACCCGCTTCCGCTACGCTTAGACTCTACGCCCCCGAGAAGTGGAGATCGGTATGAACTGGGATCAGCTGCAGGGCAAATGGAAGCAGATGCAGGGTGAAGCCAAGAAGCACTGGGCCAAACTCACCGACGACGACATGAAAGAGGTCGAGGGCAATCGCGACAAGCTCGAGGGCAAGATTCAGGAACGCTACGGATACACGAAGGAGGAAGCGCAACGCGAAGTCGACAAGTGGGCCAGCGACAGGTGAGCTGAGCCTGAACTTCGGTCGAGAGGCCCGCCACCTATCTGCTAATCTGTTACGTCATGGCGAAAAGCAAGGGCCTCACCCCGCAATCCGAGGATTTCAGCTCCTGGTACAACGAGATCGTCTACCGAGCCGACCTGGCCGACTTGGCGCCTGTTCGCGGATCGATGGTCATCCGTCCGTACGGCTACGCGCTTTGGGAGAACATTCAGCGTGAGCTAGACGCGATGTTCAAGGCCACCGGCCACCAGAATCTCTACTTCCCGCTGCTGATTCCGGTAAGTTTCTTTGCCCGCGAAGCCAGCCACGTCGAGGGTTTTTCGCCGGAGCTGGCGGTAGTCACGCACGCCGGCGGCAAGGAGCTCGAGGAACCTCTGGCCATAAGGCCCACCTCTGAAACCATCATCGGCGAGATGTACGCCAAGTGGATTCAGAGCTACCGCGACCTACCGCTGCTCTACAATCAGTGGTGCAACGTGGTGCGTTGGGAGTTGCGCACGCGCCCTTTCCTACGCACGACCGAGTTCCTCTGGCAGGAGGGGCATACCGCTCACGCCACCGCCGAGGAGGCGCTCGCCGAGACCCGGAAAATGATCGAGATCTACGCGGATTTCGCCGAGAACTTCGCGGCGGTTCCCGTGGTCAAGGGGGAGAAGACCGAGGGCGAACGCTTCGCCGGGGCACTCTCCACGCTCACCATCGAGGCGATGATGCGTGACACCCGGGCGCTGCAGTCGGGAACCAGTCACTACATGGGTGAGAACTTCGCTCGCGCCTTCGACATCACCTTCAACGATGAGAACAACGAGCAGGCCTTCGTCCACACGACCTCATGGGGCTTCTCGACGCGCTTCATCGGGGCAATAATCATGAGCCACGGCGACGACAAGGGCCTGATACTTCCGCCCCGGCTGGCGCCGCACCAAGTGGTTATCGTGCCTATTTTCCGCTCCAACGACGAGGCAGCCAGGCAGTCGGTGACCGCCGAGGTGGACAAGCTCCGCTCGGCGCTGATCGACCAGGGCATACGGGTTCACGTCGATAACCGTGAGGGGATGAGCCCAGGCCGGAAGTTCAACGAGTGGGAGCAGAAGGGCGTGCCTCTGCGCATCGAGTTGGGGCCAAAGGATATCGAGAAGGGCACCGCGCTCCTGGCCAACAGGCTCGAAGAGGGCAAGCGCGAGGTGCGGCTCGAGGAGCTGGCAGTCACCATGGCCGCCGAACTAAGCGACTTCCACGAGCGACTTTTCGAGAGGGCCAGACGCTTTCGTGAAGAGCACACCTTCCATGCTCAGAGTTACGATGAGCTCAAGGAGATGGTGGAGCACGGCTTCGTCTACGCATCACACTCGGGAGATCCGGCCAGCGAACGGGCAATCCAGGAGGAGACCAAGGCTACGGTGAGATGCCTGCCACTCGAGGGACCAAGCGCCGAGGGCAGTGTATGCATTCACACCGGGAAGCCAAGCGGCTATCCACGGAAGGTAATGTTCGCTAAAGCCTACTGAAGGAGCGCCGGTCACAGAGGACGCGGTGCGGGTTATTCTGCGTTAAATGAGTGACGAGACCAAGATCGAACAGGAAATGCGCGTGCGCAGCGCCGTAACGCAATGCGCCGATAAGGTTAGCGTGTTGGCTCGTTGCCGTCCTCCCAGGCGGACCAGCGACCTCACCATGGTCTTTCTTCGCGGGCCCAGGGAGGCTGTTCTCGCGCTGCCGCTGCAGATCTTCGATGCCATCAAGGAGTTCGACGTCGAGATCGTCAGGAGCGGTGGAGAAGGCGACCGTTATCTGCTGGTCCTCGCCGTTACCGAAGCGCTGGCCGAGCAGGACACGCAGAGTCCCGAAAGACGGGCGAAGCTGCGGCGCCGCATAGGGCGTGAGGAGAAGAGCGGTCCGGCTTGAATTGGATCGGCCGCGGCCGTGCAGAATCGGTACCGAATAGTCGGGCACTAGCACTAGGTCAAGAGTCAGATAGGGATAGAGGGGCGCAGACGGTCAGGAGACCGCCTGCGCCCCTTCGGCCAGATTGGCCTGAGCGCCCTGCCCCAGATAAATGTCCATCACGTTGTGCAGGAACCGTACCGCTTCATCCTTGGGACGTTGAAAGGAGTTGCGGCCGATGATCGAGCCGAACCCTCCGCCTTCGTATATGCCGCGAATGTCACGGTAGAAGCTCTCCTCGCTCGACTTACTACCGCCCGAGAAGATGACGATCCGGCGGCCGTCGAAAGCGCTTTGCACCACATGGCGTACCCGATCGGCCACGGTTGCAACGGGAATACCGTGCTCCTCGTACTTCTTGCGAGCCGAGTCGTTTTCGAGGTGCTCGCCGGGCAGCTTTACCTTGATCACGTGGGCGCCTATCTGGGCTGCTATCTGGGCGGCGTAGGCGACCACGTCGACCGCCGTCTCGCCCTTCTTGGAAATGCCCGAGCCGCGTGGGTACGACCAGACGACCACCGCCAGGCCGCTGGCCTTGGCTTCTTCCGCCAGCTCGCGCAACTCCTCGTACATCGACTTGAAGTGAGCCGAGCCGGGGTAGATGGTGAAGCCGATCGCCGCGCAACCGAGATAGAGCGCGTTCGCCACCGAGCCTGTAACCGATGGCGCGGGATCATCACCGTCGGGAGCCAGTGAGTCGTGATTGTTCAACTTCAGGATGAGCGGGATGTCGCCGGCACGCTCCGCGGCTCCGGCCTCCAAGAACCCCAGCGGCGCGGCGTAGGCGCTGCACGCGGCGTCGATCGCCAGATCGAAGTGATAAAGCGGGTCGTAACCGGACGGGTTGTCGGAAAAGCTGCGGGCCGGGCCGTGCTCAAAACCCTGATCGACCGGCAGGATCACCAGTTTCCCGCTGCCGCCAAGGCGACCGTGCCCAAGCATGCTCGAGAGGCTGGCCAGCACTCCTGGCGCTTGTGAACGGTAGTTGTCGAGGATCTTTCGAACCGCTTCTGTCATGTTCCCCCTTTTTCGATGCCCCGTCTAGTCCTCGCGAATGCCATCGAGAATCCGCTGTACTTCGCGCCAACTTAGGTTGCTGGCGATTCCACCCTCGTAGTGGAAGGCGAACGGGTCGTCCCCCAGGAACCTCGCTCGCACGAGGTCCCAGCGCATGCCCCGATCGTTCAGCGGCTGGTAGAGCACTACCGAAGCACCGAAACGATTTTCGAAGCGATAGATTCGTTGACGCCACTCCTCGAACGCCCGCAAAACGGCCGCCAGCTCCTCCGAAACGGTGCGCCGCCTTACCAGGCGGTACGGCCCCTCGTACACAAGATGCCGGCTGTGTCGGTCCCGCAGCTCCCCTAACAGATCAGCATTCTCCATATCCGATTCTAGGTATAGAAGGCCGATTTGCGGATGTAATCGGTACAATTGTCTCTTCAGCGATATCTCATTTGCGGGTCGAGCGGCCGATCGCCTGCTCAGAGGGCAGTGTCAGCTGAGGAGCAGTGTCAGCCGAGCGTCAACGCGGCGACGCCCAACGCCATGAGGCCCGCCGCAAGCAAGCGCCGCCGGCCTTCGCCCTCGCCCAGCAGGCCGGCGCCCAGGGCGGCGCCGAACAGGATGCTCAGCTCCCGCACCGGTGCGACATAGCTCACCGGCGTGAAGCTCAGCGCCCACAACACCAGCAGATAAGCGAGTGGGCTGAGGATTGCCACGCCCAGCACCTCCCACCTGTGCACCTTCCAGATATGCCGCACCTCACCCGAACGGTGGAGCGCAACAGGCGCGAGCATTAGCGTGCGTAGCAGCTCCGTTGCCCAGAGAAGTATCAGCGGGTGGATTTCCAGTCGGGCAACGCCGTGCGCGTCGGTGAGGGTGTATGAGGCGATGAACACGCCCGTGAGGAGGCCGTACGCTGTCGCCCGCCGGTGTCCAACTCTAAAAACCCGCTCCCCACCGGCGATGATGAATGCGCCTGTTACCACCATGACCGCTCCCGTGAGGGCCAACGCGCTTGGACGTTCGCCGAAGAGCGCCACGGCCGCCGCGACCGCGAGCACCGGTCCGGCTCCCCGGGCCAGAGGGTAAACGACAGAGAGGTCGCCGGCCCGGTAGCCCCGTTGCAGGGCGACCATGTAGCCCAGGTGAAGCACCCCCGAAGCGGTCATCAGCGCATACTCCGCCAAGCCGAACGAGGGTCGCTCACTGATGATCACGTACGCCGCCGCCGGTGCGAACAACACCGACGCGCAGGCCGCAAAGAGCCACACCAGCGGCGCACCTCGAGAAACTCGCTTCGCCAGCAGATTCCAGCTGGCGTGCAGGAGAGCCGAGGTGAGGACGAGCGCCAGGGCGAGGAGGCTCACTGTATTAGGTCGCCGATCAGCAGAGCATCCGGCGAGTGCTTACGACCTCAGCTTCAAACGTAGGTGAGCCAATGATCGAACTCAGGCACCTTGCCGCTGACTACGTCCAGATAGGTTCTGCGTAACTGCAGCGAGAACTCCCCGGCCACGCCGCTACCTATCGGCCGCCGATCGATGGCGGCGATAGGAGTCACCTCGGCCGCCGTGCCCACCATGAAGACTTCATCGGCGGTGTACAGCTCGTCGCGCGTCGCCATCGTGGCACGAACCTCGGTCCCCAGCCACTCGGCAATCCGAATTACCGTATCGCGGGTAATGCCTCGAAGGTTGACCGAGTGGGCGATGGGGTAGAGCACCCCGTCACGGAGCATGAAGATGTTCTCGCCCGATCCCTCGGCGACGAACCCTTCCTTGTCCAGCAGGAGCGCTTCGTCGTAGCCGTTCTCACGGGCCTCCTGGTTGGCCAGAACCGAGTTGACGTAGTTACCACCGGCTTTTGCCTTGGTGGGCATGATGTCTCCGGAGCTACGGCGCCACGATGAAGTCATCAGTTTGGCGCCCTTGCCTACCGCTTCCTCGCCCAGGTAGACACCCCAGGCGAGAGTCGCCACCATGAAGTGGACCTTGTTGAGGGTAGGGTTGACGCCCAGCGATTCGGCGCCGTACCAGAAGAGCGGGCGGATATAGCAAGACTTCCGTTCGTTCTTGCAAATGGTCGCGACGATCGCCTCGTTGATCTCGTCGACGCTCATGTCGACTTTCATGCCCAGGATCTTGGCCGAGTCGAGCAACCGTTTGCTATGTTCGGTCAGCCGGAACACAGCTGCCCCGCGACCGGTCTCGTAGGCACGAATCCCTTCGAATACGCTGGTCCCGTAGTGCATGGCGTGGGTAAGGACCGACACCTTCGCCTCGGCCTGAGGCATCAGCTCTCCGTCCAGGTAGATGTATCCGGCGTCGATTGCAGATGTGCCGGCCGACGCGGTTTTGGACTCGACTGCCATACGAACCTCCAAAGATGGTTGCCGCCAATCATACGACGTGCCGTGTAAGAATTTACCAATGGACATTCTGGTTACCGGCGGCGCCGGGTATATCGGCAGTATCACGACCGAGGCGCTCATCGAACGCGGTCACGATGTCGTGGTGCTGGACAATCTGGAGACCGGTCACCGCGAGGCGGTACACCCCAAGGCCACATTCATCCATGCCGACATCCGCGACCGGGACGCGGTTGGCGCCGCGCTTCGAGATCACCGGGTCGAAGCGGTGCTGCACTTTGCCGCCTACTCGCTGGTGGGCCGGTCGATGGAGCGGCCGCTCGAATACTTCGAGAACAACACCGCGGGTACGCTCGACCTGCTGGCGTGCCTCTCCGATGAGCACGTTGACAAGTTCGTGCTCTCCTCGACAGCGGCGCTGTTTGGCACTCCTGAGAAGGTACCTATCGCCGAAGACGCAGCGATTCGGCCGGAGAGCGTCTACGGCGAGACGAAGTATCTCATCGAGAGGACGCTGCACTGGCTGGTCCAAAGCGGAGGGCTCGGTTATGCCACGCTGCGCTACTTCAACGCCGCCGGCGCGAGCGAGCGCTGCGGTGAGGATCACCGGCCCGAGAGCCACCTCATCCCGATCATCCTAGAAGCGGCGCAGGGAGCTCGCCAGTCGGTATCTGTGTTCGGTGATGACTACCCTACCCCCGACGGCTCCTGCATCCGCGACTACATTCACGTCCTCGACCTGGCGACAGCGCATGTCCTGGCGGTGGAAGCCGTGGCGCCCGGTGAGGAGCGCGCGTACAACCTGGGCAACGGCCGGGGCTTCTCGGTATTCGAAGTTATCGAGGCTTGCCGCACGGTCACGGGCTGCCCCATTAGCACCGAGATAACCGCTCGCCGGCCGGGCGATCCCGCAATGTTGGTCGCCGACTCGACGAAGATCGCCCACCAACTCGGCTGGGAGCCTAGGCACCGGCAGCTCGAGGAGATCGTGAGATCCGCCTGGAATTGGCGGCTGCGACATCCGCACGGTTACCACGGCTGATTCCTCCGTATTATTCGGGCATACCCACCCACTTCACCCGTCGCTACACCGTCGCTACCCCGCCGCTACGCCGTCCTGCAACGGCCCGGCATGAATGGTCGATGAACGAGCGAGACTCTCGGGCTGGAGTTCCCCATGCTAAGCTGACCATCGTTTGGAGACGCCATGAGATCACGCTTTTTAGGGTTCATGATCCCTTTCGTGCTCGCCACGCATCTGGGATTGGCGCAGCAAAGCGTCGAACTTAGCGGAATAATCGAGAGTCAGGACCCGCTCGCTCAGATGACGCGGGTCGGAATCCACATCGTCGATAGGGACGGCGTGTGGGGCGATGAGATCGCTACTGTCACTCCGGTAGCCGGGACCTTCAGCGTCACGGCCGAGCCGGCTGAGGATCAGGAACTGCGGGCATTCAGATCCGGCGCGGTTTTGCTGCCCGGCCTGCAGAACGAATACCGGGTTAGTCCCGAAGGCGTGAACTACGTGCAGGGCCGCGTGAACATGTACGTCGACAGTAATGACAGCGGAATGTTCGAGAGGGTAAGCGATGCGTTTTACATCGGCGTCAGCAGCCTCGACGAGCCGGTGGGTTTCTTCTCGCTGATCTACGTCGACAGGGACGCGACCCTTACTGGAACGGGCGTCACGCTCGAACTTCAGGCCGGCTGGAACGTGTTTACGGTCAGGTTTCCGGGCGATGGCGCACCGCAGTACGCGATGCGGCAGCGAGTGGACGATCTGGTCCTCACGGCGGTACTTCCCTGAAACCGCAGGCTTCGGACCTGATATAACGGGTTAATGAGCGTCTTCGAGGGAAGCGCCGACGGCAGCGGACTCCGCATAGGAGTTGTGGTCGGCCGATTCAATGAGTTCATAACCAAACGATTGCTCGACGGAGCCATGGATTCGCTCCGTCGGCACGGCGTGACTGGTGACGCGGTCGACGTAACCTGGGTGCCTGGCGCGGTGGAGATCCCCCTCGCCGGCAAGGCGATGGTCGACAGTGGACGCTATGACGCCCTCATCACCCTGGGAGCCGTCATTCGGGGCGCCACCAGCCACTACGACTATGTGTGCTCGATGGTTTCTTCGGGCGTGGAGCGGGTTTCGTTGGAGTCCGGGGTACCGGTCATCTTTGGGGTGCTCACCGTCGACACTATCGAACAGGCTATCGAGCGCGCGGGCAGCAAGGCCGGCAACAAGGGCGCCGAGGCAGCCACAACCGCTGTGGAGATGGCCACGCTGATGCCGCAGATACACGGCACGGGTCGGGTGAAACGCGTCGCTAAACTGGATTCGGAGTGAGCGAGGAGCCCAAGCACACCTTCTCGGCACGAGAGATCGTGCTGGAGTTCTTCCCGGCTACCGATTCACGCCTCGTCCCCAAGGGCCACGCCTACCAACTCGACCGTAGCGGAGATGGTTCGCTGATAATCCGTGACCGTCAGGAGCGTGAGCTGGGGCGGCTGCTTCCCGTGACGGAAGCGGGTAGTTCCAGTACTCAGCTTTGTTGTGACCTGTGCGGCTGGAACGGTATTCGCCAGTACCTACAGATATTGAGGGCAGAGGTGCCTGGGTCCAACGGCCGCCGCTTTCGTTACCTCACCGCCTGCCGCAATACCCAGGACTGCGAAGCGAGACGACTCGATGACGAGCCGGTTCGGATGCTGCTCGAGGACAACTGACTCGGGCCCGTCAGTCGTCGAGACACTGTTCGAGCCACTTTTCGGCCAATCTCCTGCCGCTTCGCGTGTAGAGTTGATCGGTATAGGTGTCGACCGGACGCACTCTCAGCAGTTTGTCTCGTGACTCCAGCCGAAAGCGGCGCCGAGCCCCAACACTGCGGTCACTGCGGCCGTAGACGGCAACTACCCTTATCTCGACGGTCTGGACGCCTCCTAGCGCCGTTGGGCCCAGCCACTTCTCACCCTCTAGCGGACTCTGACCCGCGATGTTCTCCAGGATCTGTTCAAAGCTTCCCAGCCGCATCATGTCCCCTTGTCGCAACGGTCCTTGACGTATGGCGTTTTCCAGCTCCACCTGGCCGAGTTCATGATCCTCGGGAAGTTCGACCTCCCTGCCCAGGGCGAGCGAGCTCTCACCGTCTTCTCCCACCCCGGCGGCCCGAACGCACTCCACATGGATAATGTCCTGGCTCAAGTTCACGAGCAGGCAGTGCGAGTTCGGCCCAAAGCCTTGGGTTTGGTGGATAAGCATCCGCGGTTGACGGCGCCGCCGGTAGTCGTTGTACATCAGCTGCAACCACACCAGCCATACGAGCAAGGTCGCCAGCGTCAGCAGATTCGAGAGGAGCCCGGTATTGTTCGCCAGCCATTCGAATATCGCTTCGATCGTTCGCCCCCAGTCTCCTGCTTCTCGGCCCACCGTTCGACCCATCGGGCAAGACCTACTCGTTTAAGACCTATCGTTTCAAAACCTATCGTTTTAAAACCTATCGTTTCAAAGCCTTGCGTTTACAACCTAGCAATGAAGCGGATGCTGAATTGCGAGTTGGCATCAGGGCCGGGCGGGTCGTTTGCGCAGGGAGAGCAGCCCATGGAGGTTCACGGCGAAGTGCGCCAGCACGGCGGTCCACAAGCTGCCGGTGAGCAGCACTGCGTAACCGAAGAGGACACCCGCAGCGACGCTATAAGCGCTAAACGACCAGCCGCGGCGCGAGATCGGGTGAAGTGCGCCAAAGATTAGTGCTTGACCCCAGACGCCGGTGAGCTGCATCAGGGCGCCACGGAAGAAGAGTTCTTCGCCGCCGGCGGTCGCCACCGACAGCAGCACGGCCGTGATCTGAGAAAGCCGAAGGCGGCCCAGGGCGGTCTCGAGGACCCTACTTGCGTAGTGAAAAGAGGGGAGGGTGCGTTCCAAGAGCCAAGCGCCCGCCAGCAGGAGTGCCGCAAGGCCGGCGGCCGCCAGGACAATCGTGGCGAGTCCAGCCGTCGGCGGCAGGTCCGGCGGGAAGAGCGCAACCCAGATGGCCCCGATCAGCCCGATGAGCAGCGAGGGGAGAAAGGGGAGCCAGCTGTGCCTCGTTCTCAACCAAATCAGCTCTCAGGTAACCCAGCCATGCGCGCTGGCAAGCTTCCGCAGCGCTACGACCGCCTCATTGCGGTCCGAAATGTCCCCCACGGCTCGTGCCTCTCCCAGGAAACGTAAAGCTTCGCCTATCTGCGGCCCTTCGCGAAGACCCAGCAGCTCCATTACTTCACTTCCGTCCAGCAGCGGTGCTAGGGGAGGGGACTCCTCGATGATCGCCACGATCCGGGCGAGAGCCGTGCGATAGGAACGCCGGGTGGCCTCGCTGGAAAGTGGACCCCGTGCCGCTTCACGATCGGCGATCATCAGCTTTAGTAGATCGGGTAGCAGTTCACGCCGGCGGTGGGTGAAGCGTCTGGCCTGACGCTCGTCGCGAGGCAGCGGCAGCATGTGATAGCGCACCAGCCCCACAATTTTATCGACCTCCTGGGCCGAACGGCGCAACCGCCGCATGGCTGCCCTGGCCGACTCGGCGCCCCGACGATCGTGACCGTAGAAACGGATGCGGCCGTCCTCGCCGCGTTCGCGGGTAAGCGGCTTACCAATATCGTGGAGGAGTACGGCCCAGCGCAACTCGATACCGGCATCGGGGAAGATTGTCGCCAGCCGCTGTAGCGCTTCAAGGCTGTGATCGAGCACGTCGAGATGATGGAAGCCGCCCTGGTCGACCCCGCGTGCTCCCGCCAGCTCGGGTAGGACCACTCCCAGCAAGCCAAGGCCCTCGAGTTCGGACATCGCCGAGCCGGGAGCCGCTGCTCGCAAGATCCCGTCGAGCTCCTCGCGGATGCGTTCCCAAGCAGGGAGCGGCTGCTCGCCGTTATCGAGACATTGAGCAGCCTGACGGATGGCCGCCCGGGTGCGGGGCTCGATGCTGAACCCCAGGCGCGCCCCAAGCCGCACGGCACGCAAGAGGCGAAGTGGGTCCTGGCGCAACGCCTCTTCGGAAGTCATCCGCAGCACCTTGCGCCGAAGATCGGCTAGGCCGTTGCATACGTCCTTGACCTCCCCTTGGCCATCCGCCGCCAGGGCGTTTACCGTGAAGTCGCGCGCACGGAGGTCTTGCTCGAGCGTTCCACGGAGCGGGATGAAGTCTAGCGTCCGCTCGCCGCTGATGAGCCGCCAGTGCCTGCGCGCCTCGTCGAGCACGAAAGGATTGGCGCCCAGCGAGGCGCCAATAGCGTGCGCCTGCTCCTTTGGGTTAGCGACCAGCCAATCGAGATCGGTGCACGGTATCCCGAGCAGCGTGTCGCGAACAGCCCCGCCAACGAGGTACGCGCCGCCGGCCGGCACTGGTCCGAAGGCGCTCATATCGATCCGAGCGGGACGCTTGGACAACATCGAGAGTAGCGGGTGACGCCTCCCCATACCCCATTGAAGCAGGAATGGGCGGCTACCGGGCCAGTTCTATCGGCCGGTAGGTTTTAATTGGGCATGGTAAAGCTGATCGGCCTCACCGGCAATATCGGCTCCGGCAAGTCGACGGCAGCGAAAATGCTGGAGGAGCGCGGAGCTGCGGTAATCGACGCCGACGCCCTGGCGCGCCAGGCGACCCAGGATTCAGCGGTCCTGCAGCGAATAACCGAGGAGTTGGGCGAGAATCTGGTGATAGCGGACGGTTCGCTCGACCGGCGCAAGGTGGCGGCGCTGGTGTTCGCCAACCCGCAAGCGCGCAAGCGGCTCGAGGGCATCATTCATCCCTGGGTGAGGGCGCGTTCGAGGGCGCTGCAGGGCAGGCTGATCGAGTCACCCGAGCCGCCACCGATGATCGTCCACGACATCCCACTACTCTTCGAGAGTGGACTCGAGAGCAGTTTCGACGCAGTCGTAGTAGTTAGCGCCCCACAGGAGGTGCGCGCCGCCAGAGCGGCCGCCCGGCAGCAACTGTCGAACGATGAGTTTCGTGCGCGCGACCGGGCTCAGCTGCCGCTGGAGCAAAAGCAGTCACGAGCCGATTGGGTACTCGACAACAGCGGCGACCTGGCCTCTTTGGAGGAACAGGTCGCCGCGCTGTGGTCTCGCCTGCTTACCAGTTGATCTCGGCCTGCCCGTAGGTGCGTTGCACCCCGGCGCCTTCGGTGACCGAATAGCTGAAGCTGCCGCCCGCCCGCTCAGCCAGGAACCGGAAGTACTCTTCGATCGCAGTGCCCGCGCTCTCGAGTGCGTCGAAGTCGATATCGCCGCCGCTCATGCCTGCGAAAGTCTGCATCTGGACCGCCATCTGGGCGCCGGTCTGGGCGAGCGTTTCCTGCATGTCGTTCAGGCTGAACGAGGTGGCCTCCTGCGGAATCTCGCCCACCAGACGCTCGAGCTCGCCCTGGAGACCGCCGCCCGAAGCACGCGCGGCAAACGCCCGATCGATAGCCTCGTCGGAGGTACCGATGAGTACCCAACCGTCGCTCACGCCGTAGGCTACCGAGACACCAGGTGCGATCCCGAACGAGGTCACCTGCACTCCGCTCGAGTCGCGCTGCTCAATGGCCGGTGCGCCGCTACCCGATGGATCGGCGAAGCCGGCAACCATGCCGCCCGCCATTCCAAACAGCATGGAGAGGCCCTGGCCGGCTGCGGCCTCGTCGGTCGTCTCCAGCAGGTAGACGACCTCGCCCAGCAGGTTCTCACTCGGAACTCCCGGCGCTACCGGACTTCCGAGTTCGCCGGTGATGGTCGCGGCCTGAGTTCCCATCCAGTCGAATAGGGTGGCGCGGATGTCGATGCCGGTAAACTGCATGACCATCTGATCGAGGTCTGGGTTGCCTAGTTCGTCGGCGGAGCGTGCCAGCTCACTCAGATAGTTCCACCACCCGGGCAGGTCGAGGTGAACGACGCTCACTCCCAGTGCATCTGGGTGTACGAACTGCAGCGGGTCACGCGAAGCGGGCTCCTGCCCCACCAGCAGGGCCGAGAGGGCGGGGTCGCCGGCGCCCGGAATCCGGATGGATGCCGATTCCAGGCCATCGTCCTCGATCGACACGATGCTGCCGCCGGTACCGATAGCCTGCAGGCCGCTCAGGGCCCGGGCAATCAGCAGGTCGTAGCCGATGCCGGTTCCCAGAGGCTGGAGTGCCGCGGCGAGCTGTTCGTAGTCGAGGAAAGCGTAGCCGTTCGCTTCGCCCAACTCACCCAGAGTGGATTCGTAGCCATCACCGGATGTGAAGCCGGCCTCGCCCGAGCCGGCCAGTCGACGCAACACGCCGCGCAGAACTTCCGGATTGGTGGACGCCACCACCACGTCGTTAGTCTGGCTGAGCGCCATGACCTGGAAGGGCGAGTCGTCTTCTTCGACGGTGAATTCGTAGATCGTTACCGAGCCTTCGCTCGAGCTCTGCGCACCCTCGTCCTCGGCTGCCTGGCGAATGGCGTCGCCAAGATGGGCGCCTGCGTCTCCGGCGGTACGAGCGACCAGCGTGATCGCCGGCATGGGATTGAAGCTGGAGATCGAAACGGCCAGCCAGGCGTCGTGTCCCAGCAGGTCGAGCGGATCGATTTCGGCTAGGGCCTCGGGAATCGCGCTGGCGAACTCCTCCTCGGCTTCGGCGTCGCCGCTCGCGTCCTCGCCAAAGAGCCTGCTGAGAGCGTCAGCCAGTTTCAGTCTCTCGGCCTCCTCGATGAACGGCTCGAGTTTGTCGGTGTGGGACGCCACGTCTTCGGTACCAACAGCGAAGATGGTCTCGGCGGGCAGTACCGATGCCAGGCGCTGGGCAAAAGAGGCGCCCATCAGGAGCAGCAGGATGAGGGTGATAGTCGCGGCTTGTCGTGCCATTCGGTCCTCCTTGGAGTGCTTGCAATGGTACCGCCAATGAGGCGCCGGTGATGCTCACTGTTGCCGCAGCGCCTCGATCCGCTTGACGATGTCGTCGGTACCGAGGCCCTGATGGCCCAGCTGAGCCCAGGTACCGCCTTCGCCTACCTTGCTGACGCCGAGAGAGGCGTAGCTGGGCGCGTAGCCGCGCTCCAGCAACCAGCTGCCGAAGCGGCTTCCCAGGCCGGTGCGGCTGTTGAGCCCCTCTGCCACCAGCACGAAGGGTGAGGAACCGAGGCGAGCCATTACCTCTTCGTCGACCACGTTCAGGGTGGGCTTGTTGATGAGTCCCACGTCGACGCCCCGCGCCCGGAGCTGCTCGACGGCGTCGAGCGACCGGTATAGCATCTCACCGAACGAAACGACCCAACCGGCCCTGCCTTCACGGATCACTTCGTCCTTGCCGGGCTCGAATCGGTAGCCGTTGGCCGGATCGTAGAGCCGGTTACCCTGCTCGTCAAGTACGAACGGAACCTCGGAGCGGGTGCTAAAGAGAAAGCGCACCCCCTCATCCCATAGCACCCTCCGAACGACCGACTCGAACTGGTGAGCGTCGGCGGGGAAGTAGAGCGGGGTGACGCCCTGCTGCTCGACGCCGTTGTCGGCGAAGAAGACGTTGATGCCAAAGTGACTGGTGTTGTCGGCGATGGCGTCGACGCCCGCATGAGAGAAGTGACAGAGGACATTGGAGCGGTTGAGCCGGGCCATCGTAACTTCGGAGAGGATCATCTCCAGGAAAGCCGAGAAGGTCGAGAACACGCCCGTGCGTCCCTCTTCGAAGCCGAAGCCGGCGGCGGCCGAGAAGTTGCCGCGCTCCATCACCCCCGACGTCACGAACACCTCCGGGTGCCGCTTGGCGATCGTGTCGAGCCCGGTGGAGCCGGCCAAGTCGCTGTCGATGACCATGATCTTGGCACTACGCTCCGCAGCAGGCAGCTCGTCGATCAGGTCCGAGACCGCCTTGCCGAAGGTCTTGCGGTTCGAGCCGAGCTCCTCACTGGAGCCCAGGTAGCGACAACTAACGGTGTGCTTGGTGACGTTACTCAGGTACTCCGCCGCTTGCTCGTGCCCATGTGCCAGGAGATACTCGCTGGCCGCGTCGACCCCTATCACCTCGTGCCCAGCCGGCTTTCCTTCGATCTTTGGCAATCCCGGCGCCATCAAGCGGCGATTGATTACCGCAACCGGGCCCCGTTGTTCGATGGCGCGCTGGAAGCGGGCGTAAACCGAATCGAAGTCCTCACCCTCACCGTCAAGGGCAGTCAACCCGTGCCCCTCCAAGGTGCGGGTCATATCGAAACCGGGCAGGTACTCGCTAGGGTGACCGGCGATGGTGACGTTGTTGTCGTCCAGCAGGAGCTTGACGTTCAGCTCTTTGGCGACCGCCAGGCGGGCTGCCTCGGCATCGTTCCCTTCCATCTGGGAGCCATCGGAGCCCAGCAGGATGACGGCCTTTTCCGGGTTCGCCATCGCCACGCCGTTTACATATGGCCACAAGTGTCCCAGGCGTCCGGAAGCGAAGCCTATGGCGCGGTCCTTGTCGATCTCCGGGTGGCCGTAGAGCGCCCGGTTCTCTTCACGGTAGTAGAGGAGCTCCTCGAACGGCATCGCCCCGTTGAAGGCCGATAGCGCGTACTGAAGCGCGACTCGGTGCCCCGCCTCGTCGAACAGCACCGGGTAGATTCGCTCTGAGCCGCGCATGAAGCCATCGGCTAAGAGTGCCTCGGGCACGACGTCGTACGCCCCTCCGGTGTGGCCCGAGAGGCCCCTGGCGCCCGCTACCGCCGTGAAGAACACGATGACGTCGCGCATGAGGCCGATATTCGTCTCCCACTGACCGCGCTGCTCGCGAGTCAGTTCCCGCTTGCCGGGATCGAGAGTGAGGGGCCGGTAGTTAGTAACGTCCAGGGGGAACGTCGTGGATGGGACGGTCATGCTTACCTCCGGGGTTCTAGTCGTCCTGCGTTGCCTGATGGCCTTTCCGGCTGCGGCGCCGGTCGATGTCGTCGCGCACCCTTTGGGCCGTCTCCCAGTGATGACGCTCGAGCTCGGTCTCGACCCGCAGCGCCGGCACCGGTGTCGGACGGCTGTCCTTGCCCACCGCAACGAAGTTCATGTGCCCCACCGTACACAGACGACGCTCACCGGTCAGCGGGTTCTCACCGTGCACCTCGCAGCGCACGATCATGCTGGTGCGCCCGCTCCAGGCGATGCGGCTCTTGAGTTCGATGATCTCGCCTACATAGATCGGATTGCGAAAGTCGATCGGCTCGGTCGAGGCGGTCACCGCCATCTGCCTGCAAAAGCGCATGCAGGCGATAGCGGCGTTTATGTCCATCAGCTCCAACACCCGTCCGCCAAAGAGAGTACCTAGCGGATTGGTGTGGTGCGGGAAGACGGTGTCGGTGGTGACCACCCACTCCGAAACCCGCGGATCCTGTGCGTCATCGGACATCGGCGGCCAGTATATGCGGCCGGCAAGTGCGGGCCGGCGGGCGGCGGCTCCGGCAGCGTCGGCTTCCGCCGTTATACTGCCGCCAGGCAAGCCTTTCGGGAGGTATCCATGACGACCGGAGTCCTTAAGCAACCACTTATCGAGCGACTGGTTCCCATTCGCAGCAAGACACTCAGGGTCGCACTGCAACTGCTGCTCGGGGTTGCACTGCTGGCCGCGTTGGCGCAGTTGAGGTTCGAAATCGGAGCCGTGCCTGTTACGGGGCAAACCTTGGGCGTGTTGCTGATAGGCGCCGCTTACGGGGCCCCCTTGGCCGGTGCGACGGTCGTCGCCTACCTCATCGCGGGCGGCCTGGGAATGCCGTTCTTCTCGAGCGGCGGCGCAGGCTGGTCGTTCTTCGCCGGCACGACCGGCGGTTATCTGCTGGGCTTCCTGCCGGCGGCGCTGCTGGTGGGCTACCTGGCGCAGAGGGGCTGGGACCGCTCGTACCGGGCGACGGCGGCCGCGATGCTCATCGGCAACCTTGTCATCTACGCCTTTGGGCTCCTCTGGTTGTCGCGCTTTGCTCCGGACCTCGCCACCACCCTGCAGTGGGGCCTGTGGCCGTTCCTGGCAGGCGATGTGTTGAAGGTGCTCACTGCCGTTGCCCTGCTTCCCACTGTCTGGAGGCTGATCGGCCGGCGCGCCTAGGGTTGCTGCTCGGCGGGCACGTGTCTGCTTCTATAGTCCCAGAGGCGGCAAGCGGACCGCTGGCCCCGGCAACTTCACCGTTGCCTGTAAAACTGTCACAGGTCTCCTCCCGTATGTCCCCGATACTGTGGCAAGAAGGCCTTGGCGCCGACAGCTGATCGGCCACCGTGACGCTCTTTAATGGAGTGGTTCGCAGGGTCTTCGCAAGGTGAAGGTGGGCGGCGGGGGCTGGCACCTTGGGGGGCGATAGATGCAGGTAATTCGATTGGCCGTTATCGGCTGTGGCAGGGCCGCGGAGTCTTTGCACCTGCCCGCCGCCGCAGTTTGTACAGGTATCGAGACTACCGTTCTGGTAGACACGAATAGAGAGCGGGCGCGATCCCTGGCAGAGGCATACGAGGTGCGCGAGGTGCGCACCTCGGCGGAGGACGCATGGCCCTTGGCCGACGCTGCGGTGGTTGCCCTTCCGCACCATCTGCACGCACCGGTAACCCGCGAGCTGCTCGAGGCTAACTTGCACGTGTTGGTGGAGAAGCCGCTGGCGCTCCGCGCCCGCGAGTGCGAGGAGCTGGCGGCACTGGCCCAGGAGCGCGGACTGACTCTGGCCGTGGGAATGATCCGGCGCTCCTTTCCGGCAATCCGCTTCGTGAAGCGGGTGCTGGAGCGGGCGCTGCTGGGCGAGATAGAGCGCGTGGAGTTGCGCGAGGGTTCTCCGTTCAGTTGGGAGGTTGCCAGCGACTTCACCTTTCGGAGTGAGACCGGCGGCGGGGTCTTGGCCGACAGCGGAGTCCACGTCTTAGACCTGTTGAGTTGGTGGTTCGCTGAACCGGTTGGCGGGGCGACGGTCGAATCAGGGGCGTCAGTGGGCCCGGCAACCGGGGTGACGAGTTTGCGCAAATCGGAGGGCACGTTCGATCGCGGATTCGAGCCAATGATCGAGCCGACAGTCGAGTCCTACCGGGACGACTCGCACGGTGGAGTCGAGGCCGAATGCGAGATCGAACTCGGCCTGCCAGCGGGCGCTAAGGCTTTCGTGGAGCTGAGCCGAACTCGAGAGTTGAGCAACAGCGTGACGATCAGTGGGAGTCGTGGGACGCTAACCGCGGGCACCGGCTTTGCTGCCGAGGTGAGTCTCGACCTTGGCGGCGATCCGCTGGTAGGTTCCGTACGACACCAAGAGCGTAATTACCAGAACGTTCGTGAGCTGTTCGTGGAGCAGCTCGTGGACTTTCGCGATGCGGTGAAACTCGGCCGGCCCCCGTTCGTCGGTGCGCTCGAAGCTCGCCGGTCGGTGCGGCTGCTGGAGCGCTGCCGTGCAATTCGCCAACCTCTGCGACTCCCCTGGGTCGAGTTCTCGAGCGAGGCGACCGCATGAGCGAGATCTACGGACGCAAGGTGTTGGTGACTGGCGCCACCGGATTCATCGGTGGCCGGCTGGTGGAGAGGCTGAATATGGCCGAGGGCGCCGCCGTTCGTGTTCTCGTCTCCGGCTACTCACGTTGCGCTCGAGTAGCCAGATTTCCTGTCGAACTCGCCCGTGCCGATCTTCTCGACAGAAACGCCGTGACGGAGGCCGCCAAGGGCTGCTCGGTCATCTTCCACTGCGCCTACGGCAGTCGAGGTGGGGCCAAGGAGCGCCGGCTCGTCAACATCGAAGGAACCGAGAATGTTCTGGCGGCAGCGGCCGTGACGGGCGCCCGTGTGGTCCACCTGAGTAGCCAGATGGTCTACGGGCTGCCGGAGCAAGGTGATATCGATGAGCGAGCTCCGCGCCGCCGTACGGGGAGTACCTATGGTGACAGCAAGCTCGAGGCAGAGGAAAGGGTGCTGCGAGCGGCAGCCGAGGGCCTGCCGGTAACTGTTCTGCAGCCCACCGCGGTCTATGGGCCACTCGCACCGGTGTGGACCGTGGGCGTGCTCGAGCGCATGCGGGTAGGCAAGGTTCCGCTTATAGACAGTGGCGCGGGTGCCTGTAACGCCGTCTACATTGATGATGTAGTTGAAGCAATGCTGCTGGCGGCGACAAGTGACGATTCTCTTGGGGAGTGTTTCCTCATCTCGGCGGCCGAGCCGGTGACGTGGCGCGAGTTCTACGGACAGTACGAGGAGATGCTCGGTGTGCCGGCGACCGTGCCGGTGACTCTGGCCCAGGCGACCCGCGGGGCTAACGGTAAACCGGCGCGCTCGCTTCTGCGTGAGCTACCCGACCTCCTGCTGAACGAGCCCACGGTGCGGCAGCGCCTTGCGAGAACGGTGGAAGGGAAAGCGCTCGTGAGATTGCTGCGGGGCAAGTTGAAGCGTGGTCGAACCAAGTCGGCTACGCCGGAGCTCGACCGACTGCGGAGCTTGAGGCGGGTCGAGGAGGCGCCCCTGCATCCGTTGACCGAAAGGGACGCGACATTCTTTGCCTCCCATAGCCGGGTGCGTATCGACAAGGCGCGCAGCTCCTTGGGATACCGGCCAAAGTTCGGCCTTATCGAGGGTATGGAACTCACTGGAGCATGGGCGCGGTGGGCAGGGCTCGTGCCCTCGGGCGGGAAGGAGAGCGAAATTGTCGCTGGTTCGGCGTGAGTTTCGGAGAGTGGCAGGCTCGCCGAATATCAGCAGGAGCCGACTCTAGTACTATTCACCGAGTTCGAGCGGACTGAATACCCGGGGGGGGCAGGATGAAACGCTGGATACGCAAGGCGCTGCGCAGAGCTCACCGCATCGTGGAACGCCACGTCGACTTCGACGAGACTTCCCGGGTGACCCTGCTACCGGACAGCGGGAGTGCATCACAGAGGTGGGCGCTGCTCTCGTATGTCATCGAGCCGTTCCTGCTCGAGCCAGGAACCCCGGTGCCGAACTCCCACACGAACCAGTGGGAGTCGCTGCAGATGGCACGCACGCTCGTCGAGCTGGGATACGGCGTGGATGTGATCAGCTACCGCAACACGACCTTCATTCCGCACCGGAAATATGAGCTATTCATCGGGGCGCGAACGAATTTCGAGCGCTTGGCCGGTGAGTTACCGCTCGAGTGCATCAAGGTCGCTCATCTCGATACGGCTCACTGGTTGGTGAACAATGCCAACGCCTATGCCCGGGCGCTGGCGATAAAGGATCGCTCCGGCAAGGTCGTCGATCTGCCGCGGAAGGTGGTGGAGCCCAACTGGGCGATAGAGAGCGCCGACTATGCGACGGTGTTGGGTAACGAGTTCACCGTGTCCAGCTATCGCTATGCCGGCAAGCCGATCCATCGCTTGCCGTTGCCGGCCTGCCAGACCTTCGACTGGTCGGCCGATAAGGACTTTAAGGAGAGCAAGCGCCGGTTCGTCTGGTTCGGCTCGGACGGTCTGGTACACAAGGGCCTCGATCTCGCGCTCGAAGCGTTTGCCGGCATGCCGGAGTATGAATTGCTGGTGTGCGGGCCGGTGGCCGAGGATCGTCGCTTCGTAGAGGCGTATCACCGCGAGTTATACGAGTTGCCCAATATTCACACGGCTGGTTGGGTGGACATTGGCGGAGAAGAATTTCGGAAGATTCGCGATTCATCGCTCGCGGTTGTCTACCCCTCCTGCTCGGAGGGCGGTGGCGGCAGCGTAATAACCTGCATGCAAGCCGGGCTCATCCCTGTCGTAACGGTGGGGGCGAGCGTGGACGTCGACCCGAGTTTTGGAGTGACGCTGCGTGGGGACTCGGTAGAGGAGATCCGCTCGGCGGTGAGGCGGCTGGCGGGCCGACCGGCCGGGGAACTGCAGGCAATGGCCTACCAGTCGTGGTGCACTGCGCGCAAGTTCTACACCCGCGAGCGCTACAGCACGACGTTCCGGCAGGTGATCGAAGGGATTCTAAAACGGCACCGGAACCCCTTCGTGACGCCGCCCAAGGAACGCGTGACACAGCTGGCCGACTGATACGGTGCTTTCATCGATCAGGTTGAGTTCGGCTCAGTCGGCTATTTCGAGCGTCTGCAGCTGATTGCCTCCGGCACGCCGGGCGCGCTCTAGTGCCGCAGCCGATTGGCGGAACAGCTTGTCGGGCGTTCCGAACACGCCAAGCTGGACCTGCAGCGTGTCGAACGAGCTGATTCCGATCGAAAGGGTGATCGGCTCGCCCTCTTGATCCAACGATGCACCGGCCAGATCCCGCTGCAGACGCCGGGCTATGGAGATCGCGCCCGCTTGATCGGTGTCGGGCATGATTACGGCGAGGCCGCCGCTGCCCAGTAGGGCGATCGAGTCTCCGGCCCGGTAGAGGGCGGCTCGAATGGTTCGGGAGGCGCGAGCCAGCGCCTCCTGGACGTCGGCTTCGCGAACTCCATCCGATGAATCGAGGCCGTCGATTTCGAGTTGGATCAGTGAGATACTGAGACCCTCCGACAGTGCGCGGACCCACTCGTGCTGGAGCATCTGATCGAACTGACGGCGGGTGGCGATCCCGGTATGTGGATCGGTAAGTGACAGCTTGAGGAGGGTACGGCTCGCGTCCTCCAGGCCTACAGAGAGACGCTTCTGCTTGAGCGCCACGCCGGTGAGGGCCGCGAGCCCCTCGAGCGCCTGCTGCTCCCCTGCGTCATAGTTGCGCGCCTCTCGGCTAAAGACCACCAATGCAGCGTCTACTCGCGCTCCGTCCATTACGGGAACGGCCAGATAGGAGGCGATATCGCGGTTGAATAGCGCCAGATCCTCGTCGTTTGCGGAGAAGTTGAGATCGGGGATGACGACCGGTCGCTTGGTCTCGCGCACTCGGGAGGCGGCGTCGGGCTCTCCCTGGTGTATGAACACTTGGGTGCTACGCAGGGGAATAAACCGCCGGAGGGTGGCGTCGAAAAGGGTTATATCGGCATGATCGCCGCCGGTAAGCTCCACGGCGCAACGGGCAACCTGCTCGAGCTGTTCGAGCAGTCGCCGCCGCTCGTTGAGATAGAGGCACAATTTCCAGAGGGACTCGGGGACGACGGGAGGAACGTTGGCGGTATTCACGATCATTCGCCCACAGTCTACTGTGTCCGCGGTTGCAATGCGAGCCACAATGACGCATTTTTCATCGACAACCTAGGCAAACTCCCGTAAGGCATTTCTCGTACACGCACCCTAGCAGCACGCAAGGCAGAGCGACGTTCGGAGAACTACGTTTGGAAAGCTAAGCAGTGGAAAGTTAAGCAGTGGAAAGTTAAGCAGTGGAAAAGAAAGACCCCCGGTTTTTACCGGGGGTGTCGGTTGCCCGCCTTGGACTGAGAGGAACGCTAGTCCCGTCTCAGAGGAGGCGTGACCAGCTACCCTCGACGGGCACCTCCACTGGCTATATCGTTCAATTTGATAAGACCACCTCCTTCCCGTGGTAGCGAAAGTCTACTCCCTCGAACGCGAACTGTCGAGTGCCCGAGACTACTCGACATTGCGGCTCCGGCAGGCGAGGAAGGACCGGGCTCCCAGACGGGCTAAACTGGTTTAAACGGTCACCAAAAGCGTCTCGGGCGTAGCCGCCCGCACGGAGGTATACGTGCTTACCCTCTTCGAACAAGTTCTCTTCGTGATTCTGGTAGCGGTGTCGTTCGCCTTCGCTTACCGGGGATTCAAACGAGTGATCGGTGCGATCGCCGCGGGGCAGGGGAGCACCTACTACCCGCGAACCGATCGACTGCCTCGGCGCATCGGGCGAGCCGTAGCGGTTACGCTTGGCCAGCAAACGGTCTTCCGGGACCGTCCCTGGGTGAGTCTGTTCCACTCCCTGGTCTTCTACGGCTTCGTCTTCTATCTGCTGGTGAACATCATCGACGCGCTCAAGGGGTACGTCCCGCAGTCGCTTCAGGAGAGCCTCGACCTGGGGGTGTTGGCCGGACTCTACCGATTCGCTGCCGATCTCCTCACCATGGCCGTACTGATAGGTATCGTCTACCTGCTCATTCGCCGCTTCGTTGCGCGCGATACCAGGCTCGACCAGCGAAATCCCGAGACACTCCTGCACGAACGGGTGAGGGAGGGGGCGATCCGACGCGACAGTCTCATCGTCGCGATCTTCATCCTGCTGCACGTGGGCTTCCGGTTGACAGGGGAGACTTTCCTGCTTGCCGCGGAGGGTCATTGGGACCCTTTCCAACCCTTCGCCTCGTCGTTGGCGATCCTCGTAGGTTACGGGGAGGGCCGAATTGTCGGCTGGCACGTCGGCTGGTGGGGCGCGCTCGGCCTCATCCTGGCGTTCCTGCCCTACTTCCCTCGTTCGAAGCACATCCACCTGTTCGGGGCGCCGGCGAATTTTGCGCTCGAGCGTAGGCGCGAGGACGGTTCTCCTCTGCCCAGGGGCGCGCTCGAGCCGATCGACTTCGAGAGCGAGGAGCTGGAGCAGTTTGGTGCCGCGAAGCTCGAGCACCTGCGTTGGCCCCAGCTTCTCGACGCCTACGCCTGCATCCAGTGCAACAGGTGTACCAACGTCTGTCCCGCGAACGTCACCGGCAAGACGCTAAGTCCGGCTGCTTTGGAGATCAACAAGCGCTACGAGGTGAACCTGGTTGCGGACGCTCTTGCCGCCGGCGAGGAGACGCCACGGACCCTGACCGACTTCGCCATCTCGCCGGAATCGTTGTGGGCATGTACCGCCTGCGGGGCCTGCATGGAGGTCTGTCCGGTCGGATGTACCCAGATGATCGACATCATAGACATCCGCCGCGATCAGGTGATGATGCAAGGCGAGTTCCCGGCTGAGCTGCAGACCGCCTTTCGAGGCATGGAGAGGTCGGGCAACCCCTGGGGAATCGGTCAGGACAAGCGCCTCGACTGGGCAAAAGGTCTGGACGTTCCGACGCTCGATCCAGAAAAAGCAGCGGAGAACCCCGACTTCGACGTGCTCTTCTGGGTGGGCTGCGCGGGATCCTACGACCCTAGCGCCCAGCAGACTACTCGGGCCATGGCCCGCATTCTGGAGCACGCCGGCATCGATTACGTCGTGCTGGGAAAAGGGGAGAAGTGTACCGGTGATCCGGCCCGCCGAGCGGGAAACGAGTACCTCTATTACCAACTGGCAAGCGAGAACGTCGCCACGCTAGACGCGCTGAATCTCAACAACCGGCTGCTCGACGAGACGTTGGATCCCGCCAAACGGAAACGGGTGGTCACCACCTGCCCCCACTGCTTCAACGCGCTCTTCAACGACTATCCGCAGTTGGGTGGCGATTACGACGTGCTGCACCACAGCCAGCTGATCGAGGAGCTGATCGACTCGGGGCGGCTGCCGCCAGTGGCTAGCGACGAGAGCATCACCTTTCACGATCCCTGCTACCTGGGCCGCAACAACGGCATCTACGATTCTCCGCGCCGGGTGTTGGAGAGCGGTGGCACACCGCTGATCGAGATGGATCGCAGCCGCAATAAGTCGTTCTGCTGCGGCGCGGGAGGGGCGCAGTTCTGGAAAGAGGAGGAGCCGGGAGAGATGCGCGTCTCGGAGAACCGCTTTAGGGAGGCGAAGGAGACCGGCGCTGCGGTAGTCGCCACCGGCTGCCCCTTCTGCCGGGTAATGCTCGGTTCGAGTGACAGTGCCAGCGAGGAGGACGCTCCCGAAGTTCGCGATATCGCGCTCATCGTCGCCGATCGGCTCGAGCGGATCGATGCCCGGCTGAGTTCCGACGGGACGATTCGGCAAGCGCCGGCACCTCGAAATGAAGGTGCCCCAAACATGACCGAGGGGAGTGCATAGGGAAAAAAGTCACCACCTTCCCCTAGGTTGAAAAGTTCATCGCCGTTCCATCTCGGCACCCTTACCGTATGCATCTGTGATGGAACATCATTTGCATCATCCGTCTGCCCCCAACGGTGCTCAAGCGCGTGCCTCACGCGCCCTCCCGGGACTCATCTCTTTCCTTTCCGATCTGCATGCGTCCATCCGGCGCGCCCCTACGAACACCCAAGCCCCCTTATCGAGCGTCGCAGTGCGCCAAAATGGCAAGCGCGATCTCATACTGCGTCTCGTGGCAGCCCTCACGCTGTCGCTGCTCGCGGTGAACATGTTCTCGCTGGCCGGTGCCGAACTACCTGCCGAGTTGTCAATCCAGCCCGAGATAAGCGTCACACCAACTCAGACCGCGGCCGCTGGTGTCGATTCCTGGTGGAATGGTGACTATCTCGTCGAACCGCTCGCCCGTTACGACGTTACTGCTCGGGTTCTTGGCGCCCGCTCCTATAGCGATAAGCGCGAGTCCGAAGTCTCGCCACTCGACCTGGCTCTTGGCTGGGGACCGATGGGCGAGCGCGACATGCTCGAAACGTTGAACGTCCAGCAGCGTGACCGCTGGTATTTCGTGCGCTGGCGCAACGTTCCCGTGAAGGCGCAGGATGTCATCGCCAACAGCGCCAATACCCACACCATCCCGGCTAATGCCGAGGTAGCCGAGCAGTTGGCCGAAGTACAGCCGGGCGACATCGTTCGCCTGCAGGGGTATCTCGTCACGGTCGACGGCCAAGACGGGTGGAGCTGGAACTCTTCTACCGAACGTACCGACACCGGTGACGGTTCATGCGAGGTTCTTTGGGTCGAGTCGGTCGAGGTCTTCTCCGATGCTCCCATTACCTACGCCTCGGTAGACTGAGAAGACATTACGTAAGCTGCGACTGAGACAACACTTCGTCCGCCCGGCACGTTTCGCGCCGGGCGGTCCCTTTATACTGGCCCGCGTGAGAAGTCCAACCGTAATCGCATTAGCCTTAGTGGCCCTGGCGGCGCTTGGCGTCGCTGCTTATAGCTTGGGAGGCATGGCGCGAGGCGCACCGGAGTTGCATGGAACCGCGCTCGAGCATCCTCCCACCGTTAGTGACGTGAGCCTTGTCGCTCCCGGTGGCGAGCAGGTCCAGTTGGGTGACTACCGGGGGAAGCATTTGCTGGTTTTCTTCGGGTTCACCAACTGCCCCGATATCTGCCCGATGACGATGGCGCGACTGAGCAGAATTTACGAGGCGCTTGGTACACCGGAGGACCTGCAGGTGGTGATGGTCACGGTAGATCCCGCGAACGATACGCCCGAGATCATCCACGATTATGCACAGGGATTCCATCCGGCGTTTGACGGTTTGGGCGGACCGCAAGAGGCGTTGGACGCCGCCGCGGCTCGCTTTTATATCGGACATGGACAGGGCGGGCAGGGCGAGATCATTCACGGCAGCCAGGTTCTACTGGTCGACCCGCAGGGCCGCTTGTCCCGGGTCTATAACGACGAGATGCAGATGTACCTCGAGGCAGACCTGGCCACGCTCCTTTCGAGGTCTTAGCGCCATGCCGGAACTAAAGCTTTCGGTCGAGGACAAGGAAACCGCGCTGCTGGATTTGCTGGGCGGCTGGCTCGAGATGGTGGAGAGCTGTGTTGATGCAGGCAATCTGCCTCGCGAGGAGTTCGACCGTGAAATCTTTGGAGACATAGTTCCCGAGACCCATGAGGAGTGGCGGGAGCATTACACCGGCGACTATTTGGCCCGAGTCGACCAGCTCTACAACCGCGCAGCCAAGCAGGTGCTGGGCGACGAGGACGAAGCGCCCGTGCTCACGGCCGCGGAGTTCCTACGCGCGTACGTCCTGCCGTTGTTCGAGGAGCTCGAGGAGGAAACCGAGGGGAGCTAACTCAGCTCTACGGTGAAACGTTGGAGGCGACCCGGATCGAAGTGATAGCGGCCGCGGGTGCCTTCGACCAACCCGGCCTTCCTGATCTCGCCCAGAGCGGTGCTGGTAGTCTCTCGCGCCGCACCTGCCATGGCTGCCAAGTGATCGTGCGTAAGCGGCAGGGTGAGCCAAACCGAACCGTCGTTGCTGCAGTGTCCAAAGCGGCAGCCGAGGCGCAACAGAATGCGGGCGACACGCACTGCAACGGGCAATTCGGCATCTTCGAGCGCCTCGCGCATGTGGTCGAGCTTGGCGGCGGCCGCGGAAAGAAGCTCATCGCTGGAGCTCGCCATGAGGCTCACCAGCGGCACGGCGCTTATCAGCGCCTGGCTTAGCGTCTCGGCCGTCTCGCGGAAAGTCCCGTCTTGCGGCCCCACGGCTCCTATCAGATCCCCGGGACCGGCCAGGGTGAGGATACGCTCCTTGCCGGCCGGTCCGTCGATCACCAGCTTCAGAAGTCCTTCGTTTACCCGGTAAACCAATCCACCCGCGTCGCCGGCGCGGTACAGGGCTGCGCCCTTGCCGAGCTCCCGATGCGTCCACTCGAAGTCATGAACCTCGGGTGGTGGAGTGAAACGGGAGGCACCGATGCTTCCGTCAACGGTTGGTGACATGGGTCATTCTACCCGACCGGAAATCGCAACTCGGCGGCAGCTGAGCAATTGCCGTCTCAGAATTCTGTAAGAGCACTAATTCTACGGTGAGCCTTCGCCACGCAATGGCGGACTGTCTACTCCACTGGAGGTGGGGGTGCCGAATCGCGATTTCATTTCGAACTGCATGGGTCGGTGCATCCGGCACGGCGTTTCGTACGCAACGGTGCTTGCGCTTGCGGTAATTCACACGCCATTACGTCATTCATTGAATATGCTCTCTGTAGATCGCCGGGAAAGCCCGGCAAATTGGACGCGAAGAAGTCTGTTCCCTATTTGGGCGCTTGGAACAGATGGAGCGAGTAGCGCAACCGGCCAAGACCGCGACTTTCGTCGCACTTACCGTGTGCAGCACCGACCCTACAAGCGCCCTGAAAGGGCGCGATGTACGCGGTTCTTGCGGTAAGACCGAACCAGCTGAACAGATCTTCCGCAGTTCGTCGCGGAATCCTACTCGCCGCCCTCGTCCTGCTGCTTTCCTCATGTTCCACGCTGCAGGAGCGCCCCGCCTCGGACGGTACCGTTCACGGCGCAGTGCTTACCGAGAGCTACATGGCGACGCTGGGGTCTCAGGCGGACGGTTCCGAATACGGGGCGGCCCCGTCGTCGCTGTCCGCGGCCACGGCGCATGTCCTGCGCGCACCGGAAGCCCGCGACGCTTTCGTGCCAGGCCAGGTCCTTGTGCAGTACCGTGATCAGGCGGGCAGCGAAGGCCACTCCTCGCTATCGTCTACTGGCCCTGGCCGGCAAAGCCTGGGGCGGACGACTCTCTTCGAGGTCGGTACCGAGGAGGACGTACATGAGGCGCTCGACAGATTGTCCAAGGATTCCGCTGTTCTGCGGGCGTCCCCCAACTACTATCTGTACTCGACCGCGCTGCCCAACGATCCGTATCTCCCCCAGCAGTGGAGCCTGTCGGCTGCGGGAGTGCCGCTCGAGTACGGTGCTACGCACACGGAGGGGGAACCAGTCGTGGTTGCGGTCATCGACTCCGGCTTCGACCTAGGGCACGAGGATCTCGCTTCGCGCTTCCTGCCCGGGTACGACTTCTGCGCCGATCAGGACTGCTCCTCCGCCGACGATGACCCTCGGCACGGCAATCCCGGAAACTGGCACGGAACCCATGTTGCCGGCGTCATCGCCGCTGTCGGGGGTAACGGATTGGGAGTTCGGGGCGTTGCCGACGGCGAGAGCGTACTGATCCTGCCAGTCAAGATCTTCAACGACGATGGCGGAGGCGCCAATACCGACGTACTTATCAGGGCGCTCAGATGGGCGGCCGGGCTACCCGTCGAGAATGCGCCGATGAACGCTAATCCTGCCCGAGTCATCAATCTGAGCCTCGCCGGCGACTTCCCGAGCGAGATATTGCAAGAGGTACTCGATGAGGTGCGAGAGGCCGGAGCACTGGTCATCTCGGCGACGGGTAATGCCGGTATCGACCGGGTGATGTCCCCGGCTGCGGCGAATCAGGTCGTTGGCGTTGGCGCGACCAACCGCAGCTTCGAGCGTTCCTGTTTTTCCAATTATGGGGTGGGGCCAAACGGGCCCGGAGGCGTCGACATCGTAGCGCCGGGAGGTGAAGCGGACGGCTCAATCGTCGGATGCGGTATCGAACCAAACCGTGTGGAGGGGTTGATGAGCACGATTCCCGCGGATGACTACGGGAGTGCCGTGGGGACCTCGATGGCTGCGCCGATGGTCAGCGCCATAGCCGGCCTGATTCTGTCGCGCGACCCTCTGCTGAGCCCAGATGAACTCGAGGAGCAGCTGCTTGATTCCGCCTACTTCGACGCGCAGTTCATGAGTGAACCGATGTATGGAGCGGGAGTGCTTCGCGCCGACCGTGCCTTTGGACTCATGGGACCGGGCGACACCGTGACTGTCGAACTCTCTTCCCTACATTCCGGTGAACCGCAACGCGCCTCCGTGACCCTCGGCCTAATCGAAAGCTTTTCCAGCTTCTCTTTTGCTGAAGTGCCGGCGGGCGATTATCAGCTGAGCGCTCAGGATCCGGAGACCGGGGCCGTATTCGACCGGCTTTCGGTAACGATCGCCGGGGGCGAAGATCATCAAGCCGATCTGGTGCTGCAAGCAGGCCAGTAGGAAAGCTCAGTAGGAAATGAGCGTGGAGGCCGGCATTGACTGGACCGGCCTCCACGCTCGATTTCTAGTTACTTACCGTAAATCGGCCTAGTTCGCTACTGACCGGAGGCTTCCGCCACCTGTTGCGTCTCACCGCTCCGCATCGCCTGGAAGGCGTCGGGCTGCACGGGGAGGTGCGGGTTGAACAGCAGCGCCCCGTCGCCGATACCCTTGCCCACTACGACTACGTAGCCAACGGTGGGGACATCCTTGCTCAAGCGACCGTCACTTCCCAGGTAGTAGATGACTCCGGTCTCGATACCTGACAGGCCGGTGATGATGCTGCCCGTGAGGTAGAACTCGTCGTTGGTCTTGAAGACCAGCCCGACAAGGTCGTCGAAACGGTCGTCATGGTTCGCCAAGATCCAGGCGCCGGAAGGACCGAAGCGAAGGGTCCGGTTGTCGGCGCTTTGGGGACGGACCGTCGCGTCATCCAAATAGCTGGTACCGTCGGCGTCCTCTCCTGGGGGGCCTGCCGAGCCTTGCAGGCCACGAGACCCCTGGGGTCCTGCCGGCCCGGCCGGACCTGCCGCGCCTTGAAGGCCCGCTGAGCCGGAAATGCCGGCTGCTCCTGAAGGCCCGATTGGTCCGCGCTCGCCAACCTCGCCCGGTGCGCCATCCTTGCCGGGCGCACCGTCCTTGCCGTCTACGCCGCGTTCGCCCCTGTCACCCTCGTCACCCTTTTCGCCTTGGGTGCCTTGGGGTCCCGCGGGACCGGTGTCGCCTGTGTCACCCTTGTCGCCCTTTTCGCCTTCGACTCCTTGGATGCCCTGGGGGCCTTGTTCTCCTTGGGGTCCCTGTTCTCCTTGTTCGCCGTCTTTGCCGTCCTCTCCGTCTTTGCCGTCTTCGCCTGCTGGACCAGTTGCACCACCACAGGACTTCAATGGCGCCTCTCCGCAGGGCTTACCGCGAGCGTGACCATCGTCGGCTGTCGCAGTTCCTAGTACCAGGACAAGCGCCAGCATGGCCGTTATCAACATCGGGGGCCTTCTCATTAGCTTTTACCTCTTTCCATATATTTAGCGAGTGCCGGGAACCACGCACCGGGGCTTACCCTGATCGCTTTGATCACGGTCGCCAAGTGTCCAGATGTAGGTATTGCGAGATCGTTCCAACGATCGCTCCGAGTAAGAAGCGTACTTCGCGGTGCATCAAGCATCCGTTAACACGATGCTGTCGCCCGCAATGCAGGGAACTTCACAGGCGACGCAGTACCGTGAAGCGTTGTGTTGAGATATAAACTACTTGGGAAAGCCGATTCACGCTTCGATTAACGCTCTACTTAACAGAGGATTCAGGTGCGTATGCCCCCACAGCTAGAGGTCCTCCCAGTGCGACGCTCGGTACAGCAGAATGAGGAGCAGTTACGCCTTCCGTTGTTCGGACCCGCGCGGCTCGAACATCGCGGCCAACCGGTCAAACTGCGGCGCAAGTCGTTGGCGATCCTCTACTATCTGGCGATCGAAGGCGCCACTCGGCGTCAAGTCCTTGCCGACCTGCTATGGGAGCACCCCGATTCGGCACAGAACCTCCGGGTAGAACTTTACGATCTAAAGAAGGCTCTGGCCCGGTTCGGCTTGCGCCCTTTCGACGGCAGCAAGGATCCGCTCACGTTGCCCGACACCGTGGGCCTGGACGCCGGCGACAGCAGCGGCGAACCGCTCGAGGGGCTCGAAGGGCTCTCCCCGGCTTTTCAGGCTTGGCTGGAGGTGCAGAGGGCCAAGCGTGCCAGACGGGGTACCGAAACCTTCGTTCACCGTGATCTTGTGCGGGAAACCGCGACCAAGATTCGGCTCCCCTTTGTTTTGATCCTATCGGGTCCGCCCGACTCGGGTCAATATCCCTTCGCAGTATCACTCGCCGCTGCCCTGGGCCTCCCCATTACAGAACATATCGACGGTGGCAGGCCCGCCGTGCGTTTTCTCGCCCCATCGAACCGCTATGACGACTCGACAGCCGATAAGATATTGAAGGATCCCAGCAATCTATGGGTTCTTGAAAGACCCCTCTTTGGAGAGGACCCCAATTTCTTGCTGAGGCTCAGGAGCGACTTCCCGCCCGATAGGCTGTCGTATCTCGAACTCCCAGCCCTTGGCTGGAGCGAGTTGCGGGCGCAGCTGCAACCCCCGCTACTATTCGAGAGGGCGGCCGAGCTCTTCACTTTTACCGGCGGTCATCCGGGCTTCCTGCGTGAACTGCTCGCCGCCGGCGGATCGAAGGCGCCCGCCGAATCTCTGACCATGCCACAACGGATCAGGGCCGCTTACCAGCTAGAGGCACGCCGCCTCACCTCCGAAGCGCGATTCGCCTTGGAGCGAGCCTCGGTACACCCTGGGGCGCTATCCGAGGGACTACTTGCCACCCTTGAAATCGATTCGCACCTAATCGAGCTCGAGCGGCGCAATTGGCTTGGCTTTGATCAGGGTTGGCGTTTCAACGACAATGTCCCGCGCACGATCATCTACTTATCGCTGCCGGAAGGTCAGGCTCGGCTTTATCATCAGCGCGCAGCGAGGCAGCTCGACCTCGAGGGGAACGTCGTCGCCGCGGCTTATCACCGCTCCGCTGTGGAAGGTAAACCGGACTGGCGGCAGATCGCTGAACACACGGAGGATTGGGCGCAACGCCTCGCGGCCGAACGCGGCGGTACGGTTTTCGAGGATGATGTGCCGAGGGTCGACGCTACTTTGCTGGAGGAGTACCCGCTGCTTGAGACCGATCTTTTCGGTAAGCAAGTCGAGGTCAACTCCGGCGAGGTATTGATCTCGCGGCAACCGTTCGAGGTGGCAGCTACCGGTGTAGAGCTATCGCTCATGCCCGGGCCGGGCGTACTTCACCTGCGCGGGAAGGCACACGTGACTAGCAGCCTCGAGGTGGGTATTTCGGGCCGCGCCGTCCCGCTGCAGGCCGAGTTCCTGGGCGCCAACCCGCGCAGGGTGGTATTTGCTCCGGTTGGAGACCCTCAAACGCTGGCCGGCGGCAACTTGCTGGTTCCCTTAGCGGGCGAGATCGACTGCTACCTGCACTTCGACAACAGCCTCTTCCTGCGCCTCTCCAGCTTGGCGGAGGCGGGCGTCATCGAACTCACTCTTACGGCCTATCGAGTTGGGCCCCCAGGTCGGGGTGAGGCCGTCGAGGCTTACGACCTCACGAAGGACTAGCGTCGGAACGTCGTTCGCCCGCCTATTAGCGTCATCTGGGGCCAGCCCCGCAATATTTTGCCGTCCCAGGGCGTGAACCGGGCTTTGGAGCGAAACGTTTCGGGTGAAACGGGTTCCTCCCGGCCGAGTTCTATGACGGTGAGATCGGCCGGCTGACCGGGCTCGAGTGTCGGCGGGTTCCAGCCCATCACTCGCGCCGGTCCACCTTGTAGCCGTTCCAGCAACAGCGGAAGTTCAATCTCGCCACCGCCCACGAGTGTAGTGAAGAGCAGCGGAAAGGTCACCTCGAGGTTGGCGATGCCAAAGGGTGCTTCGAGCATGTCCCGCTCCTTCTCGGCGCGGGTGTGCGGCGCGTGATCCGTACCGATCGAGTCGATCAGGCCGGATGCCAGGGCCTCGCGAAGGGCACGAACATCGTCGGCCGTACGTAGGGGCGGAGCCACCTTGCAGATGGGATCGAAAGACTCGAGCGCTTCATCGGTGAGAGTGAGGTGGTGCGGTGTGACTTCGGCCGTGACCGGGGCACCCTGGTCCTTGAACTGCTCGATCACCTGCAGTGCGCGACGACTGGAGACGTGAGCGATGTGTACCCGGCAGCCGGTGAGCAGCGCCATCTCACAGTCGCGATGGACCATGACCGCCTCGGCCGCCACCGGATTTCCGGGCAGGCCGAGGCGCTGACTAACCACTCCTTCGTTCATTACCCCATCGCCTCGGAGTCCCGGATCTTCGGAGTGCGTCTGGATCACCAGCCCCAACTCGGCGGCGTACTCGCAGGCGCGCCGCATCAGGTGGCCATCGGTTACCGGGACGCCGTCATCGGTGATCATTACTGCGCCAGCCTCCTGCAGTGCGGCGAAGTCGGTGAGCCGCTTGCCGGCGAGTCCGTGGGAGAGCGCGGCCGCAGGGCGCAACCGGGCGAGGCCCAGTCGCTCTGCCTTCGTTACCAGTTGGGCGACCAGTCCGGGCTCGTCGATGGTGGGGGTCGTGTTGGCCATCGAAACCACTGTGCCGAATCCTCCCGCCAGCGCTGCAGCCAGGCCGCTCTGCAAGTCCTCCTTGACTTCCTGCCCCGGCTCGCGCAGGTGGGCGTGCAGGTCGATGAAGGCCGGAGTCACCAGCGCACCGGCAGCGTCCAGCTCCTCGTCGACCTTCCCACCCAGGTCTACACCTTCGACGAGACCGTCGCGAATGTAGAGATCCTTTTTGCCGTGCTCTCCTCGGCCATCGACCAGCCTTGCGTTGCGAATCGCCGTGCGCATCAGCGTTTTCCAACCAGTAGCGAGTAGAGTACCGCCATGCGTACCGGCACCCCATTCGCAACCTGCGCCTCGATCAGCGAACGTCGGCCGTCGGCGAGAGCCCCCTCGATCTCGAGGTCTCGGTTCATCGGTCCCGGATGCATGACTACTGCTCGGGGATGGGCGCCGGCCAGCGCTCGTTCGGTCACCTGGTAGCGGGCGGCGTACTCGGCCGCCGAAGGAAGAAGGCCCGCCTGCATCCGCTCATTCTGAAGCCTTAGAGCCATTACCGCGTGGGCGCCCTCCACGGCATCCTCTAGCCGGGTGCTAATCGTGACGCCTGGAAGTTGGCCAAGCTCCGGGGGAAGCAGTGTTGCGGGACCGCAGAGGGTGACGTTGGCGCCCATTTTGGTCCATAGCTCGGCGTTCGAGCGAGCCACTCGGGAGTGGGCTATGTCGCCGACGATCGTCAGCTTCTTACCAGCGAATCCATCGAAGCCGGCGAAGGCCTTGCGAAAGGTATACGCGTCGAGTAGTGCCTGGGTGGGATGGGCGCGGCGACCGTCGCCTGCGTTTACCACCACGGCCTCGGTCCACCTGCTGAGCTGGTGTGGTACGCCCGCGGCGCCGTGGCGGACAACGTAGAGGTCGGCCTGCATTGCGTCGAGCGTGCGGAGCGTGTCCTTAAGGCTCTCGCCTTTGCTCATGCTAGAGCCACCGCTGGCGAAGGTCATCACGTCGGCGCTTTGCGCCCGGGCGGCGCGTTCGAAGGAGAGCCGGGTGCGGGTGGAGTTCTCGAAGAAGAGCAGGCCCACCGAGAAGCCCTGCAGTGCCGGTACCTTCTTGATGGTGCGGGTCAACACCTGGGCCATTACGTCCGCGGTGTCGAGGAGCCGCTCCAAATCCGGGACGGACCAATCCTGAAAGTCGAGCAGATGCTGCTTTGGACCGGCAGGGACGGTCGGCCGGGGCGGGAGGGAGAGGGCGGTGGAACCCGGGATCACCTCTGCACCTCCAGAAGTTCGACGCTGTCCTCGCCGTCGACCTCCGCCAGCTTCACTTTGACCAACTCCTGGCGGCTGGTTGGCACGTTTTTGCCCACGTAGTCGGCCCTGATTGGAAGTTCGCGGTGTCCGCGGTCGACAA
Organism: Trueperaceae bacterium; assembly: GCA_040905665.1. Lineage (GTDB taxonomy): Bacteria > Deinococcota > Deinococci > Deinococcales > Trueperaceae > DASVCN01. The sequence continues at coordinate 43,494 of JBBDRD010000036.1, forward strand.
GCACGGCGTACTGGATCAGTTCCGGGCGACCCATATCGATCAGTGCGTCGAGCGCGGCTCGGGCGGTTCGGCCGGTATAGAGTACGTCGTCGCAAAGCACGATGCGCATTCCCTGAATATCGAAATCAACTTCTGTCCGCCGAACTACTGGCTGCAGGGCAATTTCTGTGAGGTCGTCGCGGTAGAGCGTTATGTCGAGCTTGCCTACTTGTGGAGTCGAGTTTTCGAATCCCGAGATGAGGTCCGCCAAGCGTGACGCGATTGGTACACCGCGGGTGTGTACACCTACCAGCGCGACTCGCTCCGCCCCCTTGTTTCGCTCGACTATCTCGTGAGCGATCCTGGTGAGTGCCCTGGCGACGTCGCTGCTGCTCATCAACCCGGCCTTGCGCTTCATTTCCATCGTTGCCCCCAGGCTCGTAGTTCGCGCCCGCAAACCACAAAAAGGCCGCTAACCTCGGGGTGAGGTGCGGCGGTGTGTGTCAATCGGGTTAAGCCCATCGATAACTCCTTCCCGGTCTCTCAGTACCGGCTTAAAGGTCTTGTAAAGTCTATCGCGACGGGTGCGGCCGGCGCAATCAGCATGTAAGGGGTCGGGAGATGGTAGCCCAGCCGCTTAAGCTTCACTTCATTGAACCGTCGCAAGATATAGGCATAGCGGATCGGGGGGCAGCGGTTCGGTGTCTCAATGTTAGAAGGCTTCAGCTCTACACGAAGCTTCGTCTCTGAGCACCGCCGCAACCGACCGTCGTAGACAGGGGGAAGACGATGGTCCAATACGAGGGACACGTAACTAAAGAGGGAGAATTGGTCGTCAAACTGGAGGGCACTCTCGTTTCACTACACGAGTTCCTTCGGTCGACTCGCCTCGGCTCACGGCGTTTACCTCGCCGCAGTGCGAGCGAGGGGCAAGGCGTGCGGGGCAGAAACTTCTCAGTAGCCAAGTGATCCGCGCCGGCCGAGGCCGGCCGCATTTCGCTCGTCTCATAGCCGGAGGTAAGCGCATGCGACTGTTGCGAGCGGTGCTTGCATGGCTAGTCCTCACAGCGAGTCTGACGACCGCGGCGTTCGAGCCGATCGAGGGCACCGAGATCATGGTCTTCGACCAAACCGGGCAGACTCTGCTCGGTTACGGTCGGATCGTCGACGGTGTGCTGCGGCTCGAGTTGACCGAGGTCGAGGATACGGAGTCGGTACACGACTTCGTGATGGTCGTGGCTTCTCCGGGCGGGCAGGTGCAGACCCTGCCCGGGCGACTCGACGAGTCGGGAGAGCTGCTGGTCGAACGCGGGGAGGAGGAACCAGAAGCACTTGCTTCGATGCTGAGACGTGGCTCGGTCGAGTTGGAGATATCCCGAGTTCCAAGCCCGGTGGTTACCGAGGAGCCGGGAGGCGCGCCGATCGCCGAGGGCGAGAGGGCCGAAAGTGAATCTGTAGCGGGCGAAGTAGCCGGCGGCGGGCCCGCGGCGAATGAAATTCAAGCGGAAGAGCGAACCGAAGCACAGGGCGAGGCGGACGACTCTGCGGAGCAACCTGCTGTAATGACTCCTGCGGGTGCTCCTGTTGGTACTGCCGAGGAAATGGCCACGGAGGCCGCCGACGAAGTTGCCACAGAGGCCGCCGAACAGGCCGCCGAAGAAGTTGTCGAGGTAGCTGCCGAGGAAGTGGCTGAGGAAGTGGCTGAGGAAGTCGCGGAGGAGGTCGTTGAGGAAGTCGTGGAGGAGGTCGCTGAGGACGTTGGCGAAGAGGCTGCCGAGCCGGCGCCTCCAGGCGTTCCAAGTGAAACTCCGGCCGCTGCAGCCCCCCGTGCGCCCGCCGACGTTCCGCACGACGTAGCGAACGACGCCCCGGGAGTCGTCGGAGGTGGAGCGTCCGAAGAGGCAGGGCCGGTCGGTCCGACAGGTGTAGACGAGCCGGTCACTCCATCGGCGCCCGTGGATGCTACGGCGAACCCGGCTGCTGCACCACCAGTAGAAAGTAGCTCAGGATCGCCGGCAGATCCTCCAGCCGACCCTGCCGGCTCGGCCAGCGGACCCGCTGAGACGGGCGGCCCGCCCGCTACCCAGCCAACGGGCGGGCAAGTAGATCCAGCGGAGGAGACGGCTCCTCCTCCTTCGAAGCCGGCGGGTACGCCTGGGCCGACCGGCCCTGAAAATGACCCGGGAACCTGATCGGCTCTGGGGCAGGTAACGCAGAGGTTTCAAAGGACGGCGCAGTTGGCGAAGGCTGCTGAAACGTCGCGCAGGCTATTCTGGAAGCAGTGAGACAGCAGGCGGCACGATTGCTGGTGGTCGAGGACGACCAGAGCCTGGTGACGTTGCTCGAGGAGCAACTCGGCCAGGTGGGCTATCACGTTCGCTCGGTCGCGACCGGAGGCGAGGCTCTCTTCGTGGCCGACGAGGAACCGTTCGACCTCATCGTGCTCGACCTCAACCTGCCCGACATGGACGGTATAGAAGTGGCCGAGTGGCTGCAGGGGCGCAGCGAAGCGAGCATTCTCATCCTCACCGCTCGAGGCGATGTGGATAGCAGGGTAGAAGGACTATATGCCGGCGCCAGCGATTACCTCACCAAACCATTCAGCATTCATGAACTGGTCGCCCGGGTTCACGCCCGCTTGCGCGAACGGGAACGCAGCGGTGGCGAACTTCGTTACGAAAAACTGGTTCTGGACCCGACCTCCAACAGCTGCATCGTCGACGGTCGAGCATTCGTCTTGCCCGAGCTGGAATTCAAACTCCTGAAACTGCTCATCGGGAACCGTGGCCGACTTTTCTCGAAAGAGGAGTTGCAGAGGCAACTGTACGGCTCCGATCAGCCCGGATCAAACACGATAGAGGTGTTCGTACACAACCTCCGGAAGAAGCTCACCTCGGCGGGTATGGGGGAGGTCATCAAGACCGTCCGCAGTAAGGGGTACCTGGTCCGCTGAGGGCCCTCGACGTCGATGGATCTCGATGCTCCGCTTCAGACTTAGCCTTCTGGTAACAACCGCGCTGCTGGTCGCGATTCTGGCGTTCGGGCTGCTCGCCGTGGCGCTGTTCGGGCGGCTCCAGTACCGGCAACTCGAGACGCTGCTCGAGCGCGATCTGGAACGGGTGGGGCGACTCGTGGAGTCGTCGCAGGTTGGCGCGCGCTTGGTCGATGGCGCGAGCGGCGGCCGCCTCCAGTTCGTGTCGGGCGACGGTGAGCTCCAGCTTCCTCCCGATGCCGGCGAGATCCTTCCCTACTTCAGTGAGCCCGAGTTGGTTCAGTACAACGGCGTGCCTCTGCTTACAGCCTCGGTGCCCTGGCGCCTGCCCAGTGGGAATGAGATTGGCACGATCAGGATCGGCTACGAGGCTACCGAAATCGGCCGCGCCCGGCTGATCCTCATTCGCAGTCTGCTGGTTAGCGGCGTGGCGATCAGCTTGCTTGTCCTGCAAGTAAGCCTGAGGACGCTCAGGCGCGCCCTGTCACCACTCAAGACCCTCGCCGAGCAGGCCGACCAGCTCGATCCGGCGAACCCGGTGATGAAGCCGTATCAGGGTCCCGATGACGAGGTTGCGCGGGTGGCGACTGCACTGGAACGCGCGCTAGACGCAATCCGCGCAAGGCAGAGATCCGAGCGTGACGCTTTGGCCGAGGTGGCGCATGAACTCGCGGCGCCTCTGTCGGTAGTCGCCGGCCAACTCAACGCCCTCGCCGCCGAGAGTGACGATCCACGTTTTCGGGCGGCCCGTGACGCCGCCGACGAACTTCTCTACACCTCGCAGGATCTCCTCACCCTGGCGCGCGGCGAGCTCGAGTTGCCGCTCGAGTTGGTCGCCGTCGATCTCCATGAGGTCGCCTGCCGCGTCGCCCGGCAGTACCCCGGAGTGCGCGTGGTGGGAGAATCGGGGGCAGAGGTGCTTGGAAGCCTCGAACGGCTTACACAGGTAGTACGCAACCTCGTGCGCAACGCGGTGCAGGCCGGTGAGGCGGGTACCGTCACCATCTCGGTGGAGCAGGTAGGGGACAGGGTGGAACTGGCTGTCCACGATGAGGGCCGGGGCCTCGATGTGCTCGAGCAGGCGCGGATTTTCGAGCGCTTCGTTACCGGCTCGCCTTCGCAGGGAACGGGTGTGGGACTCACCGTCGCCAAGGGAATCGTGGAGCGGCATGAGGGAGAGCTGGCGGTGAGTTCGCGTCCGGGCAAGGGGAGCGTGTTCACCGTTCGGCTGCCTACTCTTGCCGCGCAGATCGAGGAGGAGAGCGGCTCGTTGGAGCTGTAGTTTGCGAACGACTCCCAGCGGCCCCAAGAAGTACTCGTACTTTTCTGGTTAGGGAGTGAACACGTAACCTCTAGCGGCAATAGGTTATCAGCGTGTGATAACCTTAGATGTAACTGCGGCACACGACCCAGGTCTTGACGCCCTTGTTGACCTTATTGGCGAAGTTTTGGTAGTCGACCCTGATGGCCGCTACTGGGTGCGATTCATCATTACGCGAGTACCGGCATGTACTGAAAGAAAGGGGCGTACTTAAGTGAAAACATTGAAGGTTGGGATAGCGAGCTATCAGCAAATGAAGGATCGGACAATACGAGTAGCGCGTGGCGAAGAGAGCGCTGTGGAGCGAAATCCCACCGTCTGGTTTACGTCGATGGAATCGTTTGCAAAGGTACTCTCCGACGGGAATCGCGCACTACTTCGTGTAATCGCCGAGCAGACGCCGGGCTCTCTTGGCGAGCTCGCTAAATTAACCGGACGAGCCACGTCCAATTTGTCACGGACACTCAAGATGATGGAGCGCTACGGCTTTGTACGGCTCGAGCGAGGGATCCGCGGCCGTATTGCGCCTCGTGTGACGGCTGACCGGATCGAACTTGAGGTCCCGCTTACTCAGCCAGAGCAACGTTAGACCTCAACTTACGTTCACTACGTGCAAGGCCGCGGCGATCATGGGGAAACGAGAATCCAGATGAGCAGTAACGCCGGCGTCTAGACAACGCGCTGATGATGGTTTTTCGCTCTCGCTTTACTCTTTGAAGAGACGAAGTTGCCCGAGCAGTTTCGGTAATTGTTCCCGTGATACCATCGGCTCACATCACAGAGCTTCGCTCATCGGGTCGCGGCAGCACGCCCGACCCGAGCGGAATACCAGGGACGAAACGAACAGGAGGACAGAACATGGCACAGGCAGCCGTGGGCAGAAGCTACCCCAACCTCATTGGAGGCAGGGAAGTCACGAGCGACTCGACCTTCGAATCGCGTAACTCGAGCGACAGCAGCGACCTGGTGGGGATATTTCCCGAGGCAAGCCTCGAGCAGGTCCGCGAGGCCTGCCGCGCCGCAAAGGAGGGCTTCGAAACCTGGTCTCGCACCCCGGCGCCGATTCGCGGACAGGTAATTGGTCTTATCGGCCAGGCGATAGCCCGGGAGAAAGAGGCGCTTTCCAGGCTGGTGACACGCGAGATGGGGAAGACCCTCAAGGAGGCGCGCGGCGACGTCCAGGAGGCGATCGACACCTGCGACTTCTTCCAGAGCGAGGGCAGGCGGCTTTACGGCCAGACGGTTCCCTCCGAGATGCCGAACAAGGAGCTGATGACCTACCGCCGTCCTCTGGGAGTGGTGGGGATCGTGACGGCCGGCAATTTCCCGGTGGCGGTGCCGTCGTGGAAGATAATTCCGGCTCTCGTCACGGGTAACTCCGTGGTCTGGAAGCCGTCCGAGGACGCTCCGGCATGCGCATACGCCATGGTGCGGATAATGCAGTCCGCCGGCCTCCCCAAGGGCGTCATGAACGTCGTCTTCGGTGGCGGCAAGGACGCCGCCGGCCAGCACCTGATCGAGATGATGAACGAGGGCCTGGTCGACAAGATCGCCTTCACCGGCTCTACGGCGGTGGGGCGGCAGGTTGGTGAGATCGCCGGCCGGAACCTTCAGCACCCGACGTTGGAGCTGGGCGGCAAGAACCCACTGGTGGTGATGCGTGACGCCGACCTCGCGAACGCGGTCCAAGGATCGCTCTTCTCCGCCTTCGGCACCGGCGGGCAGCGTTGCACTTCGGCCGGGAACCTTATTATCGACGCCCCCATCTACGACGAGTTCAAGAAGGGGTTCCTCGAGGTGGTGCGCGAGATCGAGATCGGCGACCCTCTGCAGCACCAGGACGTGCTCTACGGCCCCTTCATCAACGAGCGCTTCTTCGAACGCTGGCTGGAGCATTTCGAGTGGGGCAAGGAGGACGGCGCCACGCTTCTTTATGGCGAGGGCCGCATCACCCCCGACTCCAAACCGCCGGGATTCGCCGGCGATCCGAACGCCGCGTTCTACGGCTGGCCGACCGTCTGGGAGGACGTGAAGCCCGGTATGCGTCAGTTTCAGCAGGAGATCTTTGGCCCCACCATCAACCTAGTGAAGGTCGATGGCATCGACGAGGCGATCAAGACGGCAAACGCCGTCGATTACGGCCTATCCAGCGCCATTTACACCAACGACCGCGAGTGGGCGCACCAGTTCAAGGCGAACATCGAGGCCGGCATGACCTCGATCAACAACACCACCAACGGTGCCGAGGCGCACATGCCCTTTGGCGGGATCAAAGGCTCGGGCAATGGCGCGCGCGAAAGCGGCATCTGGGTGATCGATCACTACACCTACTGGCACGGTGTGAATGACGATGTCTCGGGCAGGTTGCAGCTGGCGCAGATGGATACCGCTTACCTGACACCCGGCGACGACGTACGAGTCGAGGAGCTGTTCGAGACGGCGATGATGCCGTAGGTGATCGCCTACTTAACCAGTCTGGGTCTTGGAGACCTCACTCAGAAGGGACGCTAGTTGTCTAAGCCCGATTGCTTCCACGCCTTCGGCAAGGGGAAAGCGTTCCTCCCCTGAGTAGACCACGAAGGAGCGGTCGGCTTTGACGTCCTCGCGCGCCTGGTGAAAACCCTTGCCAAGACTGGCCGACAGGCCTCTTTTGATTTCGATCGCCCACAAGCCGTGTTTGCCTGGCAACTCCAGAATCAGGTCCACCTCTGCCCCTGCGGACGTACGGTAGAAACTAGCTGAGGTCCTATCCGGCGCCACGGTTAGCAGATTCTCGAGCACTAAACCTTCCCAGCTTGCGCCAACGACCGGGTGCCCGACAAGTGTGTCGTAGTTAGGGATGCCAAGCAAGGCATGGACCAGGCCACTATCTCTTACGTAAACCTTGGGAGTCTTAACGAGGCGTTTCCCTACGTTCCTCCTGAACGGGGGCAGCCGGCGAACAAGTAGGAGGTCGGCCAGTAAATCGATATAGCTCGTAACAGTCGGTGCGCTAACAACCAATCCAGCGGCGAGACGGGACGCGTTCAATAGAGTTCCCTGGTTGTGAGCCAACATGGTCCACAGGCGGGCCAGTGTTTCTGCGGGAATTCGAGGGCCGAACTGAGGCACATCGCGCTCGAGGTAAGTGCGAATGAAGTTAGTTCGGAAGGCCATACTGTCGGCGTCGCTACCGGCGAGAAAGCTATCTGGGAATCCACCCCTCAGCCAAAGCTTCGTTAGCGCCGCGTCGTCACCGGTGGCTTCGAGGACGTTCAACGGATACATCTCTACGTACTCGATTCGACCTGCCAGGCTTTCTCCCGATTGCCTCAAGAGATCCATGGAGGCCGAACCAAGTATCAGGAAGCGTCCCTTGCCCTTTCCCCGCCGGCGCCCAGTGTCAATGAGGCCGCGGAGCGAGCGCTTTCAAGATCTTTTGCTTTGCCTGACGATATACCAACACCCTTGTAATTTAAAAGCAACGCTTTAAATTTGCAAGGAAAAACGGGGCAAAATCTCACTTAGTGCGGTCCGGGAGGCTGATGGATCAACCGAGGTGATCGAGCAGTAAACCGGCCGCTCTATCCGCTCCACGCTCCTCCGCGACTAGCTTGGCGAGCTCCTGCGCTCGCATCCGAACCTCGGGACGAAGGGCCTGCTCCACCGCCGCTCCCAGTCGCGCTGCGGTCAGCTTAGCGGCCGGTACGGTCGTTCCAACGCCCAATGCCCGCACTCTCTCGGCCCAGAAGAACTGATCGAAAAACGATGGCACGACTACCTGCGGCACTCCCGCTCGAACGGCGGCGCCGGTGGTGCCTGCGCCGCCGTGATGAACGACGGCCGCGGTCTTCTGGAAGAGCCATTCGTGCGGTACATCTGCGACGGTGAAGAGCCTATCCGCGCCTTCCGGCAAGAGATCCAGGCCGGCCCAGCCGCTAGCCAGGATCACGCGACGGTCGAGAAGCTCGAGCGCTCCCAAGACAACGGAGCGGACTTGGGCCGGGTCGAGCGGCACCTGGCTGCCAAAGCCGACGTAGACGGGCGGATCACCTCTGGCCAAAAACTCCTGCAGTGCGGTCTCCGGTTCCCAGCGCACCGTTTCGGGAGGGCGCCACCAGCCTGTGACGTTTCGCCCTGGGGGCCAGTCGGCGGGCGGAGGAGCAACCACCGGGCTGTAGCCGTAGATGTGGACCGCGTTTTGTCCCGGAAGACGCCAAGGCGATTCGAACGCCCCCAGCGGCGGCAATCCCAACTCGCCTGAGCGCCACTCGTTGACGACCCCCATCCATGGATGCCAAACGAGTCGTTCCGCCAGCGGGTGACTGGCGCGGTTCCACCAGGCCTGCAGCAGGGAGGGAAGCATGGGGCGCTGGCCGAACATAACGCTAGGGTTCGCTCGAGTGGTCTCCCACGGCTGGAGGCCCGCGTACGCTACTGGGAGGCCCCGTGCCTGGTGCAAGTGCGGACCGGCAAGGGCGCCGTGCGAGTAGATCAGGGCGTCGACCTCGTCGGCCACGGCCACGGAGTCGCTCAGCATGGCGCGCATGAGGGGAACGTGCTTCTCTCTAAAGCTGCTAAATTCCCGCGCGAACCTCGGCTTCCCAACCGCCGCCTTCAGTCGAGCCTGCCGTGCCATCCAGTCGAGCGGATCACCGGCTAGAGGAGCGAAGTCGACTCCAGCTCCCTCGACCATCGGGCGAAATAGCGGGTGAGCGGCAAGAAGCGGTTTAGCTCCACGGTCCGCCAACGCGATAGCAAGGGCGACGAATGGCTGGACGTCCCCCCGGGAACCGAAGGTGAGTATTCCGATACGAAGAGTCAACGGCTCGCCTGTGACCCTTCTTCCAGCTTCATCCGCGAAGCGAGACGGACGATTAAGTAGCCGCCCAGCAGCGGCCCGATCAGGAAGATGCTGTAGAAGGTCAGCAGGCGCCAGGTAAATATCGCAGCGGTGACGACACCGCTACTGCCTTGGCTTACCAGGAACCACGACAGCGCGAGTTCGAGGAACCCGCTTCCACCGGGGGTGGGGAAGACTGAAGTGATCACCATGATGACCGTTTGACCCGCAATGGCCACCACCGGATTCATCGTTACGCCCAGTCCGCTCAGGACGAACAGGAGCACGGTGAACATGCTGAACCAGGCGAGGGCCGTTACCACCTGCAGCAGGATTCGCTGCGATCGCGGAGCCTTGGTCACCAGCTCGTTAGCAGATAGGAACCTGGCGGCGAAGCGGAGACCGTGGCGACGGAACCTGAGCAGTGGCCCGAGCAGCACGGCGCGCAGTAGAGGTCCGAGCAGACGGAGCTTGAAAAGAAGCAGATAGGCCAACAGGCCGGTAGAGGCGACCGCCCCCACGGCGAGTACCGTCCACAGCGGGGTACGCGGATATAGCCCGACGGCGTAGAGCACGGCAAGCGCCAGCGGAGTCGCCCAGGCATGGAACACGACATCGGCTGAGATCGTCGCCAGCGCCGCCGCCCAGGCCCTCGTCCGTTCGACGCCTTGGAGATCGAGGCTTATGGCGAGGGCGGGAGCCCCGCCGCTGCCGCCCGGGGTGACGATCGAACCGAACAGGCCGAGTAAGTGCGACCGCAGCGCGTGGCGGTGACGAACCGTGTGGCCCAGGAGCCGGCAGATCAGTTGGAGGCGAATCGCCGACAGGGCAAACGAAGCGTAGAGTGCAGCTACCGCGAGGAGCACGTGAAGCGGGTCGAGGTCGCGGATGCTCAGGAAGGAGTCGATCCCACCAACTCGCCAGCCGACGAATATCAGGCTGGCGGCCGAGAGTAGCAGCGATAGCGCGAGAGCTGGGAGGACCGTTCTTTTCACGTGGCTCAATCGGGGTGCGGGAGGTTGCCGAAGACAGCATACTCTCGGCCCTCGAACGAGTGGAAGCCGGGGTACTGGTCGGATAGGATGCGAACCGTGAGTGCCGGGCCGGATTTCTCCATCATCATCCCCACGCACCGTCGTCGCGAGCTCCTGCTGGGCCTGCTCGCGCGCCTCCGCCTGCTTTCAGGCCCGACCCACGAAGTGATCGTCATCGACGATGCGTCGAGCGACGGTACCGCAGAAGCGCTGCGGAAGGATTTCCCGGAAGTCAAGGTAATGCGCAACAGTGAGCCTCTCGGCTTCGATGCGCTGCCCGAGGCCGTAGCCCTTGCTCGTGGACGGTTCATCATCCAGCTCGACGATGACGCCTATCCCGCGGGAGACGCCCTCAAAAAGGTGCTCGAGCACTTCGAGCGTCGTGGTCCAACTGTTGGCGTCGTGGCTATGCCTTTCGTCGAGGCAAAGAGCGGCCGTCTGGGTTACTCACCCTATTTTCCCGCCCTACGGAACGGGGCAACCTACGGGCCGGCTCGCGGTTTCGCTGCAGGGGCCGTGGCGGTGCGCCGCGAGGCGGCACTCGAGATTCCACTGAGCCCGCCGGGATACTTCATGTACGAGACCGAGGTGCCCGCCACAATCGAGTTCTTGCGTAATGGGTGGGAAGTCGACTTCCTGCCCGATGCCCGAGTGTTCCATATTTGGGAGGCTCGCGGTCGACAGGTGGGAGCGCGATCGGCGTACCTGGGGTTGCGGAACGACATAGTGACAATCAAACGCTACTTTCAGGGGTGGCGCCGGGCGGAGATGTTGATGGGGCGCTACATTACGGGATTCCTTCACCTTTTGGCGGCAGGGAGGCCGGGCCTCATGGTGCGAGCAGGCCGAGAGGCGCGAGAAATGCTGTCATCTTTGCCGGAAGATGGTGAGTCGGTTCCTAAAGAGGTCCTGGACAGGGTCTATCCCAGCTTCGACGGGCTCACTCTGATGACCATCTTTGGCGAGACCAACCGGCGACGCCTCGCCTGGTTCCTGGGTCGATTGCCTATCGATCAGGTGGCGTGATCTCATGAGCGGTTCGTTCGGTTAGAGGTGCAGGGGCCCGCCGAAAGCCACTGACGCCCCGTCGCAACGCCGAGCTAGTCCAGTACGAGCTCTGCCAGCCGATCGTCCTCGAGCAGCTTCTTGAGCTCCTGTACCCGATCCTTACGCACCAGCAACACCGTGTTGCCGCGCTTGACTATCACCAAATCCTCGACGCCCAGGGTGACGATCACGTCGTCGGGCCCCTCGGTATAAACGATGTTGCCGTACGCCTCGTGGCCCACGTGAAGGCCAACGACGGTATTCGAGCCGTCGTGCCCGCGTTCCAGCAGACGCTCGAGCGCCACCCAATCGCCGATGTCGTCCCAATCGAACTCGCCGCACACAACGTAGGCCCGTTCGGTGTGCTCCATTACCGCGTAGTCGATGCTGATCTTGGGGAGTCGCGGAAATTCCTCTGCTACGCGACCCGACTCGAACGCCTGGCGGAGCGGCTTCATCAGCACCGGCGCGTGAGCGTCTAGTTCAGCCAGAATCACCTCACTGGACCACACGAACATGCCGGCATTCCAGAGGTATGAACCGCTGTCGAGGTAGTGCCGGGCGCGCTCCAGGTTCGGCTTCTCCTCGAAACGGGACACCTTGAAGCCTCCAGCTACCGGAGAACCCTGCTCGATATAGCCGTATCCGGTCGACGGTTTAGTAGGAGGGATGCCGACCGTCACCAGGCCAGAGGTCTCCTGCGCCAGTTCGATGGCATTGCGGAGTGAGTGATGGAAGCCATTGCTGTCGGTGATTCGGTGGTCGGAGGAGAAGAAACCTGTTATGGCCGATCCGAAGCGCTTCTGCACTTCCAGCGAGGCGAGCGCCACAGCCGGCGCCGAGTCGCGGCCCACCGGCTCGATGATTAGGTTGTTCATCGGCAGGTCAGGCAGCTGCTCACGTACCAGCGATACGTAACGCTCGCCGGTTGCCACCATGACGCGGGAAGGGTCGCCGGCCAGCGGCAATACCCGGTCGTAGGTAGCCTGTATAAGCGTACGTCCGTCGCGTCCCAGGTCCAGAAACTGCTTGGGACGGGCCTCGGTGGAGAGCGGCCAGAACCTTTGGCCACGGCCCCCAGCCATGATAACGGCTACGAAATTGCTCAACGGATCTCCTCTGGTGACAATGCTAACCCACTACGGTTGCAAACCCACTGCGGTTGCTAACCCCTTACGGTTCGGTGAGGACTGCATACGGGTCAGTTACCGAACTGGTGTTGGCGCGCAAAATGTGGCGGTTCGTTACCTGTCGTCCCGAGTACACTCGATCAGTGCCCGAAGCGGCGTTCACGCGCCTGAAAGCTGCGCATCGCCCGCAGGAAGTCGATCTTGCGGAACTCCGGCCAGTAGGCGTCGCAGAAGTAGAACTCGCTGTAAGCGGTCTGCCATAGGAGGAAGCCGGACATGCGGACCTCGCCACTGGTGCGAATCACGAAGTCGGGATCGGGCATGCCGGCGGTGTAGAGGTGGCGGCCAATCTCCTGGGCGTCGACTGTTCGCACAAGCTCATCGAGGTCACAGCCGTCGTGGAGCTTCGCCTTGAGGAGCTTGCGTACGGCAGTGACGATCTCTTCGCGGCCCCCGTACCCGAGGGCGACATTCAGGTAGATGTCGTCGTAAGCCTCGGTGGACTTCTCGACCTGCCGTAGCGCCTCACGAACTTCCTCCGGGAAGTCCTGAATTTCGCCGATGATGCGCACGCGCACCCGATTCTTGTGTACCCGCGGGTCATCGATCAGGGCCTTGGCTTGGCTCGCGAACAGGCTGTGGAGATGACTCACCTCGTCGGGCGCCCGTCCACGGTTATCGGTCGAGAAGCCCCATAACGTTACGTGGCCGATTCCCAGCTCCAGGCACCAATCGAGAACTTCGCGGGCTTTGCCGGCCCCGTAGTCGTGCCCAGCCTTGAGGTCGAGACCAACTGTCTTCGCGAATCGCCGGTTGCCGTCCATGATTATGCCGATGTGCTTGGGAAGCGCGCCGCCGCGCCGCACTGCTTGCATGAGCCGACGTTCGTAGAGCCAGTAGACGGGCTGCGAAACTCGCCGGACGGCTGATACCATCTGCGCCGGTCGGGAAGGACGACGATTTACTGCGGTTTGCCCGCTACTCACGGGCGTTAGTGTACCGCACGGGCTCTCGCGGTCACCGCTAAAGCGGTCCTGCTGATCCGTCGACCGGATCGAGCAGTTCGAGAACCTGGTTGCCGGTCAGTAGGCGCCTCGGCGGCGAAGGACCACGCCCACCGTCCGCACGAGAATCACGAGATCCAACCAAACCGACCAGTTTCGAACGTAGAAGCTATCCAGCTCCACCCGGCGCACGTACTCCGTTTCGCTCCGCCCGCTCACCTGCCAGTAGCCGGTTATGCCGGGTCGCACCATGGTGTACAACTCGAACGTTTCCTCGTATTTCGGGACTTCGGCATCGACAATGGGACGGGGACCCACCAGGCTCATCTCGCCTGTGAGGACGTTCAGCAGTTGTGGCAGTTCGTCGAGGCTCGTCGCGCGAAGGAAGCGTCCGACTCGTGTAATTCGCGGATCGTTCTGGAGCTTCTGATTCGCGTTCCACTCGGCCTGAAGCGCCGGTTGATCACGCAGCTGCTGAGCCAGGAACCCCTCGGCATCACGCACCATCGTGCGGAACTTCCACGTCCTGAAGTGCTTGCCGTCGCGGCCGATGCGCCTTTGAAAGAAGAAAGCCGGTCCGGGAGAGTCCAACTTGATCGCCGTAGCGATCAGTCCGATGACGGGGGCGATCAGCAGCCCGCCTACGAGGACGGCGATCAGATCGATGACACGCTTGAGGGCACGATTGAGGGGAATCGCCAGCTCGTTGCGTACCTCGAGGGCGAGCAGTTCGTCCAGGGAACCGGCCTGCACGCCAAGCACGGGGAGGCCCGGAAGGTTGGGAACGAACTGGATCTTTTGGAATGCCTTGTCCCGTCCCCTAAGCGCTCGAAGCAGCTCTCCCGGAGGTGCACTCGAAATGGCCACGATTGCATGGTTGACGCCGTGCTTGCTGCTCCATGGAACGGCCGCCGCAATCGAACGACTGACGAAGACCTCCTCCTTACGATCCTGTAGCTCCAAATCATTGCTGAATAGCGCGACCGGTTGCAGCCCGTCGAGTCGGGAGCGCTTGAGGGCAGCGACGATTCGCCTTGCGGTCTTACCCTCTCCGATGACCACCACCGGCCGTCCCCACAAGCCGAACGAGAGGAGCAAACGCTTGCAGAGGGCGCGCCCGATCGGTCCGAGTATGACCGTGAAGAGGACCGTCCAAAGAAGGAGATCGGGCGGTAGCGCGAAGGTCGGCGACATGAAGACCGAGCCCACGGCCAGTAGCAGCCCGGCGAAGAGCGCGGCGTGAACCTGCTTTCGCAGCTCCAGCGGTGGGGTTAGCCCGTATCCGGGATAGAGGCCCTCACGCCAGGCCGCGGCAGGCCACAGGAGCACCGCATAAACAGCGGTATCGGGAAGGCTCCGGACCAACGAAAGCCAAGTGGCCGCGTCAGCTGTCCGCGCCCCTAACCACGCGGCCGCGGCCACTCCCAGCACCACGGCTACCAGATCCGCTCCCGCCAAGGCCAGGCGCACCGTTGCTTGCCGGGCTGCCTGCTGCCCTGCTCCGTCGGCCGCCCTGCCGCCAGTCGCACGCCACCCGGCGACCGCGGCCAAGGGGTACATCACGCCAGCGTGGAAGAGTGAGTAGTCGAAGAGGTTGGCGATGCCGACAGCAAGCAAGCCGGCTAGGAATGCGATGTCGCGGGTAGCCACGGCCCGTCGCGCGAGAGCTACCACCAGCAGGATAAGACCTGCCAATCCGACGATTCCACGCTCGAAGAGCACCTGCAACGGCAGGCTATGGGTGTGGTTCGGAACTGCGTAATAGCGCCCGAGGTTGCCACCGTTATTCAAGTAGTAGGAGGGAAAGGGTTCGGTGCCCCTGCCCAAGAGTGGGCGTTCCAGGAACGCCTGTACCGCCGAGCGCCAGTACGGCAGGCGGGCGGCGGTGAGGTCGAGACCCTGCGTCGCCGAGCCGGGCACGTACGGGCCCACCGAAGGAGAGGCCTCGAGCTGGAAGCCGGCGAAGTTGGCCCAGCCACCGATCCCCGTCCCCTGGTCGGGCGTGAGGCCCAGCCACCAGGGCAGCGACTCTGGGCCGTCGTATCGGAAAGTAACCCAGGTACGCCGCCAGCCGCTTCCCGCGTCCTCGACTCCCGACGAAAGGACGGTCCCCAGGCCGGTTGCCGAGGCGCTCCAAACGCTCCCGTCGAGTACCGCAGAGATTACCATTCCCCCTTCCGTAGCATCGCCCCAGCCCTGAATTCCGGGTCGCGCTCCGGGCGTCGTGGCGCCGATCCAGGCGCTTAACGTATATGTCTCGCCTGGCTGCAACGGGACCACCTGCTGCAGTCGCCGCCAACCTTCGGGCTCGGTCTTGGTGACCCGGTAACCAGTCAACTCGGCGCCCTGCACGGTAGCAGGAGCAGGCTCCAGCTCGACCCCCTGCGCGAACCACCAGTCGCCATTGGGAAGCTCGGTGCCATGCAGTAGGTTCGTGCTGCTGCTCGTGGGAGTGAGGTCGAGCAGGAAGCCCAAGCGGGCGAAACCGTAGTCCGTACCGACACCAACCGTGAAGAGCAGCATGGACGCGAGCACTCCGATTTCTACCGCGCGTCCGCGAATGGTGCGAAGCGGCTCGAACAGCTGAAGGATCACCACAACCAAAAGCCAGGCAAGGGCCGCTTCGCGGCTACCCGACAGGAGTATGCCTCCGGCCGACAGGAGGAGCGCCGTCACCCGAAGGGCGCCCTTGGGGACGACCGCGGCTATCAGCACGCCCAGGGTGAGCGCCGTGTGTCCGAACAACCCGGGTGAGCCCTGCCACACCAAAGCCTGGGACAGTCGGGCCTGGGTCTGCACGACTTCGATCTGCGTGAAAGCGGCCGTCGCAACCAGGGCAGCCAGCCCGGCCAGGAGGCCCACCCCGAGAAGAAACGGGTCAAGCCGTGATGCCGAGGTCGTTCGCAAGGAAGAGAACGCCCTGTAGAGTAACCACGCACCGATGAGCTGAGCAGCGTCACGCAAGGCGGGAGTCACATCACCCGCCAGAGCCAGCGGCAGTGCTAGCAGGAGCGTGGCGCCGAGCCATAGGAGGTCGCTGCGCCGGAGCGAACGGCGGTCTGTAAAGAAAACAAGGAGCGCCAGGAAGGGCGTGAAGCTTGGCAGGAAGGAGAAGCCGAAGCCGAGGAGGAGGGAGGCGGTGTTGGTCATCAGTGGTAGCGAGCGCGTTGGAGAGAGTGCTCTCATGCTAAGTCGATTCGGCCAGTTGATAAGGCATGAAAGTTTACCTCGACTCTAACTCCACTCTCTCGTGAGCATAGTCGAAATGAAGGCGACATCGCGGAGAATCTCGCAAATTTGGGCGCATCGCGGCGGCTGCTCTGCCTAGAACGTGCCGTAGCGCCTGGAGCAGTACGCATTGCCGCCTCCATAGTCTGGTGAACTATGGAGGCTGTGATCTTCCGACTCAGGGTAAAGTGCTATAGCAGTCCAAGGCTGGCTTCCATAAACAAGGCACGAGTACCCCTTCTTGCGAATTGACATCATTGTGAACGCTTCGATCATAGTTCCTACTCTTAACGCTGCCCACGAGCTGACTGCGCTACATCGCGCCCTTATTCGTCAGACACGACACCCGCACGAGATCATCCTTATAGATTCGAGTTCTGATGACGGTACTCCCTTGCTTGGGGCTGAATACGGCTGGACAGTACACGTGATTCCGCGGCCAACATTCGACCATGGTGGCACCCGGAATCTCGGAGCATCGCTTGCTACCGGAGAGCTGCTTGTATTTCTGAGCCAAGACGCCCTTCCGGCAGATGATTGCTGGTTGGCCCGCCTCGTAGAACCGATCGAAAAGGGCGTGGCAGTCGCCGTGTACTCGCGTCAGGTTGCGCGTACCAGCGCTTCTCACTCTGAGAAATATGCCCGTCTGGCGAACTATCCAGTCGAATCGTCGGTGCGAACTATAGGCAAGGTGCGGGCCGAGGGAATTCGGGCACTCTTTTACTCTAATGTAAGTTCTGCGACTTCACGCGAAGCGTTCGAGGCAGTTGGAGGATTTCCAACTAGAACGATCATGAATGAAGATGGCCAGTATGCGTCGAAGCTCCTTGAGGCCGGGCATGCCGTTGCTTATGAGGCCGAATCGTGCGTCTTGCACTCGCACGACTACTCTGTCTCGTTGCAGTTCCGGCGAAACTTTGATATCGGTGTTTCACATGCCGAAGCTCGCGGACTTCTGACGACTGCAGCCACGTCCAGAGCGGGAATCGCTTTCGTGCTTGGGCAACTCCGATACGTTTACCGCCACGGTTCATTGTTCGAAGTGGCTAAGGTGGTGGTGGAATCGGGGGTCAAGTTCCTCGGTTACCATTTGGGTAGGAAGCACAGAATCCTTCCAAGCCCAGTCCGCCGCTGGCTGAGTTGGCAGCGCGACTACTGGCGATGAAGCGGGAGTACGGAGTCGACGAACTGCCACGAACAGTGTAATGCGCTTGGTAAACCGCATTCATCCGACTAGCGTCATAGGCACCATTGCCGGTGTTCTTCTCGTCGTTTCGCCTGCATTGGCGCTTGCTGGGTTCTTGGTTACCACTTGGACGACGAACCGTAGTGCGACAATTGCGCGCGCCCGACTATGGATACCGTGCAGTGGTTTGCTCGCCATCCCCGCCATTCCATCGGCAGTGGATGGCGACTGGCACAAGGTGACCGCTATTCTCGGCCAAGCTCTGGTCGTTCTTGTGATGGGAAGTTTGTTACGCCTGACGCGGACCCAGTTGCTGGTCGTGGTTCTCGCGCTGTTAGCAATGGCGGTCGTATACATCGCTATCCTTGAAAGACCACAACGGCATGGCTGGGCGTGGCCCTCGGGGGAAAGTATCCGGATCATGGATGAAGGCGGAGTCCTGCTGTTCCAGGCGGATTCGAATGCGGTCGGGGTTTCGCACGCGTGGTGGCTCCCAAGGGCTGGCAGCCAGGTCTTGCTTGCAGCGGATGTAACCGTCCGCTCCCAAACGGACTTTCCTCGTTGGGTGGGTCCGAATCCCAGCACTCTATCTCCGCTCGCAGGTGAACCCTCCTCCGGCACGGTCGTGTACGCTCCGGGAGAGGGTGGTTACATCTATCAATCGCATGTTTCCAGAAGCCCCATTGCCGGCGAGACATTCCGCGCTACCTTTGAAGTGCGGGCGAGAGAGGGTAGCGATTGCGGAAACCTCGTGCTGACCGCGCGCGGGTACCAGGTAAATCGTTCCGTGGTGGTATGCCCAACCCGCAACTGGTCGGTGCACCAAGCTATATGGACTGTTCCCATGGAGGTCAGTAGTTCAATTGTAGACGTTGTACTCAATGGATTCGAACAGGTCAGTCTAGAGGTACGAAGCCCTGTCGTCGAGAGGTTTCAGGATGGTGATTGGGTCGATCTCGGCCCTTTGCGTCCCAACCGAACGGAGGTGTCGCTTTCAAGCTACGGTATCCCGAACTTCCTAGTTCGGGAAGCGAGACCGTATCGCGGTGACGCGAGCGCTTCGGCGGTTTCTCTAGCGAACATTGAGAGTAAAAGGGTGCGACTGAGTACTTTAATGCCGCACTCGTTGGCGGGAAGCATCGTAAGAGCCGAATTGTTGCTTCCTGCGAATGCCGCAGTCGCCATCGGCCCTATTTCCTTTTCCACACCCGAAAATACTCCTCTTACCGCCATTCCACTCAACGGAACCTCCCATGGGCGTGCGAGCTTATGGTTCCCACATCCGAATCTGGCCGGCCACACGCTGGCCGCTGCGACGGCCACCGTTGCTGGTATTGCCCCGGTCGGCATTCCCGTCGTTATGGCTTTGATCGTGTCGCTAGTCGTGATTCTGGAGACAGGAAGCAGAAGCGCGTTGTTCGTGGTGATCGGCGCGGTCGTGTTAACTCTGCAACGTATCTTGTCCAGCCGAGGAGTGTCGGCTCGCCGTATGTGGTGGCTTGGCCTTGGCTTGGCAACCTCTATTCTGGTACTCGTGCTAGTTGTTCAAGGCTTCACTCATTTCATCGGTCCCCGGTTTGCCGCAACCCCTAGGTTGAACACCTGGTTAGCAGCCTGGAATGCGATGACAGATTTTCCGGTATTCGGGCTTGAGGTATCGTTTGCCTCGTACTTTTCGGATTGGGCGGATGGCGCTCGGCGGGAAGTAGTACAGCACGCACACAACTTCTGGTTGCAGCAGGGGGCTTCGTATGGAGTGTCTGGCTTTCTGTCGGCGATCGCATTTACACTGGGTTTGCTGAGTCTCGCCCAGCGAGGCAGACACCCTAAGCCTTTGAGTAGTGTGTTGCTCGTTCTTACGCTTCAGGTATTCGATACCAGCCTCTTTTTCTTCCCCGTGCTGGGCTTCGTAGTGCTGGCAGTCAACTCAAACGTGGTCGAACACGCCGCCCAGGAAACTTGACGGTGAACCGATGGATCTCAGTCAATGGGGGCAAATCGAAAACAAGGCAGCCGATAAGAACTACAGCAGTCGGCAGGGATAGGCCGATGCCCAGTGCCCACATGACTAACGCCTTCTTGGCGCGGATTGCGACCCTAGCCTTTCTCGGTATCCTGTTTTTTGTCCCAAAGGCCAACATCTTCTACCCTACGAGTAGTTATGTCGGCGTAAAGCCGGACGACCTGGCCTTTGGGGCGCTTCTCGTTGTGACGGCTCTCCTGGTTTGCCTCAATAGATTGAGAGACAAAGTTTCCTGGACTTTTCTTATCCTGGCGTTCTTGTACCTCGGTGTTGCCTTGATTGCGGGCGGAGCAAGTAACGCGTCGACACGTGCCATGTATGTCTATCGATACGCAAGCTATCTAGCCTGCCTTCCCATCGGAGTCATACTCGCGCAGCGCCTGAAGCCTAAGGATACTATCCATTTGGCTCGTCTCTACACGGTCGCGTCGATTGCAACTTCCGTGCTAATCATTCTTCAAGACCAGGGGATTATAGGTGGGTTCTTAAACGGCACTTGGACGGCCGACGTGGCAGCGCGACCAGTTGGGCAAATGTCTCATCCAACCGAGGCGGCTGCTGTCCTCTTGGTCGTGACGGGCGTAGCGATTGCCTTGCATCATGCTACGACGCGGGTCTGGCGACTTCATGCAATAACGGTTATCGCGTTGGCTGCAGCAGCTGTGATCATCACAGAGGCACGCAGCACGATCTTGGCAGTGGCCCTTACGATCGTAGTCATGTGGGCATTTTCTGGACCGGTTGTGCGGCGTATCTTCACGTGGTCAGTTTTCGTTCTTCTGTTGACCACGTTGTCTATAGGTGCACTGCCAGTGGATGCCTTTCAGGAGTCCGAGAGCCGAATATTGCAGCTTCTACACCCCGATAGCATTGTGCCTGCGTTCGCGATATTCACTGACGATTCGGCTAGCTACCAGTCGAGACCGGAAGGCGTTGATCCGTCGCTCTACATTCGCCTTCTAAAGTGGCGTGATGCTCTGGAACGGTTCGCCATGAGTCCGGTTTGGGGGCAAGGGGCCGGAGCCTTAGGGCCTGCCGTTGACGGAATCTATGTCCGATTGCTGGCGGAGACCGGTCTATTGGGCCTCATAGCCTTCGTAGGATTGTTGGGGATAGTGTACCAACGGTTTCGAAGGGCCACGCCAAGCAGCCGTGGAGTCGGAGGGGTGATACTCGCCACCCTGCTGATCGGGCTCGTAATCGACATCTTTTATTTCGCCAGATTCGCGTATGTATTCTGGTTTTCCTTAGGACTGCTCATTGGGATGGATCGAGCGAGGGAGCGGGGTGTCGGCAAATCTATCTTGATCTCCGAAAAAGAGCCATCCCCCACAAATTTGGAACTCGAAAGCGAGAAGTCGTGACAGCGACGCCTCTATATCCAAAGTAGCAGAGCTGCTGTTTCGATCCAACTTCGCTTCCGGTACCCTTCTCGTAATGCCGTCCACTTCCGGTTATGCCATCGTTGGGTCGGTAGACCTGCGTATCTCTGCGTGTATTGCTTGTCTTCCGACCGCATATTCGCTCCGAGTCGATGCAGCAGAGCATTCGCCTGTTCCTGCGAGGAAATGATCCTCTCACGTAAGGCGCTCGTCCTTATACCTCGAACGGCTTGCTCAACGACTCGACGGCGACCCCACGCTTGGGCGCCCAAGGCGTTTGCCCCATGTTGACGATACTGGACGGTCGCGGCCTCAACGTGGACCAGATCCCCGGTTGCGGCGGCAACGATGGCACACCACCAATCATGCATGATCGCCGCGTCCGGAACGGGTCTGGAGAGGTTCCTAAGCGGTTCGTTTATCATTGTCGTGCAGCCAGTAACGACATTCTGCACGAGTAATCTCCTCAGGCTCGTCGCGTTTGGATCGATTGCCTGATACGACCAGAACGACCCTGCAAGCTCTCGCCCAAGACCGTCGACAACCGTCAGATCGGTATGAGCAAGAATCGGAGTAGCAGCCGTCCTGGTCCGCTCGGCAGCACGAATTTTGCTTAGCGTAAGTTCCAGTTTGTTGGGCAACCAGAAATCGTCTTGATCACAAAAAGCGGTATAGGGAGCGGTGGATGCCTCGAGCAAATCCCCGAAGTTGCGCTTCGCGCCCTGTGTCGTTGTGGGGGAGCCGAAGAGAACGGCCCGTTCCGGTTCACACTGCACGAATCTTTCGAGAATCTCACGAGTACCATCCGCCGATCCATCGTCGCGGGCCAACAGCCGCCAGTTCTGATGGGTCTGAGCTTGGATCGACTGCAACTGCTGCTCAAGCCACGGTTCCCCCTGATAGGTAGCCAAGAGGATATCAATGGTCGGGGGCTCTGTCATAGTGGCGCTTCTAAGACGACGCAGAGACCCACATTCGTTGAACGCTCTTGAATCCTGCAAACATCCTGCGATACCCACGTCTCCCAAGAAGTGTAAGTAGGAGAGTGGTTCCATTCTTGAGGGTTAGGGAATGGCGTATCGACTGAAACAGATATTTTCGCCCGGCCCGAATGTTCCCCAATAGGCAATGGAGATGGCCCAATTGTTGCAGATGATGACCAATTACTCGTGCTCCTCCCATGTCGAAGAGACGACCGTGTTTCACTAAAAGTAGCTCTTGAGCCTCGAAGAGAGCAAGATCATTCATGGAGATACTGTCGTCCGATACATACACGTTTACGAGCGCTTCCTCTACGAAGTAGAACTCGAAGTGTCGAGACAATCTGATCCATAACTCCCAATCCTGAAGTCGTGGAAACTTCTCGTCAAACATTCCAACGTGTTCAAGGCACTGTTTACGAGCCACCACCGTCGCACTCGTAATGAAATTGGTTGTGAGCAGTTCTTTATGGATATAGCCCGACTGTTTCTTTATCTGCTTACCGGGGATATACTCCGTTTTACTGCGGTAATGTCTTATGAAGGCTGAGTAAACGACTCCAACTGCTGGTGGAGCCGATCGAAATACCTTCATTTCCTTTTCCAGCTTTTCCGGAAACCACTCGTCGTCACTGTCCTGAAATGCGACGTAAGCTGCTTTTGCAGAGTTAATACCTGTATTACGAGCAGCTCCGCCACCACGGTTTACTGCGTGTCTGATATAACGAATTCTAGGGTCGCCGATGCTCATGACAACCTGTTCGGTTCTGTCGGTAGATGCATCATCTACGACGATAACTTCAAGGTTCTTATAACTTTGAACCAGAACGCTTCGCAGCGACTTTTCAATCGAGTGCGCGCGATTATAGGTGGGAAGTACCACGGTTACTAGCGGATCATCCGCATGTGTCATCAGGGTAATTCACGACCTCTTACTGGTGACTTCGCGAGAATTATCAATGCCGTGTCCACGTTTGGGACGACTTCTAGACGGAAACATCGTACGGAGTCTACCGCAAACTCGTCAGAGCGGGATGAAGAATACGCCGACAAGGTCGCTGTCGGCAATCAGACAACGTCTCGCTCGAGCATTGAACCAGGAGCGGACTACATACCGACCATTTGAGCTGACAGTGCATCTTGCTCCGAACTCACTGCAACGCCTTCTTCCCTAAACGATTGTGGCCTGCATCGGACACAGCCCGCATGATGATTCCGAAATTGGACAGAGGGGCAAGAGTTGTCTTGAGCACAGCTGCTACCAGCGACAACAAGCCGAGCATACTAAGGTAGCTCAGGGCGTTGCAGAAATGGAGAAGTGGCTGCGCGACCAAAGCGGTCCTCTCAAGATACACGCGATTTCTGACCGAGTAGTAAAGCCTCATTGACTTATCGGTGCGCGCCGCCGTAAGGACGAGTGGATGGATGAAATAGTCTCGTTGGTCGTCCGCCTTGACATGCCATGAGCGGTCTATGTCTGTCACCCGGCTGGCGGGGACAAGGAATATTGGGACGCCGTTCTGAATGAATCGATGAGTGAACTCGTGGTCATCCCCGTATAGGTAAAAATCATGACGGGGCAAGCCAACCTTGTGGAGCAGTCGCTTCGGGAAGAACAATCCGCCGTAAGGGGCGACCGGCACAGGTCGCAGTTTTTCTGTCGGCTTTATTGTGGAGTCGAGTTGCTTTCCTAGAACGCGTCTGAGAACCTTGGAGGGTATATCCGCCAAAGCGAATCCTAAGAAGCTGTTGCGGCGGCCGAAACACGCCTCCTTGCTGCAGCCTTTTGCATACGCAATATACTGCTGCCTGTCGGTTCTAAGAGATAGGAAGGCAGTGTCCCCTTCGTACCGCGTGCAAGCCCCAAGCAGCTGAGCAAGAGCACCGGGTTCAGGACAGTTATCGTCGTCCAAAAGCCAAAAATAGTCGTAGTCAGCCTCAGCTGCGTACTCGAGTCCCGCCTTATATCCTCCGGCTGAGCCTCCGTTCTCCGGTAGGCGAAGGGCAACGATCCGACCTTCCGCAGATTGCACAAGTTCATCTATTTGGTTACCGCTTTCGGGTTCAGATGCATTGTCGACAATGAGCACTCTCCCCACGCCCTCGGCAACTGTCGCCTCAACCATCCTTGCGAGGAAGTCAAATCGATTGCCGTACGTGACGGTAACTACACAAACACGGCTGCTTTCCGGCATTATCGAACACCTCCGTTCTGCCTCAGTCTTCAACTGGCCCGTCTTAACTGGCCCGTCTTCAACTGCCCCGTCTTCAACTCACGTCGTCTTGTCTTCAGGTGTCTCGGCGGCTCGGGCTCTCTTGTGCAGACTGAGACGTTGGCAGCATCTTGGAACAGCCGCACTCTTTTGCCTCGCCCTATCTCCCGATAAGGCCGTGAGGAACGATTAGTGATACCGCCAGCTCATTTTCGAGTGATTGTAACGAGCTTGTCGCTTATCTTGCCCTCTACGACTGAAAGGGCCGCCAAGGTTTTCCAGTTCCTTACCCATGTGGGAAGCGCACGAGGTCTTGCTTGCAGCGCTTCTTTGAGCCGCATCCAATGTCGCTCCAAGCCGCTTTCGATCCTCGTGCGGCTCTGCGTACTGAGCGTCTCCCCAAGAGAGCCGCGAAGGTGAACCGCACGCCAAGACTCAGCAATCGACGATGCAGGGAGCTCCGCTGTCTCGAGCAAGCCTATGAATTTACGCATTGGATACTTTTTGAGCACCATTAAAGCAGGCGTTTCGTATGCGAGGGCTGTAATAAAGCCGTGCATTGAGGAGCCGATGTAGAGTTGGGAGTTCGCGATCGCGTTTGCCATATCCTTGAGACTGGTTATCTGATCAACTATCGGCCCGGAATGCATGTGTTGTGAGACTTTTTGCGCTGTCTCGATGTCCCCATGGCATGGGCCTATGGCAAGCAGTCTCACCTGTGCATCAAGTTTTTCGGAAACAGAATCGAGGGTGCTTGCCGTTTCGCGAAGATCTGCGATATACCGGTCGTTAACGTGCGCAGACACAGTAGTTGGACGTGTGCGAACACGATCACTGTTCGTGGGCCACATGCGGGCAAGATCGAATGCGGTGTCTGGCACTACCTCTGCAAACGAACCGAATCCATTGCTACTTGCAAGGGCAGCAGTTTCCTGATCACGAAATGAAGCGTATGTTGACCGATTTGAGACTAGTCGGATCAGTGCAGCCTCCAGCCACCCTGCACGGGCCGGGCTGAAGCCAGGACCGTTGAACACTAATGGAATTTTCTGTTCTGAAGCGAGACAACCGGCGCCGAGCCACAGGCTGGCGTACGCGGTACGAGCAATATGCCTATAATCCGGTAGTTCTGTTTTCCGGGCGTGTACGATATTCCCGCCACCAACTATTACAGCATCAAAGCGTTCATCACGAGCTTCCGCAAGAGTTATGGACTCGAGGGCATCCGAAAAATGCGGCTGTCGGCCGGTTGGAGATACGTGAACAACCTTGACATTCGGTAGTCGCCACTGGACGAGGTGGGGAAAGAGGAGGTCACCGTAATTGTCGACATCGAATGTTCCAAAGTGAGCTACTCGCAACAAAATCCTCCATGAGGGCGGCTAACGCGTAATAACTAAGGAGTTGGGACGGCTACCACCAGAGCGGTTGGAATTGCGATGGACGATTTCGACAATCGAAGCTAGGACCAAGCTGGTTATGGTCACGCGCAGCAACCACGCTATCGCTGCTCCATTAATTCCGTACAGGGTAATTAGAGCATACGTATAGCCAAGATAGAACGGGGCTTCTGCGAGGCTCACTAATGCTGTGGTTCTGGCTAACCCCCTTGCCTGGAGGAAGTTCGCCGAGGTGTATGCGATACTGTGGATAAGAACTCCGACAGCCAATATCTGTGCTACTCGATAGCTTCTGGAAGCGAAGTCTGAATCAAGCCAAAGAGCCAATCCGGGCTTGGCGAATATGATCACCAGGACGACGGCGGGTAGCAGGATCAAGAAGAGTGATCGTTGTGCGCTGAGGTAGAGCTGGCGCGCCCGTTGGGGATCATGCGCAAAGGCTTCTGAGAATGCCGGGAACAGGACACTGAGTATGCCCGTGGGCACGATGCGCATCCGCGTCACAATGCTGTGAGGAGTAACGTAATAGGTGACATCTGCTAACGACGTAAGTGAAGCAACGAGGAAACGGTCGAACTGTAGCGTTATAGGAGTAACGATATTGCTCAACGTCATCCATCCTCCCAAGCGGACTAGCTCGTGCAACCGGAGACGGGATAACTCTATTTTGGTTGAAAAGCCTGGCACACGGCGAAGCGCAAGAAGTAGGTATCCTAGAGCTTCCATGCACCTTGTCAGCACGACAGCCAGCACGACCGGCTCGAGTCTCGAAGTGAACAGTAGAACCAACAACGGAGCTAGGTAGTTAAGTACACCCGTCGGTATCCGCACTAGGTTTACTGAACCGAAGCAGTTGGATCCTTCCAGAAGGCCTCGTATGCCTGCGGTGGCGACAACTGCAGGGAGGAACAATGCAATGAGACGAAGAGACCGTATGGTCTCGCCTTGAAGCTCACCGTCGATCCCCAGAATGCTTGTGACAACGGTAGGGGCAAGAAAGTACATTACGATTGTGGCCATTAAACCGGTAACGGCGGTTACTGAGAATGCGGTCCAGGCAATGGCATTTACGCTGCTCTTCTTCTCGGCAGCGTTTCGCGCCACAAGATGTGTCAGGGCTCTTCCCAGTCCGAAATCGAAGATACTGGCGTACCCTGTGAGTACCCAAGCCAGGGAGAGCGCCCCGAAGCGCGCCTCTCCAAGCCCATAGATCAAGTGCGGAAAAGTGAAGAACGCCGCTAGAACAGGGGCGGCTTGCCCGAAAACGTTCAAGAGTGAGTTGCGTCTCAACGACCGACGTTGAGTCATCTGTACAAATTTCTCACGCACGTCAAACGCGAACCCCTTAAGCGATGCACGGGTAACGCCTGCTTCATAGGAGCCGGTGTAAGACACTACCGTCCGGCGGGTCCGTTCGCTAGGGTAAATATTACGTCATCCGTGGCGAAATACTGCGTCATTCCAAGTAAACGCGCCTTTTGCGTCTTAGCCGCTTCTCGATCGAGAGTTGAAGAGACCAGAATATTCGAGCCTAGGTATGAGACGAAGCTGAAAGCAAGTCCAAGCCGGACGGCGCAACTCAATCCCCCGCTTTAGCCAACTCCCCAAACCTTCCTCTGCCGGCAACCAACTCCCGATACGTCCCGCTCGACACGACCTCGCCGTGCTCGAGCATGTAGATCTTGTCGCAATCCTTGAGAGTTGTGAGGCGGTGGGCGATCATGATGATCGTCTTGCTGCCGCGGAGCGAGCGGATGGCGCCCATAACGCTCTCCTCGGTGCGGTTGTCGAGCGAGCTGGTGGCTTCATCGAAGACCAGAACCGATGGCCTGTGATAGAGCGCGCGGGCAATGCCGATGCGCTGACGCTGGCCGCCGCTAAGTCGGACTCCTCGCTCCCCTACGATCGTCTGGTAACCGTCGGGCAGCTCTTCTCTCACGAAGTCGTCGATCATTGCGATCTTGGCCGCTTCGCGCACCGCGTCCATGTCGATCTTCTTCGGTGCGAGACCGAATGCGATGTTTTCCGCCACGGTCAGGTCCATCAGGAAGATGTTCTGGGGCACGTAGCCCAAGGTCCGTTGCCAACTACTGAGGTTTTCTGCTGAAATCGGCGTTCCGTCTACTTCGATCGAACCGCTTTGGGGCCGGATGAGCCCAAGGGTTACGTCCGCCAGAGTCGTCTTTCCCGATCCGGTCGAGCCTACTAAACCAACGGTCGTTTTGGCAGCTATAGCGAGATTCAGATCGGCAATCGCTGGCTGTTGCACGGATGGGTAGCTGTAGCTGACTCCGGTAAGCCGGAGCTCGCGTCTGAGTGGCAGCGCCACGGACGGCGCGTCGCCATCGTCCGAGTACGGGCGCGACCCCGCATTGACCTCTGGCGTGCCCTCGATCTCATCCAGCAAGTTCTCGAGACTCGGACCGTAGAAGCGGAGCTGCGTGAAGCCTTTGAAAGTCTGTTGCAGGGCCGGCATGAGCCGGTAACCGGCGAAGGCGTAGAAACCGAGCAACGGGATTGCGCTGGCGAGGTCGCCCCTCTGCAGGATCAGGTAGACGACGAGCAGGATGACACTGCCGAACGCCACGGCCTCGATGCCGTAGCGGGGCAACTGCGCAATGACGCTGCCTGCTGCTCTATTGCGAGAGAACTGGGCGGATGACTTTGAGAAGCGGCGGACGAAGTTCTCCTCCCGACCCAACAGTTTGATGTCCTTGATGCCGCCCAGCCCCTCAGAGGCGGCGGTGAAACGTTCCCGATTGGCCGTCAGCCGCTCAGCGCCGATCCTCTGGAGCTTCCTTTGCACCACCAAAAAGATGAGGGCGTAGCTGCCGCCCAGGACCGCGGTTACCAGCAGGGCGAGGAGCGGTTCGGCGAGGAGCAGCGCCAGGCCTATGCCCATGGCCGCGATGGCGCGTCCCATGCCCTGGATGACCGGCATCAGGAGCTGGCCCGATACCTGCTGCACCTCTGAAAGGATGTTGTTGCTCAGGTCGGCCGTGTTGCGGCTGAGGAAGTAGCTGTAGGGCCTGTGGAGATAGCGACGCAGTAGCAGGGTCGATCTGGTGTGATTCCAGGCCCAGACGAATCGGGTTTGAACCCAGGTGGTGAGCGCGATCCAGACGCTGCTGAATACGATGAGACCGAAGACGAGTAGGCCCAGGACAATGAGAAAGGAGCGCTCACTCCGGAAGCCCAGGCGATCGAACAGAAAGTTCAGGATCCCAATCTCCCGCACCGCACTCGGGTTCCCGGCGATAGTGAGGAACGGCATTATCGCGCCCACGCTCAGGACTTCCAGGCCCGCCATGACGATGACAGCCAGTACTAGGAGTATTACCTTCCGCCGTTCCCGCCTTGTTAAATTGTGCCAGAACCTAAGCCCGAGCTCGAACATCGATGGAAGCCCCCTTGCCCTCTTGAGGGCACGCTGCTAATTCGACAACAGCATGCCCGACCCTTTCAGTGCCTTACCCCGTAGTTTTTCTGAACAATCTCCGCCTGCCAGGCGCTTGGCAGCGCACCCTCACGAGAAGACGCGCGGCGGCACAGCCAGTACTAGCTGCTCGGGAGCACACCAGTACTAGCCGCTCGGCAAAACTCCGCGCTCTTCGAGTCCCCGCACGATCCGGTCGACGCTCTGCTCCACACTCTCCTCGGCAGGACGCAGGTGAACCTCGGGATGGTCAGGCGCCTCGTAGGGGCTGTCGAGGCCGGTAAAATCTTTGATCTCGCCGCGTCTGGCTTTGGCGTAGAGGCCTTTGGGGTCGCGTTCCTCGCATACGCTCAAGGGTGTGTCGACGAAGATCTCGAGGAACTCGTCCTCCTCGACGATCTCGCGGACTAGGGTGCGGTCGCTGCGGAAGGGGCTGATGAAGGCGGTGAGCACGATCATGCCGGCGTCGACGAAGAGCTTGGCTGCCTCGCCGATACGGCGGATGTTCTCGGTGCGGTCCTCGTCGCTAAAGCCCAGATCCTTGTTGAGACCGTGGCGGATATTGTCCCCGTCCAAGAGGTAGGTGTGGTAACCCATTTCGGCGAGCTTCACTTCGACGGCGTTGGCGATGGTGCTCTTGCCGCTGCCGGAGAAGCCGGTGAACCACAAGATGCAGGGCTTCTGGCCCTTGCGGCGGGCCCGCTCGCCCTTGGTTACGCCGTGGTCGTGCCAGGTCAGGTTGGTTGCCTTCTCCGCGACTGCTGCTCTGGTGGCAGAGCCTGCGGCTCCTGCGTTCCCCGCTATTGACTGCTGATCTTCTTCGACAGTCTTCACGCTCACTTGCTTACCTCCACAGGCACGGTGCTCTCCTGGGCAGCCCGGTAGGCTTCGATGAGGATCTTGGCGACCTCGGGCCGGCTGAACTCCTCGGGGGGCAGCTCGCCACGCGAGAGCATCTCCCGCACCTTGGTTCCCGAGAGGATGACCCTGTCCTCGGGATCACTCACTGTCGTCTTGGTGGTAGCCATCTGCCTGCTCTTCTTGCAGTAGAAGGCATGCTCGAACTTCAGGATGGTGATCGCCAGCTCATCCTTGCTGAAGGAGTCGATGAGCTTCTGCGCATCGTAACTGCCGTAATAGCTGCCCACCCCAGCGTGATCGCGACCCACGATGAAGTGAGTGCAACCGTAGTTCTGCCGGGAGATGGCGTGCAATACAGCCTCGCGCGGCCCGGCGTAACGCATGGCCGCCGGATAGGTACCCAGCATCACCCGCTCCGACGGGTAGTAGTGCTCCATCATCGCCAGGTAACAACGCACCCGCACCTCAGCAGGAACATCATCCCCCTTGGTGGTACCCACGAGCGGATTGATGAACAGACCGTCCACCATCTCGAGTGCCGTCTTGGTGAGGTACTCGTGCGCCCGGTGGATCGGGTTTCGAGTCTGGAACGCCACCACCGTGCGCCATCCCCGTTCGTTGAACAACTCCCTGGTTTGCGCCGGCGTGAGGCTCAACTCGGGAAAGTCCTCGGCCGGCAGTTCGTCGATAACTGTGATTGGGCCACCAAGGTAGACCGGGCCCGCCACCCGCAACGCCTCGATACCAGGGTGAGCAGAGTCACCAGTTCCGTAGACCTGCTGCGCCTCGACGACCCGATCGGGCCGGTAGACGTCGGTCACCTCGAGCAGGGCAACGATCTTGCCGGTGGAGTCGGCCAGCGCCACCTCACTGCCACGGCGTACCTGCTCGGCCTGAGCCTCACTCACCTGCAGAGTGATGGGAATCGACCAGGCCAAGCCGCTGAGCAGACGCATGTCCTCGATGATCGATTGGTACTCTCTCTCGCCCACGAAACCGTCGAGGGGGCTGTAGATGCCGGTAGCCAGGCACCGGACATCGGCCAGGCTCCGAGCAGATAAGCGCAGGCACGGCAGGCTCTTGGCTCGCTCCCGCAAGCCGCCAAGATCAGAGGCAGGAGCGAAACGATCGACCAGGACACCACCATGTGGCGCAATTGGGGACGAGTCTGGGGAAAACTGCATCAAGAAAAACTCCTAGAGGTGTTGCTAGGTACGTTGCGCGTCGAATTGGGGGAGTGCGAACAGCTCGAGCCGTCCGTGCGACGCGAAGGCAAGTATATCCCGCACGCCAAAATCCTCCGTTGGCGTCTTCACTTCCCAAGGTCCTAGATGAAGATTGGGTTAGCTTCTGGGATTAGATGGGTAGAGCGCGGCAAGAATCACACCGCGTTCTACCCATTACCGGTATTCCCCAGCAGCCTCAACCACTTCTCCGCATCCCCATAACAGGCAAGGAACGACTCATTTACCAGGTTCGGGCGGTTGAAGCCCATCGGTGCTCCGTCGAGCGTGACCAGCTGGCCGCCGGCCTCTTCGACCACGCACTGCGCTGCCGCCACATCCCACTCCATCGTTGGTCCCAGGCGCGGGTAGATGTGGGCCGTGCCATCGGCTACCAGGCACATCTTCAACGCCGAACCCTGCGAGACGGCGTTTACCCGATACTCCCGCTCGAGCCTGCCGATGAACCTTAGCGTAGCTTCATTGGCGTGTGAGCGGCTCATCACGATCCGAAGCTCGCCACCATGAAGCTCGCCATCATGAAGCTCATTGTCAGGTGGAGGCGAAACGGCAATCGACCTCTCACCGCTAGCGTCCAAACGGCGAGCTCCGCCCCCACGTGAAGCCAAGTAGGTCACGCCCAGCACGGGAGCGTGTACGACGCCCAAGATGGGTTGCCCAGCCTCAACCATTGCGATATTGACCGTGAACTCGCCGTTACGCTTGACGAACTCCCTGGTCCCGTCGAGCGGGTCGACCAGCCACGACCGCCGCCATGATCGTCGCTCCTCGAACGGCAGCTCTCCTGTCTCCTCGGCGAGTACCGGAAGGTCCGGCGTGAGTTGCGCCAGCCCGGCAACGATGATTTCTTGTGATGCTAGATCGGCCTGGGTGAGGGGTGAGCTGTCGGCTTTGGTCTCGACTTCGAAGTCACCGCCGTATATCTCGAGTATCGCGTGACCAGCGCGAACTGCAAGCTCCGCGACCTGGGGCGCGAGTCCGGCCAACTGGTTGTTGCTTTCCTCTTCGCTAGTGCTCATGAGTCTCCAATGCATCGCCAGCTTATGGCGCGAGACGACCAGGATACCGATGAGCTAGAGAGTACTCTCGTTCGTTCTCTCTTCCATGGCTTGGAGCCAGCGGCCCATAATCGCTGCATGTGTGGAGAGTCTCGAGAAAATGGCCTGGGAAAGGGATTCATTGTAGGTATGGACAGTGAGGTTGCGATCGTCGGCCATTCCCATTGCGGCTCGGGCCTCCTCCTCTGTAAGCAGGCCGTTCTGGAACGATTCTCGTATAGACCCCTTCGGGGATGCCACCGCAAGACCCTCCAGTTCCCGCAGAAACTGCTGGGCCGCCTTCCAGGTTGCCTCGAACGTGTACTCGAAGCGTTGAATGGCGGCATCTCGCACAACGTCATCGGTACTTGTAGCAAGAGGCAACGATTGCAGCGTCGCCAATGCTTTTCGGGCCACATCTAAGCGTTCGCGGACTCGTCCCACCGTACGCCCTCTCGTACTACCCGCTCTCTGAATTCCCAGTTCGTCGAGGAAAGGTCGATCAGTTCGACCGAGAAGAGAAGGGGCGCTTCTTCCAGGTCGTTCCGCAAGCTGCTAAAGACCTCGCTCGGAATCGGTTCGAGGGGAAGCACTGCTATATCGATGTCCGAGCCAAGCGTGCCCTGGCCACGAGCAAACGACCCGAACAGAAATACCTCGGCCGCGTATCCCTCGAGGCCACGGAGGATCAGCGAGCGGGCATGCCCTAGATCCGGGAGATTACCGTAGGAAGTTTTCATATCGGTCTCCAGCCGTTTGAGCAATCCGCGTCCTTCCTGGCCGCCGTTATCACCACCCGCCATTGTATGCGCGATCGATTTGACTCGCAAAGTAGCTACGGCGAAGCTCATTGGCTGGCAAGAGACGGGACTTCCAAATCTCCTCAAAACTGCCAAACCATCGGGATGACGGCGACCGCCACGATACCCGCCAGTACGGTAAGCGGTAGGCCGAGGCGGAGATAGTCACGGAAGTTGTAGCCGCCGGGACCGTACACCATCAGGTTCGTCTGATAGCCGACGGGAGTGGCGAACGATGCCGAGGCGCCCATGGCGATCGCGATGGCGAAAGGCATGACGTCGACTCCCATGCTCCGGGCGAGCGCGGCAGCTATTGGGAACATCAGTACTGCTGCCGCGTTGTTGGTGATAACTGCCGAGAACAATGCGGTAGTAGCGTAAAGCGCGACCAAGGCCGCCAACGGGCTGGTGCCCGCCACCTCCACGATGCCCATCGCCATCGCTTGCGCTACCCCTGTCTTCTCCAGTGCGTGTCCCAGGCCGAACGCCGAGGCGATCACCAGCAGCACCGACCAATCGATGGCACGACGCGCCGATGCCGAGGTGGTGCAGCGGGCGACGAGCATGAGCGCCGCCGCCAGCATCGCCGCCTCGACCATCCTCAACCAGCCGAGCGACACGGTGAGCACCATGCCCACCAGGATCAGCAGCGCCGGCACGGCCCGCTCGAAGCGCAGCGGGTTGGAGTCCTCGATGGGGCTCACCAGGTAGAAGTCGCGCGAGTTCCGGTGGCGTTCCACGAAGTCCGGTCCGGCCGCCAACAGCAGCGTGTCACCGGGCCGCGGAATGATATCGCCGATCTTCGCACGCAACCGTTCGCCGTTGCGTGCCACTGCTATCACCACCGCCCCGTACACAGTCCTAAAGCGGCTCTCGCGGATACGCCTGCCCAGCATCGGGAAGGAGTTGGACACCACGGCCTCGACCAGGATCCGTTGCGACGGGCGAGCGTCGAGCTTGAACAACTGATCGGTGGCCGGGACCAGCCCGTTGATCCGCTGTAGTTCCACCACCGACTCGACCACGCCCACGAAAACGAGGCGATCGCCGCCCTGAAGCAGTTCCCGTGGCGAGACCGCCGGCACGATCCGCTCTCCGCGTTCGATCTCCACGAGAAAGACGCTCGGCAGGTGCCGCAAGCCGGCATCCTCGATGCTCTTGCCCACCAACGGCCCCTCTTCGATGACCTGCATCTCTATGCTGTACTCACGGGGATCGCTCAGTTGGGTCATCGAGGAGACCCGATTGGGTAAGAGTGCCCGCGCAGCAATGATGAAGACCAGGCCCAGGGCCGCGGTGGGCAGACCCACCCAGGCCAGTTCGAACATGCCTATCCGCCCCAGTCCGGCTTCGATGAGCAGGCCGTTCACCACCAGATTCGTGGAGGTTCCGATGAGGGTAGTGGTGCCGCCCAGGATGGCCGCGTAGGAGAGCGGGATCATCAGCTTCGATACCGACAGGTTGTTCCCACGGGCCCACTCGCGCACGGCCGGGATGAGCATGGCGACGATGGGCGTGTTGTTCAAGAAAGCGCTAAGGAAGGTTACCGGCGCCATCAACCTCACCATCGCACCGGTAAGGGTCTTGGGCCGTCCCAGTAGCCTCCGGGAGATCCAGTGAATACCGCCCGTGTCACGCAAGCCGGCGACTACCGCATAGAGCACTGCAACGGTCAGCACGCCTTCGTTGGAGAAGCCGGAGAATGCCTCGGCGGGATCGAGCACGCCGGTCACCAACAGCACCGTTAGTCCAGCGCCGAACGCCAAGTCGGGCGCCAGCCGGGTGAAGGTGAGGGCGCCCAGCACCGCCACCACAGTTGAGATTGCCAATGCAGCGTCTATACCCACGAGTGTTCAGGTGGTGTCAGGCCCTACCGCCACAGCGCCGAATCAGCGCCCGATGCCGACGTAGTTGAGTCCGTGCCTCCGGACCTCTTCGGCATTGAGCAAATTGCGGGCGTCGAGGATCAGGTCGCCGCGCATGCGCTCTTTCATCTGCTCTAGCGGCAAGTTGCGGTACGCCGGCCAGTCGGTGACAAGCACCACCGCGTCACAACCCATTGAAAGACATGGTTCGTCCTCGCAGTACTCCACTTCCAGCTGGGGGTGGAGTACCTGACAGAGCGGCATCGAGACGGGATCGTGGACCCGCACTACCGCACCACGGTCGGTCAGGCACTCGATGAGGGTGAGGGCCGGAGCATCCCGCAGGTCGTCGGTGTTCCCCTTGAACGACAGTCCCAAGAGCCCTATCGTGGTGCCGCGCAGCACCTTGAGTTGCTCCTGGAGCCGCTCGATAACGTGCAGCCGCTGCCGATCGTTCACCTCTATCGCGCTCTTGACGATGGTCATTTCGTAGTCGTAGGACTCGCCGGTAGCGATGATCGCGCGGGTGTCCTTACCGAAGCAGCTTCCGCCCCAACCGATGCCGGCGTGAAGGAAGCGAGGCCCTATTCGGTCATCGAGACCGATCGCCCTGGCCACCTCGGTGATATCGGCGCCAACTCGCTCGGCCAGCCCGGCAAATTCGTTGATGAAGCTGATCTTCGTTGCCAGGAAGCTGTTGGCGGCGTACTTGGTTAGTTCGGCAGAGGTGGGCGTGGTAGTGATGAGCGACGGGAGCGGGTAGCGTTCGGGACGTGGCGTCTCCACGGGCGCCTCGAACGTCTGCTCCAACAGCGGAGCGTAGAGTTCACGCAGCATTCCCACGGCGGTGGGGTGCTCGGCCCCGATGACGATCCGGTCGGGGTAGAGGGTGTCATGTACCGCCTTGCCCTCGGCCAGGAACTCAGGGTTCGAAGCCACCCAAACGCTTGCCTGGACGCCGCGCGCCTCGAGGGTACGGCGGATGATGCCGTCGACATGGCGGGCGCTACCGATCGGCACCGTCGACTTGTTCACCACAACCAGCTGAGCGCCCGCCGTGATCCGCTCCGCCACCTCGCGCGCAGCAGCATCGACGTACTGCAGGTCGGCGTCACCGTTGCTCTTGGTGGGAGTGCCCACCGCGATAACCACGATACCTGCGCCATCCAGCGTGGGGATCTCGCCGGTGAAGCAAGCGTGCGAGCCCCTCAGGAGCTCCTCGATTCCCGGCTCATGAATGGTCGACTCACCTCGGCTCAAGCGCTCGACGATCGACGGATTCTTATCGACGCAGGTAACGTCGTGCCCCAGGTAACCCAGTGCAACCCCCGTCGTGAGACCCACATAACCGGTGCCGATGATCGTGACGTTCATTCTCTTTTTCTCCTCGCTGCAGCCGTGGCTGCCATTGGTCGTGTGGGGGACGCGGTGGCCGTGATGCTACTGCGGTAAGCATGCCGAAAGCTCCAGCAGAAGCGACTCACCGGCAAGCGTTGCGATGCTAGCACGGTGAGTGAATTCTGAGCAGTGACCGCACCGGCCAGTTCCGCCGCCATTTCGGCTAGTCGATGTTTGCTTCATCGGCGAGCGTGACGAGATACTGCCCGTAACTGTTGTTGTTCATCGGTTCGGCGAGGTTACGGAGCTGGCGCGGTCCGATCCAACCCTGCCGGTAGGCGATCTCCTCCGGCGCGGCGACCTTGAGGCCTTGCCTGGCCTCGACGGTCTCCACGAAGTTGCTCGCTTGCAGGAGGCTCTCGTGGGTCCCGGTGTCGAGCCACGCCATGCCGCGGCCCATCCGCTCGACGTTCAGCAGGCCGCGCTCCAGGTAGCGCCGATTTAGGTCGGTGATCTCCAGCTCTCCGCGTGGCGAAGGCTTGAGGCCCTTGGCGAACTCCACCGCCCGGTTGTCGAAGAAGTAGAGGCCGGTAACAGCGTAGTGACTCTTGGCCTTGCGCGGTTTCTCTTCGATGCTGACCGCCCTGCCACGTGGATCGAATTCCACGACACCGTACCGTTCCGGGTCGCGCACGTAGTATCCGAACACCGTGGCGCCCTTCTCTCGGGCGGCCGCGCGCTCGAGCATGCCCGACAGCCCGTAGCCGAAGAAGATGTTGTCGCCCAGGATCAGCGCCAGCCGGTCCGCGGCCAGGAACTCCTCGCCGATGAGCAGTGCCTGCGCCAGACCCTCCGGCTTGGGTTGCTGAGCGTAGGAGAGCCTGAGGCCCCAGCGGCCACCGTCGCCCAGCAGCTCCTGGAACTGCGGCAGGTCGCGTGGGGTGCTGATGATGAGGATTTCGCGGATTCCGGCCAGCATCAGCACCGAAAGCGGGTAGTAGATCATCGGCTTGTCGTACACCGGCAGCAGCTGCTTGCTCACGGCCAGAGTAGCGGGGTAGAGGCGAGTGCCGCTGCCTCCCGCGAGGATGATGCCTTTCATGACGGTTCCTCCGCTTGGGATGCTTCCTGTCGTGCTTCCTGGCGTGCTGCCAAATGCCCGTTCTCCTCGAGGTATTCACGCAAAGCTTCCTGCCGGCGCGGCATCGCTCGCCCGATCAACCCTTCGAGTCGGCGGCTCGTCAAGGCACTGTTGCGCGGTCTCTTAGCAGGTCGCGGAAACTCGTCGGACGAGACCGGCTCGATCTCAACTCCAAGACCGGCCAGCTCCAGCGCAGCTTTCGCGAACTCGAACCAGGAGCAGCTTCCGGCGTTCGACAGATGCACCACCCCTGTCGCGTTCGCCAACAGCAGTTCGGGCAATGCTCGCGCTACGTCCACCGTATAGGTTGGCGACATAATGATGTCGTCGATTACCTTCAAAGGTGCGCCGGCACGAGCCCGTTCCAGAATCGTTTCGATGAAGTTTCCGCCTTTGCCGCGCGCGCCCGCCTTGCCGAACACGCTGGAGATGCGCAGGATGAGGGTGTCTGGCGACGCGATCAAAGCGAGAGTTTCGCCGGCGAGTTTACTGGCGCCGTAGATGTTGACCGGCTGGGGCGAGTCGTGCTCGTCGTACGGTGTCCCTCTGTTGGTCCGGCCACCAAAAACGAAGTCGGTACTTATCAGCACGTTCTTGGAGCCGGCACGCGCGCAGGCCCGCGCCACCAGATAGGCGCCGGTCGAGTTGACCGCCAGGGCATCCTCGCCACGCTCTTCACACAGATCGACGTTCGTGAGGGCAGCGGTGTTCACTACAGCGGCGAACCTTCCCGGTGCCAGCTCGCGCTCGAGCGCCACCGCGTCGGTCACGTCGAGTTCCTCGCGCGAGAAGCCCTCCACCCGGTAGCGACCGTCCTCGCGAACGACCTGCACGAGATCGCTACCCAGCTGCCCGGTCGCCCCGATAATGGCGATCGTCGGCGTCACAAGGGGGGCAGATGATCTCATTGCGGTTCCAACGCCGCGAAGTCATCCCGCACCTGTGCGAGGCCGGGCAGCGCCTCGTCCTTGGCCGAGAGTAAGGGCGGCAAGATCGGCCATTCGACTGCAAGCTCCGGATCGTTCCAGCGCAGGCCGGCATCAGCCTGTGGAGCGTACTCGGTCGTAGTCTTGTAATGCACCTTAGCGACCCTAGTGGTCGCCTGAAAACCGTGGGCGAAGCCCTCGGGAATCCAGAGCATCAACCGATTCTCGTCCGAGAGTAGCTCGCCCACCCACTGTCCAAACGTGGCGCTGTTCGGGCGCAAATCCACGGCAACGTCGAAGACCTCGCCCTGCAGGACCGAGACAAGCTTGCCCTGAGCAAAGGGCGGGCGCTGGTAATGGAGGCCTCGCAGTACCCCTCTGCTTGACAAGGAGCGGTTGTCCTGAACGAAGCGGGCTCCGATTCCGCCCTCGGCGAAGGTGCTCTCCCGGTAGCTCTCCATGAAGTACCCACGGTCATCGGAAAAGCCCCTGGTCTTCACCATGATCACGTCGGGAAGTTTGAGTGGCGTGAACCGGAAGTTCATTTCGCCGCCCCATCGTGCATGGAGGACTCCTGCAACGAGGATTCCTGAAATGAAACTCCCGGGCGCTTGGTTTCCGGTAGCTTGGGTTCCCGTAACGTGGTTTCCGGTAACGTGGCTTTCGATAACATGGCGCCTTGCAGGAAGTGGGAATTCTGGCTCCCCAGGGTGGCGCCGAAAGGACTTTCGTCTACGTCGCGGCGCCACAGCATCAATGCCACCTGACGGTAGGCCAAACGTTGCTCGGGCAGCCGCGCGGCCACGGCTAATACCGCTGCTAACGCCATTACTGCCCAACGATGCAAGCCGCGGACAAAGGGACCACGGTAACGTCTGCTGAGGAGGTAGCCGCCACGTAGCCCTTCGATGAGCGGTAAAGAAGACGCGGAGGTGGAGCTGCCACCCAAGTGGACGATCTCGCTATCCACCAGCGCGCAGCGCTCTCCCACCGAGCGGAGTCGCAGGCACCACTCCATGTCCTCGTTGTAGAACCTCAGCGTGGTGTCCATTCCCCCTACTCGCTCCACGGCATTACAGCGGAGGTACTGAAGGCAGCCGGAAAGCCAGGGCGCGTAGTGCCAGCCGCCCGACTTGTGGGCCCGCCACTGGTGCCAGCGATAGGGGAGGCCGTTGCGCTGCAATCGTCCACGGCCGTCTCGTGCCAGGGGACCGGCCATCGCTGCTCCGCTCGCTTCGAGCGCTGCGGCGAGATCGTCAAAGGTTTCGGGTCGCACGACGACGTCGGCATTCATTTGGGCGAACCGCACGGTCCGGCAGCGGCGCAGCGCAGCGTTGACGGCCGCTGAGTAGGAGTGATTGGCTTCGCGAAGTAACTCAACGCCAGGGTGCGACGGTGCCCATTCGTCCGGCAGCGGTTCTTGCTCCCCGGTGTCGACCACGATTATGCGGCCCCGTGGTGCGGCGGAGCGAAGGCTCTCGAGGCAGCGCTCGAGCAACTCTGGGGTTTGGAAGTGGATAACCGCCAAAGTTAGGTCGGAGTGATCACGCCTGGCCACTAGTGCGCGGGGGTGGCTTGAACCGGCTCCCTGGCCAGCTGCTCGTCCGGTTCCGAGACCGCCGCCCTCAGGAATACGTACAACAGCGCCAGCATTCCGCCGACCAATCCGGCCAGCACCGCAACCAACAAACCGCGTGGTCCCACCGAATCGCTAGGCAGTGAGGCGTTACTGAGGATCCGACTATTGGTAGGCGCCAGCTCGTATATGTACTCGATAATAGGCTCGAGCTCGGCCAAGTCGGCATGCGCGCTATTGGCCACCTCGAGTTGACGCCGGAGCCGGTCGCGTTCGAGCACCATCCCAGCCTGGCGCTCACGAAGCACCTGAGCTTGCTCCCGCAGTTCCTCGAGTTGAATCTCGGTTGCATCGCGCATCGCGATGAGACCTGCTTGTTCGGCAGTGAGGCGCTGTAGCTCGACCTCACGCACCAACGACACCAGATCGGAGTTGCCGGCGCCGCTCTCACCCAGCAAGGCGGTGAGCGTGGATAAGGTGTCGGGCGGTAATCCCTCGCGATCTTCCAGGAGTGCCGCGGCGGTCCCAGGGTCGGCGACGTTACCGGCGCTTCTCGTCTCTACCGCCGCCAGCGCCTCTCTTTCGCCCTGAGCGGTGGCGATCGCCCGCTCCGCCTCTTCCAGGATGGCCTCATTGAATGGAACCCGCTCGGCCAGGCCCGTCAACCGCGATCCGACCAGTTCGCTCTCGTCGCGCGATTGAAACTCCGTCCACCGCTCCTCGAGGCTCGACAACTGCTGCTCGAGGCTCTCCAACTGCTGCGCGGTGGCGGTTCGCACCGATTCGAGGCTGGCCAGCAAACCCGCGCTCACCGTTTCTACCGTCGCGGACGCCCAGGCATCGGCGGTGGCGGCGGCTACAACCGGGTCGGCGTGGGTGAAGGCATGGGAAATTGTGAGGGGCGCGATCTGACTGGCGTTCTGCGGCCCGGCCAGACGGGTCAGTTCACCACTGCCACGTAGCATGTCGACGGTGGCCGTACCGGGTTCGAGCCGACTCAGTGCGTCCTCGATGACGCTTCTGCTAAAGGCGATGGTCTGGTAGGTCTCCCATGAGACGCTGTTCCCCTGCTCCAACGCCAGATTTCGAGTGCCCTGAACCCGCACAGGGGTAGGGTTGATGAGGACCGTGGTCTCGGCCTGGTAGCGCTGCGTACGGAGGGTAACGAAGAGCAGTGCGCCGGCCGCGGCGAGTACGGCCACGACTAGTATCAGCGGGAAACCACGCTTGATTATCAGGTAGAGGTCGCGTAGCGAAATCTCGTCATATGTTTCGCTCAAGGCCGCTCCTCGGTGGTGGAGTCTAGGGGGGTTGCCTCCTCGGCGCTTAAGGACACCTCGGTTAAGGACACCTCGGTTAAGGACACCTCGGTTAAGGACACCCTGGTTAAGGAGGTTAAGGACACCCTGGTTAAGGACACCTCGGTCAAGGGCACCCCGGTTATGGACTCGTCCGTTAAGGGCAAGGCGGATGGTTCGTTCATACTGGAGTGGCAGGACATACGAGGTAGAAGCGTACCATGGCGCAACTCACCGCCCGAATGCGGTTCGGTGATCATGCCCCGTCAGTTGCGCGGCCTTATCAGACCGTCCGATTGGAGACGCTCGAGCCACGGCTTTAGTTCCTGAAGATCGATTTCCAGACGTGCAGCGGCATCTTCGATGCTGAGCCCACGGCGAATCGCTTCGAGTACATTTCTGCCGTTTACGCCGTAATTGTCGCCGAACTTCATCGACAGCTCGGTCATCGGGTTGAGCGCGTCTCTACCCCGCAGAGTGAGGTCGAAACGACGCCGCTCCCAGCCTGGAGGATCGTCGGGCAGTTGTAGGTCGGGCACCGTCTCGAGCGGGGTGAAACGTCCACCGGTGCCCAGAAGTTGAGCAGCGAGATGCAGGTACGGCTTTCCCTCACAGTAGAAGGTGTAGCCGCCTTCACTGGCTGTAACGCCGGTGTAGTTGTTGGGATCGCCGGCGGCCGCCCTGCGCTCGAGTGCGAGTCCCAACAGGCCGCGCATCAACTCCCCGCCGATCGGATGCAGCAGCATTGGGGGCCGCTCGCTCTCGAGGCTGTACCGGTAGATGGCTCGCAAAGCGTCGCTCCGCTCCCAAACCTGCCCCTCCCGCTCGAAGAAGGCGGCCCCGATGCGCCCCTCGTGGAAGAGTGCGACGCCCCGCTCCGCCCGGTTACTCGTTGCGACGGGGGTCGTGGTCGATGTTGTGGATGCTTTGTCGGCGGGCCTCATAGGTGCAGTTGCGGCGGCCAGGTCCGCGGTGGCCGGGGTCGCGCCGTCCGGGCTCGTGGCGGCGCCGGCGACCGTTAGAGCGCCAGTAAGCCTCTCCGCCTTGGCCCTGCTCACGAGAGCCCTCAAATCGACTAGTCCGGTCGGCAGTGGTTGAGCAGGACCGAATATCGGCAAAGCTCTCATTACGCCCAATACCGAGCTGGGGAAGGGACTGGACAGCTGCGCCACGTCCGCAACGTGGTGGGGTTCGAAGTGGAAGTCGACACCACTCGAGCTTGCCTCGCCTGGGGTGCCAAGATCGAAGCTGCTCTTGATACGCCCATTGTCGAGGAGCAGCAGACGGGTTCCGCCCGGGTAGCGCACCGCCAGCGTCCCGCTACAGGAGAGTCGTAACGCCAGGTCGAGCAGGCCCTCCTGGCTGAAGGCGCCGCTATTTCCCAGCATCCCGCCCGTTGCCCGGTGCGTCATATCGCGGGGCCGAGCGCCTGGCGCAAAAGCTTCTGATCCTCTGGGAATGACAACCTTCCCAACGCCTCATCCGGGCCGATGAACTCCCCTTCGGGGAACAACGGCTCGCTCATCCGTGGCTCCGTCGCGTCAGTACGAAGTAGATACCAAGTGATCTGGCGCGCCTCGCCTCGGGCGTTCACGTAGCGCGTACTGAATGTCTTGTGTGGATCGGGGCAGCGACAGTCGACGCCTGCTTCTTCGGCAACCTCTCGCAGGGCCGCCTCGAGCGGGGTCTCGCCCGGGTCGATGTGCCCTTTAGGGAAAACCCATGTGCCGTTGTAATGCCGGATCAGGAGGATCTTCTCCTCGTTGTTGACGACCACTCCTCCGGCGCCTTCGGTGACGTCCGCCGTGCCCGTTTTCCACTCTCGGGGAGCGGGTGACATGCTGCCGCAATGCTAACACTAAAGCGGTCGCTCACAGGCGCCGCGGTCCGCCGCAACTCGCCGTCCCGATCGTACAAGTGCGCGAGTTCCTCAACGAACCGCCAGCGTTCCACCGGTATCGAGAAATTCAAGGATCCCATCGACGAGCGCCTGCGCCAACATCGCCTGATACGCTTCGCTCGCCAGTTTTCGGCCCTCCTCCGGGTTGCTTACGAAGCCGAGTTCTACGAGGATCGCGGGAGTGCGGGCGTTTCTGAGCACGAAGAAGACGTTCTGCTTGACCCCGCGGTCGGTTGCGCCCGAGGCCTGCACCAACTTCCGTTGGACCGAGTGCGCCAGGCGGCGGCTGTAGTTGAGCTGCGTTTCACGCAGGATCTGGCCAGAGGTCTCACTGGCAACCCGAAACGACTCGTCGGTGAGGGCCTGGCCGAGAGAGCGATTGCCGCCGCCGTTCTCCGTGATGGCGCGCTCGACGAGGCGTGGGTCGAGCGGCTCGCCGAAGACGAAAGTCTCGATCCCCTCCGCGCCGCTGCTGCTGAATGAATTGGCGTGTATCGACACGAACAGGTTGCGCTCCGGCGTGGCGAAATCGGCACGCGCCGACAGGTCGCCGCGGTAGTCGGCGGAGAGGTGATTGTCGCCGCTGCGGGTGAGGATCACCTCGACACCGCGAGCTTCCAGCAGAGCCTTGGCGGCGAGCGCCACCCTAAGAACTATCTCCTCTTCCTTCCAGTGGCCGTTGTGCGCACCGGCAAACTTTCCGCCGTGTCCAGCGTCCAGAACCACCACCGGGCGCGCCTGAGGAGGAGTGGGGGCGACCGCGACCGGCTCAGGCGCTTGGTCGGGACCCAATGCCAGAGGTTCAGCCGGTATGTCGGTGACTAGCTGCGCTACCGCCGATCCAGTCAATAGGGGAGCGAAGTCGAAGTAGAGGGTATTGGATTCGGTCCGGCCGGTGCGGAAGCCGCTGCCATCGGCCCCAAGGTCATGGCGAGTCCTGACCAGCAAGGCCGGGCGGCCCGAGACGCGCGTGAAGTAGACGGCGCGCAGGTTCTCGTCGCGCTGCTCCCACGGCTCCCCAGCCGTGGAGTTGGCGGCGAAGGTAATCAGCATCATGTTGTCGCGGACGGCGATGCTGTACTCGCTAACGCTGCCCAAGTCGACGGCGACCCGAGTGAACTCATCATGCACGCCAATGCGAAAGCCCGAAATCGTGGCGTCGCCGGCAGAGGCTTGCGTGGTGCCGGGCTGTGCGGAAGCGAGCTGGGTAGGCGAGACGGAGGTCTGAGGCAACGCGGGCGGCTCTGCCGGCAGGTTGACAGTGATCAGCCGGTACTGACTGTGCCAGGCGTAATCGCACTCGAACGCCTTGGCTATGGGGACGATCGGGACGTAGGAGACACCGCCAACGATGATCGCCATGGGAGAA
This sequence comes from Trueperaceae bacterium, assembly GCA_040905665.1. Classification (GTDB taxonomy): domain Bacteria; phylum Deinococcota; class Deinococci; order Deinococcales; family Trueperaceae; genus DASVCN01. The sequence goes on from JBBDRD010000036.1 coordinate 88,026, forward strand.
GCGATATCGCCGCCATTTGCGCTCAAGACACCGGACCTCTTCTCCAGCCCTTCGGCCACGTCGGAGGTGGCCTGCATGCGGGCGGTGGTTCCGTTGCCACTGAAGGTGAGCGTTTTGGTCTCGTTGCTGTATTCGAGACGCAAGCCCATGGCTTGAGCAAGGGGTACCGCCTTGGCGTAGGCGTTGCTGGAGTCACCGTAGGCGATGAAGTAGTACGGCCCGGATTCCTCAGACAGATTCTCGTCGACGGCGAGCGAGTTGTGACGCTCTTGAGCGGAGACCGTGCCCAGTAGTAGGCACAGGAGGGCAAAAAGCAGCGCTGGAAGGGAACATTTCACTCTGTACGAAAGTGTATCACGGGGTACTTTTAACGGCTCCTGGAATATTCACTTCCTCATCTAGCGAGTGATAAACTTTTATCGGGAGGCAGCGATGGCTTCGATCGAACGGGCAGAGACTCGCAAGCAGCAGATAGCGCGACGGCTCAAGGTAAGCGAGCGCGTACTCGAGCAGTACTTGCAATCCAAACAGGCCGAGGTAGAAGAGTCGGAAGCATCCGCTGCAGCTAGCGGCGGTGCCTCCATGGTGTTCGATACCGAAGCTCCTCGCAGGCAAGCTGAAGCTCCTCGCAGGCAACGAGAGAAGCGAATTTAGGCAGATCAGACTCGCTCCAGCCAGTCGATTGCCTGGCTAGCGAACAGGGCTCTCCTCCGTCTGGGTGTCCTCCGACGAGTTGACGCCCAGCACCGCAGAGCGCTCGCGACGGCCGATGTACTCGAGCTTCACGGACTCACTGTCGACGTTCCCCAGCTGCTTGCGAAGCGCCTCCTCGCCAACCAGCCGGTAGGCGCCCTGTTCGAGGTGGTCGTAAACCGCCTTGTACGAGTGGGTGAGGTTATTGACGAGCTCGGTCGTCTGCACGAAGTGATCGTTCACTTCCTCCTTGTAGCCTTCGAACTCGCGGCGAATGCTGTCGGCTTTCCCAGCGTCGCCCCTGCGTCGGCGCAACGTCAGCAAGGCGCCGACTGCGCCAAGAACCACACCCACTATCAGCGCGCCGCCGATCCAGATCCACATTTCCATCTCTGCTTACCTCCCAGGGGCTTCGCTCAATGGAACCATAACCGCGGCCCGGCGAAGTGGTCCGGCGAAGAGACCCTCGAATCTCATGGCAAATCACCTTGCGGTCAAGGAGCGCACGGAGAACTCCTCCCGCCACCTTAGTACCTGGGCCAGGGTGACGTTCGCTCCGCACATCACCGGTGCAACAACTGCCCCGGTGAGGTCGGGTACAAGGCCGGCGACCAGCGCCGCGAGGGTGCAAGATGCCGCCGGTTCGACCAGCAGCTTCTCTTCGTCAAGCAAGCGGAACAGCTCCTCGAGCGCCTCCGCATCGGAGACTACCTCCACCCGCTCCACCGCTTCGCAGACGATGCCAAAGGGCCGCTCCTGGGTCCGTTTGGTGCCCAGGCTGGTGGCGATCGAGGTGAAGCGCTCCAGCTCGACGATCCTACCTGCCGCCAGACTGCGGGCCATGCAGTCCGCCCCCTCGGTCTCCACCCCGATTACTCGCACTTCGGGCTTTAACGCCTTGACCGCCGATGCAACCCCGGAGATCAATCCGCCCCCGCCTACTGCGCACACGACAACATCTAGATCTGGTACCTGCTCGAGCAGCTCGAGCCCGATGCTCCCCTGTCCGGCCATGATCGCCGGGTCATCGAAGGGGCTCACGTAGGTGAGTGCCTCCCTTTCGGCCAGTTCGAGCGCTTTACGGTTGGCGGCGTTCCAATCCTCCCCATGCACGATGACTCGAGCGCCCAGACGCTCGATCAGGGCGGCTCGGCGCGGCGGCGCGCTTTCCGGTAGGACGACCGTGGCCGGGGAGTCGAGTGTGGCGGCCGCATAAGCCAACCCCAGCCCGTGGTTCCCGGCCGAGGAGGCGATAAAGCCTCGCTTGCGGGCGCGCACATCCAGGCAGAGGAGCGCGTTGAGCGCCCCGCGGACCTTGAATGCCCCGGTAGGCTGGAACAGCTCGAGCTTGAGCATGACCGCTGCGTCGAGCCGGCGGCTATAGCCTTCGGCTCTCTTTACTGGGGTCGCCGGCAGGTAGGGCGCGAGCCGCGCTCTAGCCTCGAGGATCTCTTCGATGGGAATCAGCATCTGTGCTCCGGCCGCTCCTACCCGCTATCTAGGAGCCATACCGGGTCGAGTGTACCGTTTCGTGAGCCGGCCTCCTCCTGCGCGAAGCGACCGGGTCGGTTTTCTGGGTGCTCTGGGTCCTTGCCTAGGTCCGACTTTACGCCTTGATAACTTGACGCCTTAATAACTAAGGTATAGAATCGAGGCAATGAACGAATACATCATCCAACCGTCAGCCAAGGTGTTTGCTCATGGCTAGCCCGCTCCTCTTGGCAGGTGCCGCGTTCTTCACGATAATCATCGTCGGGAGTCTCCTGGTGGGCGTAAACGACTGGTTGGCAGCGCATCGAGCAGGGGCGAGAGTCGGTTTCCGGCGGGATCTGGATCATGGCGCCGCCATCACTCCTCTTGGCCGCAGCCCGGTCACAGCTCCTCGCGGCGTTGCCCGGTCCGCACGGGCGACCAACGGCCGACCCAGGGAGCATGGAAAGTTGCTAGTCGATTTCTTCTGACCCCCCCCTGCCTGCCCTGCCCC